>JAHZEL010000023.1 GCA_019421865.1 Desulfovibrionaceae bacterium | reverse complement strand
ATTATTATACGCTATTTCTCGTCAAAAATCAACCATTTGTTGTGACAGAGCCTTACAAAAAATAATATTTTTGCTAACTATGCCACAGCAATACACTATTTCATGACAAGCTGGCACATACAGCCTTTCGTGAAAGTCCGCGAAAGGCTGCAGGATATGGCTCCGGTAATGTTTTCAATTCACCTCAACTCAGGAGAGAGTACATGAAAGCACTGGGCAAAGTCTTCCTGACTGCAGCTTTAACGTTGAGCTTTGCAGCCTCGGCTCAGGCCTATCCGTCCGTGTTCCCCACGGGCGTCACCATCAACAAGCCCGATAAGGCCTACAACGGCTATACCGTCATCGGACCTCTGCGTGCCACCGGTCACGGGCTTCCCCTCATCGACATGAACGGCAAGGTCGTTCACAAGTGGATGAATGTGGAAGGACAGCCCGCCAAGGTGCTCCCCGGCGGCCACCTCATGGCCAACCTGGTGTACTACGATCCCAACATGTGGACGGAACGCAAGTCCGAAGGCTTCGGCGTTGTGGAGCTCGACTGGGACGGCAAGGAAGTCTGGCGCTTCGACAAGTACGAGCAGAGAAAGCCCTCCGCCGAAATCAAGACGGATGAAAAAATGCTCTGGAGCGCCAACGCGCACCATGACTTCCAGCGCGAAGGCAACCCCGTAGGCTATCCCGTGCCCGGCATGGAATACGTCAAGGACGGCAAGACGCTCATTGCCGGCTTCAAGACCGTCGACGGCAAGGAAACCGCCTCGCTCTACATTGTGGACAAGGCCGGCAACATCGTCTGGGAATGGCTCTACAAGGATCATGAAAAGGAATATAAGGAAAAGGGTATTGCCGACTTCCAGAATACCGCTTCCTGGGTAGGTCCCAACAAGTGGTATGACATGGATCCCGTCAAATATGCGGCCTTCCATCCCGACAACATCATCACCGACGACGGTCAGGAAGTCATCTACATCATCGACCACAAGACCGGTTCCGTGGTCTGGCAGGTCGGCCCCAAGTTCGATAAGGACGATCCGCTTCGTCTTCTGGGCATGCACCTTCCCGAAGGCGGCTTCAAGGGTCTGCCCGCCGGCGGCATGATCCATCACGCCCACATGATCCCTAAGGGCCTGCCCGGCGAAGGCAACATTCTTGTCTTCAACAACGGCCTGCCCTACTCCCAGGTTCTGGAATTCGATCCCGTCACCCGCAAGATCGTGTGGGAATACTCCGCCACGGCTCTGGGCTACGGCAAGAACCATTCCATTTCCCACAGCTTCTTCAGCGGCACCATGAGCTCCGCCCAGCGTCTGCCCAACGGCAATACGCTCATCACGGAAAGCAATGACGGTCGCATCATTGAAGTGACGCCCGAACTCGAAACCGTCTGGGAATACATCGTGCCCTTCATGTGGTACGGTACGGCCAGCGGTTTCGGCGATGCCGAAGTCTCCCACAGAGTCAAGCCCACGAACTCCATCTATCGTGCCTATCGCATTCCTTACGACTACATTCCGCAGATCAAGCACGACGTGGAACGGGAAGTCATCCCTGCCGATCCCTTCCTGTATGACGAAGCTCTGCAGAAGGCCGGAACCGTCGAAATCGAAGAAGACGAACCTTCCGCCTTCAAGAGATACTAACTGATGAAAACTGCCTCTTGTGATCCATGAAAAAGGTCATGAGAGGCAGTTTTCTATAAGCACAATCCACCGTCCAGCCGTGACGGCTTTTCGCAGAGCCTGCAATATTAAAGACTCCGCGGCGGCTCCAAGGACGACACTTACGGCGCTCTTTCCCCTTATTTCGCACGCATCAGCAAAGATCAGATAACATTTTTACCGTCATTATTAAATCATAATATATCTATTTACATTATATTTTTCTCACCAAGAACTATCATAAACGTATACGTTTATGCCAGTTGCCTTCCTTTTTTCATTTTCAACCATTGTGAGGTGCTCATGAAGGTTAAACAGCTTTCCTCCAACCTTCTTCTGGCGCTGGGTCTCGCCTGCTTCATGCCGGCCGCTTCCTACGCCATCCCGACGACGTATCCCACCGGCGTCACCTTCTACAATCCGGACAAGGCCTGGAACGGCTATACCATTCTTGCCGGAACGGCCTGCCTTGTGGACATGAACGGCAATCTGGTGAAGCGCTGGGACAGCAAGGACGGCATGCCCAACAAGATTCTGCCCGGCGGCCGCCTCATGACCAGCGGCGAAACCTGGAAGGACGGACAGCAGGACAAGGCCTCCGTGATCACGCTCGACTTCGACGGCAAGAAGCTCTGGGAATTCAGAGACTGGCAGGACGTGGCCGCCATTCCCGGCCAGCCGCAGAAGGACGGCAAAACGCCCATCGCCCGTCAGCATCACGACTATCAGCGCAAGGACACCTCGGTCTACTACACGCCTTCGGAAGCGAAGGACCTTCCCGATGCTGCGGAAACGACCCTCGTGCTCAGCCACATCAATGAAAAGATCGCCCGCGTGCATCCCACCATGCAGCTGGTTTCCGACGTGCTCCTGGAAGTGGACGCCTCCGGAAAGGTCATCTGGAGCTGGAAGATTTCCGATCATCTGGATGAATTCGGCTTCACGGACGCGTCCTTCAAGGCCATGAACACCTTCCCGCCCTCCGACAACAGAGCCGCCGGCCGCCACGGCACCAAGATCAAGCCCGGCGCGGGCTACGACTGGATGCACATCAACTGCGCCAGCTACCTTGGTCCGAACAAGTGGTACGACTCCGGCGACAAGCGCTTCCATCCTGACAACATCATCATCAACAGCCGCGACTCCAACATGATGTGCATCGTCGAACGCGCCACCGGCAAGGTGGTGTGGAGACTCGGCCCGAACTTCGCCCCCGGTACCGACGACTTCAAGGTCGGTCAGATCGTGGGCGCTCACGGCGTGCACATCATTCCCAAGGGCCTGCCCGGCGCCGGCAACATTCTCTTCTTCGACAACGGCGGCCTCGGCGGCTACGGCGAACCGACTCCCGATCGCCCGGTTTCCGGCTTCCACAACGTTCAGCGCCCCTACAGCCGCGTGGTGGAATTCAACCCCGTGACCAAGGAAATCGTGTGGGAATACGACTGGCACAAGAATCACACCGGTCTGCTCGGCCACATGGACTTCAAGTTCTTCAGCCCCTTCGTGAGCTATGCTCAGCGCCTGCCCAACGGCAACACGCTCATTACCGAAGGCGACATGAGCCGCGTGTTTGAAATCACCAGCGACTACGAAATGGTCTGGGAATACCTGTCTCCCTATGCCGACGACAACAACGGCGTACTCTTCCGCTCCTACCGCGTGCCCTACAGCTGGGTGCCTCAGGCCAAGCACGCCGAAGAAACCGCCGTCGTGCCCCCGGCCAACGGTCTGTTCCAGATTCCCAACGTCAAGGGCGAATATCCCGTCACCGGCGTGCAGGGCGACGTGTCCAAGGCCTCTCTCACCAACGCTCAGAAGCAGCTGCCTGAAAACGACATGGATGATCTGGAAGACGAAGGCGTCACTTCCATGCACAACTATTGATTTCCGTGCCTTCGGGAACCTGAACGTTTCCTGAAGGCCTGAAAGCCTTTTCGGCGGGCCGCTCACCCTGTGACGGCCCGCTTTCTTTTCCCGTGCTTCGGAAAAACAAGCAGGGCGGCCTTTCCAGAAAGCCGCCCTGTTTTCATGGAATAAAATTCCGCGCCGATGCCGCCGCTATGCCTTCCGGTCCATCAGACCGAACTGCTCCAGCTTGTCGTAAAGCGTCCGCCGACCGATACCGAGAAGTTCGGCCGCCTGCGTCTTATTTCCGTTGCACAGGGCCAGCGCCTGCTGAAGCGCCTGAATTTCCGCATTGCGCACGGCATCGGAAAGGGAAAGAGGCGTTTCCTGCACGCCCTGCTCCACCGCGACGGGAAGAGGATAGTGCGCGCTGTCCACGAGCATGCCCAGCGATTCGGGCATGAGCTTGTCGCCTTCCGTAAGCAGGAAAGCCCTCTCCAGCACGTTTTCCAGCTCACGGATGTTGCCCTTCCATGGCTGGTTGTAAAGAATGTTCATGGCCGCGGGGCTGATCTGCGTCACGTTGCGGCCGTAGCGCTCATTGAAGCGGTTGATGAAGAAGCCAATGAGGGCCGCCAGATCCTCGCGCCGCTCCCGAAGCGGCGGAAGATAGAGCGGTATGACGGAAAGGCGATAGAAAAGATCCTCGCGAAAACGCCCCGTCTTCACATCTTCTTCCAGGCGGCGGTGCGTGGCGGCAATGAAGCGCACGTCGATGCTGACGCTCTTGTTGCTGCCCACGGGCCGGATCTCGTGCTCCTGAATGGCGCGCAGCAGCTTGGCCTGCGTGGAGGGCGAAAGTTCGCCGATCTCGTCCAGAAAGACGGTTCCTCCCTGCGCTTCTTCCAGAAGGCCGCGGCGGCTGTTCACCGCGCCGGTGAAGGCGCCCTTCATGTGACCGAAAAGTTCGCTTTCCAGAAGGGATTCAGGCAGCGCCGCGCAGTCGATGGTAAGGAAGGGCTTGTCCCTGAGGGCGCTCACCCTGTGGATGTATTCCGCCAGGCGGCTCTTGCCGGTACCCGTTTCGCCGGTGATGAGAATGGGAACGCTGGTGCTGGCCACCTTGCCTATGGTCTTGAGCACCTGCTTCATGGAAGGGCTGTTGTAGATCATGGAAAGAGAAAGCGAATTATTTTCTCTCGATACGGTCTGAAGCTGACTGTGCAGGCGGGCGTGTTCCGCGGCGCGCTGCACCAGGGAGGCAAGCTCGGCATTGTTCACGGGCTTGGTGAGATAGCTGTAGGCTCCAAGCTGCACGGCTTCCACGGCGCTTTCAATGGATCCTACGCCCGTCATCATGATGAAGGGCAGCCGATCGTTCATGGCCCGGACCCGGCGCAGCACTTCAAGGCCGCTCATGCCGGGCATGGAAAGGTCACAGATCACCACGTCCAGTCCGCCGGCGGCAATCCGTGCCAGCGCTCTTTCTCCGGAAAGGGCGGTTTCCGTTTTCCAGCCCTTGCGCGAAAAAAGAAGGGCCAGAATTTCATGCCATTCCGGATCGTCATCCACCACCAGAATATGATAACCGCTTTTTCTGCTTTCGCTCATAAACCCTACCCTGCAACGTATTGCGGAGGAGATCATAACGGCAAGGCCAGCTCAGGTAAAGAAAAACTCTTTTCAAAAGATATGCGCGGAAGGGGACACAGCCTTCGAGCCGTGTGCAGAAAACCGCACATTTTCTCCGAAATCTCAGCGGGTCGTTCTCTGCTGTTATTGTTATAATATTCCGCAATCATTATCAATGATGATTTTGGAACGATTCCTGCATAGTACTTGTATGGCGGGATTTCCCTGTCCGGTTCGGCGCACGTTTTGTGTCGTCCGGGAAATCCTCCTTTTTCGGCCAGACCATTCAACCATAAGGAAGTTTTAATGAACAAACTTCTCGTTTCCGGCGCCGCCGCAGTCATGCTGTGCCTTCTCTTTTCCGGCGCCCCGGCCGCGGAAAGTCCGCATGGCCTTGCCCCGGCGGGCGACATGCCCTTCATTCCCGATCTCGGAGGCCTTCGCCAGAAGACCTTTAAAAACCAGTACGGCCAGCAGCGCAACCTGTCCGAAGCCGTGCTCGTGCGCCAGAGTTCCGTAAAGGACGGCAAGGCTACCGTTCCTGCGGGCGGTCTCTGCTACATTTCCGAGACGGAACAGGATGCCGCCCCCTTCAAGCGGGATCCCTTCCTGATTCTCGGCGAGCACGCCTATCTCGTGGACACCGTGCAGACCGTGCGCACCGTGAAGGACGTTTCCCTCAAGAAGGGTGAAAAAGTCCTCGTGGACGATGCCGGTTACCGCCTGTGGTTCGACTACGCCACCGACCATTACGACCTGCCCTACATCCAGATGGCGCTCATTGCGCCTTCCGGCCACTGGCCGATGGAATTCTCCGTATCCTCCAAGTTCCCCGCCATCAAGGACCTGCCCGACCGCAGCCACATGGAAGGCGACGTGGAACAGCTGGACGAATTCTTCCTTGATCCCGTGTTCGAATACGGCGCGAGCCGCTTCGAAGTGAAGGATCACGACTTTGAAAAGGCGAGCTTCTCCTCTCTGTCCTACCCCGTGATCAAGGAAGCGACCTTCTCGCTTTCCCGCCCCGTGGTGCTGGACCTCAGACAGGAAGAATACCGCTTCTACGGCACCAAGCGCATCTACGCCTTCCGCCAGAGCGACGGGTTCCTCGTTCGCGTCACCGACTTCAGCGGCAGCAACGTGCTTGCCGAAAAGCTGATCCGTCCCATCAGCTCTCAGGGCTACAAGGACTCCGACGGCGACAAGGACAGCTACAGCCTCACCGTTCCCGGCGAGGACATGCGCATTGAAATCGCCGTGCAGCCCGAATACCTGCGTCATTCCGACTTCGTGCCGTGGTCCACGGAAGAGCCCCACGACTGGAAGGACGGCCTGCTCAGCTTCGTGATCTACCGCGACCTCGTCACCGTGAAGAACGGCGAAGCCTGGCCGCTGGATCCCCGCTACAAGGTCGGCCTGGAAGCCAGCCTGCTCACCGGCAAGCTGCAGCGCCTGACCCTGGAAAACGCCGAGCCCTTCACGCTTGACGCTTCCAACGACAGCTTCGACGGCCCCGTGAAGTACTCCGACGTGTGGAACCGCCCGGCCTTCCGCCTTGTCGCCGATGAAATCGACGGCAACCGCGTGATGAGCTACTATCTGCGCGACGCCTTCTTCCAGCGTACCGACAACCTGGCCTTCACGGAAAAGGGCCGCAAGGACATCGACTGCTTCATCGGTCGTACGCCCACCTTCATTTCCGTGCTGGAAGACAGCTTCCTCAACCGTCTCGCCATGCCCGACTTCGGCACCGAGGTGCAGGGGTCCCACTTCACCTCCTTCCCGAACGTCATGCCCAACATGGCCTTCCATTCTCCGGATCCCACCGCTCCCTTCGGCGGTCTGATGCGCGGTTTCGGACGTGAACAGGTGACCAACCGCCGCGGCGAAAAGCTCACCTCTTCCGAAGGCCTCGTCATCCGCGGCAGCTACGTGGACTGGAAGAACAACCGCATCGTCATTCCGCCGTCCGGTCTGTTCTACACCTCCCGCAACGCCCGCAACGTGCGTGCTCTGAACGGCGAAACCTTCTACATGCTGGGTCGCCGCGCCTACATCGCCACCTTCGAGTCCACCACCTTCACGCGCCGCAACTTCGACATCGACTTCTGGCGCGTGCAGCCCGACGGCAACATGCATCCCATCTACTGGCAGGATCAGCCGCTCGGCGTGAACAACAAGGTGCTGCGCTTCACCGAAAGCCATCTGCTCGATGACAGACCCATGGCTCAGATCAACGTGGTGAAGTACTCCGGCAACAACTTCGGCGCTCCCTTCGAACTCGCTCAGGGCCTCAGCCGCGAACAGGGCGACCGCTACTATCTGCACGACCGCTTCGCGGAAGGCGCCACCTGGATCGAACCCGAATTCGTGGGCGAAACCTATGTGCGCGTGAAGAGCTTCGGTACCCCCGCCATCCAGAGCGTTGAGTACACCTATGACAAGCCCGTGCGCGCCCTGCTTGCCCCCGGCGAAGAAACCGCCATCGGCAAGAACCACACCCTGAAGCTCGTCAGCTTCGACGAAGCCGCCGGCACCTCCACCATCGAGCTGCGCAGAAACGACGGTTCCCTGGTTGAAACCAAGACCCTCGGACCTCTCACCGAAGAAACCCGCGCCTTCCTGCCTCAGCATCAGCGCGTGGTGAACTCCCTGCAGTTCCAGTTCGACGAAGGCAAGAACAAGATTCTCGCCGAAATGGACGTGAAGACTCCCTTCGAAAAGGGCAAGGCCGCCTTCTACACCTACATCAACCTGAAGAAGCTGGAAAGCGACACGCCCTACGAAGGCGATCCCCGCTTCATGGTCCGTCCCGACGTGTGCGGTCACTGCTACCAGCTCAACGAAGTGCTGCTGGACAACCCCGAACCCATCATTCTGGACAAGGAACATCCCCGCTTTGACGGTCCTCTCATGGCCGACGGCAAGCCTCAGTTCAGCATCGTGATCGACAGCTTCGACGGTGAAATGATCCACGCCTGGCACATCGAAACCAACTACCGCAAGCGCGTGTTCAAGAGCGCCAACCTGGCCTTCCAGCCCCGCAACAACGTTGACGTGCTCATGGGCGTGAACGGTACCATCGAAGGCTTCCTGCGTGCGTCCCTCATGGAGCGCTCCGCTCTGCAGGAATACTGGCGCACCGGTACGCATCCTCATCCCGAACGTGGTCTGGACGCTTGGACCGCTCATAAGTTCCAATAGGCAGGTAGACACATGAACATCACCTATGAGGAGCGTCGTCGCTCTTTCCTCAGCTGCCTCTACAGTATGCAGGAATCCCTGCCGGGCCTGCTGGCCATGTTCTTCATCGCGCTGTTTTCCAACAACCTCGCGGGTAACCCCAACCCCCTGACGATGGAAAACCTCTTCCACTGGCTCGATGCCGTCATCGGACCGGTCAACCATCAGCCGTTCTTTCAGACTCTGAACTCCAACTTCGTGTGGAATCCCTTTCTGATGGGACTCATCATCGGCAACGTCTTCGGCGTGCCGGATTCGTGGAAACGCGGTCTTTCCTACATCCACAAGCTCATGCCCCTCGGCATCATCATGCTGGCGCCGCACTTCATCTTCAGCCATGCCGAAAAGGTGGGACTGCCTCTCATCGTCCTCGCCTTCGCCGTCATGCTGTTCACGGCCGTCGTCACCATGCTGATCGGCAAGATGCTGCACATGGATGACCGCTTCTACTCCACCATTTCCGGTGCTCTGTCCACGGGTGACCCCCACGTGGTGGCCATCCTCATGCCCATGCTCAAGTCCAAGGGCGGTCAGGTCATCAACGCTCTGGGCAGCATCCTGCTGTTCGGTCTCGTGGCCTCCTTCCTCCTGCCTATTCTGGGCCATGCTCTGGGCATGGACGACAAGGCCTTCGCCATTCTCTCCGTGTTCGGCATCGGCAACACCGGGCAGATGTTCAACTCCGCCTTCGGCTTCAGCTATGAGGCCGGTCACTGGGCGCACTATGTGGAAGCGCTTCGTCACGCTCTCATGCCTGCTGGCTTCCTCTTCGTGTTCTTCGTGATGTTCATCCGTGCCCGCATCTACCGCGACGATGAAACCGTGATGGCCACCAAGGCTCACAAGAAGCTGCCTCTGTTCGTCATCGTTTTCATCATTGCCTACATTGTGGTTCAGTTCCATGTTGTGAAGGAGCCCGCTCATCTGGCCATCTTCGAGCTCGTGAAGTGGGACTTCTCGCTCGCGGCAGCGGCCCTCGGCCTCTCCCTGCCCCTGCGTGAAATCGCTCAGTGGGGAGTGCGCGGCATCGTGCTGGCCTTCACCTCCGGCATCATCCGCATCGCCGTCCTCGTCGGCGCCCTGCTGGCTGCGGCCCACTTCAACTTCCCGCTTATCTAAGGAGTCTTACATGCGCCGTTCTCATACCACCGATGACGAAGGCTTCAACTATATGGATAACTCGGGGCAGGAAGAGCATGACCGCGACATGGTGGGCATCATCCTCGCCGTCGCATTCATGGTGCTTACGGTCATCTTCCAGCGTGCCGGCATGCTCTAGGCGCCTTCCGTAACATTTCTGACCGGCACGGCACCGTCAGGAACTCCCCATGCAAGCCCGGCCGGAGTCTGCGCTCCGGCCGGCGGGAAAAACAAAAACGCCGCCCTGCCGTCGAATAAACGCTCAGACGAATATCACGACCGTTCCCGCACCCCGGGGACGGACCGGTCAGATTCCCCTCCTTCCTCAAGGAACTACCATGACAGGCATTTATTTCTATCTTCAGATACTGTTTGCCCTGCTGCTCTTCTGGGCCACGGCAACGGCCATCTACATGGGCGTTTTCCACGCCCACAGTCCCAAGTACAGCCTGGGGCGCAAGCATATCTGTCTTGTCGTTTCCGCGCTGCTTTCCCTCCTCATCTGTTTTCTCATGTATTCCTGGTCCTACCTCAGCTGGTAATACTCAAAGGAGTTCCCTCATGAAAAAAGCTCTTGCCTCCGCTTTCGCTCTGGCCCTTGTTCTTTCCTTCTCCTCCGTCTCCTTCGCTGAAGACGAAGCCGGCATCAACGTCAACACTGCCACCCAGCAGGAACTGGCCTCCGTGCCCGGCCTGAATGAAGAACTCGCCAAGGCCATTCTCCAGTACCGTGAAGAAATGGGCGACTTCATGTCCATCGACGAACTCGCCGATGTGCCCGGCATGACCAAGGACGCCCTCGATCAGGCCAAGCAGGCCCTCCGCGTCGACGCCATCTCCGGCGCCGAATGCAACTGCTGATCCTGAACGACCAAGCATGAAAGGGCGGCGGAGCCGATGCTCCGCCGCCCTTCTTTTATGCCATGCCAAAAGCACGGCTCGAAGCAGAAAAAGGCAAAACGCCCCGGGCCCTGCCATGTTCCCGGCACCCAGTCCGCCTCCGTCTTCCCCACTCCCACCGAAAGCTTTTTTCTCGGGCGAGGGCTGCTTTTTCCGTGGTGCTTATAAATAAACAGAAGGGCCGGAGCGTGTGCTCCGGCCCTTCTTGCTGATACGGAATATCAGTATCTGTTTTCTGTTGTATTCCTGTCGGTGGAGAGTCCGGCCTCCGACGGCGCGGTCTTTCCCGGCACCTGCTTCGGGCTAGCTGTTCTGCCCGCCCTTCTGCTGCACGGGAACGGCCTTCAGGGAATGCTTGAGCGCCTTCTCTATGGTAACATCCACGAACTGTCCGGGACGTCCTTCACCTTCGGGCATGCGCACATTCACCATGTCGCCCCAGGGATCGCGGCCCTGCCATTCATTGCCACCCTCTTCCTGACGCTGGCTGGGAGCTTCCAGAAGCACGTCCGTGGTCAGGCCCACGCGGCTGCGCAGCCAGGCTTCGGCCCGGTCATTCTGCAGGCTCTGGAGGCGTTCGAGCCGCTCGAGCTGCACTTCATGCGGAATCTTGAACGGCATGGCCGACGCCCGCGTTCCGGGTCTGTCGGAATAGCAGAAGGAGAAGCTCGACATGAAGCCGCAGCTGTCTATGGCCTTCAGCGTATCTTCAAACTCCTCCTCCGTTTCCGAGGGGAAGCCTACGATGAGGTCCGTGGAAAGCGCCATGTCGGGCCGGGCCTTGCGCAGAGCTTCCACCACGGCAAGGTAGCGTTCCATGGTGTAGCCACGGCCCATCTTCTGCAGCATGGAGTCGGAGCCGGACTGAAGCGGCAGATGCAGGCGGGGGCAAAGCTGCGGCAGCTCGGCAAACATGTCGATGGTTTCCTGCGAAAAATCCCGGGGATGCGCGGACACGAAACGGATGCGGCGAAGGCCCGGAATGGCCGCCACCTGACGCAGAAGTTCGGGGAAGCTCGTGCCGTCGCCGCTCGGATCGTTGCCGAACACGTTGACGTTCTGACCGAGCAGCGTGATGTCTCCGGCGCCGCGGGCCACCCAGGCCCGGCATTCGTCGAGCACGGCCTGCGTGGAACGGGACTTGCGCGGCCCGCGCGTGTAGGGCACGATGCAGTAGGCGCAGAAGTTGTCGCAGCCCTGCATGATGTTCACATAGGCCACGGGCGTCACGCCCTCCTGCTCCGGACGACCGGACGCGTCCACAAGGCAGGGATCACGGTCGGGGAACATGTCGGTAAAATCGAGGAAGGAGAGCTTCAGCTTCGGCTCGTGAAGCAGACGCACAAAGGCGTCGGGAACGGAGGCCACGCCGTCGCTGCCCGCCACGAGGCGCACCTGCGGGTGACGGCGCATGAGCTCCTCGCCGAGCTGCTGAGCCACGCATCCGGCCACGCCCACCACGGCGCGGGGATTGGCCCGCTGAACGCGGCCGAGCGCGCTGTAGACCTTCTGTTCCGGCTTCTCGCGCACGGAGCAGGTGTTCAGAAACACCACGTCGGCCTCTTCCAGCGGCTTTTCCTCAAAGCCCCGGCGCATGAGCGCGCGCTCCACCCACTGAGAATCGTTGACGTTCATCTGACAGCCAAACGTGATGCAATGAAATCCGGGCCTGCCCATCCTTTTCTCCTGAAAATATCTGTCGCTCCGAAGGAGCCTGTCTTTCCCATTCGGGCTTCTCTTTTGCCCGACGTCATATTCTTTCGTGTGCTGAAGCCGCGTTCCGCCCCGCTCTTTCCGCGCGGCATGAACGCCCGCCGGAAGCGTCAGCCGTTTTTCTGCATACCGAAAAAGCGACGCGCATTCTCGCCGGTCAGCTTCCAGAGTTCTTCCGTGCTCATGCCCATTTCCCCGGCAAGACACTCGGCCGTGAACACGGTAAGCGCCGGTTCATTGGTCTTACCGCGCCAGGGCACTGGAGCAAGATAGGGGCAGTCGGTTTCCAGCATGAGCCTTTCAGGCAGCACGGCATGAAGCGCCTCGCGCACTTCGCCGTTGGCCTTGAAGGTGGACGCGCCGCCGAAGGCGATATGCCAGCCGCGCTCCATGATCTGAGAAGCTCGCGTCGCATCGCCGCCGAAGCAATGCCAGAGAAGCGGCCGGTCGCGCATGCCCTCTTCATCCAGAATGTCGAACACCTTGTCCCAGGCATCGCGGGCATGGATCACCACCGGCTTGTCCAGCTCCCTTGCCAGCCGAAGCTGACGCCGGAACCACGGCTCCTGAAGGGCCGAAGGCGAATAGCCTTCCTCATAATGATAATCCAGCCCGATCTCTCCTATGGCCCGGATGAGCGGATCATGCTTCACCGCGTCCACAAGATGTTCCCATTCCTCCTCGTCGGCCCTGAGCACGTCTTCGGGATGAAGGCCGCGCACGAAGCAGATGTCGGGAGCCTTGGGCAGCGCGGCGGCCGCTTCGAGAATGACGTCTCTATTAGCCGCATAGCGCTCGTGCTGAAGAAACATGTGCACGATGAGAGACACGCCGGACTCAGCGGCCCGCTCCAGCATGCCGGAAAGATCGGGCAGAAGGCGTTCGTCGTCGAGATGGGCGTGGCTGTCCGCGCCGGTAAAGGGCAGGCCGAGGCTCTGAGGCAGCGGCCTCTGTTTGGGTGAAGACATGGCTTATTCCTGTACCCGCGCCGTTATCTTGCGCTCCACGTCGCGCCACACGGCTTCCGGGTCGATATTCTTCATGCAGTGGAAATGTCCCTGGGGACAGACCTTGTGTCCATGCAGTCCGCAGGGGCGGCACTTCTCGTCCGCCTCCAGCACGCTGCTCATTTCGCCACGCGGCGCAAACCCGAGTTCGCGCACCGTGGGCCCGAACAGCGCCGTGACCGGAGTATGCTGCGCCCAGGCAAGGTGCATGGGACCGGAATCGTTGGTGACATAGCAGTCCAGTCTGCCCAGCACCGCCGCAAGGGAAAGCAGGCTCGTCCGTCCCGAAAGATCAAGAAAGCGGGACTCGCCTTCGCGCACTCCGGAGAGCGCCTTCACTTCGGCGGCGGTTTCCTCCTCTCCGGGGCCGGCCAGAAGCACCGCATTCACGCCCTGATCGAGCGCACGGCGCAGGATAAAGGCAAAGCCTTCCGGCGTCCAGCGTTTGGTGGGCCATACCGAACCGGGATGCAGACCTATCGTTCTGCCCTCGGGAAGCACGGAAAGCAGCGCGGCGGCTTCTTCCTTCGCCTTTTCCGGCAGCGAGAGCTCCGGCCAGTGCAGGGCGGGATCATCCAGAATGCCACGGGGAATATCCAGTGCTCCGGCAAGCTCCAGAAGTCGTTCGATTTCCTGCAGTTCGCGGAAGCGGCGACGCACGCGGCGCGTAAACACGAAGCGGGAGAGCACGGCCTCGGCATAGCCCACGCGCACGGGAGCGCGGCTCGCGAGAGCCGTGTACGAGCTGCGCAGGCTGAGATGGGCGTCCACCCAGATGTCGTACCCCCGCGCGGCCACCTCACGGCCCTGGCGCAGCATGGCGGCAAGACCCTTTTCCCTGCCCCGCTTGTCGCAGACATACACATGAGAAATTTCCGGCTGCGCCTCATAGAGCGAACCAAGACCGCCCCGCACATAGAAGTCCACCTCGGCCTGCGGCCATGCGGCCTTGAGGGTGCGGATAAGCGGCAACGTCAGCACGGAGTCGCCCAGAAACGCGGTATTCCATACGCCGATACGCATGACGACCTCAGCAGATGCGGGGCAGCTGCGCCCCTTCCAGCATGGAAAGAAGTCTTGAGCCGCCCATGAAGGTGCGAAGTTCCACCCGGGGCCTCTCCGCTTCCACGATTTCGCCGATGATGGCCGCCTCGGCGCCGAAGCTGCAGGAGCGCATGACGGAAAGCGCCGCCTGCGCCTTTTCGCGGGGCAGAATGCAGATGAGCTTGCCTTCGTTGGCGAGATAAAGGGGATCCAGACCGAGCACGTCGCAACCGGCGCGCACGTTCTCGTGCACGGGAACGGCGGATTCCTCGATCACGCAGCCCACGCCGGACTGCTCGGCAATTTCGTTGAGCGTGGTGGCAAGGCCGCCGCGCGTGGGGTCGCGCAGCACATGGATGTCGCCCACTTCGGTGATGAGCCGCTCCACCATGCCGTTCAGCGGCGCGCTGTCGCTCTCCACGCCTGCGGCAAAGGAAAGATTGTCGCGCCCCGCCATGACGGTAAGGCCGTGATCTCCCATGGCTCCGCTGATGAGCACGGCATCGCCCGGACGGGCCGAATGACCGGACGGCGCGGGATCCGCCAGCACTTCCCCCACGCCCGCGGTGGTGATGAACATCTTGTCGCACGCGCCTCTGGGCACCACCTTGGTATCGCCCGTCACGATGTCGACACCGGCCGCCTCGGCCGCGCGGGCCATGTCGGCCACGACTCTCTCAAGCACATCCAGCTCCAGCCCCTCCTCAAGAATGAAGGCGCAGGACAGATAGCGCGGGCGGGCGCCCATCATGGAAACGTCGTTCACCGTGCCGTGCACGGCAAGCGTTCCTATGCTGCCGCCCGGAAAGAACAGAGGCATCACGGTGTAGCCGTCGGTGCTCATGGCCACGGGGCCGTTCAGAGAAAGCAGGGCCGCATCATCCATGCGGCGCAGTATGCCGTTGTCGAAGTGACGGAGAAACACGTCGGCGATGAGCCGCTGCGACGCTCTTCCGCCGCTTCCGCTGTCGAGAAGAATCTTCATGGCTGGCCTTTGAAACATTGAAATGCCGGTTCACCTCCACGCCTGCACCGCAGGAGAACGCGAACAACCGGGGCATGGAAGGGGAATAAGACTAGCACAAAAGCCGCCAAAGGGAAACGCCCGGTCCCCCGCCCTCCACGGACGGGAAACCGGGCGCGAACTACTCCGGAAACCTTCTACACTCTACCTTTAAGAAGCTCGGCGATCTGGGTCACGTCCTTATCGCCGCGGCCGGAAAGGCAGACCAGAATGATCTTGTCCTTATCGAGTCCGGGAGCGATGCGCATGGCGTGCGCAAGTGCATGCGAGGATTCGAGCGCGGGAATGATGCCTTCCTTTCTGGACAGGGTAAGGAAAGCCTCCACGGCTTCCTCGTCGGTGACGGTGACGTACTCGGCGCGGCCGGAATCCTTGAGCTGGCAGTGTTCGGGGCCCACGCCGGGATAGTCGAGTCCGGCGGAAATGGAATACACCGGCGCCACGCCGCCGTTCTCGTCCTGCAGCACATAGCCATTGAAGCCGTGCAGGATGCCGGGCTTGCCCTTGCAGAGGCTCGCGGCATGATCGCCGTAGCCGGGACCGCGGCCGCCGGGTTCCACGCCCACGAGCTTCACGTCGGCATCATCGAGGAAGCCGGCGAACAGACCGATGGAGTTGGAGCCGCCGCCCACGCAGGCAATGGCGTAATCGGGCAGGCGGCCGATCTGCTCAAGGCTCTGGGCGCGGGCTTCACGGCCGATGATGGACTGGAAATGCCGCACCATGACGGGATAGGGATGCGGGCCGACGGCCGAGCCGAGCACATAGAACATTTCGGGATCATTAACAAAGCAGTCGAGAGCCTCGTCAACGGCTTCCTTGAGGGTACGCTGACCGCTCATGGCCGGACGCACTTCCGCGCCCATCATGCGCATACGGAACACGTTGAGGGCCTGACGACGCATGTCCTCTTCGCCCATATACACCACGCACTGCATGCCGAAGAGCGCCGCCGTGGCGGCCGTGGCCACGCCGTGCTGACCGGCGCCGGTTTCCGCCACAAGGCGGGTCTTGCCCATGCGTTTGGCCAGAAGCACCTGACCGAGCGTATTGTTGATCTTGTGCGCGCCGAGATGGTTCAGATCTTCGCGCTTGAGATAGATCTGCGCGCCGCCGAGTTCGCGGCTCAGATTGCGGCAGTGGAACACGGGAGAGGGGCGTCCGCAATAGTTGGCGAAGAGAGCGGCAAGCTCGGCCTGAAAATCGGGATCGTCGCGATAGCGGATGAAGGCTTCGTTGACTTCGTCCAGCACTTTTTTCAGAGATTCGGGAACGAACTGTCCGCCGTAGGGGCCGAAGAAACCGGTTTCAAAAGCCTGGGCGCAGATGCTGCTGGATTCGGAAATGCTCATGTCTGACTCCTTTTCGAGTGGAGCACGGCCTTCCGATTCTGCCATATAAAAAACCGCGGCCGTTACTCCGACCGCGGTTCAATGATGCTGCTGTAAAAAGAATACTCCAGAACCCGGCCCCTTTAGCAGGGCCACCACCACATGCAGGAAAGAGTTCTGGAAGCGTTCGTGTTCATGGATTCAGCTTTAGCAAAAAATATTTTCTGCTGTCAAGAATGTCGGAAGATACTCTCTGAAAAAAACTCCCGGGGCCCTTTGCGAACGGCAGGATCGCCTACACGCCGCGGTAGCGGTACCAGGCCGCGCAGCTCCCTTCCGTGGAAACCATGCACGGTCCCGTAGGATTCTGCGGCGTACATACCCGGCCGAACAGCGGGCACTTATCCGGCGTAAGAATGCCGCGCAGAATATCGCCGCAGCGGCAGCCGGGAATGACGCCCGTATCTCCCGGCTCAAGGCCGAGCCTCTCGAGCGCGTCGAACTGCCGCCACTCGTCACGCAGCGCAAGGCCGCTTTCGGCAATCACGCCGAGGCCGCGCCAGCGCGCATCGGTCACGCGGAACACCGTATCCATGATGCGGCGGGCCTGCGGGCTGCCCTCATCGCTCACGGCGCGGGTGTAGGTGTTGCCGACGGCAGGCTCTCCCCGGCGCAGCATATCGAGCATGAGACACAGCGCGGAAAGAATGTCGGCAGGCTCGAAGCCGCCTACCACGGACGGGCGGCCGAACTCCTCCGCCAGAAAGGCGAACGGCGCCAGACCGAGCACGACGGCCACATGGCCGGGCAGCAGAAAAGCGTCCACCCTGTGTGAAGCGCCCTCATCTCCGGCAAGCAGGGCACGCATGGCCGGAGGCACCAGCTTGTTGCAGGGCACGATGCAGAAATTGGAAAGTCCGGCCTTCTTGGCCGCCATCACTGCTCCGGCAATGACCGGCGCCGTCGTTTCAAAGCCCACGGAGGGGAAGACCACCATGTCGCCGGGATGCTCCGCCGCCAGCTTCACGGCATCCAGCGGAGAGTACACTACCTGCACGCGCGCGCCGTCCGCCGCGGCATTCTTGAGCGAACGGCCGTCCGGACCCGGCACGCGCAGAAGATCGCCGAACGTGGCCACAATGACGTTCGGCTTCTCCGCCGCCCGTATGAAGAGATCCACCTCGGAATCATGCGTGACGCAGACCGGACACCCCGGGCCGGACAGATGTTCCAGCCCTTCGGGCAGCAAAGAACGCAGACCGCTGCGAAAAATGGAGACCGTATGCGTGCCGCACACTTCCATGAAACGCACGGGCCTGCCCAGGGCCTCCAGATCGCGGGTCAGCCTGTCGAGCAGGGCGCGGCACAGCGCCGGATCGTGAAACGAGGAAAAGATATCCATGCGGCCTCCTGAAGACATGTTTCCCCACAGGGGTAAACGCGAGGCCCGTCCGTGTCAACGGGCCTGCGCACAAAGATTGCCCCGCCGACGAAACGTGAGGGAGGAGCCGGGGCCTTCGCCGGAAGGGTGTTCCCCTCTCCGGCCACGCCTTTTTCACCGCCGTCTGCGCCGCAGGGCCGAACTCCGGCGATTCCGGAAAAATTCCTTGACAAATTAATCATTCAAAGATATTTGATATCGTTCTTTGGCCTAACTTTGTGTTTTTATTTTGGAGGAACACATGCCTACTATTCAGCAGCTTATCCGTATCGAACGGAAGAAGGTGGTGAAGAGAAAGAAGACCCCCGCCCTGCAGGAATGCCCTCAGCGTCGCGGCGTGTGCACCCGTGTGTACACCACCACCCCCAAGAAGCCTAACTCCGCTCTTCGTAAGGTCGCCCGTGTGCGCCTGACCAACGGCATCGAAGTTTCGGCTTACATCCCCGGCGAAGGCCACAACCTTCAGGAACACTCCGTCGTGATGATTCGCGGCGGCCGTGTGAAGGACCTTCCCGGTGTCCGTTACCACATCGTTCGTGGTACTCTGGACACCTCCGGTGTGCAGGATCGCCGTCAGCGTCGTTCCAAGTACGGCGCCAAGCGTCCCAAGAACTGATTTTAGAGTCTCCACTCCATTTTTATGGTCTTCCAGTGGTTCTGAAGACCATTCCAACTTGATTACGGAGGAATCACCATGCCCCGCAAAGGTCCCATTGCAAAAAGGGAAATTTTGCCCGATCCGATCTACAACAGCCGCCTCGTGGCCCGCTTCGTGAACCGTCTCATGTACGACGGCAAGAAGGGCCCCGCGGAAACCATCTTCTACCGTTCTCTCGAAATCCTCGGTGAAAAGACCGGTGAAGACGCTCTGCACGCTTTCGAGAAGGCTGTTGAGAACGTGAAGCCCCACGTGGAAGTCAAGTCCCGTCGCGTCGGCGGCGCCAACTACCAGGTGCCCGTCGAAGTCCGCCCCGAACGCCAGATCTCCCTGGCTCTGCGCTGGCTCATCACCTACTCCCGCGCCCGCGGTGAAAAGGGCATGATCGCCAAGCTGTCCGCGGAACTCATCGATGCCTTCAACAACCGCGGCGGTTCCGTGAAGAAGAAGGAAGACACCCACCGTATGGCCGAAGCCAACAAGGCTTTCGCTCATTTCCGCTGGTAGGCCGCCATGTCCAACCGTACCTTTGAAATCAAGGATCTGCGCAATATCGGCATTATGGCCCATATTGACGCCGGCAAGACGACGACCACCGAACGTATCCTTTTCTACACCGGCGTGAACCACAAGATTGGTGAAACGCACGAAGGTGAGTCCACCATGGACTGGATGGAACAGGAAAAGGAACGCGGCATCACCATTACTTCCGCCGCCACCCACTGCCAGTGGAAGGGCCGCACCATCAACATCATCGACACCCCCGGACACGTGGACTTCACCATTGAAGTGGAACGTTCGCTGCGCGTGCTCGACGGTGCCGTGGCCGTGTTCGACGGCGTGAACGGTGTGGAACCCCAGTCCGAAACCGTGTGGCGTCAGGCCAACCGCTACAACGTGCCCCGTATCTGCTTCATCAACAAGATGGACAGAATCGGCGCCGACTTCTTCCACTCCGTGCAGACCATCCATGACCGCCTGAAGGCCAACCCCGTCATGCTGCAGCTGCCCATCGGCCACGAAGACGAATTCCGTGGCGTGGTGGACCTCATCAAGGGCAAGGCCATCATGTTCGACAAGGAAAGCAAGGGTTCCGACTTCTGGGAAGAAGAAATCCCCGCCGACCTCATGGACCTGTACGAAGAAAAGCGCCTGGAAATGATGGAAGCCGTCGCTGAGCAGGACGAAGAGATGATGGAAAAGTACCTCGAAGAAGGCACTCTTTCCGAAGAAGATCTCCACTACTGCATCCGTAAGGCCACCATCGCCCAGACCATCGTGCCCGTTCTGTGCGGCACCGCTTTCCGCAACGTGGGCGTGCAGCTGCTGCTCGACGCCATCGTCGAGTACCTGCCTTCTCCCCTCGACATCGAGGAAATGAAGGGCACCAACCCCCACACCGACGAAGAAGTGCTCTGCCCCGCCGACGACAAGGCTCCTCTTGCGGGTCTCGTCTTCAAGCTGGCGGCCGACCCCTACATCGGTCACCTCTCCTTCTTCCGCATCTACTCCGGCTTTGTTGAACCCGGCATGTCCGTGCTCAACTCCACCACCGGCAAGAGCGAACGCATCGGCCGTATCGTCCGCATGCACGCCAACAAGCGTGAAGAAATCAAGTGGGCCGGCGCCGGCGACATCGTCGCTCTCGTGGGCCTCAAGAACGTCTCCACCGGCGACACCCTCTGCCACGACGACGCTCCCGTGGTTCTGGAATCCCTGGACATCCCGGATCCTGTTATCCAGGTTGCCATCGAACCCAAGACCAAGGCCGACCGTGACGCCCTGTCCGCCGCCCTCAACAAGCTCTCCAAGGAAGATCCTTCCTTCCGCGTGACGGGCGACGAGGAAACCGGACAGACCCTCATCGCCGGCATGGGCGAGCTGCACCTCGACATCATCGTCGACCGCCTCACCCGTGAATTCAACGTGAACGCCAACGTGGGCAAGCCCCAGGTTGCCTATCGCGAAACCATTACCAAACCCTCCAAGTCCGACACCAAGTACGCCAAGCAGTCCGGCGGTCGCGGTCAGTACGGTCATGCCGTCATTGAAGTCGAACCGAATCCGGGCAAGGGCTACGAGTTCATCAACTCCATCACGGGCGGCGTGATTCCCAAGGAATACATCCCCGCCATCGACAAGGGTATTCAGGACGCCCTGAAGAGCGGCGTGCTCGCCGGTTATCCCGCCGTCGACGTGAAGGTGAACCTCGTGTTCGGCTCCTACCACGAAGTGGACTCCTCCGAACAGGCCTTCTATGTTGCCGGTTCCATGGCCATCAAGGACGCCATGCGCAAGGCTTCTCCTGTTCTGCTCGAGCCCATCATGAGCGTGGAAGTGGTGACCCCCGAAGATTACCTCGGCGACGTCATGGGCGACCTCAACGGTCGTCGCGGCAAGGTGCAGGCCATGGAAGCCCGCGCCGGCGCCCAGGTCATCAGCTGCCATGTGCCGCTGTCTGAAATGTTCGGTTACGCCACCGACCTGCGTTCCCGTACGCAGGGCCGCGCCACCTTCAGCATGCAGTTCGATCACTACGAAAGAGTGCCCGCCAGCATCGCTGAAGAACTGGTAGCCAAGAAGAACTAGTCGTACAGGGATTTCCCTGACAGGCCAAAGAATCGAAGGCCGGAGCTCACGCTCCGGCCTTTTTTCATGGAGAAAACATGACGCAACTGGAAAGAATGACGACCGGGCGGATCTATAGCGTGCAGGATCAGGAGCTGGTACGGCTTCACCGCGCCTGCGTGGACGCCTGCCTCACCTGCGACGCCATACTCCCCTCCCGGCTTGAGGAACGATGCGAAAAGCTGCGGCAGATACTCGGCAAAACGGGAGAACGCTTTCTCATCGAACCGGGTTTCCGCTGCGATTACGGCTTCAACATCGAAATCGGCGAGGATTTCTTTGCCAACTACGGCCTCGTCATTCTCGACTGCGCGCCCGTACGCTTCGGCAGAAACTGCTTCATAGGGCCTCAGTGCGGCATCTACACGGCCGTTCACCCGACGGATCCCAGGCAGAGAGCCGCCGGACTGGAATACGCCAGGCCCGTGACCGTGGGCAACGATGTCTGGATGGGCGGTCACGTCACGGTGCTGCCCGGCGTCAGCATCGGCGACGGCAGCATCATAGGCGCAGGCAGCGTGGTGACGCGCGATGTTCCTGCGGGCGTGGTGGCCGCAGGCAATCCCTGCCGGATACTGAGAGCCGTTACCGAAAAAGATCGTATTCCTGACGCTCTTCTGCCATGACGATGGGGGGGGGCGATTCCGCGTCAACCAAAGCGCAGCGACGGCAGGCCTGCGGAATTTGAGGCATGAATCCAGCTCTGCACGAGTCCTGCGTTCCTGACGCCTGAACGCCCCGGATTCCCCTCCTCCGCGCCGCGACTCGTGTTCCACGAAAGACACCGCAGCACGAGAATACGAGAGCCGAAGATGGGCGCTGATCGCCCGCACGCTCCATCTTCAGCATGCCCACAGACATCTTCTACGTGCCCTCCCGCGCTATTCCGCTCAAAAGACAGCGAAAGTACAGCCTCTGAGGCTCGAAATGCCAGTCTTCCCAGAAGCAAAAGACCCGCCGGCTATGAACACCGGCGGGTCTTTTAATATGAAAGCAACGGACGACTTAGAAGTCGGGCGTGCATTCCAGGCTCAGATCGTTGGGAATGACCATGACGGGAATGCGGGTCTTGCCGATGATGTTTTCGGAAGGCTTGTTGAACAGAGAACCGAACAGGCCCTTGGTGGACATGCTGCCGATGACGATGAGGTCGGCGCAGTACTTGTCGATGATCTTGAGCAGTTCATCTTCCACCTTGCCTTCGGTGAGCACGATGGTGGTGTCGAGACCGGCGAACTGCTTGTTCACATACTTGGTGAAGGCGTCTTCGTTGGCCTTGCGGCTTTCTTCGATCAGCTGTTCCACCACGCCGCGGCTGCCGGTACGACGCAGGATGGCATCGTTGTCGGCGGCAACATGAACGAGGATCAGTTTGGCATCGTTCTGACGGGTGATGTCATTGACATACTGGGCCACATCATCGGGATTTTCGGACAGGCTGATGCAGCAGACGATATTGGAAAAAACAGACATGATATCCTCCTGTTTTCATAATGGGCGGGATGATCGGTTCCCGTCTACTTTCGGTAATAGGGAACTTCTTGTCAAGCCGTGTGAAAAATATACTGCACATTCTTCGACATTCCGAAAATTCTGTACCTTTTACCGAAACAGCAAGACAGAAAAAAGACAGGCATAGTAAAAATATTTCATTAATATTTTCAACATATTACAAATTTTTCTCTTCCAAAATTTTCATCCAGAGAAAGGGCTCTCCATGTTCCGGTTCTGCCGGGCTCTTCTGAAGACCGTCCTCACCATGACATCGAAAACGACTTCCGAGTGAAAGCAGCCCTCCGCATGAATCCGGCCTGCCGCAACAGTCCAGAGCCTGAGACGCAAGTCTGTACCGGCAGTAAGGCAGGATGAAAAAAGATATTTCAGAGGCGCGAACCTGCCCCATAATTTAAGAAGCAACCATCAGAAAAAAACAGGCCGCCCCTCTTCCCCCTCCGTTGCAGCTCTCCCAAAAAACGGCGAAGGATAAGCGCGGGAAACGGATACTATCCGCCGCCGCAAATCTTCCGGAAAAGGCGCCCCTCTCCGCTTCTCCAGAGCCCGCCGTTAAACACAAAAAAAGAGCATCATAAGGTCATCCCTTACGATGCTCTTTTCCTATTATGCTGGTCGGGGCGACTGGATTTGAACCAGCGACTCCCTGCTCCCAAAGCAGGTGCGCTACCCCTGCGCCACGCCCCGAAAAAAAGGCTGCCCTGCAGAGGACACAGGGCAGCCTTACATCAGCTTAACTTAGCGAGCGATGACGTTGAATTCGTCACGGCGGTTCTTGGACCACACAGCGTCGCCGGTACCTTCAACAGCAGGACGTTCCTTGCCGTAGGAGATGATGTCGAGCTGTTCGGCAGGCACGCCAAGACGGATCATGTATTCGTAGGCAGCGCGGGCACGACGTTCGCCGAGGGCGAGGTTGTATTCCTGGGTGCCGCGTTCGTCGCAGTTGCCTTCGATGCGCACGCGGATGGAAGGATACTGCTTCATGAGTTCAGCCTTCTGCTGCAGCATGTCGCGGTATTCAGCCTTGATGTCGTACTTGTCGAAATCAAAGTACACAACACCGTCGGTGATCTGCTGAGCAGCAGCGTCGACAGCGGAGGTGGACATCACGGGAGCAGCGGCTTCCACGTTTTCCACTTCAGCGTTCTTCTTGGCGCAGCCGGCACCCATGCCGAGAGCCAGAGCCATAACCATAACCAGGCCAAAAGACTTCAAAGACTTCATGATAACTCCTCCTGAGAGTTAAGCATAATATTTCTCTCTCCAGCTCGTCCCTCTTGATTACGGAGCATGGAAAGAAAACTGCACATATTGGGCAGAAGGGCATATTACCCTCGCCCATGCTGTTGTCAAGCGCGCGGAGGGGGGATTTCGCCAGGAAATTTAAATTATTTTACTTTCCCCAGCTCGGGAAGGAGGCATTTCCCGGTCCCGTGGGCACATGTTTCGCCTCGCCGCCGTGACGAGTGGTCAGATAAATCTGCGACGAGCCGCTTCTGGTGGAGGTAAAGGCAACGAAGTAGCTGTCCGGAGCAAAGGCGGGCTGTTCGTCCCGGCCGGGGCCGAAGGAGATCTGCTGCTCGTAGCCGGTCACCATGTCGTGCACGAAGATGCGGAAGCCGGACGGCGTGGCCTTGGTATAGGCAATGAGCGTGCCGTCGGGGCTGATGCAGGGTTCGGAGTTGTAGGAACCGTCCGTGCTCACGCGGGTCACGGTGCCCGTGGTGAAGTCCTTCAGGAACACCTGCGGGCTGCCGAGGCGGCTGGAGGTGAAGGCCATCTTGGTGCCCGTGGCATCGAACGAGGGAGACACGTCGATGGCAGGGCTCTGTTCCAGAGTACGTTCACGCTGGAACTGACGGTTCAGCAGGAAGATGTCGGGATAATGACCGGTGGAAAGGCTCACGGCCACGCGGTTGTCGGGCAGGAAGCACGGACCAATGACGGTGTTGCCGGGGAAGCGCACACGCTTCACGGAATTATTCATGCGATCCCAGATGCCGAGGGCATGGGTGCTGTCGTCGAGGTGACTGAACACGACGTAACGACCGTCGGGAGACCAGGAAGGAGACATGGCCGCGCCGGGAATGTTGGTGACCTGACGCAGATCGCGGCCGGTGGCACGCACGACCCACACGTCGCGCTTGCGTCCGTTGCCCTTCACGAAGGCCAGAGAGCTGCTGAAGAAGCCGCGGGCGCCGGTCAGCGCTTCCATAAGATCGTCGCAGAAGCGGTCGGCAACGTTGGGCACTTCGGTATGGGTCACGCCGGAATAGGCGTTGCCGAACACGAACTTGCCGGAATAGGTTTCAAAGACACGAAGCTCCACCGTGCTGTTTTCCCTGTCGCCGGAAGGCCAGTGCGCCGTGACGAGCAGGTCGGCGCCGGCGATCTGGAAGCGGCGGAAGTCCACCTGCGCGCCCTGCCAGGCCGAAAGCACCGTACCGCCAAGCACGGCGGAAGGAGAGGTGAGCTTCATGAAGGGCAGGAAGTTCAGATCGGCGTTGATGGCATCGTTCAGCTCGGCGCCGAGAGCCGTGGCGCGCTGATTGGGCGCCGTAAGAGGCGCGGCCATGGCCAGATTGATCTGATTCTGACCGGGACCGTAGATGTCCACCATGGTGGCGGCGTGACAGGGCAGAACCGTCACCAGAAGCAGAAGAAGCAGAACAGTGGCGGAGCTATGAAATAGCTGAATAAACTTACGCATTTTGACACCCTTGAATAGAGTTCTGGGTCGCCTTTTTTCAGGCTGTCCGAGGGAGGAAAGAGCATATTCCCGCGCGACTTTGCGGTCAAGTGCGGAAGTCTTGCCACGGCCGGGGCGGAAATGGCTGGCCCGTCCGAAACAAAAACGCCCCTTCCGGTGGAAGGGGCTTCGTCATGATGCCGTATCGTTCTGCACGGCCATGAGCGCCGGGAGCTTCTTTGAGCGCGGAAGCTTTTTTACCGCGCGCTCCAGTCTGAGCGCCGCGCCTTTATCCAAACCGCCGACGCTGACCAGAAGGCGTACCGGTCTTCTTCCTCTCGTGTACCTCGCGCCGCCGGGCAAAAGGCCGTTGTGCATGGCCAGCCGCCGGTCCATGTCGGTAGTCACGCCGCAATAGAGCGTGCCGTCGGAACAGGCGAGAAGATACACGCTCCAGAAGCTCACGCACGCTCTCCCGGCCGGGGAGCCGCCAATGTCCAGCCGAGTCCCGCAAGAGCCATGCAGAGACCTGCGTTCAGGCCGACATTGAGAAGGGCAGATACGATATGGTCCGCCTTCCAGAGCAGCACCGTATCGAGGCCGAAGGAGGAAAAGGTGGTGAAGCCGCCGAAAAAGCCCGTGGCCATGAAGGCCGTGGCCGTGGGATAGCCGTGTCTGGTGCGGGAGGCCGCGCCCATGAGAAGCCCGAGAAGAAAGGATCCGAGCATGTTGACGAACAGAATGCCGAAAGGAAACGCTCCGCCCGTTCCGCTCATGATGAGTCTGCTCAGTTCCACGCGGCATACCGCGCCGAGCGCGCCGCCGCTCATCACCGCCATGACCTGCTTTGTAAACTGTCTCATGTGTCCGCTCTCCGGGGCCACTCGAAAACGTATTCCGAGAGCCCTTCTCCGCTATGCCTGATGAAACAACGTAAGCCCCGCCGCCGCAGCCGCCAGGCCGAGCACCATGTTCAGAAGAATGTTGGCCGTCGCCTTTCCCGCATACCCCTGCTGAAACAGCCGGAAGCTGTCCAGCGAAAACGTGGAGAACGTGGTCAGCGCGCCGCAGAAGCCCTGAAGCACGAACTCGGACAGAAGGCCGGAAGGCTGCACGGCATACACGCTTCCGATGACGAAGCAGCCGACGACGTTGACGATGAGCGTGCCCGCAGGAAAGGACGGACCGAACACGGCCGAGGCAAGCATGCCCGTCAGATAGCGGCACAACGCTCCCAGAGCGCCGCCCGCGGCAATGAACACAATAGAATGCATAGTCTCACTCCCGCGGCAGAGCATCCGGAATTTGCTCCATCCTGTCAATGCCGTTCCGCCGACGACCGAAAAAGAACCTTTTAATATACTGCTCCCCCGACTCCTGAAAAAACGCCCTCAGAAGGCCGCGTCTCTCCGAAAATCTGGACGCGGACACAGATTGTCGGAGTTCGGTACGAGTCGGGGCGACGTCATTCCGTAGTCTCAGAAAAATCACCGCTGCGAGCCCGCAAACCGGCAGGTAGCGTTTTCCGGCAATCGTCGGGAACTTGAAGAGTCCAAAAGCCGAAAGCAAACCAGCCGTCCCCGACTGAAGAGTACAGAAAAAAGGACGTGATCCGAAGACCACGTCCTTTTCCATGACGATTTTTCGATGGAGGCTTATTTTCTCCACTGCTCCACGTTGATGCCGAGACGTTTTATTTTAAGGTAAAGCCCTCCGCGGGAAATGCCCAGCATGGCGGCGGCTGCGCGCATGTTGCCGTGCGTGGAGCGCAGCACGTCGATGATGCTCTCCACCTCTCTGGCCGCCAGCAGACCTGAATCGCCCACAAGCAGTCCTGCTGTCCCGACGTCGGCCGGGCCTGCGCTGCTCCGGCTGCCTGCCGCAAGCATATGCGCGGGCAGACAGCTTTCGTCCACGGGCTGTCCGTCTCTGACCACGTTGACCATGCGTTCAACCATGTTTTCCAGTTCGCGCACGTTGCCCGGCCACTGATAGCGCTCCATGCAGGCGAGAGCCTCCGGCGTGAAGCCCGGCACCACCTTGCCCATGCCGAGCGCAAACTTGCGCAGAAAATAACGGGCCAGAAGCTCCACGTCACCGAGGCGTTCGCGCAGCGGCGGCAGATTGATGGGGAACACGTTCAGTCGGTAATACAGATCCTCGCGGAAGGAACGCTCACGCACGGCTTCTTCCAGATTCCGGTTCGTGGCCGCCACCACGCGCACGGATACCATACGGCTGTACTTTCCGCCCACGCGCGTGACTTCACCGTTCTGCAGAAGACGCAGCAGAGAAACCTGCGCATCAAGAGGCAGTTCGCCTATCTCGTCCAGAAAAATGGTGCCTCCGTCGGCCAGCTCGAACTTGCCCGGCTTGCCCGAGCGGCTTGCGCCGGTAAACGCGCCTTCGCTGTAGCCGAACAGCTCGCTCTCCACAAGGTTGCGGGGCAGCGCGCCGCAGTTCACGGCCACGAAAGGATGCGAGGCCCGAGGGCTGGCATTGTGAATGGCCTGGGCAAAAAGTTCCTTGCCCGTTCCGCTCTCGCCGAGAAGAAGGACGGTGGTATGACTGCCCGCCACGAGCTTGGCCTGATCCATGGCCTCCTTCAGAACCGTGGAGCTGCCCATGATTCTGTCGAAGGTGTAGGAAGGCTTAATGCCCGCTACCTGTACAGCCACCTGACGCATGCGCTTGGCTTCGCGCATGGTGATGACTCTTCCGCCCCCGGCAATGGGTACGACCGAAACGAAACAGGCAAGCGGAGAGCCGTGCTTCAGGGGAAAGAGCATTTCCTGATCCTGAATGTGACTGTTCGTCTGCAGTATCTCCTCCAGCGTTGCTCCCGGATGAAGCACGTTCCGCAGATTCTCGCCCTGAAGCGCACCTTTCCGCCCCAGCATGGCCACGGCCTTTCTGTTCACGATGTCGATGACGCCGGAGGCCGAAAGCACCAGCACGCCGTCGTCGAGCATTTCCATGATGGTTTCCCGCTGCTGAAGCAGACTGCGCAGGCGGAGCTGTTCTGTAATGGCGCATACGGCTGCCTTGACCATGCCGTGCGTGTGCGCATGGTACTGCTTGCGCGGCTGCGTGACGTTGAGCACGCCTACGAGCTTTCCTTCGCTCGTGAGAATGGGGGCCGCGGAACAGCTCCAGCACTCCCCGCTGAAGCGGAAATGCTCGGCGCCTATGATTTCCACGGGACGGCGCTCCGCAAGGCAGGTGCCTATGCCGTTGGTGCCGCGGGCCTCCTCGGTGTTGATGCTGCCCACCAGCGCGTCGGGATAATACATCTTATGCGACACACGGTTGGAAATATACAGGGTCACGCCTTCGGCGCTGACCAGACTCAGCGCGCTTACGGCCTCCTGTATGGAGGAGAACATCTGATCCAGGATGGTTTTTGCGCAGTTCATAAAATCTGCGTTTTCCTCAAGAATGGCCTTCAGTTCCCCCTCGCTCACCCGGGGCCTTTCCCGAACGCCCGGATCGACATGCGCCGCCACGCTCCGCTCCCAGGAACGAAGAATCATGCTGCTCACGATGCCGGTATCCACCGTACCGCCGGAAAGAAAGATCCTTTTCTGCTCGACGATGGCCTTCTGACGTTCCTCGGACTGAAGATAGCTTTCCTGACTGGGCATGACGTTTTCTGTTGACCTCCATGTTCATAAACATGACATACAGTAACTTGACATGTCAATTCCATGAACATGAGATTATGGGAACAAAGTGCGTAGTGAAAAAATTTTTCTTGTAAAACCAGTCTATTATAGAATAATACATTTTGGCATGACTTTTGCTTATCAGGAAATATGGGGGCCTTTTCCCCTTTGGCTCATGCAAGTGCCCCATGCCCGACGCGACATGCCGTCACATATTTCACAACTCTTTTGCCGCAAGGCGTTTCTGAAAGGAACTGTCATGATCATCGACTTCCGCGTCCGTCCCCCCTACAAGGGCTACCTGAACACGTTCAACTTCCGCAAGTCTGCTCCCAATACCGATCCCACGAAGGAAAACATCTTCTCCATCGGCAAGCGTCCCAACGTGTCCGCCATTGAGGGGTCCATCGAAAAGTTCGTTCAGGAAATGGACGAGACCGGCACGGAACGCGCCGTCATCATGGGCAGAAAGGCCGACAACTTCGGCGTGGTGGACAATGACGAAATCCATGAACTGAGCCAGAAGTATCCGGGCCGCTTCATTCCCTTCGCGGGCGTCAACCCGAACCTGCCCGGCATGGTGGAGGAAATCGAAAAGTGCGCGGCTCTTGGCTTCCGCGGTGTGGGCATCGACGCCGGCTGGCTCCGCAAGCCCCTTCTTTATGATGATCCCATTTTCGATCCCATCTACGCCAAGTGTCAGGAACTCGGCCTCATCGCCTCTCTTACGAGCAGCTTCATGCTCGGCCCCGACCTGTCCTATTCCGATCCCGATCCCATCCAGCGCGTCGCTCTGAAGTATCCTTCGCTCAAAATCGTCGTTCCCCACGGCTGCTGGCCGCACGTGCACAAGGCTCTGGCTCTGGCCATCCGCTGCCCCAACGTGTACCTCATGCCCGACTGCTACCTGTACATCCACAACTTCCCGCTCTCCGAAGAATACGTCATTGCGGCCAATACTTATCTGAAATATCGTATTCTCTACGCCTCCAGCTATCCTGTCCGCAGTCTGGAACAGGCTCTGGAAGGCTGGAAGGGCAGAGCCTTCACCGACGAAGCTCTCAAAAACACCCTGCACGACAACGCCGCACGCCTGCTCGGCGAAATGTAGCCTCCTCTGCCCCGCGCTTATGCGGGCACACTTTCTGCGGGAGCGCCCCGAGCTCTTCCCCTGCGCAGGGCGCTCCCGCAGAGCGGATTCACCTACAAAACACAGGAAAGTTCATGCCTACCATCAGCGTCATTTCCCCGCTGACCATCCGCCGCACCACGTTCCGCAACCGCATCATCATGCCGTCGATGGTAACGAACTATGCCGGAAGAAACGGTGAAGTCAGCGAAAAGCTCATCCGTTACCATGAAGCCCGCGCCCTTGGCGGCGCAGGACTGAACATGCTGGAAGCGACCAGCGTCCATGACTCGGGCCGTAGCTACTTCCCCGGCGTCAGCATTGCTTCCGACGACTACATCAGAGGTCTGTCCCATCTGACGGACGCCGTACACAAGGCCGGAGGTCTTGCCGGCGTTCAGCTCCACCATGCCGGACGCCTCGTCCGTCCCGATGCCTCCGGGCAGGCCATTCCGCTGGTTTCGTTCGTTCCAGGCCGCACGGCGTACGATAATTCCCGAGTGCTGGACACCGAAGACATCTACATGCTCATCGACGCCTATGCCGAAGCCGCGAGACGTGCCAGGGAAGCCGGATTTGACGTGATAGAAATTCACGGTGCGCACGGCTATCTCATCGCGCAGTTCATGTCGCCGCTGTTCAATCAGCGTACCGACGAATTCGGCGGCTCCTACGAAGGACGCATGCGCTTCCCGCTGGAAGTCATCCGCCGCGTCCGCGAAACGGCGGGCGACGACATGGTGCTCTTCTTCCGCCTGAGCTCCGAAGAACTTCTGCCCGGCGGCATCGACGTGGATCTTTCCTGCCGCATCGCCTGCGACGTGGCCGAGGCCGGCATCGACCTCGTGCACGTGAGCGCGGGTCTTGCGGAAACCAACGAATTTACCGGCCCGCCCCCCTGCCTGCCGGAAGGCTGGAACGCCGGAAGCGCCGGCCGCATCCGTGCCGCGCTGGATGGCAGGGCTCTGGTTTCGGTAGCCGGCCGCATCCTTACCCGCGCCACGGCCGACCGTATTCTGAACGCCGGTCAGGCCGACATGGTCACCATGGGCCGCGCGCTCATCGCCGATCCCGATCTGCCCGTCAAGCTGGCGGAAGGCCGCGATGAAGACATTCTTCCCTGCGTGGGCTGCAACGAAGGCTGCAACGGCCGCCTCGGACAGAGAAAGCCCGTGGAATGTGCCGTGAACCCCCGCACGGGCCGCGAAGGCATCATGCTCATGACACCCGCCAGGACCGCGAAGAACGTGATCGTGGTCGGCGCAGGCCCTGCCGGCATGGAAGCCGCCGTTACCGCCGCAAAGCGCGGTCACAAGGTCACCCTGTTTGAAAAGGAACAGGAACCCGGAGGCCTGCTCAACGTGGCCGACCTTCCTCCGCACAAGGAAGTGCTCACCCGCCTGAAGAACTGGTATGTCCATGAGCTGAAAAAGGCCGGAGTCACGCTGGTGACGGATCATGCCGTTTCCACGCAGGAACTCATCGACCTGCACGCCGACGCCGTGCTCGTGGCCACGGGCAGCCGTGCCGCCAGGCCCGGATTTACCGCCGAAGCGCTCGCTTCAGGCGCGGCCGTCACGGCGGAAGACGCCCTGCGCAATACGCCCTCCGGCAATCATGTTCTGATTCTCGGCGGCGGCCTCGTGGGCTGTGAAACCGCCGAAAAGCTCGCCCTTCAGGGCAAGAGCGTGACCATTCTTGAACTTCGTGCCGAACTGGCTCCCGACATGCATCCGCGTGCGCGCAAATTCCTGCTGAAGAGCCTGCGTGAACACGGCGCCAGATTCCTGCTCAACACCCAGGTTGTTGCCATGGAGCGCAACGGCATCGTCTCCGTCCGCGACAGCTACGGCAACGAACGTGTGCTTCCCCCGTACGACAGCATCATTCTTGCCCTCGGCTACAAGTCCGACAACACGCTGTGCCGTGAACTGGCCGCCGCCGATCTGCCCTTCATTCCGCTGGGCGACTGCGTGAAGCCCGGAAAAATCATGGATGCCATCCATGCCGCACGTCAGGCGGCATGCGCGCTGTAAATGAACCTTCAACCGAAACGCCTTTCCTTCCGGAGCCAGCATGTTTGAACGTAAGAAACTGCGCCCCATCATCCTCGTACTGGCGACGCTGCTGTGCATTTTCCAGCTGAGCACGTCTCTGGGCATAGTCATCCTCGACCCCATGGTCATCCGCTCCGTTCACGTGGGCATCATTCTCGCGCTGATCTTCCTCTGGCGCCCGCCGGTGTATGAATGGAAGAAGCACCCCCGCCCCGAACCGCTCTGGGTTCTGGCCTGGGACCTTTTCCTTCTCACCTTCAGCGTGGTTGCCTGCGGCTACATCGCCCTCTATGAGCCTGAACTGTCCGAGCGCATGCCTCAGGTCGACGAAGTCGAAACCTATCAGGTCATTCTGGGCGCAGGCCTGTGCTTCTGCATCATGGAAGCCGTGCGCCGCGTGTCCGACTGGTCGCTCGTCATCGTCACCCTCGTGGCCCTCGTCTACGCCTTCTGGGGACACCTGCTTCCCGGCAACCTCGGTCACCTGTACCTTGAAGCCGACCGCATCATCGAATCGCTGTACCTGCTGAGCGACGGTATCTGGGGCTCCTCCATCGGTGCTTCCGCCAGCGTCATCTTCCTGTTCATTCTCTTCGGTGCCACGCTGGACAAGACCGGCTTCTCCGCCGTGTTCATCGACATCGTGTGCCTGCTCACCCGGCGCGCCAAGGGCGGCCCGGCCAAGGCCGCCATCTTCGGTTCCGCCCTGTTCGGTTCCGTGTCCGGCTCCGCCACGGCCAACGTCTACGCCACCGGCACCTTCACCATTCCGCTCATGAAGAAAGTCGGCTACCGGCCTCACTTCGCCGGCGCCGTGGAAGCCGTGGCATCCTCCGGCGGCCTCATCATGCCTCCGGTCATGGGCTCCATCGCCTTCGTCATGGCCGAATACACCAACGTGAGCTATCTGGAAGTCTGTAAGGCCGCGCTTCTTCCCGCCGTGCTCTACTACGCCAGCCTCTTCATGATGATTCACTTCGAAGCCTGCCGCTACAACCTCGGCACGACTCCGGCCGACATGATTCCTCCCAAGAAGGAAATCCTGAAGAAGCTCTACTACCTGGCTCCCCTCGTCATCCTCATCTGCACCATGCTGGCCGGCAGAAGCGTGGTCTTCTCCGCCATTTCCGGTACCGCCAGCGCCATCGTGCTCTCCTTCCTCCGCAAGGATACCCGCCTCACCATCGGCAAGTTCTTTGAAATTCTGGAAAGCACCGCCGCCAACATGCTCATGATCGCGGCCTGCTGCGCCTGCGTGGGCATCATCATCGGCGTCGTCACCATGACGGGCTTCGGCTTCGGCTTCGTGAACATCATGACCACGCTCGCCAAGCTCAACATGACGCTGTTCCTGCTCATCCTCATGATCGCCTGCCTGCTCTTTGGTCTCGGTCTGCCCAGCCTTCCGGCCTACATCCTCGTGGCCACCTTCGGCGCTCCCGTGCTCGTGCAGGCCGGTATCCCCGTGCTGGCGGCCCACCTGTTCGTGATGTACTTCGCCATCACTTCCGGCATCACGCCTCCTACCTGTCAGACGGCCTTCGCCGGCGCCTCCATCGCCGACGCGCAGCCCATGAAGACCGGCTGGACGGCCTTCTATCTGGCCATTGCCGCCTACATCGTGCCGTTCGTGTTCATCTTCAACCCCGCCATGCTGCTCATGGGTGAATGGCCCGTCGTCATCATGGCCGTCATCACCGCGCTCGTCGGCGTAGTCTGCCTCGCCGGTGCCGTGCAGGGCTGGTTCATCATCGAAGCCAACTGGCCTGAACGCGCCATCCTCATGCTCGCAGCCATCACGCTGCTCATTCCCGGTACCATGAGCGATGCCATCGGCGTGTCGGCCCTGCTCGTTGCCATTCTCTCCCAGACCTTCCGCAAAAAGCGCCTGCAGAACGCCGCAAGCTGAGACCTGCAGGACTAGAAAAAGGTTCATGCCACCTTCAAACACGGAGTACACTATGAACGTCAAGCATCTCTTCTCCACGGCCGCCGCTCTCGCTCTGGCCCTCACCGTAGGCGTGACCTCCGGCTACGCTGAAGACAAGTCGCCCGTCAACCTGCGCGCCGTGGGCGGCGCCAACATGGGCGGCACCTGGAACGTCGGTCTTGCCGGTCTCGGCAAGCTGGTGAACGACCGCTACCCCGGCAGCACCTTCAATATTCTGCAGGGTTCCTCCTCTTCCAATCCCCTGCGTCTTGAAGCCAACTCCGGCGACATCACCGTCACGCAGAGCCTGAACACCTACTCCGCGCTGACCGGCACCGCCCCCTACAAGAAAAAGATGGAAAACCTCACCTCCATCGCCAACATTCAGGACATCAGCCGCTTCCATGTGATCTGCTCCAAGAAGCTGCCCGTGAACTCCCTCGACGAACTTCTGGAAAAGAAGCTCCCCGTCAAGCTCGACCGCGGCAAGCCCGGTCAGATGCAGCATGAAATCGGCAAGCGCGTTCTTGCCGAATACGGCCTGACCTACGACGACATCGAAAAGTGGGGCGGTCATGTTTCCGGCGTGTCCAACAACGACCTCGTCAGCCTCATGCAGGACGGCACCATCGATATCGTCTTCAAGGTCGGCCCTGGCGAACAGAGCCAGCTCCAGGAAATGGTGCTCAATGCCGACGTCAAGTGGCTGCCCATCTCCGAAAAGGTTCTGAAGGCTGTTGCCGAAAAGTCCGGCCTCGGCGTCGGCGTGATTCCCGGAACCTACTTCGGCGGCGCCGTGGGCAAGGACATCCCCTGCCTGACCGACACCTCCATCTTCATCATGCGCAAGGGCGTGTCTGAAGAAGATGCCTACAAGGTCACCAAGTCCCTCGTGGAAGGCTACAAGGAACTCGGCATCATCCAGCCTGCCTGGAACACCCTCGATCCTCAGAAGATGCCCCTCAACATGGTGCTCCCCCTGCATCCCGGCGCGGAAAAGTACTATCGTGAAGCCGGTCTGCTGAAGTAAGTCTCAAAGGGGCGGCAGATGCCGCCCCTCCTCGTTTTTCTCCCGATCCCGCCAAAGGGATCATGCCTTTTCTCTTTTCAAAGGATTGTTCTCATGGTTATCGACTTCCGCATCCGCCCCCCCTACAAAAGCTTCATGGATCTGAAAATCGTCAAGAACTGGCAGAACGTCGTTCCCGCGACGCCCAAGGACATCCGTCCCACCGGTTTTGAACGTCGTCCCGTGCCTTCCGTCGATCTGGCCGATGTGGATCTCATGGTCAAGGAAATGGAAGAAGCCGGTGTCGTTCACGGCGTGCTCATGGGCCGTCAGACCGGCAGCCCCGTCTACGGCGATACCGACAACGCCCACGTCTACGAACTCGTTCAGAAATATCCCGGCCGCTTCACCGGTTTTGCCGGCATCTCCCCCCACTCCCCCACTGCACTTGAAGAAATCGAAAAGTGCGTGCGCGACTGGGGCTTCAAGGGCATAGCCATCGATCCGGGCTGGAACGCCCCCGCCATCTACGGCAACGATCCCAAGATGGAACCCATCCTCGATCTGTGCCAGCAGCTCGGCGCCATCGTCAGCGTGACCATGAGCGTGTACGGCGGCCCCGATCTGTCCTACACCGATCCCACTCCCATGCTGCCCCTCATCCGCAAGTTCAACAAGGTGAACTTCGTGTTCGCACACGGCTGCTGGCCCAAGGTGCAGGAAGCCGTAGGCGTCGCCCTGCTGTGCAAGAACGTCTATCTCTCCCCCGACGCCTACTTCTATGTGCGTCACATGCCCATGTTCGAAGCCTATACCCACGCGGCCAACTCCTTCCTGAAGTACCGCTTCCTGTTCGCCTCGAGCTATCCCATCCGCGGCTTCGCCCAGTGCATCGAAAACTGGCACGAACGCGGCCTTGAATACGAAGCCCTCCAGCGCTCGCTCTACGACAACGCCGCCGAACTGCTCGGTCTCTGATATTCCCCGTGCGCCTCTGCCGCGTGCAGCGGCGCACGCGCCGTTCAAAAGGAGAATACGCCATGATCATCGATGCCCGATGCAGGCCCATGTACGATGAATTTCTCAGGCAGGTGCAGAACCCCACCGGCGTTACCGCAAGAATGGGCATGACTCCGCCGCCCTCCGTTGTGGAAAAGTCCGAAAGCCTCATGCTGAAGGAAATGGAAGATTCCGGCATCAGCATGGGCATCGCGCCCGGACGCAACGGTCACTTCCGCTACAACGTCAGCAACGACTGCGTGGTGGACATGGTGAAGCACTTCAAGGGAAAGTTCATCGGCATTGCCGGCATCAACCCCTCCGACCGCGAACAGGCCATAAAGGACATCGACACCTATGTGGTCAACGGTCCTCTCAAGGGCGTGAACATCGAACCCGGTTCCATGAGCACCCCGTGGTATGCCAACGACCGCCGCATCTACCCCATCTACGAGAAGTGCTCGGAACACAAGATTCCCGTCATGCTGATGATCGGCGGCCGCGCCGGCCCCGACACCTCCTACAGCGATCCGAAAATCATCACCAACATCGCCCGCGACTTCCCCAACGTGAACTTCTACGTTTCGCACGGCGGCTGGCCGTGGGCTCAGGTGCTGCTCGGCGCCTGCTTCTGGCAGACCAACATCTTCCTCGGTCCCGACATGTATCTGCTCACGGGTGTGGGCACCGCCGACTACGTGGCCGCGGCCAAGGGATTCATGCAGGACCGCTTCCTCTTCGGCTCCGCCTATCCGCTCATGCCCTTCAAGCCCTGCGTGGACAAGTTCATGGAACTTTTCGGCGACTCCGAAGTGCTCGACAAGCTGCTCTACAAGAACGCCGCAAGGCTCTTCAACATCGATCTTGACTCCGTGCCCGCCTGAGCGGGAACCCCTCCGACTTTTTCCTGCGGTCGTTTCTGACTCCTCCGACCACAGAAAAAGTCAGAGCCGGATATAGGCAGGACGACCCTTGTCCGAAGTCGTCCTGCCTTTTCTGTATCCGGATTCCGCATGCAGCGCTCTCATGTGCCGACTCTGAAAAGCCGGAAAAGAAGCAAAAAAGAGTGCCCGTCAGGATGTTTCCTGACGGGCACTCTTTTTTCAAATGCATATAATCAACGATCTTGTCTCGGAACTGAAACGCTGCGGCGTATGGCGACGGCGCTGCATGCTACTTCTTCGTCGACGTTTTGCTCGACGTCTTCTTTGTTGTGGAGCTGCTCTTTTTGGCCGTGGAACTCTTGCTTGAGGTCTTGCTCGACTTGGAGGACTTTGCCGCCGTTTTGGTCGAAGTTTTCCGGCTTGAGGAGCTGACCGCCGTTTTCTTTTTGCTTGTGGTCTTCTTCACGGTCTTTTTCTTCGAGCTGTGACCGGATTTCGCCAGCGCCTTTCGCGCCGCCGCGGCATCGGCCTCGGTTCCCTTGGTCACCACCTGCTTGGGCGTAGGCAGGTACACCATGGGATTCATGGGGCTGTTTTCACGCAGAAGCTCGAAGTGCAGATGCGGTCCGGTGGAACGGCCCGTGGAGCCTACGCGGCCGATCATAAGTCCCGGCTGAACCCTGTCTCCCTTGCGGACCAGAATCTGGCTCATGTGGGCATAGCGGGCCACAATGCCGTCGTCCTGCTGAATTTCCACCATGTAGCCGTAGCTGCGATGATACTGGGCGCACTGCACGATGCCGCCTCGGAAGGCCATGATGGGAGAGCCGAGAGGAGCACGGATGTCGATGCCTTTGTGGGATCGGCTGGAGGAGCGCCTCACCCCGTAAGGCGAGGTGATGCACACGGTTTCCCCGGCGGAGCAGAGCGCTTCCTTGGTATGCATTTCCGCCAGAGCACGCGCCTCAGGGGTGCCGGGCGCCGGAGTCATGCCCCACTGCCCGGAACCGGCGGGCGTTCCTTCCAGCTGCAGAAGACCGTTCGGCAGGGCGAGGGAAAGCGGATCGTCGGTCAGCTCGAGATCGTTGCCGTAGACGGCCCTGTGTTCCTCCAGATCCGAAACTGTCAGCGAATCGCTGCCGACAAGCGTGCCCGGAGAGGTCGCGGCAAGATACAGTTCACGGGAAATGGCAAGCGCAAGGTCGACTTCCACGGAGTCCGACTCAGTCACTTCTTCCGGCGCCGGTGCAGCCTGCTTCGGCGCGCAGGCCGTCTGAGAAAAGCCCAGAAAGATCAACAGGGCGCAACATGATACCAGGGAAGTGAAAGTTCGGGTCGAAGACGACATTCTTTCTCCTTGGAACGTTCGGAAAATTTTTCTCAGTTTCCCCATCATACCCCAGAGCACAAAGCCGCGCAACAGCGCTCAGTATTCCCGGACATCCAGGATCACGGCTTCGCTTCTCAGCGGGTTCACCTTGCCCAGGCGGACATGAAGCTCCTGACCGGGGAACACCTTTTCGCCGAACAGCGTGCGCTTGCCGCGCAGACCGAGCTGCACGTCCGGCAGGCTCACGCTCACCCACATGTCGTTCTCTTCCGCCACCTCGGCTCTCCAGCAGCATTCGTCGCCGTGCAGGCGGGCCTGCTGCTGAATGTAGAGATACTTCCAGTATCTGGGGCGGAAACGCTGCACCTGCCCCGCCGCCTCAAGACGGATGGAAAGGTGCATGAGCATGTCGGAAAGTTCCTCGCGCGACCAGCGGGGCGTACCATTGGAAAGCACGGAAAGAAGCTGGGCCTCGTTCACAAGATCGGTGAAGCGGCGAAGAGGCGAAGTGACGGGGCTGTAGGCGGAAAGGCCCATGCCCGCATGCGGACGGGGCACCACATCGAGAGAGGCGGCCACCAGAATGCGCACCACGCGGGCAATGTCGGGCGCGCTTCTCCACACGCCGGCATATTCCTTCGGAACAGCCACGTCCTGCGTGCGGAACAGAAGCGGCACGTCGTTCTTCACGGCCCAGTCCGCCAGCGCGGCGTTGGCCACCACCATGAGTTCGGCCACCAGAAGCTGAGCACGCGGCGCGGCGGGCACTTCCTTCAGCTTCACCGTCACGTCCGCGCCCTCGCCTTCCAGCGTAAAGTCGATCTCGGGCCGCTCGATGATGACGGCGCCGTGCTCCACGCGGTAGTCGAGTCTTTTGGCGCTCATGTCGGCGGCAAGACGCAGCGACTCCACGAAGGGCGTCGCGGGATTGTCCGCGCCGTCCAGCGCGGCTTCGCAGTCGGGATAGTTCAGATTCTTCGCAATCTTCACGGTGGAGACGCGGAACGAACCTTCCGAGAGCGTGCCGTCCGGATCCACATGCACGCCCACGATGAGCGCAGGCCGCGCCACACCTTCAAAGAGGCTGAACGCGCCCTCGCCCAGCGCCTCGGGCATCATGTGGCAGTTGCCTTCCGGCAGATAGATGCTCGTGGCACGGTGGAACACCGCCCGACCGAGCGCGCTGTCGAAATTCCAGAACCAGGCCGGACAGGCCAGCGCCACTTCCACATCCCATCCTCCGTCGGAGGCGGCGGCAATGCGGAAGGCGTCGTCGATGTCGCGGGTGGTGGCGCTGTCGATGCTGATGAAGGCGGTATCTTCCGGCGCAGGCATGCCTTCCTGCGTGGAAACGGCGGAAACGAGCGCCTGCGTTTCTTCGGAAAGAGGCTCTTCCCACGCGGTTCCGGCCTCATAGTCCGCCCTGTCGAGCCAGTAGTTGTAATGCTCCGGCACAAGGCCCCAGGTCATGGCCAGAAGCAGCGCAAGATGCGGATCATCCGGCAGGCCCTTGGTCACCTGCTTCCACAGGGCCTCATCCTCCACGGTTTCAGGATCGATCATGCGCGAGCGGAGCATGTGCTCCAGCCTGCGGCACACGGCTTCGTCCGGCGCCGTGGACAGAGACGGCGCAGGCTGACGGCCGATGCGGGCCTCCCAGAGGCGGCGGAACCAGTCCGCGCCGCCGCAGACCATGGCCTCGCGCACCCGCGCAGCCTCTTCCGCCTGACGGCGGGATTCCACCGTGGCCTCGTCATAAATTTCAAATTCCGGGGGCTGAAAGCGGAAATGCGTCTTGCACTGCAGAAGCGCGCGACCGCAGGCCGCCACGGTATCGGCATCGGGATTCGTATAGCCGAGTTCGGCAAACCATTCGGCAGGAGCCTTGTCCATTTCGCCCTGAGCCATTTCCCACAGCTCCACGGGCGCGACTTCGGAGGCCAGACGCTCGCGTCTTTCCCGGTGCCGGTTCAGGAGGTCCACAATGGAATCCTTGCTCTGGGAGGCGGCATAGGCAGGCCCGGACCAGGGAAGAATGCGCGCGGGAGAAAGCGTGGTTTCCCGGCGGTTCGGCAGGAAAAGACGCAGCTTGCCCTTCTGTTCCTCCATCACCCACGCGATCTGGGCCTCATTGCCCTGCATGAATTCCACAATACAGCCCGCGCCGGGATTCTGAACGATATGCGATGCCATGTCTTTTTCCTGAAGTGTCAGAGAAGATGCCGAAAAACAAGAAGCCGTGCCGCCCGGCCGCCGGATGCCCGGAGCCGGGAAACGGAAGAAAGGATGGCAGGCACGGAAGAAAATACGGTCGCGTTTCTCCGAAGAGGAATCGCGACGCAGCAGAGAGAATGCCGGGAAGAAGCTCTTCCCGGCATTTCTCACGATCAATGCTTGAAGGAACGCTGGCCCGTGTAGACCATGGCGACCTGAGGTTCATGCTCGTTGCAGGCCTGCACCACTTCCCAGTCGCGGATGGAGCCGCCGGGATGGGCAATGGCCGTCACGCCCTGAGCCATGACCACGTCCACGCCGTCGCGGAAGGGGAAGAAGCCGTCGGACACCACCACGGAACCGATGAGGCCGCCCTTGTTTTCCCGCGTTTCACGGTTGATTTCTTCCAGCGTGGCGGCAGCTTCGGCGTCGGAGAGAGCCTTCTGCTGCAGTTCGTACAGGGAAAGACCGGTGCGCTTGAAGGAAAGCACGTCGGCATACTTGGTGTAGGCCTTGTGAATGGCCAGTTCCGCGCAGCCCACGCGATCCTGTTCGCCGGTGCCGATGGCCACCGTGGCGCCGTCGCGGGCAAAGATGACGGAGTTGGAGGTCACGCCGGATTCCACGGCCCAGGCGAAGAGCAGATCTTCAGCTTCCTTGTCCGTGGGCTTGCGGGCGGTGAACACGGTACCGTCCTTCTTGGCGCCGGTGGCGGGAATGAAGTCTTCTTCGGAGGTGATGCGGTTCACGAAGGACTTCTGCATCACGATGCCGCCGTCGGTCAGGCTCTTGAAGTCGAGCATGGGAATGCCGCGCAGCTCTTCCAGATGCGCAAGGCCGGGAAGCTCGAAGATGCGCAGATTCTTGCGGCTCTTGAGCACGTCCACCACGCCCTCTTCAAAGGAAGGAGCGGCAACCACTTCAAAATACTGGGAAGCGATGAGTTCGGCGCACTTCATGTCCAGCGGACGGTTCACCACCACCGCGCCGCCGAAAGCGGCGATGCGGTCGCACCAGAAGGCGTTGTTCAGGGCATCGAACAGCGTGTCGGCCCAGGCCGCGCCGCAGGGGTTGTTGTGCTTCAAAATGGCGGCGGCAGGCTTCTTCGTGAGGTACTGAAGAATGTTGCAGGCATTGTCCACGTCGGTGAGGTTGGTCTTGCCCGGATGCTTGCCGGACTGCACCATCTGCTCTTCGGTCAGCGCAGAAACGATGCCCTGCTTCGGAGAACGCCACTTCAGGTTCGCCACCTTGTTCTCGCCTTCCACGAATTCGTAGAGAGCCGCGGGCTGATCAGGGTTTTCACCGTAGCGCAGGCCGCGCACTTCACCGCCCATGTCCCAGGTACGCTTATGATAGGTAAGCACGCTGTCTCCCAGCGTGATGGTCATGGTATCAGGAAAACCGTCCGCAACAATGGTGCGGTACATATCTTTCAGCTCGCTCATGTCAACTCCGCATCGGCGAAAAGATGTTCGGGACCATCCGTGCCGGTCTGCCTGCCGTGCAACGGACATAGCGACGCCTGTCGGCGTCCGTCCTCGGGAAGTCTGCTTTTATATCACAAAAATCGTGCACGGGCAAATTGGCAGTTCCCGGGGGTCCGGCGGGAAAAGGCCCGAGAATTCATTTGCCCGAGCCGCACTTGCAGGATATAAGCGAAGCCAGCTCAATCAGGGAGAACGACATGGAAAAAATGCTGCTCAAGATGGCCCACCAGCTCAACGCTATGGACGAAGCCTCTCTCATGGCTCTGTGGAACAAGTACCTGCAGCGCGTGCAGGACTTCGACGCCTCCGAGTCCTGGGAGGAAGCCGCCATCGTGCTTTCGCTCATTCAGGCGGTGCGCAGCAAGAATCAGCTCTTCAACACGAAGCTGGAAGAACGCGAGGCGCTTCGGCGCGGCTCCGACCAGTCCTCGGCTCCCCGTTTCCGCGCCGCCACGGCAGATGACAGGGAAAAGCCCCGTTCCGAACGCCGGGCCACCGTTCATCAGTTCCGCCCCCTGGCCTGACGCCGAACGCCCGGAGAACTTCCCCGCCGCAGGCGAAGGAACCGACGCCTGACCCCTGCGGTGCGTTCGGCTGCCTCAGCTCTTCTGACAGCGCGGACACCAGACCGTGCTCCGACCGGCCACACGGGCCGAGGTCAGCCTGCCGCCGCAGACCGTGCACGTTTCTCCGGCTCTGCCGTACACGCGAAAAGAATTCTGAAACGCGCCCACATCCCCGCGGGCCGTTCGGTAGTCCCGGATGGAGCTGCCGCACTCGCGCACGGATTCCAGAAGGACTTCCACCAGCGCCCGGTGAAGGCGACAGCGCTGCTCTTCCGAAAGCGAACGCCCCGGAACGTCCGGTCGGATGCCCGCCCGAAACAGGCTCTCGTCGGCATAGATGTTGCCGATTCCCGCCACCACGGACTGATTGAGCAGCAGCGACTTGACCGCCGCCCCGGACAGAAGGCGCGCGGAAAACGCTTCGTCCGTCATCTCCAGGGGATCCGGCCCCAGCTTCCGCCAGAACGACCACGTTTCAAGCTCGCGCCCGCACAGCGCCCTCACCTGCCCGAACCGGCGCACATCGTCGAAAAACAGACTGCTGCCGTCATCCAGCGAAAATACGACCCGCGTATTCTTTCCCGGCTCCGTGCCTTGCGGATGCACGAAGAGCCGTCCCGTCATGCGCAGATGAAAGGCCAGCGCCGTCACATCCTCCGGAGCTTTTCCGCAAAGCGGAGGCAGAGGGCGACGCACGCTCTCTCCGTCGTAATAAAGCGGCCAGTCCCCCGCGGCTTTGGGCGCGGGAATCTCCCGGTCCGGATCAGCGGCCCGCACTCTTGCCGGAGAAGAGGAAAGATACAAAAGCAGGAGCTTGCCCCGTCTGCCCGTTCCCGCCACGAAAAAACGCTGCCTGGCAAGGCAGTCCGCCGCGGTCAGCCCCTGCCAGGCTCCGGCATCGCGCACGTCCGCCCCAAGGATGCGCTTTCCGCATATCTGCGGCGCTAGAGTGCGCGCCACGGTTTCCACTTCAGGCAGTTCAGGCATGCTTCCTCCTGTTCCGGCTGCCGGATCCCTCTCCGGCAGCCGGGCATAAAAACAACGATGCGGAGAGGAAAGCCCCGTAACGGCTCTCTTCCCCGCATCGCAAAAAACAAAGACGGTCCGTCAGAAACGGCGTCCGCTCCCCGAAGGAACGGACGCCTCAAAAACAGACTATCCGGCGATCCTGGCCTTCAGAATGGCGAAGGCTTCGTCAATGCCTGCGGCGTTGCTGCCGCCGGCCTGAGCCTGATCGGGACGACCGCCGCCGGAACCGCCGATGGCCGCAGCCACGTCGCGGATGAGCACGGGAGCGGTGAAGCGGTCATGCAGATCCTTGGACACATAGAGGATCATCTGCACCTTGCCGCCATCTTCCGCCACAAGGCAGGCCACGCCGGAAGGCATCTTGGAGCGCACATCGTCCATCATTTCGCGCAGCGCCTTCACGTTCATGGCGCCGGCCTTCACGGCCAGCAGCTTCACGCCGGCAACTTCCTGCACGGCGGACATGACGTCGCCCCGGCCTGCGGCCTGAGCCTTGTCGAGTTCCTTGCGCAGCGCCTTGATTTCCTTCTGCATGGCGTCCACGCGGGAGGCCAGATCGGAAGAACGCACCTTGAGCATGGCGGAAAGGCCGCTAAGTTCCGCACGGCGTTCCGCCATGACGTTGTAGGCATTCCAGCCGGTGGCCGCTTCGATGCGGCGCACGCCGGCGGCCACGCCGCCTTCGGAAAGAATGACGAAGCTGCCCGCCTGACCGGTGCGGGAAAGATGGGTGCCACCGCACAGTTCCATGGAGCAGGGATCAACGCCTTCGGCGCCCATGCTGACCACGCGGACCTTGTCGCCGTACTTTTCGTTGAACAGGGCCATGGCGCCGGACTTCACGGCGTCGTCATGGCTCATTTCACGGGTGGTCACGGGGTAGTCGGCCATGATCATGGCGTTCACCTCGCGTTCCACGGCGGCGATTTCTTCGGGCGTCATGGCCGTGATGTGAGTGAAGTCGAAGCGCAGATGGTCGGGACCGACGGAGGAACCGGCCTGATGCACATGGCTGCCGAGCACCTTGCGCAGGGCGGCCTGAAGAAGATGCGTACAGGAGTGGTTGCGGGCCGCAGCCATGCGGTCGCCTTCGGTCACTTCCATGACCGCTTCCTGCTCGGCGCGGATGATGCCTTCGGTCACTTCGATCTGCTCCACGGTCAGCGTGGGCATGGGCTTCAGGGTATCGGTCACGCGGGCCTTGCCTTCTTCGGTGGCGATGATGCCGGTGTCGCCGCTCTGGCCGCCGGACGCGCCGTAGAAAGGCGTCTGAAGCGTCACGATGTAGCCCTTCGCTCCGGCTTCCATGCTCTCCACGGTGAGGGCGTCCTCATCGAGCAGAGCCACGATGCGGCTTTCGGCCTTCAGGCGGTCATAGCCCACGAATTCCGACTGCATGCCTTCTTCGAGCAGGCCGCGGAAACGGGCGGCGAGGTCCTTTTCGCCGGAGCCCTTCCAGGCCGCGCGGGCGCGGGCGCGCTGCTGCTGCATCTTTTCGGCAAAGCCTTCCTCATCCACGGTGAAGCCGCGCTTGTAGGCCACGTCGGACACGATGTCGAGCGGGAAGCCGTAGGTATCGTTCAGGCGGAAGGCCACTTCGCCGGGAATGACGGTCTTGCCTTCGGCGGCAAGGGAAGCCAGTTCGCTGTCGAGCAGGGCAAGGCCCTTGTCGAGGGTCACGCGGAAGCGGTTTTCTTCCTCGAAGACCACGCGGGAAAGGAATTCGGCGTGTTCGCGAAGTTCGGGATAATCGTCGCCCATGACTTCCACAACCTTGCCCACGGTCTTGTAGAGGAAGGCTTCGTGCAGACCCATGAGCGTACCGAAACGCAGAGCGCGGCGGATGAGGCGGCGCAGCACATAGCCGCGGCCTTCGTTGGAAGGCAGAATGCCGTCGGCGATCATGAAGGCGGCGGCGCGGCTGTGGTCGGCGATGACGCGCAGAGCGGTATCCACATCATTGGTGTCGGGAGCGGAGAAGCTGTAGGTCACGCCCGCGATGGAGGCCGCGTACTGGATGATGTCCTGGAAGAGGTCGCAGTCGAAGTTGGAGCGCTTGCCCTGGCACACGGCCGCGATGCGCTCGAGGCCCATGCCGGTATCGATGTTGGGATGCTCGAGCGGCACGCGCACGCCGGGTTCCTTCTGATCGTACTGCGTGAACACGAGGTTCCAGATTTCAAGGAAGCGGTCGCAGTCGCACTTGCCGATGCCACAGTCCGGGCCGCAGGCCATGTCTTCGCCCTGGTCGATGTAGATTTCCGAGCAGGGGCCGCAGGGGCCGGTGTCGCCCATGGTCCAGAAGTTGTCCTTCTCGCCCATGCGGGTGATGTGATCGGCGGGCATGCCCGCGATTTCCTGCCACAGATTGTAGGCTTCGTCGTCGTTCTCGTACACGGTGACGTAGAGCTTTTCCTTGGGCAGATGCAGCTCTTCGGTGACGAACTTCCACGCAAAGGTTATGGCCTCGCGCTTGAAGTAGTAGGCAAAGGAGAAGTTGCCCAGCATTTCAAAGAAGGTGTGATGGCGGGCGGTACGACCGACGTTTTCAAGGTCGTTGTGCTTGCCGGAAACGCGCAGGCACTTCTGCGAGGTGGCCGCGCAGCGGTAGGAACGGTGTTCCTGACCGAGATAGAGCTTCTTGAACTGCACCATGCCGGCGTTGGTGAAGAGCAGCGTGGGGTCATCCTTGGGCACCAGAGAGGAGGAAGGAACCACGGCATGGCCGTTCTTTTCAAAGAATTCCAGAAATTTTCGACGTATTTCCTTGGCAGTGAGCATACATTCTCCCGATGAGGCCGGAAGGCCTTCTGCAAACACGGGAAAAGAAAGCTCTTCCCCCGGTCCTTTTTGCGTTCAGAGCGGCCGGATCCGGCCGCCGTATCATCTTTTCAGGTAACGGCAGAGCCGCCCGGAGGCGGCCCTGCGGCATGACCTGAAATCAGTAGCTTTCGTCGTAGCTGTCCTCGTCGCCGGGCACTTCCGCCGCAGGAGCGGCGGCCATGTCCGCGCCGAAGCCGAGATGCTCCTTGACCTTGGCTTCGATCTCGTCGCGGAGCGCGATGTTCTCGTTCAGAAGGTCGCGCACGCGTTCGCGGCCCTGACCGAGCTTTTCGTCGCCGTAGGCGAACCAGGCGCCGCTCTTGTCCACGATGCCCGCCTCCACGGCCATGTCGAGGATTTCACCGGCACGGGAAATGCCCGTGCCCCAGATGATGTCGAACTTGGCTTCGCGGAAGGGCGGAGCCATCTTGTTCTTCACCACCTTCACGCGGGTGAGGGAGCCGTAGGCTTCTTCCCTGTCCTTGAGGGTCTGCACGCGGCGGATGTCCATGCGCACGGAACTGTAGAACTTGAGCGCGTTGCCGCCGGTGGTGGTTTCGGGGCTGCCGTAGCCCATCTGACCTATCTTCATGCGGATCTGGTTGATGAAGATCACGCAGGTGCGGGACTTGTGAATGGTGCCGGTGAGCTTTCTCATGGCGTGAGACATGAGGCGGGCCTGGCTGCCCACCTGGGTTTCGCCCATGGCGCCGTCGAGTTCGGCCTGAGGAATGAGCGCGGCCACGGAGTCGACGACCACGATGTCCACCGCGCCGGAGCGCACCAGCATGTCGGCGATGTCGAGAGCCTGTTCACCGTGATCGGGCTGGGAAATGAGCAGTTCGTCGGTCTTCACGCCGAGTCTTGCCGCATAGGTGACGTCAAGAGCGTGTTCGGCGTCGATGAAGGCGGCAACGCCCCCCTGCTTCTGGCATTCGGCAATGATGTGCAGCGTCAGGGTCGTCTTGCCCGAGGATTCCGGGCCGTAGATTTCCGTGACTCTGCCGCGCGGCACGCCGCCGATGCCCAGGGCCAGGTCAAGGCCGATGGAGCCGGTGGGAATGACGGGCACATGAACGTGCGCCCCGTCGGACAGCTTCATGACGGCGCCCTGACCATACTTTCTTTCGATGGTGCTGAGGGCTGTCCTGAGCGCTTCGCGGCGGGCATCTTCCGCAGAAACAAGAGGCTTCTTCGCCATGTATGACATCTCCTGAAATAGACAAGTTTTCCGCGCGGGCGAAGCGTTCTGCCCCTTTTCCGCGCCTTGGGAAGCGCGGGCCTCGCGGATGGCGGCGTTTCGGAAACAAAAAAACGCCGAGACGAAGAACATTAGCAAAAGGCCGCCCGGGGGGCAAGAGAAACACTTGCCAGAGGCCCGCATACCATCTATCTAAAGAGCCATGAAAAACTACGACGGCATAGCTCTTTTTTCCGGCGGACTGGACAGCATCCTCGCCGCACGGCTGCTCATGGAACAGGGCAGGACCATCAAGTGCCTGCACTTTTACTCTCCCTTTTTCGGCCACCCCGATCGCGTGGACCATTGGCAGGAGGTCTACGGACTCGACATCACCGCCGTGGACGCCGGTGAGGCGTTCGTGGATCTGCTGAAGCGCGGCCCGACCTACGGATTCGGCAGCGCCATGAATCCCTGCGTGGACTGCAAGATTCTCATGATGAATCTCGCCCGGGAACAGATGGAGATTTACGGAGCGAAGTTCCTCGTGTCCGGCGAAGTGCTGGGGCAGCGGCCCATGTCGCAGCGGCGCGACACGCTCAACGTCATCCGCCGCGACGCCGAAGTGCGCGACATTCTTGTCCGCCCGCTCTGCGCCAAGCTTCTTGATCCCACGGCCGCCGAGGAATCCGGCCTCATCGACCGCTCCCGACTGCTCGCCATGAACGGCCGCGGCCGCAAGGAGCAGCTGGCGCTTGCCGAACAGTTCCACATCACCGAAATTCCCACGCCCGGCGGCGGCTGCAAGCTCACGGAAAAGGAAAACACCCGCCGCTTCTGGCCCGTGCTCTCCCGCCTTGCCTCGCCCGATCTGAACGACTTCCAGCTTGCGGACGTGGGCCGGCAGTTCTGGCACGAAGACCGCTGGCTGACCATCGGCCGCCACAAGTTCGACAACGAAGCCTATGCCGGACTGCTGCGCGAGGGCGATCTGCACTTCAAGGTGGCGGGCTTCCCCGGTCCCATCGCGCTGGGCCGCAGCTCCCGCCCCTGGGACGCCGACGCCGTGCGCGAGGCCGCCTCGCTCGTGGCCTCCTACTCCCCCAGAGCCTGCCGGGCCGCCGAGGAAGGTCAGCGCATCAGCGTGCGCGTGACCGAGAACGGCCAGGCCACGCTTGTGGAAGTGACGCCCAGCCGGGAAACCGTGTTTCATGAACCCACATGGGAAAGCGCGCGCGACGAACTGCACGCCCTGCGCAAACCCGAAAAACAGAGCCGCGACTGAGAAAGCCCCGGAGAAAACGACGCGCCGCAGGGCGCGCTCAGGAGAAACGTCCCGATGCCCACCGAACATCCGTCCCCGGCAGAATACCTGCGCAAGATCCTTCTTTCCCCCGTGTACGACGTGGCCCGCGTGACCCCGCTCGAATATATGGAAAAGCTCTCCGAACGCGTGGGCTGCCGCATCAGCCTCAAGCGCGAGGATCTGCAGCCCGTGCACTCCTTCAAGCTGCGCGGCGCCTACAACAAGATTGCGAAGCTTCCCGAAGAGGCGAAAAAGCGCGGCGTCATTGCCGCTTCCGCAGGCAACCATGCGCAGGGCTGCGCCCTTTCCGGCGCAAGACTCGGCGTGAAGGCCACCATCGTCATGCCGAAGACCACGCCCGACATCAAGGTCGACGCCGTGCGCCGCTTCGGCGGCAACGTGGTGCTCTTCGGCAACAGCTTCGACGAGGCCTATGCCGAATCCATGCGTCTGGCCGAAGAGCAGGGACTGACCCTCATTCCTCCCTACGACGACTCCGACGTCATCGCCGGTCAGGGCACCATCGCGCGCGAACTGCTCGAACAGGACAGCCGCCTCACCCATGTCTTCGTGCAGGTCGGCGGCGGCGGTCTTGCCGCGGGCATCGCCGTGTACATCAAGCAGATTCTGCCCCAGGTGAAGGTCATCGGTGTGGAAGCCAAGGGCTCCGCCTGCCTCAAGGCCGCCTGGGAGGCGGGATGCCCGGTCACTCTCGACCGCGTGTCCCTGTTCGCCGACGGCGTGGCCGTGAAGCGCATAGGCGACGAAACCTACCGCGTGCTGCGTGAAAATCTCGACGACATCATCACCTGTTCCAACGACGAAATCTGCGCCGCCCTCAAGGACATCTTCGACGACACCCGCGCCATAGCCGAACCCTCCGGCGCGCTCTCGCTCGCCGGTCTCAAGAAGTACGCCGCCGAGCACGACATCTCCGGCGCGCGCATGGCCGCCATTCTTTCCGGCGCGAACATGAACTTCCACACCCTGCGCTTCGTGTCCGAACGCTGCGAAGTGGGCGAACAGCGTGAAGGCATCATCTCCGTGACCATTCCCGAAAAGAAGGGCGCCTTCCTTGACCTGTGCCGCAAGCTCGGCAACCGCATGGTGACGGAATTCAACTACCGCTACTCCGACTCCTCGCAGGCGGAGATCTTCACCTCGCTGCGCCTCACCGAAGGCATGGACGAGCTGGAACGCATCATCGAAGGTCTGCGCGAAGCCGGCTACAACGTGACCAACATGACGCGCAACACCTTCGCCAAGAGCCATGTGCGCTACATGATCGGCGGCAAGGCTCCCGCCGCCGTGAAGAACGAACACATTCTGAGCTTCCAGTTCCCGGAACGCACCGGCGCGCTGCTGCACTTCCTCGAAACGCTGGGCACGAACTTCAACGTGACCATGTTCCACTACCGCAACCACGGCGCGGAATACGGCCGCGTGGCCTGCGGCTTTGAAGTGGCTCCCGAACAGTGCGACGAGTTCTACGCCAATCTGGACAAGCTCGGCTTCACCTGGTGGGACGAAACCGACAACGAAGCCTGCCGAAAGTTCCTCGCGCCGCTCAACTAGAGGAGCCGCTGCTCACATTCGCGGCGGAGCGGAACATTTTCGTGAAATCCGTCCGTTCCGCCGCAGGAAAAAACGAACTTCCGGCATCCGATCCGCAGAAACGGCAATCCCCGCCGCCGGTCGAACCCGGAATCCGTTGACGGCTGCCGCAATCGCAGCTCTTTTCCATAATCCTCTTAAATCAGTCAGGCCGCCTTCGGGCGGCCTTTTTCGTCTGCATTCTTTCCCACTGCCGCAGGCTCCGGCAATATTTTTTCCGATATGTTGTCCTTACGCTTTTTTCACTTTTGACAATTATCACATTATCGGTATAACTTAACGTGAACAAGGCCCTAAGGGCCGAGCCGTTTCTCACATTCCTAAGGAGGGAAAGAAAGGTGAAACGTTTTCTCGCAGCCATGTGTCTGGGCATGATGGCCTTCGCCACCCAGGCTTCCGCCGCGGAGCCTGCCAAAATTCATATCGGCATCTGCACCGGCACCGTGTCGCAGTCCGAAGACGATCTGCGCGGCGCTGAAGCGCTGATCAAGAAGTACGGTGACGTCGCCAACGGCGGTATGATCAAGCATATCACCTACCCCGACAACTTCATGACGGAAATGGAAACCACCATTTCTCAGATCGTCTCCTTCGCCGACGATCCCGACATGAAGGCCGTCATCGTGAACCAGGGCATCCCCGGTACCACCGCCGCCTTCCAGCGCATCCGCGAAAAGCGCCCCGACATCATGCTGCTCGTGGGCGAAGCGCATGAAGACCCGAACGTCATTGAAAGCGCCGCCGACCTCGCCATCAACGCCGACAACATCTCCCGCGGCTACCTCATCATCGCCGCCGCCAAGAAGCTCGGTGTGACCGACTTCGTGCACATTTCCTTCCCCCGCCACATGAGCTATGAACTGCTCTCCCGCCGCCGCAACATCATGGAAGCGGCCTGCAAGGATCTCGGCGTGAACTTCCACTTCATGAGCGCCCCCGATCCCACCTCCGACGTCGGCGTTGCCGGCGCCCAGCAGTACATCCTCGAACAGGTTCCCCAGTGGCTCGACAAGCTCGGCCCCAACACCGCGTTCTTCTGCACCAACGACGCCCACACCGAACCTCTGCTCAAGCGCCTCACCGAAGACAAGGGCGGCTTCTTCATCGAAGCTGACCTGCCTTCTCCCCTCATGGGCTACCCCGGCGCTCTGGGCATCGACCTTGCCGACGTGTCCGGTGACTTCCCGGCCATCCTGAAGCGCGTGGAAGACACCGTCGTTGCCAAGGGCGCAGCCGGCCGCATGGGCACCTGGACCTACTCCTACGGCTTCACCAACTCCCTCGGCCTCGGCGAACTCGCCATCAAGTACGCCAAGGAAGGCGTGACCGGCGGCCGCAGCTTCCGCCGCAACTTCAAGAAGGAAGACCTCTTTGCCGCCTACAACGCCGCGACCCCCGGCTCCACCTGGAGCGGCGGTTACTATGTCGACGTGGCCACCGGCAAGGAAAAGAAGAACCACGTGCTGGTCTTTGAAGACCTGTACATCTTCGGCAAGGGCTACATGCACATGACCGAAGTGCCCGTACCCGACAAGTACAAGTCCATCAAGTAACACACTGACAGAGGGAAGGCTCAGCCTTCCCTCTGCTGCACAGAAGCCCCGGCAACCGCTTCGGGTCCTGATGCAGCAAATAAATTGAAATCACGGCGGGTTATAATGCCATTTTCCGCTGCCGCCGTTCACGAAAAACGGCTTTTGCCGTTTTGATTTTTTTATGCTACGTTGTCTTTTCCGTTTTCTTTCCGGAAAAGACCCTTCCCCCCTCTCTCCGCATTTCTGCCTTGCCTTTCTCATACTTTCGCGGAGACGGGATTCCGCAGCGCAGGTCATTCCTGCCGCTGTCATGTTCCGCTCAGGCGGAAACTCTGCAAGGGCTGCGCGGCCCACGGGCCCGCGGCGCGGACAGCTCCCGGAACGCATCGTTCCCGTGTCCGATGTCGTATCCGGTTCTGACGGATCCTTTCAACATAAAAAGCTCCAAAATGAAGAGGTCATATGGGCGCAGAAGATCCATTGCTTCGCGTAGAAGGTGTCGGTAAGGCATACTTCTCCAACCGGGTGCTGAAGAATGTCAATTTCACGCTGGGCAAGGGCCGCATACTCGGTCTTGTCGGCGAAAACGGGGCTGGCAAGTCCACCCTCATGAATATTCTCTTCGGCATGCGCGTCATCCAGGAAACCGGCGGATATGAAGGAAAAATCCTGATCGACGGGAAGGAAGTCAAATTCCGCAGCCCCATGGACGCCCTTAATGCGGGCATAGGCATGGTGCATCAGGAATTTTCCCTCATACCCGGCTTCACCGTCGCGGAAAACATCGTGCTCAACCGCGAAACCCTGGTGTACAATCCCCTTGTGGAAGCCTTCGGCGACCGTCTGACCACGCTGGACAGGCAGTCCATGACGCAGAGAGCCGATGAGGCCATTTCCCGCCTCAACATCGAGCTCGAAAGCTCCACTCCCATTTCCGAACTGCCCGTCGGCTACAAGCAGTTCACCGAAATCGCCCGTGAAATCGACAAGAAGGGTACCCGCCTTCTCGTGCTCGACGAACCCACCGCCGTGCTCACCGAAAGCGAAGCCGACATTCTGCTCGATTCCATGCGCCGTCTGGCCGCTCAGGGCATTTCCATCATCTTCATTTCCCATCGTCTGCAGGAAGTCATGAGCGTCTGCGACGACATCGTCATCCTGCGCGACGGCGAAGTCGTTCTTCAGACCACGCCTGCCGAAACCAGCGTCCGCCAGATCGCGAGCGCCATGGTCGGCCGCAAGATCGACCGCCCCGAAGGCTCCGAAGAAGAGCGCAGAACCTCCGAAGAAGTGGCCATGCAGATCGAGCATCTGTGGGTGGACATGCCCGGTGAAACGGTGCGCAACGTCAACCTCACCGTGTACGAGGGCGAAATCCTCGGCATCGGCGGCATGGCCGGTCAGGGCAAGCTCGGCATCGCCAACGGCATCATGGGCCTGCACCCCGCCGGCGGCACCGTGACCTTCCACGGCAAGCGGGTGGAACTCAACAACCCCACCTCCCCCCTCTCTCTCGGCATTTCCGCCGTTTCCGAAGACCGCCGCGGCGTGGGTCTGCTTCTGGAAGAGTCCATCGCCTGGAACATCATCTTCACCTCCCTGCAGATGCAGGGCCGTTTCCTGCGCAACTTCGGACCTCTGAAAATCCGCGACGAACAGGCCATCACCGAATGTGCCCGCAAATACATTCACGACCTGGAAATCAAGTGCACGAGCGAAAAGCAGCTCGTGCAGGAACTTTCCGGCGGCAATCAGCAGAAAGTCTGCCTCGCCAAGGCCTTTGAAACCAGACCCAAGCTGCTCTTCGTGGCCGAACCCACCCGAGGCATCGACGTGGGCGCCAAGAAGGTCGTGCTCGACACCCTGAAGCGGTACAACCGCGAACACGGCATGACCGTCGTGGTCATTTCCTCCGAACTTGAGGAACTTCGCTCCGTCTGTGACCGCATCGCCATCATCGACAAGGGCGCCGTGGCCGGCATTCTGCCCGCAAGCACGCCTTCCGAGGCCTTCGGATACCTGCTCATGGGCGCCGGTTCCGCCGAAGCCGAAAAGGCCGCGACTGACAATACCAACGGAACGGAGGCGGCAATCGCATGAACCGCATAAAAACATTCATAGAAGAAGCAGGATGGCCCCGCATACTCATCGCGGTCTTTCTGCTGGTCCTGTTCATCGTGGCTCCCTTCGTGGGCGTGCCTGTGGACGCGGCCTTCAGTGATACTCTGGTGCGCTTCGGCATGAACGGCGTGCTCGTGCTCGCCATGGTGCCCATGGTGCAGTCCGGCTGCGGCCTGAACTTCGGTCTGCCGCTCGGCATCATCGCCGGTCTTCTCGGCGCCGTCACCAGCGTCGAACTTGAAGCCAAGGGCATCCCCGGCATATTCACCGCCATGCTCATCGCCACGCCCATCGCCGTCATTCTCGGCTGGGGCTACGGTCTTCTGCTCAACAAGGTCAAGGGCGAGGAAATGATGATCGCCACCTATGTGGGCTTTTCCTCCGTGGCCTTCATGTGCATCATGTGGCTCGTGCTGCCCTATACCAGCTCCAACATGGTCTGGGGCTACGCCGGCGTGGGCCTCAGAACCACGGTTTCCGTGGAAGAATTCTGGCAGAAGGCCATCAGCGACATCGGCGCCTTCAACATCGGCGACGCCTTCTACTTCCCCACGGGCATGTTCCTCTTCTTCCTGCTGCTATGCGGTCTCATGTGGATCTTCATGCGCACCCGCACCGGCACGGCCATGACCACCGTGGGCTCCAATCCTGAATATGCCCGGGCAAGCGGCGTGAACATCAACCGCATGCGCACCCTGTCGGTCATTCTTTCCACCTGGCTCGGCGCCCTCGGCATCATCATCTATGAACAGAGCTTCGGCTTCATCCAGCTGTACATGGGACCGTTCATGATGGCCTTCCCCGCCGTGGCCGCTCTGCTCATCGGCGGCGCCTCGGTGAAAAAGGCCTCCATCATCAACGTCATCGTAGGCACGTTCCTCTTCCAGGGCATCCTGACCATGACGCCCTCGGTCATCAACAGCATGCTGCAGACCGATATGTCCGAAGTTATCCGCATCATCGTGTCCAACGGCATGATCCTCTACGCCCTGACCCGTGTGACAAAGGTGAGATCATGAAAACCACGTCCGGCGGCAATGCCGTCAAACTCTTCTGCATGCGCAACGCCGTGCCCATCGTCTTCCTGGTGGTGAGCGCCATCGGCATCTACTATTCCCAGTTCACGGCCGAGTACCTGATTCAGGAAATGCTGACCAGACTCGCCCGTAACTCCTTCCTCGTGCTCTCGCTGCTCATCCCCATCATGGCCGGCATGGGCCTCAACTTCGGCATGGTGCTCGGCGCCATGGCCGGTCAGATCGGCCTCATCTTCATCAGCGACTGGAACGTGGCCGGTCTTTACGGCATGACCCTTGCCGCGCTCATCGCCACCCCCCTCGCCATCCTCTTCGGCTGGATGTGCGGCGTGGTGCTGAACAAGGCACGCGGTCGTGAAATGGTCACCTCCTACATCCTCGGCTTCTTCATGAACGGCGTCTATCAGCTCGCCGTGCTCTACGGTTTCGGAAGCCTCGTGCCCATCGTCAACCCCGAACTCGTGCTTTCCCGCGGTTACGGCATCCGCAACGTGACCAACCTCGACAACATCCGCGGCACGCTCGACAACGCCATCGAGCTCGAGATCATGGGCATTCACATTCCGCTCGCCACGTTCCTGCTCATCGGCGTCTTCTGCGTGTTCATCATCTGGTTCCGCCGCACCAAGCTCGGTCAGGACATGAGAGCCACCGGACAGGATCTGGCCGTGGCCCACGCCGCGGGCATTCCCGTCATGCGTACCCGCATCATCTCCATCGTCATTTCCACCGTGCTCGCCGCCTACGGACAGATCATCTTCCTGCAGAACGTCGGCACGCTCAACACCTACAACAGCCATGAACAGGCCGGCGTGTTCGCCATCGCCTCCCTGCTGGTCGGCGGCGCCACCGTGGCGCGTGCCTCCATTCTCAACGTGTTCACGGGCGTTCTGCTCTTCCACCTCATGTTCGTGGTTTCTCCCATGGCCGGCAAGTATCTGGTCGGCGACGCCCAGATAGGCGAATACTTCCGCGTGTTCGTCTGCTACGCCATCATTTCCCTTGCCCTGGTGCTGCACGCCTGGCGCCGCCATGCCGACAAGGAACGCGCCCGCGCCGCGCTGCGCGGCGAAGCCGGAGGTGCCGCATGAGCCAGCTCCCCAGCCGCCGTCATGTGATCCTCAAGCACGTGCTCGTCAACTGCGTTCTCGTGGTTCTTCTCATTCTCCTCGGCGTATGGTGCTACACGCAGGGTAAGACCTACAAGCTGTCCCTCGGCAACTACGCCTTCACCGGACAGGACGGTCAGGAATATCCTGCGCTGGAAGCCGTGGAAGTTTCCATCGACGGCAGAGAGCCCGTCTTCCTGCTGGAAGACGACAGCGGTACCGGCGATGCCACGGGCAGAAAGCACACCATGCTCATCGAGCTTCTGGACGAAAACGACAAGCCCATCGAAAGCCGCACCATCCAGTTCAGCGTTGCCGACCTGAACGACAATCTGGACGTCAACGTTGCCGAATTCTGGATCAGGGCGAAATAGTCCGGCAATCATCCGATAAAAAAGCGGCGCTCTTTTTATGAAGAGCGCCGCTTTTTTGTTGTCCGGAGTCTTTTGCGGGAGATTTACGGGGGATTCATCGCAATCCCATTAAAGCGCTGTGTGGTAGGCTACCAGCTGTGTTGCTGCGGCGACTCTGGAAGGATGACGGGGAAATCCCCCGCAGGTAGTCCCCAGACACAGCACAGGCAAAGAAGAGAGCTTTAGAAGCGACTGCATGGCGGTAACATCCGAAGAAGCGAACGGAGGCCTTCCCCAAGCTGCGACGACGGCTTCAACATGACGGAAGGCTGCACGCACATACCTGGCGTTCACTTCGGCAAAGACCGCCTCTTCATGGAGTCCTCCGTTACCGGATACGCGCAGATTCTGAAGATGACGCTTGAGATCGGCAGGACGGGTAGCCACAAAGGAAAACACGTTCACAATAATCATGCCGCCGGCTCCATACTGCTCGGCAAAAAAACGACAGCGACGCGTCGTTCTATCTTCGTTTTCCCCGTCAGCCGTACTCGGATTCAACAGCACATAGAGCAAAAGTCGAGAATTATCGTTCCATCGTCTCCACAATATATAGCGATGGTTCCCGTAGGGAGAAAACACAGCGCCCTGCCTGGAACAGGCATCAGGGAAAGGCACATTGATAGTCTCTTCCATGCGAATGAAATCCTTTCCGTTATATCTGCATAAAAAACGGCTGAGACGCGCCTGTACGAGCCTCAGCCGTTTTTTCTATCCGATCCGTCGATCCGTCCCTATGCCTCTCCCCTGCCGAGCAGGGCACGCGCGAAGTCGTGCGGATCAAAGGGACGCAGGTCCTCCATCTTTTCGCCGAGCCCGATGAACGTGATGGGCAGCTCGAACTGACTGGCCACGGCAAGCGCCACGCCGCCCTTGGCCGTTCCGTCGAGCTTGGTCAGGATGATTTCGTTCACGCCGCTGGTGTCCTTGAACATCTTTGTCTGCTGCAGGGCGTTCTGGCCCGTGGTGGCGTCGATAACGAGAATGGTGCGATGCGGCGCACCGGGGAGCTTGCGCTCCACCACCATGCGGATCTTGTGCAGCTCGTCCATCAGATTGGACTTGGTATGCAGACGGCCTGCCGTATCGATGAACAGCACGTCATAGCCGCCGCGCAGGGCAATATCCATGGCCTCGAAAGCCACGGCCGCAGGATCCGCGCCCATGCCCTTGGAGTGGAAATCCGCACCGATGCGCTCAGCCCAGACTTCCAGCTGTTCCACGGCGGCGGCGCGGAAGGTATCGGCGGCGGCAATGAGCACTTTCTTGCCCTGCATGCGGGCGCGATACGCCAGCTTGGCGATGGTGGTCGTCTTGCCCACGCCGTTGACGCCCACCATGAGAATGACTTCCGGCGGATTCACCACGGCAATGCGACGGGGCGTCTTGAATATGGCCTCCACTTCCTCTTCCAGAAGCGGCATGAGCCCATCGGGCGTAGTCACGCCCTCTTCGCGGGCGCGATCCTTCAAACGACGGACCAGCGCAAGAGAAGGCTCGGCTCCCATGTCGGCCATGATGAACAGTTCTTCCATCTCGTCCCAGAAATTCTGGTCGAGTTCGGTATGCCCCGCCATAAGCGCGGCCAGCCCCTGACCGAAGCGGGCACGGGTACGGGCCAGGCCGTTCTGAAGCTTGGAGAAAAGCCGGTCGCGTTCGTCTTCTTCGTCCTCCATGTCGAGGGCCAGCGCCAGACGATACTGAAGTTCCGAGCGGAAATCCTCCAGCCAGTGATAGTCCATGCGGTCGAGCCAGCCCCGGAAGTCATCCAGGAACAGACGGGCTTCATTTTCCGGCGTTTCCAGAGCGCGCAGCAGGAAGGATAGACGGGACCAGAGAAGATCATCCGCCTCTTCCACGCCGTCCAGAACAATGTTCAGCCAGGCGGAAAGACGGGGCTCGGCCTGTCTGAGCGCCAGAGCCAGCGCCTCTTCCTCTTCGCTGAAGGCAGGAGCTGCAGTCTGAGGAGCCTTCGGCTCTTCATGAACGACTTCCGCCTGAGGCTCGGCCACAGCTTCGGGCTCGGAGACTACGACTTCAGGTTCGGCAGACGCCACTTCGAGTTCAATGATCTCATCTTCGCCCTTGGAGGTCTCGGGCGCTTCAGCGGCCGGAGTTTCTTCGCTCTCCGTTTCGACCTTTTCCGCCTCGGGAGCAGCCGCCTCTTCCGCTTCGCTGCTCAGCGCATCATCGGAAGCTTCGGCACCGCCTTTCTCTTCGACCTCTTTCTCGGCGGAACCATCAAGAGTCGCGCCCTTTTCCGCCTCCCCGGCATCAACAGCGGATTCTTCCGCTTCGGAGGCTGGAGCTTCGGAGCTTGCCGGAGCCTTTTCGCCGGATTCAACCGGCTTCTTCACCTCTTCCGCAGGCTGGCTGCCTCCGGAAAAGAATTTTTTAACGGCAGAGAAAAAACCCATGACTCACCTCTTAGTTGTTCCGAATGACCTTGACGGTATCGCCCACCTTGACGCGGGTGGACTGATCCATGCCGTTGAGCGCCAGAAGTTCCATGGGCTTCATATTGAACTTGCGGGAAATGCTCCAGAGCGTCTCACCGCTCTGCACGCTGTATTCCGCCACCTTGGCCGTGCTTCGGGGAGCAGCGGCGACAGCGGAAGATTTGGAGGCAGGCTTGCTGCTCTGCGCCACGGCCGTGCTGCCGCCGGAGGGAATCTTCAGCACCTGACCGGGCGAAAGACGGCTGAGTGCATCCTTGCCGCCGTTGACGGCGCAAAGCTCGTCAAAGGAAATGCCGTACTTGCGGGAAATGGCATACGCCGTTTCTCCGGACTTCACCGTATGCGAAGCCAGGCTGCGGCCGGAGCTTTTGACCGCGCTCTTCGTGGACTTCTGCGCCACGGCCGTTGCCGGAGCGGAGAGCCGGATCACCTGTCCCACACGGAGCGTGGAAAGCTTGGAGGCGCCGCCGTTGGCGGCGTAGATATCATCGAGATCCACGCCGTATCGACGGGCGATGCCCGAAAGCGTATCGCCGCTCTGCACCTTGTAGCTGGAGGGCACGGAACGGGAGCTGCGAAGCTCGGCCACGGCGCTGGAAGCATGATCGGTCTTCGTGGACTTGGAGGAAGAGGCGATCATGGTACTGCGCACGGGCGCGGCAGGAATGACGTCGGGAATGGACTTGCTGTTCTGCGGGAGTCTGAGCAGCTGACCGCGCTTCAGCTTGCCGGGATTGAGCTGGCTGATGACGGAAGCGGGCACACCGGTGCGGGAGCTCACCTTGGCGAGGGTATCGCCGCGGGCCACCGTGTAGTAGCGCCATCCGGCGCCGGAAAGCGTTCCCTTGAGAAGCTGCCTGGCCAGCGCTTCCTTGTTCTTGGGCACGTAGACCACGCTGGTGCGCCCCGCAGGAGAAATGGAGCGGAGGAACTGCGGATTGTAGGCCTGAAATTCCTTCCAGCCCATGCCGAGACGGCGGGCCAGTTCCGCAAGGTCGGTGGCGGGTCTTGCCGTCACTTCGGAAACGGGAACCAGCACGGGATGATCGGCATCAGGCGCGGCGGGCTTGATGCCCAGCGTTTCGGCATTGCGCATCACCTTAGCGATGGCCAGAAAACGCGGCACGTAAAGAGCCGTTTCCTCACGCAGCTGCAACTTGTCGTCGAGGGTGTTGTTCTTCTGAATGATTTCATGCAGATTGCTCGCCCCCGTCGCCTGCTTGGCGCGACCGATCTTGCCTTCGCCGCCGTTGTATGAGGCCACGGCGAGATGCCAGTCGTGGAAAATGTCGTAGAGGCGGGCAAGATAGCTGGCCGCGGCTTCGGTGGAGCGATAGGGATCCCTGCGCTCATCCATCCACCAGTCCTGACGCAGGCCGTAGGCCTTGCCCGTGGAGGAAATGAACTGCCACATGCCCACGGCGTTGGAACGGGACACGGCAAGCGGATTGTAGCCGCTTTCCAGATAGGCGAGATAGGCGAGATCTTCCGGCAGACCGCGCATGCGGAACACGGTTTTCGTGTAGTTCAGGTAGGGAAGGCTGTTGCGGAGAAAGTTCTCCATGGTTCCGCGCCGTTCCCGCGAATATTTCATGAAATGGTAGCGTACCTGACGCTCCATGGCAGGACTCAGATTTCTGTCCAGCTTCGACGTGTTGGAATAGGCCTTTTTCTCCGCCGAAGTGAGCGAGGAAAGCGTTCCCAGGTCCACGGCTTCCTGACGTGCTTCGGCGGAAAGCAGCTCCGGGGCCTCCACCGTCTGCTGCCTGCCGCAGCCGGAAAGAATGAGCAGCACCGCCATTCCTGCAAGAGGAAGGCGGCACAGTTTACCGATTTTCATATCATCGCTCCATCATTGCGGACTTGCATCTCGAACAAAAGCAGGGTACCAGCCAAAGAACAGTTGCATATGAAAGGCTGACGGCTTCGCCAGCGCAAAAAAAGCCGCACGCACCCGCACCGGAAGACCTCTCCTTTCCGGAAAGACGGTCAGCGCACAGAGAAAAACGCCCGACATTTTTCTTTCGCCTGTCCAGCGAATGGGTAAGGATACCTTGAAAAAGACGGAGATTCAATCTCCCCCGGGTGCCTCCGGCCGTTTTTTTAACATCATCCAGCGGAAATAATGCATCATGATGACGAACGACAAAGACAAGGAAAATCTTCTGCCCGGCCTCAAGCCCGTACTGGAACTTCTGGAACGCGAACCCGAACGGGTGGACATGGTCTATGTGCGCAAGGGGCGCGCCAGCGCCGAAAGCTCCAGAGTGCTTGATCTGTGCCGCGAGTACGGGGTGCGCTTTTCGCTGGTGAACGAAGACGTGCTTGCGCGCATGGCCGCAAGAGCCGGACATCAGGGCGTGATCGCCCGTCTGCGCGAAGCGGAATTCATGCCATGGGAAACGTTTCTGGAACAGGCCGCCCATGCGCCGCTGCCGCTTGTGGTGGCGCTCGATCAGGTGCAGGATCCCGGCAACGTGGGCACGCTGGCCCGCACGCTGTTCGCGCTCGGCGGCGCCGGACTCGTCCTTCCCAGGCACAACAGCGCCTTTCTCGGACCGGGAGCCCGCCGCTCCGCCGCCGGAGCGCTGGAAAGACTGCCCATCACGCAGGTGGTCAATCTTTCCCGCGCGGTGAAGGAAGCCAGAGACGCAGGCTTCGTCACCTGCGCCGCCCAGAAGGTGGAAGACAGCGTGAACCCGCTTACGGAAAAGCTGCCTCTGCCCGCCTTTCTCGTGCTCGGCAACGAAGACAAGGGCGTGCGGCCCGGCGTGCTCAAGCACTGCGAATGCAGCCTGTGCATTCCTTTCCGACGGGACTTCGACTCCCTCAACGTTGCGCAGGCCGGAGCCATTCTCATTTCCTGCTTTGCGCGCTCGCTGGAAATCTGACCCTCCGGCTGACTGACCGCATCCTCCCCGCTCCGCCCGCAGTCCGGGAGAAGAAAAACACGCCGAGGATAAAAACCGCCGCCGCTTTCCAGGCGATCCCGGCGCGGCCGTCGACAAGACTTCCCGTCTGAAAAAACACCTGCACGCTCAGCCGTTCCCAGTCTGCTGAAGCGGCCCGCGATGAAACAGAAGACGCCGTACGGAACACTCCGCACGGCGTCTTTTTTTGACGGACTCTCCCCGGAAAACGCCCGGAGAAATCTCAGTTCTGATGCCTGACCGGCCTCGGGCCGAAAATTTCCGTGCCCACACGGATGATGGTGGCGCCTTCCTCGATGGCTTCGCGGTAGTCGCCGGACATGCCCATGGACAGCTCGGGGAGCTCAAGACCGAAGCGCTGCGCCATCTCGTCGCGCAGATTGCGCAGACGGACAAAGTACGGCCGCACGGCCTCTCCCTCGCCGCACACGGGCGGAAGGCACATGAATCCGCGCAAAGCCAGTCCCGGCCCCTTGTCGGACACAAGACCGCCTTCCAGAAGCTCCTCGCACAGCGCCGCCAGATCGCCGGGGCGAACGCCGGACTTCTGCTCTTCCTCGCCGATGTTCACCTGAATGAGCACAGGCTGCGTCTGCCCTTCCGGCAGGCGGCGCAGAAGCGCGCGGGCCAGATCCGCCCTGTCGAGCGTGTGCAGCAGGGAAAAGCGTCCGGCGACTTCCTTGGCCTTGTTGGTCTGCACAGGGCCAATGGCATGCCAGCGGATGGCCGGATCGGTAAGAGCCTCCTGCTTGGCACGGGCTTCCTGAATGTAGTTTTCTCCGAAATCCCTCTGACCGAGGCGGAACAGTTCCTCTATGTCCGAGGCGGGATGAAATTTCGATACCGCCACAAGGCGCACGCTTCCGGCTTCACGCCCGGCTTTGCGCTCGGCCTCCGCCATGTTGTCCAGTACGCCGCTCCAGCGTTCTTCCAGCGATGTCATTTCCAGTCGGCCTCTTCGCCCCAAAGGGCGTTGAACATTCCTGAAAAAAGGGTCGCCGCAGGCGACCCCGAAAGCATCAGTCTTCTTCCAGACCGAGATCATGCAGAAGTTCGGTATCTTCGGCCCAGTTGTCCTTCACCTTCACCCAGAGCTGAAGATGAACCTTGCCGCCGATGAGCTTCTGAATGTCGCGACGGGCTTCCGTGCCGATTTCCTTGATGGTGGCGCCGGCACGTCCGATGACCATGGCCTTGTGCGAGGGACGCTGCACAAAGATCACGGCATGAATGATGGTCAGATCGCGTTCCGGATCCTCTTCCCAGGCTTCGATGTCCACGGCCGTGGTGTAGGGCACTTCCTGACGGAGCCGCTCGAAGACCTTCTCGCGCACGATTTCCGCCGCAAGAAAACGCGTGGGAGCCGTGGAGAGCTGATCTTCGGGGAACTGGGATTCACCCTCGGGCATCATGCCGATGATGATCTTCTTCAGTTCGTCCAGACCGTCCTTGGTCAGCGCGGACATGGGGAAGACCTCCGCCCCGGGGAAATATTCCTGAAGCTGCACAAGAAGAGGCAGCATGCGGGACTTGTCGTGGAACAGGTCGACCTTGTTCACGACCACGAGCAGAGGACGGTCGTCTCCGGCAAGGGCGTCGCGGATGGACTGGATGTCGCGATCAAGAAATTCCGGACGGCGGATATAAAGTTCCGCATCCAGCACCAGCATGACGGCATGCGCGGCGGCCATGCTCTGCCAGGCGGCCTGGCTCATCATCTTGCTCAGATGACCGCGCTGCTGCTGGCGGGAATGGTTCACGCCGGGGGTATCCATGAAAATGACCTGCGCGCCGGGTTCGGACATGATGCCGACCACGCGGGTACGCGTCGTCTGCGGCTTGGAGGTCACGATACTGATCTTCTGCCCCAGCAGAGCGTTGAGCAGCGTGGACTTGCCCGCGTTGGGCGGCCCCATGAGCGCAACCCATCCGCAGCGATGTTCGTTCTGTATGTTGGCCATATTGTCTCCGATATATGAGAATATGCGGCCCTGTTTCCGCTGCTCGACGCAGCAGGCCGCCTGTTGGTGAAAAGGATTTTCCAGCTTGAACTACACGGCGCGGAACGTCAAGAGTCTAGTGCCGTGCTTTCCCCGGGAAGAGGGCAGGATTCCTCAAGCCAGGCGCAGAAGTCATCCATCTCCGGGCTGTGATCGAAGCCCGTGATGTGCCCCATGCCGTGCGCCAGAAGCCGTCTGGCATGCTCGAGCACATTCTGCCCGTAGAGCACGCTTTCCCGCTCCAGCGTGTCGACGCTGAGAAAAAGCGTGCCGAGCTGCCCGTCGTCTTCGCCGGGAAAGCTCAGAATGTTGGTAGGCCCGGAGCAGCCGAGATTGCGGAGGTTCACCGCCGCAATGTCGCCGTCTCCGGCAACGATGAGCTGAACGGCCGCCTTTTCCGGCCGGTCGCCTCCGCCGGGGCGAAGCGCATTCTCCTGCCCCGGAAGCATTCCCGCCTCGAACGCGGCGCTGCGCATGGCGGAAAGCCAGTTCAGCCATTCCCTGCGGCAGATGCGGCAGGGGCGGCGAATTTCCACGCAGAGCCCTTCGGTGTCGATCATGCGTTCTTCTCCGCGCTGCCCGCGCCTGCGCCTTCCGACTCCGACTTCTCTTCCCGGACAGTCTTTTCCGGAGCCGCTTCAGGAGCCGCCTCACCGGCCGGGGATGAACCGCCCTTCCGCTGCGGGGACTCGGGGGAGGAAACCACCCATTCCGGACGCAGTTCCTCGGCTTCCTCCTTTCTGCCTTCCTCAGACTTCGCCCTGTTCTTGTTCTGCTCGGTCCGGTTGGCGTCAGGATAGGCGATGCGCTGATGGAAAAGACCGGTGATGATGCGCACAAAACTGTCGATGAGCTTGTTCAGGTCGCGGAAGGTCAGATCCGATTCATCCAGCTGCCCTTCGGCGTAAACGCCCTTCACTATCTTGGTGACGTGCGCCCGGATACGGGCAGGCGTCGGATCCACGAGGGTGCGGCTCGACGCCTCCACGGAGTCGGCCAGCATGACGATGGCGGCCTCCTTGGTCTGCGGACGCGGTCCGGGATAGGAGTAATCCTGAAGCCGCGGATTCTCGCCCATCTGCAGGGCCTTGTTGTAGAAGAACATGGCTCCGCGCGTGCCGTGATGCTGCACGATGATGTCGGTGATCTCGCGGCCAAGATGGTATTCCTCCGCAAGCTCTGCGCCCTGCTTGACGTGGGAGAAGAGAATGAGCGCACTCATGGCCGGAGAAAGCTTGTCGTGAGGATTGGGGCCTCCGAACTGATTTTCCACAAAGTATTCCGGCCGGGAAATCTTGCCTATGTCGTGGTACAGCGCCCCCACCTTGCACAGCAGGCTGTTGGCGCCGATGGCCGTGGCGCCGGCCTCCACGAGGTTGGAAACCACAAGCGAATGATGATAGGTGCCGGGCACCGTCATCATGAGTTCCTGAAGAAGCGGATGCTCCAGATTCATGAGCTCCATCATGCGGAAACGCGTGGTGTAGCGCATGAGCATTTCCAGCACGGGACTGAGGGCGAAGAGCAGGAACAGGGAGCCTGCGGCATTGCAGACCAGCGCAAGCAGCAGAAGAGGAAACTGACTCCATTCAAAATGCATGAACAGCGCCGCACCCATGCCGGTGAGAAGCATCCAGAGCAGCAGCGGCACGCTCCCCCACACCACGTCCTGACGGTTCTGCGCACGGAGCACCAGCCAGGTATTGGTCATGGAAGACATGAAATAGAAGAAGAACAACGCAATGTCGCCGCGGAAGATGATCGTGGTGAAGAACGACAGCATGAGTCCCACGGTGCAGTAGCGGCGCGCGGCAAAGATGAGCGCGGCAAGACCTGCGCCGCCCGCCACGGGGAAGGCAAAGGACAGAATATGCGTCATCGAGGCCGAAGCCACCGACACAAGAACGTACATGGAGCACCAGGCCGTCACCCCGAACACCACAAGCAGCAGCGCGATGAGGTTCTGATCCTTGGTGCGCAGCACCGTGCCCTTGTTGCCGCTCGGCGTGATGAAAAGGCCGAGCAGCAGGAAAAAGCCCAGCACGAGGCAGCCGCCGAAGACCGACCAGTCCACCACGCCGGGCGCCGCGCGGAACAGCGCCTGCAGCTTGATCTGCTGCTCGTGCGTCACGATGTCGCCTGCGCGCACCAGCACCTCTCCGGGCTGCACCTTGTAGAACACCGGCTCGACGGCGGCGAGCATTTCCTCGTTGCGCTGATTCGTCACTTCCTGATTCAGCGCCAGCGTGGGCACCACCATGAGGGGCATGATCTCCTGCAGCACCACCTTGACCCGGGAATTGAGCTTTTCCTCGGAACGGAGCTTGCGTCCCAGAGCGACTTTCAGCGTGCGCAGATCCTTCAGACCGCCGGCCTGCGTACGCAGGATTTCCGTGCCGCTGTCCAGATCGCGCACGATGACGGTGTTGTCGGTATTGGCCAGCTGACGCATGTCGGCGATGACGCCGCTCGAAAGCGTGGACTCCATCCACGGAATGAGCGTGCTCAGCAGATATTCCTGCACGTACGATGCCGTAAGCACCCGGAACGCGGAGGAGGACACGTCGGAAAGATGACGCTCGTTGAAGGTGCGGCGCACGGCTTCCAGACCGTCCTTGTCGAGGCCTCGGCTGTTGATCTCATCCAGAAGACCGAGACTTTCCACGCGGAAGCTTTCCAGCGCCTTCTTATCGATGTCGAAGACCATGGGCTGAAGCGCCAGCGCACGGTCGCGACGCTGCTGCGTGGCCTGCGGATCCTCCACCAGAAGATCCCTGTCGGAAACCACGTCCTGCGCGGCGATCTCGCCGGCAGGATAGATCACGCGGGCCGTCCGTCCCGGCTGAATGGCACAGAGCAGAGAAATCAGCACCAGTGCCGCCGCCAGGGAAAGCAGACCCCAGTCGTGATGATGGTGGAGGAACATGGAGCGGGAATGCCCCAGAAGCTGAGAAACGCTGACCGGAGATATCTTCCTAGTTTTTCTCATAAATATCGTAGGCTTCCACGATACGGCCCACCAGAGGATGGCGAACCACGTCGGAACTGTGGAAATGATGGACGGCTACGCCGCGCACGCCTTCAAGCACCTTCAGCGCATGAACAAGGCCGGATCGCGTCTCGCCTTCCTTTTCTCCCTCGCGCAGGAACGCCCTGTTGACGGGAGGCAGGTCGATCTGCGTGACGTCGCCGGTGACCACCACTCTGGAGCCGAAGCCCATGCGGGTCAGAAACATCTTCATCTGCTCGCGGGTCGTGTTCTGCGCCTCGTCCAGAATGAGGAAGGCGTCGTTGAGGGTACGGCCGCGCATGAAGGCCAGCGGAGCCACCTCGATGATGCCCGACTCCTGCTTCTGAGCAAAGCCCTGCGGCCCCAGCATGTCGCTGAGCGCGTCATAGAGGGGGCGGAGATAGGGATTGACCTTGTCTTCCATGTCGCCGGGAAGAAAGCCGAGCTTCTCTCCGGCTTCCACCGCGGGTCTTGTAAGCACGATCTTCTTCACGCGCTTGGCGGCCAGCATGGAAATGGCCATGGCCACGGCCAGATAGGTCTTGCCCGTACCGGCAGGTCCCGTGGCGAACACAAGCTCGTTCTTGCGCAGAAGCTCCATGTACTGGCGCTGCGCCGTGTTGCGGGCCACAATGCTCTTGCGCGGGGAAACGATGACGCTCGCCTCGCGGAACATCCTGCTGATGTCGGCCCTGGGATTGCGCAGAAGCTCTTCGTAGCCCTGAAGCAGATCCTCTCCGCGCAGGGTATGGCCGCTGCGCAGCAGGCCGTAGCCCTGGGTGAACAGATTGAGAAGAAGCTCGCGCTGGGCAGGCCGCGGATCGCTTACGGTAAGTTCCGTGCCGCGAGTCTGCAAATCCGCGCCCGAGGCATCGGCGATCAGATCAAGGTGAGCATTGAGAGGACCGAAAAGCTGACTGGCCAGCGAGGCGTCGTCAAAGGCCAGCGTTTCCGCAAAGGACGATTTCACACGCATATCCTGTTTTTCCGTTACGCCGTCCGGCAAACTGACGGCATAAAGTTCTCCATTACGCCAAAACAGGGAAAGAGTCCACAGCCGGAACGATTGCCGGAAAAGCCCCGTCATGCCTGCATGCGCGCCCCCCTGTTCTCCGGCCGGACATCCCCTTCATTCCCCGGTCCGGCGCCCTCTTTGTGCAGCGCCCTGAAGAAGCAAACGAGCATGACGTTTTCTTCTCCCGGCCGCTTCGTCCACTAATGAGAACAAGAAAAAAATTTTTTTCGACTTTTCCGGAAAAAACCATCGTATTTACAACTAACCCTCTGAACTGATGAATGATTATGCTTATCCGGTAATAACTGTTATTTTTATTCCCCCCTTGTCATAACGGAAAAGGGGTTTTACTATGGCGGCGCTCTTCAGGAAGAGCCATGTATAACGAAACAGTCCCGTCTCCCCTCAGAGGATGACCGGAGGTACATTTTCTCATGTCTTTCCCTTCTTTGCACATCGGTGATCTGGTCGCCCGTACGCCCATTGTTCAGGGCGGCATGGGTGTCGGCATATCTCTTTCCGGCCTTGCTTCCCCCGTCGCCAACGAAGGCGGCATCGGCGTCATTGCCGGCGCCATGGTCGGCATGCGCGAACCGGACGTGGCCTCGAATCCCGTGGAAGCCAACATCCGCGCCCTGCGCCGTGAAATCGAAAAGGCCCGCGCCGCCACGCAGGGCATCATCGGCGTCAACGTCATGGTTGCGCTCACCACCTTTGCCGAAATGGTGAAGGCCGCCATCGAATCCCGCGCGGACATCGTGTTCTCCGGCGCCGGTCTGCCGATGGATCTCCCCAAAATCTTTCAGGAAACCTGCGAACAGAAGAAGGAAGAATTCCGCACCAAGCTTGTGCCCATCGTTTCTTCCGGCCGCGCCGCCACGCTGATCGCCAAGAAGTGGATGGCCAGAACCGGCCTCATTCCCGACGCCTTCGTGCTGGAAGGCCCCAAGGCGGGCGGTCATCTCGGTTTCTCCGAAGAACATATCTTCGATGAATCCTTCGCCCTCGAAAATCTGGTTTCCGGCGTCGTGGATGCCGCCAAGGATCTGGAAGACAAGGCAGGCCGCGCCATTCCCGTCATCACGGGCGGCGGCGTCTTCAGCGGTGCCGACATTGCGAAAATGATGGAACTCGGCGCTTCCGGCGTGCAGATGGCCACCCGTTTCGTGGCCACCAACGAATGCGATGCCGACATCCGCTTCAAGCAGGCCTACGTGGACGCCCGTGAAGAAGACGTGACCATCATTCACAGCCCCGTGGGCATGCCCGGTCGCGCCCTGAAGAACTCCTTCATCGAGGCCGCGCGCGAAGGCAGAAAGAAGCCCTTCAAGTGCGTCTTCCACTGCATCAAGACCTGCGATCCTTCCGCGACGCCCTACTGCATCTCCTCCGCCCTCATCAATGCCATGAAGGGCAATCTCGACAAGGGATTCGTGTTCTGCGGCGCCAACGTGGCCAAGGTGAAGAGCATCGTTTCCGTGCACGATCTCGTGGAGACCCTGCGCAGGGAATATGACGACTTCATGACCCAGAAGAAGGCAGCCTGCGCCGTCTGAACCTCTTTTCCGGCGCGTCTTTTTCACCCTCTCTCCCGGTGAAAAGGAAGGCACCGGCTTTGCTCCTCCTGAGCAGAACAAAACGCCGCGGCAACGCGGCGTTTTTCGTTTCCCCTTCTTCCGTTCCCGAAAGAATCAGGCAAGAAAAAAAAAGAATAGTGTCTGTTCCCCGACTCCGTCCCGGGCTATTTTCAGTCAGAAGACCGGAAAAGGCAGCCAGACGACAGCCCGGCCTTTTCAGAACCTCATCAGGGAAACAGCCATGAATCGACGCCGCTTTCTCAAAAACTCGCTCATGACCACGGCGGCCGCAGCAGGCGCAGGACTGCTCGGCCAGTCCCTCCTCGCCCGACAGGCTGAGGCAAACGACAGCAACGGAGGAAAACGCATGAACATTCTGGTACTCACCGGCAGTCCCCGGGAACACGGCAATTCCAACACGCTGGCCTCGCACTTCATCCGCGGCGCGAGCGAAGCCGGTCATACCGTCACGCGCTTCGATGCCGCGCTCAAAAACGTGCATCCCTGCATCGCCTGCAACAGCTGCGGCATGAACGGCCCCTGCGTGTTCAAGGACGACTTCGAATTCGTACGCGAGCACATCATTCCCGCCGATCTCGTAGCCTTCGTCACGCCCATGTACTATTTCGGCATCTCCGCTCAGCTCAAGGCCGTGATCGACCGCTTCTACGCCATCAACGGCTCCATCCACATTCCCAAGCAGGCCGTGCTCATCATGACCTATGCCAACAACTCAAAACGGAATGAAAGCCCCATTCTCACGCACTACGACGTGCTGCTGGAGTATCTCGGCTGGACCGATGCCGGGCGGATCATCGTGCCCGGCGTATGGACGGCCGGCTCCGTGGACAGAACGTCCTACCCCGACCAGGCCTACCGTCTGGGAAAAAGCCTGCGCGGTTAGGAGCGCCGCACCATGAACAGAAGAACCTTTCTCGGCATTCTGGCGGGCACGGCCGTCACGGCCGGGGCGGGAGCCGGTGGCCTGCTGGCCTTTCTTCGCCAGGAAAAATTCGGCGCGCTGCCCGAGGGAGAGGCGCTGCAGCGCATTGCCGCCTCTCCCCATCAGGTGAACGGAGAGTTCCGCAACCTCGTTCCGCGCCCCATTCTCAGCGACGACAGCAGCTTTATCGAAGCCCTTCTTCGCTCGCTTGTGGAAAAGAAGCCGGACAACGTCGAGCCGCCCTGCCCCGTGCCCTCGGTGCGGCCGGATCTCTTCAGCACCGATAAGGGAGACGTCATCATCTGGCTGGGGCATTCCAGCTTTTTCCTCCAGCTCGGCGGCTGCACCGTGCTCATTGATCCGGTGTTCAGCGATCATGCCGCACCCGTGTCCTTCAGCACGAAGGCCTTCCCCGGAGCCACGCCCTGCTCGGCACAGGATATGCCCGACATCGACTTTCTGCTCATTTCCCACGATCACTGGGATCATCTGGACCATCCCACGGTCACGGCCCTCAAAGACAGAATACGGCATGTCGTCTGCGGGCTCGGCACGGGCGCGCACTTGCGCCGCTGGGGATTTGCCGAACCCGTCATCCATGAACTCGACTGGGGAGAATCGTTCTCCGTGGACGGAAGGATGCGCGTCAGCGCCGTCACGGCGGCCCACTACTCGGGCCGGTCTCTTACGCGCAACCGTACGCTCTGGACGGGGTTCGTTCTGGAATCGCCCGGGCGAAGAATCCTCTTCAGCGGGGACAGCGGCTACGGCCCGCACTTTGCCGACACAGGAAAAACCTTCGGCGCGCCGGACGTGGCCCTGCTGGACTGCGGCCAGTACAACGAACGCTGGAAGTACATCCACATGACGCCGGAAGAAGCCGTGCAGGCCGCGCAGGATCTGGGAGCCGCGGCCCTCATGCCCGCCCATGTCGGAAAATTCGCGCTGTCCCGCCACTCATGGGACGAGCCTTTCCGCCGCGTAGAGCGGGCCGCCGAAGAAAAAGGCCTTCCCCTGCTTACTCCGCGCATCGGAGAAAGTGTGCTTCTCGACAGGCCCCTTCCCGTCTTTCCCCGCTGGTGGGAAAGCGGAGAGCTTTCCGGGAAAAAACAGTCCTCATGAGCGCCCTCCGGCATGGAAGCGCGGGGAGACAAAGCGCCCCGCCTCCTGCCGGAAAACGCTCCTCTCATTTTTGCAGCCGGCTGCGGCCGGTGGACGAACAGAGGTCTCGCCTTCCGAAGAGCGCCCTTCCCGTATCACTGCAACGCGGCCTTGTTCCTGATGAAAAAACAAAAACGCCCTTTTCGGAGAAAATCCGGAAAGGGCGTTCCCGTATCCGGCCCGCTTCAGACAAAGCGGCCGGATCTCAGGGAAGGCGGACAAAGCCGCCTTTCCCTGACGCCCGGCACGGAAATTGCGCCGGGATTTTCAGGCCGGACTAGCGCGTCCCGGCCAATCCGAGGCCGTTCAGCCATTCGCTCACGTCGTCTCCCGCGCCGGACACGCGGGACCCGCGAACTTCAAACCCCTTCAATATACGGGCGTCGGGGCAGAGGCGCTTGAGATCGCTTTCGCTTCTTCCGAAGCGGCTTCCCTCATGCGTGCAGAACGGAACCACGTTTTTGCCCGCCAGATTCACGCGCTCCAGCAGCGTGAAGAAAGGCATGGGCAGCGTTCCCCACCAGTTGGGATAGCCGATGAACACCGTATCGTACGCGCCCAGATCGGGCAGATTGATGGAGATCTCCGGTCTGGCATTGTCGCTCTGCTCCTGTCTGGCCTGTTCCACCACGGTGTTGTAATCCTCGGGGTACGGTCTGACGGCCTTGAGTTCGACCATGTCCGCCCCCGTGCGTTCCTGAATGAGACGGGCAAGCTGACGGGTATTGCCGGAATGGGAAAAATATACAATGAGCATCCTTCCTCCTTCCGCTTCCGCGGCCAGGGCTGAATGATGAAGCAGAGCCGGAGCGGCAGCGGCCGCAAGTCCGAGCATCATGCCTTTCAGAAAATCTCTTCTCGACCGATACGCATCCGCAAGCGACATTCTGCCGCAGCTCTCAATCATGCCTTTTTCTTTATTCATGATGTTCTCCTGTTCTTTCCGGCATGTTCAATCTGCCGGGGAAAAGCCGATGGACGGCGTCACCGGATCGCCATCATCCGTCAGAGGCGGACGACGGGGCCTGTCATCATTCCGGTTCCGGCCGGCCGATCCTTTTTCTGTTCCTGATTGTACCGAAACCACATCTGTACGACAGACACGATCGTGGCAACTTCCTGCCCGATTCTGCCTGAGTGCTCTCCCGTGGTGCCCCGGAGCATGTTCCGCGCGACGGCATCGCGATGCGCGCCGCCCGCTCAAACAAAAAGGAAGCGGCTCCCGCTGCCGAAGCCGAAAGGCAGAAGACGGCCAGATAATCCATGAGCAGTCGGAAAAGATGATCTTCCGGGTTCCATACCGTAAAGGACGTCGTCATGGTCAAGAGCAGCGTCAGATCCCTTTCGGCAAAGGCCTGCACGCCGTAAAGGGCCGGAATGAGAACGGCGGCGGAAAGGTACGGCAGCATCCGGCGGGGCATGACGCGAACAAGCGCGGATACAAGTCTCTTCCGACAGAGGCCGATATGCGCGGCCCCCAGCAGAAAGGCCCAGTGGGCAAAGAACATGTGCCGCGAACGGCCGGTAAGATCCGTCTTCCATCCCGTCAGGACGGAAAGATGTTCGGAAAGCGGCACGCCGCTTATCAGCGCGGCGGCAAGAAACACCGCGGCCGCCAGCGTAAGAAGCGTTCGGCAGGGCCGTGCCCGCACGAGCCTGGGCAGCGCCGTCCACCAGCTTCCATTGAGATACAGATGCGCCGCCATGAGCAGCACAAACAGAAGACTCAGCCCTTCATGAACGCCTACCCCCGTGTATCGGGCCGTCATGAGCAGAACGAAGACCGGCACCATTGCCGCATCAAGCGTCATGCGCAAACCAAGGCGAGCAGCCATGCGATCTCTCCTTTCTGCAGGTATCCGGCAGATAAAAGCGCCGTGCTCCGAGCTACACAGAGCACGGGAGAAAAAGCCCCCGGCGTATCTCTCCATGCCGGATGATTCAACGCCATGGTAACGCCCTGCGCAGGAAGGCAGCCAGCTACGATGCTCTCTTTTTTTTGCCTGATCGTCCCGCAGCAGAAAAAAAACGGAGAGAGGCCCGCCCCCCCGGCACGCCGTATCCTGCTGGCTGGAGCCCGGCAGAAAGTTCCGGCTCAAACGCCAAACCGAAAACTCAAAGCTCAGCCTGCATTCTCTTCGGCGGCGTAAAATCGAAAGACGTGTATAGGCCCCCAGTCCCCGCCCTTTTTTCCTGACGACGTCACGAAGATCGGCCTTTAAATACGAAAACGCCGCCCGCTCCCCCAAAGGAGAACGGACGGCGTTTCTTACGGGCGAAGCGGGAAACATTTCCCGCCCCGCTGAGGGACATTCACCTTTCCTGCATCAGAAAGGCGAGAAAAACAGGCAGGGAGCGGCGCGGACCGCCCCTGCCCGGAAAACACTACGGACGAAGATAGGCAAAGCCCTCGCGCTGCAGCTTCACGATCTCCACCACGCCCGCGGGCACAACCACGCAGCCCGGCCAGAGCGATTCGGCAGGAACCTGAAACTTCGTCAGAGCGTTGTTGCACAGGCGGATGGAAAGTCCTTCCGCCATGAGTCTGGACGCCGTTTCGGCAAGCTCCTTATGCTCTGCGGTGAACAGCTGAACGGCAGGTCCGTTGGCCACCAGCACGATGCGGAACTCCTCTCCCGGCAGGCCGGTCCTGTAATTCGCCACGTTGCTGAGAGCAAGGCCGAGACGGGCCGGATCGTTGTCGTCCACGTGAATGACGAGATCGTAGTACATGCGCGCCTCCCTTTTACTTGCGCAGTTCGGAATACCAGCCCGCAGCCTGACGGAGCAGACGCATGCTGCGTTCCGCCATGGCGAAAGGCTCGTTCATGTAACCGTCGAGCAGGAGCGTGCTGTCGAACAGCGCGTTCACCATATCCTTGAACGTGTCGTCCTGTTCGCCGTCCTTGCAGATGCGCATGAGGGAGCGCACCAGAGCGTGATCGGGATTGAGTTCAAGAATCTTCTGGGGAATGCCGTCGCTCTTCTGCATGACGCGCATGAGCTTCTCCATGGACGAGCTCACGCCGTCGGGAGAAACCAGGCAGGCCGCGCCGTCGATGGGCTTCGTCGTCACGCGCACGTCCTTCACCTGATCGCCGAGAATGGTCTTCACCGCGCTGACGAGCGCATCGAGTTCCGGCTTTTCCTCTTCGGAAAGAGGTTCGGGTCTGGGTTCGGCGTCATCCACGTCGGGGAAGGCATCCAGAGCGCCGGCTTCGGCAAGCTCCACGGACTTGAAGGGATGCTTCTGGTATTCCATGATGGCTTCCAGAGCAAATTCATCAACAGGATCCGTCAGATACAGAACCTCAATGCCCTTGCGGCGGAACTGTCCGAGATGCGGATTCACCTTGGCCGCCTCCAGAGAGGAAGCCGCCACGTACCAGATCTCCTTCTGCTCGGACTTCATGCGGGAAATATAGTCGTCCAGGCTGACGAGCTTGTCCTCATGCAGCGTGGAGAAATAACGCAGCAGAGGCGCCACGCGGTCGCGGTACTGGAAGCTGTCGAAGCCGAACTTGATGTACTTGCCGTGCAGCTTCCAGATGGCTTCGTACTTCTCGGGATCGTTTTTCGCCAGGCGCTCGAAATGCGTGAGCAGCTGACGGGTGATGGTCTGGGAGATCTTGCGCAGCACCACGTTTTCCTGAAGCGTCTCACGGGAGATGTTGAGCGGCAGATCCTCGGTATCCACCACGCCCTTCAGGAAGGCGAAGTAGTTGGGCAGAAGCTCCTTGTTGTGCCGGTCGATGAGCACGCGGCGCACATAAAGATCCGGGCCCCACTCGTCCCTGCGTTCGTCGAACACTTCCACGGCGCTGCCGGGAATGTAGAGCAGGCAGTTGAACTGCACCGGCGCGTCCACGGAGAAGTGGATCACGTCCAGAGGTTCCGTCTGATCATAGGTGAGGTACTTGTAGAACTCGTTGTACTGTTCCTTCGTGATGGAGAACTTGGGCTCGCGCCACAGGGCCGCCGTGGTGTTGATGCGGGAACCGTCCAGCTGAATGGCAAAGGGCAGGAAGTTGGAGTGCTTGCGGATCACGCTTTCAAGACGGAACTTTTCCTCGTATTCGTGAGCGTCGTCGCGCAGGAAAATCTTCACGCTGGTGCCGCGGCGGAGGCCTTCGGCTTCGGCGCCTTCCAGCGTGCGCAGCGTAAAGCTGCCCGTGCCGTCGCTCGTCCAGACATGAGGCGTACCGTCGCCCGTGGCGGACACGGACGTGACTTCCACCTTCTTCGCCACCATGAACACGGAATAGAAGCCGATACCGAAACGACCGATGATGCCGGCGGCATCGTCGACGACGGAGTCGTCATGCTCGACGATGGGTTCCTCGCCTTCGACGTTTTCCTCATCGCCCTCGGGCTTGTCAGCCGTCTTTTCCGCCGGAGCTTCGGCAGCCTTTTCCGCTTCCCGGGCCTTCAGAAACTGTTCGGAACCGGAACGGGCAATGGTGCCGAGGTTGTCGATCATTTCCTCTTCCGTCATGCCTATGCCGGTATCGGCAACGGTAATGACATGGTTGTCCTTGTCGGTGCTGATGCTGATTTCCAGAGGAAGATCGGAATCTCGAACCTCGCCGCCCGTGGTCTGAAGAAAACGGACCTTTTCCAGAGCGTCGGAAGCGTTGGAAAGAAGTTCACGAAGAAAGATCTCGTGGTTGGTATACAGAGAATGCGTAAGAATATTGAGCAGCTTGCACGTTTCCGCGCGAAACTGATGCGTGGTTTCCGCCATGACATGGCCTCCTGATATGCTTCCGGTCAACGACGGCCGGGCCGCCTGCCGGATATGACTGCAAGGAAAAGGCCCGAACCTGGGCCATGACAGTCACATAAGGCGCAACGCGGCCAAGTCAAGGGCGGAGCTCGAAAAAAGCCGGACCCGCCGCAGAACGCGGCAGGTCCGACCTCATCCAAAGGAGCCTGTCCGGCTTTCCGGTCAGACGGATTTTTTCGCTGCGGTCGAAAACGTCCGCCAGCCGGAAACCATCATGCTTCCGTACGGAGCAAACGCCGCTCCACAGAAGCGAGCGCTTCGGCGTTGAAACAAGCCTGTGCCGAAAGAGGCCGGTAAACGCCCCTCCGGCATCCTGTCCGAAACCCGTTTCCCCATGCTCCGACCTTCCGGGGAAACAGCGTCCGGCACGTTTCAGCCAAAAGCCGCCCTAAAAAGGATACTCCATCGTGGCGCCGAGCACCGTGCTCAGCAGAGCCGAGGAAATACCGGCATGCCCCCAGGCATAGGTGCGCACACCGGATGCAGGAATGCTTCCGTTCTCGCCGAAGCGGGCCGAAAACGACGTATCCGCCCGCTGCACAAAGGCTCTCAGTTCATCCGAGCTCACGATGGGGCAGCGCTCCGAAGCATACGGTTCCCGGTACTCCACCAGCAGCTTGCTGCCGCCGTTGTCCGTAATCCACTCGTACTGGCTGACCAGAACGCCCGCCGTCCAGCCCCGGCCGTGCTGCGCAAAGGCGCTCATCCAGGGATCGAGCTGCACCGGACGGATGAACACGCGCTGCGTCACGCTTCCCGGCTTGTCGCTGCCGCAGGCATAGAGAATGGGAAGAAACTCAAGGTTGGTGCCCATGACGCCGGGATACCAGTACTTCGAGCCCGCGTCGGCCAGCGCCACCACAAGCTGGGCGTTTGCACCGGCGTTCAGGCTGTACCACACCGTCCCCGGTTCGGAGCGGGGAAGTTCACGCTCCGTGGAAAGCATGACCGTCATTTTTCCCTGCGACACAGGTTCAAGTCCGGGGGCCGCCTTTACCGCCACCGTAGGACGCGCCGTGGAGGCCAATACGGCGGACTCTCCCTCCCCGCGAACCAGTGCCCACTGCGCACAGGCCGCCGATGGAACCGACAATGCCAGAAAGGCCAGAAGCATAACCAGTCTTTTCATAACACGCTCTCCGTGTTTCGTGTTCCGGCTCATTCCGGAACAGGCCATCAGCGTAGCAGAACGCGCATGATAAGGGATCCGTGAGAAGAAGCGGAAGGCATGAGTAATCACGCCGTCCGGCAGAAAATCACGGCGCGGCTGCATCCGCCGTTCGGGACGAGCTTGCGGAACCGGAACTCGATGCTTCGGCCCGGGCATCCCCTGTCAGATGCTCTGAAGACTGCGTACAGGCCCCTCCCCACTTCACGGCACACGGCACGGCCTGCCCCGGCATGTCCCGTCCCGCCGGAAGAGGAATCTTACGAACCTTGGACAACCGACACAGGGAAACAGCACAAAAAAGCCGGTCCTTCCGCAAAGAAGAACCGGCCGATCTCACGTCCGGCAGAGCCGGACAATTTCATCATTCATCAGGAGAGCTGCTGAATGCCGTCGAGCTTCCAGCTGTCGCCCTCGGCACGGGAGCACACGAAGTGCCAGACTTCGCGCACCTGCTCGGGACGGGCGGCATGCTGATCCTCGCGCATGAGCACGTCGAAGTACACGGCAACGCGGCGCAGATCGCCCTCGTCGCGGACTTCGATGACGGAAGCGTTCACCAGCAGAATTTCGGTCTTTCCGGGATTCGGATCCTCTTCGGCCTGCTGACGCAGCTCCTTCATGACGTCTTCGGTGGCGAAGTTGGCGATGTCGTCAAGATCGCGCTTGTCCCACGAAGCCTGCATGCGGGAATAGGCCGCCTTGGCGCCGCGCAGGAATTCATCCTGATCGAAATCGGCGGGCAGCGCCACTTCAGAAGATTCTTCCGCAGGCTGAGCCTGCTGCACGTTCTGTTCGGAGCGCAGGTTGTCCCAGGAGCTGCCCTGGCTGTACTGACGGGGAGCCTCGTAGGGACGTTCATTCTGCGCCGCATTGTCGGACGAGCCCTGACCGCCGCGGAAGCGACGGAACAGACGGACGCCGAAGTACACAAGCAGGCCGAGAATCAGCAGATTCATGAAGCCGCCCATCATGCCGCCGACCATGCCGTGACCGCCGAAAAGCGATCCGAGGAAGGTACCGGCAAGAAGGCCTCCGAACAGACCGCCGAGAAGACCGGTGTTGCTGCGGGCCATGGTGGCGGCGCCGCCGTCGGCACGGGTGCTGTTCAGGGGAGCCTGACGATTGACGGTGGAAGTGCCGCTGCGAAGCGTTCCGGAAGGCGGCGTGGCAGGACGACTCATGATGGAGGAACTGCCGAAGCTGCGCCCTCTTCCCATACGGGCGGCATCCGCATAGTCAGGCATGGCAAGGGAGAGCGTGGCCAGGCAGGCCGCGCAGAGGGCAAGAGTTTTCCATGTTTTCATGTTCTTTCCTTATAGGCTGAGGTAGCCGTCCCTCCGGGGCAGAGGCTCGATCCGGGGACGGTCGAGATTACCATAATCATGAAAAGGAAAAATGGGAAGAGCCTGCAAGACTCTTTCTCCATGAAAGATACTTTCCCGTTTTTCTATTCTCCGACGGCCCGCACGAAAAGCATGATCGCGGCCACGGACAGAAAGACAAGCACGATCTTATAGAAAAGCTGCTGATTGATGCGACGACCTATCTTCACGCCTGTAATCTGTCCGACGGCACATCCTATGATTCCTGCAAGAGCCATCGGAAGAAGGGAAAACGTATACAGTCCGGCCGCAGCCTGAGAAATGACCGACGTTACCCCGGTGAAGGCATAAAATATGCTCATGTTGCCGCGCGCACTGTCCGGACTCCAGTGCTTGAGAAGAACATAAATGCCAAGCGGTGCGCCCACCATTGCCACGGAGCCGCTGACGAAACCGCAGATGACGCCTGCAATGACTCCCGTTATCGCAGAATCGGGCAGGCGCCATGACGCCGTTTTGCGGAAGAACTGCATGGTAAGAAAACAGACAAGCATGGCGCATACCATAAGCTGCAGGGTCTGCATGGAGGCGACGCGCAGTACCAGAACACCGAGAATACAGCCGGGAATGCCGCCTGCCACCAGCTCTCGTATATCCTTCCAGCTGCAGAATTTCCGATAGGCGTAGGAAAGATGCATCGTGCCGAAAAGGCCCGTCAGGCAGGAGACCAGCACCGCTTCGCTCGGCGTAAGTACCGTGCTCATGATGGGCATGGCCACCATGATGGATCCTATGCCCGTAGATCCGCCGATGAAACCGCCGATCACCCACGCAAAGGAAATGACAAGATACCCCCAAAACATTTCCATACGCCTCTCCCTTCATGATGCGGTCAGCGTACGGCACATCATGAGAATAGAATATTTGATAGAGCTATACTCTAGCTATTTTCCCATGTCCAGATCGAACACCGGTGAAAACGCCTCTCCTGCGCGGTTTTCTCAGCATTCCGTTCCCGTCGCTCTCCTCCGGACAGGAGCACAAAAAAAGGACAGGAGAAACTCCTGTCCTTTTTTCATTCATGAAGGGAGAAGGCCGGGCCTTCTCCCCGTGGGTCTTATTCTTCTTCCCACTTGATGAAGCCGGGCTTCACGTCGGTCATGGCATTGACGATGAGTTCGACAAGGCCGCCGTACTGCATGCCGTTCTTCTCAAGGAGGTTGTTCTGTTCGAGCAGTTCGCGGATCTGGCCCTTGCAGTTGGAGCAGGGAGCGCAGATGTACTTCTTGACTTCAGGACCGAGGCAGTCCTTGAAGGCGCCGCAGATCTGTTCCATCTTCTTACGGCCGGTGATGTTCATACGCCATTCGTTGATGTTGTTGCGCGTCATGATGGCGAAACCGGAACCGCCGCCGCAGCAGTAGTTTTCCACGCCGTGGGGCGTCATTTCACGGAACTGCGGGCAGATGGCGTGCAGAACGTCGCGCTGGGGCTTCACAACGCCCATGAGGCGCACGAGGTTGCAGGGGTCGTGCAGGGTCACGGGGAAGTTGTTGCGGCTGGGATCGAGCTTCAGGCGGCCGCCGAGCACGATGTCGCGCAGAACGGGGAAGCAGCTTTCGCGGGGGATGTTCAGATCGGGGGGCAGAATACGGTCGGCGATGACGGTGAGAGCCTTGTGGGCATGACCGCATTCACCGAGCACGATCTTCTTGACGCCGAGCTTCTTGGCCGCTTCGGCATGCTTGATGGCCACGCGGGCCGCCTGCACGTCGTCGTAGAACACGCCGTAGTTCACGGAGTCGTAACCAGCGATTTCGGAGCTGAGGGTCCAGGAGAGACCGGCGGCTTCGAAAATGAGGGAGAAGGCCGCGATGTTGTCGGGCCAGGCGAGCATTTCACCGGCATTGTGGATGAGCAGAATGTCGGCGTTCGGCACGTCCCAGGGGGTCTTGAATTCGTATTCCGTGGTTTCGACGTAGTCTTCGTCGATGAATTCCACGGTTTCCTTCACAACATCGGGGTTCATGCCGGTGGAGGAACCGACTTCAAGCTGGAGCTTGGTGCCCTTTTCGTGCAGTTCGCGGGGGTTCCAGCCGAATTCCTGGCTGAAGAGCTTGCGCAGTTCGCGGGCGATGAGGCCGTTGTCCACGCCGATGGGGCAGACCTGGGCGCAGCGGCGGCACAGGTTGCAGCGGTAGGCGAGTTCGGCCAGACGAACGACGGTCTTCCAGTTCAGTTCGGTGTCGCCGTAGCGCCACTTGGCGAGGGGTTCCTTCTTCACATACTGCTTGTAGATGCGGCGGAACAGCTCGGAACGGAAGTTCGGACGATACATTTCATGCTCGCCGGACATTTCGTACAGATGGCAGGCGGCGGAGCAGGAGTTGCACTGCGCGCAGTAGTCCATCGTGGTGTCGAGCATGGCAAGGCAGGTCCAGTTGTTCTCGGGGGTGAACAGCTTGCGCACGCCGTCGAGGAAACGGTTGACCAGCTCTTCCTCTTCGGCCTTGGTCTGAGGCACGGGAATGAGCAGCACGTTTATGTCGTCGAGCAGGCAGCAGTACTGCTGCTTCTGAGCGTCGGTGATGACTTTCCAGGGATAGGTCTGGTAATCCACGGGCATGGGACGAAGGGTGTTCACGTCAACCGTGGTAAGCTGCCCTTCTTCCCTCGACAGATCATTAAAGGTAAGTTCCTGCGAAGTTTTCATGTGGGGCTCCTTAGTCCTGCTTCTCGGGGTTGGAAGTGGCAACTTCTGCCCAGGTCTTTCTGCCGTCGCCCTGAACATGGGGGGCACGCCAGCTGACGGGCAGATTCAGGTTGTTGGCAAGCTGCTTCTGGAGCTTGGGGTTGTTGATGGTGGGAGCGTCACCCCAGCGGATGTCGTGCCAGGTGAAGTACTTCATGAAGAGGTGTCCCAGGAAGCTGTAGGGAACCCAGAAGAACATGAAGAAGCCGAGCAGCAGGTACAGAATGTACAGGGGAGTCATTTCCATGGCAGTGAAGGTCAGCATGCCATAGATGAAGCTGTTGCCCATGAGGGCGAAATCATACACGCCGTGCCAGAGGCAGAGCATGAGGCCGAACAGGCCGTAAACGCCGAACAGGCCGAGGTTGAAGAAGTGTTCGTTGGTGGTGTACTTGCGGAGGCCCTTGTCGCACAGACGACGCTGAATGAGGCCCACGGCGCCGAACAGGATGCCGGCAAAGCCGAACACGTCGCACAGCACGGTGACGGCGGTGCAGAAGGTCACGAAACCTTCGGCTTCAGCCATCATGCCGAACGCGGCGAGCACGCTCATGCCCATGGCGCCGATAAGCAGGTACAGACCGATATGGAAGGGATAGGTGCGCACCCAGAGAGTGCGGTTGTGTTCCCATACAGCCTTGAGGAAGAGAGCTTCGATGAGGAAGCCCTTGAGAGCGCCGACCATGCAGCTGCGATGCTTGTCCTTCCACCATTCGGTGTCTTCCAGATAGCTGCCGCCGTATTCGACCTTTTCAGGGGCTTCATGCGCTACGGGATACAGTTCCCAGCGCAGATGCTGAGGTTTCTTGAGATAGCCGATGATTTTCATCAGGGCCACGGCCACAAAGGCGATGACTGCCGCATAGGCCAAACAATAGAAAAAGATGCTCATGGTTGTCTCCTGTCGCGTTGTCCGCCAACTTGCATCCTGACCGGAGAAATGGTTCCGGTCATCATTTCCGCACCAAGCTTTCCACCGCCTGCCGCACCGTCGTAATCAGATAAAAACGTGAGGAATTATACCTCGTTACACCTTACGATAGCGACTTTTCCCGGCGGCATGACCGGCGCATGAATACACCGAAGGAAAGCTGATGAAGACTACACCACAACACACAAAAAAACAAGTCTGCATCCATAAGAACTTTCACAAGGTCACAGCGGACAGGCTCTGCCGAGGAAAGTCTTGCTCCTCAACCTATTAATAAGTACACTGCGCATGAATTCAAGCCCCGGAGGACGGATGTACGTTTATCTCATCGGCGCAGGCCCCGGCGATCCCGGCCTGCTCACCTGCAAAGGCAGACAGGTGCTTTCCGAAGCGGATGTCGTCGTGTACGACTATCTTGCCGGCAACGAGCTTCTTTCCCTGGCCCGGCCCGATGCCGAGTTTATCTATGTAGGCAAAATCGCCGGCAATCATGCCATGAAGCAGGGCGACATCAACAAACTGCTCATCGCGAAGGCGAAGGAAGGAAAAGTCGTCGCGCGCCTCAAGGGCGGCGATCCCTATATTTTCGGCCGCGGCGGAGAAGAGGCCGAGGAACTCGTGGATGCGGGCGTTCCCTTTGAGGAAATCCCGGGCATTTCCAGCTCCATAGCCGGTCCGGCCTACGCGGGCATTCCGCTCACGCACCGTGCCTACTCCTCCTCCGTCACCATCATCACCGGTCACGAAGATCCCACCAAGCCCGGATCCGTGCACAACTGGGACGCCCTTGCCCGCAGCGCCTCCACGCTCGTGTTTCTCATGGGCATGAAGAACCTGCCTGAAATTGCGGCCAAGCTCATGGAAGCCGGCATGAGCGGGGATACCCCCGCGGCGCTGGTGCACTGGGGCACCACCGACAGGCAGCGCTCCCTTGCCTCCACGCTGGCCGACCTGCCCGATGCCGCCGTGCGCGAAGGATTCACCAATCCTTCCATCATCGTGGTGGGCGACGTGGTGAAGCTCAAGGACAAGCTCGACTGGTTCGAGAAGAAGCCGCTCTTCGGCCGCACCGTGGTGGTGACCAGAGCCCGCGAACAGGCCAGCGGCAGCGCGGCCCTGCTCGCCGCCAAAGGCGCGCGGGTCATCCAGTTCCCCACCATCAAGATCGTGCCCATGCCGGACTATGCGAAACTCGACGAGGCCGTGAGCCATCTTTCCCGCTACGGCTGGGTGGTGTTCACCTCGGTGAACGGCGTGCGCTTCTTCCGGCAGCGTCTTGAGGCGCTCGGACTCGACGCCCGCGCGCTCGGCTCCGTCAAGGTGGCGGCCATCGGCCCCGCCACGGCCAAAGCCGTGGAAGGCATGGGCATACGCCCCGATCTCGTACCCGCCTCCTATGTGGCCGAAGGCGTGGCGCAGGCCATGCTCGAGCTCGGCATGAAGGGACAGAAGGTGCTTCTGCCCAGAGCCGCGGAAGCCCGCGACGTTCTGCCCAGGGCCCTGCGCGAAGCGGGCGCGGAAGTGGACGTCATCGCCGCTTATGAGAACGTGCCTTCCGACGAGCACCGCGAGCAGGTGATGGAAGCGCTCGAAGCCGGAACGCTCGACTGCGTGACCTTCGGTTCCTCCTCCACCGTGCGCAACTTCCTTGCCTCCATTCCGCTGGACGAGCTGAAGAAACATCCCGGCGTCCGTTTTGCGGCCATCGGCCCCGTCACGGCCGACACCATGCGCTCTTTCGGACTCAATCCCGACATTCAGCCGGAAGCATTCACCATTCCCGCGCTTGTGGACGCCGTGTGCGACGCCTTTGCGGGGAAGGAGCAGGCATGACTCTCAGGCTCGGCATTCTTGCATCCGGCAGCGGCACCAACGCCCAGGCCATGATCGACGCCGTCGAGGCCGGAAAGCTGGACGCGGACATACGCATCATCATTGCCAACCGTCCCGGCGCGCCGGTGCTCGACCGTGCCGAAAAGCACGGCATTGCGCACCTGTGCCTCGACCACAAGACCTTCCCGGACCGCGAAACCTTCGATCGTCGCGTGGTTGAGGAACTGCTGGCCGCAGGCGTGGACACCGTGGCTCTTGCCGGCTACATGCGCCTCGTCACTCCCGCCTTTCTCGACGCCTTCCCGAACCGGGTGCTCAACGTGCATCCCGCCGTGCTTCCGGCCTTTCCCGGCACCCACGGCGCGCGCGACGCCTGGGAATACGGCGCCCGGTTCAGCGGCTGCACCGTGCATCTCGTCAATCCCGTCATGGACGGCGGCCCCATCATCGTGCAGGCCACCCTGCCCGTGCGTCAGGATGAGGACGACGAGGCGCTGCTCAATCGCATCCACGTCTTCGAGCACCGCATCTACGTGCAGGCCCTGCAGTGGCTTGCCGAAGGACGCCTTACGCTCGAAGGTCGGCGCATTCTGCTCGCTCCGGCAGACAGGCCGCTGGCTCCGCAGCCGGAACTGGCCCTTGTCTGGCCGCCTCTGGAAGAAGGCTTCTGAGTTCTTTGCACCATTCACCGCCGGGCCGATGAGGCCCGGTTCACCCCGCGCGGCCTGCCCGCGCAGATGCGGCTGCTTTCAGCCGAGGGAGATTTCATGAAAGCTTTCCGTTTTTTCGCCCTGTGCGTCATGGCTGCCTGCCTGTGCCTGAGTTCTCAGGCCTTTGCCGCCGATGAGGCGCCCCGCAAGGCCGAACGCCGTACGCCCGTGGTTGTGGAATTTGAAGGCAACGACAGCATCGGTGCCTCCCTGTCCACCAGCCTGCAGCAGAAAATCAACGTATCCAATCCCGTGAATCCGACCCGCGAGGCCAAGTTCCGCATTCTGCTCTCCACGGCTTCGGAATTTCCCTCCCGTCCCGGCGTCGGCTCCGTGTACGCCGTCGTATGGACGCTGTCCCTCTCCGAAGGCTCCATGGAATACTATCTCGTGCGGGATCTCGGTATTGTGACGCCCGACACCGTGGATGAAGTCGCCGACCGCATCGTCAGCCGCACGGACGGCGTCGTCGCCCGCTACGGCTATCTCGACCGCGACAAATAAGCCTTTTCCCTCCGGCGGAGCCCGTCTCCGCCGGAGTATTTTTCGCCGCGCAACGTTCTCCGGTTTTCTTCCGGGCAGTCAGCGCCTTTTTCCTGCCGGAGATTCCGCCATGCATCTTCCTTCCATGAAATCACTTCCGGCCGCGCTCGCGACCTCCTGGCATGACGGGCATCACGTTGCCCTCGGCATTTTCCGTTTTCTCATTCCCATCGTCATTCTCGTCCGGGTGCTGGAAGTAAGCGGCCTCATTCCGTGGCTGTCCATGCCCATGCGGCCCGTCATGGATCTCATCGGCCTGCCTGCGGAACTCAGTCTGGCCTGGATCTCGTGCGTGCTCGTAAGCATGTATTCCGGACTCATGGTGCTTATTTCCCTTGCGCCGCAGCTTCCGGAGCTTACCGTCGCGCAGATGACGGTGTTCGGCGTGCTGGTTCTCATTGCCCACAGTCTTGTGCTTGAAGTGCGCATTGCCGGGCAGTGCGGCGTATCCATGCGCTTTCAGCTTTTTCTGCGCCTCTTTTCCGGCATTCTTGCGGCCTTTCTGCTGCATCTTGTTCTCGACGGCTTCCACCTTCTGCAGGACAAGGCCGTTTTTCTGCTGGCCGCCGAAGAAAGCGCCACCTGGGGCGCATGGATGCTGCAGCAGATAAAAACGCTCGCGCAGATGTACGTCATCATCTGTGCAGTCATGCTGCTTCAGCGCTTTCTCGACGCCTTCCGCATTTCCGAACTGATGGGCCGACTGCTCGGTCCGCTGCTCCGCCTGCTGGGCATTTCTCCGAAGGCCGTGTCCGTGGTCGTCATAGGCTTCACCATGGGCCTTCTCTACGGCAGCGGCATACTCATCAAGAGCGCGCAGCAGGGAACGCTTTCCCGGCGCGACACGCTCTGCGCCATTTCTCTGCTGGGGCTTGCCCACTCGCTCATCGAAGATACGCTGCTGCTCACGCTGGTGGGCGGCAGCCTGTGGGGTCTGCTCGGCTTCCGCCTTGTCTTCACACTGGCGGCCGGAGCGGCCATCAATGCCTTCTACCCCGTTCTGCAGCGCTTTGCAGGGGCAGATCTCGAGGTTTCCCATGAAAACACTGTGGATCAATGCCGGTGAGATTTCCGGCGACCTTCAGGGCGGCGCGCTGCTTGCGGCCCTGCGCGACACGGCTCCGGAACTTGACCTGCGCGTCGTGGGCATGGGAGGCGACAACCTTGCCCGGGCCGGACAGGAAAACATTCTGCGCGTGGAGGAACTTTCCGTCATGGGCATCGTGGAAGTGCTCGCCGCCCTTCCGCGTGCCTTCCGTCTGCTTGGCCGCATACGCCGGGAAATGGAACGCATACGCCCCGACGCCGTGCTTCTCATCGACGCGCCGGAGTTCAATTTCCGCGTGGCGAAAATCGCCCACCGGCTCGGCATACCGGTGTACTACTTCATTCCGCCGAAAGTGTGGGCCTGGCGTACGGGCCGCGTGGAGTTTCTGAAAAAGCACATCCGGCGCATCTTTTCCATTCTGCCCTTCGAGGTGGATTTCTACCGCTCCCACGGCATGGACGTGACGTATGTGGGCAATCCGCTGGTGGATCTCGTGGACTATGAGGGCATCAAGGACGTTTCTTCCGTACCTCACCGCATAGGTCTCATGCCCGGCAGCCGCCGCAAGGAAGTGGAATCCCTGCTGCCCGCCTTCGCCGGTGCGGCGCAGAAACTCGTGCAGCGCTTCCCCGATTTGGAATTTCACTGCATCCGTTCCTCCAACTTTACCGAGGAATATCTGCGCTCACTCTGGAACTGCCCTCTTCCGCTCATCATGCACGACGGCAGCGACCGCTACCGCCTCATGCGCACCTTTCAGTGCATCATGGCCGCTTCCGGCACGGCCACGCTGGAAACGGGCCTTGCCGGCGCGCCCACGCTCGTGGCCTACAAGGTTTCCCCGCTCTCCTACTGGATAGGCCTTCATGTGCTGAAGGTGAAGTGGATCAGCCTGACCAACCTCATCATGAACCGCACCGTTTTTCCCGAACATATCGAAAAGGATGCCGACCCCGAGCCGCTGGCCGCGCGCATGGAGGACTGGCTCGCCCATCCGGAAAAGCTTGATGCGATCATCCGCGACCTGGATGAGCTGCGCGAACGCTGCGGAGCCCCCGGCAGCGCCCGGCGGGCGGCCGAGGCGCTTCTGAAGGAGATTACCGGCCCTTCCGCCTGAGCAGGCGGGCTCCCACAACGTACCGGAAAGACTGCCGCGCCTGTTTTCCGACTGTCTCCTTCAGCGGCAGAACACGCAGACGAAAAAAAGCCCCCGGATCTGTTCCGGGGGCTTTCGCGCATCATGGTTGCGGCGTCTCTCACGCGCCGCACGGGCATTTCACCTTTTCCGGGGGCAAACGCCTATCTTTCGGCCACGGCCTGAACGGCCGGGGCCATCGAGCTTTTCTCTGCAAGCATGATGCTGGCGCCGGGATGGGTCGTTGCCACGCGCACCAGCGCATCCTGCGATTCCTGAAAACTGGCATATGGACCGATGGCCATGACGCCGTCGCTGACATGAAGCAGCGAAGCCGCGTCATACAGGCCCAGGCAGATGAGGCGGCGCAGCTGCTGCGCCACGGCATCGGAAGATGCCTGATCGTCCGCCAGTCTGACGAAAAAGGCCTGCGACCCTGACAGAGGGCGTCCCTCACTGTCTCCCACGATTTCGAGATTCACTCGGGAGATGCCGTCCTCGCTCAGACCGAGGCTGTCAGCTGCCGCATACGACAAATCGATGATTCTGTTCTTGACATAAGGACCGCGGTCGTTGATGCGCACGATCACGCTTTTGCCGCTGTCCAGATGTTCTACTTTGACCAGAGTGCCGAGAGGGAGCGTACGATGAGCCGCCGTCATGGCGAACATGTCGAAGGCTTCCCCCGTAGCGGTGGATTTCCCGTGATGCCAGGGGCCGTACCACGAGGCCACGCCCGACTGGGAAAAGGCATCCTGGCCATAAGCCGACGGCAGAGCAAGAAGCAGGCAGAAAAGCCATGCCCCCGCAAACGCCATCAGACTTCGGTAGGAAGATGATGTCATGCAGACTCCGGGTTGAGATGAAGTCACGCCGCCGATCTGTCTGCGATCCTGGCAGCGTGGAGCGGAAATCGCCCTTTTTCCTCAGCCCGCCGCGATCACTCCCGGAACGGGGCGCGGCTCCGATGCGCGAAGGCAAGCCGAAAGTCCATCCTGCGGGGCCTCGGGGAGCGGAGGAAAACGACGTCGCCGGTCACGCCGTGAAAGGCATATCCGACGCCGTACACGTCTCATAGGGGCATAAGTATCTCATCCGGCAGAACATATGTCAAGCAGGCCTGTACAATGCCTCGATTTCTTCTCTAAGACTATAATATTCCTCTGTATGATTCCGTCATTTTTCCGTCTCCGGCGGGGGACTCCTTTCTCCGGCAGCTTGCGCCCGGATGCCTCTCGTACTACTATGAAACACCATTTCAATGCCGCAGGTACTGCCATGACACATCGGTCCCTTCGTTTCGATCCTCAGGATTATCAGCTTCTCTCCATGATCAACCGAACGGTGAAGGACAGCCGGAAGGGACTGCCCAGCCTCATGCCGCAGCTGAGCCCCTCGGGCATCATGGAGCTGGCGGTTCCGGTGGAACTGCGCATGGCCTCTGCCGTGCTGCGCCTGCTCGACACCCTCGCCCAGGGGCAGGCCGACGAAAGAATCGAAGCCCTCACCGCCCTGCGCGACGAAGTGCTGGTCATGGCGCGCTCATCGCTGCGCATCAATACGGGGCGCGTTCTGGTCCAGCTCATGAAGGAACTCGTGCGCGCCCACGGCGACTTTGAAACGCAGCTGCGTCTGGCGCACGACTTCCGGCAGGCGGCAGGCGGTCGTCAGGCTGTGGTACGCAGGCTTCTGCACCGCTACTACATGCTGGAAATGCCCGAAGACTGGAATCAGGCCGTGTTCGACAACCACGTGCACGACGCCAACACCAAGGGCCGCAAGAACGCCACGCATCTCATCATGGACGCCTGGCTCAAGGGCATCCGGACGCTCACGGTCATCTACTACAACTACGTTTCCCCGGAAGCCGCGAGCGAGCTGATCCGCGCCGCCAGAATCATGGGCATCACCGTGCGCATAGGCCTGCTCTTCCACGCGCCGCACATGGGCCGTCTCGTGGATCTCATCTGGATTCCCCGCGGCTTCACCAACGACGAAGACTTCATCGCCTTTCTGTCCACACCGGCCATGTCCACGCTGATGAACGAAGGCCGGGCCGCCACGCGCTGGCTGGAAAAGCGCATTCTGCGCATACTCGACTACTGGAACGCCGTGGAGAGGCAGCGCCTGGTGCCGCTTCTGCACGCCATGCCGGAAAGTCTCGATCAGCACGAGTTCATGCTGTTCGTGGGCTACGGGCAGGCCTCGCTTCTGCATCTGGCGGAGTTCATCCACAAGAAACTGTTCCCGCTCATGGAAGAGCGCGCCGCCGCCCTGCGAGAGCAGATTGAGGCCCCCGGCGTCAGCGACGAAGACAGAACCGTCCTTATGCACGACCTCGAAACGCTGGACTCCTTCACGACCGAAGCCGTGCTCGCCCGCCTGAACGATCCCGACCTGTTCCCGGAAACCGCCGCCCTGCAGAACTCCTGCGAGTCGGCGGACTGCCCGGATCTTCTGAATCAGACGCCTCTGCACCTGCTCACCCGCCTGTGCGATCTGAAGAGCGGCTGCCGCATCACGCTGAATCTGGCAGGCCTCACCTCCGAAGACGTGCTCAATCTGCTCTGGGACTGTCAGGGCCGCATCACGCATCTGGAGCTGTTCAACCTGAAGGACTGGCAGAACGGCGACATGGAACACCTGCAGGCCATCAACGAACTGCAGAGAGCCATCAATGCCGGCAGCGTTCCGCTGCTCAAGCAGCTCATCATCGCCATGCTGAGGGATGCCGCGCCGGACGCCTTCACGGATCTTTCCGAGGATGAAAGCTTCAGCACCCCCCGCGGCAGCGCCATGATCCACTCCGCCGACGCCTCCCGCTCCCCGCGGGTACGCAAGCTGCGCATCATTCTTCAGAACATTCCCGTGCTCTGCGGCTACTATCAGACGGCCAAGCTGCGCGCCACCATGGGCACCGATTCCACGAGCCGCCCCGGCCACCGCTACGGCATGGGGCTCGCCTACCCGGAAACCCTGCCGCTGCGCGCCCGCAGGGAACTGAACGATCCGGGTCGCTCCGCCCATCTGCTTCTTCCCCTGCGCACGGAGCTTCTGGAACAGGTCACGTACAGTTCCGACGCGCCGGATGAAGAACCTTCCCTGCTGACCTCGGCGCTGCGCAGAATTCCCGGCCTGCGCCACTTCGGGCAGAGCCGCCACACGGAATGGATTCCCGTGTCGGAAAACACCATCGTGTGCAACAGCGGCAACTGTTCCATAGCCACGGCCGACGTCGGCTCCATCCGCGGCAACATCATCACGCTCGGCGGCACGGAATCCCACATGACCAACGGTTTCATCCCTGCGCCGAAAGAAGCGCAGAGCCTGGGAGAGGCCTGCCACTACGTCAACACGGCTCTGGCCAACACCCTGCGCGTCCTTGCGGGCTTCATTCCCGCATGGCTGGCCTTCCTCTGCACTCAGACGGGCTGGCTGGCCTGGCTCGGCGCGCCTCTGTGGTTCCTCATTTCCGGCCTTCGCAACATTCTGCAGGCCGTGCTCGGCAGCGGCGGACTGCACCGCTCGTCGGTGCTGCACTGGAAAAGCTACGTCAGCTGGTCGGCGCTCTATGTGTCGCTCATGTACAACGGACTTTCCGTCGTGCTGCTTGAGCCGCTGCTGCGCTGGCGCATACTGGAACAGGGCATGGGGCTCAACGCCGTGAACGCCCCTGTGATCACCTACTCCGTGCTCATGGCCGGATGCGGCATATTCAAGGTGTTCGCCCATCTTCTGCGGGGATTTTCCACCAAAAGCATCCTGACGGACATCGCCTGCACGGTGCTGTCTCTGCCGCTGGCCCTTTTCCTTCACGCCGTGCTGACCCTCGGCATTTCCGCGTCGGGCGGCAATCCGGCCGTGCTCGCGGCCTATTCCGTGTTCGTGGTCAAGCTGGCTTCGGATACCGTCATCGGCATCGTCGACGGCATCGCGGACCGGGAACGCAACATACGCAGACGCATGGTGGACTACCGCAGCCGCCTGCATGAGGCGCTGGCTCTCTACGGCAAGCTTGAGGAACTGTTCCCGGAAAAGAACGTCATGACGCTGCTCGACCGTCCCGACGTGCTGCCCAAAACGCTGAAGAGCATTGATCCACGCCTGTGGGTCAGCATGGTCATCAACGCGCTCGATCTCATGTACTTCTGGTTCTATCAGCCGCGCGCCAACTACGCGCTCGACATTCTTCTGCAGCGTTACTCCCGCAGCGAACGCATGGTGCTCCTGCGCATGCAGCAGATTCTCATGCTGGAAAAGGAAATCAGCCAGCTGCTCGTGAACGGACTCGTGGGGCGGAACTTCGCCGCGCCGCTTTCCTTCTATCTGGCCAGAAATGAAGAGTACCTGCACCAGATGAAGGCCGTGTGCATACCGCCCGAAGAAGGAAAGACCCGCTGAAAAGCCGAGGGCGGGCAGCCCTCATGCCGTGATCCTCGCCGCGAAGAGCGTGTTTTCAGGCAGGAGCCGAATGCCGTGAAACCGGCCGTCACCTCTGCCGCGTCGCGGACAGCCTGACGGTGCAAAGCCCGGCTTCAGCCGTTCCGCCCGCACGGCCCCTACCAGTTCTCCAGCGCATGCAGGGAGGAAAGGGCCGCGTAAAGAATGATGCCCGCCGACGTGGACAGATTGAGGCTGCGTATGCAGTCCTTCACGGGAATGCGCACATGGGCGGCGGCAAGCGCCTGCACGCTTTCGGGAAGCCCGGAGGATTCCGGCCCGAAGAGCAGACTGTCGTGCTCCGTAAAGGAAAAAAGCTGCACGCTCTCGCCGTGCCGCGCACTGGTGGACACCAGGCGACGCCCCGCGCCGTCCGCCTGAAGATAGGCCTCAAGCGTGGGCCAGACCGTCACGTCCACATGCGGCCAGTAATCAAGTCCGGCCCGGCGAAGATGCCGGTCGTCGATGCGGAACCCAAGAGGTTCTATAAGATGGAGACGGGTTTCCGTGCCCGCGCACAGTCTGGCGATGTTGCCGGTGTTCGGCGGAATCTCGGGATGATACAGAACGATATGCAGCATGGAATCGCGCATGCCTGAGCGCACAAGAAGCGCCCGGCGGAAAAAAACGAAAGAAAAACGCCCGTGCCGTTAAGCGCGGACGTCAAACAAGACGGCAGAACCCGGGTTCTGCCGGACTATGACCGTTCACAGCAGGAAGCTTCTTCCGCTTCCCGCGGCATCAATGATGATGAGGACGGTTGGGAGAACTCTTCTTGATGTAGGTGAGGGCGCAGATCACCGAGATAAGGCCGATGAAAAAGAAAAGAAAGTCCATGACGTTCTCCTGGGCTTGAAAGGGATGCCGCCCCATGAAGGCGGACAATACCTGAACAGCATACGCGCAAGCGCACCTTTATGCAAGGCAGGAACGCACTCTTCCCGATAAAAACACGTCCGGGCCGGAGGCGGAAAGGCCGGTCCCGATCAAAGAGAAACCGCCCGATGCCGGTTGCGGAGATTGCGGGGGAGAAGCTCCTGCGCTATCATCACGGCCCTCACCTTCAGCCCTACAGGAAGCATGCCATGATACGCGTCGATCTTCATACCCATACCAATCACTCCCACGCCCGGGACAGCGTTCGTCAGATGTTCGAGGCAGGACAGGCCCGCGGCCTTCTCGTGCAGGGATTCTCCGAACATTCTCCTCGCCCCGAAGGCTACGACTATCCCGAAGAGTACCGCGCACATCTCTCCGCCACCTTCGACGACTACATCGCCGAGGTCACGCAGCTTCGGGATGAGCAGAAGGAAAAGGGCATCACCGTGCTGCTCGGCCTGGAAGTGGACTGGCTGGAAGAGGAAGTCCCCTACATCCGCCGCATGACAAAAGAGCGTCCCTACGACTATCTCATCGGCGGCATCCATTTTCTCGGCCGCTGGGGCTTCGACTCCTCCTCCGACGACTGGGAACCTCTCTCCTTCGAGGAGCGCTGCGACCTCTACGCCCGCTACTACCGCACCATGAAGCGCATGGCCGAAACGCGTCTCTTCCAGATCGTGGCGCATCCCGACCTCATCAAGATCTTTTCCGTGGAGGATTTCCGCCGCTGGCTGGACATGCCGGGGAGCATGGATCTTGTGGGCGACGCGCTCACGGCCGTACGCAATGCGGGCATGGCCATGGAAATTTCCTCCGCCGGCCTGCGGAAGCGCTGCCGGGAAATCTATCCCGGTCCGAAAATTCTGCAGCTGGCCCGGCAGCTCAACCTGCCCATCACCTTTGCTTCCGACAGCCACGCCACCGAGCAGGTCGCCTGGAATTTTGAGGAACTGGCCCGCTACGCCGCTGCCGCAGGATGGAAGGAAAGCCTCGTGTTCCGCCAGGGCAGCGTGACGGCCGTGCCTTTCGACGCCTGATTCCGACATCTGCAACACTTTGCAACCATTCCTCCCCTTGGCAGAGGGGAAAAGCGTGGTTATTCTTCCTGCCAGGCCTTCAGGACCTGTCAACTTCAGGAGTGACTATGACCAGCCAACTCAAGACCCTTCTGCTCATGGCCGGCCTTTCCGCCGTTCTCATCGTCATGGGCAGCGCCCTCGGCGGCAGACAGGGCATCGTCATCGCCCTCATCTTCGCCGTCATCATGAACATCGGAAGCTTCTGGTTCTCAGACAAGATAGTGCTTTCCATGTACCGCGCGCAGGAACTTGCCCCGGAAGACGCGCCCATGGTGCATCAGATGGTGGAAGAACTGGCGCAGAGAGCGGGCGTGCCCAAGCCGCGTCTGTTCATCGTGCCTCAGGAAGCCCCCAACGCCTTCGCCACCGGACGTGATCCGGAACACGGCATCATTGCCGTCACGCAGGGCATCATGCACCTGCTGCCGCCGGAACAGCTGCGCGGCGTGCTGGCCCATGAAATGGCGCACATCGCCCACCGCGACATTCTCATCCAGACCGTGGCGGGCGTGCTGGCCTCGGCCATCACGGCCATCGCCAACATGCTGCAGTTTTCCATGATCTTCGGCGGCGCACGCGACGAGGAAGGCAACAGCAATCCTCTGGCCGCCATCGCCATGATGATACTCGGCCCGCTGGCCGCCACCCTCATTCAGATGGCCATCTCCCGTCGCCGCGAATACATGGCCGACGCCGCCGGCGCCTCCTACTGCGCCGATCCTCTGGCCCTTGCCGGAGCCCTGAACAATCTGGATGCCTACAGCCGCCACATCGCCATGCAGGCCAACCCCGCTACGGAAAACATGTTCATCGTGTCTCCGCTCACCGGCGACAGCCTGCGCCGCATGTTCAGCACGCATCCTCCCATGGAGGAACGCATCGCCAACCTGCAGGAAATGGCCCATACCGGACGCTATCCCGGCTGATAAGCGCACATATTAAAAGAGGGCGGAATCCGCACGGCGCGGATTCCGCCCTCTTCGCGTCATTTTCACCTTGCTTTTCCCCGGCGATTACGCCACCCTTTTCCGCATACCTGCCCCCTATTCCGCACAGGATGCTCCATGATCACACCGCTCTTTTCCGTTCCCGACAGTTTCGCCCGCCGCGGGCTTGAATATCTGTTCCGCGTTCTGGACGACGTCATGCCCATGCACGGCTCCCAGAAACGCGATCTGGCCCCGGCCTGCCGCGATCTTTCCGCGCTGCTGACCACCGACCGCGACGGCCTGAGCCGCCCCTACTGGACCTCGCCGCGCCTGACCTCGGCCTATCTGCGCTATTTTCTGCCCTGGAACCTCGTCCGGCTCTCTGCGCTTCTGCCGGGAATGAACTTCGGACGCATTCCCGACGAGCCGCTCATTCTCGACATGGGCAGCGGTCCGCTCACGCTTCCGCTCGCGCTGTGGCTTTCCCGCCCCGATCTGCGCCGCCGCCCCGTCACGCTCGTGGCGAGCGATTCCACGCCGCACATCCTCGAACTCGGCCGCAGCATTTTTGAAGGCATGCGCGCAGGGCTTGATCCCGAAAGCCCGTGGACCATACGCACCATGCGGGCCACGGTATCCCAGGCTCCGCGCCGGGTGTACGCAAAGCCCGGCAGCGTGTGGATGATGAGCATGGGCAACGTGCTCAATGAAATGGAAGAGCGCCGCGCAAGGCCCGGACATCAGATGGCCGACCGCATGCGCGAACTTCTGGAAAGCGCCTGGACCATGCTCGGCGAAGACGGACTTCTGCTCTCCGTGGAGCCCGGAACGAGGCAGGGCGGACGCCTGGTGGCGCATCTGCGCAAGAGCGCGCTCGGCGGCGTGGAGGAAGAACCGGAATACGAAGATCTCACCGCCTTCGCCCTGCGCGAGGAACAGGCCGGTCGCAGCATGTACGATGACGACGACATGGAAGACGACGACATGTCGGATTTCGGTCTGCCGCCGCTGTTCATGCCGCTTTCTCCCTGCCCCCACAGTGTGGGCTGCCCCATGCTGGACCGCCGCTCCACCGCCTGGTGCCATGTGAACGCTCCGGCGGAACACGCCCCGGAAGAGCTGCGCGCCATTTCCGCCCGCGCGGGACTCGACAAGGACTCCATCAGCCTTTCCTTCGTGCTTCTCAGAAAGCTGAAGGAAGGAGAGGAACTGCCGCAGGCTCCCGCCCGCAGACGAGCGGCCGTGCCCGCGCGCATCGTGTCCGACGCCTTCGTGGTGCCCGACTATCCCGGAAGGGCGCGCTATGCCTGCACGCCGCTGGGACTGGCCCTCATTCCGGCCTCCTCGCATCTTCCGGCCGGAGCTCTCTGTCAGGCTTATCCCACCTCCGAGCGCGACAGAAAATCCCGCGCCGTCATTCTCACCCTTGAAGAGGAAGGCCGCCGCCCGCGTGCCGCCGACGGCAGAACCCGTCCCTTCCCCGCAGGGCGACGCCCCGAGGAAAAATCTCCCCGTCCTTCCGGCGGGAGAAGAGATGTCCGCGACAGCCGGCGCGAACACGCCCCGGACAGAAGAAAGCCTTCCGCCGACAGAGGAAGAAAACCGGGCAAAGACGGGAAAAAGGCCTGAGAAACGGTTTTCCCTGCTCCTTTCCGCGCGGAGAAAGCGCTTTAGCTCTGGCTTTTTTTCACAAAAGGAGCATACTTTTTCCATCAGCAGAACACAGGCATGCCCCGCAAGGAGATACCCATGAACTCTACCGTTGCCGTCATCATAGCCGCCGTCGTCGTCATAGCCGTCATCGCGGTTCTCCTGCTCAAGAAGAAAGACCCCGACTCTCAGGACGGAGCCTCCTCCGGCGAGAAGGAACCTCAGGGCGATCAGGAACTGTACGCGCTCGGCATGAATCCCGTTTCCCCCAAGCCCATCATGTACGCCCTCACTACCTGCCAGCACTGCAAAAACACCAGAAAGTTTCTCGATGCCAACAATGTGGACTACATCGTCATCTATCTGGACGAGTACTCCGGCTCGCAGCGTTCCGATCTCATGGAAAAAGTGCGTACCTACAATCCTCGCGGAACCTTCCCCACCATACTGGTGCCCGGTGGCAAGGTGATTGTGGGGTTCCGCAAACAGCTCATGCAGGAGGCACTGCTCCATGACGCCGGAACAACTGCTTGAACATCTGGCCAAAGCAGCCGCCACGAAAGGATACCATCTTCACGCGGATCACGATCACTGTCTCGGCACGGCCGAAAGTCTGCTCGCCAACAAGGAACGCTACGGCTATATGTGCTGCCCGTGCCGACTGGCCTGTTCCGACAGACAGCAGGACAGCGACATCATCTGTCCCTGCGTCTATCGTGACCAGGACATCGCCGAATACGGAGCCTGCTTCTGCTCGTTCTATGTTTCGGAAGAGCATAAGGACGATCCGGATTTCTTCCCCGAAGTGGAAGAACGGCGCGATCCCTCCCGCGGTCTGTAGTCCCGAGAGCGGCATACTCTGCCTGTAAGGCGCGCATGCTCTGCGCGCCTTTTTTGTACCTGTTCCCGACAAGCAAGATCTCCGTTTTGTCTCTCCGGCAGCGGGGAGGCAGCTCATCCCCTGCCCGGCCGCGATCATCCGCCTGATACGATGTCCCGGGGGCGGAACGACTCCCCGCAGCCCGTGGGCTCCACCCTTTCCGACCGCATGGACGGTGCCCTCCTTCCCCACCTCCCCTCTGCCGCGCCTCGCCCGGCACCACTTCTCCTTCCTGAGGAAAATTCCCTTCCGTACAATGCCGATCTGAAAAACAAAAATCCTTGCCCGCCTTCCCGGCGCGTGACATACTTTTTCAAAAACAGAAAAAGGAGCTGCTCATGCGCTGCGTTTCTGCCGCTGTTGCCGTTCTGGCAACCTTTGTTCTCTGTTCTCCTCTTCCCGGTTCCGTTCCGGCTCAGGCCGGAGAAAACGATGCGCCGAAACTGCTCAAGGTTGTGGCGCTGAGCCGTCACGGCGTACGCTCTCCCACGCAGTCGTCGGAAACGCTGAAAGCGTGGAGCGATCGCCGCTGGCCCGAATGGAACACGGCGCCCGGCCATCTTACCGAACGGGGCGCCGATCTCATCCGGGCGGAATGGCAGGGACTCAGGCAGTCGCTGGCCTTCGACGGCCTGCTTCCCGCCTCGGAATGTCCTGCGCCGCAGAGCGTGTTCGTCTATGCCGACAATGAGGAACGCACGCTGGCCACGGCCCGCGCCATGCTCGAAGGCCTCTCGCCCGGCTGCGGCTTCAAGGTGTTCTCAAGGCCGGAAGGCACGGATCCGCTCTTTCATCCCGTACGCAGCGGCTTCGTGAACGCTCCCGTCATTTCCGAACCGGAACGGAAAAAACTGACCGCGGAACTTTCCGCCCTGCAGGATTCTCTCGGTGCGGACATCGCCCGCCTCTCCTCCATTCTCGGCCCGGCCTCCCCTGCGCTCTGCGCCCCGGGGCAGATCAGCTGTACCCTGAGCAGCATGCCCTCCGCGCTGGAATTTCCGCACAAAGACTCGCGCAGGAACGTTTCCCTCCACGGCGGTCTCTCTCTGGCCTCGACCACGGCCGAAATTCTGCTTCTGGAAAGTCTTGAATGGCCCGAGAGAGCCCAGCTTGTTCCGGCGGCGATACCTGCGCCCAGAGTGCAGTATCCCGGCACGCCCGTGGAACAGAAGGCCAGACAGATCATCATGGCCCCCCGAAGCGACAAACCGGACACGCGCCCCCTTCCCTTTGCCCCGCGCTGGAAGCCTGCGCTGCTCCAGCCGAAAGACAATGAAATTCTGGTCAATCCCGCCACGGCGCGGCAGCTTCTTCACGTGCACACAAACGTACAGAGTGCCGTGCAGCGCTTTGCGCCCGTGGCTGAAAGCGACGGCATGCCGCTGCTGCTCTTCATGGCCGAAGCTCTGGCCGGCACCTCTCCCGTCGCCGATGCAAACAAGGCGGCGCTGGTCTTTCTTGCCGGACACGACACCAACATCGTCAATCTGGCGGGCCTGCTCGATCTGCACTGGAACAACGATCCGTTCCCGGCAGACAGCACGCCTCCCGGCTCCATGCTGGTCTTCCGTCTCTGGGAAACCGAGCAGGGCAACGTTGTTCAGGCATCCTTCCTCTGTCAGACAGACGCCGCCTTTCTCAGCACGGACAACGCCGTCATGAGCCGCGCCGCCCTGAAAGAGTCCGCCCTCATGCTTCCGAACGCCACGGTCGACACTCCCGCAGGTCCGGGACTTCCGCTCGCCTCCTTCCTAGCGCTGGTTAGCGGCATGGCCGGGGATGAGCTTACCGAACGCCTGCCTGAAATTTTCGCCGGAAAGCCTCGCTCCTAGATCTGGTCCGGCTGTTCCGAAATCCGTGACAAAAGGCGGCCGCCCTCCTTTTCGGAAGGCGACCGCCTTTTCACGCTCACGAATGTTCCTCCGCCTGCAGAAGCGACAGGGGACTCTCTCTCCGCACGCAGGAGTGCATGCGTCTTTCCGTGACCACATCATCCGGCCGGAGCGCTCCCGCAAGAAGCGGCGAGGCAGGATCACAGGATTTCACGGCAGCCCTTCCGCCTCCGGCATAGCAGTACAGGCAGCCGTGAGGGCAGCTCCCGTACGCGCCTATGTCGATGCTCTGCGCGCAGCCGCAGGCCGGGCGCTGATGTCTGTCCGCCTCCACCTGAAGAGGCGCTCCGCCTATGCTTCCGATGAGATCGGCGTCTACGCAACGGGCAGGCTTTATGCCGAAGCGCGAAAGATCCAGACTCTCCGCACAGCTTTCGAGGTGAAGCCCGTGCGCGCGGGACGATTCCGCCAGCCTTGCGGCCAGAGCCGTCTGAAGATCGGGCGGAAAATCCTGAAGCCCCAGAGAAGCCATGTTCCGTTGCGTATCCCGGTAGAAGTCCAGAAAGCTGATGACGCACCTTTCCGTGCAGGGCGCAAGCAGTTCGGCCAGCCTTTCAAAGCAGCGCACATGATACTCGAACGTATACGTTCTGCTGAGGAAAACGGGATCATAGCGCCAGATGACGCGATGCCTGCCTGCAAGCGACGCCAGTTTCCGGAAGGCCGGAACAATCACGTCCCGTTTCGAGGGCAGGCCCGGCTCCACGTCCCGGCCGTAGGAGGTCAGCGTAAACTGAAAATAATACGCGTAGTTCCCGAGTCTGGAAAGACGATCCAGCATGGGCAGAGGATTCTTCGTCCAGAACACGAATCCGTCCACCACGTCGGGAGCAAGACGCACCCGGCTCACCCTGTGCGGATTCATGGGATGACGCACGAGCGCGTACCCTTCCTCTAGCCTGCGGAAGAACCAGTCCGCATGGCATGCCGGTATGTCCGTCCGGCGGCTGGCGCTGATGATCATGAACTTTTCCCGTTCAGGCTCTCCATGTTTTCATGAAATCCGCCGGGCTCTTTCCTTCCGCGATGTGCCGCAGAAGCGAACTTCCGAACACGGCGGCATCGGGCCGGATCGCTTCCGGCAGCGCCTCAAGCTGCTGCGGCGAACGCAGGCCGAAGCCGAGCGCCACGGGCAGTGAAAACACCTCGCGCACACGCGAAAGAAGCTCCGGCACCTCAACGGGAAGCGACGAACGGTCGCCCGTCGTTCCCATGACGGATACCGCATACACATAGCCTTCCGACACGCTTGCGTAAAGCTGCATGCGTTCCCTGACGGTATTCGGTCCCACAAGGGGAATCAGCGCCAGGCCGTGTTCGGCCAAAACGCCGCGCATCGCATCCGCCTCGTCGAAAGGCAGATCCGGCACGATGAAGCCTTGCACGCCCGCCTCGCGCGCATCGTGCGCAAGCGCTTCCAGGCCGTACTGCAGGAATGGATTCATGTAGCCCATGAGCACCAGTCCTGCCCTGAATCTCCCCCGGCGCTGCAGAAGACCTTCCATGATCCAGCGCAGCGTGACGCCGTTTTCAAGCGCGATCACGGATGCGCCCTCCACCACGGGGCCGTCGGCCACGGGATCGGAAAAAGGCACGCCTATCTCTATGATGTCCGCTCCGCTTTCATCGAGTTCCCGCACGATGTCCCAGAACTGCTCCTTCGTGGGGTAGCCTGCCGTGACAAAGGGAATGAGCGCCGTACGTCCTTCTCTTACGGCGGCGCGGATAATCTTTTCCAGAATATGCATGATGTCGTCCTTTGCGGTCATACCGCCGAAAATCAGAGGTTGAGAGCCTTCTCCACGATGTCCATGTCCTTGTCGCCGCGGCCGGAAAGATTGACGAGCACACGGCTGCCGGGCGCAAAGTCCCCGGCGTGCTCCAGAACGTACGCGAGCGCGTGGGAGGACTCGAGCGCGGGAAGAATGCCCTCCTTCCGGCAGAGCGTCTGGAAGGCGGAAAGAGCCTCATGGTCGTACGCCACGCCGTATTTCACGCGGCCGACGGCGGCAAGGTACGCGTGCTCCGGCCCCACGCCGGGATAGTCCAGACCGGCGGAAATGGAACCGGAAGGCAGGATCTGCCCTTCGTCGTCCTGAAGCAGCATGGTGTATTCCCCGTGCAGCACGCCGGCCCGGCCAAGATTGATGGCCGCCGAATGCAGGCAGCCCGGCTCGCCGGTACCTCCTGCCTCCACGCCGATGAGCTTCACTCCGGCATCGTTCACAAAGGGCGAGAACATGCCTATGGCGTTGGAACCGCCGCCCACGGCCGCCACCACATAGTCGGGCAGCGCCCCCGTGTTCTCCAGCATCTGGGCGCGGGCCTCGCGGCCGATCACGCTCTGAAACTCGCGGACAAGATCAGGGAAGGGATACGGTCCCGCCGCCGTGCCGAAGCAGTAATGCGTCGTACTCTGAAGAGAAATCCATGCACGAAGCGCCGCGTTGATGGCATCCTTGAGGGTGCGGGATCCGCTTTCCACGGCCACCACGTCCGCGCCCAGAAGGCGCATGCGCCGCACATTGGCGGACTGGCGTTCCGCATCCTCCGCGCCCATGTACACGGTGCACGTCATGCCGAGCCGTGCCGCAGCGGCCGCCGTGGCCACGCCGTGCTGCCCCGCGCCCGTTTCGGCAATGAGCTGCGTTTTGCCCATATACCGGGCCAGAAGCGCCTGACCGAGCGTATTGTTGATCTTGTGCGCGCCGGTATGAAGAAGATCCTCACGCTTCAGCCAGAGTTCAAAGCCGAGCTCCCTTGAAAGCGTGGGACAGAACGTGAGCGGCGTTTCCCGCCCGGCAAAATTCACGAGAAGATTGCGCAGCTCCGCCTGAAATTCTTCCGACGGCAGAATGCTCTTCATGGCCTCTTCCAGTTCCATGAGCGGCGGCATGAGAAGCTCGGGTACGAAACGTCCGCCGAAATCACCGAAATATCCCTTTTTCATGATCTGTCACCTTCCTTTCCGCAGCCAGAGCCGCTCTGCGGCGCAAGGCGCTCCAGCGCCCGCACCGCCGCCACGGCCTTAGCCATTCTTTCCCCGCTCTTGATGCCGGGGGACGATTCCAGTTTCGAGTTGAAGTCCAGCCCGTCGGGCGAACATGAAGCCAGCGCCCTCGCCACGTTCTCAGGCGAAAGTCCGCCGGAAAGAAACCACGGGTGAGGGAACGAAAGTCCCTGCAGCGAGGGCCAGTCCAGTTCCCTGCCGCTGCCCATGCCCGCATCCAGAAGATACAGGCCGCACGTTCCGGCAAAGGACGCGATGTCCTTTTCCAGCGCCTGCCGCGTGGCATAGTGCGACGGCCACAGCACCCGGATTACCCGTTCCGCGGGAAAGGCTTCAGCCGCAGCCGCGCTCCGCTCTCCGTGCAGCTGAACGTAGTCCAGCCGGGCAAGGCGAACGATGCTGCGTATCTCCTCCGCGCTCTGGTTCACGAACACGCCCACGCGCTTCATGCCGTGGGTATCGAGCAGGGAAACCTGCTGCGGCGTGACGTTGCGGGGGCTTTTCTCATGGAACACGAAACCGCAGAACTCCACGCCCAGTGCGGCCGCCTCGTCGATGCGCCGCTGATCGCTCATGCCGCATATTTTAATCCGCATGAACGTTCTCCTTTCCCGTCAGAAGCCTGCGCAGCGCTTCTCCCGGCTTTCCGCCCTCCATGAGCGCGGAGCCGACAAGCGCGGCGGAAAATCCGCAGCGGGCGGCCTCTTCCAGATCCCGGCGACGGCTCATGCCGCTTGCCGCCACCCACAGTTCGCCGCCTTCGGGCGGGCAGTTTCGCGCAAGGCGCAGGCATGCCTGCCTGTCCACCCTGAGCGAGGCAAGATCACGGGCATTGACCTGAATGATGCGGGCGCCGCTCTCTCTTGCCAGCGCAAGATCCTCCTCGTCGAACACTTCCACCACGGCATCCACGCCCCCGGCTTCGGCCTGTTCCCGAAGGTTGCGCAGAAGACGCGCATCCGGGGTCAGCCGTACGATGAGAAGCAGGGCCGAAGCCGGAGTCGCCAGCGTGGCCGTCACCTGCAGAGGGCTGAAGATGAAATCCTTGCGCAGCAGGGGCAGCGGCCTGCCCATGAGGGAAAGGGCGTCGGCCATGCGGGAAAGATACCGGAGGGAGCCGTGAAAATACCGCTCCTCCGTCAGCACGGACAGCGCGCCCGCGCCGTTTCCGGCATACTGCCGCGCCGCGTCCTCAGGCTCCAGCGACTCGCATATCACCCCGCGCGAGGGAGAGGCCCTCTTGTATTCCGTCACCACGACCGGCAGTTCCGATCCGCCGCCTCGAAGGGCCTGCATCATCGACGGGCGCACGCCCTGCCAGGGGCGCAGCGCTTCGGGATCCGCCTTTGCCAGCGCCGCAAGTTCCGCGTTTTTCGCCTCAATGAAACGCTCAAGTCCCGTCATGCGAGCACCCTCATGCCTGCGCCTTCCGCCACGCCCGCTCTGGCCATGGCCACGCATTCCTCAAGCGTTTTGTCCTCTTCCAGCATGTGAATGGCAAAGGCGGCGTTCACCGTCACCATGTCGCGCATGGCGCGGGGGCCGCGTCCGGCAAGAATCTGCCTGAGCACGGCGGCGGCCTCCTCCTTGTCCTTCACTTCCAGATCCTCGGGATCGCACGGCTCGAAACCGTAGGCGGCCGGATCGAAGGTCACTTCCTCCATCACTCCGTCGGTAATGAGCACGATGCGCGTTCTGCCCATGGTGGTCAGCTCGTCGTATCCGCCCGCGCCGTGGAATACCGCCACCTTGCGGAACGGACGCTTCTGAAGCGTGGCCGCTATGAGATCCACCTTTGAAGGATCGCCGACGCCCATCATGAGATAGTCCGGGCAGGCGGGGTTCAGCATGGGGCCGAGCATGTTGAACAGCGTGCGCATGCCGAGCTGCTTGCGCACCGGGCCGATGTTGGCAAAGGCCGGATGAAAATACGGCGCAAACTGAAAGGCGAAATTTCTTTCCCTGAGCATGTCTACAATGGCCTCGGGATCCTTTTCCAGCGGAATGCCCAGCCCTTCCAGCGCATCGGCCGCGCCGGAGGTGGAGGACACGGCGCGGTTGCCGTGCTTGAGCATGCGGTAGCCCATGCCCGCCAGCGTGAGTGATGTGGCCGTGGAGCAGTTGAAGGAACGCTTGCCGTCGCCGCCCGTGCCCACGATGTCGATGCACTTTTCCGGAATGCCCGTCACCTTGACGGAACGGGCCAGCATGATCCGTATGGCCGCCGCCAGTTCCGACGGCTTTTCGCCCTTCATGCGCAGTCCCATGAGCAGCGCGCCCGCCTGCGCAGGCGTCATGGTTCCGTCCAGCATGGAGCCGAACGCCACTTCCGCCTCCTCCTCGGTCATGTCCCTTCCATCGGAAACGGATTCCAGAATGGAACTGATCGTGGGCGCGGCGTGCACCGTGGGAAGAAGGCTGCCGGGGAAGTTCTCCAGAAGACGCAGCCCGTCCGGCGTGAGCACGGATTCGGGATGATACTGCACGCCCACCCACGGTCTGTCCCGGAAGCGCATGGACATCACCTCGCCCTGCGGACCGCGGGCGGAAACCGCCAGAAGCGGATTGGGATGCTCGTCGTCCACACGGACGACAAGGGAATGGTATCGTCCCACGGTCATGGGATTGGGCATGCCGCGGTACAGTCCCTGGCCGTCATGCACGATTTCCGACGTTCTGCCGTGCATGACCACGGGAGCGGTCGTCACCTCCGCTCCGGCATACAGGCCGAGGATCTGATGCCCGAGGCAGACGCCGAGCACGGGAATGCGGGGACTGAGCTGCCGGAGAAAGTCCAGACAGTAGCCCGCGCGGGCAGGATGTCCGGGGCCGGGCGAAATGCAGACCATGCGCAGGGAAGGATCGTTGGCCAGCGCCACAAGGCCGGGATCGTCGTTCTTCACGACGCGGGGTCTGTGACCGAGACGGCAGAAGGCCTGAAACAGATTGTAGGTAAAGGAATCGTAATTATCGATGAGCAGAAACATGGAAATCTCCCGTGGCAAAGCTTACCTGACGCATGATGGCCGACTTGTTGCATACCTCCTTCCATTCCGAAGCCGGAACGGAGTCATGGACGATTCCGGCTCCCGCCTGCCAGTACAGACGACCGTCCCTCACCCACATGCTGCGGATGGTGATGCCGGTATCGAGGCTGACGCCGTCCCTGTCCAGTCCGAGCCAGCCTATGCAGCCCGCGTACGGCCCGCGGGGAAAGGGTTCCAGCGATGCGATGATTTCCATGGCCCTGAGCTTGGGTGCGCCGCTCACCGTTCCCGCAGGAAACGTGGCGGCCAGCACGTCCACGGCGTCCAGTCCGTCCTCAAGCTCGGCGGTGACGCGGCTTGTCAGGTGCATGACGTGGGAAAAGCGCTCCACCATCATGAGCTTCTCCACCTCCACGCTGCCGGGTCTGGCCAGACGGCCGAGATCATTGCGGGCAAGATCCACAAGCATCATGTGCTCGGCCCGCTCCTTGGGATCGGCCAGAAGTTCGGAGGCCAGCGCCTCGTCCTCCGTCACGCTTGCGCCGCGCCGGCGCGTTCCCGCAATGGGCGCGGAAAGGAGTCTGCCGTTCTCGCAGCGCACCATGACTTCCGGGGACGAGCCGAACAGCGTGATGCCGGGAAGACGCATGAAAAACATGTACGGAGAGGCGTTCTCGCTGCGCATGCGACGGTACAGCGTGAAGGGATCCCCGGTGAAGGGCGTGTCGAAACGCACGGACGGCACAACCTGAATAGCCTCGCCTTCCCGCAGCATATCCCGTATGTGCTCCACGGCCTCCTGAAAGTCACGCTCGGAAGGCGCGGCCTGCACTTCCGAGGGCGCGGGAAGCGGCTCGCTTCGCCGGGAAAAGGCGCCGCAGCGGCTCATGTCCCGGTGCTCGCCGAGGCTCACTTGGGAAAGACGGTTGTACATGTGATCGAAGAGCATGAGCGTTCCGGGAAGGCAGAGCACGCATTCCGCCTCTTCCGGCTTCATGACCGACGCAAGTTTCGGATGAAACAGCGAAGCCATGCCGAAGCCGAAATAGCCGCACAGCGACCGGGTGATGGGAGGAAGATCCGCCGCCCCGGGATCGGGCAGCACCTCGAGAGAACGCATGACGCTGCGCAGCCCCTCCACAAAGGGCATGCCGTCGAAGGCGGAAAGCGCGGCCAGCCGCTCATCTTCGATGCGGCACTCCAGACGCCCCTCTCGGCAGATCAGATAGAGCGCCATGTCGCAGGCAAGAACGCTGTAGCGTCCCCATCGCCCGTCCACTTCCGCGCTTTCCAGCAGTATTCCGTCGCCCTTCCCGGCCATGTCCAGGAAAAGACTGATGGGCGTATCCATGTCCGCCGGAAGATGGCGGACGCTCTGGCGCATTTCGATGAGCGATGTCCTGATTGTCATGTTGAACCTCGTGAAGTTAATAAAAAAATGCCGCTCCCTCCGGAGAGGGAACGGCATTGGTATGTTCCGTAAGAAACAGAAACCTTCAGCTACGCGTCAAGACCGCATCCTCTCCCTGAAGAAAAGATACGCCACCACCACTGACCGGCGAAGGTTCTGGTGAAAAGGCTTGCGGACATGAAAAACTCCTGAAGGTGATTGTCTGTTTTTCTTCTGTGTATGCAAGGGACTTTTCTTTGTCAATCCGGAGGCCGGACTTTTTTCTTCCGGCGCCGGAGCGCTCACGATCCGCGTTTTTCGAAAAGACGAGTGTCTCAAAGCGGCGACAGGCGCCCACCTTCCCCACGGAACGGACAGGAAGAGAGAAAAAAGACTTTTCCCCCGCTTGACAGATTTTCCGAAGCGGCGCTATGAAAAAGAAAAAGGTTGGAAATCATGTTCAGTGCATTCCGCTCCGGTTACTTTACCTTCGCCAGCAGCTTCGGTTGCTGGTGCTATGCGTATTATTACCGGCCATGCGGCAGGCTGTGCTGATTTCTTCCGTCACACAGGAATGTAAAGCCGCAGGCATACCCCAAGCCGGCGGCTTTTTTTACAGACGCCGGAAGCCTGCAAAGAGGTATCTTACATGGAAGTCGGCGCTCTCAGAAGATTCAATCACATCATCAATCCCCAGACCGGCCGTGCCATCATCGTTCCCATGGATCACGGCATGTCCGACGGCGCGCCCCGCGGCCTGAAGAACATGGCCAAGGCCATTCACGACATGGACGAGGGCATGGCCGACGCCGTGCTGCTTCACAAGGGCCTCATCCACAAAGCCGACTACGAATCCCACATGCGTCTCGGCTTCATCATGCACATTTCGGCCTCCACGAGCCTTTCCCGCCGCCCCAACAAGAAAATGCTGGTGGGCGACGTGGAGGAAGCCGTGCGTCTCGGCGCGGACGCCGTGTCCATCCACATCAACCTCGGCGACGACGATGAAAGCATGATGATGTCGGACGCGGGCAAAATCGCCAAGGAATGCAGCCTGTGGGGCATGCCTCTTCTCATGATGGTGTACGCCCGCGGCCACGACGTGGACAGCTACGATCCGCGCAACATCGCCCACTGCGCCCGCGTGGGTGCGGAACTCGGCGCCGACATCGTGAAGGTGCCCTACACCGGCGACCCGGAATCCTTCGCCGACGTGGTGGAGGACTGCGGCGTGCCCGTGCTCATTGCCGGCGGCCCCAAGCTCGACTCCACGCGCAAACTCCTTGAAATGGTGCACGGCTCCCTGCAGGCCGGAGGCTCCGGCCTTTCCGTGGGACGCAACGTGTTCGAGCATCCGCGCCGCGTGGAACTTCTGCACGCGCTGCGCGCCATGGTGCACGGCAACGCATCCGTGGACGAGGCTCTGGAACTCATGGGAGAGAAATAATCAGGAGAAGATAAAAAGTTCTCCGCTTCCGGAATTTTCCTGTTGACAGATTTCTTTCTCCGGGATTAGTAATTTTTTAAACTTTCAATGGTTGTTGTCATGCATACTCTGTATTCCGCCACCGCCCAGTTTGAAACCAACGGCTTTACCTTTGGTTTCTACTTTTATTTTACCGGGTCCTGTGGTCGGAAGGATTGCTGACAACCAGAGTTTGCAAAACTTCGGGCCGCAGGCGAAACAAGCCGGCGGCCCTTTTTGTATGCTGAAGCCGCCACGCAGCCCCCAACGTTCAAAAAGAAGGAACGCCTTATGGAACTCGGCACCAAGAAAAGACTGACCCGCATCTTCAATCCCGACACCAAGCGCACCATCATCGTTCCCATGGATCACGGCATGACCATCGGCGCCCCCGACGGACTGGTGGACATCCGCAAGGCCGTTGACGACATGAACGAAGGCGGCGCCAATGCCGTGCTCATGCACAAGGGTCTCATCCGCGCCTCCGGCTGTGCCGACGCCAACGCCGATCTCGGCCTCATCATGCACATCACGGCCTCCACGGAACTTTCCCCCAGCGGCAACACAAAGGTGCTCACCGGCACCGTGGAAGAAGCCATCCGCCTCGGCGCGGACGCCGTGTCCATCCATCTCAACCTCGGCGACCCCAACGAACGTGAAATGCTCAACAGCGCTGGCGTGATCGCCGATCACTGCAACCGCTGGGGCATGCCTCTGCTCATGATGCTCTACGGCCGCGGCGGCCTCATCCGCGACAGCTTCGCCACTGACATCGTGGCCCACTGCGCCCGCGTGGGTGCGGAACTCGGCGCCGACATCGTGAAGGTCTCCTACACCGGCAGCCCTGAATCCTTCCGCCGCGTCACCGAATGCTGCTGCGCTCCCGTGGTCATCGCCGGCGGCGAACGCATCGACTCCACCCGCAAGCTCCTGCAGATGGTGTACGATTCCCTGCAGGCCGGCGGCGCCGGTCTTTCCATCGGCCGCAACGTGTTCGAGCATCCCCGCCGCGTTGACCTCATGCGCGCCATGAACGCCATCGTGCACTCGAACGCCTCCGTGGACGACGCCATGGCCATCGTCGGCGAAGAATAGCCTGCAAGGATCTCCCATGAACATCTATTTCAAGAGTGTGCCCTTCAGCAAGAACGACGTGACGCTGGCGCTGGAATCCGGCGTGGACGGCGTCATCGTTCCTGCCGACAAGGTGGAATCCGTTGCCGCGCTGTCCCGCATTCCCGCGATATCCGAAGAAGCCATGCCGTCCTGCGCCATGAACGCCAAGGCCGACGAGGAAGCCATCCGCGACAGCCTGCGGGCGGGCAGACAAGTAACGCTGGCCCGCGGCTGGGAAGTCATTCCCGTGGAAAACCTGCTTGCCCAGTGCGACAACGTGGTGGCCGAAGCCGGCAGTCTCGACGAGGCCGTTCTTGCCTCCGGCATTCTGCAGCGCGGCGTGCAGGGCATCGTGGTGCTGCCCGAAGCCATCGGCGATCTCAAGGAAATCGTGGCCCGCTGCAAGATCAGCAGAGAGCACGAGGAACTGCAGGAGGCCGTGATCACCCGCGTGGAACCGGCCGGACTCGGACACCGCGTGTGCATCGACACCATGTCCATGCTGCATCGCGGCCAGGGCATGCTAGTGGGCAATTCCAGCGCCTTCACCTTCCTTGTCCATGCGGAGACCGAGCACAACGAATACGTGGCTTCCCGCCCCTTCCGCGTGAACGCGGGCGCGGTGCATGCCTACATCCGGCTGCCCGGAGACGTGACGACCTATCTTTCCGAAGTGACCTCCGGCACGCAGATGCTGGTGGTGGACCATACCGGCGCCACCACGCTTGCCACGGCAGGCCGAGTGAAGATCGAGGTTCGCCCCATGCTTCTGGTGGAAGCCAGAATCGGCGACAAAACCGGCGCGGTGTTCCTGCAGAATGCCGAAACCATCCGCCTCACCGCTCCGGACGGCACGCCCGTGAGCGTGGTGACCCTCAAGCCCGGCGACAAGGTGCTCTGCCGGACCGACGAGGCCGGACGCCATTTCGGCATGCGCATCAAGGAAGACATTCAGGAGAAATAGATCATGGCGGAGCCTTTCCAGATTCCCGGCCTTGCCGAACTGCGTGAACAGATTGACGATGTGGACTCCCAGCTGCTGGAGCTTCTGAACCGGCGCGCAAAGCTCAGCGTGGCCGTGGGCGAAGCCAAAAAGCAGGTTTCGGGCAAGGTGTTCGATCCGGCCCGGGAGGCCAGACTTCTGGAAAGGCTCGCCGAACGCAACGCGGGGCCGCTCAGGAAGGAACACATCACGTCCATCTGGCGTGCCGTGCTTTCCGCCTCGCGCGCCCTGCAGAAACCGTGCACCGTGGCCTATCTCGGCCCGGAAGGCACCTTTTCCTACTTTGCCGCCAGAGACTTTCTGGGCGAATCCATGACCTTCGTGCCCTGCCGCGACTTCAGTGAAATCTTCCGCGGCATCAGCCTCGGAGAGTTCGACATGGGCGTCATTCCCCTGGAAAACTCCATTCACGGCACCATCACCCAGAGCTTCGACCTGTTCTCCGAACACGAGGTGAGCATACAGGCCGAGTTCTACTCCCGCATCGCCAACAGTCTGCTCAGCAGGGAAACCTCGCTGGATAATGTGACCACCGTCTACTCCCATCCCCAGCCCCTCGGGCAGTGCGCCTCCTGGCTGCGCGCCCATCTGCCCGCGGCGAGGCTCGTGTCCGTGGAGTCCACGGCGGCCGCCGCATGGAAGGCGACCTCCGAAAAGGGCGCGGCCTCCATCGGTCACCGCAGCATGGCGGAAAAGCTCGGCATGAGCGCTCTTGCCGACAACATTCAGGACGACACCTCCAACTGGACCCGCTTCGTGCTCGTCCGCCCGGGCGAGGCTCCGTCCGGAGGATCGCATCCCGAAGAGGCGGGCCGCTTCAAGTCCTCCCTGCTCTTCACGGTTCCCAACAAGGCCGGAACGCTCAGCGACGTTCTGAACGTGTTCTCCGCCCACGGCGTGAACATGACCAAGCTCGAATCGCGTCCCATGAAGGGCAGCTGCTGGGACTACATCTTCTTCGCCGACGTGGAATGCGACCTCTCCTCTTCCGACAGAACGGGGCTCATCCGCGATCTCGGCGCATGCTGTACCTCCGTGCGCGTGCTCGGCTGCTATCCCGAAGGCCCGCGCCTTGATTCCACCGTCAACACCACAGGTTTCTGATTCATGATCACGCTCCGGGCTCCCGCTTCCAAATCCGTTTCTCATCGCACGCTCATCGCGGCCGCTCTGGCGCACAGCACATCAACGGTGCATCATGCGCTCTCCAGCGCCGATCTTGAACGCACGCGCGGCATCCTGCACGCCGCAGGCGCCGTGCTGAAGGATCTGGGCGAAGGCAGCTGGTCCGTGGAAGGCATGGCGAGCGGCCCCGCGGGAGGAAAAGACACTCCTCTCGACTGCCCCGTGGGAGAATCCGGCACGACCTGCCGTCTGCTTACCGCCATTCTTGCCGCCGGGCACGGCTCCTTCCGCATCCACGGCGTGCAGAGAATGCACGAGCGCCCCATAGGCGCGCTCACAAAAGCCCTGCAGTCCCTCGGCGTCCGCATCCTCTTTGAAGAAAAGGAAGGCTATCCGCCGCTTGTGATCGACACCGACGGCCTGCCCGGCGGCGACGTGGACATGAGCATCGACGAGTCCAGTCAGTATCTCTCCGGTCTGCTGCTTGCCTCTCCGCTCGCCCTTCAGCCCACCCGCATTTCTCTTACGGGACGCAAGGCGGTTTCCTGGCCCTATGTGGGCCTGACCCTGCAGGTGCTGGAAGACTTCGGCATCGACTTCAGCGTGGAAGAGAAGGAAAACGATCTCTGGAAACGCGTGCCGTGGCGGAGCGTGACCGAAGCCCGGCCCGGACATCTTCGCATCACCGTGCAGCCCGGCAGCTACCGGTGCGGCGAGTATCATGTGGAGGGCGACTGGTCCGGAGCCTCCTATCTGCTCGCGGCCGGCGCCGTGGGACGTGAGCCCGTGCTCGTCACGGGGCTTCGCGCCGATTCCCTGCAGGGCGACCGTGCCATTCTGGACATTCTCAGAACCATGGGCGCTTCCGTCGACATCCGAAACGACGGCATTCTCGTCAGCCCCTCGCCCCTTCACGGCATCACCGTGGACATGGGCGACTGCCCCGATCTTGTGCCCACCGTGGCCATGCTTGCGGCCTTCGCCTCGGGCGATACGCACATCACCAACATCGCCCATCTGCGCATCAAGGAGTGCGACCGGCTCTCCGCCTGTGCCGCCATCCTCGGCCTCATCGGCGTGTCCACCGAAGAAGGCGCGGACGCTCTCACGATTCACGGCCTGTTCCCGCAGGTTCCCGTCGTCCCCGAAGGCACGGTCTTCCCCACCTGGAATGATCACCGCATGGCCATGTCCGCATCCTTGCTCGGCCTTGCCCGCGGACAGCGCGTGTGCGTGGATGATCCCGCCGTGGTGCGCAAGTCCTTCCCCGACTTCTGGAACGTGTGGAGCGCCCTTGTATGAGCGAGCGCATCGTCATCGTCGGCTGCCGCGGCCGCATGGGTGCCATGCTCATGAAGCGCTTCGGCGCCGAACCCGGAATCTGCCCTGCCGGCATCGACATTCCCTTTGATGAAGAGGCCGTGAAGGAGGCCTGCCGCGGCGCGCGCATGGTGCTTTTGTGCATACCGGCCACGGCCATTGCCGATACGGTGAACATGCTGCGCCCCTTCATGGAACCGGACGCCGTGCTTGCCGACATCACCTCGGTGAAGGAACTGCCCATGCAGCACATGGAAAGCCTGTGGGACGGCCCCGTGGTGGGAACGCATCCGCTCTTCGGGCCGGTTCCGGCGCAGGATCTGGAACTGCGCGTGACCATAGTGCCGGGCAAAAGAGCCTCGGAAGAGGACGTGCGATTCGTGGAAGGCCTGTTTCAGGGCTTCGGCTGCGTGACTTTCCGCGCCACGGCCGAAGAACACGACATCGCGGAAGCCAAGATACAGGGCATGAATTTCATCACGAGCGCGGTGTATTTCGCCATGACGGCGGAAGATCCCGCGCTTTTGCCGTACATAACCCCATCCTTTCTGCGGCGCATGAACTCTTCGGAAAAGCAGCTCATGGAAGACGGGGAACTGTTCACCTGGCTGTTCGAGGCCAATCCCCACAGTCAGGCCATGACCCGCCAGTACCGCAATCTGCTCTCCCTCGCCGCCGCGGGCGACGTGGATCTCATTCTGCACAAGGCACGATGGTGGTGGCGGGAAGGCGAGGAAAAGAAAACCATTCACGAAGAAGCCCGCAAGGTGGCTCTCCAGTCTGCCCGCATGGGGCTGAAGAAAGGACAGAAATAATGCGTTACAGCCTGTTCGGCGAATCCCACGGTCCGGCCATCGGCATCGTGCTTCAGGGCGTCCCTTCGGGACTTGATATCGACACGGATTTCATCCGCAGCGAAATGGCGCGCCGCGCTCCGGGCCGCTCCCCTCTCGCCACGGCCCGCAACGAAAAGGACGAAGTACGCATTCTGAGCGGCGTGTTTGAAGGAAAGGCCTGCGGCACGCCTCTTTGCGGCGTCATCGAAAACACCGACACCCGCTCGCGCGACTACGCCGCCACCCGCTGGCTCGCCAGGCCCGGCCATGCCGACTACACCGCGCATCTGCGCTATCAGGGCTTTGAGGACTACCGCGGCGGCGGGCATTTTTCCGGACGCCTCACCGCGCCTCTGGTCTTCGCCGGAGCCGTGGCCAAGCTGGCGCTGCAGAAAAAGGGCGTGGAAGTGCTGGCCCGCATCCGCTGCACGGCGGGCATTGAAGATGCCCCCCTCGATCTCGCCCGCCCCGACAGGGATGCCCTGCGCGCGGCGGGAAAGAAGGCCTTTCCCGTTCTCGACGATGAGCGCGGAAACGCCATGCAGGACGCCGTTCTCGCAGCCCGGGCCGAAGGCGACTCCGTAGGCGGCATCATCGAGTGCCTGGCCTTCGGCCTGCCTGCCGGTCTCGGCAGCCCAGACTTCGATGAAAACCTCGAAAGCCTCATCGCCCGCCATATGTTCGCCGTTCCCGCGGTGAAAGGGCTCTCCTTCGGCGCGGGCTTCTCTTTTGCCTCCATGCGCGGCAGCGAAGCCAACGACGTGTTTGAGCCGGGAGAAAGCCTCCATACCCGCACCAACAACAACGGCGGCATCAACGGCGGCATATCAAACGGCATGCCCGTGGTCTTCTCCGTGGTCATCAAGCCCACCCCCTCCATCGGCAGAGAACAGGACACCGTGGACATGCGCACCGGCGAAGCGGCAAAGCTCTCCATCACCGGCAGGCACGACCCCTGCATTCTTTCCCGAGCCGTTCCCGTCATCGAGGCGGTCTGCGCCCTGGCGCTCACGGAAATTCCGGGGATGCTCGCATGAAGAATCTCGTGCTCATCGGTCTTTCCGGCTGCGGCAAAAGCACCATCGGCCGGCGTCTGGCCCGAAGAATGCGCATGCCGCTTCTGGATACCGACGCCATGATCGAAAAAAATTCGGGCCGCTCCATTCCCGACATTTTCGCCGAAGACGGAGAAACCGGATTCAGGGACATGGAATCGGCCTGCGCAAGACAGGCCGCCGCCGGCTCAGGCGCCGTCATTTCCACAGGCGGCGGCATGATTCTCCGCGAGGAAAACATGAAAATGCTGGCGGAAAACGGACTCATCGTGTTCATCGACCGGCATCCCTCGCACATTCTGCGCTCCACGTCGCTCGGGGATCGCCCCCTCGTGCAGAACGACAGAGACAGACTTTTCCGCCTGTATGCCGAGCGCCTCGATCTGTACCGCCGTTACGCCCATGTTACCGTTTTCAACAACGGCGGGCCGCGCACGCTCAGAAAGCGTATTCTCCAGATTCTCAACCACTACCGTCGCCACAGCGGCGACTGAGTCTGCCGGAGTCACCATGAGTCACCTTCTGGACGGAAAAAAACTGGCCGTCATCGGCGATCCCATCGAACACAGCCTCTCCCCTCTCATTCAGCAGGCCATGCTGGATGAAATAGGGCTGGCATGCGTGTATGAACGCATTCTCGTCAGCGCCGGAAGCGTGGCGGCATGGCTCCCCTCGGCGGCCGATCTGAATCTGGCCGGATTCAACGCCACCATGCCGCACAAGACCGATCTCGTGCCGCTCATGGATACGCTCTCCGACGATGCCCGCATGTACCGCTCCGTGAACACCGTGGTCATCCGCGACGGCCGCTTCCACGGACACAACACCGACGGCGCGGGTTTTCTCCGCTCGCTGCACGACGAAGGGATCAGGCCGGAAGGTCGCCGCATCGTCGTGTTCGGCGCAGGCGGCGCCGCCCGATCCGTCGTGCTCAAGCTGGCGGCCGAAGGGGCGGAAAGCATTACCGTCTGCTGCCGTACTCCGGCGCGCGCCGAAGAACTGGCCCGGGCGTCCAGCCATGTGCGCATAAGCCCTCTCGGCTCCGCCGATACCCGGCAGGCTCTGAGTGAAGCGGAACTTTTCATCAACTGCACGCCCCTCGGCATGCAGAGCGTTCCCGCGCAGTTTGACGACTTCGATTTTCTCGACGAGCTGCCCGCATCGGCCCCGGTATGCGATCTCATCTATCGTCCGCTCAGAACCGGACTTCTGGAAGAGGCGGAAAAGCGAGGACATCAGACCATGAACGGGCTCGGCATGCTCATTCATCAGGCCATTCTCGCGCTGGAGCAGTTCGCCTCCTGCCCGCTTGATGCCGCGCTCATGAAGGCCGTCGTCCAAAAAAGACTGCTGCCCGTTCTGGACAAGGGGCTCTGAGCATCGCCGATGTCCGGGGCATGAAATCCGGCCCGTCCCACCGATGCCGAAAAAGCGCCCTCTTCTCTCGTGAGGGGGGGAGCAGATTCCCCCTTTCCCCTTTTCCTGCGGCCCGCGGAACACGCCCGCCGATCTTCTCTTAATTAAACGCAGAAACGGGAACCGGTATGCCGGTTCCCGTTTTCCGTACACTCTCTTTTCGAGCCTGTTTCCGGGCATGCACAACACCTGCCTTCGCTATTCTCGTTGCTTTCCGCGTACAGGCCGCCTTTTGTCGGCAGCCACTGTCGCAGAAAAACAGGCAGACAAACTTCCCGAAACAAATGCCTCTATTACAGTGCGGCGGCAATGCGCCTGCCCCAGCTGTCCACGTCGTCCCTGCTGCCGGAGTAGTCGCCTTCCACCTTGAGTCCTTCTTCCATGATCTCCGCGCCGAGCTCGACAAGGCGTTTTTCGATAACGTCCACGGCTCCGCAGAAGTGTTCAAAGCTGCTGTCACCGCTGGCAAAACAGGCCGCCTTCTTTCCCTTCGCGCCGATGAGATCGAAATCTTCATACAGGGCGTTGAAGTCGTCCTGCATTTCCACCTCGTCGGTTCCCCAGGCGGAGCAGCCGAACAGCACGGCGTCGTAACCGTTGCACAGTCCTTCGGCCGTCACGTCGGCGGCGTTCTTCACCGTCACCTCATGCCCGGCCTGACCAAGAATGTCGCCGAGAGCCTCGGCAATACCGGCGGTATTGCCCGTGGTAGAGCCATACACAATGAGCGCTTTCATATCTTTTTTCTCCAGCCCCCGGAAAAGCAGGCGACAGGGCAGCCGTCCGCCCCGACCCCATGCCGGAGTACGGACAAAGCCTGCCTTCTCGGGGAATATGTGTCCGCTATTTTTTGCACGGCGGAGATATGCCGTCTTTCTCCGCCGTGCACGACCAGGAGTATGCGCCCCGCCAAAACGGGGCGGATGCAGGACATAAATATCCGGCCGGACGCGCGCTGTGAGTCGAACGTCCGGCCGAGGGGGGGGAGGAGACTGAAGCACAAGACTTCAGAGCAAATTTTTGCCGGCATGCCGTTTTCATGCATACCGGCAATGCGGAGGAGACTTTCCGGGAGTACCTGTATGTCCCGAAAAGTATGGCGAATATGATGATGGATCTGCAAATCCATGCTCCTGCCGCGTGGCAGAGAAATTTTGCCGGAACATCCAGACATATGTTCCGGCAGGAACGCCACCTCGGAGTATGCGACGCTCTTTATGGAGGCCCGAAGACGCTCGGATCGCCTTCGCGCTGCTATGGGCTGTGGTCATGCCCCGGTGTCTCTCGGGCCGTCCCCCACCATGGGGAACGGCCCTGCCGCACCAGGAGACTGAGGTATCCACCTCAGCAAGGGAATACGACCCGGTCGTATCCCGATATCTTGCGGGAAAACCCGCGAAATTTTGCCGCCTGACGCCTCCGGCGCACGCCGGGTCAAGCCATCGTCAGGCGGCCGGGGGGGGAGGTCAATGTCTTATCCTGCCCTGATCGGCCGTTGCGAACACTCTGAAATTTTCAATGAGCCGCCTGTCCTTCGCCTCTGCGTCAACCGGAGTTCTCTTATTGCCCGGCCGTCTTACCGCGTCGAGGACAGTCTCTTCCAAGGAATGAGCACCTTTCGTTTCTGCTGCTCATCCCTGTTGAAATCGACACTAATGAAAACGAATTTCAATGTCAACTTAAATTCAATTTTTTCTCGCTATTTTTGAAAAATAATTTCAATTAAAACATATCCCATTTATTTAACTGATAAAATTATTTCTTTCAGCATTCATCTCCCAAAGCGGACCTTGCCGAAAAGTCGTCCGCTCGTCATCAGCCAGGGCAACACTTCAACAAGACACCGCTGATCACGGTATTTCTCCGAAGGGTTCCACGGAAGTCTGCCATATGAAAAAGCCGCCCCGGAATCAGACCAACATTCCGAGGCGGCTCTTCGCCGGTACATCTTTTAAAGATAGGGGACGGCGGATCGTTATTCTTAAAGGAGAAGCTGCCCGACGCTTATTGGACGTACCGTCGGGGCAGCAACGCCATACTTCCAAAAAGAAAGGGACGCCATCACTTCCCGGCAGCAGCTGAAACCGGACGCCACTGCGGGTACGGGCATACTCTTCTCAGCTTTCTCCTACCATGACCGGAGAAACCAAGCCTATCCTGGCTTTCTCTCACTGTTCCAGCTTGAAGCGTATGCGCAGAACGCCGCCGTCATCCGGCTTCCATTCGTGGGAAACCCAGATGAACTTCCCGCATTCGGCCGTATGAGAAACATGCTCGCCTATGCAGGGGCAGGCATCCAGCGGGCCCTCCGGCGCATCGGGATCGCCTATATAGACGATACGCAGCGTATCACCGGCGCTTTCCGGCAGACGGGCAAGGCTGAACTTCTGAGCGGCTTCCTCACGGCTCATGTTCCGGGCCACCACAGGCAGATCACGGGCCAGCACTTCATTCACTTCCGCGCTGATGGACGCTACGTCCTCAGCGGAAAGATCGTGCGGAAAATGAAAGTCCACCTTGGACTTGTTGGCGTTGATATGCGTGGAAAAACAGCGGGGGCAGCCATAGCGGCGGATAAGGACGCCGCTTAGCGTGTGTTCCGCCGTGTGCATCCGAGGATCATATTCCTTACTCATGAGTATCTCACTCCTTGTTTTCTGCTGTGCTACCGCAAAAACACGGGAAGGAAAAGATGAAGCGGTCGGCCCAGGCCGGGCAGTTTCCTCATTCTCCTCCAAACAAGGAGCTTCACAACCTTTCCTTCTCCTCATCGAATCCGATCGGCTTTTCCCGAAGCAGCTTTGCAGAGAAAAACATACGGCATTCGCAAAGCTGCAATTCAATTTTTTTTACAGATTAAGGCCTTTTCAAAAGCCATTCTGCCTTCTTTTCGGGCAATTTTTCCATCTGGTCCGGCGCCGACAGGAGCTTTCCGAGTAGCGGATCATTTTCGCAGAAAAAAGAAAAATATATTATTTTTATATATTATTTCAATATATTATACGTACATATCATTTCTTTGAAAAGCGCATAACGCGCCCTCTGATACCCCATTATAACACATTGAATTAATAAAATCTTATGAAAATTTTTTAATTTTTTATCGAAAAATATCATTTTGTTAACATTTTTTTATTGCTTAAATAACGACTTAATTCTAAGCTCCGCTCATGGAAAAAGAGGGATTTTCCATATCGGTGTTAATCAACCACTTTTTTTTCAAAGGAATGATTGCAATGAAAAAGCTTGCTACTCTTCTTCTGGCTGCCGGCATGGTTGTTGCCGCTTCCGCCCCTGCGTCCGCTGTGGACGTGAAGATGGACGGCGAATACATGTTCACCTTCATCTCCGGTCAGAGAATCGACACCGCCAATAATTACGATCAGGCCGGTCAGCGTGTTCGTCTCGGCATGACCTTCACCGCTTCTGAAAACCTCTCCGGCTATATGCAGATGCAGGCCGGTATCGATGAAAACGATACCACCGGTTACGACTGGGGTACCACCAACAACGCCAAGACCAAGCTTGGCATTCGTCAGGCCTACATCGACTGGGTGATCCCCCAGACCACCGTCAAGGTTCGTATGGGTAAGCAGCTCGTCGGTCTTCCTGAAGACGCTTTCGGCAAGAACGCCATCATGCATCCCGGCCTGAACAGCCGTGACGGCGTGGTGCTCTCCACTCCCGTGACCGATTGGCTCGACGTGACCGCTTTCTGGGTACGCGCCAAGTACAACAACGAATGGACCGACGATCAGGGCACCACGGTTACCTATGACGACAAGGTGTACGATTACGACAACGACACCAGCCTCGCCAACAAGTCCGACGTGTTCGCTCTGTCTGCTGCCATGAAGTTCGACGGCTTCTCCGTCACTCCTTACGCCATGTACGGCTCCATTGACGCCGGTGCCACCCAGCCTTACACCAGCAATGACGGCGGCTTTGCCGGCAGCGGCGACGCCTACTGGTTCGGCGTGACCAGCACCATGAACTACTTCGATCCCTTCGTTCTGAAGCTCTCCGGCGCTTACGGCGGCGTGGCTTACGACGCCACCAATCTGTTCGATCGTTCCGGCTGGTATGTGCAGGCCAAGGCTTCCTACAAGACCGCCTATGGTACCCCCGTTCTGGGTGCCTGGTACGGCTCCGGTGACGACAGCGACTCCAAGGCCATCCATCAGAACTGGATTCCTTCCGTCGGCGGTCGTTTCCATCCCTCCTTCAACTTTGCTCCCGGTGAATACGGCCTCTTCGATCCTCAGAGCACTGCTCACCAGTCCATCGCCGGCACTTGGGGCGTTCAGGCCGGTATCGAAGACGTCAGCTTCCTTGAAGATCTGACCCATGCCTTCACCGTGACCATGTACAGAGGCAATAACAGCAGCAAGTGGGCTGACGCTGAGAATCCCATCGAGTACATGACTTCCTCCGACACCGTGGTGGAATTCAACCTGTCCTCCACCTACATGATCTACAAGAACCTGGCTGCCAACCTCGAACTCGCCTACCTCATCAACGAGTTCGACAAGGCTGACCACTCCTCCTTCGCCAGAAAGAACGACATGGGCGATGATGCCTGGAGTGCTGCTCTCAGCTTCGCCTACAAGTTCTAATTCGGCGCGGACTTAGTCCGCATCGGGTCTGGACCTGACACCTGCGGGAGAGGATGAACATCCTCTCCCGTTTTTTATTCTCCTCCAACAAGGACCAGCCATCCTGCGATCTGCAGATCCCTTTCTTCAAAACACCTCATACCTGAAGCTTCGAACAAACAGCCGATTCTCCACACCGCGCTGCAATTTTAGACTGCAAGCCCTCCACAGACGATCTCGCGATTTTTCATACTGATCCATGCGGCACCGCCGTTCCTTTATTATCGGCTCCCGGCATCGCTGTTTCAGGGCGATAACAGATGCATTCCCCTCCGGGGCAACCTCGTCCAGCTATGAGGCATCGCGCTTGGCCTCCTTCCTGCCCGGAGTGCTCCACTCTGCCTCACCAGTCGAAGCATGCCCACATTGCAACCTCTCTCCGCACGGCCTCTTGCCTTTCCGCTCTTCCCTCTCCTGCGCAAGTTCCAGGACCATGCCCATCGCGACAAATGCGCCTGCCCATCATTCACAGCGCAATCATCAGAATAACGGCACAGAAGACGCCGGAAGCCACATTTTCTGAAGGCGTATTCCCTTCTCCAGACTCCACAAAAAACGCCTTCTGAAGTCGCACGGACTGCATAGTCCCTGCGTCCCGGAAGGCATTCCTTTCTCTGTCTTTCTCCGGCGCTTCATGCCCGCACCCTTTCTCCGAATCGCCTCTCTGCGCCTCTCCCGAATCGAAATCATTAACGAAAAAACGCCCTGTGATTTCTCACAGGGCGTTGATTGCTTTTTTTGGCGTCCCCAGGCGGATAAATTTTTATAATTTAATAGGTTGAAATTAATAATAATTAATACTTTCAGACAATAAAAATACCTACAGATATACTCACTCGTTGTTGGGCATCATATTTAACGGATTTTGCTTCATAAATTTGATACCTC
>JAHZEL010000022.1 GCA_019421865.1 Desulfovibrionaceae bacterium | reverse complement strand
ACAGCCTGGTTCCGCTGCCGCCCGCAAGAAGTATGCCTTTCATGCCGTCTCCTTGATTCATCGTCGTATGAGACCACGACTGCGCGCCCGGCTCCGGCTGCGTATGCAGGCCCGGCGCGCGACCCATGTTTTCTTCTGCCGCGCACGCTCTGTACCGGCCGCGTCGCTTTTGTTCTGTCAGTCGTGTTAATGGCTTAATTTTGCCTGAAACTCAAGCTCTTCCGGCCGCCGCGACGAGGCGGAAAGTCCTGCGGGGCAAGGGCATTACGACGCTGTTCCCGCACAGGAAGAAAGGACGATCTTTTCCTATATAATACAGCATGCTGCGCATGCACTTCGATATGGAACAATCAGTGTTTTTCCCGCTTTTTCCGCCGAAAGCGGCAGACGGCAGCCATGCGCAGAACGTCCTTTATTGAACTGTCAGTTCTCATGATGAAACATTTGCCTGTTTCTGCGCTCCGCCGCATCCGTATCCCGGCAGCGGAACCTTGCCTCGGAGTTTCGGATAACGCCCACGACAGCGCGACTTTCCCCCCGCCCGCAATTCTTCCCTGGCGCTCCGCACAGCCCGGGGCTTCGCCGCCCGCCCCTCGTTCCGCCGCGACCTACTCCAGATCGCGCCGCCGGGAAAACACCGCCCACGGTGGTCAGAGAAAATCCGGAACCGCTGCACCCCTGTTCTGTCGTCTTCCTCTGCGCTCCGCCGGGCCCCGTCCATCTCCCGAGCGCTCCCCCGCTTCCCCGCCGTCGTCCGCCCCATCCCGTCCCCCCCAGCCCCTTCGCACATCCTCTCCCGCGTTTTCCCCGCCGTGATTGCCTTCCCCGTCGGAAGACCGTATGCTTGCCTGATCCCGAAGCGACGGAGCTCCGCCCCCCCTTTTTCCTCGAACCCGCCGCCCCGTTTTCCCGAATCTCCCTCAGGAGTGCCTTTTTCATGCCTTTTTCCCTGCTGCCCCGCCCTTTTCTCGACCAGGCGCCGGAACTCATCCGGCGCTGGACCGATCTGGCCTCGCGCTGCGGCCGACCGGACCCCTTCTGCTGTACCCCTGCGTGGCAGCTGGCCTTTCATGATGCCTTTGCGCCGTCGCGGCCTCTGTTCTTCCAGATGGAGGAAGAGAACCTGCTGGCCTTTGCGCAGATGCAGCTCTCAAACGGCATCCCGGTGCTCACCCCGCTGGAAACGGAATGGATTTCCGGCGCTCCCCTGCTCGGGCCGGAGTCGGACGAGCTGCTTCTTGCGGCGCTTCCCCGGATACGCGTGCTTTTCAACGGCGCTCTGCCCTGCATTCTGATCGGCGGCATGGAAAAGGACAGTCCCGTTCTGCAGCGCCTTCTTTCGCTGCGGGAGTTCCGGGTGATCGAGCAGCCGGAATCGTGGCAGCGCAGCGCCTCGCTCGAAGGCGGCATGGACGGTTATCTGTCGCGGCGATCGGGCAATTTCCGCGCCAAGATGAAGAAGGCGAAGCGCCGTGCCGAAGAAAACGGCATTGTGTTCGAGCGCCATGTGCCCGGCTCCATGGAGGAAGCAGACCGGCTCTACGCGCGCATGCTGGCCGTGGAGGAAAGGAGCTGGAAAGGCATGGGGCGCTGCGGCATGACGGTGCCGCCCTCGCGTGAGTTCTATCAGATCATGATGCGCCGCCTTGCCCGGAACGGCTGCGGCCGGGTGATGTTCGCCGTGCAGGACGGCCGGGACGTGGGATTCATTTTCGGCGGACTGGCGGGGGCGTTCTATCGCGGCCAGCAGTTCAGCTACGACAACGCGCTGCGGCCCCTGTCCATCGGGGATCTTCTTCAGCTTGAGCAGCTTTCCTGGCTGTGCGGGGAAGGCGTGCGCCGCTACGACATGGGCATGAGCGATCACCCTTCCATGAAATACAAGGAGCACTGGGCGGAACTGGAGCATTCGCGGCACGCATGGCTTCTGCTGCCGATGCGCCCCGCCGTCATCGCCCCACCCCATGACGCTCCGGCGCAAAAAGGCAGTTTCTGAGAGGAAAATCTTTATATTCAAGGGGAACGGATGATAACTCTGGATTTTCTCCACGCGGTGACGTACTCTTGAATACGAAGGAATCCTGTTTTTCCACGGAGGCTGACCATGAAGAAATGGCTCGTTGCTCTGGCGGTTCTGGTCGTTCTGCTTGCATCAGGTGCGGTGTTTCTGCTCTCTTCCCTGAACGACATCGTCGTGAAGACCGTGAACGAGGAAGGCCCGAAGTACACGGGCACGACCGTGCATCTCGACAAGGCCGACATTTCGCTGCTTTCCGGCACGGGCACGTTCAGCGGACTTACGCTGGGCAATCCCGAAGGTTTTTCCGGCCCCTGGGCGGCAAAAGTGGGCAGCGCGGCGGTGGTGCTCGATACGGGCACAGTGTTTGACGATACCATCGTGATTCCGAGCATCGTGATCGAAAGCCCCGAGCTGGTCTACGAACTCGGCAAAAAGAGCAGCAACTTTGAAACGATTCTCCGCAACATAAGAGCCAGAGACAAGAGCGACGCCGCCGAAACGTCCTCTTCCGGCGCTGCTGCGGCGGGCGACGCGGAAAAGAAGGCGAAGAAGAAGGTCATCATCGACACTCTTACCATCAGCAATGCGCGGGCGACGCTGAGCATACCGGAGTTCCGGCTTTCCGTGACCGTGCCGCTGCCCGAGATCCGGCTGACGGACATCGGCCGCAAGAGCCGTGGCGCCACCATGGCGGAAGCGGGGGCCATCGTGCTTGAGGAGCTGACGAAAAAGCTTTCGGAAAACGCCGCGGACCAGACGAAGAATGCCGGAGCGCTGCTTCTGAAGGGCGGAGAAAAGGCCGCCGGCGAGGCAAAAGGCGTGGAAGAGAAGGCCAGGAACCTGCTGAAGGAAGGATTCGGCGCGTTCAGAAAGTAATCTCACGGCAAAGACACGAAGGACGCCCGGCAAGGCCCAGCTCCGGCAACGAAGAGAAGACAGCGTTGCAGGCGGAAGGCCGGGCGCCCTTTTTTTGTGCGCGCTGCCGCGGAGGACTGACGCGCGCTTTCGGGAAATTCCCCGCCGGAAATGCCGCGCCGTATCTGTGCCCGTGCCTTCCCCGGATATGCTGCACGCGCCTGCCTTGGGAAAACGCCCCGCTTCCGCGCCTCCCCGCCCATCCTCGCGCCATGTCCTCCCCGGATGCCGCCACGCCGGGCAGCAACAGTGCGGAACTCCAGCTTCCCGCTACGGAAGCTTGCACCACTGAGACTTCCCCTGCGCTCAGAGAACGGAAGGAACGGCTCCCCTCTTCCCGGATACCTCCCGCAAGGCGCGCCCCCGCATGCCTGCCTCTGAAAAGCGCCCGGCGTTCCCGAAATTCGGACAGCGTTCTCCCCTCCGGCCACCGAGGCCGTTTTCCTCCGCCCCGCGCGCCCCTCACGGCTTCCCCACACTCACCCCCCTCCTCACAGTTCCGCGCCTCCCCGCCCCGGCACCGTGCCCTCTCTTCTTGCCACGAAGGAGGCAATGGACTAGCATGACTCTCCCGTGTGCGCCCGCCCCCGCGACGCGCCGAAGCTCCGACATTTCCCCATCCCCCATTCCGCCATGAACTACAGAAAGATTCTCCTCCTGTCCTTCGGACACCTCTGCTGCGATCTCAATTCCCACGCCCTTCCCGCCCTGCTGCCCTATCTTGCCGCGGCGCACGGCTTCGACTATCAGACCTGCGGACTGCTGGCCTTCGCCTATTCCGCCGTGGCCTCGCTGGTGCAGCCCGCGCTCGGACTTCTGGCGGACAGGATGTCCCGCAGCTGGTTCATTCCGCTCGGCATTCTCATGGCCGGCACCGGCATTGCGCTTACGGGCTTTCTTTCCAGCGAATGGACCATGCTTGCCGCGCTCGTCATGGCGGGCAGCGGCGCGGCCGTGTTCCACCCCGAAGCCGCGCGCTACGCCAACATCGTGTCCGGCGAGCACAAGGGCGTGGGACTCAGCATCTTTTCCGTGGGCGGCAACGGCGGCATGCTCATGGGCCCGATCATCGTCATGCTGGCGGTAGGCGGCCTTTCCGTGGGCGGCTTCACCATAGGCGGCTTCGGCCTGAGAGGCACCGCCGCCTTCTTCCTGCTGGCGCTCATCATGGCATCCATTCTCTTCCGGCAGCTCTCCACCTGGAACATCGGCGCGCGCACGAAGAAGACCGCCGACGCCTCCGGCTCCAACGACTGGAAGGCCTTCGGCATTCTCACCGGCTGCCTGCTGCCCCGCATGGGACTCACCGTGGCCTTCACCACCTACCTGCCCCTCTACTGGCAGGGCGTGTTCCACACCTCCGCCTCCACCGGCAATCTCATGCTCGTGCTCTTCTCCGTGTTCGGCGTGGCCGCCAACCTCTCCGGAGGCGCCGCCGCCGACCGCTGGGGCTACCGGAAGGTCATACGCGTCACGTCCTTCCTGGCCCTGCCGCTTCTCGCCGTGTTCCCCTTCCTGACCAGCCCCGCCCTCGCCGCCATCCTGCTCGCCCCGCTCGCCGTGGCCCTGTTCGCGCCCTACAGCTCCCTCGTGGTGCTCGGCCAGCGCTACCTCTCCCGCAACATGGGCTTCGCCTCCGGCATCACCCTCGGCGTCGCCGTCAGCGTGGGCGGCATGTTCGCTCCCGTCCTCGGCTGGGCCGCCGACCTCTGGGGAAGCCTCTCCCCCGCCATGCACCTGCTCACCCCCCTCGCCGCCGTGGGCGCCGTCTGCTCCTGCTTCCTGAAAAAGCCGGAAGAGAAATAATGTTTTCCGGGGGAGATGATCTCCCCCGGGCCCCCGCGTTTCGGGACGTGCGCTGTCGCGCCCGTCCCGCAGGCTCGTGTACGAAAAACGGCCCCTTTCCTAAGGAAAAGGGGCCGTTTGTTTATGATGGGAGGGGAGAAAGAGAAGCTGCGCTTCCGGGGGCGTCCGCGATGCTTTGGGGCTTTCCGGGAGCGTCAGGCGCGGGAACGACGGCGTCTCGTCTTGAAGCTGTGTTCGGCCAGCCACCCGAGTTCGGCCAGCCGTTCGTCCACCTTGTAGAACAGCGTGTCCTTCGGGAAGGTGCCGTCCTTGCGGCGACGGCCTGCAGGCAGGCCGGTCAGAAGTTCCATGGCCTCGGAAATGTGCGTCACCGGATAGATGGCGAACTTGCCCTCGCGCACGGCGCTGATCACACGCTCGTCGAGCATGAGATGCTCCACGTTGTCGCGCGGCAGAATGACGCCCTGCTCTCCGGTCAGACCGCGGCGGGAGCACAGCTCGAAAAAGCCCTCGATCTTGCGGGTGACGCCGCCCACGGCCATAATCTGTCCGGACTGGCTCACCGCGCCGGTAAAGGCCAGCGAAAGCCGCAGCGGCACTTCCGAAATGGCGGAAAGCAGCGCCGCAAGTTCCGCGCCCGAAGCGGAGTCGCCCTCGATGCCGTTGTAGCTCTGCTCGAAGCAGAGACTGCCGGAAAGCACCAGAGGCTTGTTGTGCGCAAACTGCGAGGCCAGATAGCTTTTGAGGATCATCATGGCCTTGGTGTGGATAGGGCCGCCGAGCTCCGCCTCGCGCTCAAGGTCGATGATGCCGCCGTGTCCCACGCCCACGGTGCAGGAAATCTGATGCGGCAGACCGAACTCGTAATCGCCGCTCGTGGTCACGGCAAGGCCGTTCACGCATCCTACCTCGCTGCCCGACGTGCGCAGCTTGATGATGTCGCGGTCGTACTCTTCCATGAAGAGCTGTTCCACAAGATCGGCGCGGCGGCGTCTGGCGCGCAGCGACTCGTTGAGACTTTCGCGGTCCACCATGTCCCGGCCCTTCATGGCCGCGGTGGCCGAAGCCTCGATGAGCGTTTCCCGCATGAGCGGAAAGCGTAAGGAAAGCTTTCTGTGATCCTCGCACAGTTCCGAGCCGTGATCCACCAGACCGGCAAGCGCTTCGCGGTCGAAGGGCAGAAGATCGGCCTCGTCCATGATGCGGGCAAGCTGACACAGCCATGCGCGCACGGCGGGCGCGGTGCGTTCGGTTTCCGACGCCATCTGCGCCTTGATCTTGAACTGCTTGGCAAAGCGCTCGTCGCGCTCAAGAAGCATTTCGTAAAGGTCGTCCTCGCCCACGAGCACGATCTTGAGATTCAGGGGCATGGGTTCGGGTTCGATGCCCTTGACGCGCGAGGTGTCGTTGAAGTCGGGATCCTCGATGCGGGCCACGCCGGAACGCAGCGCGCGCATGAGCCCTTCCCAGGCCGGACCGTTGGCCAGAAGATCGTTGACGTGCAGCACGAGATAGCCGCCGTTGGCCCGGTGCAGGGATCCGGCCTTGATGAGCGTGAAGTCCGTGACGAGCGCGCCCATTTCCGACTCGCGTTCCACGCAGCCGAGCAGGTTGCCGTAGGTGGGGTGATCCTCCACCACCACGGGAGCGCCCTTCATGCCGCCGTTGTCCACGATCACGTTGACGCCGTAGCGGTAGAGATCGGGTTCCTGCGGGGCGGAAGGCCCGTCCGGATGCGCGGCCGCGCCCGGAGCGCCCGCCGTGTCGCGGGGCAGGAAGAGATCAAGATGATCCAGAATGTCGGCGCGAAGATCGTCGAAGAAGGCGTGCAGCGCGTCGCTTTTCTCCTCGCAGCCGGAAATGCGGCAGGCCTTTTCCGCCACGGGCGTGACCAGACGGTCGAGCAGGTATTCCGCCTCCTCGCGTTCGAGCTGCTGCTCCTTTTTCTGCTGCTGCTTCTCAAGCTCGCCCATGCGCCGCACGAAGGGCGCCATGCTCTGCAGAAGCTGATCCGCCTTCTTCTTGAATTCCTGGCGTTCGGGAGAGCCGAGCTGCGCCACTTCCTCGTCGCTGAGCCGCCGCCCTTCCTTCATGGGAAAGAGCGAAAGCGAGCCCTGCTCCTCGGCGTCCAGGGCAAAGCCCTTGTCCGCGGCCATGCGCTCCAGTTCCTTCACCATGGCCGAACGGGCTTCGCGCATCTCGTCGCGCCAGGCGCGGCGACGGCGCAGACTGGCGTCGGAATCGAGCCTTGCGGGCAGATCCTCGCGAAGCTGCCGCAGGGCGGCGCTCAGGCTGTCGCGCATCTGCACGCCCTGCCCGGCCGGAACCTGAATGAGCACGGGACGATCTTCGTCCTTGAAATTGTTGACGTAAATAATGTCCGGCGGCGTGGCCTGACGGCGGGCGAACGGCTCCAGAAAGTCGCAGAGCATGTAGGTGCGGCCGAGATCCGGAGAGCCGGCCAGATACACGTTGTAGCCGGAACTCTGAATGTTCACGGCCAGTTCCAGAGCCTCAAGAGCACGCGGCTGGGCCGGACGCCTGCGCCCGCCCCGGGGCACGTCGCGGCTGTCCTTCCACGGAATGCGTTCCGCAGGCCACGAGGGGCGAAGCTTGTCCGCAGCAAGCGGAGCGACGGTGCGCAGCGCAGGACTCATGCCTTTTCCTCTCCCTCGTACAGCTCGGCCAGAATGCGGTCCGCGCCGCGGGAAAGCAGTTCTTCGGCAAGAGCCGTGCCGGCTTTTTCGGCGCTTTCAAGGTCGGCGGCGAACGCGCGGCTGCCGCGGATCACGGTGGAGCCTTCGGGCGAAGCCACAAGGGCGTTCAGGGTCATCGAGTCGCCGTCGATCACGGCATGGGCCGCAATGGGCACCTGACAGCCGCCGTCGAGCCTGCGCAGGAAGGCGCGTTCGGCCGTCACGCTCAGGCGCGTGGGGCGGTGTTCAAGGAAGGCGAGAAGCTCGTGCAGATCCTTTCTGTCGTCGCGCATTTCCACGCCGAGCGCGCCCTGACCCACGGCGGGCAGAAAGTCCGGCGGGGTGAGATCCTGCTGGAAGGTGGCGGACAGGCCGAGTCTTTTTACGCCCGCGCGGGCGAGAATGATGGCGTCGTACTGGCCTTCCTTCATCTTGCGCAGACGCGTTTCCACATTGCCGCGCAGCATGGTCACCTTGAGGTCGGGACGCATGAGCAGCGTCTGGGCCTGACGGCGCAGCGAACTTGTGCCGAGCACCGCGCCTTCGGGCAGTTCGGCAAGGGAGGCATGGCGTTCGGACAGGAAAAGATCCGTGCAGACTTCGCGTTCGGGCACCGCGCCGAGCACGAGGCCTTCGGGCAGCACCATGGGCACGTCCTTCATGCTGTGCACGGCGATGTCGGCGGCTCCGGAAAGCAGGGCTTCCTCGATTTCCTTCACGAACAGGCCCTTGCCGCCCACTTTGGCCAGCGGCACGTCGAGAATGATGTCGCCGCGGGTTTTGAGCACGAGAAGTTCAACTTCCAGTCCGGCGTACTGCGCCGTAAGACGCTCGCGTATATGTTCGGCCTGCCACAGGGCGAGCTGACTGCCGCGCGTGGCGATGATGATTTTTTTCATAGAGACTCCAGTATGGCCGGGACGGAAAAGAACGTGCTCTTCCGGCCGTTTCCTTTCTCTGAACAGGGCGGCAGAAGAGCCGTGCTGCAAAAAAGGGGTCGGAAAGGATCACGGACAGACGCCTCCGCAGCCCGCCGAAACGGGATCGAAAGGCGCCTGTCCGCGCGGAAAAAAGGGAAAACGGATGTTTTCTGCCGGAAGATCAGTGACCGCAGCTTGCGCAGTTGCCGCCGGAGCAGCCCGCGCAGCCGCCGCCGGAAGCCGGGGCGGAAGGCAGATCGAAGGAATCGGGCGCGCCGCCGCCGAGACGGCAGGAGCAGCGGGAGATCATCTTTTCCGTTTCCGGAGAATGGCACTTGGGGCAGGAAGGCGTCTCGTCGCCGAAGACGAGATCCTCGAAGGTGTGGTTGCAGACCTTGCAACGATATTCATAGATGGGCATGGAATCAGGCTCCTTTCCGGCCCTCGTCGAGGGCGCGGACGTTCTCGAAAAGATAATGGTCGATGAGCTGACACAGAAGATGCATGCACGCTTCGTGCATTTCCTGGATCAGCGGGGTGTGGCTGTGGGGAACGTCGAGCAGGTGATCGCACAGGGAGGCCATCTTGCCGCCGCCCTTGCCGGTGAGTCCCACCACCACCATGCCGGCCTTGCGGGCGGCCTCGATGGCGCGGATCACGTTGGCGCTGTTGCCCGACGTGGAAAACGCCACCAGCACGTCGCCGGGGCGTCCGAGTCCCGACACCTGACGGGAAAAGACGTCGTCGAAGCCGTAGTCGTTGCCCACGGCGGTCAGCGTGGAGCTGTCCACGGTGAGGGCCACGGCGGGCAGGGACGGACGTTCCAGAAGAAAGCGGCCCAGGAGTTCGCCGGTCATGTGCTGAGCGTCGGCAGCGCTGCCGCCGTTGCCGCACACAAGAATCTTTCCGCCGTCGGCAAGGCAGCGCGCCATGGCGCGGGCGGCGCCGTCGAGAACGGGCGCGACATCGGACAGGAAGGAGAGACGCAGTTTCGCGCCTTCTTCCGCGTGCTCGCGGATGATGTCAAAAGCAGTTTTCATGTTGCTCCATTGCGCTTGACGTGAACGGATGCGGCCGAAGATGTGCCGGAGAAGGGCACCATACTCCAAAGCGCCGGACCTGACAATGGCGGCACAAGCGGCCCCTTCTTCCAGAAAACATAACGCCTCCCGGCGGTTCGGCAAGGGGGCGGGCCTTCTTTTTCTCTTTCTCGCCCCGGAGGAGTCTTCCGCGGACTCATTTCCGCCCTGCCCCGTTTTCCCCATGATCTTTCCCCTGATTCTTCGCCTGACTTTGGGCTGCGTTTGCTTCCGATCGTCCGCCCGTGGAGCGCCCCGTGCGCTCCCGCTTCAACCATACCCTCCCTCTTCCGTCCTGTCGCTTTTCCTCCGGCGACCGCCCGCCGCTCTCATCCGCGCTGCTCCCCGTCGCTTCGGCTCCACGCCGCATCTGCGTTCCGGCTTCCCCGCCCCTCCGGCATCCTCGCCGGGCCATTTCCCCGCCGTTCCTTTCCTCCCCGCGGCGCCGAATTCTTCCTCTGCCCCTCCGCGGACTCCCGCCCGTGTTTTCCCTCTGCGGGGGCGCCCCGCGGTCCGGCTGTCTCGTCGAGGCCTCTTCCTCATCCCCGCGCAGCTTCCCGCGCCACGAGCCCACCCCCGCGCGCCTCCGGCTCATCCTGCCCCGCCGCTTTCCCTCCGGCGATCGCCTGCCGTCTTCCCCTTTCCGAGGCTCCGCCCCCCTTCTCCCCTCTTCCCCTTCCGCGGTCTCTGCCTCTCTTCTCCCCGCCGTTCTTTTCCGTCTCCCTCCATCCTGCCCTTTCCCCCGTGCCCTTTTCTCCGAACCCGCCTGTTTTTCTTCCTTTTTCCCTCGCCCGAAGCACTTTTTGCCGTTCTCTGCAATACCGATGAAAAAAATTTCAAGGCCATGCAGAAGGACTGCAATTCTCTGCGACGTTGTGCCGCAACGCATTTGAAAACAGTTTTCTTTTACCGCCATGCGGAAGGCCAAAAATTCCCTCTTGCCATTTTGTGAAAAATATGGCTATTGGTGATTTCCCAAATTTTCTGGAGGTATACCATGAAAAAGCTTCTTCTCTCTTTTGCCGCCGCCGCGCTCGCGCTCCTGCCCTGCACCTCTTCGGCCGCAGATCTGACCGGGCTTTACATTGCCCCCAAATTTGCCTTGAACGTGCAGCACAGCGACTTCGGCGTTTCCGCAGCGGGCAAATCCATCTCGCTCGGCTCCGAAACCGAACCCCGCGCGGGCGGCGCTCTGGCCATCGGCTATGACTTCGCCCCGAAATTCGACGTTCCGGTTCGCGCCGAACTGGAATACGGCGCCTACGGCAACGTTTCCCGCGTCAAGAACGTCGAACGCGGCGTATCCTTCAAGTCCAGCTCGACCATCCAGACCCTGCTGGCCAACGTGTACTGGGACATCGCCGAATGGAACGGCTTCACGCCCTATGTGGGCGTGGGCGCGGGCGTGGCCTTCGTAAAGACGGAAGGAAAGTTCCGTGTTCCTGCCGACGTGGCGCAGCATGATCCTGAACTCTCCGCCCCGTGGAGCGACACCGACACCGTCTTTGCCGGACAGGCGGGCCTCGGCGTTTCCTACGCCTTCAGCGAATCCGTGTCCGCCGACCTCGGCTACCGTTTCCTCATGACCGGCGACGGCAGCGCCCGCAGGGAATTCATCAACCTGAAGGCCAGGGACAACTATGCGCATCAGTTCATGCTCGGTCTGCGCGTGACCTTCTGATGATCTGAACAAAGTGACACCGGGCCGCGCGGAGGAAAACATATCCTCTGCGCGGCCTCTTTTTATGAAATGATCTGTTGCGCGGGCTTGTCCTTTAGCGTACAAGACTCCCATTCCCTCTGTTCCGCCGGGGCCTTTTCTGAGCGGATCCCTTCGGCCTCAAGGACTTTTCATGCACGCCATTTCCCGCATTCTCATTCTCCACAAGGATCATCCCCAGCCCGAAGCCTTCGGTCGCGATCTTGCCGACTGGCTGCGCGAACGCGGCGTGGATCCCTTTCTGCTTTCCTCCGGCGCGGATGCCATCACCATGCGCTCCGCGGCCGCCACGAGCGACGCCGTGCTCGTGCTCGGCGGCGACGGCACCATGGTGGGCGTGGGGCGTCGCCTCTGCGGCATACGCACGCCCATGGCGGGCGTGAACTTCGGCCGGGTGGGCTTTCTGGCGGAAATTCCCTGCGACGACTGGCAGACGCCGCTTTCCGACATGCTGGCCGGACGCTGGAGCGTGGAGAGACATCTCACGCTCCGCTGGCGCATCCTTCGCGCCGACGGCAACGACGTGGACGTGCTCGACGAGGGCGTGGCCATCAACGACGTGGTCACGGCGCACGGCGTGGTGGCCCGCGCGGTATCCTTGAATCTCACCATCGACGGCGTGCACTTCAGTTCCCTGCGCTGCGACGGCGTCATCGTATCCACGCCGCTCGGCTCCACGGCCTACACGGCCTCCGCGGGCGGGCCGCTCACCATGCCTTCCATGAACGCGCAGCTCGTCACGCCCATCTGTCCCTTTGCCGGAGGCTTTCCGCCCCTGGCCCTGCCCGCCGCCTCGCGCATACGGCTGGAAGCCTGCCGTCAGGGCGATCAGGTCATCATTTCCGTGGACGGGCAGGAAGACCGCCCCCTTTCCTTCGGCGATGTGCTGGAAATTCAGGGGCTGCCCGATCAGCTGCACATGCTCGTGAGCGACACGAACTGGTATCTGCGACGCCTCATCGACCGCGGCATCGTGACCTCCGGCCCCGGCAGACGCGACGCCTGAGGGGAAGGCGAAGTCAGGCGTCCGGCGCGGCGTTCTTTTCCCGTACGTACCCGGCCGCCGTCTACATGACAGGCAGAACCTCGTACCGCCCCTTCGCCCTTCCCGCTTCATGAGCTTCCCCCACGCGCCCCGCGCCCTCTCCGCCCATACTTGAGCACCGGTTCTTTTAATGATAGGAGTACAGATTCCTTCATTCGGAAGGACTTTTTCACCAGCCACTTTTCGAGGGAGCATCCCATGTCTGCATATGAAGCTGTCATAGGCCTGGAAGTGCATGTGCATCTGGCCACTGCCAGCAAACTTTTCTGTTCCTGCCCCAACTCCTTCGGCGACGAGCCGAACACCAACGTCTGCGAAGTGTGCTCCGGCATGCCCGGCGTGCTGCCCGTGCTGAACCGCAAGGCCGTGGAATACGCCACGCGCATGGCTCTTGCCGTGCACGCCACCGTGAATCAGCGCTCCCAGTTCGCCCGCAAGAACTATTTCTATCCCGACATGCCCAAGGACTACCAGATCTCCCAGTTCGAGCTGCCCCTGTGCGAACACGGCTGGCTCGACATCACGGTGAACGGGCAGAGCCGCCGCATCGGCATCACGCGCATCCACATGGAGGACGACGCGGGCAAGAACATTCATCCGCAGGGCGAAAACTTCAGCTATGTGGACCTGAACCGCGCCGGCACTCCGCTCATCGAAATCGTGAGCGAACCCGACCTTCGCAGCGCCGAAGAGGCCGTGGCGTATCTTCGCAAGCTGCACGGCATGGTGGTGAGCCTCGGCATCAGCAACGGCAACATGGAAGAAGGCTGCTTCCGCTGCGACGCCAACGTGTCCATCCGTCCCCGCGGCGAAAAGAAGCTCGGCACCCGCACGGAGCTCAAGAACCTCAACTCCTTCCGCAACGTGCAGCGCGCCATCGAATTTGAAATCGCCCGTCAGTCCGACCTGCTCGACGACGGCGAGGAAGTCATTCAGGAAACCCGCCTCTACGACGCCGCGCGCAACCTCACCGCGCCCATGCGCAGCAAGGAAGACGCGCAGGATTACCGCTACTTCCCCGATCCCGATCTTCTGCCCGTGGTCATCACCGACGAGGAGCTCGCCTCCTGGGCCGCCACCCAGCCCGAGCTTCCCGACGCCCGCACCGCGCGCTACATGAACGACTTCCAGCTGCCCGAACAGGACGCCGAACAGCTCTGCACCGATCCGCATCTGGCCGTCTTCTTTGAAAAGGCCGCGGCGCTGTGCGGTCAGCCCAAGAAGGTCGCCAACGTCATGCTCGGCATGATGCTGCGCGAAATCAACCAGAAGAATCTCGATACCGCCGCGCTCGCCATTGCGCCCGAAGCGGTGGCCGAACTTGTGACCATCATGGGCAACGGCACCATTTCCGCCAAGATCGCCGCCGACATCTTCCCCGAACTCATGCAGGGCGGCATCATGCCCGCCGCGCTCGTGAAGGAACGCGGTCTCGTGCAGGTTTCCGACACCGGCGCCATCGACGCCGCCGTGCAGAAGGTGCTCGACGCCAATCCCGCCGAAGTGGAAGCCTACAAGGGCGGCAAGAAGAAGCTCATCAGCTTCTTCGTGGGTCAGGTCATGCGCGAAATGCGCGGCAAGGCCAACCCCGCGCTGGTCAACGAGGCCCTCGCCCGTCTGCTCGGCTGATTTTCCTTCTCTCCGGAGCGCCCCGCTCCGGAGATTCCCTCATCACGCCATCCCCCTACTGCCATGAGCAATTACGACCGGTACAATGATCACGGGCCGGACAGGCTCGACTTCGGCACCTCCGACGCCGAACGGAAGAAGGGTCTCTTCCGCCGCGGAAAGGATGCCGACGAAGACGACATCCTCACCCTGGATGATCCCATCTCCTCTCCGAACAGGCCGAAGAAACCGAAAAAGCGCGGCTTCTTCCGCAAGCTTCTCTATTTCTTCTTCTCCCTCATGCTGCTCGGCGCGCTCTGCGCCGCAGGCGGCGGCTACATGCTCTACCAGTGGGTGTCCGACGATCTGCCGAGCTTCAGCAAGATCGCCGATTACCGGCCCCCGCTCGTGACCACCGTGCTCGCCCGCGACGGCAGCGTAATCGGTCAGCTCTACCGCGAACGGCGTTTTCTCGTCACGCTCGACCAGCTGCCCAAGTTCGTGCCGCTCTCCTTCCTCGCCGTGGAAGACGATCAGTTCTACAATCACCCCGGCGTGGACATCAAAGCCATCATCCGCGCGGCCATAGCCAACTTCCAGCATGGCTCCACCAGGCAGGGCGGCAGCACCATCACCCAGCAGGTGGTCAAGCGCCTCATGCTCACCCCCGAAAAGAGCTATGAGCGCAAGCTCAAGGAAGCCATCCTCGCCTTCCGTCTGGAAAAGCAGCTCAGCAAGGACGACATTCTCACCCTCTACATCAACCAGATCTTCCTCGGCAACAACGCCTACGGCGTGGAAGCCGCGGCCCGCGTCTACTTCGCCAAGAACGCCAAGGACCTCACCATAGCCGAAGCCGCCCTCATCGCGGGTCTCGGCCAGTCGCCCTCGGCCTACAACCCCTACCGCAATCCCGAAGCCGCCGAAACCAGACAGCGCCACGTGCTGCGCCGCCTGCGCGACCTCGGCTGGATCAGCGACGCCGAATACGACGAGGCCATCAACCAGAAGCTCGAATACAAGGCCATGCAGTCCTCCAATCCCGACGGCGCATGGTATCTGGAAGAAGTCCGTCGTCAGCTCGTGGAAATGTTCTCCGAGGAAAACTGCAAGCGCAACGGCTACGACTTCGGCATTTACGGCGAAGACGCCGTGTACGAGCTCGGCCTCACCGTGCACACCGCCATGGATCCCGTGCAGCAGAAGGCCGCCAACGACGGCTTGCGTCACGGCCTCGAAGACGCCACCAAGCGTCACGGCTGGCTCGGCCCGGTGAAGCATCTCGAACCGTCCGAATACGCCGAATTCCTCAAGAAGAAGGGCTTCGAGCTCTCCGATCTCGACGACGACGGCTGGGCGCAGGCCCTCGTCACCGCCGTGAACAAGTCCGGCGCGGACGTCATGCTCTCCGAAGAGCAGCGCGGTTATGTTCCCGTGTCCACCATGAACTGGGCCCGCAAGCCCAACAAGCGCGTGGCCGGTTCCGTGACCGCCACCGTGATCCGCGACGCCACCAAGGTGCTCAAGGTGGGCGACGTGATCTGGGTTTCCCGCGACAACACCCCGAAGAAGAACGCCAAGAACGCCGCCCCCGCCTCGTCCAAGGTGATCGCCCTGCGCCTGCAGCAGTATCCCGACGTGCAGGGCGCCATGGTCTCCATCGAGCCGGAAAGCGGCGACGTGGTCGCCATGGTGGGCGGCTACGCCTTCGGCAGCGGCGGCTCGCAGTTCAACCGCGTCACGCAGGCCCAGCGTCAGCCCGGCTCCTCCTTCAAGCCCATCGTCTACTCCGCCGCCCTCGACAACGGCTTCACCCCGGCTTCCATGCTGCTCGATGCGCCCATCATCCTCATCGACAAGTGGACCAAGGAAGCCTGGCGTCCCCGTAACGACGACGGCAAGTTCGACGGTCCCATGCCCCTGTACCGCGCCCTCGCCCGCTCGCGCAACCTCTGCACCGTGCGCGTGGCCCAGCAGATGGGCATAGAACACGTCATCGCCCGCGCCAAGGCCCTCAGGCTGGCCGCCGACTTCCCCGCCACGCTCGCCATCAGCCTCGGCGCCGTGGCCGTGTCGCCGCTCAACATGGCGCAGGCCTACACCGCCTTCGCCAACGCCGGCAAGGTCAGCTCGCCGCGCTTCATCACGAGCATTCAGGGCCCGTGGGGCAACACCATTTATGAATGCCCGCCCGAATCCGTGCAGGCCATCACCCCGCAGAACGCCTACGTCATGGCCAAGCTCCTCGAGGGCGTGGTCAACTTCGGCACCGCGGGCAAGGCCCGCGTGCTGGGTCGCCCCCTGGGCGGCAAGACCGGCACCACCAACGGCGAAAACGACGCCTGGTTCATCGGCGTGACGCCCTACCTCGTCACCGCCACCTACATAGGCTACGATCAGCTCCAGCCCATGGGCCGCGGTGAAACCGGCTCCGGCGCGGCGCTGCCCGCCTACCTCTACTACGCCAAGGAAGCCCTCAAGGCCTATCCGCCGGACGACTTCCCCAAGCCCGACGGCATCGTGTTCGCAGATGCGGGCGGCGGCATGAGCATGCCCTTCATCGAAGGCACCGAGCCCGGCACCGGCTACGGCATGGACGCCCTCGACGGCGGCCTTGATCCCGAAGCCGCAGCCCAGGCCGCCGAACAGGCGCAGCAGGGCGAGGATCTGCTCAAGGAAATGTTCTGATGATACGGGGCGGCCGTGAACACGCGCGGCAGCCCCGCATCTTCCGGAAACGCCCGGAAAAGACGCATCAACATAAAAAGGCTGGGGGGTCCCCCTTCCCGTCTTTTTGACCCGCCCGGTTCCCAGCCGCGGTGGCCGGGGCCATTCCCCACAGGCGGGTTTTTTTGAACTCAACTTGCGGTACGCCGCAGGAGCCCATAATGGAAAAACTGGAACGTGAAATCATGCAGGTGAGCAAGGAGATCGCGGTGAAGTTCATCGAATCGCAGCGCCTCTCGCCCAGCAATTTCGAGGAAATCTTCCCCTCCATCTACCGCGTGGTCATGGAAACCGCCCTGAAGGGCCGAGACGTGCTCGAAGGCGAAGGAGACGAATGATGAGCGATATCTCCGAACAGAAAAACGCGCAGGCCGCCGAAGCACAGGCCGCTTCCGCGGAACGCGTCGAAGTTTCCGGCACGGCCGAAGCCGCGCAGGCCGCCGAAGCCGCAACGGCGACGGGCGCGACGGTTACGGCGGACGCGGCGGAAGCGGAGCCTCGCGAAGACGGCGCTTCCAGCGCTTCCGAAGCCTCCATGCCGCGCGAAACCGGCGCGGAAAAGGCCTCTGCGGGCGAAACCGGCGCGTCCGACAGCGCCTCCGCCGACGCGCATACCCGCAACGTGTCCGAAATGTTCGGCCGCATGACGCCGTGGTACGATCTGCAGAACCGCGTGTTCAGCCTCTTCATGGACTGCTGGTGGCGTCACAATCTGGTGAAGTCCGTGGTGCCCGGCCCCACGGGCACGGTCATCGACATGGCCTCGGGCACGCTGGACGTCGCGCTTGCGCTCATCCGCCGCTATCCCGAACTGCACGTCTACGCCACGGACATCTGCGAGCCCATGCTGCGCTACGGCGAGGAGCACAAGATCCGCGCAGGCGAGCGCACCCGCATCACCACCATGGTGGCCGACGCCCGTCACATGCCCCTGCCCGACGGCTGCGCCGACGCCGTGACCATCGCCTTCGGCATCCGCAACGTGCGTCCCCGCATGGAGGCCCTGCGCGAAATGCACCGCCTGCTCGTGCCCGGCGGCCGCGCCTGCATTCTGGAATTCGCGCCCGTGTCCACGCCGCTGTTCGGCCCGGCCTATCACTGGTACCTGCGCCGCATCATGCCGAAGCTCGCGGGGCTTGTGAGCCGTTCCACCTCGGCCTACGACTACTTTGCCGACACCATTGAGAATTTCCCGAAACCCGCGGCGTTCAGCGAAGAGCTTCGCGAAGCGGGCTTCGCCTTTGTTCAGCACATTCCCTTCACGCTGGGCGTGGCCAACCTGCACATCGCCGTGCGCGGCTAGCGCGCGTCCTTTTTCCGGAGTCTTCCCATGTCACTGAGTTTAGGAATCGTCGGTCTGCCCAACGTGGGCAAGTCCACCCTGTTCAACGCGCTCACCAAGGCCCAGAACGCCGAAGCCGCGAACTATCCCTTCTGCACCATCGAACCCAACAAGGCCACCGTGGCCGTGCCGGACAAGCGCGTGGATGCGCTGACCGAGCTTGTGAAGCCCGCCAAGACCATTTATGCCACCGTGGACTTCGTGGACATCGCCGGTCTTGTGCGCGGCGCGAGCAAGGGCGAAGGTCTCGGCAACCAGTTCCTGGCCAACATCCGCGAATGCGCGGCCATCGTGGAAGTGGTGCGCTGCTTCGACGATGAAAACATCGCCCATGTGGACGGCAGCGTGGATCCGCTGCGCGACGTGGACACCATTGAAACCGAACTGCTGCTCGCCGACCTCGAAAGCGCGGAAAAGCGCCTCGACAGCCTGAAGAAGAAGGCCAAGTTCGACAAGGAAATGCAGAAGGCCCAGCCCGTGCTCGAAGCGCTCGTGGCCCATCTTGGCGAAGGCAAGCCCGCCTCCACCTTCGAGGTGCCGGAACTCAACGAGCCTTTCCATCAGGTCTGGCGCGAGCTTTCCCTGCTCACGGCCAAGAAGTTCATCTACTGCGCCAACGTGGATGAGGACGGCATCAGCGAAGACAACGATCATGTGAAGGCGCTGCGCGACCTTGCCGCCTCCCGCGGCTGCGACATGGTCAAGATCTGCGCCCGCCTCGAAGAAGAACTGCAGGGCCTTTCCGACGCCGAACAGGCCGAAATGCTGGAATCCTACGGCATCACGGAAAGCGGCCTTGAGAACATCATCCGCACGGGCTACCACACCCTCGGCCTCGCGAGCTTCCTCACGGCCGGTCCCAAGGAAGTGCGAGCCTGGACCTTCCGTCAGGGCTGGAAGGCGCCGCAGACCGCGGGCGCCATCCATACCGACTTTGAAAAGGGCTTCATCCGCGCCGAAGTCATCAGCTACGAAGACTACATGAAGTACAAGTCCGAAGCCGCCTGCCGCGCCGCCGGCGTGCTGCGCGTGGAAGGCAAGGACTATGTGGTCAAGGACGGCGACATGATGAACTTCCTGTTCAACGTGTAAGACTTCCTCTTCAACGCGCAGGCTTTCTGATCGACACATACCCCTTCAGAAGCATTGCTTTTTCGGTCCGCGTGCGCTTTTTCGGCGTACGCGGACTTTTTTGTCCCCTGCGGGGGGCTGGCAGGGCGTGGGGGCGTGGGGCGAAGGGCTGGGCGGAATGTGGGAAGGCCGGGGAAAACCCCGGAGAGCGGGGGATCCCGAGGGAGTACGCTTCAAGAGGCGCTGCCTTCCGCGAACTCTTCCCGCCCCCCCTTGAACGACGTGATAATACTCAAACAATCTTTGACCGGCCGCGGCATTTCCCGTAAGAAATATCGGTAGAGTCGCCGCCGGATACGCGGCAGGCGGCCTTCATTCGGGTCACCATAACAGAGCGCCGGACCGGCGTTTGCCGCTTCCGACGCCTTACGACCGTTCAAGCAAGGAGTCTTGTATGAAAACCTTTCTCGGCATCTGTGGAAGTCTGCGCCCCGCCTCCCGCAACATGGGGCTTCTGCGCTGCGCCGCGGGCGTTCTGCCTGCGGACTGTCGTCTGGACATCGCCGATCTGTCGGCGTTTCCCTTCTATGTCGAAGGGATGGAAACGCCTTCCTGCGTCCTTGCGTTCATCGAAAAGGTGAAGCAGGCCGACGCCCTTGTGCTGGCCGTGCCGGAATACAACTATTCCATGGCTCCGGCGCTGAAAAACGCTCTGGACTGGGCCTCCCGCGCGCCGGGAACCGTGCTGGCGGGAAAGCACGCGGCCATCATGGGCGCAGGCGGCGGCATGGGCACGTCCCGCGCGCAGTATCACCTGCGGCAGACCTGCGTTTACCTCGACATCCGCGCGCTGAACAAGCCTGAAGTCTTCTCCAACGCCTTTTCCGCCGCCTTCACTTCTGACGGCGACGTGGCCGACACCGACGAAGGCCGGAAACTGCGCGAAAACGTCCGCGCTCTCATGGCCGCCCTGAACGACAGCCTGCAGGCGTAGCCCCCAAAAACAGCGCCCCGGAGCGTGATAAAAAAATCCCCCGGCTGAAGCCGGGGGAAAACATGGCCGATTCGCGCCGAAAGGCACGGCAGGCGGGGCAACAAATTCCAAAAAGCAAAAGCGCGTCCGCAAGATTCCGCCGCCTCTTTCCGAGGCGACGCGTCATCAGTTCAGAAGCTGCTGTCCGGCGCGGACGGCCTCCTCTTCCAGCACGGCCTTGCGTTCCGGAGCAATGGAAAGAGCGGCGGCAAGCGCGTCGAGATAGCTGCGTTCCATGAAGTGGTCCACGTCCACGATGAGGCAGGAGAGGCGGTACAGATCCTCGCCCTGCTCGGGCGAACGCACGCCCGCGGCAAGAAGCGCGGGATTGATGGGCTCATTCATGAGACCGGCCGTCAGAGATGTAACGTCGCGGCCGGGGAACATCTGTTCCACGAGACGGGAAATGCGTCCCTGCTCGACGGCGTCGATATGGCCGTCGGCGCGGGCGGTGTAGACCATGGCGCGCAGAAGCAGCACGGCCGTTTCATCGAGCTGCGGCGCCGTCGGCGCGGGCTGCACGGTCTGCGGCGCGGAAGGCGCAGGGAAGGACGGCGAAGACGCGGCGGGAGCCTGCTGCTCCGCGCGGCTGTTGCTCCATTTCTGATAGAAGTTCCAGGCCACGGCGCCCGCGCCCACCAGCGCGGCATCCTTGAGCACGCTCTTCGAGGCAAAGCTGCCGATGAGCGCGCCCAGCGCCCCGGCGCCGAGAAGACCGCCCATGCCGCCGGGCGCGGAAGAGGCGATATCCGAAGCGGTGCTTTTCGCCTTTCCGGCAAAAGAGTCGATGGCGGAACGAAGGTCGGGAGAGTTGAGAATATCAAAAAGGGACATGGTCAGCTCCTTGCGTAATGTCGTTTGTCGGGACTTCGTACCGTACAGATACGGCATCCTGCCCCGAAGTCAACGGAAGAAGTCTTGCGTTTTCTTTCGTTGTCTTTCTTGTCACGCATCTTCTCGGAAATACTGAAGAATCCCGAACAGAAAACAACGGTGGAGAACGGCGGCACGTTCGCGCATGGCGGAAAGTTCCCTCCGCCGATCCGTCCCCTGCGTCTGCAGAAGTTCCGCACCCGGCGCTCCCCTCATCCGCAGCGGCTCGTTGCCCTCCGCGCTCCCCCGGTCGTTCCCGAAAGATACGGTCCCGGCGTTCCTCCGGCCGGTGCTTAGGCCAGAACCTCCGGCCCGGCGTTGTTTCTGATCCCTGCGCCGTTCCCCCGGCCCGGCGCCGTTTCAGCGCTCCGCGTCGCTCGCAGGGCAGACCAGACGCCCCCAGGCTCCCGCCGTTTCTTTCGACTCCGCGCCTTCCGCGCTGCCGATCCGCATCTTCCACTCGCCCCCGCTCCGACCTAAATGTACGGGCTCAGCAGCCAGCAGAGCGCGTCAAAAAGCCGTGACGGCAGGGAAAGGGCCGCGTAGTCCGACGGAAACATCCGGCGGGAACGGGAAAGCACCTCGTCCGCGTAGTCGGAAAGCTGTTTCTGGAAGGCGGGATCATCCGCCTCCACATTCAGCTCGAAGTTCAGGAACAGGCTGCGCGGATCAAGATTGGCCGACCCGAACAGAGCATACCAGTCGTCCACAAGGAGCAGCTTGGTATGCGCAAAGGGCGGCGGCTGATACCAGATGCGCACCCCGGCATAGGCCAGCCGCTCCTGATAGCGGCGCGAGGCATGGTGCACATAAAAAAGATTGTTCTTTTCCGGCAGGATGACATCCACCTTCACGCCGCGCCGCACGGCGGAGGACAGCGCTCCCGAAAGCTCGCGCGGAGGAATGAAGTACGGCGTGAAGATGACCACCCGGTGTCTGGCCGCGGAAATCACGCCGCAGAGCAGCTCGGAAATGCCTTCCCTGTCGCGCCCCAGTCCGTCGAAGACCAGACGGCAGCGCGTACGGCCCGTTTCTTCGGGTTCCTGCACCGAGGGAGGCGTGGGCAGCTTGGTCACGAAGGCCCAGTCCATGAGAAAGGCCTCCTGAAGACGCGCGGCCACAGGTCCCGTGCAGCGGAAATGAATGTCCTGCACGCGGCCGCGCCGCTGAAGCGTGACCAGATGATGATCGCCGATGTTCATGCCGCCGGTGAAGGCCACTTCGCCGTCGCAGGCAAGCACCTTTCTGTGCGTGCGCAGGTTGACGGCGAACATGGGCGGCCAGAGCCGCGGCGGCAGAAAGGAACGCACCTTCACGCCCTTCTCGCCCAGTCTGCGCCAGGGCTTGCGCAGGGAATAGATCATGCCGCCGAGCCCGTCCACGATGAGGCGCACGTCCACGCCGCGCGCGGCCGCCTCGCCGAGAGCATCGGCAAAGGCGCGCCCCGTCTCGTCGCCGCGGAAAATATAGGTGGAAAGGCAGACCATGCGCTTTGCCCCGCGTATGGCCTCAAGCATGGCGGGATAGGCTTCCTCGCCGTTTTTCAGAAGTTCGATGCTGTTGCCCCGCATCATGGGGCGGCCCGTGATGGTAAGACCCACGCGGGCCCCTTCCCGAAGTTCGGGCGCACCGACGCTCTCCTCGGCCTTCAGGCGACGGTCCAGCACTCTGTCCGAAGAGGCCTGCCGTCTGGCCGCTTCGGCAAGCAGGCGGCCCGCCAGACTGTCGGCCCGGCTGATGCCGAACAGCGAATAGGCAAGGCTTCCCAGAAAAGGCAGCAGCATGATGCACGCCACCCAGGCCAGCGCCGATTGCGAGTCCTTCTTGTAGAGCAGCGCGTGCACGCTGCAGGTCACGGCCCATACAAAGCCCAGAGCGGCGCCCAGCGCCACGAAAAGGAGCGTCAGCGATTCCATATTCTTCCTTCCGCGCCGCCGGGACACATTCTTCAAAAGGCCGCAGAACGGCATCCGGAACAGGCAGGGCGCCGCTGCTCCACCGGGCGGCCGAAGCTCGCCTCAGGCAGGGCCGACCTGCGGAAAGCGTCTCCGCAGGCCCGGGCATCACGTTTTTTCTCCCACGCTTCGGTCTGCCGGAGCGGCGCTCTTTTCCTTTTCCGGATTTTCCTCTATGCTTGCGCGTACCTTGTTCCTATAACACCACTTTTCAGGAAATACCATGATACGCATAGACTCCGCCCGCTGCATCCGCTGCGGCCTGTGCACCCGCGTGTGCGCCCCCCGCTGCCTTCATCTCACCGACAACGGTGTCGTTTTCCGCCACGAAGAATACTGCATGCAGTGCGGTCACTGCACGGCCGTATGTCCGCAGGCCGCCGTGTCGCTGAACGGCGTTGATCCCGATACGCAGAAGCCCGTCGGCGCGCTGCCCGGCATTCAGGAACTGGAATCGCTCATCCGCAGCCGCCGTTCCATCCGTCTGTTCAAGGACGCCCCCATGCCCGAAGACCTCATCCTGCGCGCGCTCGACACGGCCCGCTACGCGCCCACGGGCAAGAATCTGGAAAACGTGAGCTGGCTCGTCATCGAAGGCCGCGACGCCCTGCGCCGCGTGTCCGACGCCGTGATCGACCTGTTCCGCGCCGACAGCCGCACCGCGCCCCTCGTGGCCTCCCACGAAAGAGGCGGAGACCCCATATTCCGCGGCGCGCCCTGCGCGGTGTTCGCCTGCGCGAGCGGCGAGTACGATCTCGACATCGTGAACTGCTCCATCGCCGTGACCACGCTTGATCTCATGCTGCCCGTGCTCGGACTCGGCGGCTGCTGGGCCGGCTACGCCATGCGCGCCGCAGCCATGAGCGAAAAGGTGGTCGAAGCCATGAACGTGGAAAAGGGTCTGCGCCCCCTGGCCGGACTCATGATCGGCCTTCCGGCCGTACAGTACCGCCGCGAGCCTTCCCGCCGCGAGCTGCGCGTACGCACCGTGAAGGGAGAAAAGGCATGAACGAAACGCTCCGCTACATTCTCTGCGGACTTGCCATGGGCGCGGCCGACGTGGTGCCGGGCGTGTCCGGCGGCACCATAGCCTTCATCACCGGCATTTACGATCAGCTTCTGAACGGCATCAAGTCCTTCAACGCCCTCTTCTTCCGCCGATTCTTCACCGGCCGTTTCCGGGAAGCACTCGCCGGGGTGCCGTGGCGTTTTCTGCTGCCGCTTCTTCTCGGCATAGGCACGTCCATCTTCAGTCTGGCGCGGCTTACGCTCTATCTGCTGCACGCCTGGCCGGAGGCGCTGTGGGCCTTCTTCTTCGGGCTCATCATCTCCTCCATTCTGCTCATGATGAAGGGGCAGAGCATGAAAGCCCTCGACGTGCTGCTGCTCATCGCAGGCGCGGTTGCGGCCTGGTTCGTCACCGGAGCCGAAGCCATGACGGCCACCCATGAGCTTCCGCGCATTTTCATGGCGGGCTTCATCGCCCTGTGCGCCATGATTCTGCCGGGCATTTCCGGCTCGTTCATGCTTGTGGTCATGGGGCAGTACGCCTTCATTCTCTCCGCCGTGGTGCAGCTCAACCTGCCGGTGCTGCTGACCTTCATGGCGGGCGGCGTGTGCGGACTCATGAGCTTCAGCCGTGTGCTTTCGGCCTGCTTCCGCCGCTTCCCCTCACAGACCAACGCCGTGCTCATCGGCTTCATGGCCGGATCCCTGCGCACGGTCTGGCCCTGGCATGAGGGAACCATGCCCGCCCTGCCCTCTGCGCTGGACGGCACGGTACTTCTTGCCGCCGTCACCTGCCTGTGCGGCATTGCCCTGCCCCTTGCGGTGCAGCGCATAGCGCAGGCGGCCGCCCGGAAAAACGCGGCCTGACGCGCCGTTTTCCTTACCCGCGACAACACGCCGTACAACAGCCAAGCAAAAGGCCGGGCCGAAACGCCCGGCTTTTTTCGTGCCTGAAATGGACGACGCGGAGAACGGGAGGATCAAGGGGGTGAAGCGCCGGATCCCCCGCCCCTCGCCGAAAGCATGGGAAGCGGAAGGGAATGGTTGAAGAGGAAAAGCGCAGGGATGCCCGCGCCCGCAACGATGCACGAGGGGCGGAACGGCGGATGCGTAGGAGACTCAAGAGGGGCGCGTGGGAAGAACCGGCCGGGGTGACGCGCGGCGGCTGGAGGCCCACGCCTGTCCGGCTCCGGGAACCTGGGGCGAAGCGGCCGGAGGGGCGGGCCGCGGAGGACAGAAAGAAAGAAGCGCCGATAGAACAAGGGGCAGATGAGGCCGGGTGCGGATGCCGGGCTGAAAGAAAAAGGCAGCGTGAAGCGAAGGGCCGGGTGCGGGGCCAGGACGCAGACGCCGACAGCACCGGAAAAACGCCGGAGCCCACAGCAAAATGTGAGCGCCGAAAGCCTCACGCAGCAGAAAAAACGGGGCGCCGGAGCCGGGAATCTTGCTGCAAAGAGCCGTGTCAACTATCGGTTCTTTCGATTCATACCGACTTGACAACCGATACCCTTCTGAAGAAGATTTCGCCCTTTCCGAAATGAAAATTCTTCCGTTTCCTCTGCGGGAACGGCGTATTTCTTCAAAGTGATCGCCATGAACAGTCGCTTTTCCGAGCCGCGCACCGATCTTGCGGCCGACATCAAAACCGTGGCCGGAGCCTTCAGGATGCTTTTTCTGCTGGCTCTCGGCGTTGTCGTTCTTTTTCTCATCTTCCGCTGGGATGCCTCGTGCGAGCATCCTTTTGTCGAGGAAGGGCCGACCGAAATTTTCCAGACCCTGCTTCTTCTTGCCTGCACGAGCATCTTCTTCATCGAGGCCCGGCGCAACGAATCCATGCGCGGCGCCATGCTTCTTGCAGGCGGCTTTTTCGGCTGCATGCTCATCCGCGAGCAGGACTACTATCTCGACATGATTTCCCACGGCTGCTGGAAATGGCCCGCCATTGCGCTGGCGCTCTGCTGCACAGCCGCCGCCGCACGCACGCCGCGCGCCACTCTTGCCGGTCTGGCCGCCTTCGTGCGCAGACGCTACTTTCCCATGCTGCTTACGGGCGTGGTCATCGTGCTGGTGTATTCGCGCCTTTTCGGCATGGGATCGCTGTGGAACATGCTGCTGCCGGATGTGGACGACCGCGCGGCCAAGAACGCCATCGAGGAGTCCAGCGAGCTGCTCGGCTACCTGCTCATTTTCGCCTCGACGCTGCTGATGCGCTCCGGAAAATCATAATTCCCCGGCGTTCCGGCGGCCCACCTTTCCCCCAGCCCCGGTTTCAGGGCACAAAAAAAGCACGTCAAACGACGTGCTTTTTTATTCCTTCGGTCAGATGCGGCTTTGGAGCGCAACTGAGCCGCAGCTCACCGAAGAAGCATGGGCGTTTCCGGCAGCAAAGGCGACCGGAAAGCGGCGGGAGCCGAAGACTCCGGCAGGGCGCACCGATTAAAAGCAGAACCTCCGCTGCAGCAAAAACCGCAGAGCCTGCACACGCTCCTTTCCCCGCAGGTTCAGGAACGCCTGTCTGCCTTCAATCGGATACAACTGCAGACCGCATGACACGAAGCTTGCGCATGACGCGCACGCCCGGGCCGTGCAGACTGCAGAAAAGGCCGTATTGCCGGAACTACTTCTTGACGGCCACCAGAACGTTGGAAGCCTTGAACATGGCCACGACGGTGCAGCCGCGTTCCAGACGCAGACGGTTCACGCCTTCAAGGGTGACGGTGGCATTGATTTCCATGCCGCTGGGGGTCTGGATGAGCACTTCGCCGTTGACGAAGCCGCGCACCAGCTTGATGACCTTGCCGGTGAACTGGTTGCGGCAGGAGAATTCATAATCGTTGTCGTCGGCCACAAGCATGATCTCGGTCGCCTTAATCAGGGCAACGGCGTCCTTGCCTTCGGCAAGGGAGAGATTCTGGAGGCTGGCATGGGAAATCTGACCGTAGATCTTTTCTCCGGATTCGAGAGAAACTTCCACTTCGTCGGTAATGGTTCCGGGAATGACAGCCGTGATCTTGCCGGGATAGGCATTGCGAGAGCTGGTTTTCATCATAATCTCCTGATAAGTAAACGCTGATTCAGCGCATCTCCTCACGGCCCTGTGATATGTGCCCCGGATCGATCCGACCCGACACCGTCATCCAACTTTCCGTCTGGGAGGACACTGAAAAATCTGTCCCATCATAGCCAATAAGCCCCCGGCGCGCAAGTCCGGGAGCAGGCTTTTTCAGTCCGTGGCGGTCTTTGCGGCAGGGTTTTCCGCCCCTTCCCCTTCCGAAAGCAGCGCAAGGAAGCCCGCCTCGTCCAGCACCGCGATGCCCGCCGCTCTGGCCTTGTCCAGCTTGGAGCCGGGCTTTTCGCCCGCCACAAGATAATCCAGCGACTTTGAAAAGCCCGACGCCACCACGGCGCCCGCCTCTTCCGCCATGCGCTGGAAGTCATCTCTCGGGCGCGACAGCGTGCCGGTGAAGAGCACCTTGCGTCCGGCAAGCGCGCCGGCCTTCTTTTCCGTGACGCCGCCCTTCGGCCACAGCCCCATGCTGCGGAAACGCGCAAGAAGCGCCCGGTTCGACTCGTTTTCAAAGAAGGCGCGTATGCTGCCCGCCACTTCCGGACCGATGTCGGGCAGGCGCATGAGCTCCTCGACGCCCGCGCTCTCAAGCTCGTCCATGTCGCTGAAGCGTTCCGCCAGCGTGCGGGCGGTCTGCTCGCCCACCTGACGTATGCCGAGCGCCGCAATGAAGCGCGTGAGCGTGGCCTTTTCCTTCGCCTGCATAAGCGCGTCCACGAAATTGCCCGCCGAAACCTCGCCCATGCGCTCGTAGCTCATGAGTTCCTGCTTCGTCACCGTGAAAAGATCGGCCGGACTCTTCACCCTGCCCGACTCGATGAGCGCTTCCACCCACTTCGCGCCCACGCCGTCCACGTCGAGACCCGCCTTGGACACGAAATGCACGATGCTGCGCATGATCACCGCCGGACAGGCCATGTTCAGGCAGCGCCACGCCGCCTCGCCTTCCAGCCGTTTCGCCTCGGAGCCGCATACCGGGCAGACGTGGGGAAATTCGTAGGGCGCAAGTCCCTCGGGTCTCTTTTCCAGCACCGGCCCAAGCACGTCGGGAATGACGTCGCCTGCGCGCTGGATGATGACCATGTCGTTCTCGCGAAGATCCAGACGGCGGATTTCGTCCTCGTTGTGCAGCGTGGCGCGACTCACCATCACGCCGCCGAGGCTTACCGGTTCCAGTTCCGCCACCGGGGTGAGCACGCCCGTGCGTCCCACCTGTATGGAAATCTTTTTAAGCCGCGTTTCCGCCCGGCGCGCCGTGAACTTCCAGGCCACGGCAAAGCGCGGCGCGCGGGCCGTGAATCCCAGCGCCGCCTGCGCCTCGCGGTCATCGAGCTTATACACCACGCCGTCAATCTCAAAGGGCAGATCGTCGCGCACGGCTTCAAGGTGCCGGTAGTAGTCGAGCGCATCCTCAAGGCCATGGCACATTCTGCCTTCGGGCGGCGTGTCGAAGCCCCAGTCCCGAAGCTGCGCCATGAGCGCCGAATGCGTGGGAGGCGGCGTCATGCCCGGCGCGTCGAACACGCCGAGACTGTAGGACAGAAAACGAAGACCGCGACTTGCCGTCACGTTGGTGTCGAGCTGACGGAGCGATCCTGCCGCCGCGTTGCGCGGATTGGCGAAGCGCTTCTGGCCGAGCTCGGTCTGACGACGGTTCAGCGCCTCGAATTCCCTGCGGAACATGAGCACTTCGCCCCTGACTTCCACAAGGCGCGGGAACGGGCCCCGGCCCGCCAGACGAAGCGGCAGATTGCGCACCGTGCGCATGGCCTCGGTGACCACTTCGCCCACCTCGCCGTCGCCGCGGGTGAGCGCCTGCACGAGCACGCCGTTTTCATAGCTCAGCTCGCAGGCCAGACCGTCCAGCTTGGGATCGGCCCACCAGGCGTTCATCACGTCCGCCGAAGCTTCGGGCAGAGCGCGGGCGGCCCGCTGCACGAAGGCTTCCCACTCCTCCGGGGAAAACACGTTGTCGAGCCCGTACATGCGCTCGCGGTGAGGCCGCGTTTCCAGGTACGGCAGCACCGCGCCGCCCACGCGCCGCGTGGGGGAATCGAGCGTGCGCAGATCCGGAAAGCGCTCCTCGATCTCCGTCAGCTCGCGGAACAGCGCGTCGAAGGCCTCGTCGGTGATGACCGGCGCGTCCAGCTGATGATACAGGCGGTTGTGATGGTCGATCTCCTTGCGGAGCTTTGCCGCACGCGCGGCGGCGCGACCGTGTTCGTCCGGCGCGGGGGTGTCGAATAACGAAAGCTGATCCATGTTTTCCTGCCTCTGCAGCGTTTCTCGGCCGTGGCGGCCTTCTGCGGCATACTGCCACGACGGACGGCGGAGGGCAAGCGGACTCTCCGTCGCATTTTCCGCCGTTTCTGAACAAAATCACGCCGCTGCAGCGCGGAAGGGAACCTTGCGCCGCCCCGGAGGAGCGGCGGAACGGTGCGGGTCGGGGAAGAGGCGGAGGCACGAGCTTGCAAGGAGGGCCTTCCTGGAAAGGAGAGATGGTGACGGAGGGAACGGCGGTGAAGACAGGGAGGGGAGACGAGGGGGAGGAAAAACGGACGGCGGCCCTACCGCGGGCGGGGGGGAAAACTGCACGGAAGCAGAGCGGAAACGAATGGAAGGCCGTAAGCGCCCCGCCCTCTTGCGCCCGGAGGCCTGCGCCCGTATAGTTCTTTCCGAACTTTTTCAAGGAGTCCGTATGTACGCGCTGCGCATGGAAACCACTGATCCGGCCTTCAATCTCGCGCTGGAAGAAACGCTGTTCAACACTCTTTCGCCGGAGAATCCCGGCATCTTTCTCATCTGGCGCAACGCGCCTTCGGTGATCGTGGGCTGCCATCAGAACACCGCCGAAGAAGTGAACGCCGCCTACTGCCGCGAGCACAACATTGCCGTGGTACGGCGTCCCACCGGGGGCGGCGCGGTGTATCACGATCTCGGCAACGTGAACTTCTCGTTCCTGGTGTGGACGGAAAAGAACCGTCTGGCGGGATTCGACGAATTCATGCGTCCCATGGTGGCCGCGCTTCAGGATCTCGGCATACGGGCCGAATACACGAGCCGCAACGACATCACGGTGGACGGCCGCAAGGTGGCGGGCACGGCGCAGCGCCGTTCAGGGCAGCGCATGCTGCATCACGGCTGCATGCTCGTGGATGTGGATACCTCGGTGCTTTCCGGGGCGCTGGCCGCGGATCCGGAAAAGTTCCGGTCCAAGGGCGTGGCCTCGCACCGGGCGCGCGTGGCCAATCTGCGCGAATTTCTGCCGAAGGAGCTTTCCTTCGATCAGTGCATGGAAGCCGTGGTGGACGCCATGACGCGCCGCTGCGCAGAGAGCCGCCGGGACCTGCCCGCTTGGATCCGCAAGGAAGCGGAAGCGCTTGCCGAAAGCCGCTACAGAAGCTGGGACTGGAACTGGGGCCGCTCGCCGAGCTTTACGGAAAAGCGCCGTCGCCGCTTCGACTGGGGCAGGCTTGAGTGCCTGCTGGACGTGCGCGGCGGCATCATTTCCGGCTGCCGGATGTTCGGGGACTTCTTTGCCCTGAAGGACATGGCGGAGCTGGAAAAAGCCCTGTGCGGCCTGCGTGCGGATGCCGCCTCCATGCGCGAGGCGCTGAAGGACGTGCCCGTGGAAAGCTGGTTCTCCGGCGCAAGGCGCGAAGAGCTGCTCGCCTTTCTCTGCGGCGAATAAACGCGGAACGAAAAAAAACGAAGCCGCGCCTCTTTCCGGGGCGCGGCTTTTTTTCATCGCTTGAACGAGCGGTACGTCTCGCCGCTTTCCAGGTTCACCCAGGAAAACGCGCCGTCCTCCCAGATCATGCAGCTGTGGCAGGACTGTTCCTTGGGCAGCGAAACCGAGCCGGGATTCATGGCAAGGAAGGAGCCGCAGTCGCTGCACAGGGGCACATGGGTGTGACCGTACAGCAGAATACCGCCTTCGGCCGCGGGCAGCGGCTGCTTATCATTATAATGATGGCCGTGCGTGGCGTACACCGTGTCGGAGCCAAGCAGCAGCAGGGCGTAGTCGGCCATGATGGGGAAATCCAGCACCATCTGATCCACTTCTCCGTCGCAGTTGCCGCGCACGCAGAGAATGTTGTTGCGCATGCCGTTGAGCATGGCCATGACCTTCTTCGGATCATAGCCGTCCGGCAGAGCATTGCGCGGGCCGTGATAGAGAATGTCGCCGAGCAGAAGAAGTCTGTCGGCGCCTTCGCGTTCAAAGAGTCTTATGAGAGCTTCGCACCAGAAGGCGGAGCCGTGAATGTCGGAAGCGATCAGCAGTTTTTTCATGGCATCTCCTTTGCGCGAACCATGCCAGAGTCGGGCCGAAAGGTCGAGTCCCCCGGAGGGGGAGAACTGCCGACGGCAAGAGGCGCTTTTCCCGCGCAAGCCGCAAAGATGCGGGGAATTTCGCTTTGCCCACAGCTTCGCCCTGCCCGCCGTGCAGCCTTATCCTCTTCCGAGCACGCCGTCCGCCATCGCCCCGTTTCCGCCCCGCCGCTTTTTCCGCGCCTCTTCCCGCCTCGGTCCTGCTCTTCTCACAGGCGACGGGGTACAGAAGAAGCCATGTGAAGATTCTCTGCCGGCAGGCTCGGAAACGCCAGCGCCCTCCTTCCCTTTTCCCCATGCCTCGACTCCGCCCGGACCTCTCGTCCAGTCCATGCGCGCATTCAGGGTCGGAAAGAAAGCTCCGGCAAAACGCAGCCGCCCATCCCCCCCGAAGCTTCGCCCCGCCGCCCTCCGGGCGTCCTTCGCTCGTTCGTATCATGCAGATTTTTTATCAAAAATAATTTTTCACAAGCTACAAAGTGTCCCTCATTTCAAATATGCTGCAATTTCAAATCGTTATTTAACTTCCTCTTTCCCGTGCGCCCGAACGCTCCCTCGCCGCTCCGGCAGAACGCCGTTCCCGTTCTCCTGCCGAGCGCACAAAAAACGCTTCCGCCCCTCCTTCCGGGCCGCCTTTTCGCCGCCTGTTTTTCAGTCCGCGCCCTCATCCCGTCCTTCACGCCGAAACAAAAAAAGCAACGGCTTCGCCCCCTTCAGCCGACGCGCCGAACGCGCCGCGCCCTTCGTGACAAGATTGGCAACAAAAGGGAAATTCTTTCAAAATTCCCCCATAAAGTAGGGAATAATATGTGAAATTTATGTTTTTACCACTTCTCATCCGCTGCGACATGATATATGAAAAAAGATAAATCAGGGGGAGAAGACATTGCGTAACGTAACATACATCCTGTCTGGTGCACTGCTGGTTCTGGCCGTGGGCGGTTACCTGCTGCCGGAAAAATCCGAGCCTCTTCCCAACCGCATTCTCATGAACAGCGCCGCCGGTCGCGTGGTCTTCAACCACGAGGCCCATGCCGCGCGCGAAGGCGTGGAATGCATCGTATGCCATCACGATGCGAGGAAGTCCGATCAGGCCGGTCAGAACTGCAAAACCTGTCACGGCCTGGAATTCGACGCCTCCTTCCGCGGCCATTCCTACACCATGGATCCCGAAACCTGCTCCGTGTGCCATCACACCACCATGAGCACGAAGAAGTGGGGTCATTCCCGTCATGCGCGTACCATGGGCATCGAATGCACGAGCTGCCATCACGGCCCGCAGATCGAGCCCGTGCCGCAGAACTGCGCGAACTGCCATGACGCAAAAGAAGACATGGGGCCCATTCTCTCCCTGAAGAACGCCGTGCACACCCGCTGCGCAAGCTGCCATGAGGAAGCGCTCGGCAACGACATGAAGAGCTGCGTGCGCTGCCACAACCTCACGCCTTCCCGCGAGCAGGAAAGAAACGGCAGACCGCCCGAACAGGCGCTTGTCGCCTGCTCAAGCTGCCACAAGGCGGAACCCTCCAGACTGGTTCCCGCAGCCATGAGCGCCTATCACGGCCTGTGCATCGGCTGCCACGAAAAGCAGGGCGGCCCTGTGGACGACTGCGCGCAATGCCATACGAAATAGCGACGGGGAAAAACGATGAAGCAGTATTTCAACATTATCAAGGACCCGCGTTTTTGCCTTGTCTACAATGAGCACCGGCCCTTCGCGCCCGGCCCGAATCCGCGGCGCATCCGTCTGAACCGGGAAGGCTTCACCATGCTGCCCGGCGTGAAGAAGAAGACCATGGTGCATCCCGGCATGCTTCTGGCCGAACATCCCTCGCCGGAAAAGGGCGATCTTCACGCGCCCATCTACGGCATGATCACCGAAGTGAACGCGCGCAGCGTGTTCGTGGACGCCGTGGATCCCGCGGAAGCCGAACCCGGCACCTTCGGCGAGATTCCGGCTCCCGTGGATCTCATCCGCGAAGGACTCGAGGGCGACGAGCTGGCCGCGGCCGTGAAGAAGATGGGCGTGAACACCCGCTCGCTGGGCCAGAGAACCAGAACGCTCATCGTGAACGGCCTCAATCCCGAACCCGGCGTGCGCTGGGCCGAGCCCATGCTGGCGGAACAGGCCGCGGAAATCCGCACGGGTCTTGAGCTTCTGCGCCGCCTGCGCCGCGCCGACGAGATTCTGCTCGCCGTGCCCGAAGGCTGCAACGTGCGCCTTGCGGGCATGAAGACCGTGCAGGTGAATCCCACCTATCCCAACAGCGTAAACGAGCTGCTCATCAAGGAAGTCACCGGCGAGGAAGCCCCGCCGGACGTGGCCGCCGTGGGCCTGCACAACGTGTGGAGCCTGGGTCGCGTGGGACTTTCCGGTCTGCCGCTCATGGAAACGGTCATCACCATAGGCACGGCGCTCGACTGGGCCAACTACATCGTGAAGAACGGCAGCCTTGTGGGCGAGCTTCTGGAATTTTCCGGCATACGCCTGAAAAGCGGCGACACCATCCTGCGCGGCGGCCCGCTGCGCGGCGAAAGCCTCGACAGGCTCGACCGAAGCATCACCAAGGGTTCCTACGGATTCTTCGTGGTCAACGCCGGCGAAGTGCCGCCCATCGAAGGCGACAGCCCCTGCATCAACTGCGGCGCCTGCATTCAGGTCTGCCCCACCCGCATCGATCCGCGCATGCTGAGCCGCTATGCCGAATTCGGCAAGTACAACATGTCCCGGAAGGAAAACTTCCGCCTCTGCATCGACTGCGGACTCTGCGGCTACGTGTGCATCGCGCGCCGCCCCGTGCTCCAGTACATCCGCCTCGCCGTGAAGAAGCTCGAGGAAGAGGAACGTCTCTCGCACCTCACCCCCATCGAGCCCGTCGGCAAGGACTAACCGTTCACCAAACCTGTGAGCACTTCAGCGAGAACCGACATGAGCCAATCCAACAACGATATTCTTCTTGCCATAAGCACGCCCCCGTTCTGGCACTTCGGGCGCACCATACGCAAAAACAGCCTTCACACCCTCGCCGCCCTCGCCCCGGCCGCCATCCTCGCCTTCGTGCACTGGGGCGTTCCGGCCCTGCGCGTCATGGCGCTTTCCGTGTTCGTCGCCATGCTGACCGAAGCCGTCTGCCAGATCCTCATGAAGCAGAAGCTCAGTCAGGACAACGGCACCGCCGCCGTCACCGGCCTCGTGCTTTCCTTCCTGCTGCCCGCCTCCGCCCCCTGGTGGCTGGTGATCATCGGCGCGGCCGCCGCCATCGGCATAGGTCGCATGGCCTTCGGCGGATACGGCGCCAATCAGGTCAGCGCCGCCCTCGTGGGCTGGGCCCTCATCTTCGTTTCCTTCCCGGTGCAGATGGATCCTTCCGCATCCCTGCTCGGCTCCGCCTTCATTGATCCGCTCTTCCGGGCCAAATACTTCGGCGGCGCCGCCGTGGCCGACTTTCCCCTCTCCGACCTGCTCTTCGGCAATCAGCTCGGCGGTCTCGGCGCCTCCCAGACCGGCGTGCTTCTGCTCGGCGGCATGTATCTCGTTCTCATGGGCGTGGTGCGCTGGGAAATTCCCTGCGCCTTCCTCGCCGGTCTGTTCGTGAGCGCCTCGGCCCTGCACATCGCCGATCCCGCGCTCCACGCCGGGCCGCTTCTGCACATGTTCAGCGGCTCCGCCATTCTCGCCGCCTTCTTCCTCGCCACCGAGGATTCCTGCTCCCCGCACCGCCGCCTGCCCATGCTGCTCTACGGCCTCACCGGCGGCGTTCTGGTCATCATCATCAGAACCTACGGCATCTACACCGACGGCGCTCCCTTTGCCGTCATGCTCATCAATCTGCTTGCTCCCATGTTCGCGCTCATCCGCTCGCATCCCTTCGGAACCGCGCCGCGAAAGGCAAAGAAGCATGAGGGAAGGAGTCGCCCATGAAAAGCATTCTGCAAATGATCATCGTGCTGTCGCTTCTGTGCGGCACCGCGGGCTTCTGCCTCTCCTACCTCAAAATGACCACCGCCGCCGCCATTGAAAGTCAGGCGCTCACCTTCGTGCAGGGTCCCGCCATTCTGGACGTGTTCAAGGGCGCGGAAAACTCCCCCATCGAGGACAGAAAAATCTTCACCCTCAAAGACGGCCGGAGCATCAACGTGTTTCCCTGCATGCGCTCGGGCGCCCTCACGGGCGTGGCGCTGGAACAGTTCGGGCCGGGCTACGGCGGCGATCTCGGCGTGGTGGTGGGCTTCAGCGTAGCCGACGACACCCTCGCGGGCATCGGCATCACCACCATGAAGGAAACCGCGGGCGTGGGCACCAGAGTGAAGGAACCCTCCTTCCTCAGGCAGTTCCCCGGCAAGGCGCTGCCCGTCAAGCTGAGAAATCAGGGCGGCGACATCGACGCCGTTTCCGGCGCCACCGTTTCCTCGAACGCCGTGATCACGGCCGTGGCAAACGCCGTGGACATCTACACCGAACTCAAGCCTCTCCTGCTGGAGACCTGGAAATAACGGAGGAACCATGAACCGTTTCATGCAGGAATTCACCAAGGGTCTCTGGAAGGAAATCCCCCCGTTCCGGCTCATGCTCGGTCTGTGCCCCGTGCTCGCCGTGACCAAGAGCGCCGAAAGCGGCGTGGGCATGGGGCTGGCCGTGCTCTTCGTGCTCACCCTCTCCAACATGCTCATCTCGCTCGTGCGCAACTTCATTCCCTCCAAGGTGCGCATCGCCTGCTTCATCACCATATCCGCCACGCTCGTGGTGGCCGTGGAACTGCTCATGCAGGCCTACACCTATCCGCTCTATCTGCAGCTCGGCATCTTCGTGCCGCTCATCGTGGTCAACTGCATCATTCTCGGCCGCGCCGAAGCCTTCGCCGCCAAGAATCCCGTGCATCTGGCCATCGCCGACGGGCTTGGCATAGGCCTCGGCTTCACCATGTCCCTCACCTTCCTCGGCTCCATCCGCGAGATCCTCGGCGCGGGAACCTGGTTCGGACATCCCGTCATGTGGGACGGCTTCCAGCCCTTCACCGTCATGGTGGAAGCGCCCGGAGCCTTCCTCTGCCTCGGACTCACCCTCGCCGCCATGAACTACGGCACCCACCGCAGCATCATGAAGAAGAGCCGCGAAAGCGCCGCTTCCGCCTGCGGCGGATGCCGCGCCTGCGCCATCGGACGGGGATCGGACAACGACTGACAAACTTCCGCACGGCCCCCGCGCCGTGATGCGGCACAACGACAAGGAGCGCGCGCATGAGCGTCTTTGAAGTGTTCATATCCGCCATATTCGTCAACAACATCGTGCTTGCCCAGAACCTCGGCAACTGCCCCTATCTCGGCTGCTCCCGTGAAAAGGGCGTGGCTCTCGGCATGGGCACGTCGGTCATATTCGTCACCATCATGGCCACGCTGTGCACCTGGCTCGTGCAGAAATATCTGCTCGTGCCCGTGCATCTGGAATACCTCCAGACGCTGGTGTTCATTCTCATCATCGCCTCGCTCGTGCAGTTCGTGGAAATGTTCCTCAAGAAGGCCGTTCCGCCCCTGTACGCCTCGCTCGGCATCTATCTGCCCCTCATCACCACCAACTGCTGCGTGCTCGGCGTAACCCTGCTCGTGCAGAGAGAACAGTACGATCTCGGCCAGTCCCTGCTCTACGCCCTGGCCACGGGCGCGGGCTTCCTGCTCGCCCTGCTGCTCATGGCGGGCGTGCGCGAACGCCTGGAAACCTGCCGCGTGCCCGGCGCCATGGCGGGTACGCCCATCGCGCTCATCATGGCGGGCATCATGTCGCTGTCGTTCATGGCCTTCAAGGGCATGGTCTGAAAAAGCGCGGGCCCGTCCCGCCCCGGGCCCTGCCGACCCTCGCCGGCACCGGCCCATCATTTCCGTTTTTCACCGACACAAAGGACGCCGCTATGGTTCTCTCCTCCATACTCGCTCTTACCGGACTCGGCCTCGTGGCCGCCGTCCTGCTTTCCGTCGCCTCAAGGATATTCGCCGTCAAGGAAGATCCGCTGGTGGAAAAAGTCACCGAAACGCTGCCCGGCGCCAATTGCGGCGGCTGCGGCTACGCCGGCTGCGAAGGCTATGCCGGCGCCGTGGTGCATGATCCTTCCATCGCCCCCAACCTCTGCGTGGTGGGTGGCGCCGAAGTGGCTTCCGCCATCGGCAGAATCACCGGCAAGCTGACCACCGAAGTGGAACCGCTCTGCGCCTACCGCCGCTGCGACAAGAACGCCGGTCAGGTGGCCCGCCGCTTCGACTACAAGGGCATTCCCTCCTGCGCTGCGGCCGCGGCCCTGCATCACGGCTCGGACCAGTGCGGCTACTCCTGCCTCGGCTTCGGCGACTGCGTGAAGGTCTGCATGACGAACGGTCTGCGCATTGAAAACTACATCGTCGAAGTGAACGAAGCCATGTGCATAGGCTGCGGCAAGTGCACCAAGGTGTGCCCGAGAAACGTGCTTCAGCTTATTCCCAAGCGCGCCCGCGTGGCCATCACCTGCTCCACGCAGGACAAGCTCAAGGCCGTCATGGACGTGTGCAAGGTGGGCTGCATTCACTGCGGAAAGTGCGTGAAGACCTGCCCCGCCAAGGCCATTTCCATGGAAAACGACCGCATTCAGATCGATCAGAAGCTCTGCCTCGAGTACGGAGATTCCTGCGGTCAGGCCTGCGCTTCCGCCTGTCCGCGCGGCATTCTGCGCCTGCACGGCCCGGCCGCCTGCGCCGGAAAACAGAACGAGGCCGTCTGATTTCTCTCCTCCTTTTGCGTTCCGCGAGGTACCCATGTTCACCCGACGCTTCTTTCTCAAGGGCCTGAGCGCGGCCGCGGCCATGCTGCCCTTCACCGCCGCGACCGGTGCGGCCGGTGCGACCGCTGCGGCACCGGTCTTTTCCGACACCAGACTCATGATGGGCACCTTTGTGACCGTCTCCATCAGCGGCACGACCGACACGCATGCCGCCGATGCCGCGGGGCGCGCCTTTGAACGCATGAGTGCGCTGGAAAGTCTGCTCACGCGGCACCGCGCCTCCTCGCCGCTCGGTCAGCTCAACGCCGCAGGTTCGCTCGGCGACGTGCCTCCGGAACTTCTTGCCGTGCTGGAAGCTTCGGCCCGCATGCACCGCGTCACGGCGGGCGCCTTTGATCCCACGGTGCTGCCGCTGCTCGGCGTGCTGGAGGAAAACCCCGAAGCCCCCGACCCCCGGCTCATGGCCGAAGCGGCGGAACTGGTGGGCCTGGAGCATGTGCGCATGGGAAAAGGCGGCGTACGCTTTGAGCGCAGCGGCATGATGCTGAGCCTCGACGGCATCGCCAAGGGTCACATTGCCGACGAGGGCGCACGCGCGCTTCAGGCGGCGGGCGTGAGGAATTTTCTCATCAACGCGGGCGGCGACATCGTGGCCCGGGGCGACAAGAACGGCCTGCCCTGGCGCGTGGCCGTGGAAAATCCGGAAAAATATGAGGGGCGGCACGAGTATCCTGCCGTGATCGCGCTTCGCGATCAGGCCATCGCCACCTCCGGCAGCTACGAGAACGTGCTGAACCGCGAAGGCACGCTGAACCATATCCTTCATCCGACCACGGGCCGCTGCGCCTCGATTCCCGGCGTGTCGGTCACGGCCGCCTCGGCCATGGAGGCCGACGCTCTGGCCACGGCGCTCTGCGTCATGCCCGATCCGGTGGCCTTTACGGAAGGCCTGCCACGCGCGGCCTGCTTCGTCACCTTGAAGGGCGGAGCCACGCGCCGTTCGAGCCGCTGGGCCTGATTCGGGCCGCGGAAAACGGAAACTCTGATGGCGTCACGTTTCCCTGCGCCGTACGGCATGGCGGGAAACAGACGGAAAAAATCCGACCGGGCGATGCGAGCTCGGCGCGGATTCCGGCGCGGATGCGGAAAACGCCCGGTCGAAACGACGCCCCGGTACGGGTGCGGGAAAAACGGATTGGGGCGCGCCCGGCAGAACGGAAAAACGATGGCTGAAGCGAGAGGCCTTTCGCGCAAAGGGCGCGACCTTCAAAGAGACTTGATACGCTCATGAAACGAAAAGGTATCGGAAATGCACAGGCGTTTCCGATACCTTTTTTGTTCCGCACAGGCGGACTTTCGCTGTTCTGTTCAGCGGCCCTCAACGCACGACGCCGAAGCTTCCGTGCGTGTTTCCCGCCGCATTATTTCTTGTGGTACACTTTGCCGTTGGCGAAATCAAAGCTGGAGATGGTGTCGGGTTCAAGATAGAAGATCTTGAATTCCGGATTATCCGCGCTCTTGTAGATCGACTTGATCCCGGGATTTTCATTCAGAAATTCGGCCTTGAGCGCGGCATCCTCCACAAAGGTGACCGGGCCGTCGAGATTCACCACGACATTGCTTTTCTGATCCCACGCGCAGAAGGATATCCGGTTGTTGGCCTGCATCTGCTTGTAGACGTCCTTGCTCGCGCCGGTGCAGAACCAGAAGCGGTCGCCGTCGACCCGGAGCAGGCCGAACACTCTGGTACGGGGCTGACTGCCGTCCGTCGTGGCGAGAACGCCCGCACGGGTCTTGGCCAGAATGGCCTTGTAATCCACGTTTTCCGCAGCTCCTGCAGGAGCTGCAACGCTCAGGGCGACCAGCACGGCCGCTCCGCCGAAAAATGCCTTCAGTCTGTTCATGGCTGATTCCTTTGGGTTCATAAGTTGTTTACTGCCACCATACCTGTTCCGGCACAGCGTGTCCACATTTCCGGAGAGGCACGGCAGGCGGAACGGCGCGGGAAGTCTCGCATCCCGTCGGGAAATTTCTGTCTCTCATCCTCCGAACACGTCCTTTCCCTCTCCCCGCCCCCGTCACCCTCGCCGCCACGCTGTTTTCCCGCGCCGCCCCTCTCGTCTCCTCTTCCCGCCCCACCGCCGTTCCCCCTTCATTTCCCCTTCCCGTCTCCGTCTCGCGTCCCCCTCGATTCCCCCGCATCCCCGTCGGCGCATTTTCTGCGCTTTTGGTAGATTTTTATGATTTACCTGTTATTTCAGCATGTTGAATTCTTCTCCGCGTTCATGCCGCTTCCCGGCATTTCCGGCGCACGCCCATTTTCCACCATTTGGTAGAAATACATCCATCTCCCTTGTCTTCCTTGATTTTTTTATCATCCTCCGCCCCGATTCTCCCCTCGCGACCCCGTTTTTTAGCCCGTGTTCCGGCATTTTCTACCATTCGGTAGATTTTATCCGCTCCTTTTTTCCCCTGTTCCGGAAACTCCCGCGCTCCGCCTCCGCCTGAACAAAAAAAAACACCTTGTATTCAAAGGTGTTGCATATTTTCGCCTCTCCCTTTCTTCCTTCTGGCACGCTTCTTGCTTTTCTGCTTGACGTCTGCCGCCTCCGCCCCGCGTACAAGGCGCGGGAAAACGGCAGCGGAGACGGCAGACTTGCATTCACGGCGTTTTCCTTCCCCCCGGGAAAACGCAGATCCAGGAAGGTTTTCCATGAATCCCGCAGACACCGCTTTCATCATTCTCTGTGCCACCTTCGTCATGCTCATGACACCGGCCCTGGCCCTCTTCTACGGCGGTCTTGTCCGTTCCAAGAACGTTCTTTCCACCTGCATGCACAGCTACGCAGCCCTCGGACTCATTTCCGTGCTGTGGGCCATATTCGGCTACTCGCTCGCCTTCAGCGGCGACATTGCCGGCATCATCGGCAACCTCGACCACGTTTTCCTCCTCGGCGTGGGCGGGGCGGCCGACGGCCCGGTTTCCAATCTGCCCCACAGCGTGTTCATGATCTTCCAGTGCATGTTCGCCGGGCTCACCGTGGCTCTTATTTCCGGTGCCTATGCCGAACGCATCCGCTTCTCCGCCATGCTGCTCTTCTCCGCCCTCTGGATGCTGTTCGCCTACTGCCCCATGGCCCACTGGGTCTGGGGCGGCGGCTGGATGGCCAAAATGGGCGCCGTGGACTTTGCCGGCGGCGCCGTGGTGCACATGGCTTCCGCCGCGGCGGCTCTGGCCTGCGCCCATGCCCTCGGACCGCGCTACGGTCTCGGTAAGACGCCCATGATCCCCAACAACCTGCCCATGACCCTCTTCGGCGGCGGCCTCCTCTGGTTCGGCTGGTTCGGCTTCAACGCCGGCAGCGCCCTCGCGGCCAACGCCCTTGCCGGTCACGCCCTCGTCACCACCCATCTCGCCACGGCCGGCGGCATGCTCGGCTGGATGATCGTCGAACGCATGCGCAACGGCAAGGCCACCACGCTCGGCGCGGTGTCCGGCGCCCTGGCGGGCCTCGTGTCCATCACGCCTGCGGCCGGTTTCGTGAACTTCATGCCCGCCCTGTTCATCGGCTTTGCCGGCGGCTTCATCTGCTACGGCGGCGTGCTCCTCAAGAACCGCCTCGGCTACGACGACGCGCTCGACGTGGTGGGCATCCACGGCGTGGGCGGCACCTGGGGCGCTCTGGCCACCGGTCTGTTCGCCGCCGCCGAAGTCAACGGCGTGGACGGTCTCTTCAACGGCAACGCCTATCAGCTCTGGGCACAGTTCGTGTCCGTGATCGGCACCTGGGTGTTCGTGTACGTGGTCAGCCGCATCATCCTCAAGGTCACCGACGCCGTTCTCGGCCTGCGCGTCAGCCCCGATGCCGAAGTGCAGGGTCTCGATCTCAGCCTGCACAGCGAACGCGGCTACACCCTGCAGTAATTTCCTTCCCCGCATGACACAGCCCGGAGTTTCCCATGAAAAAGCTCGAAATCATCATCCGCCCCTCCCGCTTCGAGGACGTCAAGCAGCGCCTTTCCGACATCGGCATCCACGGCATGAACTACTGCGACGTGCAGGGCTTCGGCCGCCAGCACGGACACACCGAAGTCTACCGCGGCAACACCTATGAAGTGGACTGCCTGCCCAAGATCCGCATCGACGTGGTCATCCACGATGAAGCCCTCGACAAGGTGCTCGACGCCGTCTACGACGCCGCCTGCACCGGCCACACCGGCGACGGCAAGATCTTCATCTACGACGTGCTCGATGCCATGCGCATCCGCACCAAGGAACGCGGTCCCGCCGCCCTCTGATCGACTGTTCCGGGCGTTCCCCGCGCCCGGCCCCCTTATCCCATTCTGTTACAGGAGCATAACCATGTCCGCACGAACCGACGCCGTACAGGAAATCGCCGGCACGCACAGAAGCCTTCCCGCCCCCACGAGCGACATCGACTCCATCTTCGGCTGCGACGTCTTTTCCCTCGACGTTCTGCAGAAGAGACTTCCCCGTCCCGTGTTCCGCAAGCTGAGGGCCACCTTCGACCGGGGCGAACGCCTTGATCCCACCATCGCCGACACCGTGGCCTGCGCCATGAAGGACTGGGCCATGTCCAAGGGCGCCACGCACTACACCCACTGGTTCCAGCCCATGACCGGGCTCACCGCCGAAAAGCACGACGCCTTCCTCACGCCCGCAGGCTCCGGCCGCATGATCAGCGAATTTTCCGGCAAGATGCTCATCAGCGGCGAACCCGATGCCTCCTCGTTCCCGTCCGGCGGCATCCGTTCCACCTTCGAGGCCCGCGGCTACACGGCCTGGGATCCCACCGTTCCCGCCTTCGTCATCGGCGGCACGCTGCACATTCCCACCATGTTCTACAGCTATTCCGGCGAAGCCCTCGACCGCAAGATTCCGCTCATGCGCTCCATTTCCGCGCTTTCGCATCAGGCGCTGCGCATCCTGCGTCTGTTCGGCAATGAAAGCGCCACGTTCGTGCGGCCCAACGTCGGCCCCGAACAGGAATATTTCCTCGTCGACCGCCGTCTTGCCGCGCTCCGGCCCGACCTTCTGCTCTGCGGCCGCACCCTGCTCGGCACGGCTCCCGCCAAGGGACAGGAACTGGAAGACCACTACTTCGGCGCCATTCCCGCCCGCGTGATGGCCTTCATGAAGGACGTGGAGGACGCCCTGTTCCGTCTCGGCATTCCCGCCAAGACCCGCCACAACGAAGTGGCCCCCGGACAGTTTGAAATCGCGCCCGTGTTCGAAGACGCCAACACCGCCTCCGACCACAACATGCTCATCATGAACCTGCTGCACGACATCGCGCCCCGCCACGACTTCGTCTGCCTGCTGCATGAAAAGCCCTTTGCCGGCGTGAACGGCAGCGGCAAGCACAACAACTGGTCGCTCAGCGATTCCGACGGCAACAACCTGCTCGATCCCGGCGTGACGCCTCTCGACAACGCCCAGTTCCTGGTCTTCCTCGCGGCCGTGCTGCGCGCCGTGCACAGGCATGCCGACGTGCTGCGCCTCGGCACCATCGGCGCGGGCAACGATCATCGCCTCGGCGCCAACGAAGCGCCGCCCGCCATCATTTCCGTGTACCTCGGCGAGCAGCTCTCCGGCGTCATCGACACCATCGTGAACGGCGTGAAGCACGAGAATGCCCCGGCCTTCATGGAAATCGGCGTGTCCAGCCTGCCGCCCCTGCCCGTGGATCTTTCCGACAGAAACCGCACCAGCCCCTTCGCCTTCACGGGCAACAAGTTTGAATTCCGCGCGGTGGGTTCCTCCCAGTCCATAGCGCCCGTGAACATCGCCCTGAACACGGCCATGGCCTGCGCGCTGGACGACATCGCCACCCAGCTTGAAGCCGCCGTGCGCGAAGGCGCAAGCCTGAAGGACGCCCTGCAGGAACTGCTGCCCCGCCTGTTCCGCGAACATCAGAACGTGGTGTTCAACGGCAACGGCTACGCCGAAACCTGGCCCGTCGAAGCCGAACGCCGCGGTCTGCTCAACCTTTCCAACACCGTGGACGCGCTGGAACGCTACAGCTCGCCGGACGTGATGAACGTGTTCCTGCGCCAGAACGTGCTCTCCGAACGCGAAATGCTCGCCCGTCAGGACATCCTGCTGGACAACTACGCCAAGAGCGTGAGCATCGAGGGCGCCGTAATGCTGGAAATGATCCGCACCCACGTGCTGCCCGCCGCCCTGCGCGAACAGAGCGAAGCCGCCGATCTGGTCACCAGAACCCGCGCCGTGCTCGGCGAAGCCGAACCCGAACTGGAACGCTTCAGCGCCCTTCGCCAGCACGCCTCCGCGCTGGCCATGACCGCCGCGAGCCTGGAAGAAAACCTTGCCGTGCTGCACGGCGCCGAAGACCTTCATGCCGCGGCCCGCGCCGCCCGCGACGGCGTGCTGCCCGCCATGCAGCGCTGCCGCGAACACTGCGACGCGCTGGAACGCATGATCTGTGCCGACCACTGGCCTCTGCCCTCCTACGCGGAAATGCTCTGGATGCACTGATGAAAAGGGCCTGTCGTCTCCCCCGGCGACAGGCCCGGCATCCGGACACGCCCCTGCCGGGCGGAACACGCCCCACCCTGCGGCGGCCATGACGACCCGCCGCTTCCTCCTGCCGGGAATCGTCCGGCAGGGACACCTTTTTCTCCAACTACCCGCCTTCCCCGGGAGTGACGAATGAACGGACTTTTCAATCCTTATGAAGAACACGACGCCTGCGGCGTGGGTTTTGTCGCCCATCTGGACGGCATAAGCCGCCGACAGGTCATCACCATGTCTCTGGAAGCGATGGCGCGCATGGCCCATCGCGGCGGCGGCAACGGAAAAAGCGGTGATGGAGCAGGATTGCTCTTTCCGCTGCCGCACGATTTCTTCCGTCGTCAGTGGCACATTGCCGCCGACGCGCCCTTTGCCGTCGCCCAGCTCTTTCTTCCCCGAAGCGACAAGCTGAAGGATCTGTGCCTGCAGAAGCTTCGCGAAATCTTCGCCTCCTGCGCCCTTCTGGTTGCCGACGGCCGCAGCGTACCCGTGGACGCCTCCATTCTTGATGAGAGGGCCGCGAACACGCTTCCCGTCATGGAACAGCTTCTCATTCTGCCCAAGAGGGAACTTCCCTCTGGAGAGGAAGGCGGCGACGCCTTCGAGCGCCTGCTCTTTCTGGCCCGCCATCTCACGGAAAACGCCCTGTCGCGCCTTCTCACCGAAGAAGGCGCGCATCCGCGCGACTTTCATTTCGCAAGCTGCTCCTGCCGCAGCATCGTGTACAAGGGCATGCTGGCAGGCTCGCGGCTCGGCGAATTCTACGCCGACCTGCGCGAACCGGACTGCGCGGCGCCCTTTGCCGTGTTCCATGAACGCTTTTCCACCAACACCCTGCCCGCCTGGCCGCTGGCGCAGCCCTTCCGCATGAGCGCGCACAACGGCGAAATCAACACGCTGCGCGGCAACGTGGCCCGCATGCGCGTGCGCGAAGCCGTGCTCGGCTCGGATCTTCTCGGCGAAAAGCTCCGCGAGGCGCTGCCCGTGGTCAGCCCCTTCACCTCCGATTCCGGCAGTCTCGACAACGTGCTCGAACTTCTCGTGCGCGGCGGCCGCGATCTCACCCACGCCCTCATGATGATGATTCCCGAACCCTTCGGATCCACCTTCGTCATGGGCGACAACAAGCGCGCCTTCTACGAATACCACTCCGCCCTCATGGAACCCTGGGACGGCCCGACCTGCCTCGTGTTCACCGACGGCTGGCGGCGCGTGGGCGCCATGCTCGACAGAAACGGTCTGCGCCCCTGCCGCTGGACCATGAACCGCGACGGCCTGCTCGTGCTCGGCTCGGAAAGCGGCATTGTGGACGAATCGGAAGAGCGCGTGGTGCAGCGCGGACAGCTTCGGCCGAGACGCATGATTCTGGCCGACATCGTGCGCCATCATCTGGCTCCCGATGCCGAAATCAAGGGACAGGTGGTGCGTTCACAGCCGTGGCGCCGCTGGCTTCAGAAGCATGCCGTGCGCCTTGAGAACCTGAACGGCGGCGAAGCGAAGGAAAGAGCGCTTCCGCCTCTCGACGTGCGCCTGCGCCTTGCCGGATGCGACGACGCCTGGGTGCGGAATGTGCTCGTGCCCATGGCGGAAAACGCGCAGGAACCGGTGTCGTCCATGGGCAGCACCCATCCTCTGCCCTGCCTCTCCGACGAGCCGCAGACCCTGTTCAACTGGTTCCGGCAGCGCTTCGCCCAGGTGACCAATCCGCCCATCGACCCCTACCGCGAACAGCTCTCCATGTCGCTCATGGGCTACGCCGGCAGGGAAGGCAATCTGCTCGATCCCCGGCCTGAAAGCTGCGCCATGCTGCGCCTGCCTCATCCCTTCCTCACCGCGGGCGACATGCGCCGCATACGCGCCTCGAAGAAGGCCGCGGTGCGCGCCGCCACGCTGGATGCCACCTTCCCCGCCCCCGGCACCGGAAAGGATCTCGAAGAAGCCCTCGACCGGCTCTTTGCCGACGCCGAAAAGGCGCTTTCCGAAGGCGCCACCCTGCTCATCGTGAGCGACGCCGCCATGAACGCGGGCCGAGCACCCATTCCCGCGCTGCTTGCCTGCTCCGGCCTTCATCATCACCTCATCCGCCGGGGCCTGCGGCATCTTTGCGGCATCATCGCCGAAAGCGCGGAAGCCTGCGAAGTCATGCACATGGCCGAACTTGCGGGCTACGGCGTGAACGCCGTGTACCCCCACGCCGCGCTGGAAAAGGTGCGCGAACTGGCCGCCGCCGGCCGCCTGAAGAAGGACGGCGCTCCCCTTGAACCCGAAGACGCCGAGGAACACTACATAAACGCGCTCAAGAAGGGCATGCTCAAGGCCTTTGCCCGTCTCGGCGTCTCCACGCTGCGTTCCTTCCTCGGTTCCGCGCCCTTCGAGGCGACGGGTCTCTCCCGCGACGTGACGGAACGCTACTTCACCGGCACGGCCTGCGCCGTGGAAGGCGAAGGACTGGACACCATCGCCCGCGACGCCTCGCTGCGCCACGAGAGAGCCTGGAACGCCACGATCTCTCCCGCCTCCACGCCCCGCGTGTGGGGCCCCGAAACCGTGCGCGCCCTGCACGAGGCCGTGCGCTCCCGCGCCGATGCGGATTCGCAGGCCTGGCAGCGCTTCACGTCGCTCTGCAACGACACCGAGAATCCGGTCTTCGCCCTGCGCTCGCTCATGACCTTTGCCTCGGATCGTCAGCCCCTGCCCCTCGACGCCGTGGAGGATGCCTCCTCCATCATGCGCCGCTTCGTGGGCGCGGCCATTTCCTTCGGCGCCATCAGCGACGAGGCCCACCGCGCCATCGCCGAAGGCTGCAACCTTGTGGGCGCGGTATCCAACTGCGGCGAAGGCGGCGAGGATCCGGCAAGAAACGAACCCGTCGTGGATGAAAAAGGCGTGCATGACGTGCGCTCCCGCGTGCGTCAGGTGGCCTCGGGCCGCTTCGGCGTGACGGCCGAATATCTGGTGCATGCCGAAGAAATCCAGATCAAGGCCGCCCAGGGGGCCAAGCCCGGCGAAGGCGGACAGCTTCCCGCCTGCAAGGTGACCCTCACCATCGCCCGCGTGCGCGGCACCATGCCCGGCGTGTCCCTCATTTCGCCGCCCCCGCATCACGACATCTACTCCATCGAGGATCTGGCCCAGCTCATCTACGACCTGCGCCGTCTCAATCCCGAAGCCCGCATCTCCGTGAAGCTCGTGTCCGAAAGCGGCGTGGGCACCGTGGCCGTGGGCGTGGCCAAGGCCGGAGCCGACTGCGTGGTCATTTCCGGTCACGACGGCGGCACCGGCGCAAGCCCCCATTCCGCCATCCATCATGTGGGCATGCCCTGGGAATCGGGCCTGGCCGAAACCAGACAGGCCCTTGAGGCCTCCGGCCTTCGCGACCGCATCACCCTTCAGACCGACGGTCTTCTGCGCACCGGTCGCGACATCGTCACGGCCGCCATGCTCGGCGCCGAGGAATTCGCCTTCGGCACCCTGCTCATGGTGAGCCTCGGCTGCGTCATGTGCAGGAACTGCATGAAGGGCCGCTGCCCGGCGGGACTCGCCACGCAGGATGACGAAATGCGCCGCCGCTTCAGGGGCAGCGCCGAGGACGTGGCGCACTGCCTGCGCCTTCTGGCCGAAGACGTGCGCCGTCATCTGGCCGCGCTCGGCTACCGCTCCCTTGAGGAAATCACGGGCCGCAGCGACCTGCTCGTGCCGCGCACCGGTCGTTCCGGCCGCGCGGCGGGGCTTGACCTCTCCCGCGTAACGGCCTGCCCGTCGCAGAACTCGCCCCGCACGGCCGTGCGCACCCATACGCCCTCGCCCTCCACGGATCTGGAACTGGCTCTGGAGCGCGCGGCCCTGCCCGTGCTGAACCAGACCAATTCCGTCGCCTTCTTCGAGGGCGGCATACGCAACACCGACCGCGCCGCAGGCACGCGCCTTTCCGGCAGCGTGGTGCGCCGCTTCGGCGCAGGCGGCCTGCCCGAAGGCAGTCTGAACATCCATCTGCACGGTCATGCCGGGCAGAGCCTCGGCGCCTTCCTGGCTCCCGGCATACGGCTGGACGTGGCCGGCAGCGCCAACGACTACGTGGGCAAGGGGCTCTGCGGCGGCACCATCATCGTGCGCCCCTCCTCCCGCGCCCGCTTCATGGCCGCCGATCAGGCCGTGATCGGCAACGTGGCCCTCTACGGCGCCACCTCCGGAGAAGCCTACTTCTGCGGGCAGGCCGGCGAACGCTTCGCCGTTCGCAATTCCGGCGCCTGCGCCGTGGTGGAAGGCGTGGGCGACCACGGCTGCGAATACATGACCGGCGGCACCGTGGTGGTGCTCGGACGCACCGGCTACAACTTCGCCGCCGGCATGAGCGGCGGCACGGCCTTCGTGTACGACGCCGACGAGCACTTCCAGAACCGCTGCAACATCGAGAGCGTGGATCTCGAATCCGTGTGGCAGGAAGAGGATCGCCGACTGCTCCGCACCCTGCTCGAAAAGCACGTCGCCTGCACCGGCAGCGCCAGAGCCGCCGCCCTGCTCGACAACTGGGACGCCTCCCTGCCGCTCTTCGTCAAGGTCATGCCCCTCGACTACAGAGACGCCCTCCGCCGTCAGGCGGAACAGGCCCACGATGCGGAAACCGCCTCCGCCACCGAAGAAGTCTTTCACACTCCCGGAGAAGATCATCATGCGTGAAATACCGTTCATCAAGATGGAAGGCTGCGGCAACGACTACGTGTACCTGAACGCCTTCGACCGCCCGGTCTTTCCCGACCGCGGCAACGCCGGATCCGACATCGCCGCGCTGGCCCGCCTCGTGAGCGACCGGCACTTCGGCATAGGCTCGGACGGCCTGGTGCTCATTCTGCCGCCCGAACACCCGGACAGCGCGGACGTGGCCATGCGCATGTTCAACGCCGACGGCTCGGAAGCCGGCATGTGCGGCAACGCCTCCCGCTGCGTGGGGCGCTTCGTCTGGGAGCGCGGCCTTGTCAGAAAGCCCGTCATCCGGCTGGAAACGCGCTCGGGCGTGAAGCTCCTGCACATCCTCAAAGGCGAAGAGGAACAGGACTTCCGCGTCTGCGTGAACATGGGCAGGCCCGAGCTTGCGCGGAAAAACATTCCCGTGCAGCCCGGCGACGGCGCAGGCGACGATGAACCCTGCATCGACGTTCCCCTTGATCTTGCCGGGCAGCGCTGGCACGTCACGGGCGTGAACATGGGCAATCCCCATGCCGTCGTCTTCGTGGACGACACAAAAAGCCTCGATCTTCCCGTGCTCGGCCCGCAGTTTGAGCATCATCCGTGGTTCCCGGAACGCACCAACACCGAATTCGTGCAGATTCTGGACGAAAGCCATGCCCGCATGCGAGTGTGGGAACGCGGCGCCGGAGAAACCCTCGCCTGCGGCACCGGCGCCTGTGCCGCCGCCGTGGCCTGCGTGCTCACCGGCCGCACGGGGCGGCGTCTGAACATGGAACTTCCGGGCGGCAGTCTCGACATCGAATGGGATCGCCACTCCGGCCACGTTCTCATGACCGGCCCGGCCCGCATCACCTTTACCGGAACCTTTTTCCTCCATGACGAACAGGGAGCAGCCTTATGATACGCAGCAACGAACACTATGAAGACCTGCCCGGCTCCTATCTTTTCGCCGCCGTGGCCGAAGAGGTGCGCAGACACCGTGAGCAGCATCCTGAACGGAAGGTCATCAGCCTCGGCATAGGCGACGTCACCCGTCCGCTCGTTCCCGCCGTCATCGAGGCGCTGCACCGCGCCGTGGACGAAATGGGGCAGACCGCCTCCTTCCGCGGCTACGGGCCGGAACAGGGATACGACTTTCTGCGCAAGGTCATCGCCGAACACGACTACCGCTCCCGCGGCGTGAACATCGACCCCGACGACATCTTCATCAGCGACGGTGCCAAGTGCGACGTTTCCGCCCTTCAGGAACTCTTTTCCCTGACCTGCCGCGTGGCGGTCACCGATCCGGTCTATCCGGTCTATGTGGATTCCAACGCCATGTGCGGCCGCGCGGGCACCTGGCTCGGCGACCGCTGGAGCAACCTCATCTACCTGCCCTGCACCGAAGGAAACAACTTCGTGCCGGACTTCCCCGATGAGGACCATGTGCCGGACGTCATCTATCTGTGCTACCCCAACAACCCCACCGGCACGGTGCTGGACCGAAGTGCCCTCACCGCCTGGGTGGACTACGCCGTGCGTCACGATTCGCTCATCATCTACGACGCCGCCTATGAAAGCTTCATCCGGCCCGACGCCACGGACATTCCGCACAGCATCTTCGAGATTCCCGGCGCGGAAGAAGTGGCGGTGGAATGCCGTTCCTTCTCCAAGACCGCGGGCTTCACCGGTCTGCGCTGCGCCTTCACCGTCATTCCCGCCGGCGTGACCGCCCGCGGCGTAGACGGCGACCGCATCAGCCTGCGCGAAATGTGGAAGCGCCGCCAGAGCACGCGCTACAACGGCTGCCCCTACATCGTGCAGCGCGCGGCCGAGGCCGTGTACTCCCCCGAAGGACAGCGCCAGATCCGGGAAGACATCCGCGGCTACATGGCCAATGCCGCCCGCATCAGAAGCGGCGTCGAAGCGCTGGGCCTTGTCTGCCGCGGCGGCGTGGACGCTCCCTACATCTGGGTGAAGACGCCGGACGGCATGGGTTCCTGGGACTTCTTCCATCTTCTGCTCGACCGGCTCTCTCTGGTCTGCACGCCGGGCGTCGGCTTCGGCCCGTGCGGCGAAGGCTACGTCAGGCTCACGGCCTTCGGTACCGACACGGATACCGACGGGGCGCTGGAACGCCTGAGACGTTCGGGTCTGTAACATCTCAAGCGGACGGAAGGGGCGGGGAAGGCTCCCTTCCGGACGCGGAGACCCGCAGGACGCTGCTCCTCCTGCGGGTCTCTTTTTTTAAATCGTTGCTTCAACTATGGCGGAAAAACGGAACGCCCGGGGGGAATCGGGGCGTAAGCGACGCGGAACCGGGGCGTAAGCGACGATGCCGCCGACAAGCGCATCGGCAGCCATCCCCAATGGGGATCCGGCCGGGAAAAACGAACCTGCCCCCCGGCTCAGTCCATAACAGGAATCATGGTCGCCCGCCCAAAGGAAGGCCGGAGTCCGGAACCGGCCATCGGAAAGCCGGGGTAAAAACGATGATCCGCCCCTCCGGCTCCGCCCACGGACCCGGAAGCGGAACAACGTCGGCATCGCGGGCCGAAGCCGGATGAAGCCCCGAAGAGGCACCGCAGAACACGGGCCGGAACAGGAGCAAACGTCGGCCTCGAGGATCAGAAACAAACAGGAAGCGCCGCCTCTGCCGCGTCGGCAAACGCAGAGGCTTCCCCCTCCCGGAGAACAAGGCCGGGGCGATGCAGCATGTTTGGAAGCTCCCCGCTATCCGCCCTGCGGGCCTCCGCCATGCTCGTCGTGCCTGCGGAAGGATTTGTAGCTCACGCCGTGCTTTTTCATGCGCAGCGCCATGACCCGTTCGGTGAGGCCCAGCATCTGCGCCGCATGGCCCATGTGCCCGTCGCAGCGGGCCAGCGCGTCCACAATGCAGGCGCGCTCCAGCTCGTCCAGCCGCTCCTGCAGCGTTCCGGTTCCCGTGAAGGCCTCCGAAGCGCCGTGCGTTCCCGTCGTGCCGAAGGGGCAGTGCGCGCTGTGCAGTTCGGGCGGCAGGTGCTGGGGAAGAATGATGCCTTCCGGCCCCACCAGCAGCACGGCACGCTCCATCACGTTTTCCAGCTCGCGGATGTTGCCCGGCCAGGGGTAGCGCTGGAGCATGTCCATGACCGCAAGCGACACGCGTATGTTCTTCCGGCCGTTGCGGCCCGCGAACTTCTCCGCAAACCACACCGCAAGCGGCTGGATGTCGCTCTGCCGCTCGCGCAGCGGCGGCATGTGGATGGGAAAAACGTTGAGCCGGTAGAAAAGGTCACGCCGGAACGTGCCCTCCTCCACCATGTCCTTCAGGCGGCGGTTGGTGGCCGTGATGATGCGCACGTCCACGTCGATGCTCTCCATGCCGCCCAGGCGCTCGAAACGCCGCTCCTGAAGCACGCGCAAAAGCTTGGCCTGCGTGACGAGGGAAAGCTCGCCCACCTCGTCCAGAAAAAGCGTGCCGCCGTCGGCCAGCTCAAAGCGCCCCTTGCGCACGCCGGAAGCCCCGGTAAAGGCGCCCTTCTCATGACCGAACAGCTCGCTTTCGATGAGGCTTTCCGGCAGGGCCGCACAGTTGAGCGAAATGAACGGCCCGGAACTTCTGCCGCTGGCGGAATGAATGGAACGCGCCGCCAGCTCCTTGCCCGTGCCGCTTTCGCCGTACAGCAGCACCGTGGTGGTCGAAGGCGCCACCTGCGCTATCTGCTCGTAAATGCGGCACATGGACTCCGAGCTGCCCACAAAGCCCTGCGGGCGCAGCGGCGAGGAGAGCGCATTGTGCAGGCGCATGTTCTCTTCAATGACGGCCCGGCGCTCGTCCATGACCTTCTGGCGGGCCTTGGCCGCCCGCGCAATCATGGAGGCGATCACGGTGAGCAGGCGCTCGTCCTCCTCCAGCGTCACGGCGTCGGCAAAGAGCCGGTCCACCGAAAGCGCGCCGAACACCTCGTCCTCCAGCTTGATGGGCACGGAAATGAACGAAATGGTCTCCTTGCACAGATCCCGGGAACGGGTGCGGTTCAGAAACACGGGACTGTCCGACACATTGGAAACCACCATGGGCTGACCGCTCTGGATCACCCGGCCTATCACGCCCTCGCCGGGCGCATAGTGACCGCGCTTCTGCTGGGAGGGGTTCAGGCCGTAGGCCGTTTCAATGTAAATCTCGCCGGAACGGGGAGATACCAGCGTGATCATGCCGCGCATCATGTGCAGATGCTGCGCCATGAACGCCAGCGTGGACTCCAGGGTCCGGTTCATGTCCGTGGAACTGTCGATGATCTGCGAAAGCTCGAAAAGCAGGCGCAGTTCGCCTACGCTGTCATGCACGCCTTCGCCCTGCCGCCCGGACTTTTCGCAGGCAGACGCGGCTCCGGCAGGCTCCGTATGTTCATGCTCATCCTTCATGGCCGTACCCTATCGGGAAGCGCCGCCTTTGCCAAGTCGGCAACCGCAGAAAACACGCCGTCCGAAAGGCCCGGCCGAAGGAATGCGCGCCCCGCGCAAGCGCCGGAACATGCCGGAAAACCCGGGCAATGCCGGGAAAGGCTCAAGCTTCGCACGCACAGCGTTTTCCGGGCACGTCCGCCCCGCGCACCCGCGCCCGGAAAACGCGCGAAACATGTCCCTACTGCAACAGGGAAAGCATTTCCATGCGACGCACCGGCGCAGGAGACGAGCGGCGGCGACGGCTGCCGCGCACGGCAAGAGGGGTGTTTTCCAGAGCCTCGGCCTGCTCGGCCAGAGCCTCAAGGTTGCTGCAGGCAAGGGCAACCAGCGCAGGACTGAACGTTTCGACATTCAGGGCACCAAGAAAGGAACGCACGCTGCGGATATCGTCACTCATAGCCATAGGGATGCTCCTTGAAAAATCTCATTGATTTTTTGTGTTGAACACGACTCCCTTTTGCCAGTTTTATTTATTTTGTCAACTAAAAATTTATATTTTTACCATTTTTTCGTTTATTAATTTATGATTGACTTTTTCAAGTCTTCCCATTAAACATAGGTCATGAACAGCACTACTCCTGACACACTCGATCGCCTCCTTCAGGGAGCCGGACTCCGGCGCGACAGCCAGCTCGCCGAGCTTCTCGGCGTGTCTCCGCAGGCCGTGAGTCAGGCCCGTCGCAAGGGGCGCATTCCCGACGGCTGGGTTCTGAAAGTGGCCTCTCAGTTCGGGCTGTCCACGGACTGGATCTTCTTCGGCAAAGAACCGGAAAGGCAGGGCGCTCCCGCCGCACCGGCCGCCGAAAGGCGCGATGCCGCGCAGGACGATCTTGTGCGGCGTCATCGGGCGCGCGGCGAAAGCTTTTTCAGCGAAGTGGGTTCCGGGCCGGACTCCATCGGTCTGGTCATGGTGCCGCTCGTGGCCGCACGGCTCGCCGCAGGCAAGGGCAGTCTGGAAACCGACGGAGAGGTGCTCTCCTATTTCTCGTTCCGGCAGGACTGGCTCTGCCGCAAGGGCAATCCCGACAAAATGGTGCTCATGAAGGTCTGCGGCGACAGCATGGAACCGGACATCCGTCACGGCGACATGGTGCTGGTCGATCAGAGCAAATGCCAGATCTACGGACACGCCATCTACGCCATGGGCATCAACGAGGAAATCTACATCAAGCAGGTGGAAACCCTGCCGGGCGGAACCCTGGTGCTGCGCAGCCGCAATCCCGAGTATTCTCCCATCAGCGTGGATCTGCACGGCGATCTTGCCGGAAGCGTGCGCGTCATCGGCCGCGTCATCTGGTGCTGCCGCGAAATATAGCCCGCGCCGTTCCCTTCTACGTTGCGTGCAGCGCCGGGCGGCGTGCGCTCTTCCGGAGAAATCATGGGTAAAGCGCTTTCCGACATGAGTCTCGCGGAACTGTGGGAGCTTTTTCCCATCGTGCTTACGCCGCATCAGGATTGCTGGGCCTTGTGGTACGCCGAAGAGCGAGACGCGCTGCTGCGCCTTGCCGCCGGATCCTTTCCGCTGAGAGTGCACCATATCGGCAGCACGGCGGTCAGAGGCATCTGGGCCAAGCCCATCGTGGACATACTGGTGGAACTTCCGAATGAGGCCGCCATGCGCCTCATGGCCGGGCGCATGACGGAGCAGGGTTACCTTGTCATGTCGCAGCAGGCCGGGCGCCTGTCGCTCAACAAGGGCTACACGGAGCACGGCTTTGCCGAAAAAGTCTTCCACATTCACCTGCGCCTTGACGGGGACAACGAGGAACTTGCGTTCCGGGACTGCCTGAACAGCTGCCCGGACGTGGCCCGGGCCTATGAAAAGCTGAAGCTTGCCCTCTGGAAGACTTACGAGCACGACAGGGACGGCTACACCCGCGCCAAAACCGATTTCATCAGAACCTGGACGCCTCCCGCCCCCAAAGCCTGAAACGAGGCATTTCAGGAAAAACGACGCCGAGCCCCTCCTCCGCTCCCCCTTTCCCGGCATCGGCCCGCGCCCGATGCGCCCGCATCTCCCCCTCCGCTCACCACATCAATCCCTCGCCCGCAAAAAAAGACCGGTTCCGTTGCCGGTTCCGGTCTTTTTCTGAAAAGTTGCGTTCGAGCTAGTTCGTCGCTTCAGGAGGAAGATTCTTCCTGTCCTGACCGCTGAAGGTGGCAATGACGGTGCCCACCAGGTCGCCGAGGCAGTTCATCGTAGTAAGGCCCATTTCATTGATGGTGTGGATGCCCGCAATGACGGCCACCACTTCCACCGGCAGGCCGAAGGTTTCAAAGATGAGCGCCAGAAACACCATGGCGCCGCCGGGAATACCGCCGCCGCCCAGGGTAAGCAGCAGGCTGAGCAGGATCATCTTGCCGAGTTCCGCCAGCGTGAAATCCACGCCCGCGGCCTGCGCCGTGAACATGAACGACATGGCGAAGAAAATGCCCATGCCGTCGCGGTTGAGCTGATTGCCCAGCGGAATGGTGAAGCTGTACACGCCCTTGGGCACGCCCAGATCATCCGCGGCCTTCAGATTGACCGGCAGCGTGGCGATGCTGGAACAGGTGCTGGCCGCCGACACGATGACGGGGCCGGAACGGCGCAGAAAATAACCGGGCTTCATGCGCACGAACAGATACAGAAGCAGCAGGTACACGCAGAACATGAGGGCTACGGAAATGTAGACGCTGACCACATACTTGGCGATGGGGCCGCCCATGGAAAGTCCGTAACGGCCGAAAGTGCGCGCCATGAGCGCAAAAATGCCTATGGGCGCATAGAGCATGACGGCGCCCATGATCTTGTTGAAGGCCCTGACGAAGATATCCGACATGCTGCGGATGCGTTCACGATCGGCAGACGGCAGGAACAGCGTGGCCATGCCGAAGATGGCCACGAAAATGACGACCTGATCGAACTTGCCGTCGGAGAGCGCCGTGAAGACGTTCGAGGGAATCATGGACAGTATGGTCGCGCCGATGGAGGGCGTGGCCTTGCTGTTGAGCACGAAGTCGCCGCTCAGAATGAAGCCCAGTCCGGGCCGGATGAGCCAGCCCACCACCACGGCGATGACCATGGCAAAAACCGTGGTCAGGCAGTAGTAGAGAAGCACGCGCACGCCAATGCGGCCGAAAAGCTTGGGATCATCCAGCGAGCAGAGGCCGGAGAGCAGGTTCACGATGATGAGCGGCAGGGCTATCATCTGCAGAAGCTGCAGGAAAAGCGTGCCCAGAGGAGCCATGACCTCCGCCTTCGGACCGAGTATGATGCCGACGACGATACCCGCCAGCATAGCGACGAACATTTTCTTCAGCAGGGGAATATCCCTGTAACGATTCCATAACGTGCTCATCGATCATTCTCCCTGCAGATCGGAACGGGGTGATTTTTCTATGGCTCCCTGAGGACAGGCCTTCCGGCAGACGCCGCACTCGTAGCAGTGCTGGAAGGGAATGTGAGCCTTGCCGTTTTCCAGCGTCATGATGCCGGCGGTGCAGGCCTCCACGCAGGCGCCGCAGCCGATGCAGCGAGCCTCGTTCACGCGGTAGTGGAACGGCCGGGGGGCCACGCCGCCGAAGCCGAAGCGGAGGCGGTAGATACGGTCGTTCTTATATACCTGATAAAGCTCGCCTTCCCCCTGCCAGAGGCAGTAGATGACGAAGCTGTCCATGCTTTTTTCCCACATCTTGCGGGAACCGGGATTTCTTTCCCAGTATTCCCGTTCCGCTTCGGGATTGTCGCAGCGGCGCACTCTGCCGGTAATGCGGAAGGAAATGAGCTGCCTGTGTTCCGACTCGCCCGTATCGTCGCCCACGAAGGAGCCGTTCAGCGTCACCACGGGATGCGCCTCGATATCTTCGTTGCAGGGCTTGCCCGTGCCTACGCCGAAATACAGCAGACCGTCGTCGGCACAGCGCATGAAGTCGAGAAAGCGCGATCCCGGCAGACTCCCTTCGGCAGGCAGCGTGGACAGGCTGAAATACCTGGCCTCGTGCGCCTTGTTGAACACCATATCAAGAATGGCCTGATTGCTGCTTTCCACAGTCAGACCGAAAAGAACATTCTTCACCTTATCCTCCCTCCGGCATGCTCCGCATGCCCTACTCACAGCTCTCCCGTCTCTGCCCATGCCGAAAACACACGACTTTCGCTCAGGAGCGTACAGAAACGCTGCAAAATCCCTTTTCACTCAACAACGGCAGGGGAAACATGCGCGCATGTTCCGCATGCCGGAAAGCGCAAGCCTTCACAACGCACGAAACGGCAGCTGCAACAGGCAGATAGGCTGAAAAATACGCTTTCGAACAATATACCTAGACTGTTCCGTTCTTCTTGTCATCAGAATTTTACGGCGACGAAGCGCGGCTTTGCCGGGTCAATTATGTCCGGCGCCCGGGAAGACCAAGCGTTTTGAAATGCAAAGGACGGAAGCCCGCCCTCAAAAAAGCGTATGAACCGCACTCTGCCCGGCATTTCGGAGACGAACAGCGCCACGAAAAACGCCGAAAGACGCCGGAAACAACGCAGCCTTCAGCTCCCTGCTTCGGAAAAGCGTTTTCTTTCTACGCCGTCATCCGTTCGGCATACGTCAGAAATAAAAGATACGATCGTCGTTTGAAGAAACGTCGTGACCTGAAGCATTGGTGTCCGCTGAGAGCGAAAGCATTTTTCTGATGGAACGCCGTTGTCACTGCGCATGACGAGCCCTCGTGCCGCGCCATGACACTCACCCTTCCGTTTTTCAGGGAGGCTCCACTGCCCGGCGTGCTCCAGAAAACCGATCCGGCACAGCTCCTCTGCCGATCCCCCCCACACGAGCAGCGGTGCCGCGCCAGCACCGGAAGGAACCGTGCCCGCCCATCCTCCGGCAGGTACAGTGTCTTCCGCTCTTTTGCGCCGCCACAGAAGGCGGAGTCGCAGGCATTATCCTTAATAAGAAGGATTTTCCGTTCCCGCCTGGCCTTTGCCGCAGAGCCGGCGGCCGACGTCTCCGCCGCCCGCGTCATCGTCGTTCGCGTCATCGTCCTCCGCGTCATCGTCCTCCGCCGGCCATGCCGCCTTCACGGCATTTGCCCGCGCTCATCACGCCACGCCGCCGACTTCCGTTTCCGGTCATGGCTCCGCGCCGGGGCAGATCCGGCTTCCACGTTCCACTGCTTCCGCCCTTCCAGATCTTCCGCAGTTCCAGAACTCCGCCGCGGGAAAAAAGTCGCAACAGCCAAAGCCGTGGCAACAAGCCCCGGCGGGCCGCCTTCGGGCAAAAAAAAAGCCCCGCACGGGGCAGGGCGACATAACGGGAAACGATTAGGCAAGCATGGCCGAACGCTCGATCATGGACACGGCGTGCTCGATCTGACCGCCGAGCGCGGAGTGGCGGCTCATTTCGCGCTCCACTGCCGTGATGCCCTTGATGACCGTGGAATGTCTGCGGTTGAAGCGTTCGCCGATCTGTTCCAGGGTAAGATCGGTATGCTTGCGCAGAAGGAAGAAGGCCGTGTTGCGGGCCAGAACAAGATTCTGTCTGCGAGACTTGGAGGAAAGCTGCGCGGGCGTGAGATCGAAGCTGCGGCAGATGAGCTCCACGACATCTTCAAGGCTGAGGCTCGGACTGGTGCGCGCCACGTTGCGGATGACCTCGATGGCCATTTCCTCGGTGACGGTATGTCCCGTGAACTGCGACTGCAGCATGAGGTTGTGCAGGCAGCTTTCCAGAAGGCGCACGTCGCCGGTGATGCGGTCGGCCAGAAGATCGGCCACGCGGGAAGGCAGCACCATGCACTGACGGCGGGCCTTTTCCTGAAGGATGTGCAGACGGGTGTCACGGTTGGGACGTTCCATGCTGGCCACGAAGCCGGAGCAGAAACGGGAAACGAGCTGGGAGTCCACGCCCGCCAGATCGCGGGGAGCGAAGGAACTCGTCAGCACGACGCGCCCGCCGTGATCCTGAAGGTTCTTGATGGTGGAAAGCAGTTCTTCCTGGGTGCGGTCCTTGCCGCGGAGAAAATGCACGTCTTCAAGCAGCAGCATGTCGAGCTGGCGGAAGCGTTCCTTGAACTGGTCGATGGTCTTGTACTTCATGGCCTGCACGAACTGCGAGGTGAATTCCTCGGCCGTGAGATATTCCATGCGTACCTGACGCTTGTCGGCTTCGAGGCTGAGCGCGCGTCCCACGGCCTGCGTGAGATGCGTCTTGCCGAGACCTGCGCCGGCACAGAGAAAAACCATGTCCACGGGAGCGCTGGCTTCAAGAATGTTGCTGGCCGCAGCATAGGCGATCTGGTTGCACGGTCCGACCACGAAATCTTCAAAGGAATGCTTCCAGCCCTTCATCATCGCAGGATTGAACGTGCGGACGCGGGGCAGAGGCATGGGCAAATCGAGCTGCTTGTCGGCAATGAGCACGGTGGGAGCCGTGGAAGGAATGGAGGTCGCAAGCTGCTCAAGGCTGGTCGGACGGGGCAGTTCCGCCTTTTTGCGGGAAGAGGATGCGCGCACCGTCACCTTGGCGCGGCTGCCGAGAATCGACAGCGCCACTTCCGCTATGGCCTGGGAAAACTGATCACGCACCTGAGCCGCCATGAAGTCGTTCATGGCGGTGAGACGAATTTCCCATTCGCAGGTTCCGACAGGCTCAATAAGGAGACCCTGACCGCCGGAACGGTCAGCATGCGCCAGTTTGACCACATCGCCCTTCAGGGGTTCAAGGAACACCTTGAACTTGCCTTCGGGAACTCTGCTGCGAAGTTCGTTGAGTATGGAGGACCAGATTTCTTTCATAACGAAAAATGTTTACAGAAGAACAAAGGAAAATACCATCGGCATGACGCAAAAATCCGCACTATGCCGCAGACGCCTCATCCACAATGCGCTGAACAACTAAATCCTTATCATATTTAGGAAAGTTTTCAACTGCCCACATTTTTGGCTTTTTATATTAACCCAGTGATAAAATTTGATAATTTAAATGTCACATAATTTTTTCCTCTTTTTTTTCTTTTTCTGTCCACAATTGATTCTTCATTTTTCTTCGATTTTTTCAAAATTTCTCCATTTTTCTGTTTTTTCCCTGTTCTTTTCCACCTTTGCAGAGACCTTCCTCCGCAGCGAAAAAAATCTGCGCTCCGCCCCCGGAAAAACGGGCAGCGCAGATACGATCCGGCACCACGTCGGAATAACAGGAAAAATAGCGCTAAGAGCCTTCCGTCCACCCTCCGCGGGGCGGACACGCACGCCTTTCAGCACGAGAAAGCGCACGTCTTCCAAGCGGCGGAACACGGATTTTCCCTGTATTTTTACCGATTCAATGTCTGCCTCAGCGCCGATGGCGGGCAATGCCGGCAGATGGTGAAAAACGCCGCCCGTCCAGGAAAAAAGAAAAAAATGCACGAGTCCTGAAACCAGACGCCCCAAAGACCGGAAACTTTTTTCCGAAGCGCCGTACGCGACCGACATTCCCCGGCCCGCGGCACCTTTTCCGCGCTGCCGCCGCTGCCGGTCTTCCCTCCCTTCCGGCCTTTCGGTGGATCCATCCGAAGTACGGAAGGCAGGCTCCCGGAGCCTCTGCCGCGCCCTCCCTTCGTTTCCCCTCGTCTCCCGCATCCCCCTCCTCTCCCCCCCGCACGCCTCTGCTCCTTTTGCTCCCCACGCTCCGGCCCCCCCTCGATTCCCCTGTCCGCCTCCGGCATTTTTATCCCCCCCCCACGCCTACATGCGTGACGAGCGCGTGGCAGGACGCCTCGTGATGGTGCCCCATGCACGCGTTGCGAGTGCGTCGGCTGCAAGGCGGGCGTGGTTACGTTCCTCCCCCGCCCACGAACCCGCCCCCTCCCTCCCCCCCCCACGCACAGGCCCCTCTTCTCTCCCTCCCCCCAGTCTCCCCCACCCCCGCCGCAGAAAAAACGGCAGAAAAAAAACTCCGCCCCTTGACGCGGCCGCATTTCGTATTATGCTCATTTGTGCAAAACATCGTTTTGCGCAACCTCATGCAAGGGAAGGATCATGCCTCGTCCACGTCATTGCCGCTATGTCAGCGCCGCCCCCGCCGTCACGTATTTCAAGCCCCGCGGCATTCCCATGCGCGAGCTTCAGGAAATCCGTCTGGAAGTGGAGGAACTCGAAGCGCTTCGTCTGGCCGACGTGGAAGGCCTTACCGCTCAGGAGGCCGCGCAGTACATGCGCGTGTCGCGGCACACCTTCGGCCGCACGCTGGCATCGGCGCGGCATACCGTGGCCGTTGCGCTCACGCAGGGCATGGCTCTGCGCATCGAGGGCGGAACCTACGCGGTGGTGCACGATCTTCCCGACGACAACAAGGAGCACATCATGCAGAAAATAGCAGTTTCCAGTGAAGGCCCCGCCCTCGACGATCTTGTCGATCCCCGTTTCGGACGCGCCGGCGGCTTCGTTGTGGTGACGCTTCCGGAAAAGACCGTGGAATACATCGACAACGGTGCCTCCCAGACCATGAGCATGGGCGCGGGCATTGAAACCGCCGAACGCATGGCCCGCGCGGGCGTGGAAGTGGTGATCAGCGGCTACGTCGGCCCCAAGGCCTTCGAGGCGCTCAAGGCGGCGGGCATCCGCGTCTGCCAGGACGTGGAAGGCGTAAGCGTGCGCGAAGCCGTGGAACGCTTTGAACGCGGCGAACTGACCTTTGCCGAAGCATCCAACAAGTAGCGGAGGAGCCATGCGGGTAGTCATTGCCAGCGGCAAGGGCGGCGCGGGAAAAACCTGCGTGACGGCCTCGCTTGCCCGCGTATGGAACAGGCCGCTCGTGATCGCGGATACGGACGCGGAAGCGCCGAATCTTCATCTTTTTCTTCCGCCTGCGATCACGCAGACCACGACGGCGTATCTCGACGTGCCGACCATGAATCCGGAAGCATGCGTGCACTGTGAGAAGTGCCGCAACATCTGCACCTACAAGGCGATTGCGTCCTTTGCCGGACGGATCACGCTCTTTCCGGACATGTGCCACGGCTGCGGCGGCTGCTTTGCCGTATGCCCTTCCGGCGCGCTGGAACACGGCCGCCGCGAGCTCGGCACGCTGGAAGAGGGAACCGTGCTCGAGGGGAGCGTGCGCTTTGTCATGGGCCGCACGAGAATCGGCGAATCCATGACCCCGCCGCTTCTGCGTCAGGAAATCGCGCGTCTTTCCGGCCTGCTGAACGAGCAGGAAGCCGACGCGCTTCTGGACTCGCCTCCCGGCGTGAGCTGCCCGGCGGTGACCGTGGCCCGCGAGGCCGACGTCATCGTGCTGGTGGTGGATCCCACGCCGTTCGGCTTCCATGATTTCCGGCTGGCGCATCAGGCCTTTGCGCCCATGAACCTTCCCATGGCGGCCGTGCTGAACAGGGCCGGCGCCGACGGGAACGCCGAAGGCGATGAAAACGTGCGGCGCTACTGCCGCGAGCATGGCCTGCCGCTGCTGGCGGAGCTTCCCTTTGAAAGAGAAGCGGCCGAACAGTACGCTTCGGGCCGACTGCTGGCGGATCTTTCGCCCGCGTGGCGCAAACGTTTCGAGGATCTCAGGGACGCGCTGCAGAGCTTCGGCGCGGCTCAGGCTGCGGAGGAAAACGCCCATGCGTGAAATCGTCGTCATCAGCGGCAAGGGCGGCACCGGCAAAACCACGGTGAGCGCAGCCTTTGCCCATCTGGCTGAAAACAAGGTGATCTGCGATCTGGACGTGGATGCGCCCGATCTGCACATTCTGCTCGATCCCGACGTGAAGGAAACGTATCCCTTCGTGTCCGGTCAGAAGGCGGTCATACGCGAAAAGGACTGCACGAACTGCGGCCTTTGCGTGAAAACGTGCGCCTTCGACGCCGTGCATCGCCGGGACGGCAGACCCTTTGCCGATCCGCTGCGCTGCGAAGGATGCGGCGTGTGCGCGCATCTCTGCCCGGCAAAGGCCATTGATCTTGAGGAGCAGCACTGCGGCGACCGCTATTTCAGCGAAACGCGCTTCGGGCCCATGGTGCACGCGCTGCTCTTTCCGGGACAGGAAAATTCCGGCAAGCTCGTGAACCTGCTCAAGGCCGAAGCAAGAGCGCTCGCACGCGAGCGCGGCCTCGACACCGTGCTGTGCGACGGTTCGCCCGGCGTGGGCTGCCCGGTGATCTCCTCTCTTTCCGGCGCAAGTCTTGCCGTGGGCGTGGTGGAACCCACGCCTTCCGGACGTCACGACTTTCTGCGCGTGGCGGATCTGTGCCGACATTTCCGCGTGCCGCTGGCCGTCATCATCAACAAGGCGGATCTCAACGAACGCGAAGCGGACGCCATTGCCGGCGAATGCGAAACCCGGGGCGACGTGCTTCTCGGACGCCTCCCCTTCGATCCCGTGGTCACGAAGGCGCTTGCCGAGCGCAAGGCCCTGACCGAGTTCGACAATCCCGTGGGAAACAGACTGAAGGACATGTGGTCGGCCCTTCAGAAGCTGAACGTGCGTCGCTGAAAAGACGCCTCTACGACCGTTTTCAGGAGTCAGTCATGAGCACCATCATTGCCATTCCCTCCGCCATGCCCGGCGGCCTCGACGCCCAGATGGGCATGCATTTCGGCCATTGCGACATCTACACCCTCGTGGAAGTGGAAGACAACGCCGTCAAGTCCGTCACCACGCTGGAAAACGTGCCCCATCAGCAGGGCGGCTGCATGGCTCCCGTGCAGCATCTGGCCTCGCACAACGTCAACGTGCTGCTGGCCGGCGGCATGGGCATGCGTCCTCTCATGGGCTTCCAGCAGGTGGGCATCAAGGTTTTCTTTGCGGGCAACCATCTCACCGTGGGCAGCGCCGTGCAGGCCTTCCTGAACGGTCAGCTTCAGCCCTTCAGCATGGAATTCACCTGCGGCGGCGGCCACGCCCATTGATGCGGAGTCCGTATGGACATTCTCGTCATCTCTCCCCGCGAGGGGCTCTGGCAGCAGCTTGCGCCGCAGTTTGAAGCCCGCGGCGCCGATCTCCGCACGGCGGGCACTCTGGACGACGGGCTGAAGGCCCTGAACGAACGGCACGCCGCCCTCGTGGTGCTCGATCTGGGCACGGACCACGCCACCGTCCGTCAGGCGGTGTTCCGCGTGCTCTCCGTGGACGCCATGATCCACACCGCCGCCGTCACCGACATGAGCGCCGAAGAGTTCCACGACGCCATGGAAGGCCTCGGCATGCTGACCTCGCTGCCCATGCAGCCTTCCGCCGCCGATGTGGACAGGCTCATGGACGCTCTGCAGGCCATGAACGTCTGAACCGTATTCCCTGTGCGGGGTACGCCCCGCCGGGGAAGACCGTCGCCTCCTTCCGGGGGCGGCGGTCAAAAAACGGTTTTCCGAAAACGACCTTTTCCGGCGGACAGGCCGGATGCCCCCGGCTCCGGGCCTTTTCGGAAATCCGCGAAGGCGAGCTGCCCGGATTCTTCCCCCGACGCGCCGTCCTTCCTCTGCTCCGGCATCTCTCTGCCACCCCGCCGGTCTCCAACGCCTCCGCTCCTCCGGCTGCCCTCCACGCTTGTTTTCCCCACCACAGTCCGCAGACTCCCGCCGCGTTATTCCCCCACCGACGCGGCTTTTGCGCCCGCTCCCCGTGCCTTCCCCGCTTTTCCCCGCGCCCATCCCTGCGCAGCTCTCCCCACACGCATCCCGCCCCCCATCCGAGGATCCAGTGCACGTTCACCAACCTTTTCTTTGCCGCCGCCCCTCCCGGCACGCCTCTCAGCCCTTCCTCCCGTTTTCCCCCCGCCCACGCTCCTCTTCTTCGCCAGTCTTTTCTGCCGCCCCTCGCCATCTTTTTTTCGTTTTTAAGTTGACATTGGTTTTCAATTTCACTATCTCTTGTCTGTCCGACCGCCATGTCTCATGACAGGCCCCGGACTCTCGACCGCGGCGCGGTCTTTTTTGGAAAGAGAAGTTGAAAAAGAATTTCATTTTTATCAGGAGGACCCCATGTCACAGATGAATCTCCGCCGGCTCGCCCCCGGACAGAAGGCGAACATCGTCAAAATCACCGCGTATGGAGAACTCGGTCGCCGCATCCGCGACATGGGTCTTGTTCCCGGCATGTCCGTTCAGGTTGTGGGCAGAGCGCCGCTGCGCGATCCCGTGGCGCTGCGCATCGAAGGTTCCACCATTGCGCTTCGCAACAGCGAGGCCGACTACGTTGATGTGGAGGTCAGATGAGCTGCCCCATGTGTGAAAGAAAGAGTGCTCCCATCACCGAAGAAGAGCGCAGAAACGGCATCCGCATCGCGCTGGCCGGCAACCCCAACTGCGGCAAGACCACCGCGTTCAACGCCTATACCGGCGCGCATCAGCATGTGGGCAACTACCCCGGCGTGACCGTGGAAAAGAAGGAAGGCTGGACGAAGTCCGGCGACAGCAGAGTTCTTCTCGTGGACCTGCCCGGCACCTATTCGCTGACGCCCTACTCCATGGAAGAGCGCGTGGTGCGCGACGTGCTCGCCCCGGAAAACGCCGCCGAACGCCCCCGCGCGGTCATCGACGTGATCGACTCCGCCACGCTGGAACGCGGCCTGTTCCTCGCCGTACAGATCCGCGAACTCGGTCAGCCCGTGGTGCTGGCCTGCAACATGATGGACGAAGCCCGCAAGGCGGGCATGGTCATCGATCTCGACAAGCTCTCCGCCCGCTTCGGCGCAAAAGCCGTATCCACGGTGGCGCGAAGCGGCGAAGGTCTGGACAGGGCCATGGCGCTCGCGCTCAGGGAAGCCGAAGCCGATCCCGCACCCTTCTCCATCAGCTACGGCCCGGACATTGAGCCGGTGCTGCGCGACATGACGCAGATCATCGAGGAAAAGCAGATTCTTACGAACCGCTACCCCGCCCGCTGGACGGCGCTCAAGCTGCTGGAAGGCGACGACGTGGTGCTTGAGCAGGTGCGCGCCGCCGACGCTGCAACCGCCACCGCTCTTTCGGCCAAACGCGACACGCTGGCCGCGCATCTGGCCTCCACGCTGGAAACCACGCCCGACGCCGTGATTTCCGACTTCCGCTACGGCTTCATCAACAGCGTGCTCAAGGACGGCGTGGTGCGCAAGGACAATACCAAGGACCGCCTCGCCCTCACCGACAAGCTGGACAAGGTGCTCACCAACACCATTTTCGGTCCGCTCATCATGCTGGCCGTGGTGTACTTCATGTTCTGGACCACGTTCATCGTGGGCGCGTATCCGCAGGGCTGGGTGGAAGACTTCTTCGCGCTGCTCGGCGAAATGATGACCAGCGTGCTTCCCGAAGGGCTCGTGCAGTCGCTGGTGGTGGACGGCATCATCGGCGGCGTAGGCGGCGTGCTCAGCTTCGTGCCGCTCATTCTCATCATGTTCCTCATCGTGTCCTTCCTGGAAGACAGCGGCTACATGGCGCGCATGGCCTACATGCTCGACCGCGTCATGCGGGCCTTCGGTCTGCACGGCGCTTCCGTGATGCCCTTCATCATTGCGGGCGGCATTGCGGGCGGCTGCGCCATTCCCGGCGTGATGGCCACGCGCACCATGCGCAGCGAAAAGGAACGCATGGCCACCATGATGACCCTGCCCCTCATGACCTGCGGCGCGAAGATTCCGGTGTTTCTCATGCTCACCGCGGCCTTCTTTGCGGAAAATCAGGCGGGCATCATGTTCGCCATCACGCTCTGCGGCTGGGCCGTGGCGCTCTTGGTCTCCCTGCTGCTGAGAAAAACCGTATTCCGCGGCGAATCCACCCCCTTCGTCATGGAGCTGCCGCCCTACCGCATGCCCACGCTGCGCAGCATTCTCACCCACACCTGGGAACGCGGCTGGATGTACATCAAGAAGGCGGGCACCGTGATTCTGGCCATCTCCGTGATTCTCTGGGCCGCGCTGGCCTTCCCGGCCCTCACCGAAGAACAGTCCGCGCCCTTTGAAAACGAAATCGCCGCGCTCGACGCCCGTCTGACCCCGCTCAGCGAAGAAATCGAAACCCTCAAGGCGCAGCTTGCCGGCGCCTCCGGCGAAGAAAAAACCGCCATGCAGCAGGCCATCGACGACGTTTCCGCCCGCCGCGACGCCCTCGAGGAACGGAAGGCCGAAGTGGAAAACGCCCTTGCCTCCGAAAGCGTGCGCAACACCTTCGGCGGCCGCATAGGCCAGTTCGTGGAACCCGTGTTCCGCCCGCTCGGCTTCGACTGGCGCACCGACGTGGCCCTCATCTCCGGCGTGGTGGCCAAGGAAGCCATTCTCTCCACCATGGGCACGGCCTACTCCATCGGCGAAACCGATCCCGACGAACCCGATTCCCTTTCCGCCAAGCTGGCTTCCGATTCCGGCTGGTCCAAGACCACGGCGCTGGCCCTCATGCTCTTCGTTCTCATCTACTCGCCCTGCTTCGTCACCCTCGTGGTGCTCAAGAACGAAGCCGGCGGCTGGAGATGGCTGTTCTTCAGCATGGTGTTCAACACCGCCGTCGCCTACGCGGTGGCCTATATCGGAACGCTGGTGGGCAGGGTGCTCTGGGGCTAGCCCGACCGCCTGACGACCAGACACAAGGATCCTCCGAACGGGGAAGCGCATGCTTCCCCGTTTTTTCATGCCCGGCGGCCGGATCTTCCGCGGCGGCGCACGCAAGTCGCTCCCGACGCGCCCCAGTCACGCCCCCGCCGGAAGGCAGTGCGCCGCTTATTCCGCCGCCCATCCCCGCAGTCCGTCACCTTCCCGTTGCCCCACCTCATTGCCGGGCTTCCGACGATTCCGACGCCCCCTCCCCACCGACCTCGCTCCCTTCTCCCTCTCCCGCCGCCCCTCATCCGCGGCGTTCCGCGCGTCCGGCAGTCTCTCCGCCTCCCGGCATCGCTCCGGGGCTCCCCCTTCTCCCCCGGCCTGCCTGCGCTTCCCCCCGCCGCAGCTCCCCCCCCTCATCCTCGGTTTTCTTCTGCAAAAAGCCAGTTTTTCCGCCGTATTCCCCTTCGGGGCAAAATTCGTTAGACTGCTGCCCATATCACGCAAAATACCTGCTTTCAAAATGCCGCGCCGGGGTTCATCATGCATCGCATACTTCAGCTTTTTCCGGCTCTTGCCCACAGAGCCTTCTTCTGCTTCATCATAGGGCAGACCGTTTCCATGCTCGGCCAGTGGATGCAGCGACTGGCCATGAGCTGGCTGGTGTTCCGTCTCACCGAATCCGCCTTTCTGCTCAGCATCGTGGAATTCATGAGCCTCGCTCCCATTCTCGTGTTCGGCCTCATGGCCGGAGCATGGCTGGAACATCACGACCTGCGAAAAGCCCTCGTGACCACCCAGATTCTCTGCATGATCGAATCCGTGCTGCTCACCTTCTTCACCTTCACGAACACCGTCAGCTATCCCCTGCTCGTGTTCCTCAGCCTTCTGCTCGGCATCATAAGCGCCTTCGACATGACCGCCCGTCAGTCTTCGGTGTCCCTCATGGTCACGGATCCGAACGCCGTGAAAAGCGCCGTGGCCCTCAACTCCATGGCCTTCAACATCAGCAAGCTCGTCGGTCCCTCCATCGCGGGCGTGGCCATCTACGCCTGGGGCGAAGGCATCTGCTTCCTCATCGCCTCCGTTTCCTACCTTCCTCTCATCTATCTGCTCATCTTTCAGGTCCGGCTGCGCGAACGCGTGAACGTCTCCGGCAGGCAGGACATGATCGGCGACATCAAGGAAGGCATACGGCACATCCGCGGCGAGGTCTTCCTGCGCCACATCTTCCGCCTGCTGCTCGCCTACTGCTTCTTCGCCCTGGGCTACAGCGTGCTCTTTCCCATGTTCTCCACCGTGGTCCTCGGCGGCGGCTCCCAGACTCTGGGCTGGCTCTTCGGCGCCGTGGGCGCGGGCGCCTTCCTCGGCGGCGTGGTGCTTTCCGTGTTCGTCGAGCTCCGGCGCATTCCCGTGGTCATCGCCCGTACCACCGCCCTCACCGCCGCTTCCCTCATCGTGTTCAGCTTCTCCGAAAACCTCCTGCTCTCCCTCGCCGCCGCCTTCTGCATCGGCTTCGGCGTCACCACCACCAACATCAGCACCAACACCCTCTGCCAGATGACCAGCTCCGACGACTGCCGAAGCCGCGTGCTCAGTCTGTACGTCATGTGCACCGCAGGCGTCGGCCCCGTGGGCGGTCTCGCCTTCGGCGCTCTGGCCGACCACATAGGCGCTCCCCGCACCATGCTGCTCTGCGCCCTCGTGCTCGGCGCAGCCGTTCTGCTCTACGCAAGAAAGCTGCGCGTCATTCATCACAGTCTCATGCGGAACATTCTCCGCCACAGTCGCGAAGAACATCCGGCCGGAGTCTGACCTCCTCCCGTCCGCCCCTCCCACGAACCCCTTTCCCCCTTCCGAGGTCCTTCCCAATGAACGGCATATTTTCCGCGCTTATCACCGTATTCGGCATCATGTTTCTCGGCCTCTTCGTCGAGAGGCGCCGCATACTCGCGCCCACCATGGCCCTGTGCCTCAACCAGTTCGTCTACTGGGTGAGCCTGCCCGCCATGCTCTTCGATCAGATGTGCTCCCTGCCCCCCTCCGGCAGCGCAGGCGCCTATATCTGGGCCACGCTCGGCGCCTCCCTGATCGCCTACGCCGCCGCCTGGCTGTACTTCTCCCGCCGGAAGAACGCCGGTCGCGCCGAAACCACCATCCGCACCCTGGCCTCCGTGTTCCCCAACGCGGGATTCTTCGGTCTGCCCTTCGTGTTCATGGTCTTCCCCGGCAACGAAACCGCTTCCGCCGCCGCCATGCTCGGCGCGCTTCTCTACTCCGGCGTGCTGCTCATCGCCGACGCCACCCTCGATCTCTCCCAGGGCTCCGACGGGAAAAAGCGCGGCACCCTTCAGCTCATTGCAGGCGAACTCATCCACAACCCCATGCTCGTGGCCGCCGCCGTCGGCATCGCCGCAGGCGTTTCCGGCTTCCGTCCGCCCGAAGCCGTCATGAACATCGCCAGCATGCTCGGCTCCACCGCCGCTCCCTGCGCCCTCTTCGGCATGGGCATGGTGCTCTCCGCCCAGCTTGCCGGTTCGCACAGCGGGCGCGGCTCCTTCAGCCGCAGAAACCTCATGGCCGTGTGCGCCGCCAAGGTGCTGATCCAGCCCGCCATCACCTATCTCGTGCTCCTTCTCGCCGGATGCTCGGGCATGATGCTCGCCGTCGGCGTCATCATGGCCGCCATGCCCACGGGCACGCTCGTCTACACCCTCGGCGAACGCTATCAGGCCTGCCCCACCGAAGCCTCCATGACCGTCATCGTCACCACGCTTCTCTCCCTCGTCAGCCTGCCGCTCGTCATGTACGCCCTTCAGCTCGCGGGCGCGGTGTGAACCGGCCCCGCTTGCTAAAGCACCGCGACAGCGCTATCATTCCTCCGCAGCTTTTTCCGGCGCAGCGCGCTCAGAAAACGTTACGTCCGCTCCAGCAAGAAGGAGGTCTTCATGCCGGATAACTACCTGCCCCCCATTCTGCCCTGCTCCACATGCGGAGGCCGCGAGCAGAAGCTGGAATCCTGCCTGCCCGCCGGTCGCCGCCACGAACTGTGGAGAGTCGTATGCCCCTGCGGCTGCGCGCTGACGCAGTGGGCCGTTTCCCAGGGTTCCGCCATACGCCTCTGGAACCGCTTCCTCGGCGAGGATCATCCGAGCTGAGATCCGGCCCCCGTTGCGAGTCCTCATCACGGCCCGTCGCCCGGGCATGCCGCCTGCGGCGCACGCCGTCCGTCAACCCCATCTTCAGGCGCACGTCGCCGCACGAACCATCATGGCCACATCCCATCCCCGTCCCCGCATGCTCCTGGCCGACGAAAACGGTCAGATTTTCGACGATCCCGACCTGCTCATGCTCTGCCGCAAGGGCAACGAATGGACGCTTCCGCGTCCCGATGAACTCATGCCCCTGCCCCCCGAAAGCGAACTCTTTCTGCTGCCGGGCCGCCATGCCGCCGGTCTCGACCCCGAAACCGGAGAAACCGTGGAAGTCGAGGAACTTGCCGTAGCCGCCTTCATTGCGCCCGCGCATACCCTCACCGGCCACCCCGTGTACGTCACCGACGAGAACGCCCCCACCCTGCCGCTCTTTGCCTACGCCGCCGTGGGCATGATCGGCGACCGCTTCTACGTCTGCGCCAAGAAGGTGGACGAAGATCCGCGTCAGATCTTCACCGGCATCCCGCAGAAGAAGATCAACAAGGCCGCCAAGGAGCTCATGGCCAAATACCCGAACAACCGCTTCATTCAGCACCTCATGCAGAACTGCGTGCTGAAGTACGGATGCCCGGCGGCCAAGAACCTCGCCATAGGCCGCTACGAAGCCCCCATTCCCACCTCGCGCGTGTGCAACGCCCGCTGCGTGGGCTGCATTTCCCACAAGAACGAGGATTCCACCATCTGCGCCACCCCGCAGGATCGTCTTACCTTCCGTCCCACGGCCGATGAAATCCTCGAAATGATGTTCCATCACATGAAGAACGAGGAACATCCCATCTTCTCCTTCGGACAGGGCTGCGAGGGCGAACCCCTCACCGAAGCGCCCCTGCTTCTGGAAGTGGTGAAGCGCTTCCGCGCCGAAGGCGGACACGGCACCATCAATCTGAACTCCAACGCCTCCATGCCCGACGAGGTGGCCAAACTCGCCGAAGCCGGACTCACCTCCCTGCGCGTGAGCATGAACAGCGCCCGCGAAGAGGTGTACACCCGCTACTACCGGCCGCGCAGCTTCGCCTTTGCCGACGTGCGCCGCTCCATCAAGGAGGCCTCGAGCCGCGGAGTGTTCGTGTCGCTGAACCTGCTCTACTTCCCCGGCATCACCGACTGCGAAGAGGAAATAGAGGCCCTTGTGGAACTCATCAACAGCTGCGGCGTGAGCTTCATTCAGCTGCGCAACCTGAACATCGACCCCGAGCTCTACATGAAGCTCATGGAAGGCGTGACCTTCGGCCCCTCCGTGGGACTCGTGAACTTCCGCAAGCGCCTGAAGAAGTACTGCCCCGGCCTCAGCTTCGGCTACTTCAACCCCTACAGGGGCGACGGCGAAAACGCCGACGAAGAAGCGCAGGGCGACGCCCCGCAGGCTGACGAAGCGCACGACGCCGAGTAAAAAAACCTTCTCCGGGGTCCGACGGGCCCCGGAATCCCTTTTCTCAGGCCCGCCGCCGGTGCCGTCCGCTCTGCCCTGCGAAGCCGGACGGCGCAAACAGGGAAGGCCGGGGGAAGCAGACAGACGGGGCAGCACGACAATGGCAGAGCGTCGGGCCTGACCGACGGGGAGGAGAAATTCCGAGCCCCGCGCATCCCCCACGCCGTATGCCCGTGTCGTCGGTTCCCCGCGATGCCCCTTCATGCCCCGCCGTACCCTCGGCATGCCCGCTCCAAAGTCCGCGCCCTGTCGTATCCCGCATTCTGGCGCCGCCCGTGTCTGAAGCTTCGGCGGCGGAGCACAAAGACGACGCGGCTTTGCTCCGAAGTGCGGCACGCCCCTTCAGCAACGTCCTGACGAGCCTTCGGCCGCTCAGCATCCTTCAACAAGGATTCCCATGCCTTCACGCCTTTCTCCGCTGCACGCCCTTCTCGGCCGGGCGGCACGCCTCGGCCTCACCGCAGCCCTTGCCTGCGTTCTCTCGCCTCTTCTTCCTTCCGACGCGCCCGCCTTTGAATCGCGCCATGTATACAAGCCCGACGGCACGCCCATGTTCGACATGCGCTTCTTCAGCAAGGGAGAAGAATTCGCGGAACCGGACGAATACGGCGAGTACATATCCACCTGGACGCTCTCCGAAAAGCAGATGAGCGGCGTCATCGAAGCGGCCGGTCTCTGGGCCGAAGTGCTCGGCCCGGGCAGCGCGAACGGCGCGCTTCCGGTCTTCAACATCGGCACGTTCGACGTGGAAAACGCCATGGCGATGAGCGAACCGAACGCGTCGGATCTGCCCGTGGTGGTCACCGGCCTTCAGGGCGCCATCATAAACGGCACGCCCATGGAAAAGCCCGCCCTCATCGCCGTGGGGACTCTCAATTTCGACATACCGGAACATCTCTCGCCGCTGCCGTCCACGCAGGGAGCCGACTTCGTCTCCGTGCTGTATCACGAAATCGGGCATGCCCTGGGCGTGGCCAGTCTGGCGCTGGATCAAAGCTACGGCCCCCTGAGTCAGATCACCGTATGGGACTCGCACCTTACGGACAAGTACGGCACCACCCTTGCTCCGGGCATGAGCGTGGTGAAGGAATCGGAAAAGGACAGCGTGGACGGCCCGAAGTTCGTCGTGGGAGACGGCCTCGACAGCGGCGTGTACTTCCACGGCGAACATGTGTCCGAAGTGCTCGGCGAGGGCAACGGCCTGCTCATCGAAGGCTACGAGGAAGACGATCCCGATCTTTCCCACATCGAGCTTGAACGCAGCCTCATGAGCCACCAGAACTACCGCAACTACACCACCTTCATGGAAGCGGAACTGGCCGCGCTTCAGGACATCGGCTACCGTATCGACCGCAGGAACTTCTACGGCTTCTCCGTGTACGGCGACGGCGAAACCATCGTGAACGAAAACGGCTATTTCGCCAGAAACGAGGCCGGAGACGCCTACCTTGCGGGCACGGCGAACACGGCCACGCTCGGCACGGGCCTGCACATCTACGGCAAGCGCAACACCGTGACCCAGGCCGCCGACCTTCTGGCCTGCGGCACGGCGGGCACCGGCATCCGCGTGGACGGCAGCGACAACGCGCTCACCGTGGCGGACGGCGTGCGCATTGCGGCGGACGGCGCGTGGGGCACGGGCATTCTCGTGGCCTACGGCAAGAATCATACCGTGGTGAGCCGGGGCGACGTGACGGCGCTCGGCCCGGGCGGCATAGCGGCCCGTTTCGACTTCGGCAACAACCTCATCGGCAACGATGCGGAATACCGCGGCTCGTGGATATGGAAGATCGAAGGCCATAACATACCGCTGAGCGCCAACAACGGCTGCGACACCGACGACCTGCCTCTGAACCTCGACGGCCCGCTCGTCTCGCGCTTCGACGTGAGCGGTCTACTCGCCGGAAGCGCGGCCTCCATTTTCATTTCCGAGAACGCCTTCGTCAAAAACATCAACATTCTTTCCGGCGCTCAGGTCATCGGCGACATCATTTCCGAATGGAATCCCGAAAATCCGGACATCCAGTACGACGGCGACAGAAAGGATCTGCGCACCGCCCTCACCTTCGGCTCTGCCGCCGCTGCAGCCGGCCGCGCAGTCATGGCGGACAGCCCCTTCGACATGACGCTCTACGGCGGCATCGACGGCGCACAGAGCATCGACATGAGCCTTGCCTCCGGCAGTCTCGGCGTCACGGGCACGGTGAACGTTTTCTCGCTGCACAACGGCGGACGCCTCGCCCTGTACGGCGCCGACGAAAAAGGCTATGCCGCCGTGGTGACGGATGCCTTCACGAGCACCGCAAACTCCGTGCTGGAAACCGGATTCTCCTCTTCCGGGCACGTGTACGGCGTACAGGCCGCCTCCGCCTCTCTTGACGGCACATGGTCGCTGCGCCCCGTGTGGGACTTCTATGCCGAAGGCGCCGTCATCACGCCGGAGTCCCCGGTAACGGCAGGCACGGTAAGCGGCGCGTTCGATACGGTGGAGCTTGCCGAAAACGCCTCCCCCACGCTGAACTTTGCTCTGGCAGGCGGCAGCGCCTCCTCTCCCTCCATCACCGTGTCCCGCGAAAGCGACGCCTACAGCCGCTATGCCGACAATGAGGGATCGCGCTCCCTCGGACAGGCGCTCTACGGCATCTCCGGCGCGGCGCAGGGCGACATGCAGCATCTCATTGCCGCGCTGGACTGGTCGGGAAAGGACGGCTCCGGCGTCACGCGCGGGCTGAACGCGCTCAGCCCGGAAGCCTACGACATCGGCGCACGCGCCTCCCTTTCCGCCATCAGCGGATACACGGCGCTTCTTCTGCAGAACATGCGAACGGATGCTCCCGCGACGGGCGAATGGCGGCTCCGCCTCACGCCCTACGGCTCCGCCTTCCATCAGGAAGGCCGCGGAGGGATTTCCGGCTGGAAGAGCGCGGTCGGAGGCATGCTGGCTCAGGCCGACCGCAGCTTTGAAAACGGCCTTACCGCAGGCGTGCACGTGGCCGCAGGCGTGGGGCGTACCGCGCTTCTCGGCGACGCCGCCACGCAGGAAAGCCGCTCGGCCATGCTGGGCCTGCACGCGAAACTGGCCCCCGAAGCATGGGGCGGCGCGTATGTTGCGGCGCAGGCCGGTTTCGGCATGGAAAATGCGGACATGGAAAGAAACGTGCGCATGAACGGTTACGTGCGGCAGAACAGAAGCGACTGGACCGCCCCTGCGGGCAGCGTCATGATCGGCGCGGGATTCGACGGCAACTGGCAGCTGGACGGCGCTTCCCTGACGGCCGGACCGCTCGCCTCTCTGGAATACGCCTTCGTGCATCGCCCGGACATCGACGAGCACGGCGGCGGCGCTTCCCGCCTGCACATCGACGAGGAGCACTACGACTCGCTCCCGCTCACGCTGGGCGCGCATGCCCGGATCGACGGCGCGCTGGAAAACGGCGCCTCTCTCGGCTTCGACGTCATGGCCGCATGGCAGCACGAGCTGGCGGATCCGGTGTTCCGCAGCCGCGCCTCCTTCCGGGATGCCGGAAACTTCCGCTTCGCCTCCGCCACCGATACCGCCGGGCGCGACGCGCTGCTTCTGCAGAGCACCCTTTCCCTCACCAATAAGGACAGGGACGTTTCCGCGCAGCTCTCCCTCGGCGGCGAATGCTTCCGCTCCGGCGGCTCCGGCATGAACGCAGGTCTTACGCTGGGCTGGAAATTCTGAACCATCCGCCGGAAAAACGCGCAGGCCGCACGGCTCGCCCGGATCCCCCGGGGGCCCGAACCGCACAACGCGCCGCGCTCCGGCAAAAAAGAATCAAAAAAAAGCGCTCCCGCAAAAACGGGGGCGCTTTTCTGATATCAGCTGTCTGAAAAACGGCTTCGTGAAACAATGTCTGCCGGGCCAAGGTCGCCTGAAACGCGCGTCTCTTCGAGCGCACGAAGCCTGCGGCAACGGAGCATCAGCGCTCGCGCTTTCTCTCCGCGCGCTGTTCCGCCTCGCAGGGGCACAGCTCCCGGCCCATCACTTCCTCACGCTGCGGCTTGGCCGGAGCGCACAGCGAGGCGGCCGCGCTCTTCAGCATGCCTATGGGCGTAAGCGGCACGGCGGCCCAGTCCACCCGCATGCCCACCAGCGCACCGATAGGCAGCGGCAGCGCCGCAAGATTGACGGGAGCGGCCATTCTCTTGAGCGCGGCAGGCAGGCCGGGAGAGCCGTCCGGCCAGGTGCGCTCCCACAGAGGCAGCGCGGAAACAAGACTGATGCAGCGTTCCGGGCAGGTTCTGCGCACCAGCGCATACAGCTCCCAGGGCTTCACGCCCCGCGCGCTGCCGCCGCAGACCGTGCACGCCTCATCCTGTTCCGGGGCCTCCCAGTGCGTGTCCGCACTTTTCGGCACGCCCGCCAGCGAAAAGCTGTTCCACTCCAGAATGATGATGCCGCGCGCCGCCACCCGCAGCGCTTCGGAAAGCACGCTCTCCCCTTCCGGGTTCGACTTCGGCCCGATGCCGTGATGCATGAGCACCGCGTAGTCGAAGGCGCCGTTCTCAAAGGGCAGGAGCGAGGCGCTGCCGCACACGTATTCCACGCGCGGGCCGGTCTGCGCCCGGGCCGCGGAAAGACAGGCGCCGGAACGGTCGAGCGCCGTCACGTCGAAACCGGCCTCCCAGAAGAATTCCGGAGAGAATCCGGCGTCCAGCCCCACCTGCAGCAGCGAGGAGCCGCGCCGCTTCCAGCCGGATATGAGCTGATGCAGCACGCTCTGGCGTGCCAGGGAGAGAAATCGGCGGCGGTACTCGGCCATGCAAAACCTCTTGAACGTGCCGGAAGAGGCGGCCTTCCGGGATGAGACGGGCCTAGCTCTGTTCTTCGGCGCCGTCGTTCATCCAGCGGCTCAGGGCGTCGACGATGCGGCGGGCCTGATCGTTGCTGGATATGGTGAACTTGGACTGCTGACGGTATTCCCCGCCGCTTTTCTTGTAGCGGCGGATCACGTAGCGGTCGGGACCGTAGGTGTCGTTTTCCTGCCACTCGCGGTAGCGGAACAGCACCGTGGCCCATGCGCCCTTGGACAGCACTTCCTTGTCGATTTCCTTGATCTTGAGAATGCCGTCTTCCTCGTAATCCACCGTCAGCTCGTCAACCGTATTGTTCATGGGTCCTTCCTCCATGGATGATCTCTGCGCGCTCTGCGCAAAACATGTCGTCCCCGGACAAACCGGGAAAAGCGCCGAAACTCAGCGTCTGGCGCGGAAAAACGTTTTCAGCACCCCGGCGCAGGCTTCCGCCTCCACGCCGCCGTAGCTCCACGGCGCGCCGCCGGTATGGGCGAAATCCAGCCCCTCAAGGCAGGAGACCACGGCCCCGGCCCGGGCGTCGGACGCGCCGAACACCACGCCGGAAATTCTCGATTCCCTGATCGCGCCCGTGCACATGAGGCACGGTTCCAGCGTCACCACGAGCACGCAGCCGGAAAGGCGGTGATTGCCTGCCGCCGCCGCGGCCCGCCTGAGCGCCAGCACCTCGGCATGGGCCGTAGGATCGTGCAGACTCTCGGTTTCGTTGTGCGCGCTGCCGATCACCTCTCCTTCCGGGGTGACCACCAGCGCGCCCACGGGAACCTCGCCCGCGCGCGCCGCCCTGCCCGCCAGACGCAGCGCCCGACGCATGAGCGCCCGCCAGCTCGTGCCGGAAGGAGCCTCAGGTTCCGGCCCCCACTCGGGCAGAGCCCGCCAGCGCTCCTCCTCGGGGCAGACGTTGCGAAGCTCCATTACAGTACCACGCGCCGCCGTATGGTGGAAAGCACTTCCTCGGGCGTGTCGCACACGGTCACGTAGTCAAGCTCGTCCTCCCGCAGATAGCCGTCGCGGATCATGCGGTTTCTGATCCACTCCAGCAGGCCGTCCCAGAAGGCGTGGCTGTAGAGAATGATGGGGAAGGGCTTGATGCGGTGCGTCTGCGCCAGCACGAAGGCCTCGGAAAGTTCGTCGATGGTGCCCATGCCGCCGGGCATCACCACATAGGCCACCGAATACTTCACGAACATGAGCTTGCGGATGAAGAAGTACCGGTAGTCGCTGCGCACGCTCAGATACTTGTTGGGATCCTGCTCCATGGGCAGGTGGATGTGCAGGCCCACGGAGGGCACGCCGGCCTCGCTCGCGCCGCGGTTGCCCGCTTCCATGAAGCCCGGGCCGCCGCCCGTGATGATGCCGTAACCGGCATCGCCGAGCGTCTTTGCCACGCGGCGGGCCTCCCCGTACATGGGATGCTCCTCGCCCGGACGCGCCGAACCGAAAATGGACACGCAGGGCGGCAGTCCGCTCAGATCCTCAAAACCGTCCACGATCTCCGCCAGAATCCGGAAAAGACGCCAGGACTCCTGCGCGGAAAGGGAATCAATGATATACTGCTGCGACGATGCGCTCATGGTTACTCCTGTAAGGTCTTTGTAAAACACAGCATAGCCTGCGCGAACGCGGGGCGCAAGCGCTCCCCGCCTCCGATCTTCACGCTTCTCTCTTATCCCGCCGCGCCTGCCCGCGCAATAGGATACGGAAAAGCGGCAGCGCTCCTCAAGCCTCCGCTCCTGCCCCTCCGGATCCCGCCAGCCGCCCGTGCGGACGCCCTTTCTCCCGTGCCGCCTTCCCTCCGCCCTCCCGTGCCGCGTTCCCTGCGCCCTTCCCTGCCGCATGCCGGGTTTCGGGGCCTTTCTCCCGTGCGGCGTTTTTCGCGGCGCCCCGAAAACGCGCCGACGCCGCTGCCGCGCAGGTTGCAAAAGTGCCGGGCCCGGCTCCGGGGTCGACCGGGGCGGGCAGCTTCGGCCCAGCCTGCACGCTCCCCGCCTTTCCTGCGCTCCCCCCGTCGAGCCGGAGAAACGCATATGTTACGCATATCGAACCGCATTCTTCCCTGTACTTCTGTATAACAAAGTACAACACAGGGAAAATAAAAGATTTTTTGTTTCCGAATACGCCTCCGTCATTGCGCGAAAACGGAAAACGGCCTATGATTCAAGCCTACGGAACCTTCATTCCAGGAGTCCATTATGAAGATTACCTTTCTGGGAGCGGCACGAACCGTTACCGGTTCCTGCTACGTCATAGAAACCGACTCGACCCGCTTCGCCGTGGACTGCGGCATGTTCCAGGGCAACTCCGCCATTGAAGAGCGGAACTTCGCCACGGAAAACTACCGTCCCGAGGAGCTGGACTTCATCCTGCTCACCCACGCGCACATCGACCACTCCGGCCTCATTCCCCGCATGGTGAAGGAAGGCTTCAAGGGCGGCATCTACTGCACGGCGCCCACGGCCGATCTGGCCGCGCTCATGCTGGAAGACAGTGCGCACATTCAGGAAATGGAACACGAATGGAAGAGCCGTCACGACAAGCGCCGCGGCGAAGCGGACGACGCCTCCTCCGAAGCGCTCTACGATACGGACGACGCCCTCGCCACGGCCAAGCTCCTCCGCCCGGTGAACTTCGACAGCACCGTCACGCCCGCAGCCGACGTGAAGGCCACCTTCCGCTACGCCGGACACATTCTCGGCGCAGCCATCCTGGAAATCACGGTGACGGAAAAGGACGGCAAGAGCACGAATCTCGTGTTCTCCGGCGATCTCGGCCGCCCCGGCGCGCTGCTTCTGCCCGATGCCGAAGTGCCCGCCGCGCCGGACTGGCTCTTTGTGGAATCCACCTACGGCGACCGCGACCACAAGGGCGAGGCCGACACCCTCGAAGAGCTGGCCGAAGCCATTGAATACAGCTTTGCGCGCAACGAAAAGGTCATCATTCCGGCCTTTGCCGTGGAACGCACGCAGGAAATCCTCTACAGCCTGCTCCTTCTGAAGAAGCAGAACCGACTGCCCGCAGGCATGCCCGTCTATGTGGACAGCCCGCTGGCCTCCAAGGCCACGCAGGTCTTTTTGAAGTACGCCGATCACCTGCGCACGCCCGAACTCGATCCCAACGACTTCAAGGGAAATCCGGACGGCTTTGTCCGCTTCACGCAGAGCGCGCAGGAATCGCAGAAGCTCAACACCATGGAAGGCCCGGCCATCATTCTTTCCGCGAGCGGCATGTGCAACGCGGGCCGCATACGCCATCACCTCAAGCACAACATCTGGAAGGAAGGCGTAAGCATCGTGTTCGTGGGCTATCAGGCCATGGGCACGCCCGGCAGAAAGCTCGTCGACGGCGCGAAGACCCTGCGCCTCTTCGGCGAGGAACTCGCCGTGGCCGCGCGCATCTTCACCATCAACGGATTCTCCGCCCATGCCGGTCAGAGCCAGCTTCTGGAATGGATCGGCGGCATGGCGCGTCCGGGCATGAACATCGCCCTCGTGCACGGCGAACCCAGGGCGCAGGACATTCTTGCCGGACTCATCAAGGAACGCTTCGGCATCACGCCCATGATTCCCGAGTATCTGGAAGAAGTGGTCATCGAAGGCACCGCGGCCGAAGTGCACGCCCCCAGCCCCGCCCGCGCCAAGCCCCGCGTCAACTGGGACTTCCTGGCCTCGGAACTCGAAGAGCGCGCCGCGCAGGTTCGCCGCCGTCTGGCCCGCGTCGACGAGCTTCCCTGGGAAGAGCAGACCGAACTGCGCGACCGCCTTGTGGAAATCGAACGCGATCTCATGCTGTTCCTCTCCCAGCTGTAAACCACGCCTTTCCGGCTCCCGCGCAGAGGCGCGGGAGCCTTCTTGTCAGAGTCAAAAACAAGCGTTACCCTGCATGCTGCCGCGCCCGCCCGTGCGCGACAGCTTTTTTTTCGTCCGGCACAGGGCCGGACGCTCCGCGCCCTTTTTTCGGCGCGGCAACCTCATCCCGGAAGCTCCGGCTTCCGGCGGCGCGTCACCGGCGCGCCCTTCAGGAAACCTGCATGCGAATCATTGCCGGAGCCTGCCGCGGACGCACGCTCCACACCGTCACCGGACCGGGCTACCGTCCCGCCATGGGCAGAGTGCGCGAATCCCTTTTCTCCATGCTCGAAGCCCGCGGCGTCGTATGGGGCGCCGTGCGCGTTCTGGACGTGTTTGCGGGAAGCGGCAGTCTCGGATTCGAGGCGCTGAGCCGCGGAGCCGTGTTTGCCGACTTCGTGGAAAAGGATCACAAGGCCGCGGAATGCCTCAGAAAGAATGCCGCCAATCTCGGCCTTGCCGACCGCTGCGCCATTCATGAGGAAGACGCCCTGCGCGTGACGGCCCGCCGTCCCGCCCAGCCCTGTCAGCTCATCTGCATCGACCCGCCCTACGGCGCCGATCTCTTCAAGCCCGCGCTCAAGAACATCATGCGTCAGGGCTGGCTTGCCGACGACGGCTTTCTTGTGGCCGAAGTGGAAAAGGGCCTGCCCCTCCGGGCCGACGCCCAGTACGATCTGCGCCTGGAGGCCGAACGCATCTACGGCAACACAAGGATTCTGGTATGGGTGAAGAACGTATAGCCATCTATCCCGGCACCTTCGATCCGCTCACCAGCGGCCATGAGTGCATCATACGGCGCGGTCTGGAGCTGTTCGATACCGTCATCGTGGCCGTGGCTCAGGACTGCGGCAAGAAGCCGCTCTTCTCCCTTGAGGAGAGGGTGGACATCGTGCGCGAGGTGTTCGAGCATACGCCGGGCGTGAAGGTCATGCCCTTTGCCGGTCTGCTCGTGGATTTTGCCGCCAAAGTGAAGGCCAAGGCCATTCTGCGCGGCCTGCGCGCCGTTTCCGACTTCGACTATGAATTTCAGATGGCCCTCATGAACCGCAGACTGCAGGACGACGTGCAGACCATCTTCCTCATGTCCGACCTGCGCTGGATGTACATAAGTTCCACCAACATCCGCAACGTGGCCTCCCTCGGCGGAGACGTGCGCTGCCTCGTGCCGGATTCGGTCATTCCCCGCCTGCGCAAGGCCTATCATCTGCCGGAAAGCTGGCCGGGCGAATCCGACTGCTCCCGCGGCAGCATGATCCGCGAAGACGATCTGTTCGAGTGCCCCGGCCCGGCGGACGAGCCGCGCTGAGTTTCGGCAACGCCGACTCCGGGAAGCAGCCGACGCGCCTTCCCGGCGGAAAGCGCAATCCTGCCCGGGACGCGACCGGACGTGACCCGACGAGGCCGGAAAACAAACGTGGCCGCGCCGCCAGGCGACGCGCTCTGCGAGCCCGTTTCGGCATGAAACAGCCGCTTCAAAGGCCGACGGAAGAAGCCGTGCGAGTCCGGCTCTGCCCACGCTTTCCGCGCCCCGCAGTCGCCGCATCCCGAAGGCAGGAATCCCGCGGAGGAAGCCGTCTGACGGGAGACCACCCGGCAAACGCAGAACCAGAACGCGCCGAGCCGGGTGAACCATCCCCCGGCCTCTTCTTTCCGGCCCCCTGCCGGAAAACGCAGAAAACGCCGCATCCCTTTTCACGACGCTCCGGAGGGAGCCATGCATCAACCGCCCGCCATCCTCTGCCTTGTCGGCCCCACCGGGTCCGGCAAAACGGCCGCCGCCCTGCATCTTGCCGCCATGCTGGAAAAGGCAGGCAGACCCGCCTCCGTCATCAACGCCGACTCCCGGCAGGTCTACCGCGACTTTCCCATCATCACGGCCCAGCCCTCACCCGAAGAGCGCAGCGTCTGCCCGCACAAGCTCTACGGCTGGCTCGAGAGCACGGATAAAATCTCCGCCGGTCAGTGGGCCCAGATGGCCGGAGAGGCCGTGCGCGAAACGCTGAGCGAAGGGCGCGTGCCCATGCTCGTGGGCGGCACGGGCTTCTACCTGCGCGCCCTGCTCGACGGCATAGCCGACATTCCCGCCGTGGATCCGGCCGTGACCGCCCGCCTCACCGAAGAGTGCCGCACGCTCGGCGCTCCGGCCCTGCACGAAAGACTCGCCCTCATCGATCCGGAATACGCCGCGAAAATCCATCCCAACGACAGCCAGCGCAACGTGCGCGCGCTGGAAGTGTGGGAAAGCACGGGCAAAACCTTCAGCTGGTGGCACAGCCGCACCGCTCCGCCCGCGGAATACCGCGTGCTGCGGCTCGGCATAGGCCTTCCCCTGCCGGAACTGACGCCGTTTCTGGAAAAGCGCATCACGCTCATGCTCAAGGCAGGCGCGCTCGACGAGGCACGCCGCGCCCTTGTGCGCTGCCCGGACACGAAGGCCCCCGGCTGGAGCGGCATAGGCTGCGCCGAAACCGCGGCGTATCTGGAAGGCCGCATGGACCTTGAGCACTGCGTGGAACTGTGGGCAAAGAATACCCGGGCCTATGCGAAACGCCAGTGGACATGGTTCCGCGCCGACGAGCGCATTCTCTGGCACAGACCCGGCGAACACGCGGCGCTCGAAAGCCTGACGCGGGAATTTCTCGGTCTATAGCGGGCAGTTACATGCGACTTCCGCCTCTTTGCCTTGACAGCGCCGCCATGCCGCGTACAAGATGAGCGAACAGCCAAGGAGGCTCGTCATGACCACCGTTCTTTACCGCAAAGACGATCTGGAATTCTGCTTCAGCGATACCTTCGAGGGGAAATTTCTTGTTTCTCTTCTGGAAAACATGAAGGAAAAGCTCCTCAATGAAGCGTGGGACGACTACAACGAACTGCATCACTGCTGTCAGATCATTCACGAATTCGGCAAGACTCCCGGTCTGGTCATGGATTTCCACACGCTGCGCAGAGGCGGGGAACAGCTCGGCATGGTCATGATGACGCACGGCGCCATCGACCCGCACATCTATGCCTGCTCGGGGCTGAGCATTTCGGATCCCGTGGATCAGGTGGCGCTGCTCAGCTATTTTCATGTCGCCCCGGCCGGGCGCGGCAACGGCACCTTCTGGCTGCGCGATCTCATCATGCCCTTCTACGCCGATCAGGGCTATACGGCCGTGTATCTGAAAACCAGCCATCCGAAGGCCTTCCCGCTCTATGACAGACTGGGCACGGTCATCGGCAACTACACCTTCCCGAGCGACAACGGCGAGCACATGCGCGTAGGCCGCATCTACCGTCTGCCGCTGCAGGAACGTCCCTTCCCCGGAAAATAGCATGCCCAGCATCGTGTTCGACATGGACGGAGTGCTCGTGGACTCCGAACGGATCGTTCTGCGCTCCTGGGAATGCGTGGGGCGCGATCTCGGCCTCGGCGACATGCGGGAGCTGTTCTTCCGCTGCATAGGCACCACACACGCCAGCACGCAGAAGCGTTTTGCCGAAGTGTACGGCGACAGGCTGGACTATCAGGATTTCCGCAACCGCACGCGCGTGTGCTACATGGAATTCACCAAAAACGGCGTGCCTCTCAAGCCCGGCGTCATGGAGCTGCTCTCGTGGCTCAAGGAGCACGGCTGGCGCACCGCCGTGGCCAGCTCCTCGCGCGAGGCCAACGTGCGCCGCAACATGGAAGTCACCGGCATGGGCCGCTATTTCGACATCCTCGTCTGCGGCGACATGCTCACGGTCAGCAAGCCCGCGCCCGACATCTATCTGCGCGCCTGCGCCGAACTCGGCACGGAGCCTTCCCTCGCCTATGCCGTGGAGGATTCGCGCAACGGCATCCTTTCCGCCAGCACGGCGGGCATGAAGGCGCTGCTTGTGCCCGACATGGTTGAGCCGGACGAAGTCATGACGCGCTGCGCGTCCGGCATTTTCCCCGACCTTTTTGCGGTGCGCCGCTTTCTTGAAGAGCAGGAAGGCGGAGCGGACGCATGATTCAGTCCATCTCTCCCTTCAGGCTCGACAACGCCTATCTCCCGCTCACGCCCGGGCCGGACGACCTTGTGCTCGACGTGAGCTCCGAAGGTCTGCTGCTTCATGCCGACCTGCGCCTGCCGGACGTCCGCACATGGCGGGACACCTTTCCCGAGTCCGGTGCGGATCTTCGCTACGCCTTCCGCTTCACGCGGGAGAACGGCTCCGCGCCGGAAGGCGCAGGCAATGCCGAAGCCGCCGAAAGCGAATCTGAGGCGGAGCGGCGCATGAAGAGCCTCGACTGCCCAACGCCGCCCGACGCCGAGCAGGAAAAAACGCAGGAACCTTCCGCACAGGGGACGCAGGAGGATCCGCTTCTCCCGCCTGAAACAAGGCTCTTTCTGGCGCTGCGCCCCGCCGGGGAAGACGCCGTCACGCCCGAAGACATGCAGCGCATTCCGCCTTCAAAGCTGCGCGGCGTTTCCGGGCCGCTGCCCTTTGCCGCCTTCACGGCGCTGCACCTTGCCCGCTGGTACGCAACGCACCGCTTCTGCGGCCGCTGCGGCTCCGCCCTGCATCATGCGCAGAACGAACGCGCCCTCGTCTGCCCCGCCTGCGGTCATGTCTGCTACCCGGTCATCGCGCCCTGCGTCATCGTGGCCGTGACCAGCGGCGACAGGCTGCTGCTCACCCGCTACGCCGGACCCCGCTCCGGGCATTTCGTGCTCGTGGCCGGGTTCACGGAAATCGGCGAAACGTCGGAACAGGCCGCGGCGCGCGAAGTCATGGAGGAAACCGGTCTGCGCATCCGGAATCTGCGCTACGCGGGCAGCCAGCCCTGGGGGCTGTCCGGCACGCTGGCCACCGGTTTCTTTGCCGAGCTTGACGGCCCGGACACCATCCGCCTCGACACCAGCGAACTCTCAGAAGCCCGCTGGGTGCGCCGCGCCGACATTCCGCCCTGCCCCGATACCGCCTCCCTCACCATGACCATGATTTCCCGCTTCGCCCGCGGCGAGGCATGATCGTCGGCTCCGTCAGCGCAAAAAAACTTCTCCCTGCCGTTCCGCCCCGCTCCGTCAGCGGAGTTTTCCGTCGCACCGACGGCCCATGAATTCGGCCCGGGGCCCTTCTCCCCGGCAAACCTCGCCCCGGTGCCGACGATCCGCCCCATCTCCTCATGATCGGGACCGAGAAAGAGCGCCGGGAGTTGCTGAGATAATCGAGGGCACCGGAACACCAGAGGGAAAACGAACTGCAACGCCGTTGCCCATATTGCAACACACAGGCTCGGCCAATATCTCAATGTTTCGCCGCCGATTATCGCGCCGCGCGTCCCCCTCAGATTGTCCGCGTCTCTTCCCCCCGCCGCTCCGCAGGGCAGGCGTACCCCAATTTTCTCCCACACACAAAGCCGTCCTCACCCGGGGAACAAGCCCCCCGCACGCACGCCGTCCCCGATTCTCCGCCTTCGAGTCCGCGCCTTTCCGACCGTGACTTCCGCTCAGCCTGCGCCCTCACGCCTCCCGTACGTCGTCCGCACGCCGACGCAAGGCCTCCGCCCCGTCTTTTCTGCCTTTTTCCGCAAAAAATCTGCGAAAAGTCCGCATTTTCCTCTTGCCAAACGCGGCCCCTTCCTATACAACCTCTTTTGTTGTGCCGAGGTAGCTCAGTTGGTAGAGCAGGGGACTGAAAATCCCCGTGTGGGCAGTTCGATTCTGTCCCTCGGCACCATATTTTTTTAAAGCCCGGAACAGGTCTGGTTCCGGGCTTTTTTCGTTTCCTCTTTCAGGCCGACTCCTCCCCCGTATCCGCTCCTGCTTTTCCGGCAGCGGCCGCTCTGCTCCGCACAGCGCCCCCGCCTCGACGCACCGCATTCTCTCCCCCTGCCCGACCCTAGCAGCGGCCCACGGCGCGAAGGCTTCGGCCGCAAGCCGCGCCGTTTAAAAAGAAAAGGCGGACAAGCGTCCGCCTCTTGTTTTCTTCTCCGGCCCGCGGGGCTCCGGCTACTTGTCCGCTTCCCCGCTCGGCGGCAAATCGTGCGACGATTCCACGGAAAGCAGTTTATACACATCCTCCAGTTCCAGCGGCCGATGATAGTAGAATCCCTGTATCATGTCGCAGCCGGAATCCCTGATGAGCATATCCTGCTCCTTCGTTTCCACGCCTTCCATGCAGACCTGCTTGCCGAAACGGTGACAGGCGTACACGATGCTGGAAATGAAGTTCTTCTTCTCGCTGGACTCCATCATTTCCACCAGAATGGAACGGTCGATCTTGATGATGTCCGTGGGATACTGAAGCAGCATGCGGAAGGAGGAATATCCGCTGCCGAAGTCGTCCAGAGCAATGTGAATGCCCCGGCTGCGGCATATGTCCGCAAAGCGGCGCAGCTGTCCGGCGTCCGCGTCCATGCAGCTTTCCGTGACTTCCGCCACGAGCAGAGAGCCGTCCAGACCGTATTTGGCCAGCGTCTGCTCCATGATGTCGGGCAGCATTTCGTCGGACATCTGCTGCAGACTCACGTTGAAGCTCAGATAGAACCGGTGATGATAGGCGTTGATGCGCAGGCAGGTACATACCGTCTGATCAAAGACCCAGCGCCCCACCGTATGGATCATGTTGTTCTTTTCCAGCAGAGGAATGAACACGGACGGCGAAATGTCCCTGTCCTCGAAGCGCCAGCGCAGCAGCGTTTCGCCGCCCACGAGCTCGCCCGTGGCGCTGGAAACAATGGGCTGCACCACCACGCGGAAATTCTTCATGCCGTGCAGCACGTCATGGCTGAGCGCAAAGGCCAGACGGGAAAGGTACTTGCTCTTTTCTATGTTCTCTTCGGAATACTCCACATAACTCTGCTGCACCTCGTGCTTGGCCGTGCGGATAAGCGAGACGGCCTGCTCCAGAAAATCTTCCGGCGTGACGTCTTTGCCACGGTATTCCAGCAGCGCAAAGGAACACGGCTCCTGCAAGGGCACCCCGAACATACCGTACCGGCTCGCCACGATGCCGCGTATCCGCTCCACAAGCTCCGCCCTGTCGTCGCGGCAGAGCTTGTCCACCACGGCAATGAAGCGCATGCCCTCCAGCCGGTAGAAGGTCAGCCTGTCGGCAAGCTCGTCCACCAGCTCCGCGGAAATGCTGCGGATGAGATTGTCGCCCCGGGCACGGCCGCGGGTACTGTTGATTTCCATGAAGCGGTTCAGGCTGAATCCTATGGCCGACACGGACGAACCGTCCTTGCGGGCCTCGCCCAGCACCCGGAACAGAATGCCCTCGCGGGGGAAATTGGAAATGGGATCCACCACGAAAGTCTCGTCCTGATGCGTCACGCGGCCGGAGAAAAAGAGCGGTCTGCTCTTGTCCTCGCTCCACTTCATCAGGCCGTAGCAGCGGATCCACACGTTGCGCCCGGCGGCCGTGCGCACGCGGTAGCGCAGATCGTGGTAGGATCGCTTTTCACGGAGCATGGCCTCCAGCTCCTGCCGGTAAAGCTCCCGCTCCCGATTGGTGGTGATGCGCTTGGCCCAGTCCTGCAGAAGGCCGGGAACTATGTTGCCGCTGAAGCCGAACTCGTCGCGCATGTTGTCGGAAATATAGAACATGTCCTTCTGCATGTCGCCGAAGAAGAAATAGCTCGTCGTATTCTGCATGGCGATGGAGTTGAAGAACATTTCAAAGTCGCAGCAGGTGGAGTTCACGAACTGATAGAACTGGCTCTCCGGGTTCCGTTCGAGCTCGGCAGGCACAAGATTCCGGCTCTCTCCGCCGGTCATGCGGTGATTGAGCGCATAATAGACGCGCTTGTCGTGATACATCACGCTGTCGGCCTGCGAGATGAGCTCCTCCACGCGCAGCGGACGTTTGGCCGACCAGGCATAGCCCACCGCAATGTGATGCCTGCCCTCGCGAACGCTCTTCTGCAGCCGGGAGACGCTCTTCAGAAAGTCCTTTTCGCTCATGTCCTGAAACACGGCCACGAATTCGTCGCCGCCGCTGCGGAAAATGTCGGGAATGCGCAGCGCGCCGTGAATGAGCTCGTAGCTCTGGCGGATGAGCTCGTCGCCCCGCTTGTGCCCCATGATGTCATTGACGTGCTTGAGGCCCGTGATGTCGCAGAAGATCACGCCGAGCGAACGCCCCTTCCACGGCCTGCCGTACAGCTCGAACAGCGCGTTGCGGTTGAAGGCGCCGGTGAGCGAATCGCGGAAGCTCATGGTGCTCAGGCGCTTTAGAAGATCGCGCCGCCGAAGCAGCGACACCATGAAGTAGCCGATCACCTGAAAAAGCGACGCAATGAGATACAGCTTGTCTCTGTCGGGATTGTCCACGCCGATGAAGCCCACGATGCGGTCCTCCATGCGGATGGGACCGGCCGTGAGCGTATGCACGTTCTGCGGCTTCAAAATGGCGTACGAGGTGGGATAGGTGGTGCGGATATCCTCGATATCCTTGATGATGACGGTCTTCTTCTCGTCAAAGAGATCAAGCCACCACTGCAGCGTGGAAACGTGCATGTTGCGCAGAATATCCTTCTGCGGCTGCACGCCCTCCTCGCACCATTCGTAGGTGTTGGTGGCCAGCGAGTCGCGGATCTCAAAAATATAGGCTCTGTCGCAGCGGAAGGTCTTGCCTATATAGGCCAGAATCGCCTGCAGCGATTCATCGGGATTCATGGTGGAAACTATCTGCTGCAGGCACTCATTGATGATAATTTCATTCTTGGCATACATATAGCTCTTTTTTGATATCGTATCATCATCGACATCAACAGCTATCTCTATCCTGTAGCTTCTGTTATTATAAATAAATTTCGAGTCTTTAATTAAAAAAGTCTTATTCATGACCGGGTTCTTGTGAACCCAAGATATGAAACGCTTATCGTGCAGACATGCATTATTGCAGAAATCGCAAGGTCTGTCGCTGCCTTGCAGAACTTCATAACACTTTTTATGGTCATATTCATTTTCATAGAAATAGCCAAGAGACTCTCTGAGCTGCTTATTCATATAGACAAGCTCATGGCTTTCCATATCTGCAATATAGACCATTTCATCCATTTCTTCAAAAATGGCTGAAAGAAAATGTATCATGACGGTCCCTGTAATGTAAAATATTCGGCAGGTTTTCTGCCTTCTAACGCGAACCATTAATGAATTTTTTACAAAATGACAATCCCCCCGCAGAAAAATTCTGCAGGAAAAAACACTGCATTTCGGCACACATGACGTTCGAAAACCTTCCGCATTCCGCAGAACGACGGCAGATCTGCCGGGCACTGGATCACCGGCAGTCCGCATCCTTCAACGATCCGGGGGAAAGGCGCAGGTCGACCGTCGACAAAAAGACGGAGCCCTCCTCACGGCCACGCCAGCCCTTCTTTTTTTCCTCAAAAAAGAAAAAATCCTGCAAAGACCGCGTTTTTCTCTTGCCAAACGCGGCCCCTTCCTATACGAAATTCTTCGTCGTGCCGAGGTAGCTCAGTTGGTAGAGCAGGGGACTGAAAATCCCCGTGTGGGCAGTTCGATTCTGTCCCTCGGCACCATATTTTTTTTTAAAGCCCGGAACAGGTCTGGTTCCGGGCTTTTTTCGTTTCCGCGTAAAAAAGCGCTCCGGCCAATGCGTTCCCGGGCCCTCTGCGCCTTCCGCTCCCTGAATGGCCGCCAAAAATCACGGCACAGGGAGTCGTTGGCGATATCGGAGGTCCACGTCATGCGCGAAAACATGCAGGAACGGCCTTCTCGGAAAACATGGCCGACATTCCAGTCGGCCTCTCGGCAGCACGGGGGGATCATCAGCTAAGAAGCAACGCCGTTACCCAGCATCACCGGCCTGTCTCACCTCCTGCAGCAGGCGCTCACCATCCATATCGGGTCTGCGTGCCTCAACAAACTTCTGAGACTCCGGCAGCCGCTCAGCTATCATCGACAGAGCGGCCATGCATATATCGGCCAAGGTATGAATCTCTTCATAACTTGTGACAATAGTTCCCATTTCTTCATATTCCTGCCGGCCTGCCAGCATGGAGAGAACCGCCGCCTGCCCCGGCCAAAGGCCTCCGCCTCCGGCAATGTCATGCACGCAACTGCTCATGAAGCTTGTTCCGCCGACTTCATGCGCCAGCAGATCCGCCAGCTCTCCGGCTATGCGTACTTTCGCCATGGATGACGCCGCCTCCGCGTATGCCTGCCCAAGCTGACAGATTCGTTTTCCCATACGGGCGGCGGCCTCCTGCATTTCGCCTTTGCGCCGTACGTAGGCCGTGTCATGAATCTGCGGCTCATGGCCGAGCTGTCTGGCCGCTCTCACCAGACACTCTCCCACGACGGGATTATCCACATCGTTGTTCCAGCGTACCCAGGGAGTTGCGGATGCCAGATCGTCACTGACTCCGGGGCAGCAGGCCTTCGACTCCAGAACGATGAAGGGTGCCGAGGCCATGCCGAGTTCCTGCATGAGCCGCCCTTTATTTCCTATGGGGACGATGCCTTCGCTGTCTTCCACAGGACCTGTTCCCTCTGCAGAAGCATTGATCGTCAGTAACCAGCCGTAAACATATGGACCGAGCGGCAGCGTGCCGCCCAGAAATTCTCCGCAACTTCCCGGCGTATCATCAGCAGCATGAATGGTTCTGCCCGGCCACTTTTTCTGAACGGTATCGAGCACGGCCCTTGCATGCGCCAGAGAAAATACGGAGGACAGCCTGCCGACGCCCTGCCCCGCGGTTCGTCCCAGCACTCGCGTGGCCAGCGTCTGGGAGGAAAGCTCGCACAAGCCTTCCGCCGAGGACAGCAGATTTTTTTCAAAGGCGGAAACTCGCCCGGAGAACGAGGCGCGCCCCTGCCCTCCCCCGCGAAGAACCACCTTTACTTCGCCATGATTCACCGCGACTTGTTCCACGGTCAGATCCATGGGACAGACGCGCATGAGCACGGACACAAGAACAGAAAATCCTACGGCATCGTCCTGTACAAGGCCCATATGGCTGTCGGCATGGCCGACGCCTATGTGACCGGCAATTGCGGCGCAAAGCATGGTATCACCCCCTGATGCATGATGTTCAAATGATATAAAATGCTGTCCTCGTTTTTTCAACGGGTCCGCCTCCGTCGGCAGCGGCGTACCGGCTCCTGTGCGCCTCTACGGTTCCCCACACGTCGCCCGCCCCGCCACGGGCCAGCCGCACGCCGCAGGAGTAAGTACGCCCGGGATTGCCGTTCGCCGCCTATGGTCCGCGAATGGACTTTCCGCATACAAACAGCTCAACGGATTTTCGGTTTTATCTCAGGAAAATTGCATTTTGATGAACACGGATATTCCGGTCTTATGTTTGCCTGACGTATCGAGCCGGCAGCCGCGGCTCCAGAATTTCCGACGGAGAGCCTGAGCGCAACGCGTCGAACGGTTCGTCTTTCATCAGGTCACGCCTCTCTTTCCAATCACCGGTGCACCTATCTTCGGTGCCTTTTCCAGCAGCCTGCACGCATGGCTCAGACAACGCTCCGCACGATACGTTTTCCGCTCCAGTCCGCCCGTCTTTCTTTTAACCCAAAAGACCGCGTCTGCACCTCGCCAAACGCGGTCCCTGTCTGTGGGAAATTTTTTGTCGTACCAAGGTCCCGCCAGGAAATCAAAGGGGCGGGAACCATGAGGGCATTCGCCCCCGGCTCTATATTTTTTAAGCCCGGAATCCTCTGTTCCGGGCTTTTTTCGTTCCCTTTCCGACGCGGCATGCATCCCGCCCGAAAAACGTCACTTCGACAGCAGTCCCCACAGCACGCCCGTATACAGGTCGATCTCAAAGAGCAGCGGAAACACGACAAGAGCCGCGGAACACAGCGCCGCACATATCACGGCTTCGGTCCAGCGCCCGCAGTTCACTCGAATGTAGGCAAGAACGAACAGAAACGAGGCCGCATAAAAGCCCAGCAGCCAGATACCGGCCGCATAGCCCGCAAGCCAGGCCAGGCAGATCGGAAGACGGGACTCGTCCGGCTCCCCGTCGGATCCCGCGGCTTCAGCGCCGGATCCGGATGCGGTTTCCGATCCCGCCGTACGCCCGCGCCGGGTCAGTTCCATGAAAAGCGCCACGCAGACAAGCGCCGTCAGCACCGTACCGATGAACAGCGGCATGATCCTGCTTTCCGCATACTCAAGGCTCAGCGACATGGCGATCACGACAAGGCTGAACGCCAGCACCAGAATCAGGGAGACGATGTTTTCCTTTCGCTTCAGCATGACTTCTTCCTTCTGATACGGGATCTCAGCAGAGAATACAGGATGAACAGAGCAAAACAGCCGAGCAGGCCCAGCGGGATGGGACGCAGGAAGAAGGTCGGCCCGTCGACCTGCAGGCTGATGAAGAGATAATCCTCGAACATCTTGCCCAGAATAAAGCCCAGAAGCATGCTCGGCGCATTGTAGCCGTAGCGCTTGCAGAGCAGACCGATCACGCAGAACACGATGAGGATGACCACGTCCAGAATCTGTGAGCGGAACGCAAAGGCGCCGACCGCGATGAACACGGTCACGAGCGGAACGAGCAGTCTGCCCGGCACCAGCGTGATGAGCGCCAGACGCGACGCCAGCGGCAGGCAGATCACAAACGCAAGCGCGTTGGCGATGACCACGGTCATGAGCAGAGCGAAGGTCAGATCGAAATGGTCCGTGATCATGGCGGGGCCGGGATTGATGCCCAGCATGATGAGGCAGGCCAGACCGAGCGCTCCGGTACCGCTGCCGGGAATGCCCAGCGCGAACGTGGTCAGCCAGGAGCCGGATTCCTTGGCGTTGTTGCAGCTTTCGGGCGCGATCACCCCCTGCACGTTGCCTTTGCCGAAGGATTCGGGATCCGACGAGGCTCCCTTGGCGTGCCCGTAGGCCAGAAACACGGCCGCCTGCGCGCCTACGCCCGGCAGAATCCCAAAGAAGTAGCCCAGCGTGCTGCACTTGAGGCAGAGCATCTTGTTGCGGAAAACGTCCTTCACACCCTGCAGGGTATTCTTCAGGGATATCTTTTCCACGGACACGTCCGCAATGGTGCAGTCGCCGCCCTGCATGGCCAGCTCCACGATGGGCGGCAGCGCAAACATGCCGAGCGTTACGGGAACCAGCGGAAGCCCGTCCAGAAGCACGGCAAAATCAAAGGTGAAGCGCGGTTCCGCCGTCATGCTCACCATGCCCACGCACGAAAGCAGCATGCCTATGCATCCGCTGATCAGACTCTTCACTCTGTCGCCCTTGCCGAGCACGCAGATGAACGCCAGACCGATGAGAATGATCACCACCATTTCACGGCTCGTGATGGACATGGCCACGGGCGTGATGGCGAACATCATGCCCACGGCAAACACCGTGGAAATGACGCCGCCCACAAGACTGGCCGTAAGCGCCGCGCCCACGGCACGGGCCCCCTCCCCTTTTTTGGTCATGGGAAAGCCGTCGAAGGTGGTGACGATGTTGGCCGTTTCCCCCGGTACGCCCATGAGCACCGCGGTAATGGATCCGCCCGTAAAGCCCACGGCTGAAAGCGCCACCATGCACGGCAACGCTTCCAGTATATCCAGATGAAAGGCAAAAGGAAGAAACAGCGCCATGCCCATGAGCGAGCCGAGGCCGGGAATCAGCCCGAGAATCAGCGCCACCGCCACACCCAGCATGATCCACAGCCAGATGTGCACATCGGCAAAAAGCATCAGACCGGCCACGATATGTTCCAGCATATCCGGTATCCTCCCGTCGGAATCCCCGGAGCCTAAGCTCCGGGGTATCCGCCGTTACTTGAAAAACACGTCCAGACGACCCTTCAGTTCTTCCCAGTTCATGGCGAAGCACTCCTTGACAAGACGATCCAACTCTTCGCTGCTCAGCATGGCCGCGCCCATCGGCAGTATGCGGCGCACTTCGGTGTCAAAGTCGGGGCGGGAAGTGATGTCTTCAAGAATCTTGCGAACATAGGCCACCTTTTCCGCAGGTTCGTCTTCCATCATGACAAAGACGCGGAAGGCGCGGCCCATGTTGACGGCATCCTCGTAGGCGGCCGTCTGCTTTTCATCCATGCTCACCAGTTCCGTGAACACCGGCACATCCGGAAGCTGCGTCAGTCTTTCGTGCCAGAACACCACGAGCGGACGCAGCTCCACCTGTTCCATTTCCCGCAGCACATTGCCGAGCGGCGCCACGGCAAAGTCCAGTTCGCCCTTGCCCACCGCCAGATCCACATCCGGCTGCTTCTGATAGCCCGTCACGATGCGCGTCTGAGGAAGCACCATTTCAAACAGAGGCAGTGCCGTGAAGTTGTTGCTGCCGTAACGCGTCATGCAGCCGTAGCGGGGTTCGGCCGCAGCCTTGAGATCGTCGAGGCTCTTAAACTTCGGATGGGCCACCAGCACCCACGGTTCCTGAAAGCCGCCGGCCACATAGTGGAAGCGGGAGGAGTCGAAACGCGCCGCAGGATTCTTCATGAGCGTGGGCATGAGAAACGCCTCGCCGAACATGGAGAACGCAAATTCCGTGCCGTCCTTCTTTCCCGTGCGGCTCAGGGAATTCAGCCCCACAAGACCTCCTGCGCCGGGCATGTTCTTCACGATGTACTTGCCTCCGCCCGTGGCTTCGGGCCAGAACTTGCCCACCAGGCGTCCCGCCAGATCCGTAGCGCCTCCCGGCCCGAAAAGCGTCACCATCGTCATGGTATTCGTCGCATAGAACTCCGCCGGACCGGCCGCTTCGCCGTACCCGGGGCGGGCGGAAAACAGAAGACCGGCACAAAGCATCACCGCACACAGCATTCCAGCTTTTCTCATCGTCTACCTTCCTTTTCTCATGAATGAAAACGGCAGTTACTTCTGCCTTTACAGCCACAGAGCCGCATAGTAGGCCGCATGCACCGCGTCGCGCACGTTGCGCGGGCCCGTGCAGTCGCCTATCATGCAGAAATCCTCCGCCACGGTGCGGAAACGCTCCGCCTCCCCGGACAGGGCGCACGAGCCGAGCGCCAGCACCACGGTGTCGGCGGCAAGAGAGAGCACGCCCTGCCTGCCTTCCACCTCCACGCGATCCGGAAAAATCTCCCGGCAACGCGTATTCGTCATGCATTCCACGGGAGAATCCTCCAGCTCGGAAACCAGAGCCAGACGTGCGGAAAAGCCCGCGGCAGGCGCAAGATGCGGGCCCATTTCCACAAGCACGACACGTCTGCCGAGGCGAGAAAGATGCAGCGCCGTTTCGCAGCCCGTATCGCCGCCGCCCACCACGACCACGCTATCGCCGCATGTTTCGGGGCGGCAGAGCGCATCCACCGCAAAGCGCACATGCGGCAGCTCGACGCCGGGAATACGGGGCCGCAAAGGCACGGCGCCAAGCGCGGCGAACACGCTGTCCGGATTCTCCCGCGCCACCGTCTCGGCATCGGCCTCCACGCCGAGACGCACGTCGATGTTTCTCTGCCGCACCTGACGCACCAGCCAGGCGCGAAAATCGCTCATGGGACGCTTGAACGGCACATGATCGGCAAAGCGTATCTGCCCGCCGAGTTCCCTTTCTTTCTCAAACAGCACCACCTCGTGCCCGCGGTCCGCCAGCGTTATGGCAGCCTGCATGCCCGCAGGGCCGCCGCCCACCACGCATACCTTTCTCTTCTCCCTGACGGGAGGAACGGCGTCGTGCTCATAGCCTATGCGGGGATTCACGGCGCAGCGGAAACGGCGCAGCGAGGTGAGCGGAGCAAAGGACGTGTTGCTTCCGCCGAAGGTACGGGCGTTCTTTTCATCCTGACAGTTGTAGCATTTCAGGCACGGACGGATGTCGAGACTTCTGCCCCGGCGCGCCTTGAGCGCCCAGTCCGGATCCGCAATGAGCGCCCGCGCCATGCCCACGCAGTCCGCAAGCCCCTCCGCCAGAATACGCTCGGCATCCTCCGGAGAGGAAATCCCCCCCACGATGCCCACAGGAATCCGTATGCCCGCCTTCTTGAACGCTTCCGACATGAACACGTTGCAGCACGGTTCCATGAACGACGACGGCGTCATGGTGCAGCGGGAGCGCACGTTGCGCCGAGAGCTACGTGAAATATGAACGATGTCAATGAGATCCTCGAATATCTTCGTAAATTCGATGGACTCCTCAAGCTCCAGCCCGCCGGGCGTATCCTCCGTGCCGGAAATGCGGAACTCAAGCACGAAATCCCTGCCAACGGCTGCGCGCACGCGCTCAAGCACCATGCGCGGGAAACGCGCCCGGTTTTCCAGACTGCCGCCCCACCGGTCCGTACGGCGGTTCTCCATCGGAGAAAGGAACTGCCCCAGAAGCCAGCTGTGCGCGCCGTGAATCATGCACATGCGGAATCCGGCATTTTTCACGAAGCGGGCGGCTTCGGCAAAGTTGTCCGCCACGCGTTCCATGTCGTCCTCGGTCATGGCCCGAGCCCGTATGCCGCCGGGCAGCACTTCCTCCACCGGCGCAATGGGTTCGTTGCCGCCGTTCACCTGAGGCAGCGCCCAGAGTCCCGCATGCGACAGTTCCAGCGATATTTCCGCGCCGGCCTGGTGCACCGCGTCGGCAAGAAAGGTGAGCGCGGGCAGTGAGGCGGGATCCTTGAGGCTCAGCGTATGATAATGCGCCGCAGCATGTTCGAAATCCACCGCCGTTTCGCCGAGTTCCACCACGGCCGCGCCTCCGGCCGCCCGGTTCCGCAGATGAATGATGCCCTTCTCCTGAATGATGCCCTTGTTGACAAAGGCCGTGGTCAGCGCCATCGGCGCGCTCCAGATGCGGTTGCGGAACCGCAGTCTTCCCACGTGCAGCGGTTCGAACAGATGGGGATACCTGTTTTTTCCTTCCATAGTCGACTCTCTCCTCATGACGCTCTGCGCCATGTTCCGTTATGCCGCGCCGACGTACCCTTTTTCCGCCGGAAACGGACCTTTCCGGCGCGGCATGATGACCGCCTCTCAACCGAGAGAAAGCACCGCATCACAGCCGGAAACCGTGGCGCCGTGCACGCAGTCCACCTTCATGCAGTCGCCGACCATCCGCACTTCAAATGCCGTATTCTGAAAAAGATCCCGCACCTGTGCCCGCGGCTTCATGCCCGTGCAGAGCACCACGCTGTCGGCGGGAATCTTCACGCTGCCGCCGCTGCCCGTGCCCATCACGCCGTCTTCGGTAATGCGCTCACAGAAGAAATCCGTATGCACCGTAATGAGGGGCGAGGTCTCTATGAGATGCAGCGTGTGCAAACGCATGGTGTACACACCGTCCGGAGCAAGGATGGGGCCCATTTCCAGAAGCTCCACGCCGTATCCCAGCGCTGCCAGATGCAGGGCCGTTTCGCAGCCCACCATGCCGCCGCCCACTACGGCAACACGCCCCTTCAGCACTTTTTCATGGCCTATCACGTCCTGCGCGGCAAACACGTGCGGCAGATGCACGCCCGGTACCGGCGGAATGAACGGTTCCGCGCCCACGGCCACGATCACGGCATCGGGCCTGTCCTTCGCCACAAGCTCCGGCGTGGCGCGCGTGTTCAGGCGAAGTTCCGTGCCGGACTTGCGCACCTGCCGCTCCAGATAGGCGCGGTATCTTTCCAGATCACGCTTGAAGGGCACATGGCGGGCATGGGAAAGCTGACCGCCGAGTTCGCCGCGTTCCTCATAAAGAACCACGTCGTGCCCGCGCTCCCTGGCCGTAAGCGCGGCCTTCATGCCGGCAGGGCCGCCGCCAACAACCACCACGCGCAGCCTGCGGGCGCTCGGCGGGAAGGAGAGACGACACTGACCGTTGCCGTGGAACACGTTGACGGAACATTCCGCCCGCCGCGTTGTATGCGGGAACTCGTCCTGCATGTCCACCAGATTATGCAGACTCGTGTTGCGCTTGCCCAGCGCAATGTCGTTGCAGCGATGGCAGCGGATGCAGGGCACGATGTCCTCTCCGCGGCCTTCCCGGGCCTTGTTCGCCCATTCCGGATCCGCAATGAAGCCGCGCGCCATGAGCACATAGTCGGCCATTCCCTCGGCCAGCACGCGTTCCGCGAATTCGGGCGTGTCGATGGCACCTATGGTGCCCACGGGAATCTTCACGCCCGCCTGCTTCACGGCCTGCGCAAGATGCACATTATGCCCTTCAGGGAAGAAGGGGCTGGGTATCATGACCGCCCGACTGAGCGGCAGCAGGCGGTTGCCGTTGCTGATGTGCACAAGATCGACGATGTCCTCGATCATCTTCACGTACTCGATGCAGTCCCCGATGGAGATACCCCGCGGCTCGTCGTCGGCATCCACGCCGTTCATACGCGCCTCGATCAGGAAGTCGGGGCCGACAGCCGCGCGGATGTGTTCGAGCACCATGCGGGGAAACTTCATTCGGTTTTCCAGACTGCCGCCGTAACCGTCCTTCCGGTGATTCATGAGAGGCGACAGGAAGCCGCCCAGAAGCCAGCCGTGCCCCATATGCAGAAGCACCATGTCGAACCCGGCGCGACGGGCCATATTGGCCGCCCGCGCGTGCATGTGCGCCACATAGAGCATGTCCTCTTCGTTCATTTCCCGCACTTCCACGCCGCTCGGCATCTTCATGGCGCATACCGACATGGGCTGACTGCCGTCACCGTACTGCGGCATGGCGAAGTGGCCGTTGTGGTTCAATTCTATGGACGTTCTCGCGCCGAAGATATGGCAGTATTCGTTATAGGTGTTGAAGCTCTTCAGCGTTTCCTCATCCACAAGATTCAAATGACTGTCGTGCCCGGCGCTGTTTCTTCTGTCCAGCAGACTCTCGCCCATATGCACGGCCGCCGCGCCGCCGCGGGCGAATGCGCCGAAATGCGTCCGGCCTTCGGGCGTCAGAAGTCCGGAGGCATCGGCCGCCATCGGTATGTGCGTCGGAGCAACAAAGACGCGGTTTCGGAACACCGTGCGTTTGACGTGCAACGGCTCGAACAGATGAGGATATTTCATCCGGGATTTCTGGCTGAACTGCGACATGACGAGCTTCTCCTTGATAAAACACTCTGCCCCGGGCATCCGTCCGACGGCCGGGATCGGGCACGAAGGCGCCGGATCTCTCCGGGGAAAAAGAACTTTTCACATAGTTTTTCTTTTAGACAAAGGACGCGCTCAGGCATAGGACGACTTTTCACAGCCCCGTTGCACGAAAATCGTGCAACGAACGGCCATGCCTGTTCCGACGTCGGAGTCGCGTTTGCCGGGCATCGGAAACCGTGGTCCACTCTGCCGAAAACGCCTGCGACACAAGGACCGGACCAGGAAAAAAGACGACGACCCGCAAACGCCGAAAAAACGAAGAGACGAAACGTGCCCGGCAGGACGCCTCTCTGCCCGGATTTATCCTTGCCTTCCCCGTTTTTTATTTTTAACTTCAGGAAAAGCCCGCCAAGGAAACAGTCATGCCCCTTCGCTCATTCGAATACCTGGTAAAAATCGTGGAAAGCGGATCCATCAACCATGCCGCCCAGGCGCTGGGCATGGATCAGCAGCGGCTGCGCGGCGCGCTCAATTCGCTGGAAAACAAGCTGGGCATCACGCTGGTACGTCGAACCAAGCAGGGGGTGCATCTTACGGAGGAAGGCCAGGCCATGTGGCAGGACATCGTGCTTCTGGCAGGCATATCCCAGAAATGGCGTACTCCCGCAGGCAAAAAGCCGCAGGCTTCCACCGTGCGCGTGGCCACGAGCCCCTTTCTTCAGGGCGCCGTGCTGCGCGAGGTCATGGCCATAAAACGGAACGCTCCGCATGTGGCCATCGACATTCTTGAAGCCGGTTTTGAAGACATCATTCCGCTCATTCTGAAGGAACGCATTCCGGGCCTCATCAGCTCTCTGGCCACGGCCAGAGCCGAAAGCTACCGCTCCCTCGCCTCCGCCTATCACATGAACATGGAGGTTCTGCGGCGGGACGACTTCCACGTCATTCTGAACAGAGATCATCCTCTCGCCCGGCACGAAGCCCTGCGCCGGGACGAACTCGGCGGATTCATTCCCGCCATGTATCCGCATGCGGAATCCAACTTCCAGTACGGTGATATCCTTTCCTTCTTCGCGCCCCCCGTTCTGCACGTGACCAAGCTGGAAAGCATTCTGCACCTTGTGGAGGAAGACCCCAACATCGCCACCATCTTTCCTGCCGGCGTACTCTTCCGCGAAAGCCGGAAGCAGAGTCTCGTCAGTCTGCCGGTATCGGACTTTCCCATGCCGGGACAGCTCTGCCTGTTCTTTCCGGACGAGGAGCACATCACGCCTGCGGAAAAAAGGGCCGTCACGCTGCTGCGAAGAGCGGCCGAAACTTTCTGCCCGGAAAACTGACTCCTCCCCGCCCTTCGCCTTTTCCGCACCGCCCGACCGGAAGAAACCACCTTCAACCGTACCCCGACCACCTAGTTCCTTCTCCGGCCTCCCCCCCCTCTTTCAGCGCAACGCTTTCGCCATTCAGCTCCGAAAGGCTCTTCCTGTTTTCATTCCTCTGCTCGACCCGCCCGCGCTTTGCCGCGTGTTTTTTCGGAAAAACGCCTTTCCCCACAGCATGTTCCGAACCAGACAGAAGCACCGTTCGCCTTTTCCCCCCTGCGAACGGCCGTTTAATAAAAAAATCCCCGCCGGAACACCGACGGGGATAAGATCATGAATGCGTGGCAGCGTTAGGCGGCTGCGGCATCCTTTCTGTTATGCAGGGCGTTGAGCGCAAGCAGCGCAACGACAAGCAGCGCGCCGCTCACCAGCAGGCAGATCCAGGGGCTGGAGCTGACGAAGCCCGCCACAAGGTAGCCCACGGCGCTGCAGGACGCGGCCAGAAGCGCATAGGGCAGCTGGGTGGAAACGTGCTCTATGTGGCTGCAGCCCGCACCGGCGCTGGAAAGAATGGTGGTGTCGGAAATGGGCGAGCAGTGATCGCCGAACACGCTGCCCGCCAGCGTGGCGGACAGGGAAACCACCAGCAGATCGGGGCAGATGGCCTGCGCCACGGGCACCACGAGGGGAATCAGAATACCGAAGGAGCCCCAGGCAGTACCGGTGGAGAAGCTGAGGAAACCGGCGATGACGAAGATGAGGAAGGGAAGCATGCCGCCGATCATGTTGCCGTTGGTGACGAGCGATTCCACGAACTTGTTGGTCTGCAGCATATCCTGGCACACGCCGCTGATGCCCCAGGCCAGCACGAGGATGAGGTTGGCGGTGAGCATGGCCTTCATGCCTTCCACGGCGCCGTGCATGAATTCGGTAAGGCTCATGAGGCGACGGGGCACATAGAGGAGCAGGGCCACCACGAGGCCGCCGAAGGAGGCCCACACCAGAGCGGGCGAGGCGTTGCAGTTGCCGAGCGCGGCGCGGAATTCGTGGTAGGCGGGATCTTCGCCCCAGTAGCCGCCGCTGTACATCATGGCGAGCACGGCGAACACGATGAGCGCGCCGATGGGAATGAGCATGTCGTAGACATGGCCGTTCTTGGTTTCCAGACCGATGCCGGTCTGCTGGGCGAGCACGCCGAGATCACCCTCTTCCGCGCGCTTTTCCGCGGAGCGCATGGGGCCGAAGTCCCACTTGAACAGGCAGAGCAGCACGACGAGGGTCAGGGAAAGCAGCGAATAGAAGTTGTAGGGAATGGCAGCGATGAAGGCGGAGATTTCGCTTTCAAAGGCGCCGGTGGACTTCAGGTTGCTGCCCACGGCCGCGGCCCAGCTGGAAATGGGCGCGATGATGCACACGGGCGCGGCGGTGGCGTCGATGATGTAGGCCAGCTTGGCGCGGGAAATCTTGTAGGTGTCGGTCACGGGCTTCATCACGGTGCCCACGGTGAGGCAGTTGAAATAGTCGTCGATGAAGATGAGGCCGCCGAGACCGCAGGTGGAAAGCATGGCCGTGCGGCGGCTCTTGATGCGCGAGGTGGCCCAGCGGCCGTAGGCGCGGGAACCGCCCGCCATGGAAATGACATACACCAGCGCGCCCAGAGCCGAGCAGAACATGACGATGTCGAAGTTGAGGCGCTTGCCCATGATGGCGAAGGCCGACTCAATGGTGTTCATGATCACGAAGTCGGCGCCGGTTCCGATGGAATAGATGAACGTACCGGTAAGAATGCCTATGAGCAGCGAGGAAATGACTTCCTTGGTAATGAGTGCAAGCACAATGGCCGTCACGGGAGGCAGCAGCGACATCCACCCGGCGTAATAAGGTTCCATACTTTCCCCCTGAAGGATACTCATGTCCTGATGGACACATAAAAAACAATGCGCGGCGCCGCCACGCTCTCATCATGAAAAGCCATGCCGCGGAACACACGGAAAACAACAGGCTGTTCCCAGCGCACTCCGCAGAACGCGTTGACCGAGGCTAGCAGATTATAGAGGGCTCTTCAACGTTTTTGGCGCACAAATCCGGGCTTCTCGAAAAAAAACATGGAACAGAAGGAGTAAGGAATATACATTTTTGACAAAACGTTTCCATTCCTCTCACGACGAACCCCGGCCCTGCCCTTGCTCAGGGGGAAAGACGCAGGAGAATAGCCCGCCGCCGGCCCGCGACGCTGCCGTTCCGAAGCGGCACAGAAAACGCGCCTCAGGGCAATGCCCGGCAGACCTGCCGTACAGGATTCCGCGTTCCGCGGCCCCGCTGCTCGGGGAAAAGGCCTTCCGTGCCACGGGCTCAGATCAGTTCCCGTCCGGCCACATTCTCCAGAAAACGCCCCGCACTCAAAAATAGCCTCCGCAGCGCCCGGGGGAAAGCACGCCGCCTCCGCCCTGCGCGCTCAGAATAACCGTCTGCAAAGAGTCGCGCATCGGAACGGACTCTCCCCCGCCCTGCGCGCCCCACCCCGCGTCCGGCGCTGTACTGCGCATGTATTTTCTTTTCGCGGCCCGGAGAAAGGCAGCCGTCCCGCGACGGCGCGCAAAGCCCTCCCGACTTCCCCTGCTCCGGTCACTCGTCTTTCCCGTCGGCCCATCCCCTTTCCCGGACCCAGTCACCCCGCTCGCCCCGTCCTCCTCTTTCCTTTCCCCTCGCCTCTCCACTCTACCCCGCCCCGTCTCCCGACCGCACAAAAAAACGCGCTCCGTCTCTCGACGAAACGCGCTTTCCTTCGCAGCCTTCGCCCCGTCCCCAGGCAAAGCCTGAGGACGGAACCGAGGGGGCGCGGGGGATTCCCGACCTGTCGGGGAATCATTCCCCCCGCATGCCTTTCCTGCCTTTTATGTCTTTTCCGCCTTTACTCCGCTTCGCCGCGCATTTTCAGCTGTTCCTTGACGTAGTTCACCATACCGCCCTTGTCGATGAGGGTCTGCATCATGGGAGAAAGCGGGGGAATGCGGATTTCCGCGCCGTTGTCGAGGTCGCGGATGATGCCCTCCTCGGGGCTGATTTCTAGGGTGTCGCCGTCATTGATCTTTTCCACCTCGTCGCCCACTTCGAGCAGCATGAGGCCCATGTTGAAGGCGTTGCGGTAGAAGATGCGGGCGAAGCTGTGGCCGACCACGGCGCGAATGCCGGCGCCGATGATGGCGAGCGGCGCGTGTTCGCGGGAGGAACCGCAGCCGAAGTTGCGGTCCGCCACGATGATGTCGCCCTCATGCACGCGCTTCACCCAGCCCGGTTCCAGGCCTTCCATGCAGGCTTCGCCGAGCTTGCGGGTATCGGTGGTGACGAGAAAGCGGGCGGGAATGATGGCGTCGGTGTCGATATGAGCGCCGACCTTATGTACTTTTCCGGTAAAGGACATGGGAAAACTCCTGTATTTCTCCCGGCGCAACGAGTCGCGCGGGAGGGAGACTCCCTGCTCCCAAAGCAGGCGCTCAGCAAAGCGCCGCCCGGGGGCGAGGGAGGCGGAAGGACGGTTTCCTTCCGGGCAAAGAACTCCCGACGGGAAAGCGCTCCGGCGATGCGCCGAAACCGCCTTCCTGCGGGCAGCCTAGAGCGCGTCCGGCCCCGTGATGACGCCGGTGACGGCGGAAGCCGCCGCCACGCAGGGGCTTGCGAGATAGAGCTCGGATTCCAGACTGCCCATGCGGCCGCGGAAATTGCGGTTCGAGGTGGAAATGCAGCGTTCGCCGTCGCCGAGCACGCCCATGTAGCCGCCGAGGCAGGGGCCGCAGGTAGGCGTGCTGATGACGCAGCCTGCGTCGGAGAAGACCTCAAAGAGGCCTTCGTCCATGGCCTGACGCCAGACCGCAGGCGTGGCGGGAATGACGATGCAGCGCACGCCCCTGGCCACCTTGCGGCCGCGCAGCACTTCGGCGGCGTCGCGCATGTCGGAAATGCGGCCGTTGGTGCAGGAGCCGATGACCACCTGATCCACGGTCACGTCGGAAAGTTCGGAGACGGGACGGGTGTTTTCCGGCAGATGCGGGCAGGCCACCACGGGTTCCATGCCCGTGACGTTCATGGTGACCACGCGCTCGTACTCGGCGCCCTCGTCGGCGGAAAGAAGCATGGGATCGCTCGTGCCGTGGGCGCGGCAGTATTCGGCGGTCAGCTCGTCCGAGGGGAAGAGGCCGCACTTGCCGCCAGCCTCGATGGCCATGTTGGCCATGCACAGACGACCTTCAATGTCCACGTCCTTCAGGGCGGAACCGCCGAATTCCAGCGCGCGGTAGAGCGCGCCGTCCACGCCGATTTCGCCGATGAGGCGCAGAATGAGGTCCTTGCCGCGGATCCAGCGGGGCATGTCGCCTTCAATGTTCACACGGATGGTGGCGGGAACCTTGAACCACAGTCTGCCGAGCACCATGCCGCAGGCGATGTCCGTGGAGCCGAGTCCCGTGGAAAAGGCGCCGATGCCGCCGTAGGTGCAGGTATGGCTGTCCGCGCCGATGACGAGGTCACCGGGTTTGACCAGTCCCTTTTCGGGCAGAAGCGCGTGTTCCACACCCGCGCAGCCGCCTTCGTAGTAATGGGTGATGCCCATTTCCTTCGCAAAGTTGCGCGACACGATGACCTGATTGGCCGAAGCGATGTCCTTCTGGGGCGTGTAGTGGTCCATCACCAGAAACACGCGGTCCTTGTCGAAGACCTTTTTGGCGCCCATCGCGCGGAAGGACTTGATGGCCAGAGGGCCGGTGATGTCGTTGGCAAGCACGCCGGAGAGGGAACATTCCACGATCTGTCCCGGTTCGCGGACCTCTTCGTCGGTGTGCATCTGAAGTATTTTCTGGGCAAGGGTCATTGCCATGATTGCGTCTCCAGGAAAAAAGAAAGGCTTGCGGCGGCCCGTCGCAGAAGGACGGGCCGCAGGAGAAGACCGGTACGGTCAAAATCAGTCGACGGGATTCTGCTTGTAGCTGATGACGTCCTTTTCCTTGTGCTCGAGGCGGTTCAGGGCGTCGACATAGGCCTTGGCGCTGGCCACGATGATGTCGAGGTCGGAACCGCGGCCCGTGGCGGAATACTTGCCGTCGCGCAGATGCACGGACACTTCGCCCTGAGCGTCGGTACCGCCGGTGATGGCGTTCACGGAGAACTTCTCAAGCTCGGCCTTCGTGCCGCAGATCTGGGAAATGACGTTGAAGGCGGCGTCGATGGGGCCTACGCCGAAGCCGGCAAGACGCACTTCCTCGTCGTGATCCTGCATGACCACGGCGGCTGTGGTGGGCATGGTGGAACCCATGGTGGTCTGCACGCAGATGTTGCTGAGGCGGAAGCGATCCGGAATGCGCATGCGGTACACTTCGGAGAACACGAGGGCTTCGAGGTCTTCGTCGTGGATGCGGGCCTTCTTGTCGGCCAGTTCCTTCATGGCGGCGAACACGGCGTTGACCTGATCGGTATCGAGGCTGTAGCCGAGTTCCTCAAGACGGGTGCGCACGGCGTTGCGGCCGGAGTGCTTGCCGATGACGATGTCCGTGGACTTGCGGCCCACGGCCTGCGGGGTCATGATTTCGTAGGTGTTGCGGTTCTTGAGCATGCCGTCCTGATGGATGCCAGACTCATGGGCGAAGGCGTTGCTGCCGATGATGGCCTTGTTGGCCGGAATGGGACGACCGATGATGAGCGAGAGCAGATGGCAGGAAGGATAGAGCTGCTCGGTGACGATGGTGCAGTCCACGCCGTAATATTCGGGACGGAGCTTCAGGGCCATGACGAATTCTTCGAGGGAGGCGTTGCCCGCTCTTTCACCGATGCCGCTCAGGCACAGTTCGGCCTGACGCGCGCCGTTCTTGACGGCGGAAAGGCTGTTGGCCACGGCAAGGCCGAGGTCGTCGTGGCAGTGCACGCTGAAGATGGCCTTGTCGGCATTGGGCACGTTTTCGATGAGGTAGCGGATGAGGGCGCCGAATTCGTCGGGCTGGGCGAAGCCCACGGTATCGGGAATGTTGATGGTGGTGGCGCCGGCGTCGATGGCGGCGGTGACGATGCGCACGAGGAAGTCGGGATCGGAGCGGGAGGCGTCTTCAGCGGAGAATTCCACGTTGGGCGTGTAGGAGGCGGCGTGCTTCACCGCGGCCACGGCAAGTTCCACGACCTCATCGGGGGTCTTGCGGAGCTTGTATTCCATGTGGATGGGAGAGGTGGCGATGAAGGTGTGGATGCGCGGATGACGGGCGTGCTTCACGGCTTCCCAGGCGCGGTCGATGTCCTTGAAGTTGGCGCGGGCAAGACCGGCGACCTGAGCGTTCTCCACGCTCTGGGCAATGGCCTTCACGGCCTCGAAATCGCCTTCGCTGGCGGCGGGGAAACCGGCCTCGATGACGTCGACGCCCAGCATTTCCAGCTGGCGGGCGATACGGATCTTTTCGCTGAGGTCCATAGTGGCGCCGGGGGACTGTTCCCCGTCGCGGAGCGTGGTGTCGAAAATGATGACGCGGTCGGACATGATATTCTCCTTGCGTTTTGAAGGCCGTTTTTCGCGGTCTGCATCCTGTACTGTCGTAAGCTCCGCCTCTCTGCGCGGGCGGAGACTATAAAAAAGGCTGCTCCGACTTCCGACGGAACAGCCTTTTGCCTGTTATTCGCCAGAAATCACGATATGTCCGGGCACAGCAGCAGACCGGACAGTCGTCCGCACAGAAGAGCGCACAGCAGAGAAGAAGCGAAGCGGGCTTCGTTCTTCGAAAGGAGTGCGGCGTTGCGGACGTTCATCATGATTTCCCTGCCTTTACGGCTTGTTTTTTGAAAGACTACGAAATGCGGATGCTTTTTTCAAGAAAAAATGTGAAGCGCGGGGAAAAAAATGTAAAAAAAATGCCGGAAGTGTTTCCGCCGCGCCCGAAGGAGCGGTCGGCAGGCAAAGGGGCGGGAATCGCCGCTTCGCGCCGACGCTGGCCCCTTCAGGCGAAAAAAGGGCGGAAAGCCACGCCTTCCGCCCTCTTCTTTTCTTGCAGAAATGAAAAAACGCTACGCCTCTTCCGCGAGTTCCCGGGCCTTGCGGTAGTCGAACTTGCCGGAGCCCAGAAGCGGCGCCTGCTTCACGCTGATGATGCGCTTCGGCGTCCAGAGCGGAGAGAGGCCGCGGCTGGCAAAGTGCGCCGCAATGCGGCTCGTGGTCACGTTCTCGGTATCGATGACGAGCGCGAGCTGCTCGCCCTTGCGCGGATCGGGAATGGCCACCACGCCGAGCACGGCTTCGGGCCAGATTTCCCGGAGCGCCTCCTCCACGGCGGCAAGCGACACCATTTCTCCGCCGATCTTGGCGAAGCGCTTGGCGCGGCCGCGGATGAAGATGAAGCCTTCGTCGTCCATGTGCACGATGTCGCCGGTTTCGTACCAGCCTCTGCCGTCGTCGCCCTGCCCGCTTTCGGCAAAGGCGGCGGCAAGATTCTCGTCCGCAGGCGGTTCCAGCACGCCGGGCGCGGCGGAACGCATGTAGCCGAGCATGACGTTGTCGCCCTTCACCCACAGAACGCCGGTGTTCTCCTCGTCGATGCCGGGCACGGGCACGAGGCGGCATTCAAGGCCGGGCACGGCGCGGCCCACGCTGCCCTCGCGGCGGTAGGCGGGCGTGTTCACGGAAATGAGCGGCGCGGTTTCCGTGGCGCCGTAGCCTTCAAAAAGATCCACGCCGAACTTGTCGAGCCACACGCGGCGCGTGCTCTCGCGCATTTTCTCCGCGCCGATGATGACGAGCCTCGCGTGGCAGAAGTCATAGGGCTGGCCGTAGCGGGCGTAGCCTGCGCAGAAGGTGTCGGTGCCGCAGATGATGGTGGACTGGCTTTCATAGAACAGACGCGGCACGATGCGGTAGTGCAGGGGCGAAGGATAAAGGAACACCCGCACCCCGGCGAGCACGGGCAGAAGCGTGCAGATGCCGAGTCCGAAGGCATGGAACATGGGCAGGCAGTTGAAGAGCTTGTCGCCCGGGCCCACGGTGAGTATGCTGAGCGCCTGATGGCGGTTCGCAATGATGTTGGTGTGGCTGAGCAGCACGGCCTTGGGCACGCCCTCGGTGCCGGACGTGAACATGACCGCGGCCGGATCGTCGGCAGACGTGGAAGGCGCAAGGCGCAGCCAGGAGGCCAGCGCGCCCCCGATCTTGTCGCCGAGGGTGAGATTCTTGGCCACGTCCTCGAGATAGACCATGCGCAGGCCCGCGTCCTTGAGGGCCTGTTCCATGGCCGTGAGGTCGGCAAGCGCCAGAAAACGGCGCGACGTGAGCACGTAGGAGAGCTTCACGGTACGGCAGCAGGACACCACGGAGGATATGCCCGAGGTGAAGTTGAGCATGGCGGGCACAAAACCTGCCGAGTGCAGACCGAAGAAGGCCACAAGTCCGGGCAGGGAGGTGGGCAGAAGGAAGCCCACGGTCTTCTCGCCGCGGAACAGACGCCGGAAGGCGCGCCCCAGCACCGAAAGCTTGAGCAGCATGGCCCCGTAGGTGAGCACGTGTCTGTCCTGATCCTCGGCAATGGGGAAGCGGCGGCCGGAAACGGCCACGGCGTCCATGAGCGCCTGCATGAGGTTCTTCCGCTCCATGCCGGAACGGTAGTCCAGCGACGTCATGATGTCGTAGAGCTTCTCGCCCATGATGCGGCGGCGCTCACGCGGCGGCAGGGATCTGGAGGAACGGAGCTTCTGCGGCTCCAGCACGCTCACGGTGATGCGCGGCAGCCAGCGGCGGCGGCTCTTGTGCCTGAGGCAGGAGAAGATGGAGCTGGACGCGCCGTCGATGCGCACGGGCAGAAGCGTGGCGTCGGCCTTTTCGGCAATGACGCCAGCCGCCTCCAGAATGCGGATGTAGCGCGGATCGTTGCCGAGTCTGCCGCTGTGGAACACCATGCAGCGGCCGTTTCTGGCCAGAGCGTGCACCAGCGACACCGTGGAGGCCGGACTGGAAAAATCGAAGAACTGCGTGTCGGTGAGGGCGCAGACCGGCCGCATCCACCATTTATGCTCCAGCGCCCTGTCGGCCAGAAGCGCGATGCGGTGCGGCAGCATGGCCGCCAGAAGAAGCGGATCGATGATGGATCCGGGATTGTACAGAATGAGCGTGCGCGGCCCTGCGGCATCGTAATGCTCGCGCCCGCGCAGTTCCACGCGATAGACGATTCGGAGTATGAGACGGACTAATGACCCCAGCATGCAGGCTCCCGGTTCTTCACGGATTTTCGCCTCCGCTCAGGCGTCGGCGTGTTCTTGTCATCATGCCCAAAGGGACTGCTTTTGTCGAGTGCGGCCAACGGGAAAAGCGTTGTCCCGGCCGTTCTTGCGAAGGTTCCGCAAATGTGGTAACGACATCCCCCATGTTCGACATAAATATAGCTGCACAAATCTCGCATCTCGCCGTCGCCTTCGTTCCCGTGCTTCTGGGCATCATTCTGCATGAAGTCGCCCACGGATGGGCGGCTCTGCGCTGCGGCGATCCCACGGCCCGCATGCTCGGCCGTCTCACTCTGAATCCCCTGCCCCACATCGATCCCGTCGGTACGGGCATGTTCGTGTTCACGGCCCTCTTCTCCCCCTTCGTGTTCGGCTGGGCCAAGCCCGTGCCCATCAATCCCCGCTACTTCCGCGACTACCGCAAAAGCATGCTCTTCGTGTCTGCGGCAGGCCCGCTCGCCAACATGCTGCTCGCCCTGACCTTCGCCGTGTGCCTGCGCCTTCTGCTCTTCGCTCCGGCGGAGTTTCTGCTGCACACCTCCACGGGCAGCTTCCTTCTGCAGATGTTCCAGACCGGCATCGCCGCCAATTTCGCCCTGGCATGGATCAACCTCGTGCCCATTCCCCCGCTCGACGGCGGCCGCATCGTGGAAACCCTGCTTCCCGGGCAGATCGCGCTTCAGTTCCAGCGCGTGGAACGCTACGGCTTTCTGCTGCTCGTGGTCCTTCTGGCCAGCGGCGTGCTCGGCAGCATTCTCATGCCGCTTCTGCGATGGTCGTGGACGCTGACCCTCACGATCGTCGGACTCTGATTTTTCCCATTCCCCCTATTCTCAGGAGACACGCCATGACGGCGAACGAACGCACTGTTTCAGGCATGCGGCCCACCGGGCCTCTTCATATCGGTCATTACTTCGGCGCCCTCAAGAACTGGGTCGAGATGCAGAACACCCACGAGGCCTTCTTCTTCGTGGCCGACTGGCACGCCCTCACCAGCAACTACGCCGACACCACCAAACTTCCGCAGTTCGTGCGCGACATGGTTGTGGACTGGCTTTCCGCCGGACTCGATCCTGAAAAATGCGCCATCTACCGCCAGTCCGACATCAAGGAAACCGCAGAACTGCATCTTCTGCTTTCCATGATCACCCCGCTCGGCTGGCTGGAACGCTGCCCCACCTACAAGGAACAGCAGCAGCAGATCACCGACAAGGACCTCGGCAACTACGGCTTCCTCGGCTATCCCGTGCTCATGACCGCCGACATCATTCAGCATCGTCCGCGCTGGGTGCCCGTGGGTCAGGATCAGCAGCCCCACCTCGAACTCGCCCGTGAAATCGTGCGCCGCTTCAACGGCATGTACGGCGTAGACGTGTTCCCCGAACCCGAAGCCAGACTCACTCCCGCCGCCAAGTGCCCCGGTCTCGACGGCCGCAAGATGTCCAAGAGCTACGGCAACGGCATCTTCCTGCAGGACACCCTCGAAGAACTCACGCCCAAGATCCGCGGCATGTTCACCGACCCGGCCCGCCTGCGCAAGAGCGATCCCGGCAATCCCGACGTGTGCAACCTCTTCCCCTATCACGTGCTCCTTGCCGACAAGGACACCCAGAACGAAGTGCGCGAAGCCTGCACCAACGCCTCCATGGGCTGCGTGGCCTGCAAGAAGATCTTCATGCAGAACCTGCAGAACTTCCTCGAACCGCTGCACGAACGCCGTGCCGCCATTCTCGCCAGGCCCGGCCTCGTGGAAGAAATACTTGCGGAAGGCGGAAAGAAGGCCAGAATGTCCATCAACACCACGATGGAACTGGTGCGCGCCGCCATGCACATGGACTGATCCGTCTTTTGTCGGAAACGGCCCGGCTGCGGAAAGCTCCGGGCCGTTTTCCGGCGTGACGCAGATCACTCCCCCCTTTTTCCGTCCCTCGTCCCGGCCGGACGGCTCAGAATGTGATCATCTCAAAAGAGCGAGGATCCATGCAGCCAGGCTTCGACTTGCAAAAGCAGCACGATACGCTTCTTGTCCGCGTTTCCGGTTCGTGGTCGCGGCAGGCCCTTGCGGCCGATCCCGGCCTGCCCGAATCGCTGAGAACACGCGCCTGCGCCCTTTTCGACGAGGACACCAAAGTTCTCCGCCTTCTTGCCGACGGCGCGGACGAGGCCGACAGTCTGCTGCTCGCCTCCCTTGCCGAGGTGGCCCGTCAGGCCGCATCCAGAGGCATGCGCGTGGACACCTCCGGCCTGCCCGGCGGCATGGGGCCCATGCTGGACATGGCCCTCGCCGTGCCCCCGCGCGGCGGCGATGCAAAAAAACGCGAGCCGGGCTTTCTTGAGATGGTGGGCGAAAAGGCCATGGCCTGGCCCGGCATCATTGCCGACATCACGGAATTCATCGGCGAAGTTTCCCAGAGTCTGGCGCGCTTTATGACCGGCCGCGCCTCCTGCAGCTCCCGCGATCTGTGGAACGTGTTCCGCGAATGCGGCGTGGACGCCCTGCCCATCGTCAGCCTCACGAGCCTGCTGCTCGGTCTCATTCTGGCCTTCGTCAGCTCCATGCAGCTCAAGCTTTTCGGCGCGGAAGTCTATGTGGCCTCGCTGGTGGGCGTGTCCATGGTGCGCGTCATGGGTCCGGTGCTCACGGGCATCGTGCTCTCCGGCCGCACGGGCGCGTCGTTCGCCGCCGTCATCGGCAGCATGCAGGTCAATGAGGAAGTGGACGCCCTCACGGGCTTCGGCATCTCCCCCACCGACTTTCTCGTGCTGCCCCGCGTGCTCGGACTCGCCATCATGACGCCCCTGCTCACCCTCTACGCCGACGTCGCAGGCATTGCGGGCGGCTTTCTCGTGGGCGTGCTCATGCTCGGCATCGCGCCCTCGGCCTACATGGCCAACACCATGCAGTTCATGACCCTGAGCTACGTCTGGATCGGCCTTCTGCACGCCTTCGTGTTCGGCATTCTCATCGCCCTCTGCGGCTGCTATCAGGGCATACGCTGCGGCCGCAACGCCTCCGCCGTGGGCCGCGCCACCACCGCCGCCGTGGTCAGCTCCATCGTGGGCATCATCGTGGCCACGTCCGTCATCACCATCATCCTTACGGTGCTTGATCTATGACGCTCGTTCCCGACAACAGCGCCGCCGTCACGGCACAGGACGTCACCGTGGCCTACGGGCCGCGCGTCATTCAGCACGACCTGAACTTCACCGTGAACAGGGGCGACATCTTCATCATCATGGGTGGCTCGGGCTGCGGCAAAAGCTCGCTTCTGCGCGTGCTCATGGGCCTGACGCCCCCGGCAAAAGGCACCGTGTTCTACGGTCAGAAGGATTTCTGGGGCGCCTCCGCCGCCGAAAGAGACGCCGTCATGCGCCGCACGGGCGTCATGTTCCAGAGCGGCGCGCTCTGGACCTCCCGCACCCTTGCCGAAAACGTGGCCCTTCCCCTGGAATATTATACCGATCTTTCACCGAGCGACATCCGCGCCCTCGCCTCGTTCAAGCTGTCGCTGGTGGGCCTTGCGGGCTTCGAGGACTTCTACCCCTCCGAAATCAGCGGCGGCATGAAAAAGCGCGCCGGCCTCGCCCGCGCCCTCGCCCTTGATCCCGACGTGGTGTACTTCGACGAACCTTCCGCAGGTCTCGATCCCGTCAGCGCGGCGCGGCTCGACGAACTCATCCTCCAGCTCAGGGACACCCTGGGCATGACCGTGGTTGTGGTCACCCATGAACTGGCCAGCATTTTCGCCATCGCGAACAACTCCGTCTTTCTGGATGCGAAAACCAGAACCATGACCGCAGGCGGCGATCCGCACGAACTGCTCAAACACGGACCGGACGAGGTGGTGGAATTTCTTACGCGCGGCAAGGGCCGCGCCTCCGGAGGCTTGCAATGACGGAACGCGGCACAAAAACCTTCATCGGAGCGTTCGTTCTCGGCGCGCTGGCGCTCATTGTCGGATTCATCATTCTTCTCGGGTCCGGCACGCTCGGCCCCAAGAACCCCACCTTCGCGCTGTACTTCAACACCTCGCTCAAAGGGCTCACGCAGGGATCGCCCGTCTATTTCAAGGGCATCCGCGTGGGCAAGGTGAGCTCCATCCAGATCCGCCCCGAACTCGGCACGGCAAGGTTCTACACGCCCGTCGTCATTGAAATAGAAAAGGAAAAGGCCACCGCCCTGCTCGAAGACGGCCGGGAAAGCGAACTCTTCGGCGATCCGGATATCCTCAACAGGCTCATTCAGGCCGGTCTGCGCGCCAAGCTGGGCATTTCCAGCCTGCTCACCGGCCAGCTCTGCGTGGAACTCGACCTCGTCCGCAACGCCGAACCCGTGGATCTGAAGACCCTCGTGCCCTACAAGGGATCCCCCCAGATTCCCACCCAGCTCTCCTCCCTCGACGCGGCTCTCAACACGCTGGAAGACATGCCCCTTCAGGAAATCCTGCTGGACGTGATGAGCAGCATGAAGAGCCTTTCCGAACAGATCCGCAATATCGACGCCTCCGGCCTCGTGGCCAGCGTGCGCGATACCAGCGACGCCATCCGCGAGGAAGTGACCTCCTTCGGCGCCCTCCGCCAGAACGCCGGAACCACGCTCGACTCCTACGCGGCCCTCGCAGGATCCCTCCAGAAGGACATCCGCACCACGCTCCAGAACGTCAACGCCGCGCTGCGCAGCGTAAGCAGCCTCGCCGCCGCTTCCGAAAACACCGTAAACGAAGCCGGAAGCGCCATGAAGGAACTGCGCCGCGCCGCCGACACCGCAGACAACCTGTTCAGCGAAGACTCCGCCCCCGTGCTCGAGTTCAGCCAGACCATGCTCTCCCTGCGCCGCGCCGCCCAGGCTCTCTCCGAACTCGCCACGCTTCTGGAAATCAAGCCCAACGCCCTCATCTTCGGGAGAAACAACTGATGAAATCCTTCTCCGCCGCGCTTATTCTCGCGCTCGCCCTCACGGGCTGCTCGCTGCCTGCTCAGTTCAAGCCCTCCCCGCCGGTGCGCTACTTCGTGCTCTCCTCCCCCCTGCCCCCGAACTCCCTGTCCGAAAAGGCGGGCATCGGCGTGCTGCCCGTTTCCATGCCCGGATACCTGTCCAGACAGCAGCTCGTCCTGCGCGATGCCGACGGCGTAAGCATCACCGTCGACGACTTCAACCGCTGGGGCGAAGGACTCTCCCAGGGCATCTCCCGCGTCATCTGCGACACCCTCGCCGTGCGCGGTATCCCCGCCCTGCCCCTGCGTACCGGCGCCCGCGTGACCGACAAGCTCATGCTCGACGTGCGCCGCCTCGACGGCCCCCTCGAAGGCGACGTCACCTTCGACGTGGTCTGGAGGCTCCAGCGCGACGGCGAAATCCTCAAGTCCGGACACTTCGTCAAACACCGCCCCGCCGGCGACACCCTCGAAAGCATGATCGAAGCCCAGTCCCTCCTTGTGCAGGACCTCGCCAACAACATCGCCGACAATTTGTAAAGGCAGGAAAGACAGGGGAAACGCAGGAAAGGCAGCGGGGCTCCGCCCCGTACCCCGGAAAGGCTTCCGGGGGAGATAATCCCCCCCGGCCCCCCCTGTTTCGCCTTGCGGCTGCGCCGCTTCGGCGGCCTTCGCCATGCCGGAGCGTATGTGCCTTGCGCGTTGCCGCATCCAGCCCATGCTTGCGGACGTGCGCTGCCGCGCCCGCCCGCCGTGGCCGACCGTTGTCCGTCGTTATATACTTACGCCATATATTTATTTCATTACGACCCAGGGGAATATATGAATAAAAAATGGACCGAAGAAGAGCTATCGGATACGGTCAACGCTTATATTGATATGTGGTATAAGCAGCAACTAAACATACCCTTTATAAAAAAGAGTTATTATAAAAAACTTCATGAAAAATATGGAAGAAGCATATCTGCATTTGAATATAGGATGGAAAACATTTCCTCCATATTTTTGAAATTAAAAAGCCGTGGGTCAAAGGACTCAAGCCTGCCGATCATATCGGAGAAAAAAATACAAAGATACTGGAAGACATAGTTAATAGGTATCTTACAAAAAAAACGCTGCTGGAAAATTTTGAAGAGTGCGTCCGAGAAGAACGAAAAAAAGCGTCTCCTCCGCCGACAGGAAACGCTGCACCGAAGTGTATTGACGTAAACACTCATTTATTTGAGCGCAGTCCGAAAATAAAAGCATGGATTTTAGAGCAGGCAAACGGAGTCTGCGAACGCTGTTCAGCCGAGGCTCCGTTTATCGGAAAAGACGGCTTTCCCTATTTGGAAGTCCATCACCTCCGCCCGTTATCAAACGGCGGATCCGACTCTATTCACAATACCGTCGCCCTATGCCCCAATTGCCATAGAGAACTTCACTATGGTGAAAGAAAGGATGAGATAAAAGAGCTTTTGTATAAAAAAATACAACGGCTTATCGTTGAATAAAAATCAGCCGGATTTCCCCCCACCCGTCAAAAAACCTTCCGCTCCTTCTGCCCCTCGGTCTGCAAAACGTAACACTCTCAAAATATCTGGAAATACCTTCCGCTGAACCATCATTTTCGACGTGTCGAAAATGATGGCGGCCACCGCAGGCGGGTCCGGCAGGACACGCCTGCACGGCGACGGCGGGCCGGACGAAGGCGAAAAGAAGCTCCTCGCCCGATACCGCCACAATCTTCCCGACGCCGGCGACGCAACAACGCTCCTTTTGAGCACCTGCGCACCGACCGCCGAACGGCACAGCTGCAAGGCGGAATCAGGGGGGGCGGGGGAATTATTTCCCCCGCCGGGGTACGGGGCGGAGCCCCGCTGCCTTTCCTGCCTTTCCTGTTCTATCCGAAGAGCAGGCGGGTACCGTTGGCGAGGATTTCGTCGATTTCGCTGTCGGAGAAGCGGGTTCTTCTCTGGAGGGCGTCGATTTCGTCCTGGGGGTCCATGATGGGGTAATCGGTGCCGAAGACGAGGCGTTCGCGGGGGTGCTTTTTGAGAATGGCTCTGAGGGTCTCGTCGGAAATTTCCTTCATGCAGGAGGAAGTATCCATCCACACGTCGCGTCCGGCGAGGGCGTCGAGGGCCCAGGTCCACTGGCGGAAGCCGCCGAGGTGGGCGGCGACGACGTTGAGGCGGGGGAAGGCGTCGAGAATGGCGGCCATCTTGTAGGGGCAGGAAGGATTCTTTTCGGGCGGCAGGCTGTCGCCGATATGAATCATGAAGATGAAGTCCTTCTGTGCCTCCTCGAAAATGGGGAACAGGCGCGGATCGTTGAGCCAGAAGTGCTGGAAATCGGGGTGGAGCTTGATGCCGTGCACGCCCATGGAGCGCAGCCAGTCGAGCTGAGCCTTCCAGTCCTCGCAGTCGGGGTGGATGGAGCCGAAGGCGGTGATATCGGGGTAATTGTTCTGAAGATAACCTGCGTAGGCGTTGCACGGGCGCACCTGAAGCGCGCTTGTAGCGGCGCAGAGGGCTATGCAGTGATCGATGCCCGCGCGGCCTGCGCGGATAAGCAGATCATCGGGCGTGCCCTTGCAGCGGCAGAACAGCTTGTAGTGTTCGGCCAGCTTGAGTTTCGCCTTTTCCGCGATACGCGGATGAAACACATGAGTATGACAATCGACAAACATCTGTAACACCTTATGCAGAACGGCCGGAAAGAGGTGCCGCGGGGAGAGCGGCGCGCGGAAAGACGAGGCGTTCTGCACCGCTGCGGACTTCTTTCCCTCAGCCGGGGCGGATGATAGCTCAGCATGAAGGCAGCGGCAAGCGGCGGCATACGCTTCCGGTTCCGCGTTTTTCGGGGATTTCGGCACGATTCTTGCAGAAAAACGTTCCCGACACGGAAAAAGAGGCCCCCGCATCATTGTCAAAGTCGGCATCTGGCATTACAAATATAAAAAACGACGGGGGCGGCCTTCCGCCGCCTGCGGAGCCTGTCGTTTCACCTGTGGCAGCCCGGTACGCCGGGCCTTTCTCCGTCACTTTCAGCGCAATCATAAGCAGCCTGGAGGCAGCTTTGAACCAGTTTTCCCGAAACATTCTGCTGTGGAGCATCATAGCCGTGGCCATGATCTCCCTGTTCAGCCTGTTCAACGAGAACGGCGGAAGCCCGCAGAACTCCGCCGCCTACAGCACCTTCCTCGAACAGGTGGACAACGGAGAGGTCAGTCAGGTCGTCATTGAAGACAGAAACATCAACGTCGTCACGAACGACGGTCGCACCTATTCCACCTATGCCCCCAACGATCCCAATCTTGTTCAGGAACTGAAGGACAAGAACGTCGTCATCAACGTCAAGCAGCCCGAAGAAACGCCGCTCGCCATGTCGGTGTTCATTTCGTGGTTCCCCATGCTGCTGCTCATCGGCGTGTGGATCTTCTTTGCCCGTCAGATGCAGGGTGGCGGCGGCAAGGCCATGTCCTTCGGCCGTTCCCGCGCCCGCATGCAGGATCAGAATCAGGTGGGCAAGGTCACGTTTGCCGACGTGGCCGGCGTGGACGAAGCCAAGGAAGAACTGGCCGAAGTGGTGGAATTTCTTTCCAACCCGCGCAAGTTCACGCGTCTTGGCGGCCGCATTCCCAAGGGCGTGCTGCTCGTAGGCCCTCCCGGAACCGGCAAGACCCTGCTGGCCCGCGCCGTTGCCGGTGAGGCCGGCGTGCCCTTCTTCTCCATTTCCGGTTCCGACTTCGTGGAAATGTTCGTGGGCGTGGGCGCCTCCCGCGTGCGCGATCTCTTTGCGCAGGGCAAGAAGAACGCGCCCTGCCTGATCTTCATCGACGAAATCGACGCCGTGGGCCGTCAGCGCGGCGCCGGACTCGGCGGCGGACACGACGAACGCGAACAGACCCTGAACCAGCTGCTCGTGGAAATGGACGGCTTTGAATCCAACGAAGGCGTCATTCTCATCGCGGCCACCAACCGTCCGGACGTGCTCGACCCCGCGCTGCTTCGTCCCGGCCGCTTCGACAGGCAGGTGGTGGTTTCCACGCCCGACCTGCGCGGACGCGAACGCATTCTTGAAGTGCACACCCGCCGCACGCCTCTTTCCAAGGACGTGAACCTCACCGTGCTCGCCAAGGGAACGCCCGGCTTCTCCGGCGCCGACCTTGAAAACCTCGTGAACGAAGCCGCGCTTCAGGCGGCCAAGCTCAACAAGGACCGTCTGAACATGGCGGACTTCGAGTACGCCAAGGACAAGGTGCTCATGGGCAAGGAACGCCGCAGCCTCATCCTCAGCGACGAGGAAAAGAAGATCACGGCCTACCATGAAGCCGGTCATGCTCTGGTGGCCAAGCTGCTGCCCGGCATGGATCCGGTGCACAAGGTGTCCATCATCCCCCGCGGCCGCGCCATGGGCGTGACCATGCAGCTGCCCGATGAGGACAGACACGGCTACTCCCGCGAATTTCTGCGCAACAACCTTGTGGTGCTGCTCGGCGGCCGCGTGGCCGAAGAGATCATCATGGGCGACATCACCACCGGTGCGGGCAACGACATCGAGCGCGCCTCCAAGATGGCCCGCAAGATGGTGTGCGAATGGGGCATGAGCGAAAAGATCGGTCCGCAGACCGTGGGCGAACATGAAGAGGAAGTGTTCCTCGGCCGCGAATGGGGCCACACCCGCTCCGTGAGCGACGACATGGCCCGCCTGGTGGACGACGAAGTCAAGGCTCTCATCGACGAGGCCCGCGAACGCTGCCGCACTCTGCTCACCGAGCACATCGACATGCTGCACGCCATTGCCAACGCCCTGCTGGAGCGGGAAACCATTTCCGGCGAGGACATCGACATCCTCATGAAGGGCGAAAAGCTGCCTCCCTTTCAGCTTGACGGTCAGAACGCGGGCGAATTCCGCATCGAGGCCGAGGAAGGCAACGACGCTCCCCATGCGGAAGCCGGCAAAGCCGCAAATGACGGAGAGGCGGCCCCCGCTGCCCCTGCGTCTGACGCCGAAAAGGCCGTCGAACCGGGTGATCAGCCCGCAGCACAGGCCGAGAACAGGGAAGAAAACGTCGTGACCGGTCCGACGGACGACGGGAACGGCAGGAGCGACAAATAATGGATACGGTCTGGATGCTTCGCCAAGGGGCATTCAGCCCTGTTTCCTCCGAAAAACAGGGCGGTACGCCGTCACGCTTCACGTTGTGGGGCGTGGTGAACGTAACGCCCGACTCGTTTTTCGACGGAGGCAGGCACCCCTCGTTTGAAAGCGCGTTTTCCCATGCCCGCCGGCTTGCCGCCGACGGCGCCCGCGTTCTGGATCTGGGCGGAGCATCCTCCCGCCCCGGCGCCAGAGACGTGCCCGTGGAAGATGAAATGCGCCGCGTGCTTCCGCTCGTGCGCGCGCTTTCCGAAGGCCGCGGCAGACGCACGCCGCCGGACACGCTCCTCTCCGTGGACACCTGGCGCGCCAAGGTGGCGGCCTCGGTGCTCGAAGCCGGAGCCGACATCGTCAACGACATTTCCGCCTGCCTGTGGGAGCCGGAACTTTCGGACGTTCTGGCCCAGTACCGCCCGGGCTACGTGCTCATGCACTGCCGCCGCGGCGCGACTCCCGGCACCATGCAGGACGATCCGCACTACGACAACGTGCTCGAGGACGTGATGCGCTTCTTTGAAGAACGCATGAACGCCCTGGTGAACGCCGGTCTGCCGGAAGAGAACATCATTCTCGATCCGGGCATCGGCTTCGGCAAGAGCGCGGAACACAACTGCGCCCTGCTTGCGGGCATGGAAAGTCTGTTCACGTTCGGCCGCCCCGTGCTGCTCGGCGTGTCCAACAAGAGCCTCTTCGGCGATCTGCTGGGGCTCGACGTCACAAGGCGCATCGAGTCCACCAACGTATGCTCCGCCCTGCTGGCCGCGCGCGGCGTCACCCATCACCGGGTGCACGACGTGGCTTCCGCCCGGCGCGCGCTTACTCTTGCGGAACACTTCACCCCCTGGAAAGACTGATATGTTCGTACTGGGACAGTTGACTTTCGGCTGGCGCGACCTGCTGGACATACTCATAGTGGCCATTCTCTGCTACTACGGCATCCGCTTCGTGCGGGGCACGCGCGCCATGGCCGCCCTGAACGGACTGCTTCTGCTGCTCGTTCTGTACGTGGCGGCGCAGTTCTTCGGTCTGTTCACGCTGACCTGGCTGCTCCAGAACGTCTTCAGTTCCCTGTTCCTCGTGGTGGTCATCCTGTTCCATCAGGATATCCGGCAGGCCCTGTCCAACATGAACTTCCGGCATCTTTTCCGGCGCAAGGGCAACGTGCGCACGGACATGATCAATACCGTCAGCCGCACGGCCTGCGCGCTTGCCGCCCGCAGAATAGGCGCCATCATCGTGATCGAGCGCAACGTGGCCCTCGGCGACATGACGGAAAAGGGCGTGACCATCGATGCCGTGGTTTCGCAGGACCTTCTTTCCACCATCTTCTTTCCCAATACGGCGCTGCACGACGGCGCGGTGATCATCGGTCACAACGACCGCGTGGTGGCGGCCGGCTGCGTGCTGCCGCTCGCCAACGTGGCCAGACAGCATTTCGGCACCCGTCACCGGGCGGCCATAGGCATCACGGAAGTGAGCGACGCCATTTCCATCGTGGTATCGGAAGAACGCGGAGAAGTGACCCTAGCCCAGGACGGTCATCTCTCCAATCCCCTGAACCAAGAACGCCTGGAACGGATACTGGCCAATGTCCTTAATCAGTAACAGCCGCCTGCAGACCGTTCTGTCCGTCCTTCTTTCCCTGGTGATCGCCACGGGACTGTGGTATCTCGTCGTGGGGCGCGACCATGTGGAAACCCAGGTGGAACTGCGCGTGGAATACCGCGGTCTGCCCGACGGACTGATCGTGCGCGAAGGCATGGTCAATCACATTTCCGTGCGTCTGCGCGGCTCCGCCGAGCTTCTGCGCAATCTGCACTCGCGCGATCTCGTGTACACCGTGGATCTCTCCGGCGTGCAGCGCGGCGCCACCGCCCTGCCGCTCGCCGTGGATTCCCTGCCGGACTTCAAGGCCTTTGAAATTCTGGAAATCATGCCGAGCCGCCTCGTCATCGAGGCCGACGCCCTCACCGAGCGCGTGGTGCCCCTTGAAAACAAGATGCTGCCGCTGCCCTCGGATTCGCCCTATCTCATTTCGCACGCCATTCTCGAACCATCCTTCGTCACGGTGAAGGGGCCGGAAACTCAGGTCAATTCCCTCGACAGGCTCATCGTGGTGTACGATCCCACCAAGAACGCCAGCGAAGGTCCGCACGAGGCCAACGTGGCCATCGTGGCCCCGCCGCAGGTGGAAATCACCCCGCCCGTCACCACGCTTCGCTACTCGCTGGATCTCAAGACCGAAAACGTCAAGATAAGCTGCGGCATACAGCTCGATACCGAAGAGGAAGGCTGCACCGTGCGGCCCGATCATGCCGAAGTGGAACTTTCCGTGCCCGAAGCCCTCGTGAACGACAAGGACTATCTCGACGCGGTGCGCGTCATCGTGCGCCAGCCCGCGGACTTCCGCGCCGGCGACAGCACGGAAGTCACGCCTCTCGTCATGCTGCCTTCCGGCGCGGGCCTCGTGTCCATCGATCCGCCCACGGTCATGCTCTTCAGCCGTACCGACACCGACACGGAAAACCGGGAATGGTCGCCTGCGGAAAGCATCTTCTCCATGCCGACCAGCAACTTCGGCATGGACCTCTCCGGCCGGAAGGTGACGAGCAGCTTCTCCCTCAGCGATTTCGATCTGCCCTCCGCTCCTCTGCCCCAGCCCGAAGCCATCAAGGTGCAGCCCATGCAGCCTGAAAAGGCTCCCGCTGCAGAGAACGGCGCCGAAGCGCAGACCAACGTTACCGCCGCTCCGGCTCCCGCCGGGAAGGCGGCCGCCGACACCGCGACAGGTTCCGCCGAAGGCGCAGCGCCCTCCGGTGAAGCAAAACCCGCCGCCGAAACGAATCAGAAAACACAGGATTAGTCATGTCTGAACGTCTCTTTGGAACCGACGGTCTGCGAGGCCGGGTCAACACCTATCCTCTCACCGCCGAAATGGCTCTGCGTCTCGGTCTTGCCGCAGGCACCGTCTTCCGTTCCGACGAATGCCGCCGCAAGGTCATCATCGGCAAGGACACGCGTCTTTCCGGCTACATGTTCGAGTCCGCGCTCACGGCGGGTCTGTGCGCCGCCGGCATGGACGTGTATCAGGTCGGCCCGCTGCCCACCCCGGCCATCGCCTTTCTGACCCGCAACATGCGCGCCGACTTCGGCGTGGTGATTTCCGCATCGCACAATCCCTACCACGACAACGGCATCAAGTTCTTCGACCGCGAAGGCTTCAAGCTGCCCGACGAAGTGGAAGACAAGATGTCCGCCCTCATTCTGGACAAGGATCACGAATGGGACTACCCCGCCTCCAACAAGGTGGGACGCGCCTACCGCATCGTGGACGCATCGGGCCGCTACATCGTGTACCTCAAGAGCAGTTTCCCCCAGCAGCTCACGCTGGACGGTCTGCGCGTGGTCATCGACTGCGCCAACGGCGCCAACTACAAGGTGGCCCCGCTCGCCCTTGAGGAGCTCGGCGCCGAAGTGTTCCGGCTCGGCACCTCGCCGGACGGCCTGAACATCAACTATCAGTGCGGCTCCCTGCATCCCGAGAACCTGCAGGCCAAGGTGCGCGAAGTGCGCGCCGACGTGGGCCTCGCCCTGGACGGCGACGCCGACCGCCTGCTCGTGGTCGATGAAAAGGGGCGTCTGCTCGACGGCGATCAGATCATGGCCATCTGCGCCGACGACCTCATGAAGAAGGGCAAGCTGAACAAGAACATTCTCGTGGGCACGGTGATGAGCAACATGGCTCTCGAAGTGTTCATGAAGGAACGCGGCGGCAAGCTTCTGCGCACCAAGGTGGGCGACCGCTACGTCATCGAGGCCATGCGCCAGCACAACGCCATGCTCGGCGGCGAACAGTCCGGCCACCTCATCTTCCGCGAATACGGCACCACAGGCGACGGTCTTCTCGCCGCGCTTCAGATCCTGCGCATCATGCGCGAAACGGGACGCCCGCTCTCCGAGCTGGCCGACCGGCTGAAGCTCTTCCCGCAGAAGCTCATCAACGTGAACATTTCCCGCAAGATCCCCTTTGAGAAGTGCGAAAAGCTCATGGCCGCGCAGAAGGAAGTCGAGGAAAAGCTCGGCGATTCCGGCCGCGTGCTGCTGCGCTACTCGGGCACGGAAAACCTCTGCCGCGTCATGGTGGAAGGCAGGGACGAAGACTACGTCCGCCGTGCCGCCCGGCTTCTTGCCGACGTGGCTACCGAAGAACTGCGCTGAGCGCACCCCCCGCCACGGCACGGAGCGGTCTCCCTGCCGTGGCTTTTTCCGCCGTTTGTGCGGCTGAAGCGGCCTTTTCGCAGGCATGGCCGCTGTGGTCGGGTCTGTCCGATGTTCCGTCGGATCATCCGAGCCACCCCTCCGGAGATGCACGCCGCTCCGGAACAGACTGCCGACATGAAAAAACGCCAGGTGAAAGTATGGCTTTTGAAATACGTCAGCAATTCAAACTGAGCCAGCAGCTCCACATGACGCCCATGCTCAAGCAGGCCATTTCCCTGCTTCTGTTCTCCCGCCAGGAACTGGTGGAGGCCGTGCAGCGCGAACTTCTGGAAAATCCCTTTCTTGAGGAGAAGGAAGCAGAAGCCGCGCCGTCCGACGCCGCGTCCGACGTCCGCAAGAGCGACGAGCAGGACGTGCCCTGGTCGCAGGAGGAAGTGGCGCGCAGCGCGGAGTGGGAAGAATATCTGGGAGAATTTTCCAGTCAGTCGCGCATCGCCCAGCAGGAATACGAAGCCGCCGAAGAGGACGGCAATCCGCTGGAAGCCTGCCATGCCGCGGAACCGAATCTGGAAGCCCATCTCATGGCGCAGCTTCTGCTCTCTCCGCTGACGGAACGCCAGAAGTCCATAGGCGAATGCATCATCGGCAATCTGGATGAAACCGGCTATCTCACCGCCACCGACGAGGAAATCGCCGCGCTCGCCGGTGTGGAGGCTTCCGAAGTTCCGCCCGTGCTCAACGCGGTGCAGAACTTTGATCCCGTGGGCGTAGCCGCGCGCTCGCTGTCCGAATGTCTGCTCATTCAGCTGCGCGCCGAACACTATGACCGCGATCCCATTCTGGTCAGTCTGGTGAGCGATCATCTGGAAGATCTGGAAAAGCAGCGCTATAAGCCGCTGCTGCGTCATTTCCACATCGACCTCGAAACGCTCAAGGAATACATCTGCATCATCCAGAGCCTGGAACCCCGGCCCGGCGGCGGTCTCGGCGGCACCGCGCCCTGCTACGTCAGCCCGGACATCTTCGTGCGCAAGGTGAACGGCGAATTCGTCATTCTCATGAACGACGAGGATCTGCCCCATCTTCAGCTTTCCCCGCTCTCCGAGGAACTGGCCGCGCAGAACCGCTCCAGCGAGGAAAAGGACTACATGAACGACCGGCTGCGCTCGGCCGTGTGGATCATCCGCAGCCTCGAGGAGCGGCAGCGCACCCTCTATCAGGTGATGGAAAGCATCGTGAAGCATCAGCACGATTTCTTCGAGTACGGCGTCTACAAGCTGAAGCCGCTGGTGCTCAAGGACATTGCCGAAGACATCGGACGCAGCGAATCGAGCATCAGCCGCATCACCACCAACAAATATGTGGGTACCCCGCACGGCATCTTCGAGCTCAAATACTTCTTCAACAGCGGCCTCAGCTCCAGCGACGGCAGCCAGGTCGGTTCGGAAAGCGTGAAGGCCCGCATCCGTTCGCTCATCGACGGCGAAGATCAGGCCCATCCTCTCTCCGACGAGGAAATCAGCACCAAGCTCAACGACGTGCTCGGCGTGAAGATCGCGCGGCGCACGGTGGCCAAATACCGCGAAGAAATGGGCCTGCCCTCCTCTTCGCGCAGGAAGAAGCATCTGTAACCGCCTGCGAGCCGCTCCCGCGGAACTTCGCCGCCATTCTCCCGACCGTCCGTCGGCCGTGTGAGACACTTTTCTCCCCGCCCGGGACTGACTCCGGCGCGGGGATTTTTTTGGCATGAGGCTTTTCGGCGGCAGGAAAGCATTCGCCCTGTCCGCGCGCCTCCTTCGTGCGCCTCTCCTCTGCCGGTACGGCCCGGCCGGAAAAAATCCGTGCATTTTCCGGCCCGGGCGCGCCGCAGTTTCCCGCCTGAAAAAAGGGGACCCATCATTTTCCACATTTTTGCGCTATTGTAAACGACCTGTCGAAAAAAAGGATGTTTCCATCTTCCGCATAAGAAAAATCAAATTTTCTGATACATTCATAACATATTAAATTATTTAAATTTTAATGCCATTCTTTCTCACTTTCACCGCAGGTTTCCCCATAAAAAGCCGCCTTCCCGATTGCACATAATCGTAAGATTCTATAAGATTCCCCCTATCTCTTTCACACGAACCTGTGCTTTTGCATTCGGAGGATCGTTATGAAGCTTTCCCGCGTGTTCACCTCTGTGATGATGGCCGTCATGGCCTGCGGCCTCGCCCTTCCGGCCTCGGCGGCCGAGCCGGTCAAAATCGGCGTGTATCTGCCCCTTACCGGTCAGAACGCCTTCGGCGGCCAGCTCGAACTTGACGGCATAAAACTCGCCCAGCAGGCCACGCCTCAGGTGCTCGGCCGCGACGTGGAGCTCATTGTCGTGGACAACAAGTCCGACAAGGTGGAAGCCGCCAACGCCGTGAAGCGCCTCGTGGAACGCGACAAGGTTTCCGCCTACATCGGCACCTACGGATCCTCCCTCGCCATGGCCGGCGGCGAAGTGGGTGAAAAGGCCAAGGTTCCCGGCGTGGGCACCTCCTGCACCAGCCCCCTCGTCACCCAGGGCAAGAAATATTACTTCCGCGCCTGCTTCATCGATCCCTATCAGGGCGCTGCCGCCGCCTCCTACGCCTACAAGACCCTCGGCACGAAGAAGGCCGCCATTCTCATGGACGTGGCCAACGACTACTCCGTGGGCCTGTGCAGCTTCTTCAAGCGCTCCTATAAGAAGCTCGGCGGCGAAATCGTGGCCGACATGAAGTACAACTCCGGCGACCAGGACTTCACCGCGCAGCTGACCGAAATCATCAATCAGAAGCCCGACATCGTGTTCATGCCCGCCTACTTCGCCGAAGGCGCCATCATCATGAAGCAGGCCCGCGAACTCGGCGGCACCTTCATCATGATGGGTGCCGACGCCATGGACAACCCCGACACCGTGAAGATCGGCGGCAAGGCCGTGGAAGGCTTCCTGCACACCACCTTCCCCTATGACGTGAACATGCCGAGCATGAGCGACGCCGCCGAGGCCTTCACCGCCGCCTGGAAGGCTGCCTATCCCGACAAGGATCCCAACGTGAACTCCGCCCTCGGCTACGTGTGCTACAAGCTCATCATCGACGCCATCACCCGCGCCGGTTCCGACGATCCCGAAGCCATCACCAAGGCCCTCGCCGAAACCAAGAACTTCGCCACGCCTCTGGGCACCCTTTCCATCAACGCCTCCCACGACGCCGAACTGCCCGTGGGCATCATTCAGTACAAGGACGGCAAGCGCTCCTACATAGGCGAAGCCATCGCCGACTAACCCTTGCCGATACGGGCCGGAGACCCCCCTCCGGCCGATTTCGCCGCAGCCGGGTCCGCATCGGACCCGGCTCCAACGCCCCGCTCCGTGAACGGACAGGCGCATTTCCACGGCTGCCCGCCGCAACGACTTCCGCGGCCGCGCAGCCGGAAAGGGCTTTCCCATGAGTCTGGAACTCTTCCTCCAACACTTCTTCAACGCGCTCACCCTGGGGTCGCTGTACGGTCTCATCGCCATCGGCTACACGATGGTGTACGGCATCCTGCGCCTCATCAACTTTGCCC
>JAHZEL010000021.1:123211-153309 GCA_019421865.1 Desulfovibrionaceae bacterium | reverse complement strand
GCCAAGGTTATCTTTAGAAAGGCTCCTATTCAGGAGCCTTTCGTCGTTTAAGGGCCGCTTCCATTCGAAGCGGCCCTTTTTTGTTTCATAGCCGGAGTATCCCTCCGGCTTTTTTCTTCAGGTGCGTCCTGAGGCCTTTCGATGTTTGGACCTTCAGAATCTGTGAAGGTATGCCGGGGGCCAGAAGTTTCCCGCACTCAGGGGAAGGGAAAAATACGATTTTCAGGGCTGCCATGTGGTCGTGGAGCGGGTGGAAGAGGCCGGGCTGGGATCCCGCGTCTTTTACCTGCACACGCGCTTTGGTGTGCTGCATGAATGATGGCTGCTGCCTCACAACGTCTCTCTTTCCTCCTGCCTCTGAGAGACACAGGAAAAATGTAGTTGCGGCGCGCGCTTCAGCGCTTGCTGGAAAAGGCTTTACCAGGCAGCAGTGTTTTTACTGTGGTCAGATGAAGTACCATTTGTTGCGCCTCGCTGTTTTTTTGATTAAAGCCATACCTTGTACCGTTTGAAGAATGCTTCCGCATGGTGTGGGATTTGAAAGAGATGCAATGGACGTTATGGAACGGAGCCTCTGAGCATATCTTCGGACGGAACAGAACGTTGCGGTATTCCCGGACGCGCGGCATACGGCGGTGAGCCTGTGGCCTTGTGTGGAATACCATGAAACATTGTAGGGGAGAGGGTATGAATATCGTTTCTTCCGTTGCCGACGTGCGCAGACAGGTCAAGGAGTGGAGACGTCAGGGCCTGAGCGTCGGTCTGGTTCCGACTATGGGTTATCTTCACGAGGGGCATAAAAGCCTTATCGTTCGTGCCGTGGCTGAGAATGACCGCGTAGTGGTCAGCGATTTCGTCAATCCTACGCAGTTCGGCCCCAATGAGGATCTGGCCAGCTATCCCCGTGACATTGAGGCAGACGCCCGTCTTTGTGAAGCTGCCGGGGCGCATCTTATTTTTCATCCCGCGCCGGAAGACATGTATGATCCGGACTTCTGCACCTGGGTAGATATGAAAAGTCTGACGGAAGGCCTTTGCGGCAAGACCCGTCCCATTCATTTTCGCGGTGTCTGCACCGTGGTGAGCAAGCTTTTCCATATCGTTGCTCCGGACAGAGCCTATTTTGGGCAGAAGGATGCGCAGCAGCTTGCCGTTATCCGTCGCATGGTCCGTGATTTGAATTTTGATATTGAGATTGTCGGCTGCCCCATCGTACGCGAGGCGGACGGGCTCGCCAGAAGTTCCCGGAACACCTATCTGAACGCTGAAGAGCGCAAGGCGGCTCTGGTGCTGAGTCGCGCCGTTTTTCTCGGACGGGACATGATGGAGAAGGGTGAACGGGATGCCTCCGCCATAATCGCAGCCATGAAAATGTGCATTGAGGCAGAACCTCTTGCCCGTATCGACTATGTTGAAATGGTGGATGCCGCTTCCATGCAGACGGTGCAGAGAGCGGAAGGCCCGGTGCTGTGTGCCATGGCCGTATATATCGGCAAGACCCGTCTGATCGACAACTTCCTTTTTGAAGGGTAGACGTCTTCGCCATACGGTTTTTCAGGCGAATCATACCGCTGTAGAACTCCCCGGCCACCTTCGGAGTCTGGAAGAGCACCGGTCTCCGGAGATGGCCGGTTTGTCATCAGCCTGTCTTCAGACAAGGTGACTTCCATGTCTTGGTTCAGACGCATCAGTTCGCTGCTGACACGGCAGATAGGGTGCATCATTGTTGCATGCTCCGGCATTGCCTATGTGTTTCCGGAGCTGTTTGCCTGGACGGTTCCGCATACGTCGCTGTTTCTTGCCGTCATCATGTTCGGCATGGGCCTCACCATACGGGCCGAGGATTTTCGTGTCGTTCTGTCGCGTCCTAAAGCTTTGCTGGCCGGATGCGTGGCTCAGTTTACTCTGATGCCTCTGCTGGCCTATATGCTGACGCAGGCCTTTTCTCTGCCCGCCGATCTTGCGCTCGGCGTCATTCTGGTGGGATGCTGCCCGGGGGGAACGGCCAGCAACGTGATAACCTATCTTGCCCGCGGAGACGTGGCCCTCTCCGTCGGCATGACGGTTGTCTCCACGCTGCTTGCGCCGGTCATGACGCCGCTTCTCGTTTATGTTCTTGCTGGAAGCCGCGTGGATGTTTCTCTTGTCGCCATGATGCTTGCCGTGGTGGAAATCGTTCTTTTGCCGGTCCTTGCGGGGCTTGTGCTGCGGGCGGCCGCCGGACGGCTTGCAGCACGCATGACGGAGTTCTGCCCTCTGGTGTCGGTTCTGGGCATTGTGCTTATCGTAGGCGGCATCATTGCCGTCAACGCGGAGAAAATCGCGGAAAGCGGCCTGCTGGTTCTTTTGCTGGTTTTTCTGCATAATGGAGCCGGGCTTGTTCTCGGCCTGATGGCGGCCAGAGTGCTCGGCATGAATCAGGCCGGAAGCAGTGCCCTGTCCATAGAGGTGGGCATGCAGAACAGCGGACTGGCCGTGGCTCTGGCAACGGCCAATTTTGCTTCAAATCCCATGGCCACGCTGCCCGGAGCTCTGTTCAGCGCGTGGCAGAATATTTCAGGTTCCCTGTTTGCCGGCTGGAGACGCCGGCTGGCGGAAAGGGATCGTTGATGACGGTCCGGGACCCGGATGAATCGGTAATGAAAAGGTGAAGTATGCGCGGAGCATTCAGACAGGCCGATCGCGAGGCGTTGATCACGCTGGGGCTTTATGTCTTCTTTTTCGTGTGGTGGACGTTGTTCGCCTTCGTGCTCGGAAGCGGTGATCCGGAGGAGTACAGCTATGTTTTCGGACTGCCCGCATGGTTCTTTTACAGCTGTGTTCTGGGCTATCCGGTCATGACGCTGATCCTGTGGATCGTAGTCCGGCGTTTTTTTGCCGACATTCCTCTTGATGAGAAAAAGAAGAGTGACGGGGAGGATAAGGCATGAACATCGCACTTATTCCTCTTATCGGCTATCTTGCGCTGACGATTCTTCTTGCCGTGTGGGCGCAGCGCCAGTCCGGCAAGGGCGGCGGCAGTTTCGTGGAGGAATACTTCGTCGGCGGACGTACCATGGGCGGCTTTGTGCTGGCCATGACCATCATTGCCAGCTACACGAGTGCCAGCAGCTTTGTCGGCGGTCCCGGCGTGGCCTATAAGCTGGGCCTCGGCTGGGTTCTTCTGGCCATGATTCAGGTGCCCACCACATTTCTTACCCTTGGTGTTCTCGGCAAGAGATTTGCCATCGTCGGCCGGCGCATTCACGCCGTGACCATTACGGACTTCCTCTATGCCAGATACAGAAACGACGCCGTCGTGATTCTGTGTTCTCTGGCCGTGCTCGTCTTTTTTGCCGCGTCCATGATTGCGCAGTTCATCGGCGGCGCGCGCGTGTTTCAGGCCGTCACCGGATATCCGTATGAAGTGGGGCTGATACTGTTCGGTGTAACGGTGGTCATTTATACGGCCGTGGGTGGCTTCCGGGCCGTGGTGGTCACGGATGCGCTTCAGGGCGTGGTCATGCTGCTGGCCTCCGTGGTGATTCTTGTGGCCGTCGTCAGTGCAGGCGGCGGCATGGAACAGTGCATACAGACGCTGAAAGGCATTGATCCCGGCCTGATTTCCCCCTCCGGGCCGGGAGACAGTATTCCTGCCCCCATGCTGTTTTCTTTCTGGATTCTGGTGGGTCTCGGCATTCTTGGCCTGCCCCAGACAACGCAGCGCTGTTTCGGTTACAGGGATTCGCGCTCCATGCATGACGCCATGATCGTCGGTACCCTCATCATCGGCTTTCTGCTTCTTTTCATGCATCTGGCGGGCGTTCTGGGGCGCGCGGTCATGCCGGGGCTTACGTCCGGCGACCTCATCATTCCCTCGCTCATTCTGGAGCTTCTGCCGCCGATCTGGGCCGGTGTCTTCGTGGCGGGACCGCTTGCAGCCATCATGTCCACGGTGGATACCATGCTGCTGCTCGTGTCGGCTTCCATCATCAAGGATCTGTATATCCGTTATCGCCTGAAGAATGACGATTCCAGAATTTCGGCCGCCAGGATCAGCCGCATGAGTTTCGGCTGCACGCTGATCGTCGGCATTCTGGTTTTTCTGGCCTCCTTCGATCCGCCGGATCTTCTGGTCTTGATCAACCTTTTTGCCTTCGGCGGTCTGGAAGCCGTGTTCCTCTGGCCCATCGTGCTCGGTCTGTACTGGAGAAAAGCCAATGCAACGGGCGCGCTCTGTTCCATGCTGTTCGGCGTAGGCAGCTTCATGCTGTTTTCTCTGGGGGGAATTCCTCTCGGCGGAGTGCATGCCATTGTGCCGACCTGTGCGGTCTCCCTGCTGGCGTTCTGTGTGGGAAATCGCTGGGGCAGACCCGTGCCTGAGGATGTGATGCGGATATTCTGGGAAGATTAGTATACGGAATATGCCAAAAGAGGGCTGTTTCCCTGGCCGGGAGCAGCCCTCTTTTTTTGTCTCTTCTGTACTGCTTCTGGCGGCAGTCATCTACAAATAATATTTGTAGCTAATATCATAACAGTTAAAAATATTTGTTGGACTTTATTTCACATATTATGCATTGCTTGACATACTATCAATATTTATTGCGGAGAAGCTATGAGTATCGACTTCAGAGTGAGACCTCCCGTTCCAAGTTATAAGACTGCTGAATTTTATAACAATATTGAGGATGTGTCTCAGCGGGCGGCCCGTTTCGGCATGCATATTTCTCCTTGTGCGCGTACGTTTTCCATGGAGGATCTCCTTGTGGAAATGGACAGCTGCAATGTTTCGCAGGCCGTTGTTCCCATCCGGAAGGGATGCGGGGGGAACAACGAAGATTTACTGGACCTTTTTGAGCGCTGGCCCGGCCGTTTTATCGGCCTTGCGGGTATTGCTCCCCTCATGGGCATGGATGAGGCCATGGAGGAGCTGGAGCGCTACGTCATCAATGGTCCGTGTGCGGGCATTGCGCTGGAGCCGGCTTTTGATCCGGAGCGCTGGAAGGTGGACGATGAGAGGGTCTTTCCTTTGTACGCGCGCTGTCAGGAAGCGGGCATTCCCGTGGTGTTCACCTATGGCGGCATTTTTACTCCCGGTCTTGAGTATTACACGCCCCTTGCCATAGACAAGGTTGCCGGAACGTTCCCCCGCATGCGCATGGCCCTGAGCCACGGCGGATGGCCTTTTGTCACGGAAGTGTGCGAAATTGCCTTCAATCGGGGCAACGTTTATATTGCTCCGGACATGTACATGATCAATGCCCCGGGCAGCAACGACTACATTACGGCGGCCAACGGCCTGCTGTATGACAGAATGATATTTGCCTCGGCGGCCCCCATTATTTCCATGGCGGATGCGGAACGGCACTACCGTACCTGCGGCGTGAGAGAAGAGCGGCTTCCTTTCCTTATGGAGGAGAATGCCCGTCGTTTTCTCGGGCTGTAGTTCGGGTGTGAAGCGGTCTTTTTCCGGCGGCATTTCGGCATCCCGCAGTACAGGGAGAAGCCATGAGACTGGAACAGCTTGCCTCGTTTCTTGAACTTTCCAAACACAGCTCTCTTGTCAGTGCCAGCAGAAGCCTGCACGTGACCCAGCAGGCTCTCAGCGCCTGCATAAAGAATATGGAGGCTGAACTTGGAGTCCCCCTGCTCCGGCGTTCTTCCAGAGGGGTGGAACTTACCCCGGAAGGGCGTCAGCTGCTTGCTTTTGCGGCGGATGTCATGCCGAAGTACAGGGAACTGACGGGAGGCTTCCGATCGGCCGACGACGGAGGTCTCCGGGGAACGCTGAAGGTATACGTCAACACGGCGTTTTATCTGGCACGGCTTTTCAGCATCGTGGAGAGGTACTGTGCGCGATATCCCCGCGTGAAGGTGATCACCGCCACGCTCAATGCCGACAGCATCTGCGAAAGACTGCTGAGTCCTGCGGAGGAAGACACCTACAGCATAGGGCTACTCAATATTCCCAATGCCGTGAACGGAGAACCCGACCCCTCGTTCATCATGGACGAGCGGCTGACTTTTCATCCGCTGGCCGGCGGCGGATACCATGCCTGCGTGGGGCAGACGCATCCGCTGGCCCGTCATCGTTCCGTGTCCATGAGACGTCTCATCCGCGAACCCATCATAGGCGGAGCTGCGGATGAAATGTGCTTCACGCCGCTGTACTCGCTGCTTTCCCAGTACGGGAAGCCCAACATCGTGCTGGCTACGACGTCTCTCAACCTCTGGAGTCACTCCATCGCCAACAATGTGGGCATCGGTTTTCTGCACGACATCTTTCTTGATGGGGCGGAGCCGTTCCGGACGTATCTTCAGGGCATAACGACCATAGGCATACGCGAGAACATGACGGCCGTGACGGGGTATCTTCTGCACGGAGAACCGGGAGAAATCATCAAATCGTTTATCTCATTCCTGCCCAGGGGGAATGACAAGGAGATATAGGCATGCATGCATCGGAAGTGAAATCCAGAGACAACTACTGGATTCATACCCTCATATATTTTCTTTTGACCTTCGGCTTCCGCTATGTGCCGTTCGACGGCATTTCGCCGTTCGGTATGGGCATCATGGGCGTGTTCATCGGCCTGCTTTACGGCTGGACGTTCATAGGCTTCATCTGGCCCAGCATGATGAGTATTTTTGCTCTGGGCGTGTGCGGCTTCTTCAAGACGCCGCAGGCCGCCTTCGCCAACGCCTTCAGCAACCATCTGGTGATATTCATGCTGCTGGTGCTGGTGTTTACGGCCTTCTGCGAAAAAAGCGGCATCAACAAGAAGATGTCCTGCTGGTTCCTGAGCCGTAAATGCCTTGTGGGCCGCCCCTGGACCTTCACCCTGATGGTGCTCATCGGCTCCTTTGTGGTGAGCTTCCTGGTGGACGGAAACGCCGTGGTGTTCCTGGTCTGGAACCTGCTGTACAGCATTTTTGAGGAAACGGGTTACAAGAAGGGCGACCGTTATCCCGCATTCCTGTGTGCGGGCGTGGCCATTACGGCAGTTCTTTCCTTCGGCTGCAAACCCTGGTGCAATGTGTGCATTCTGGCCATAGGCGCGCTGGAATCCTCTTCCAAGGGCGCGCTGACGCTGGATTATCTGACCTTCATGGCGGTGACCATTCCTCTCTGCCTGCTTTTCGTCATCGCCTACTTCCTCGTGATGAAGTATGTGTTCAAGCCGGACGTCAGCAATCTCATGAACCTTTCCGAAGAGTATCTTGAGAACATGCGTCGCGAACTGAAGCTGAACACCAGGGAAAAGGTGGCCGCCGTGGCGCTTGTGGTGTTCATGGCGCTCATGCTCATTCCCAACCTTCTGCTGGGCAATGCCGGAGCGCTGGGCCTGCTCGGCGAATTCAACTTCCTCTCGGCCGTGGCTGTCGTGCTTATTGCGCTCTGCGTCATGCGTCTGGAAGGCCGCTCCATTCTGGACTTTGAATCCTGTGCCCGTGACGGCATTCACTGGAACGTGTTCTGGATTACGGCCGCCGCCATTCCTGTTTCCGCGGCGGTGAGCAGCGATGCCGCGGGCATTACGGCCTGGCTCGGCTCCGTCATGAGCTCCAGCCTGGAGGGCACCAGCGTGGTGGCCTTCCTGATTCTGTTCTCTCTCATCCTCAATGTTGCCACGCAGTTTACGCACAACGTGAGCCTTGTGCTCATTGCCGTGCCCATCGGCTATCAGGTGAGCCAGATGCTGGGCCTGAACCCCGTGGCCATGACGGTGCTTGTCATCATCGCCGCCGCCTGCGCCTATGCTACGCCCGCGGCGTCCACCTGTGCGGCCATCATGTTCTCCAACGTGGAATGGATCGGGGTGAAGAATGCGTTCAAGGCCGGAACGGCCGCCGTGCTCGCGGGACTGGTGTTCCTGTTCGTGTTCGGCTTCCCCGTCATCGGCATGGTGTATGGTTTCAGCCTGTAGTGCTGTGGTCGGCGCTCCTTTCGGGGCGCCGACGGTACAGGACGGAAGAGGTTTTCAATGAAGATTTTCGATATGCGGATTCGTCCGCCCTTCGGCAGTATCTGTGAGGGGATGTTCAATAATCCGGGCCGTGAACTTTTTGAGCCGGAGTCCTTTGCCCGTCGTTTCGGCATGACCATAGGCGAATCGGCAAGGCAGAAGTCCATGGATCTGTTCATCAGGGAGATGGATGAAGCCGGGGTCTGTGCGGGAGCCGTACTGATCCGCAAGTCCACGGGCATGGACAATGCGGATCTGGAGAAGCTGGACGCGCTCTGGCCCGGCCGCTTCGTCGGCGTGGCGGGCATCGATCCCCATGACTCGGGTGCGCTTGATGAAATCGACCGGTACGTGGTTCGCGGAACGGCGAGAGCCGTGCTGGTGGAGCCGGGATTCTGCAAACCTGCGCTCAGAGCGGACGACCGTGCAGTTTATCCCATCTATGAGAAGTGCGAGGCGGAGAACATTCCCGTATTCATCTCGTTCGGCGGCTTTGTGGCCCCGGATCTGAGTTATACCGACGCCATGATCATTGAACGTGTGGCGCTGGACTTTCCCCGCCTGAAGCTGGTCATTGCGCATGGCGGCTGGCCCAACGTGGGCGGCATATGTCATGTGGCCTTCGAAAGGGAGGGGGTGTATCTCGCTCCGGATCTGTACACCATGAATGTGCCCGGCAACAGGGACTACCTGGACGCGGCGAACTACCTCATTCCTGAAAAGTTCCTGTTCGGCTCGGCGTATCCCTGCGTGGATATACGCCAGGCGGTGGAATACTACAGGCACTGGGGGCTTCGCCCCGAAGTCATGGAAGGCGTCATGTACGGCAACGCTGCGCGTCTTCTCGGCCTCGACGGGTAACAGACATCCTCTGCACGACCGGGAGAGAGCGTGCAGAGGATGTTCAGAACAGAAAGGCCCCGGTTTCCGTCATGGAACCGGGGCCTGATGTTTATTTTTCAAGGTCGGCGATAAGCTTGTTTACGGCTTCTTCCGTGGTCGCCCAGCTGGTGCAGAATCGCACGGCGGTGTGCGTGTCGTCCGTTTTCTGCCAGAAGCTGAAGGAGTAGTCCGCACGCAGTCTTTCGAGCACCGTATCAGGGATGATGGGGAACTGCTGGTTGGTGAAGGACGGATACAGCAGCGACCACCCCTGCTTCAGAAAGGCGCTGCGCAGGCGCATGGCCAGCTCGTCGGCCTGCTTGGCGATGTGAAAGTACAGGTCGTCCTGAAAAAGCGCCAGAAACTGCAGGCCCAGAAGTCTGCCCTTGGCCAGCATGGCGCCGCGCTGCTTCATGAGATAGCGGAAGTCCTTCTTCAGGGCGGGAGAGGTGATGACGACGGCTTCGCCGAACAGCGCGCCCACCTTGGTGCCGCCTATGCTGAAGGCGTCGCACAGAGTGGCGTAGTCGGCCAGCGTCACGTCGTTGGCTTCGGACATGAGTCCGTATCCCATGCGGGCGCCGTCCACGAACAGAGGCAGGCCGAGTTCACGACAGGTACGGCTGATGTCCGTCAGTTCGTCTTTAGTGTACAGCGTACCGAATTCCGTCGGCGAGGAGAGGTATACCATGCCGGGCTGCACCATGTGTTCGAACGAGGAGTCGGCATAATGAACGGCACAGGCTTCGCGGATCTGGTCGGCGGAAATTTTTCCATCACGGGCAGGCAGCGCGAGCACCTTGTGACCGGTGGCTTCCACGGCGCCGGTTTCATGGACGTTGATGTGTCCGTTCTCGGCGCAGAGCACGCCCTGCCACGGGCGCAGGGCCGCTTCGATGACGATGAAGTTCGTCTGCGTTCCGCCCACCAGAAAATGCACGTCGGCCTCGGGAGCCGAGCAGGCCTTGCGGATGAGCGCGCGGGCTTCGTCGCAGTAGTGATCTTCTCCGTAGCCGGGAGTCTGGTCGAGGTTGGTGGCGCTCAGAAGTTCCAGTATGCGCGGATGCGCGCCTTCTCCGTAGTCCGATTCAAAACGCAGCATGGAATCATCTCCTGTTTTCCAGTCGCTTCCAGCGGCACAGTATTCTTTCGGCGACATGGCAGATTTCATAGATAATAAGGCCGAGCAGACTCATGGAGAGAATGCCGCAGAACATTTCAAGCTGATCGCCGCGCCCCCATGCGTCCATGATGAGGAAACCGAGACCGCTCTGCGTGGCAAAGGATTCGGCCATGAACAGGACGGCCACGGCCGTGCCGCTGCTTACCTTGAGCGCCGTCATGGCGCTGGGCAGTGCGGCCGGCACGAGAACATGCCGTACGAGCTGAACCGGCGTTCCGCCCAGCGTGCGGAAGGCGTCCAGATAGCGGGCGTCGAGCTGCCGTATGCCGTCGCGGGTGACGACAAGAATCTGATAGCCGGTCGTGAGCGCAATGATCAGAATCTTGGAAAGGTCGCCCAGGCCGAACAGCGTGAGAAACACGGGCAGAAGCACGATTTTCGGCAGAGGATAGGTCAGAAAGACCATGGGCGAGACATAGCGGTCGATGCGTCTTCTGTAGCCGAGCAGGATGCCCAGAGGAAAGGCGACGATCCATGCCAGAATCATGGCGGACACGACGCGGAAACTGCTGCTCAGAATGTGGCCGCGCATGACCGGCTCCTGCAGCGACGCTGCCCAGGCGTTGAGCACTTCCGCAGGGGCGGGCAGAAGATAGGGGCCGAGCGCCGAGGCTCCTGCCTGCCAGAGCAGCAGAAGGGCGAGAAAGGCCACGACGTAGCGGAACAGAATGTCGAGAATTTTCATGCGCCCGCCTTTTCCGAAGTACGTGATTCCGTGTTTTCCAGCGCTTCGTGAACCTTTCGGATGAGGGAGAAGTAGGCGTCGCTGTTGCGGCAGGAGGCGTCGCCGAAGCAGGGATTGTCCAGCCAGAGTTTTTTTGTGGCGGGCGTTTCGCCGAGTACCATGATGGAGCGGCCGAGGAACACGGCTTCCGCCACGTTGTGCGTCACCAGTATGACGCTCATGCGGCGGCGTTTCCAAACGGTGAGAAGCAGATTCTGCAGATGTTCGCGCGTGATGGCGTCGAGCGCGGCGAAGGGCTCGTCCATGAGCAGCAGGTCTGGCCGGGAAATGAGCGCGCGTCCGATGGCCACACGCTGCCGCTGGCCGCCGGAAAGCTGCACCGGAAGGCGCTGTTCCAGCCCCTCCAGCCCCAGTTCCTTCAGCATGTCGGCCACAGCGGTGAAGCGTTCCTTCTTCGGTATACCCTTGAGCTCAAGGGGCAGCGCCAGATTGTCGCGCACGCTTTTCCAGGGGAAAAGGCCGTAGTCCTGCAGAATGAAAGCCGTTTTCCAGTGTGCGGGTATCAGAATCCGGCCTTCGTCGGGAGCGCTCAGTCCGGCGATCATGGCCAGCAGCGTGCTTTTTCCGCAGCCGGACGGACCGATGACGGACAGGGATGATCCGGCCGTCAGCTCAAAGGAGAGATTGTAGAGAACGTCACGGCTGCCGAAACGCCTGCTCAGAGCCGAAACCTGCAAGCTGTCGTCGTTCATTTCACATCCTGAAAGACGATGTCGGCAAGCGCGGGCACGCCCTTCTTCAGAAGTCTGTTTTCCTGCATCCAGGCGGCGTAGTGACGGATGTCCTCCTCGGTGGGGAGGCCCAGCGGCGTCAGCGGATCCTCAAAGCGGAGCATGGCATACTTGGGCGCGGCCTTCGGGGAGAGCAGGCCGAGTTTCAGCATCATGTTCTTGTAGACTTCGGGGTTTTCATTGATGCGGCGTGCCTCTTCGGCCAGCGCGGCACGGAAGCGGGTCACGCGGTCGGTGAAGGCTGGATCGTTCCGGGCGGGTTTTCTCAGAGCGATGACGGCGAGCGGCAGATCGAGGGCTCTGTCGTCGAGCAGAACGCGGGCGCCCTGACCTTCCACGAGAGAAAGCAGAGGTTCCGGCAGCAGGGCGGAGTCTATCTGACCGGTAAGCAGCATCTGAAGGCGCACGGGAATCTGGCGGATATCCCGCTTTTCCAGCAGGTCTTCGGTGTTCTGCTGTTCCATCAGAGAGTCAAGAACGAAGTCCACGATGGTGGCACGTCCTATGGAGCAGTTTTTTCCCTTCAGATCGGCAAGCGTCTGTGCGGAGGATTTCGGACTGACGGCCAGTCCGAAGAAGCGGGCGTTCGGGGTGGAATGGGATGTGGTGGCCACGATCATCTGCGGTGCGCCGTTTTCATTCTGCATGAGCACGTTGATGATGTCGCCGAAGTGACCGTCCAGTGCGCCGGCTCTCATGGCCGCGCCGAGTTCAAGCGCGCTCTGGAAGGGCACGACTTCCACCTCAAGGCCGTGGGAGGTGAAGACGCCGTCTTCCCGGGCGGCATGGAGAATGAGGGAGTCGGCGGCGGGGAGCGTTCCGATTTTCAGAACATCGGCGGCGCGGGCGGGAACCTGCGTCAGAACGGCGGACAGAAAGGCGACAAGAAGGAAAAGGCGTTTCAGTACGGTCATGGGATTTCCTGAGAGAATTGGAGGATGAAGGGGGATTCAGGCGTTTTGGGAGGCCGAAAAAACGTTTTCCCTAAGAAAGGCTTCGGCAAAGGAGACGGCCTGAACAGTCAGGGCTTCGCAGGCATGGGGAGGATCGGAGGGGAGAAAGCCTCCCGGTCTGAGATCACGGCAGAGGAGCGAGCCGAAACGGGCCGTGAAGGCTTCGGCAAAGCGGAAGCAGAGCGCTTCGATCTGCTTGTCGGACAGGCCGTTACGCACTCCGATGATGCCCGTGAACATGAGCGCTCCTTCCACAAGACCGCACTGGGCGCGGAATCGTCCGGCGCCGTGCATGCCGATGGCGGCATGGAGCGTCTGATCGTCTATGGCCACGTGAAAGGAATCGCCCAGGCAGAGAAGCATGGTTCTTGCGCAGTTGAGATCTCTGTTCCAGTAGAGATCATGCACGTTGTTTTCGATAGGATTCATGATCATTCCTTTCAGAAATTTTCGGAGGAGGGGGCGGAATCAGGCCTCATCCTTTTCTCTGGCGACATACGGAGCGGTGGTACGCTTTTCCAGCAGATGGTGGGAAAATTCCACGCGGGTGATGTTGTTCGGCGTACCGGTTCCCGTCATGCGTTCATAAAGGATGTGGAAGGCATTGCGCCCCTTGTCTTCGATATGATGCTCCACGGAGGTGAGCCCCACATTCCAGAACCTTGATTCGGACAGATTGTCGAAACCGCATACGCTGTAGTCTTCCGGCACGCGCAGGCCTTTTTCCTCCAGCGCGTCGAGCACGCCGTAGGCCACGAAATCGTTGACCGCCACGAGACCGGAAATGCGGGAGCGGTGCTTCAGGCATTCCAGCGTAAGCTCATAGCCTGTGCGGTGCTCTATGCCGATGTCGTTGAGCTCTTCGGCCGGAGTGATGTCGCGGGCAAAGACCTGTACGGACGTATCCTGTTCCTGAGCGTATACGGCCCGGATACCGTCGAGACGGCGTACGCGGATGGCGTTGGCGTTGTTGAGCGTGGTGGTGATGAAGGCGATGTGCCTGTGCCCGAGGGAGAGCATGTGCCGCCCCACGAGCATGCCGGCGCTGTAGTTGTCCAGCTCCACGGTATCCACGTTCAGGCTGGTGTTCCTGTCGCCGATGACCACGATGGGAAGAGTGTGGTTGACCTTTTCCAGCATGTCCGCACTCTGGGGCATCATGGTGAAGATGATGCCGGAGACCCCCATGTCCAGTGCCGTCTGAAGAATTTCCGTTTCCTTGGCGGCGTCTCTGTAGGTGGTGAAGATGAGCGTGGCCGTCCCGTGCTGCTCCGCGGCCTGTTGTATGGCCTGAATCATGTTGGAGTAGTAGGCGTTGCCGATATTGGGGCTGACGATGAGAACGAGATTTCTGGTGGAGAGGGGGCTGCGCCGATGGCGTACGGGCGCGCGATATCCCAGAACATCCGCCGTATGGCGCACATTCCGTACGGTGTCCTGAGAAAAGGATACGTCCGGCCTTCCGCTGAGTATCATGGATGCCGTACTCAGCGAGACTCCGGCCGCCCGGCTGACGTCTTCCAGGGTAATTCTTTTTTTTGCGCTCATGGGTGATGCTCCACGTGAAAGCTAACGGCAAGCGATGATTTCGTCAAACGAGAGGAAAAAAAGACGGCTGTTAAAATTTTAATTTCATATTTTGATAACGCCAAAATCTTCGAATTCAAAGACTAAATTTTTAAAATGAAGAAAAAATAATAAATTATCTTGATTAAAAAAGATATTATCCATAAAACGAAAAAAGTTGAAACGGTAATACCTGAGGCGTTTACTAAAATTTTAATTAAAATTTCGGGAGAAGTTTGATTAAAATTTTAGTAAAATTCTACACAGCACGGGATGCAGTCCCTCAATCTTTCATCAGGAGCGTTGTTATGAGCGCACCCAGCAAAAAGGAAATCCGCAGGGTGGTGCTGGCCAGTCTGCTCGGGGCCACCATCGAATGGTACGATTTCTTCCTGTACGGCGTTGTTGCAGGCATCGTCTTCAACAAGCTCTACTTCCCCACGGAAGATCCCTTCATCGGAACGCTTCTGGCGTACAGCACCTTCGCCATCGGCTATCTGGCCCGTCCCTTCGGCGGATTCGTGTTCGGGCACTTCGGCGACAGACTGGGACGCAAGAGCATGCTCGTGCTCACCATGCTCATCATGGGACTGGCCACCATCGGCATCGGACTTGTGCCTACCTATGCGCAGATAGGCATTGCCGCGCCCATCATTCTGCAGACGCTGCGTCTCTGCCAGGGCCTCGGCCTCGGCGGCGAATGGGGCGGTGCCGTGCTCATGACCTATGAATACGCCAGCAAGAAGGAGCGCGCCTTCTATGCCAGTATTCCTCAGATGGGACTGGCCACGGGTCTGTGCCTCTCGTCCGGCGTGGTGGCTCTGCTTTCCTGGGGCCTTACCGACGAGCAGTTCCTTGCCTGGGGCTGGCGTCTGGCCTTCCTCGTGAGCGTGATTCTCGTCTGCATCGCGCTGTATATCCGTATGCACATTCTTGAGACCCCCGACTTCCAGAAGGCCCAGGAAAAGGCCCGTCAGGAAAAGGCCAAGAAGACGCTGCCCATCGTGAAGGTCTGCAGGGAACATCCCGGCAACATTGCCCTCGGCATCGGCGCCCGCTGGATCGACGGCGTGTTCTTCAACGTGCTGGCCGTGTTCGTGATCACCTATCTGGTGCAGTACGTGAACGTGCCGCGCACGGAAGCGCTGTCCATGGTCATGGTGTCCGCGCTGGTCATGTGCCCGTTCATTCTTATTGCCGGCCGTCTTGCCGACCGTTTCGGCCGCGGTCGCATCTACGGCATAGCCAGCATTCTGTGCGGCCTGTCCATCTTCCCCTCGTTCTGGCTCATGGAATCGAGCGGCGGTAATCTGTTCATGATCGGCATTGCCATCATCATTCCGCTCAGCGTGTTCTATGCTGGCGTGTTCGGCCCCGAAGCCGCGCTGTTCTCCGATCTGTTCCCCGCTGATGTGCGTTATACCGGTATTTCCATCGTGTATCAGTTCCCCGGCTTCCTGGTGGCGGGCATCGTGCCCGGCCTCTGCACCTATTTCATCAATGTTGCCGACGGCGACCCCATCTATGTCTGCCTGTATACCATCCTGGCTGCAGCCACCAGCGGTATTTCGGCCTTCATCGTACAGCGCAAGCATGATGCCGCCGTTCGCCGTCTCGGCGACGACGTGGAACATATCTGATCTTGATGCGGGAGGCGCTAGCCTCCCGCAAGGAACGTGTTATGAGAGTTCTTCAGATTTCCGATTTTCATCTTCGCGGAGACGGCAGACTGTCCTTCCGCGTGGTGGACACTCCGAAGTGTCTTGAAGTGGCGGCCAGGCATATTCTCGGTCTTTCTCAGAAGCCGGACATGATGGTCATTACCGGCGACCTTGCCGACAGCGGGGATGAGCACGCCTACAGAATGCTGTATGAAGCCTTTTCTCCTCTGAACGTTCCCATCTATGCCGTGCCCGGCAACCATGACAGGCGGGACAGAATGCGTTCCATTCTCAAGGGCTGGTGTCCGGCTGTTGAGGAAACCGCGCCCTGGCTCTGCTATGCCGTGGAGAGGGACGACGTCCGCTTCCTCATGATGGACAGCATGAGCCCCGGTTCTCATTCCGGGCACGTGCCGGACGTGTGCGCGGCCTGGCTGGAAAAGGAACTCATGCGCCGTGCCGGCGTGCCGACGCTGCTGTTCATGCATCATCCGCCCTTCATTACGGGCATGGGCGCGATGGATGAGCCGTACGAGAATGTCGACAGGCTTCGCTCCGTGCTGGAAAAGGCTCCCTGGGTACGTTTGTGCTGCGGCCACATGCATCGCCCCATCTTCACGCAGTGGGCCGGAGTGATGGCACTGACGGCTCCCGCCGCCTCCATGCAGATCGACCTTGATCTTTCGCCCGAGGGCGGCGACACCTTCGTCATGGAAGCTCCCGGCTATCTTCTGCATGACTGGCGCGACGGCGCGTGGAACACGCATGTCTGCCAGATCTACGGCACGCCGACCTATGCCGGTCCCTATCGATTCCTGGATTCCGTGAATCCTACGGAAGAGTAGTCCGCATTCCGGTAACAACGTTTTCCTTCGTCGAGGTCTTTTCCCGGATTGCGACGACGGCGTTCTTTCCCGCAAGGGAAAAGAACAGGGGACGAAAAGGAGCGTTCAGGCGGCTCCTTTCTGCGCAACATTCCCCTTCAGCCTGTGCACAGAGCTTTTCTGCTTTGTTCAAGGGTTCCCCTGCCCTTCAGTCCTCCTCGGAAAAGGCCGCAGCGAAAACGCTGCGGCCTTTTCCTGTCGAGTCGGGAGATATTTACGATCGGATCGGAGCCCGGGCGCGTCCTGCCTTTTATGCCGTCCGGAGGGGGGCGCTGCCGACGAATGCCGGAAAGGCGGAGGCTGCGAGGCGCACCTTTCGATCAGCGGCAGAGCTTGTTTTCCACGGCCGTGTTCCAAGGGCGGCAGTGCCCGAGTTCGCAGGCATGTTTAAGGTCGTCGCAAGCGTCGCTGTTGCGACCGTCCAGAAAGGCTCCTGCCGACCGGTACACATAGATGAGCGGTTCTTTGGGATTGATTTTTTCCGCATATTCAAAGTCGCGTCTGGCGCCTTCCGGCTGGTGCTGCTTCAGGCAGATCAGCCCCCGCGTGGCATAGGCCTGCGCCGTGGGAGAGAGTCGGATGGCCTTTGTGGCGTCGTCGAAGGCTTCGCTGTGATAGCCGAGGTCGCTCAGGGCCAGACTGCGCATGAGATACGGGGCGGGATCCAGCGGATCGGCGGCAATGGCGGCATCGAGCAGTGACGCGGCTTTTTCCGGATTCGTGCATTCGCCGGAGTCGGTCCAGTATTCCATGGCCTCGGAAAGGTAGGCCTGCGCTTCGGGAGAAACTCCGTAGCTCGGCGTGCGCTCGGGCTTTGCGGTGTTGTTTTCCGTGGTCTGCACCGGTTCGTCGTCTCCCATGAACGGCAGCTGGAAGGGAAGTTTGCTGCAGCCGGAAAGCAGCAGCAGAGACAACAGACATAGAACGGATGCTTTCATGATTTCTCCTGCGGCGTCTGCCGGAAGGGCGCCGTGGAACGGCGCTCCAGAAGACGGTGAGTGTATTCCATGCGGGTGATGTCGCTGACGACGGTACTGTTGCCGCTGATGCGTTCGTAGAGAATGTCGAAGGCCCTGCGGCCTCTTTCCTGCGTCTGCTGCTCCACGGTGGTGAGTCCCACGCGGGAAATGCGCGAGGAGGAAAGGTTGTTGAAGCCGCAGACGCTGTAGTCTTCGGGAACGCGGAAGCCTTTGTCGGCAATGGCGTCGAGCACGCCGTAGGCAATGAAGTCGTTGACTGCGACAAAGCCCGAAATGCGGCTTTTCCGTTTCAGGCATTCAAGCGTGAGTTCATAGCCTATCCGCTGTTCCAGATCGATGCTGTTGAGCTCCTCGTCGGGCGTGTAGTCCCTGGTGAATACCTGTACGGAGCAGCCGGGATGCTCGGTATAAATGTCTCTGACGCCCTGAAGTCTTCTGAGGCGGATGACGTTGGAGGCGTTCATCATGGCCGAAATGAAGGCGATGTGCCTGTGGCCGAGCTGCAGCATGTGGCGGCCTATGAGCACGCCTGCACTGTAATTGTCCAGCTCTACGGTATCGACCTTGGGGCTGGAATTTTTGTCGCCGAGAATCACGACGGGAATCTTGCCGTTCACCTTTTCCACCTTGCGCAGGCTCTGAGGCGTCAGCGTGAAGATCATGCCTGCGGCGCCCAGGGCCAGAGCCATGTCCATCACTTCTTCTTCCTTTCGGGCTTCCCGGTAGGTGGTGAAGATGAGCGTGGAAAAGCTGTGCTGTTCCGCTTCCTGCTGGATGGCCTGAACAAGCCCCGAATAATAGGCGTTGGCAATGTTCGGCGTGACGATGAGCACCACGTTCCGGCCCGGGAGCTTGCCTTTGGCGCGCCTTGTCGGCGCGTGGTATCCGAGTTTTCTTGCGGATTGCCGGACCTTCTGCACCGTTTCCGGAGAAAAGGACACGTCGGCTCTGGCGTTGAGAATCATGGAAACGGAACTCAGCGATACGCCGGCGTCTCGGCTCACGTCTTCCAGCGTCACTTTTTTTTTCGCGTTCACGGTTTTTCTCCCGTATGTACGCTAACGGGAAGCCTTTCTTTCGTCAAATGCGCTTTCCGGCGTTTTCAGAAACGTGTGGTAAGGCACTGATGAGCCGATGGAGGACAATATAAAAAAGCTCCGTGCCACATGGACACGGAGCTTTGACGGGACGAAAGGGGATGGCTTAGAGCGTTCTTTCCAGTTCGTAGCTGGGCTGACGGCCGTAGCCCTCGATGGAGAGGGTATAGGTCTTGTCCTTTCTGCTGACTTCAAGCACGCAGAACTGGTTGTCGTTATGCAGGCCGCGGCCCTTTTCCGTGCTGGTGGCTTCCCAGGTGCGGGTGTCGTTCACGCCTACGTTGCCGTTCAGCACCACATAGTGAATACCCTTGATGTTGGAGTAGCCGCCCTGATGATCGTGACCGGAAATGACGGCGAGCACCTTGCCGCTTTCTTCCAGAATGGCACGGACGACGGAGGCGTTCTTGATGTTGTGGTCCTGCTCGTCCACGCGGTCGAGCGTCTGATGGCTGAACACGATCACGGGCTTGTCGGTCTTCTTGAGATCTTCCTTCAGCCATTCCAGTTCCTGGGGCGGAATGATGGTGTCCACCCAGGTCCAGAAGGTGTCCTCAGGAGTGTTCATGTCGTAGGGGCGGAACTTGCCGGGCGTATAGTCGGCATCAAGCACGATGCAGTGCACGCCTTCGGCGTCGAAGGAGTAGTAGGTCTTTCCCTTTTCGATGCCGGTGTTGGTCACGCCGGAAAGGAAGGCTTCACGCTTGAGGTTGTCGAAGTCATGGTTGCCCAGCACGTGATAGGCAGGACCGCCGAACGATGTGAACAGCGCTTCGATGTCGCGTAGGTTGGCGGCAGGATCGGTTCCCGGGGCAAGAGTGTCCACGAAGTCGCCGAGCTCTATGATGAAGGCGGGCTTTTCCTTCTTCATGGCATCGATGAAAACCTTCATCTTGTCGGTGGCGGTGGAGTAGATGCGGGTGCTGCTGTCGGCCTTGCTGGTCTTGTGCATGTCGGTGATGATGCCGGCCTTGAGAATCCGGGCATCGCTTCCGGCCTTGGCGGGACTTGTTCCGGTCAGTACTCCGGCGGCGGCACAGGCCGTAACGGCCATACCCATCTTCAGAATGTCGCGGCGGGCAAAGTTCTTTGCCATGATGGTACTCCCCTTGAATATCTCTGTATTGTGGGAAAATATTCTTTGCAAATTTTGAAGGACATGTTCCTGCGGATCTGTATTACGGCAGCATTTCGGTCGGATTTCATTTCCGGCGCAGTCGGTTGTGCCGAATAACAGCTTTGTAGACTACATGAACATTCCGCAGGAAGGTATGTTTCCTTCGCGTCCTATAGAGCACCATGATGATGACGTCATTATGTCGTCTGTATGGAGATATGGTAACGTCTGAGGAATGACGAGGGGAACTTTGCGCGATCGTCGGTCTCGGAGCGGGGCGCGCCGGTCGAGAGGGGAAAGGGCGGATGGGCCCGACGTGCCCGCCCCGGCGGAGACGAGAAGCGTTGCGTTCGGGAAGGGGCTGCGGAATGCAGCGCCGGCGGGGATGGCAGAAAGAGAAGTTTGCTCTGCAGGGAAGGCGGCTGAGGCAAGGGAAAGCGCCGGTCCTTTGCTTATGAGGAACGCCGCGTGGAAAGCGCGAAAAAAATCGTCCGGCGGCAGAACTCTGCCGCCGGACGACGGATGATTCATGACGGAATGATGCCGGATCAGTTCTGTTCCGGCGCCTGTTCCGGTTCCGGAACGCGGGGCAGGGTGGGAATGCCGTTCATGGAGGAGAGCTGTTCGCCTTCACTCGCCAGAGAGGCGCCGAAGGAGGCCGTGATGTTGAGTATGGTTTCCTGCTGATCCTTGCTGTCTTCTACGGTGCCGTCGGCATGGAAGCAGCGACGCGGCATGGTGACGGATCCCCGGGATACGGCAGCCTTTTCTCCGGTCTTGTACTGCAACGTGGAGGCCAGCACGGAGAAAAGAGGCAGGAAAAGACGGAAGGCGGGAACGTCGCATTCCGCTTCGCCGGGCTTGACGAGCCAGTCGTTGTCGGCGGGAACGCCGTCTACGGCAATCATTTTGTGTCTGGCGGGGGCATCCAGCGTAAGGGCCAGGGAGCTCTTGTCGAGAGAGACGTCGAGGCGGAGCTGGCCGAGCAGGAAGGTCATGAGTTCTCTTTCCATGCCGGAAAATTCGTAGACGGCCCGGTCATAGTAGGGAGAAATGGCAAAGCGCAGCGCTTCCAGAGGGAAGCGGTCCAGAATGGGAGACTGCGCGGGCGGGAAAACATAAAGTCCGAAGAATCCCCGCAGACAGGCCGGATGTCCGGCCTCCTCATCCTTGACCTGACCGTCGAAGCGGATGCCGAAAATGTGTTCGGAGCTGTCCACGCGGCAGATCCATGCGGGATTGAGCGAGGGGCAGGAGTAGGAGCCGAGCCAGCCCAGAGTCTGCGCCTGATCCGGATCGGCAATGATCGTGTTGATCAGCGAGGAGAGAATGCCGGCACAATCGAATTCGCCGGTTCCGGGAGTATGGGGAATTAAGGTTTCCAGATTCATGATCGGTCCGTAAGACCGGAGAACGGAGGGCCGTGCTCCGGTAGAATGTTGCCGGAAACGGTGGAGACCGCTTTCGGAAAAGTGATGGCCTTTGAACAGGGCGTGCTGTGCCTTCGTTTCAGGAGAAGCGCGCAGAGCTTCTGCGAGGGGAGGCTTTCTGAAACGGGGTCGCAGCCTGCTCTTTTGAGGATTCCATTTTTTCAGACCGATGACAAGTCGCGCAGGGAAAAATGCTCCGGCAGAAGGGTTGCGGGCCTTTTGGGGCACGAATCGGGGAAAAAACGGGAAAGAGAGAAGACGGGCATGGCCTTGAGGAGATTTTTAACTTGACTGTCGGCGCGGATTCTGGCAAAAGTGACTCCGCAACGGGGATGTAGCTCAGTTGGGAGAGCGCTTGAATGGCATTCAAGAGGCCAAGAGTTCAATTCTCTTCATCTCCACCAGAAATTTCAAGGAGTTATGGCATAAAGCCATAACTCCTTTTTTTATATTCTTGTCGTGTTGTGCCAGTTTTGTGCCAGTTTTTATAAGAAAAAGAAGAAATTTTTTTTGTCGATTTTTAGGATATCGCGCTCTCCCAACTGAGCTACACCCCCGTTTCTTCATTCAGGAAAAGAAAAAATAAAAATTTCCCTCAAAAAAATTTGGGCTGTCAAAAAGTTTCAAAGGCAGTAATTACTTGGAAGGCCAGCTCGATGTTTTTTGGGATAACCTGACCGGCCATCCCAAAGGAACGGCACGAAAAGAGGGCACCTTCCCAGATGCCCTCTTTTCGTCAGCTGTCCTCGTCAGTGTCTTTTATAATTTTGATGGCAATCTGTAGAACTAATATTCCAATAGTCAGCCAAGTTGTTGTTTTTATTGTTGACACGAATTATCTCCTTTTTCGAGTAGGGGTTGTTGAAGAAGCCGGAATATAGCCGGAGCCAGTTCGCGGATGTCGGTAATGGTTTCAGCGCAAGGGATTATGCTGCTGATAGCTGGGGCGTCGATGCCGATACCCAGCACGTTCATTCCCATTCGTTGCGCTACTGTTATCGTGTCTTTGGCAGTTTCAGGGTCGTCCGGGTAGCCATCCGTCACCACAAATATGACTTTTCGATGTTCAGGTCGTGTCGAAAGCATCCCCAATACCCACCACAGTGCCTCAGTCAAAGGTGTACTTCCATGAGCTTCCACGCCGAACGAGTTCATCACGCGCTCTCCATGCCGTAGCAAAGAATAGACGGTAGCATTTACGTCTTCCTCATAGTCTGCCGGAAATACCGAAACACCCACGGAGATGCCCGGAATAGCAGCCAAAGCCAGCGCCACAGAGTAACAGGCCGCACCAGCAAGTTCGATGCGGCTTGTCATGGAACCGGAGATGTCCAATAAGATATGGACGGCTGTATCGATTCCTGTGACGGATTCGTTTTTCATGAACAGCCGAGGATCATGGACGGCAATTCGGTAGAGACCATGCCCACATAATTTTCCATGCCGCGAGGGACTGGAACGCCGCAATATTTGGGATTGCAGAAGCCCTTGGAGTTTTGTCCGTAACGCTCTGGATATGGCCTGAGCCTCCATGATAAGCGCATCGGGAAGTTCGGCTGTTAAGAGCTTGCCTGTTACTGCCACGCTCATTCCCTTGCGTTGTTTGGGGGAGCATTGGCCGGAAATCATGTCGGAGAGCTGCTTACCCATAGAGGTTGGCAGCTCTTCTTCTGTTGCTTGTAGAAGTTCTTGAAGCGGTTGTTGTGCACCTCCTGTTTGGGGTTCTTGTTGGGTTCGTTCTGAGTTATCCTGTACATTTATCGAGGGGGATAGTACTGAGCTTTCGGTGGATTTTTGTTCCTTCTGGACTTCCTGTTCGATCAGCTGGAGAATATTTTGGGCAAAATCCAGCGAATCCTGCGTAGATCGGCATCGGGCCGGAATATCCCGCATGATCGCGTCAATACTGGAGCGTAATCCGGGCCAGTGTTTTTCCATAATGTTTACTTCGAGTTCGCAATTACGAACCAGCTCAGGCACATCCCAGGAACGCAGCGTCAGGAGCACATAGTTCAGAACAGAAAAGGCCGGGGAGTCATTTTCCCCAGCCTTTTCTTCTTCCGTATCCTTCAAGAAAAAATGCCGTATGAGCCAGATAAAATGTTCCCGACATCCCGGATAACGTTTGATGATTTCATGCTCCACTCTCCAGTCCTCTATGGCATTCCAGAGGTATTTTTCGACAGGGGTAAGCCTCATTCCCGTCAACACGCCAAGGTCCGTATGCCGGATATGAGCCGCCTCATGGTCAATAAAGCCGCTCACCAGAGGGTACAGAACTCCTTCATTGTCAATAGGAAGAGGTGGAAGGAATATAGTATCGCCGTTAGTGCAGGCGGTATCCGAAGAACCGATAACGACCTTGACACCCAGCTTGTTGCCCAGCATCGAGGCAACAAGCGGCATGGCTTTCATCGTGACTGACATAGAAGCGTCCTTTTTTTACCATAGGCCCAAACTATCGAGGCGTGGGCTGGATGGAATGTAGCTATGCTCAGGCGGTAGATTCAGTACGGGGGCTTCTTGCTGGAATCCCTGCAACAGATCATCCAGTACGTTTTCTTCTTTCGGGGTGGCCAGTAACGCCTGGGTCTGCTGAATCAGTGCCTCCTTATCCTTGAGCAGGCAAACGAGTCCCTGAAGCGTAAGCAGCGCGTTACCAGAGAGATTGCCGCGTTTTGGCATACTTCCGAGGGCAGTGTCGATCATGGAGACAGCCGGTTCCACATTTGGGTCGATGAAAGAAAGTCCCGCAAGTTTATTACGCATCGTTTTCAGGGGGGACAGTGCCTTATGTGTCACTTCAGTTTTGCCTTCAAACACCTTCTTCCAAATCTCCGCAGCATCCTTGGCGATTTCTGAAAAAAGCGTACTTCCGAGACCTTCTACCTCTTCATGCAGTCCAGATTCCGTCATGGCCAGATCGCTTTCGAGACCAGCAGCAGGAGACACCCGATAGAGCTGCCAACTGAACCCCATCCTCGAATCTACGTACTCCCTGCTGACCGTTGAATTTTCGATGATGTTGGCCCAGGAAGGATGTCGGGCAATCCAGTCGGCTATGGCAGCATCATACACGTTCAGGAAGGCCTGCTTTTCCATAAAAAATTCATCTCGGATTTCGCATAGGCCCTGGATGATGTCCCCAGCCTTGTCTTCCGGTATCGCCCAGCCCGAAAGAAAACGGACGCCATGCTTATCCAGCAGACTGAACGCACGAGCCTTGAGCTTGGTAAAGACGTTGAGTCTGGCCGGGTCACAGATTTTTTTAGAACCGAGAGATGCCAAATCGTCAGGCGGAAGCTCTACGCCACCGAAGTCTTCAGCGGTGAGCTTCTTTCGGGCCGACCAGAGGGTGATGTTCAAATTCAATGCCAGAATGTTGTCCAACACCTGCAAAGGCGTGTTCAAAACAGGAGTTTCCATAATCTTCTCCATTAGTTACTTATTGAAGGAAAAATTCTCTGGGCCATTTCGTGAAGAGCTGCCCGACTTGTGGTGGACGCCCTGAATCCTAAAGCTCTGTCCAAGGCGTACATGATGGGCGAAATTCCCTGTTTGGAAAGAGGCTGGAATGCGATGGTGAGTCTGGCCCAGCGGATGAGCGTGCGTGTCGAAAGCGTGACCTCCAGAGCATCCTGTGCCGAGGAGTTGCCCATAAAATTCCGCCGTACATCGTTGGCAAAATCGACCATCTTCTCCGTTACTTCAGCAGGGATTTCCGGGAACATACGGTTCAGCAGCTCACGTTCAACTTCTGCTTTGGGATAGCCCATTTCTACCAGCATGAAGCGGTCCATGAAGGCGATGTTCTGACGCATGACGCCCTGATAAAGCCCGGTTTCGTCGCTGTTGCCATTGGAGTTGGCCGTCACGATGAAGCGGAACATGGGGCTTGGCTTGACCAGTTCTCCACCATTTTCAGCAATGCAGAGCGGAGAGCCATCAAGAATGGTGTTCAGTCCAGCAAGTGTAGCCGGAGAGCACAAATCGGCCTCGTTGAACAGGAATATGCCGCCGATTTTCATAGCCAGAGTAAGCGGTCCATCCTCAAAGACCATGTTGCCGTTCTGTACGGATAGATGCCCGACCAGATCAGGGAACTCCAGTCGGTCATGTCCGGTAGCCTCAAAAACCGGGTAATTGAGCCGCGCCGCAATCTGGCGAATAAGACTTGATTTCCCGGCAGAGGTAGGCCCACAGATATACAGCGGTTCTGGATTTTGCATAAGAAACCAGACGATTACATCACGGCTGGACTCATGGAAAAGATAGTTGGGATCGATGGACGGCGTGTATTCCGAGGGTGCGTCATAGCCGAAAATCATAGTGCCGGAGGATTTGCCGCTGAAAATTTGACCGGCGTCGAGTTGAACAGGATGAGACATGGTTCCTCCCCAAAAGAAAAGCCCCGTCCATGCAAGATGAACAGGGCTTGTGATTGATGATGTTGCTTTGTTTCAGTCGGTGGGATCGCTGATGATTATGCTTCTGCTGATGCCAAGGTCGAAAGGGTTATCCCAGAAGCTGCCTCTTGTGTCGATATCCTCCAGCTCTTCCCCGATGCGAATGAACAGATAGTCGCTCCAGTCGAGTTCAGCCAGCAGATGTTCGATGAAGCCCACATCTGGAAACTCTTCGTACCATTTCACATACTCCCACAGATAAACTTCAGAGCCAGAATCAGTGTCTTCAACGTGCTTGTCCGCGTAGGCAAAGAAGTCCGTAATAACAGAAAACGCCTCGGACGTTTTATCCAAGGCGTTCAGTTTCTGGTTCAATGTTTGTACAGCTACCTGCGTAAGAGCCAGTCCAACATCAGATCTGTATCCCATCTTTCTTCTCCTGTCTGCTGGTCTTGTTGATAAAAAGTCGTGTTGAAGGTGCGCTTACTTTTTCATGACGAGCCAAAAGAGCAGGAACGTCCACATCATCCATTCCGCCGTTATGGAAAAGTTCAATCAGTTCTCCCTCAAGGCTGTCCTTGGCAAGTGTGCGTCTGCCGGGTATTTCCGAAGCTTTGAACCGCCAATGACCAGCCTGAACCCATCTGTCCTGAGTACCGGAAATATTCGCGTACCAGTCTTTCATGCTTGTCTCTCTGGTCTTTATTTTCCCATCCAAACTTGCACGCTCCGATTTCCAGGCCTCCAGCTCCTCAAGGTCGGAAACAAGCTCTGGGTGGTCGTTTCCGATGAACTTCGGACAGTCGGCATTCCATTCACATCTACGGCACAGAGGATGGAAGCCCTGAGCGGTGTCCAGGCTGTCCAAGTCCAGCTGTCCAGATAGCAATCTTTTAGTATCTCTCCAAAATACTTCTGCTTTTTTTATACAAAAGTTCAAGATGCCGAGGTCCTGGACATAGGGACCAAATACCTTGGCATCCGTCATGGACAGGCAGATAACCCAGGCTTCGATATCCACATCGTCTGCCTTGTTCGGAAAATTCAGACCCCAGAGATGTTGCGCAATTTGTGGAAAGCTCATCGTGGAACAGACATTTTCTCCCAGTGCCCCTTTCACATGAAAGGCAGTTTTACCGTAGTTCTTCTGAAAGAGTCCGACCTGCCCGAGAACCTGAATTTCGTAGTTTTCGTACAGAGTCTCTGGCAACACGGAACAGCTTTTGACCTCTAGGACTCTGACGGTCGGTTTCGGCTCAGAAGTCGCCAGAACGAAGTCAAGATGGGCACGTAGCGGCACCGACGACTCCTCACGAATTTCCAGTTGGCGAATCATGGGCAATCCCAGAGCCGACAGCGCACAGGCAATGCCGTCTTCAAGAAAGTGTCCACGAGCCAGTGTCCATGTCCTCGAAAAGTCATTGTCGCCGCCTTTTTTTATAAAAAGGCGGCGCAATAATGCTGCTCTTGGACATTGAACAAACGCGGCCACATCGCTCAGGCCCAGATAAGATGTCCTGTCCCCAAGCTGCTTTTCTACCGTGAGAGCCTGATGATCCAGAAGACCTTGTTGAATGAGGTCGAGAAGTCGTGCGTGGCGTTCATTCATTGCAAAGCCTCCTTCATGCTGCGTCGGCATATTTCCACCAGACCCTTTGCTGCGAATCCCACTTGAACCCGGAAGCCCTGAGCAGCTCCTTTTTCTCCAGAGTTTTTCCAGAAGCTACGATACACCTTCTCCCGTCCTCAGCCTGAACCGTCCTGAAGCTCACGCCGTCGATTTTGGGTAGATTTTGATGGGGCAATACGGGGCGATTTGAGGTGTCTAAAATTTTGTTAGTGGAAGAGCTTTCCGAAGAGGCTTTTTGTCTCTGTGTGGCTTCTACGGGCCTTATTCGCGTTTTGACCTGTTTTGGAGTAATCGAGGCTGCATTACCGTCATCATCTTCCGTCACGATACCGAGTACAGCGCACAGGGAGTACCGGCGAGCGTAAGTGATGGCGCTGCCCATTCCCTGTGGATCGTTTTTCGGTAGAGGGATGATGGCGACACTCGATATCCACTGACCGGACTCCGCGTGGACGAGACGCGTTTCCAAGCCGATATGCCCAGCTCCCAATTCTACAGGAGCAGGACATGGGAGTTGAGTCATCCAGATACCTTGGGAAGAAAGAAGAGCACGACAGGCTTCCATGACAGAATTGAGGGTGGCGTATTCATTGCCTATAAACGGATTTCTTGCGTCCTTTATGGCTGGTTGAAGTTGCTGTTGGACGATAAGCATAGCTCTGGAAAGTTCCGTAATATTTTCCGAGTGTATCATGATAATACCTCCTTTTCTGTGGTCTTTATTATTGGTATATATACTTCATTTGCGAAGATTTATATAAAAATCTAAAATTATTATAGATTATATGAAGTTTTTTTGTTCGACAATTGGAGGTTGTTATGGAAAATATTCCTCAGCATCCCGGTATGGAACTCAGGCAAATCATTTCGGAGCTGCAAATTTCGCCTACCCAGCTCGCCAAAGAAGTGGATGTTTCGGCATCGAGGATAAACCAGATCGTCAACGGAAAACGCTCGATCACGGTGGATACTGCAATCAGGCTGGGAAGAGTGCTGACCAGAAATGCTCAATACTGGCTGCAACGACAAATGGAATATGACCTTTTTACCGCACAACATACTGGCAATAGAGGCTTTTATGAATAGTTTCAGTGAATTACTAAAAGGTGTTTTGTGCCTTGAGGCTATATGTCGTACTGCCAGGGGGACACAGATGGCTCTATGTAAAGCTGTGATGGAGCCATATGTCTTTACTTGCGGATACTCGTTGATGATGAAAGATAACAAGTGGTTATCCGATATTCAGGAAGAAGAACTGAAAAAGAATTTGGGATATTGTCTTTGCTACGACAGGCTGGAAGATAGAAAGCGAACCAGTAAAGGCGATACTGTGCTTTTTATTTTTCAGAAGGAGATGGATTTTTTATTTTATGAGGATGATAGCGATATACTAATTGTCAAGATAAAGAGTAGAGTAGACGAAGAAGTATCGTTTTATGATTCGATTATAAGATTTGGAAAAGGTATTGACTGGAAATTTTATAAAAGTTCATCTACAGATAAGATGAAAATTACTGTCAAAAATCTGAAATTTGAGGATGTTCTTGATGGGAAAGGATTGGACTGCATCAAGTAAGAGAAATGACTTTGTAACTATGAATAAGATCAATGGGATAAGGTTTGTTGTGGCTGAAAATGGAAAATTTTCTTGACTTGAGGGAATACGCATATAGAATAAAGTTTCAGGCCATGCTGGTAGTTGGCCGTTGTTTTGTTCCTGCTGGTAGTGGAACTTGCGTTGAAGGGTGTATGGCGTCCTTTTTACTGTTGTAAGTAACCTACTGATTTAGCAGGATTTTTTATGCTCTCTCTCTCTCTCTCTCTCTCTCTCTCTCTCTTCTTGTAACTTCTCCTTCTATTCCTCCGCCTGAGTAAGCCCTGTACCGGTGTTATCACTGGTACAGGGCTTTTTTGTTTGCTGTTTTCTCCTCTTTCCTTTCTCTTTCTTATCGATTTCAGGAGATTACCATGGCTGACATACGACTTGCCAAGCCTGTTGCCGGAACTTCTCAGACTGTTGTATGCGCACCTGAAGCCCGGTTTGTTTTTGACTTTCCCACCGATGAAGCCATGCTGTCCCGTAATGGCGATGATCTTGTCATTACCTTTGAGGACGGTAGTACCCTCCAGCTTGAGAACTTCTACACCGCGTATTCCAGTGAGAATATGCCGTCTTTCTCCGTGGATGGAGCTGAAATTTCCGGCCAGGAATTTTTCATGGCCATGAACGAGCCTGACCTTATGCCTGCTGCTGGGCCGACCAGAGTTGTATCTCAGGGGAATGGTAATCGGTTTCATGACTTTGCAGATACGGCTCTCCTCGATGGTTTGGATCGATTGGGAGGTCTGGATATCGGCTGGCCCGGCAGTGATGTGAATCCCGAAACCGATGGTGCTGCTGCGGGTGGGGATTATGCTCCAATAGATACCGTTCCTCCTACAGTGTCTATCACGCTTGAGCTGACGACGTCGAACGGCGACAAGATTCTGAACATAGAGGAAGCAGCTGCGGAAGACAGCGTGACGCTTCGTGGTACGGTGACGGTGAATGCCGACGCCACGAATGTGCCTTCCAGTGTGGAGCTGAAGCTGGGCGACAAGGTTCTCGGCAATGCCACGCTTGTGGACAACGGCGACGGCACCTACAGCTATGAGCTGAAGGTGGACGGCAGCGAGTTCAAGGATTCGTCTGTCCATGAAGTGACGACGGAAATCACGGTGTCCGACGCTGCTGGCAATACCGCACATGCTGAAGCGTCCGATAATTTTACTGTTGATATAATCAAGCCCACGGTGGGAGTGGAAATCACGACGGACGCGGACAACAGCGGCCATATCAATGCTTCCGAACTTGAAGGTACGGAAGGCAAGATCAATGCTCATGTGA
>JAHZEL010000021.1:0-123111 GCA_019421865.1 Desulfovibrionaceae bacterium | reverse complement strand
AAGTGACGGATGCCGCGGGCAATATCGATACTGCCGACGATGCCGCGACTCTGGATACCACTGTACCCACGGTGGGAGTGGAAATCACGACGGACGCGGACAACAGCGGTCATATCAATGCTTCCGAACTTGAAGGTACGGAAGGCAAGATCAATGCTCATGTGACGCTTGGCGATACCGTGAAGGTCGGCGATACCCTTGTGGTGAAGGATCAGAGCGGTAAGGAACTGTTCAATGGAGCCGTGACCGAAGAAATGCTGAGGGACGGTCTGGACGTTGAACTGACCCTGCCCGAAGGCAACAACGGCGATGTGAAGGTTACCGCCGAAGTGACGGATGCCGCGGGCAATATCGATACTGCCGACGATGCCGCGACTCTGGAGATGGAGCCAGGAATTATTGTTTCCAAGGATAATCTAAAAACTGACGAATCCTATACTTCTGATGGTAGCCAGGAAGCTCCTGATGGTGGAGAAGGAGACTCTGCAAGCAGTAATACCGATTCCGGCACGCTGACTGTGAATACTTATGGCCAGAGTGGCTCTTTGATTATCACTGTGGGAGACCGTCAGTATAGTTTTACTCTGGATGCCGACGGAACGCTTGTTGGTAATCAGTCGACTTCCTTCGATACCCAGTATGGAACGATAACATTGGCTAACGGTGAAGACGGAATTATCTATACTTATACTCAGACAAAGAATTTTAGTCACTCGAAACCAGGCGACCCCGATGAAGCAGCGACCGCAGAATCTTTTACTGTGCAGGTTGAGGATTCTAACGGAAATGCGAGCGAGTCCCAGACAATAACGGTTACGATTGAAGACGATGCTCCTGTATTCACAGAGGAATCGTCGAGTTATCAGGAAGTAACCAATTCTGAAGAGTACTGGACGTCTACAGATACGATTTATTTTTCAAATACTAATCTTTCAGGTAATAATGATGAGCTCACTCTCAGTAATGGAGATAGATTATCTTTTCAGGTTGGGCATATAAAATTTGATGAAGATAGACAAGGTGTGTCGAAAGATAATATAACATTAGATACTAATGGGACAATTTATATAGATAAAGATAATGGACTTGGCATTCATACAGAGTCTGATAGGGCTGATCGTTACTGGGATTCTTGGGGGAGAGAGCAAACTAAGGTTGATAATGATCCGCTCGACACCGTTGATGATAATATTTTGAATGATAGGGATCATAATCAGGGAAGACTTGATGAGATCGGCTATTATGATTGGGAGTTGAATCAGGCAGAAGCTATTATCATCGATTTGCAGGGAAAAACTGCAATTAATATGCACATAACCCTTAATGGATTTAAAAGTGATCCGCATGGAGAAGGAGTAGAAAAAGCCATATTTATTTTTTATAAAGATGGAGAAATTGTTGCTACTAAAACATTAGATGGGACTACGCAAGCCACGTTTACAGATATGCCGGCTGGTGGCTTTGATAAGGTTGTCATTGCTGCGATGCACAACGGCACATCACAAGGCGCTCAAACGGATAACAGCGACTTTGCGATCGGCTCCATCACCTTCAACGAATTCGATAATCCTCCCGTACGGACTCTGACCGGCGACTTGGAGGCCAACTCTGCTGATGGCATCAAATCCTACGGAATAGATGTGCAGGCACTGGCAGATCTTGGACTGACAAGTGAAGGTGCGCCGATTATCTACAGTTGGAACGACTCAGGTACGCTGGTTGCTTCTGCAAACGGAGAAACGGTTTTTGAGCTCTCTCTGAACACGGATACTGGTGCATGGACATTGATTCAGTATCAGGAATATGACGGAAATTTGAACCTTCCCTTCACCGCTACTGACGGTGACGGCGATGTAACCTCACTTGATATAGCTATCGAAGCTCCTGTACAGCCGTCTACGACAAGGCTTGACGTGTATGAGTCCGGTCTTGAAGGCGGCAGTGGTGACGAAGCGACGGCAACGGCATCGACTTCATGGTATCGACGGAAGAAGGTCTTTCTTTGGACAAGCTTCTTACGGAAAGCGGTCGAGACGGCAACGAAGGGCCGATTGTGAATGATGTGGAAGTGCTGATTACGGGTAAAGACGCACTCAGCCTTACCAACACGGAGCAGCTGGCCAGAGAATACGGCATCACCATTGGTACCGGTTCCAATGGTGACGAGACGCTTACTCTGGACATGAGTAAGTGGCAAGATAACGGTAATGGCGGCTTTGATTATATCGGTCAACCCGGTGTTGATCTTACGCTGGAAACCAATCTTATTCCTACTCCTGATAGTGGAGATGCCGAGGTACAAACTCAGGTATTCATTCTCAATAACTCTCAGGGCTAACCTCTAAAAAATACAGGACTATCGGCGAAGTTTCAGAGCTCGCCGGTACTCCTGTTTTCTCACGGATAGATTTGTTTTAGGAGAAGTTATGAAGAAATTTTCTCTGGTTGTTCTGTCGAGTTGCATAGGGTTGATGCTGAGTGCCGTACCTGTGTATGCTGCCGGGAGTGGTGATACATCGCTGAAGGAATCCGTGGAATCCATGCTGAGGGTGAATCATTCTCTGAAGGCCATACAGGAAAACCGTTCAGCTGCCGGTTATGAAATAGATCGAGCAAAGGCTGGTTATGGTCCGCGAGTTGATCTTACGGCCAGAGGCGGATTCGGGAAACTTTCTAACAGCACTACCCGCTCCTACGACTATAATGACGCGGTGCCGTACTCTTCTGCGTCTCTTCTGGTTACGCAGCCTTTGTGGGACGGTTGGCTCACTCGCGGTCGTGTTCGTGAAGCCGAAGCTACCTATCGTTCACTGGATCATCGCGTACTGGATAACGCCAATTCTCTTGCGCTGGATGCCATCATTGCCCATGTGGATGTTCTCCGTCGCCAGCAGATATTCCAGCTTGCTCAGGACAATGTGAGCAGACATGAAGAAATACTCGATCAGGCACGCGCCCGCGCGATGGAAGGTGTGGATACCATAGCCGACGTTTCTCAGGCGCAGAGCCGTCTTGCTCGTGCTCGTTCTACTCTTACGGAAGCTCGCGCCTCTCTTCGTAATGGCGAGGAGATGTACATGCGGCTTACGAATCATTCAGCCATGAATCTTGCTCCTGTGACCATGCCCGGTGATATGTTTGCTTCTTCTGAAGCAGTCCTCAAGGCTGCTCAGAAGAGTAATCCCAAGGTCGCGGCATATCTTGAAGACATCAAAGCGGCAACAGCAGCCAAAGAACAGGTGAACTCGGCCTACAGTCCTTCTCTGAGCCTGGAAGCAGGGCCGTCTTATTCCGATAGGGATGGAAAGAGTGAGATGTGGACTGCTGAGTTCGGTGTGGCTGCCGTAGTACGCTGGAATCTGTTCAACAGCGGTGCGGATGTTGCTGAGAGTAAGGCTGCCGCTGCACGTATCCGCCAGAGCCGCCGCGTACTCTATGACTACATGGACGACCTGAAGCTCAACGTGGAAGAAAGCTGGACGGAATTTCTCTCGGCGCAGAAGCAGCTGGAGTTCTACCGTGAAGCCATAGAGTACAACAAGACGACCAGAGAGGCATACGAAGAACAGTTTGTCATGGGAGAACGGAGCCTGCTGGACGTGCTTGACGCCGAAAACGAACTGTTCAACTCCTCGACACAGGCGGCCACAGCTCTCGGCAATACGCTTATCGCAGCCTATCGCATGAAGGCTCTGGCTGGCCAACTTCTTCCCTGCCTTGGTATCAGTACCGATATGCTGAAGACGACGCCTGCTGACCATGAGCCGCTAGATCAGCTGACTATGCCTGAGTAGGGGATAAGGCAGGGGTGGAAGATATGCTTCCATCCCTGCTTTTATTATTTATTTACAGTAAAACTATATGGTTGAAAGGGATATACTGCGATTTACATGACGGAATGCGAAAAGACGGAAATATCCTGACAAGGTGCAAAAGATGAATATTCTTTTCTGCAGTGAAAGCTACCCTGGAAGATTCGGCAAGATACTTTCTATCCTGGCTTCTGAGGCTGACAACACGGTGATGTTTCTTTCCTTTCATTCAAGAAAGAGTCGGTCGTCTTCCGGTGTTATCCATGCTCGTCTGAATCTGAACAGGGAGCGGGAGAGAAGCCAAAAGCATCAGGATGTTTTTGTTGCGGAATGGGAAAAGATTTTCAGTCTGGGTAAGCAGGCCCTACAGACGTTTCTTCATATTCGAGATGCAGGATTTGTACCAGATATGATTTTCGTATCCTTCTTTGACGGGCCTGCCTTTTTTCTTCGCCATGTTTTTCCCCATGCTTTTATCGTTTCCTGCTTCAACGGTTTTCGAGCCAGTACGGAAGCGGATGAGGAACGATTGAAGGCCATCATGGAATTACAGAAAATAATGATAGGGCGAAGTAACCTGTATTTTGTTCGGTCAGAAGCTCAGAAGAAGTATTTTCCTTCATTATTTCAGCAAAATATCCATGTGTGGCCTCCCTATGTGGATACGGAGTTTTTCTGTCCTCAGCCTCGAGATCTTTCGTCGTTTTTTCCTCAGATTTCTACAATGGCGGAAAGAGAACTGGTGACTGTGCATATGAAAGGTTCGTCTTTTCAAAGGATTATGCCTGTCATTCTTGGATTGCTGACACATCGTCCGAACTGTCTGATAGCGCTTACCTTTGGCAGCCAAGTTTCACAAGAGTACTGGAAACAGACACTGAGTTCTTTGCCGGAGTCTTTACGGCAGCGTCTTTTTCTGGCAGGAGGTCTCGACAGCTCCACCTATCGACAGCTGTTATGCTCAAGCAATGTGCATGTTTTTCCCGAATATACCAGTCCACCGCTTCAGGAAATGCTGGAATCCATGAGCTGTGGCACCTTGCTGATGACACCTGTCTCTGACGAATCCGATGAATTTTTTCAGGAGGGGGAAACGATGCTTGCGCTCCCGAAAGAAGGCAGACAGCAGCTGGAAGCGATATGCCGCGTGCTTGACCGCAGAGCGGAGTTTGACGGCATACGAAGGAACGCCCGGAAAAAAATTATCACCCATTGCAGCGAACAGATAGCCGTTACTGGACAGATGGCCTTTGTTATGAAAGAATACAGGAAGATGGATGAGTTGCGTCTGTTCAAAAAATGAGTTGTAGAGGATTGGCATGGCGTCTTGGAATCTCTGGTCATGGCTGGCTGATGACTACCTTGAACGGTATTGCGCTCTTCATGAATATGAGATTCGCAGTCGATTGTTCTTGTTACGCGGAAACTACAGTTCAGTTGTTTCTCCGGGATTACGCGTTATTTACGACTTTCAATACACTTATGGAGAGCGTGATGAGCGTACGGCTGTCGAACTTTTCCGTAGAATGGGGGAAGACTATTCAGCTGGAAAGCGGATATTTTTGAATGAAAAGGCTGATTCAAATCATGTGATTTCAACAACTTGTAAGATAGTTCCCACACTACCGATCGAACTGCGTTGTCCTCGTATATGGCCGTATATGACTCCTGACGGTCAAGCCGTTTATGGATACATGGTGGAAGTTACCGATGGTACCAATAGCGTGAAACTTCCTCTCACGGCATGGCAGACAAAACAATGGCCGTTTGCTATAAGTCTTGATTTTCTTGCCTGGCCTAAGAATTTTCCGCTTTACAATATGAATATGTTAGGCGTGGATAACATGGTCTATATTTGTGAAGATGAGGAGCAGGCTGATAATATACATCGGGATTACTACAATCAGTGTTGCAATACTGATCCGATGATTATGTTTACAACTTTTCCGGGTGGATATTACGAATCTTTTTTACGTATAGACTGGAGCATACTTCAGAACCATCCCGTAAGGATATTGGTTGAGGATTCAAAAGACGGTTTTCTCCAGGCAAAATCCATCTCTACGGCTCTCAAGAAGGCCGGATGTAGCAACATTGGCTTCAGAGCTGCTCCGAACGGCGATAATTTTTTCAAGAGAGAAACTTGTGAGAGTGTCGGGATACCCTCGATACTCAATTTCGTTGTCAGTGAAGATATTTTTGACCGGGTTGCACGAGAAAGATTTGAAATCGGAAAAGATGAGTCAGAGGATGTACTGACGCTCAAAAAAGTCATGAAACTGCCGGTACCGAATGACAACGACTGGATAGTTCCGCAGCTTATCCGTCAAGGCGATCGTGTCATGATCTACGCTCAGCCAAAAGAAGGAAAAACGACATTCCTCCTCAAAGCCTGTTTGCTGGCCGCAAAAGCAGGGAAGCGTATCTGCTACATTGACGGGGAACTTCAGGTCGGGACATTTCAGCGCAATGTCAGCCGTGCGTTAGGCGAAGAAAACGTACCGGAGTCATTTTTCGTTCTTTCTGGTGCTGTTGAGCAAACTGAGCTGAATTTCGAAACAGACGAGATAAGGGAGACATATCGGCGCTATTTTGAAGCGGCAGATGTTGTTGTTCTGGACTGTCTTCATGTGCTTTTCCCGAGCAGCCTTGAATCCGGTCCCGATGGTTGTGCCAAGTTGAAAGAGTTCGTCAATGTCCTTCATCATCAGAAGAAAACCGTCATTCTTGTCCACCACAGCAGTCGAAGCGGAAGCTCTTTCGGGTCATCCAGCAAACAACTGGGCCTGGAACTTACTCTGAGAATAAAGAAAGGAAAGGGGGTGACCGAGGTCCATCCAGAAGCCTGTCGTGACCTTCCAGAAAAATTTACAAAAAAGTTCGATATACCATTTTCGGAGGATGGTGGACTTTCTGATGACTGGTTTGATCCTGAAAAACGCTATTCGACTCCAAAAGCAGAAAATGATCTTCATGTGAAAATAACTGAAGAAAATGCTTCAAATACTGTGCAGGATAGTAATGTAAAATCAGAAAAGATCGACTCTGAATCCGATATTACTGATGCGACAAGGGAGACGAAAAAACATCCTGTTGCTGAGAATAAAAATACTCGTAGTAGAGAAAGGGAGGAAAATAAAGAACGTTTGCGTAAGCTTGATGAATCAGAGCCGGGACTTTCTATTCGTGATGCAGCTAAGCGTCTTGGTATAAGTAAGTCCACAGTCAGTAATCTTCGAAAAGAACTGGAGCATGAAAAGTCTATTTCGTCATAGCGACAGGAGGGCCGTAAAAGCCCTCCTGGATAAGATTATTTCTCCCTGGCTCTGCACGCACAGATAAGTTCATGAGCTTCTGCTGTTGTCAGAGAGTTCAAGCCTTTACCAAATTTTTCCATGGCGATCTGTTCTGCGTCGTCGGCTAAACCACAGAGATAGTCCAGCTGTTTCTGACTTACTGGCTTGGCTCGGACAGTTTGAACGGTAGACGAGACAGATGCGTCATGGTAATCTACATCAATCACCTGGTCGGTCATCGTTTCGGACTCAAAATCCAGAGTGCCCACGTTACAAGCTAGTCCTATTGCTCTGCTGGTTGCTCGTGTACTTGCCATACGGATGAATGCGTTACGACACGCAGGAGGAACATTTTCTGGCGTAGCATCTCCTATAGCAGAACACACGATACCGCTTTTCAAAGTAACCGTACTTTTGAATATAGCTGTATTTCCATTGTCAGATGAAGGGAGTTGTAGTGGTATAGTATCAATTGACTGTAGACCTAGTTGATGCGCTATGTCGACCATGCCTAAAAATCTTGGAATATCATTGCCGTGGATACTGATAAGATGTTTTTCCGGGACAGAAACTTCTTGCTTTTTCATGTGCTACTCCAATAAATAAGACTGATTAACGTTATTCGAACTCTATAATATAAAAGTAAAAATAAAAAATTACATAAACTTATATACGAGAACAACCAAAGTTCCGATATCTGTCATTCACAAAACCTGAAGTAGCAGTTTTTGCCAGATAGGAAGCAGCCATACGAAATCTATCTAGTTTATAGGACAATTCAGGATCATCTCGTCTGAGCATAGTACCATTATCTGTTATATCTCCTTTCCAGTCTTTCAAGCAATAATGTACCAGTCCTAAAGCGGTCTCTATACCCAATGTAGAAGCCCAGAATCTTTCGACTGTCTTGAATACCGGCATGATACGTTGAATTTTGTTACCATTCAGAAAAAGTAAGCAGTGGTAATGGTGGTGTTCTGATATATTCTGTTCTCTTTTCCAAAAGTAGTAAGGATCATAACCTAAGCGAAAATAATACGTATTGACCTTATCGAATAACGAGGAGATATCTTTCTTTTGAGGGTAAGGATAATGTTGAGGATATCTGACGTTGAAGAATACCGGTAATACTTTGTTGTGATTGGATAGGTAGTTGATAAGTAAGTTTTCAATTCTTTCATTGATGGTATGGAAATAGTTTTTGTTGTTCATACTTTTCCTCTTGCTTGTTGAAGTTGAAGTGTTTTTGATATGATAGGTTAGAATACGGTTTATGGGGTATGTTGTATTAGGTTTATTAGGTTTGTATTTATTTGTAATTTTCTATATGTATAGTTTTTAGATATCGTTTTATGTGTATAATTTTTGATGTATAGTTTTTATATATCTTTTTTATGTTTGTTTATATACTACATGATACCTATTGTAATATATAATTTTATTTCTAGGTTTATAAATGTATGATTGTGGAAAATGATCGTTTTGATTACATAATATCCTGTCCGAATTATTTTATAAACTTATATCCTCTGCTAAGATGACGGATAAAAAAACGAGGCTATGGTATTTCCATGCCTCGTTGTTGTAGTAATAAAATTCAGGTGTGTTGACAGCTTCGTATATTCAGCAAAGACTCGTTATAACTTATTCCTCCAATATTTTGATGGCTACGCGTAATCCTTCAGGAGAGAGGTGACTATAGCGTTGAGTCATGACAATACTGGCATGGCCCATGAGTTCTTTGACTTCATAAAGACTTACTCCACCACCGACAAGCCATGAAGCAAAGGTATGTCTAAGACTATGAAAACATACCCTCAGCCTTGGATCGGATATGTTTTTATTGAACAGTTCATCGGCTATACGTTTGAAGGTATGTGAAGGTTTAGCCATCCTGTTGCCATTTTCATCAGGAAAAATAAGGTTTCCGGTTCTGTTCGCATACCGCTTTGAGAGTACGCTGTAGACGTTCCTTGTCATAAACGCAAATCTGTTGGCCTTGGCTTTGGGGTCTCGGATAAACAGCTGACGTTTTTCAAAGTCGCAATCAGCCCAGGTCAGCGCCGTAATCTCACCAAATCGTAATCCACACTCCATGGACACGATAGCCATGTCATGTATCGTGGGGCTTCGATCTTTCAGTCTGTTCAGCAGTTCATGGGCTTCTTCTTTGCTGAGATACCGTTGCCTTCGATTGTCTTTTTTGGGGAGTATGACTTTTTGAGTGGGAGAAGGAGTACTGACGATTCCTTTATCCATTGCTTTCGTCCATACCTGAGAAATGACGGCCATCGCGTATTTGATGGTCGCCGGTGCTTTTCCCTTTTGGATCATTTTGCATTTTAGACTTTCGAGATCATCCTCCGTGAGTTTGGCAATCGGGATATGGCCAATAGCTGGTTTGATCCAGTTTTTCCAGAGTGCCTTTTCTGATACCATACTGGAGTCGGCTTTATGGAGCTGAGACGGAAGATAGGTATTGGCCCAGAAATCAGAAAAAATAATCTGGTTCTGTTGCCTCTGAAGTTCCTCTTCTTCTTTGGCCTTTCTTTCCGCTTCAGCGATATCCCTTCGTTCCCGTAATGATCTGGGGCCTTCTCCGAGGCGTTTGGCTTCTTTCAGTCGAGCCAGTTCCACCCGGGCTTTAGCCAGAGTGATTCCTTCCGAGGCCCAACCGAGAGCTTCCTGATACATTTTTCCATCTACGGCAAAACGGAGAACAAAATAGGCGTCCGGTTTGACCCCATGTTTTCTGGTCGGATGCTTTTTACACCGGATACCTTTTTCGAGTCGTATCCAGGTTTCATCTTTGCTCATGCTTCTAAAACCTCTTGCCCTAATCAAGTTCCCAAGATAGAAGAGTTGTGCCAGTTTTGTGCCAGTTTTTCAAATCCAAGGTAAATTTGTTATGAAAAATCTTATTGTGTAATATGTTGAAATTATATATAAAACAAAACAAGGCGGTATGGAAAAAGAGACGAAAAGAGGGAATGGCATTCAAGAGGCCAAGAGTTCAATTCTCTTCATCTCCACCAGAATTTGAGAAGGCCTGCAGTGAGACTGCAGGCCTTTTTTGTTTTTCTCCGGGCATTGTGCCGCAGCAGGTGCGGTTTTTCCGCAGGGCAAGGCAGGCTGCGTTTTGGCAGGCAGAATGTTCGTTGACCAGTCTTTTTTGTCGTCCGAGTCGGGCGGCGTTTTTATGCAGCGCCTAGAAATATAAGAAGGCGGAGCATCGCCTGATGCGATGCTCCGCCTGTATGGCCCCGTGCTTTTTCATGCGTTTTGCGGCAATCCCTGACGATCGGTCATGCTTCATGGCCGACCGTGTCGGCAAAACAGGGAGGAGCTGTGCCGCGCATGACGACGAGGCGTTACTTAAGAATCATGGTTTCTCTTTCGGTCTTCCACGGATCGGAGACTTCAGCGCTTTCGGTGTTGAAGCGCATGGTCATGCGGCGGTCGAGATCGAAGGGCGTCCAGCCGGGGTTGCCCGTGGAGGCGAACTTCACCCAGGCGCCGTGCATGGCGTCCGCCAGAGAATCCGGAGGATTGGTGCCGAGCGTGCTCTTGATGCGCGGAGAATCCTTGTGGATGGTCTTGAACACGAAGGGCACGTCCAGACTGTGGGCGGCGCCCATTCTGCCGTTGTAGGCATTGCTCTTCCAGGCGAAGGAGTAGGCCCAGGCCTTGCCGCCGGCTTTGCTCTGGCTTTCCAGAACCTTGTTGGCGGGCATTCTGAAGATGAAGTCGGAACGCAGGGCCGTAAAGATTTCACCGGGAGTGCTGCCGCGTCCGGCCTTGCGGTACTGCTCGGCGATTTCGGGAGCGAAGCCTGCGCCGTCGGTAAAGCTTCTGACGCCCTTTTCATCAACGGAGTCGATCAGTCCCTGCTGAACGGAATAGAGTCTCCACTCTTCTTCGGTGGAACCGACCATGATGTCCAGACCGCGTGCGGCGCCTTCGGCAATGGCGTCCACGGGGCGCTTCATCAGAATTTCTCCATCGTAATAGGGCTTGAACAGCGCCGTATTACCGCCCAGCATGCGGCACCATGCGGGATCCTTGTCGTGTTCGGCAATGAAGGCGGCAAAGGTGAACAGCTTTTCCGGAGGAATGGCGGCCACGGCTTCACGGCTGTCTTCAACGCCGTAGAACTTCAGAAGTTCCGCCGAAACCTTGGAAGCGAGTTCGGCATCATACTGGGCCAGAGCTGCGGGGCTCTGCAGAATGGCGCGACGGAAGAGGCCCTTTGCGGCAGGAGAGGAAATGAGCGAGGTGATATGCGTGGCGCCGGCGGACTGGCCGAACACCGTGACATTATCGGGATCGCCGCCGAAGGCGGCAATGTTGTCCTGAACCCAGCGCAGGGCGAACATCATGTCGCGCAGGGCAAGGTTGGAGGGAACTCCCTTGATTTTGAGGAAGCCGTCCACGTTGACGCGATAGTTGGCGGTGACGAGCACGATGCCGTCCTGGGCAAAGGCCGTGCCGTCCAGGCGGATGTCGTTGTTGTCGCAGCGGGTGCTGCCGCCGCCGGGAATATAGACCATGACGGGGCATTTGGTCTTGCCGGGAGCAGGCGTCCAGATATTCAGACGCAGGCAGTCTCCTCCGCCGATGACGGCGCCTTTCGCACCCGGCTGAAGGGGAAGATCACCGAATTCCACGGCATCGATCACGCCGTTCCAGGGCTGCACGGGCTCAGGCAGGGCCAGGCGGTATTTTCCCTGATAGGGAGGCATGCCGCAGGGCACGCCCCGGAAAACGTGTACGCCGTCCAGTTCCAGACCGCGCAGACTGCCTTTCGGGGTTTTAATCACAGGTCCTTCTGCAGCGTAAGCATGGAACGGCATGGAGGCCATGAAGGCCAGAGCCGCACTTCCCTGTAAAAACTGACGTCTGTTCATATGAAGCTCCTGGTTTCATGTGTCACGGTATGAGTCCCGGCGCTGTTCTTCCGGGACTACCTGTCCAGAAAAGAAGAAAGTGCGCGTCAGGTAAAGCTCAAATTTTCACATGGTTGTTCTATAAAAGCCAACAACTCAGAAGCTTTTTTCGATAATATGCCATGATATAAGGAGAATTCTTCGGGCGGAAGCGTCCGCTCCCCGGCGCGTCCGCGGAAACGGCGGAATATTTTTATTTTCTTGTATTTTTTGAGGACGTTTTTTCCCTTCTGAACTGTTTGTTCCGCGGTCTTCCGACGACGTTTGCTCGTTACGTTCGTACAGCGGAGATGTTCCGGCTGTGTTCGATTCTGCGGGACGAATCCGGAAGCCTCGCGCTGTCTGCGGAGCATGGCGGGGCTGCCGAAAGACCGAAAAAAAAAGGAGACGGCAGGGCCGTCTCCTTTTGGCATTGCGGGAAAAGCGATGACTACATGTCGGGCGTGATGACTTCAAGTCCGCCCATGTAGGGACGCAGAACCTGAGGAATGACGATGGAGCCGTCTTCCTGCTGATAGTTTTCGATGATGGCCACGAGAGAGCGGCCGGTGGGCAGACCGGAACCGTTCAGCGTGTGCACGAATTCAGGCTTGCCGCCGCCCTTGGGACGGAAGCGGATGTTGGCGCGGCGCGCCTGGAAATCGACGCAGTTGGAGCAGGAGGAAATTTCACGGTAGGTGTTCTGCCCGGGCAGCCAGACTTCCACGTCGTAGGTCTTGGCGGAACCGAAGCCCATGTCGCCGGTGCAGAGGGTGATGGTGCGGTAGGGAAGTTCCAGCTTTTCGAGCAGGATTTCCGCGCAGCGGCGCATGTGTTCCAGCTCTTCCCAGGACTTGTCGGGATGAGCGAAGCGCACCATTTCCACCTTGATGAACTGATGCTGGCGGATGAGGCCGCGCACGTCCTTGCCTGCGGAACCGGCTTCGGAGCGGAAGCAGGGAGTGCCGGCGGTGTAGCGCAGGGGCAGCTGATCCTCTTCAAGAATTTCACCGGCATGAAGGTTGGTGACGGGCACTTCGGCCGTGGGAATCAGATAGTAGTCCCAGGCAGGCATCTTGAAGAGGTCTTCCTCGAACTTCGGGAGCTGACCCGTGCCCTGCATGGTGGCGGCGTTGACCATGAAGGGAGGCAGAATTTCGGTGGCTCCGAACTCCGTGGTCTGCGTGTCGAGGTAGAAGTTCATGAGCGCCCGTTCCATTCTGGCGAAGACGCCGTGGGAAACGCAGAAACGGGAACCGGCGAGCTTGGCGCCGCGTTCAAAGTCGAGTCCCTTCTGGGCGGCGCCTACTTCAAAGTGCTGCTTCACCGGGAAGGTGAATTCGCGCGGGGTGCCCCAGCGATGAAGCTCGGGATTGTCGTTTTCATCCACGCCCACGGGAACGGAGGCGTCGGGAATGTTCGGCACGCGGAGCATCCACTGGTAGACCTTTTCCTTGATCTCGGAGGCTTCGGCGTCCAGCTCCTTGATGCGGTCGGACAGCTTGCCGAGTTCGGCCACCAGTTCGGAGGCGTCTTCACCGGCACGCTTTTTGCGCGCAACTTCCGCCGATTCGGCATTGCGTTTGCTCTTGAGGGTTTCCACCTCGGTGAGCGCGGCGCGGCGGCGGGCGTCCAGTTCAAGAAATTCGTCGACGGAAATGCTGGAATGACGGTCGGCAAGAGCCTTGGCCACCACTTCGGGCTGTTTCTGGAGAAGTTTGAGATCAAGCATGGCTGATTTCCTCGAATCTGCGTGATATGCGACAGGGCATGAGGCCCGGGCATTTGAAGGGAACAGATATTCTAGCCCTACAGCGTCGGAGCGTCAATGTCGCGCAGGAAGAGGAAAAGCCCGCGTTCTGCAGGGGCGGAACGCGGGCGGGGGGGGGAAGCCTACCGATGGGAGAGTGTAAGCATGATCTGCACTGACTAAGGCTTGTCTACGGTATCATGCGGCAGTTTTTTGATGGGAACGACAAGCGTCAGCGGAATGCGGAAGTCGATGGCTCCCACCGGGCACTGCAGGGCGCAGGCTTCCGCGTGCCAGCATTCTTCGGGATAACGCACGATGGGGTATTCTCCCTTTTTCGAGCCGTAAAAAACGTCCATGGGGCAGACGTCGACGCACTGACCGCAGCGAATGCATTTTTCCTTGTTGATGACGGGGGGCATAGTTATCTCCAGCTCATGAGGTTATGGTCGCCATCCTTGCGGATGTAGTGCTTCTTGCCGTTCAGGCGGAGATCCGGCAGCCGAAAGTCGGCTCTCTTGTGATAGCCGCGGCTTTCCCGGCGTTCCAGCGCCATCTGGAACATGAGTTCGGCGAGTTCATACAGGTTGAGTATGCCCAGACACATGATCAGCTCATGGGGATTTTCCGCCCTGAGGGAGGAGAGAGCGTGTTCATGCACACGGAGCAGGTGGGAAAGGCCATGCTCCAGGCCGGAAGCGCTGCGCACTTCTCCGCAGTAGTCCCAGGTAATGTTCTGAAGAGCCTGGAGGGCCTCCGTCCAGTGCGCGCCGTATTCCCGGTCGAGCATGGCGTCGAGCTTCTGGGCGATATGTTCCACAACGGCCTCGTGGGCGGGGTTCTCGCCTGTGGTTTTGTTCTTCACATACTCGGCGGCGGCATCGGCCGCCCACCATCCGGTAACCGCGGCGCCTGCAATGCCGCCGTAGCCTTCATCGCCGCCGGCATAGAGGCCGGGAACGCAGGTTTCCGAATGATCGTTGAAGGCGATGCCGCTGGAAGGCGGCATGAGCAGGGGATAGGTGGCAAATTCCACGGCCGTATCCATGAGGTCCACGCCTTCCTGACGGAAGTGACGCAGCAGCGTGTAATTGCCTTCCTGACGCAGCCAGTGCTGCATGGTTTCCAGCTGCTTTTCCGTAAGGCCGGTCATGTCCATGAAAATGGGACCGCGCCCCTCCCTGTTGGCTTCTTCTATGAATTCCTTGCGGACTTCCATGGTGATGTCGCCGTAAAGCGGGTTGGGGGCGTCGAGGAAGGGACCGAGAGGTTTGCCGGAGGTGTCGCGCAGCACGCCTTCCCAGGTGGCCTGACCGTTGCGGGAGAAATACTTGATGCCGGAATGGAGGGACGGCATTTCCAGATTGCAGAGTTCGGCGCCGGCCCGGAAGGCCATCATGCGGCCGTCGGCCGTGAGATTGAGCATGTCGGGCGTGGAGCCCACGGCGCCCCGGCTGCAGAACGGCCAGAGATTGTTGACAAGGCCCGTTCCCAGCAGCACGGCCTTGGCGTGATACACATGGAGCGCTCTTTCTCTGGTGTCCACGGCCACGGCTCCGGCCACACTGCCGTCGTCGTTGAGCAGAAGCTCATAGCCCATGCGGCGGTTGTGTATTTCCACGCCGCGCTTCTTGGCCTGAGAGGTAAGCACGCTTTTCTGGTCGCGGCCGTTGTACTTGAGGAAGGCGCGGGTACGGCCGGGGAGAGAATGACCGGCGAAGTAGTATTCTCCCTCGTGCTTCATGGGAATGCCCCATTCATCCCACATCTTGACGATGTCGTTGGTCTTGAAGAAGAACTTGCGCGCCCATTCCGGCCCCATCTGGCGCAGACGATCGCCGTTCTGAAGACGCATGACGTCTTCAATAAAGCCTTCATAGTCTCCGTGCACTTCGGGGATGTAGCAGATGAAGTGATCGTTTCCCAGACCGGCGGAGCCGCTGCGCTTGATGTTGGCTTTTTCCACAATGGTGCATTTGAGGCCGGAATCCGCGGCGTTTATCGCAGCCATGAGTCCCGCGATGCCGCCGCCTATGCACAGAAAGTCGGTGTCGTACCGGAATATGGTGAATTTGCTCTGCGACATGAATATTCTCCTTGTTTGTTTTGGGAGATGTTGTTGTGAAGAACGAAGAGCGCACCTACATGAGGCCGATGAAGTTCCACCACGGAATGGCAACGCAGACGATGAGAATGCCGGTGACGATCATGCGGGCGAAGAGTGCGGGCATGATGTGTCTGAGAGTGATTTTTCCGGTAATGAAAATATAGAGAAGATAGACCGTCTCGTACGGGAACAGATACTGGTCGAGGCCGTAGTTGAAGGCATAGAACACGGGAAGAGGATTCACGTTCATGGCCCTGCCGAGTTCGCCGATGGCGGGGGTTATGGCGCCCAGTGCGGCCAGAGGCGTGAGCAGGAAGTTGATGAACAGGCCGAGCAGGTAGGACATGAAGATGGAAACGGTTTCGCTCCATCCCTCAAGCAGGGGAACGATCTGCTGAACGGCCCAGGTGTTGAAGCCCACGGCGCCGCCAACGAAGCCTATGGACATGCAGCCGGTAACGAAGACGAGGAACATGATGCCGAGTTCGCTGATGGTACCGGGGTCGAGTATTTTGACAAAGGGCATGTAGCACAGAAGCGAAAGCACGCAGAATACGTACACGGGATCTATGCCGGTCCAGGGCTGTACCATGAATGCGGCCACCAGAATGAGGCAGATGAAGGAGAGCTTGATTTCTCCGACATTCATTTTACCCAGCTTGCTGTAGCTGTCGGACAGGAAGGCCATGACTTCGGAGCTGGTCAGCTGCTCCTTGCCCTTGACCATGTAGATGAATCCCATGGACACGACGGTGTAGATGACGGAAAAGAGCGTGCTGTGCAGGGCGTACGTCCAGAAGTCGATGACGACGTCGGTTCCCTTGAAAAGTTCCTGGAAGGCCCAGATGTTGGACTCGGAGGAATGCAGGAAGAGGAACTGCGGTCCCGCACCGGCAAGGAAGGCCATAAAGACGATGGCCGAGGAGAGGCGGGAGCTTTTGTTGATGTTCAGGGCGTCGATGATGCCTGTGGCGATGGTGCAGAGAATGACCATGCGGGCCAGAATGGACGACATGAACGATGCCAGGGCGATGCCGCCGATGACGAATCCGCAGGCCAGTCCGAAGAAGCTGCCGCCGCACAGCCGTATGCAGCGGAGCGCGACGCGCCGGGCAAGACCGGTCTGTTCCATGGCGTGACCGAGAATGATGGCGCCGAACGACAGCCACGGCAGTACGGTGGTCCACGGCTTGAACACCACGCCGGGACCGGCCACGCCGCCCAGCAGATAGCCGAAGGTGAGAAGCGCCGCCACGCCGATGGCCGGGAAAATGTTGAATACCCATGCCGTCACGGCCATGCTTGTCATGGCCATGTAAAGGGGGAGCTTAGGGGAGATGTCCTGCGGAGCGGCCATGTAGACGGCGCAGGGGATAAGGATGGTCAGCAGCCAGAAAAGGGACTCCTTTTTCATGAGCACCTCGTGCGGTAGGTGTTTTCGGGCAGAGAGCAGACGGTGAAGATCCTTCGTGGTCTTCCGATCCCGGGTAGATACGGATGTTCGGCCGCGGAGGCTGGACGGAAGAAGCGCCGCATCAGCGCAGGCGGTCGCGCCATGCTGTTCTTACGTCGTTTCCCTCCTTCCATACGCGGAGGAACTTGTCGCGCAGGAGAGGGTTGGTGAAGGTGTAGTCGGAACGGATGTGACGTCCGCGACTTTCCTTGCGTTCACGGGCGGAGATCATGAGCGCCTGACCGAGGTCGAGCAGGTTGACGACTTCCGCCGCGCGCATGAGTTCATGCGCATCGGTGGCGTACAGCTGGCTTTCGATTTTCCGGCGCAGGTCGCCGAGATACTTGATGCCCGCCGTGAGCATGGTGTCGGAGCGTACCCGGTGGGGACCGCAGTCGGCGTATTCCGTCATGATCTGCTGGAGGGCGAAGTTGGCTTCCTGCCAGGATGCGCCGCTGCCGCGCTCGTAGATGGCGCTGTAGAAGGCCATGCGTTCTTCGGCATTTTCCGGTTCGGCCTGGGAGAGCGTACGGTTCTGGTAGTCCGCGGCATGATGACCGGCGATCCATCCGTACACGGCGGCGGCGCCTATGTCGCCGCTGATGTTGCCCATCATGTCTCCGGCGGCAAAAAGACCGCGTACGTTGCTTTCGCCGTTGATGTCGATTTCGATGCCGTTGGTAACGAGGTTGGCTTCATACTGGCCGAATTCCACGGCATGTTTGCCGGGATCGATGCCTTCCTTGTCCATGTAGTCCAGAAGGGCGGTCAGTCCTTCGCACTTCATGGCCCAGCGCATGTGTTCCAGGTCTTCCCTGCTTGCGCCGGAGCAGTCCATGTAGGCGGGGCCGCGGCCGCTCAGCTTGAGATCCGTGAAGGCCGAAGACCAGACGTCGCTCGTCATGTCGCCGGTTTCCACGTCGGGCTTCGTGATGAACGGGCCCACGGGGCGCCCGTCGGGATAGCGGTACACGCCTATCCATGTGGCCTTGCCGCAGCGGGCGAGGAAGCGGGGACCGGCATGACGGTATGTCTTTTCCATGTTCACGAGATAGGTGCCTATGCGCCAGGCCTGAGCGATGGAGTCGCCGGTGCCGGAGGGGCACATATTGGTGTTGAACATCTGGCTGGGCGTGGGATCCGTGGTGAACAGGCGGCTGACATAGCCCGTGGCGGCGACGACGGCCTTGGCTCTGACCATGATGAACGACGGCTCGTCGGTGCTCACGTCAAGAGCAAGAACGCCGGAGATGCCGTCGGCGTCACGGAACATTTCCAGCGCCGGCGCATGGTTCAGAATGGTCACGCCGCGCTTTTTCGCCTGTTCGGTAAGCACCTTCTTCTGATTGTGTCCGTCGTACTTGAGAAAGATGCGGGGTCTGCCGGGATAGGCGTGGCCTTCGAAGTGATAGTCTCCCGTGGGCTTCATGTTGATGCCCCAGTCGTTCCACATGTTCACGATCTTCGGGCTGGTTTCCAGAAAGCGCATGACCAGGGGCGTATCGTTGCTGGTGGCGTTCTGGCTGTCCATGAACTCGTTGTACACCACGCTGATGTCGCCGTGCTTTTCAGGAATCCAGCAGAGAAAATGGTCGTTGCCGGTAGCGCCTGCGCCGCTGCGCTTCGTGTTGGCCTTGTCCAGAAGAACGACTTTTGCGCCCTTGTCCGCCGCAGCAATGGCGGCCATGAGACCGGCTATACCGCCGCCGATGACGACGACATCGGCTTCATATTGACTTTTAAGAGGGATCATGGGGACCTCCGAGAAATTTGAGGAAACGTGTTCCCTGCCGGGAACGGACCGCCAGAGGGAGAGATCAGCGAACGGGCAGATCTTTGGGCTTCAGGGTGTCGGCATCCACATACAGAAGCATGTGGGTGAGGGGCAGACGCAGCTCGATGGCTCCTGCCCGGCAGTCCAGCACGCAGGCATTGCAGTGCCAGCATTCATAGGGTCTTCTGACTTCGGGAACCTTGTCCTTTTCCCTGTGGAGACTGAACACCTGCAGAGGGCACACATCGGCGCACACGCCGCAGCCAAGGCATTTTTCTCTGTTGATGACCGGGGGCATATTTTTTCTCCTTCGCAGAAGTGGCATTTGCACGGCAGCATCGTTGATCAGTGATGCGTACATGATTTCACAAAGGATTTTGTAAAAATATCGCATATGCGACATTTTGATGGATTTATGGGAAAAGAAGAGCTTTTTGCAGCGTAAGCGCGACAAGCGTTGCGCCATCATCGCCGTTCGTGCAGAAAGGAGGATTCCGGCAGGCGGGAAAGGCCTGCAGGTGGTTACGGCTTAATGCTGCAGGAATGTGAGAAAAAGAACGAAAGCCGGGACTTTTTCGGAAGGAACGACGCGGAAATTAGATGCCTGCGAGCGTGCGCAGCCTTTCCGGATCAAGAATGGTGACTCTGCTGCGCCGGAAGCTGTCGATGACACCGTTCTTTTTCAGATACTGGATGGCCCGGCACAGCGTTGCCCTGTGCACGCCGAGCATGGAGGCGCAGCGTTCCTGCGTCATGCCGAGAGGAAAGTCCGTGCTGTTGTATCGCGCAGACAGGGAGAGCAGATAGCGGCAGAAACGGATGATGAAGTCATCCATGAGCATGTCGGAGAGAAAGGTGCTGTGAATCAGAGCCACGGTTCCCATCTGGCGAAGCGCATAGGCGGCAAGGGAGGGGCAGGTCATGACGCCTTTTTCATCCTGAAGCACGGTGCCCGGCACGCGCCAGATCACGCTGTCCTTCACGCACTGGTACTGACCGGACGCATCCTTTCTGGTCAGTGCGCAGGCAAGATTGAAGATGCCTCCCGGCTCGAAGGTCATGAGCGCCCTCTGTCTTCCCTCCAGCGTGTCGAACAGAATGCGCACGCGGCCCTTTTCCAGGCAGTACATGTCGAGCAGATGCGCTCCGGAAATGTCGATGAACGTTCCGGCCCGGAACTGCATGCTGGTTCCTTCCCGGCGTATTTCCCGCCATACGGCCGCGTCCGGATCGACTTCTCCCTGCACCACGGGAACGGCAAAGGACGTGAAGCCCGGAAAAGAAGCCGGTATCGGGAAGGATGTATTTTTCATGGACGCTCCCTCGAAGGGCAGATCGCGGCCGCTTGTCAGCGATGTACGGTCTGCCGCGGCATGTTCTGAGGCGGTTGACTGGGGATCATCTAACAGGTGTACAGGCGCGAAGGCAAGAGTCGGAAAAGGCCCTTTTCCGGGAAGAGGAAAAGGGCCTTGGGGACTCGGACTCAAACCGTTCGGCAGGTCCGGAAATTGTCAGTGCTGATTAGAAGAGCATCGAGCCGAGGATGGCGACGACGGCGCTCATCAGAATCCAGGACAGCAGGATAACGATGGGAGAGGACTTCCAGATGCTCTTGGTGCTGGCCCATTCGTTGCCGTGCAGAAGCGCGGCGCTGGAGCTGGCGGCAGGAGTGAGGAAGGCCAGATGCACGCCCATGACCACCATGATGACGGGCAGTTCCGGTCCGACGCCGATGTTGGTGCAGTAGCTGAAGATGACCGGCATGAGGGCCACGCCCACGGCGCCGTTGTTGATGAACTGCGTGAGAATGGTAGCCAGAAGGCCCATGCACAGAGCGAAGAACATCGGGGAGCCGGAACCGAACAGGGGTTCAAGGACGGCCATGAGGAAGGGAGTAATGCCGCTTGCGGGGTTCGCCATGGCGCCGGAGAGGGGCTGAACCATGGCAAGGATGAAGATGATGCCCCACGCCACGCCGTCGTCGACCATGGCCTTGAAGCGGAGCAGCGGCTTGCCGTTGACCTTGATGAAGCACATCACGCCCACGAGGAACATGCAGATGCCGGTGTTGCCGATGCCCTGCAGGAAGCGGACGACGAACAGATCCTTGGGCAGGAAGGCGGGAATGAGAAGCAGAGCCACCAGGGCGAACAGGAAGCCGAGAACCGACTTCTGAACGTTGTTGAGGCAGAGGCTCTGGTCCTTGTCGAGTTTGCTGGCGTCGAGGTCGGCGAGCTTGCTCACGTCGGGACGGAAGATGTACTTGCCGATGAGCAGGAAGAGCAGGGAGCAGAGAGCGCAGGCGACAAGCGCGATCATCATGTACTTGGCGTAGTCGATATGCGTGCCGGACATGGTTTCATAGGCGCTCATGACGGTAAGGGCGGCCTGCTTGAAGGGAATGAGAGCCATGCCCACCTGGGCGGCATAAACGACGCCGAACACCATCATGGTAGGATAGCCGTCGCCCTTCTTGTAGCCGCACACTTCACACACGCCGTACAGAATGCTCCAGCCGATGACGGCAGCGGGAGAGGCGCTGGTCAGGCCGCCGAGCAGCATGATGGAGGCGAGGAAGGTATAGGTGAACAGCCAGGGCTTGCCGGCCACGGCCTTGCGGGTGATGAACCACAGCGAGATGAACTTGGACAGGCCGTAGTAGTTGATGGTGGCGCAGAACACGAAGATGAAGAACATCATGACGACGATGGGGTCGCCGAAGCTCTTGTTGAGCAGAACGCCGGGCTTCATGCCGCCGACGAGCATGAGGGCGAGCAGGCCGGCGATGCTGGGCCAGATGATGTCGATGAAGATCCAGCCGTAGAGCACGCCGAGGAAGATGCCGATGAGGTTCATGCCCAGCGGCGTGAGGGGTTCCACGGGGGTGAGCTGCCCGAAACCGAACATGATCGCAAGGCAGATGATGGTGTGCACGAAGTACATGACGTTCGGCTTGTTGGGCGCGGCGGGAGCAGTGCTGGTAGTAGCAGCCATGATAAGTTTCTCCTGATGGGAACGGCGTATGTTAGCGGTCTTCCGAGACGAAGCGGAAATTGTCCTGATAGTACCGGGTGATGGGATGACGGTAGCGTTCCAGGGGAACACGCTTTCTGCTGAAGTGCATGGTACCGTCTTCACCGCGCTGGATGAGCAGCCAGGCAAGGCCGTCTTCGGCGCGATGGGGGAAGTCCTCGCGGAAGTGTCCTGCACGGGATTCGCGGCGTTCGAGCGAGGCACGCAGGTACAGTTCGCTTACGAGGGCCATGCCGCGCACTTCGCGCAGCTTGAGAAGGTAGTGCGTGTCCGCGGCGGCCATGTTCGGGATTTCTTCTTCGCTGATGCGCGTGATTTCATCGAGCGCGCGCTGCAGAGAGGCTTCCGTCTTCAGAATGGAGACGTCATAGGGGAACATGGCGGTCTGGATTTTCTTGAGAACGTCGCGGGGGGCAATGCCTTCGCGGCCGAGGGGCGCATAAATGGCGTCGCGCAGGGCGTCGATGTCCTCATCAACGTCGTCGCCGTTCACGGGAGCGGCGGAGGAGAGGAATTCGGCGGCGCCTTCACCGGCCAGGTGACCGGTGACGGACGTGCTCATGAGCGCGAATCCGCCGGCATACACGCCGGGTTCGGTGCTTCTGGCCGTACCGGCGGCAAACAGGCCTTCCACATTGGTGGTGCCCTTGATGCCGGCTTCCATGCCGCCGTAGGAAATGGTCATCTGCGGCAGCCATTCGGTATTGTCCCGGAAGAGATCCATGCCCAGTTTGCACAGCTTCTCATAGTTCATGAGCTGCCAGCCGTTCTGGGGACGGAGGAGAATGAGATCGTCGGGATTGATGCGGCTTATGTCGAAGTAGATGGGGCCGCGTCCGGCACGGATTTCCATAGCCATGGCTATGGTAATGAAGTGCGGGTCGGTATTTACGCCGAGCACGGGGGAGTACTTTTCCATGAAGGGCTCTCCCGCAGCGTTGACGAAGCGGGCTCCCAGCGGAATCAGCTTTGTCTGACCTTCCCATCCGAAGTAGCGGGGCATGTTCCACACGCGGCTGAACTCGAAGTCCTTGAGTCTTGCGCCTGCGTTCCACACCATTTCCACGCCTTCACCCGTGGGGGTGTTCTTGCCGTAGGAGGTCTTCCAGCCGCCTACGCCCGTGGCTGCGATGACCACCTGAGCGCGGAAGCGGTAAAAGTCACCGTTTATGGAGTCGAAGCCCACTGCGCCTACGACACGACCGTTCTGCTTGAGAAGATCGGTCACCACGATGCGTCCGAGGCTCGTCACGTTGGCCTTGCGCAGCTGGCGCACGAGGTTCCGGACCATGTCCTCTCCGCCGCGTCCCACGAGCTTCGCGGGATACAGCTTTACATGGGGCAGACCCCGCTGGGGGATGCTCTTGAGCGTGCCGTCTTCCTTGCGGAAGAATTCGCAGCCGTAGCGCTGGTAGTCTTCCAGCCGTTCATGCGAACGACGGAGAATTTCTTCGATCTGCTCCTGATCGCAGAGACCGTCGAAGTAGTAGACGAAGTCTTCCACCCAGGCGTCCAGATCGTCGCCGGGCAGAACGGCGTCGAAGTCGCCGCCGGCCATGGACATGAGTCCGCCCCATTCCTTGGGGCCCTTGTCCACGATGACGACCTTCTTTTCAGGCAGAAGCTCGGTGAAGCGCTTGGCTGCCCACAGACCGGCGGAGCCTCCGCCGATGATGAGAAGATCGCTTTCCACGATGTGGGTATTTCTGTCAGGCATGGTAGACCTCCTTGTCCCTGAGGTCGTTGCCTTCCACGGCATCATACCGGGGGCCCGGAAAGACCGGGGGCAGCTTTTCCTTGAACGGATGAACAAAAATGGCTCCGGCGGGGCAAAGCCTTTCGCAAACATAACAGGTCATGCAGTCATCGGGGTATGCAATGAACGCCTTTCCCTGTTCATTGAGCCGAATGGTGTCCAGAGGACACTTCTGCACGCATACGCCGCAGCCGACGCATTTGGCGTCGTCGATATGCTGTATCATTTGCCATCGTCCTCGCCAGCCGTCCGCTCCCCGGCGTCCGACTGGACAAGCTCACGGTGAAAATGCACATCCGAAAATCTCCGTCCATTCCCGGATGTAAATTCCTTTACCTTGCGTTTCCGACTTTTTCCGTCCCCTTGGAAAAGCGCAGCTTGCTTCGGAAACACAGAAGTCTCAATAAGTTGCTCGAAAAATCACATTTAAAATAGAATAAGTCAAAGCGATAATTTTGTATTTTTGTTTGATGAAATCAAACATTAATGAATAATACAATGAAATATATTAGTATTTTTATTGTATTTTGAAATAACTGCCGGGTGTGAAATTGCAATATGGCGCAGGCTTAGGCCGACTTTGTGGAAATGCGCTTTCGCAGCAAGGGGGCTGACGTTGATACAAGAGACGGTCAAAGGGTGGATTCAGCAGAGAAATTTCCGTCCTGCGGAAGAAGGGGACAGCCTTTTTGTGCTTTTTCTTTGCCGTCTGGACGTCAGAGGAAGGGGATTGGATGGTCGCTTTGTGCTTTATATCTCAAATTAAAGACAGGCTACACGCACGGCTTGAGTTTCTACCTTGCTCGAAACATTGAAAAATTTTTTGAAGCAGAGGGGCGGCGAATCTCGCCCGGCATGGATTGCCCTCTGAGACGAGCGCGCAGCCCACTCTGGAAGCTGTACGCAGCGCTGCTGCGGCAGAGACTCTGCAGGACATCAGAACAGCGCCTGCCGTGCGTTTTTATATTGCCCCTCTCCTTCGCTCCCTCATGCTGACGCTATGATGGCGGCTTCATCGGCCTCTGCTGCGACGGCAGCGCGCAGCCCTTCGCTCGCTATTGTGCCTGATCTGCGCGTTCCGGAGCTGACCACGGTGTTTTCGTCCATGCAGGAGAGAAGGCCGCAGAATGCCCGGAAGGCGGACGGTATGGCCAGGAATGACTATGAGCCCTTTTCTGTACGGGGCGCAGGGAAAGCACCGGAATGTTTTGTATGATGCGCACGCACGGCCTTTTAGCCTTCCCGGTAATTTCGGCATAAAAAAACGCCCTGCCTTTTATGGACAGGGCGTTTTTTTATGCACTCAGCTTGTAGTGACGATTATACCTGCATGCGGAGCGGGAAGCGGAAGCCGATGGCGCCGGTGGGGCAGCTGGTACGGCAGTTGGCGCAGTGCCAGCATTCGTCGCCGTGAGCCACTTCAGGACGGTCGAGACCGTTGTCCAGATGCTTGAGTTCCAGCACATAGCCGGGGCAGTCGTCCACGCAGGTGCCGCAGCCCTTGCAGTGGCCGCAGTGCATGCAGCGGGCGGCTTCGATCTGAGCCTGCTCGGCGGTGTAACCGGCGTTGTTTTCCGTGAAGTCCATGTGGTTGGTGCAGGCCTGCTTCTGAGGTTCGGTCTTCTCGTACTGGAGAATGCCGTAGATCTCTTCCATGGGCACCACATAGGGTTCCTTGGTTCCGGCCAGATCGTCGCGGGCAACGATGGTGTTGTCTTCGCCGATGGCGTAGACGCGGGAGTTTTCACCGGTCAGCCAGGCATGCACGCCGAAGGCGGCACGACGGCCGTCGCCGATGGCTCCGGCAATGGAGGCAGGGCCGGAAGACACGTCGCCGGCGGCGAAGATGCCTTCAACGGAGCTGGCCTGCTTGCCGTCCACCACGATCCAGTTGCGGGGGGTGAGGTCGACGCCGGCTTCGGCCATGAAGTCGAGGTCGGTCTTCATGCCCACGGCGAAGATCACGGTGTCGCATTCCAGAGTATGCTCGCCGCCTTCCACGGGAACCAGGGTCAGACGGCCCTTTTCGTCGAAGCGACATTCCTGCACTTCAAAGTAGTCCACGCCGGCGGTCTTGCCGTCGCTGGTGCGGATGGCGGACATGGTGCAGGAGTTGTGGATCTGGATGCCCTCTTCGGCAGCCTGTTCGAGGTCTTCCGCAGGAGCGCGCATTTCACCGGCCTTTTCGAGGCAGATGACGTGCACTTCTTCGGCGCCGAGGCGACGGGCCACGAAGGCGGCGTCAAAGCCGACACCGCCGCCGCCCATGACGACCACGCGCTTGCCCACTTCGGGGCGCAGGCCGAGAGATGCGGCACGGAGGAATTCGACAGCCTTCACGGCCGTTTCGGAGCCGGGGATGGGCAGGCTGTTTTCCTTGGGCGTACCGGTGGTCACGATGACGGCATCGTGGGCGGCACGCACGTCGGCGAAGGAAATGTCGCGGCCGACCATCGTATTGACGCGGGCACGCACGCCGACTTCGAGAATCCAGCCGATTTCACGGTCGACCACGTCGCGGGGCAGACGGAAGTCCGGCACGCCGTAGCGGGTCATACCGCCGAGCACGGGATTGGCTTCGTACACGGTGACATCGTGGCCGAGAAGGGCCAGGAAGTAGGCGGCGGTAAGACCGGCGGGGCCGCCGCCGATGACGCCGACGCTCTTGCCCGTGGCGGGACGGCGTTTGAAGAGAGCCGAGCCGTAGGGAGCGTAGTCGAACACGGCACGTTCAAGAGCGCGGGTGTTCACGCAGGCGTCGTAGCCGGCACGGTTGCAGTTGGACTGGCAGAAGTGCGGGCACACGCGGCCGGTCACACCGGGGAAGGGGTTCTTGGCGCGCAGGTAGCGCAGGGCTTCACCGAATTCGCCCTTTTCCACAAGAGCCTGCATCTTCTGGATGGAATTGCCCGCGGGGCAGAAATGCTCGCACGGCGAGGTGCGGAACTGCTCCTTGAGGCTGTCGCCCATGACGATGGGCAGGGTGATTTCACGACTATATCTAGGCGGCATGATAATACTCCTTGAGTGACTGATCCGCTCCCGGATGACCGGGAGGGGGGCGCCGGAACGCTGTTCCGTCGCCGGGAAACCGCCGCGGGGCGTTTCCGCCCCGGCAGATGGTTTCAGACGGAAAGGGCTCTACAGAAGAGGGGCCTTGCCCCAATGGTACTCGGTGCCGTTCTTGCCCTTGATGAGAAGCAGAGGCTTCGCCATGTCGGGATTGAGATTGGGGTAATCGGTAATCTTGTACACGCAGCGGCCCGTTTCCTTGCGTTCCATGGTGGCCTTGATGGCCAGTTCGCACACCTTGAGCACTTCACACGATTCATGGCAGCGCATGAGGTCGCGCAGGGTGTCGGCATGGAGCTGAGGAATCTGTTCTTCAAGGAAGGTGATCTTTTCCAGAGCGCGTTCCATGCCGGCCATGGAGCGGCGGAAGCCCATGTAGTACATCATGACGTTGCGGGCGGCCTCTTCCAGTTCCTGGTAGGTCAGTTCCTGATCGTTGCCCAGAGGAGCAAAGATGCTGGACTTCACCTGAGCGGCCAGATCTTCGTCGATCTTTCCGGCTTCGGTCATGCCGGAAGCCTTGAGGGCAGCCTGACGGCCGGCTTCGAAGCCGCCGCACATGGCGCCGGAGCAGTACAGGAAGATACTGCCGCAGAACAGGCCGGGAATGGTGGTTTCGAACTGGTCGTTGACGGCGATGGTGCCGCCGAAGATGAGCTCGCCGATTTCCACTTCCAGAAGCTTGTGCTGGAAGTCGGTTCCGGTGCAGTCCGCCCAGTCGCCGAAGGTGGCCTTGTCGCCGGGCATGAGGATGTACTGCAGTTCATGCACGATCTCGGGATCGACATGACGCATATCCATGTAGAAAGGCGGCCCATTGCCCTCGAGCTGTTCCTGGTAGGTGCCCTGAATCTGGTTGTTGCGCACGCCGTTTTCCCACATGGGGTCGTACTTGCCCATGAAACGTTCGCCGATGGCGCTGATTTCGTGGGCGCCGGAGCTGTTGATGCCGTTCATGCCGGGGCATCCGTAGCCCTTGGGCTCCATGGTGGCGCGCTGATAGGTATCGAGTTCGGTGACCGCGGCGCCGGCGTCATAGCCGAGAACCACGCCTGCGCCGGTGTTGTAGGGGTACATCCACACGTTGTAGGGATTGTGCGTGGAGTTGTTGTAACCGCGGGTGGAAGAACGTCCCTGAGCGGAAACCACGGTCTTGGCACGGATGATGACGTATTCGCCGGTCACCACGTTCCAGCCGAGCACGCCGCAGGCCTTGCCGCCGTCGGTAAGGATCTTCATGGCCATGATACGGTCAAGGACATGGACGCCGGAGTCGTGGACGATGCGTGCCATGACGCGCTTGATGGTCATGCCGTTGGCGATATGCACCCACCAGGTGCCGGGCTGGCCGAAGCCCTGCGTACGCTTGTAGGTTCCGTCGGCATTCTTGCTGAACTGCACGCCGCGATCTTCGAGGCGCTTCAGCATGTGGTACATATGATTGTACCAGCCGTTGACGATCATCGTGGGGGTGTAGCCGGTCAGAGGCTTGGAATAGAACTTCACAAGATCGTCTGCGGTGTCGAAAGGCGCACCTTTTTCGTTCAGGACAGCCATATAGTGGTCGTTGCCGCCACCAATGCAGCCGGAACTTTCCAGCTTGCCTTTATCCAGCAGCACGACGTCCAGACCCTGCTCGCGGGCTCCGAGGGCGGCGCCGCAACCGGACGCGCCAGAGCCGATGACGAGCACGTCCGTTTCGATCAGCGTGCCGAGCGGATGAGTTGAACTTTTCATGACTCCTCCCTGATTCTGAATATACATCGTGTGGGAAAGAGAGCGCGGCTTTGGGCGGGGACAACGGAATGGGGGCCGCGTCAGAATCATTCCCGTCGTGTCAATGATTTCACAAAAACATGTTCGGTTGTCAAATCGAAAAAAAAATTTTATTGTTCGATAAAATCAAACATCAATTCGGGCGACAATTCAGGAATGGGAGGTCAAAAGGATGATTGAAGAACTGGGTGGGGATTTTTTCCAACATTTACGCGGGTTTTACTATACGGCAAAGACGGGCAGCATTCGCAAGGCCGCTCAGCTCATGAACCGGAACCCTTCCACCATAAGCTGGCAGATACGGCAGCTTGAGCAGCAGCTGGATACGGTATTATTTGATAGATATATGAAAAGACTGAGGATTACCCCGGAAGGTGAGAGATTGCTCACATGGACGATCTCCACATTTGAACTTTTGCGGGGAATGAAGTCCGATATCAGTTCTCCGTCCGGCGTACTGCGCGGAACCATCAGCATTTCCAGCAATTTGCCCTTTTCTGCACGAGCTGTGCGCATCATAGCCGCGTTTCGCAGGGAACACCCTGATGTTCATATCAAAATCCGCCGTGCTCTGCCTTATGAAACGGTGGACGATGTGGCCAGTTCCCGCGTGGACTTTGGCCTTACCGGCCTTACGCGGGAAGCTCCCAATTGTACACTTGAGGAACTTTTTACCTCGCAGCCTCTGCTCATAGCCAGAGAAGACAACGAATTCGGCCTGCCGGAAAAGCCCTCGGTGGAGGATCTCGTCCGCCTTCCCTTCATCTCTTTTCTTGCGGAGAACATGGTGGAAGGGGGAGATCCCTATTTCGACACGTCTCTTGCTTCGCTTGCGCAGCCTCTGCAGACCGTGCTCAGCGTCAACAACTACCATCTCATGCTGCGTTATGTGAAACAGGGAATGGGCGTGGCCGTCATGGACGAACTGTGTCTCATGGCCAGCAAGTACGGAAACCTCGGCGAGGGGCTGCGTTCCTATCCTCTGGAAGGCATTCTGCCTCCGGTGCATAACGGCATTCTTTTGCGGCACCACAAGCATCTGAGCCCGCAGGCCGCGGCTCTCATCGATAAGATACGCGTGGAAATGAAGGACAGTCTGGCCAAGGAAAAAGAACTGAGCCGCTGAGGCCGTACAACGGCCTGATCGACCGCTGCGGGGAAAAGCGGACGCCGCCTGTTCGTTCGGGCTCGTCCGCCTTTGTCCCCGTGCTTGACCGGAGGAAGGGCAGGCCGTAAAGTTTTGAGGACTTTTCTGTACTGTCGGCCTTTTTGAGGCCGCATGATCCGCCGCGTTCTGCCGTTTTGCCGGAATGCGGCGCAAAGCGGATATATTATGGCAGCAAACGCTTCCCTTGCGGCACTGTACAGGCCGCAGACCTTCGCCGAAGTGGTGGGACAGGATATGGTGAAGTCCATCCTTTCCCGCGCGGCACGTGAAGACCGCGTGGCTCCGGCCTATCTTCTCAGCGGCACGCGCGGCGTGGGCAAGACCACCATAGCCCGTATCTTTGCCAAGGCGCTGAACTGTGAGCATGCGCCCACGGGAGAACCCTGCAACCAGTGCGAGGCCTGTCGCCGTATCACGCAGGGCAGCTTCGTGGACGTGGTGGAAATCGACGGCGCTTCCAACCGCGGCATCGACGACATACGCCGTCTGCGCGACGCCGTGGGCTATGCGCCTCTGGAAGGCCGCTACAAGGTCTTCATCATCGACGAAGCCCACATGCTCACCAAGGAGGCCTTCAACGCGCTGCTCAAGACGCTGGAGGAGCCGCCCGCGCATGTGACGTTCATCATGGCCACCACGGAACAGCACAAGTTCCCCGTGACCATCGTGAGCCGCTGTCAGCATTTCGTGTTCCGGCAGATTCCCGAGGCCGTGCTGGAGTCGCATATCTGCGACATTCTTGATCGCGAGGGACGCCCCTTTGAAAAGGAAGCCGCCCACCTTATTGCCCGGCGTGCGGCGGGCAGCGTGCGCGATTCCATGTCGTTGCTCGGTCAGGTGCTGGCGCTCGGCTGCGGGCCGGACGAGCCGCTCACGGCCGCGCAGGCCCGTGAGGTGCTGGGACTGGCCGGTCAGGAAGTGATGGACCGTCTCATGGACGCTCTTGCCGGGCAGAATGCCGCGGGCATCACCGTGCTTGTGCGGGAGCTTCTGGCGCAGGGCGCCGACATGGGCTTTTTCCTGCGGGAACTCGGCAGTCTGTGGCGCAATCTTTTCCTTCTCCGGCAGGCGGGGAAGGAGGCCGCCGGAGAGCTTGATCTGCCCGAGGGCGAAGTGGAGCGGCTTGTGGCGCTCGCTTCCCGTTTTTCGCTGACCTACATTCATGCGGCATGGCAGATGACGCTGGACTCCCAGCGGCGCATTCTTACCAGTCTTGAGCCTTCGGCCGGGCTGGAACTTCTGCTTCTGAACCTTGCCATGCTTCCCCGGCTGCTGCCTCTGGAGGAACTTGCCGCGCCTGTTTCGTCGGCTTCGGGCAGAAATCTGGAAGCGTCGCCTTCTCCGACGCCTTCAGCCGCGCCGCAAACGCCGCCGGTTTCTTCTCCGGCTCCCGCCGGGACTGCGCCCGTGCGTTCCGCCGCACCGTCGTCCGTCCGCCCCGTGCAGGCGGCCCCCTCGGCCACACAGCACCCCGCCTTTGTGCCTCCGTCTGCTCCCGTACCCGTCGCCGTGACGCCTTCCGCTCCGGTAACTCCGGCCGCTTCGTTCCGGCCGTCGACTCCTTCTGCGGACTTGACGGAAAAGGCGAAAACTGCTGAAACTCTGGCGCCGGAGAAGCGGCGTCCTGCCGCCGACTGGAAGGATCTGCCGGTGAATGCCTCTCTGCCGTGGAACAGCTTTTTTGACTCCTGTCAGGACAGCCGGGACATTCCTCTGCCCGTCCTTCGTCAGGTGACCGGAGAAGTGCGCGGAGACTATCTTGTACTTCAGGCGCTCTCTCAGGTGGTGAGTCAGCAGCTTCAGCGCACCGAAAAGCTCAGGGTTCTCGAAGCCATGGCGGCTTCCTGGGCCGGGAGACCGCTGCAGATCGTGTTCCGGCCTCCGCAGAAGACGGTACGCACCGAAGCGGAGCTGCGGGAAGAGATACAGGATCATCCCGTGATAAAGAAATTTCAGGACGCGTACGACGCCAGACTGGTACGCTGTACCCCCATCAATCGTTAACTTCGCAACAGAAGGGCCGACGGCCCTTGCCTTTCAAGGAGACATGGCATGAAGAACATGAACGACCTGCTGCGCCAGGCTCAGGTGATGCAGAACAAGATCGCAAAGCTTCAGCAGGAAATGGCGGAGAAGGAAGTGGAAGCTTCGGCCGGCGGCGGCATGGTGAAGGTGGTCATGAACGGACGTCAGGAAATGAAGTCCATCACCATCGACAAGGCCATTCTGGAAAGCGGCGACGTGGAAATGCTTCAGGACCTCGTCATCACCGCTGTGAACGAGGCCGTGCGCATCGGCCGCGCCAACCTCGACCGCGAAATGGCCAACATCTCCGGCGGCATTCATCTGCCCGGCATGTTCTGATTTCCGGCGTTTGACGGATATCTTCTGAAAGCTCCGGCTCCTTCGGGAACCGGAGCTTCTTTTTTGTCCTTAGGCGGGCCGTCGTTTCTGCGTATCCCTGAACGTGAAGACGGCCCGACGGGATTTTTCCTTTCTTGTCGGGAGGAAGGAAGTCTTTTATGATGTGAAAAAAGCCGTGACGGAGGATGCCCCATGCTGTACCGGGTGACCCTGTTTCCCCTTTTGCTGCTGTGTCTGATGTTTGCTCCTGCTTTCGGCGCATCGGAGGCCTCCCCGGCTTTTGTCCGCGCGCTGATTTCTCCGCCGCCTTCGGGGGAAGACACGCTCCGCGTGATGCTTGAACCGGATGAGCCTCTGTGCCGGGAAGCCTATGGGGAGGCGTGGGCCTCCCGCTGCTTTGCGTTGTTGGGACAGGAAGGTTCGCCTGTCGGCGGCGTGCGATTTCAGCCGGACGTTCCCGGCGACTGGCGCTGGGCTGCCGGGCGGACGATGACCTTCCGGCCGAAGGCGCCGTGGCCTGCCGCAGCTTCGTTTGAGCTCGTCATGGACGAGCTGCCCCTGCCGTCGAGAGTGAAGCTGACTTCTTCCCGTGCGGAATTTTCCACGCCGCCTCTGACGGCATACGGCATGAACGCGCAGATGTGGATTGACCCGGATCTGAACGGCGAGCGGGCCGTCACGTTCGATATTGCGTTCTCCACGCCGCCCGATCGCAGTCTTGTGGAGCGCGATGCCCGGATTATCGTCTCCGACGCCGCGCTTCGTCTGGCGGAGCCGCAGTTCATCTGGAGCGGCAATACGAACTGTCTTGTCAGGTCGCGAATTCTTTCGCTCGGCGAGAAGCCTGCCGTGGTGACGATGGCGCTGCCGGGCGTGGCGGCGGAAGTGCGTCTCGACGGAACGCGCTGGATCGTGCCCGAAGGGCGGCAGGAGGCGGCGGCTCAGGTGACGGTTCCCGGAGTGTCCACGCTGTTCTTCATAAAAAAGGCCGCGCTTGAACCGGCGAAGGACAAAAATCTTGCCGGAGAATATCATCTTACGCTGGAAACAAGCCTGCTGGTGCGTCCCGACGCTCTGGCCGGAGCCATGACGGCGCTTCGTCTTCCACGTGTTCTGGATGAAGGCGCGGTGTCGCCCACGGTGTGGACGGCCGCTCCCGTCATTGATGAGGAAACGCTCTCCCGCGCCGTTCCCGTGGAGCTGGAGCTTCTGCAGCCGGCCGACGTGCCGAGCGGCAGGGTCACCTTCCGGGTGAAGGCCGAGCCGGACAGCTATCTTCTTTTCGATTTACCCCGCGGCTTCGGTCCTTCTCAGGATTTTTCGCTGGCTTCTCCCTGGCGGGAAGTCTTTCATGCCGCGCCCTTCGGCCCGGAGCTTGAATTTCTTCAGCCGGGCAATGTGCTTGCCCTCGGCGGCGCGCGCAGGCTGGACATCCACTCCAGCGGCCTGACGGCCATACGCTGGCGCGCCTCTCGCGTGCTTGATCCTTTCCTCGGCCTTCTGGCCGCGCAGTCTGCGCCGTTTTCCGGAAATGAGATTCCCTTTGACGCCGTGTCCGAGGTCCTTGAAGGCGTCATGCCTCTGCAGCGCACGGAGCCGGGAGTACCGCAGTTTTCCGTATTCGATGTGACGCCGCTCTCTGGAAACGGGCACGGTCTGGTTCAGCTGGAGCTGACCGGCATGGACGGCGACAGGGAAGTGGCATCGGCCCGACGTTTTTTGCTGATGGCCGACATGGGCATGATCGTCAAGAAGGGGGCTTCGGGCGGAAGAGACGTGTTTGTCTGTTCCCTTTCTTCCGGCAAGCCTGTTTCCGGGGTGAAAGTCGGCATACTCGGCATCAACGGCAGAAGCGTGGCCGAAGCCGTGACCGACGCGGACGGCCGTGCCGTGCTGCCTTCCGTTTCCGGGCTGGACAGAGAACGGCGGCCGGTGGCGGTGACGGCGTGGAAGAAAAGCGGAAGCGGCGAGGACATGGCCTGGCTTCCCCTCGATGATGAAAGCCGCAGCGTGGATCTTTCCCGTTTCCCCACGCAGGGACAGACCAGTCAGGCCGACGGGGTGAACGCCTATGTCTTCAGCCAGCGGGGGCTGTTCCGCCCCGGCGAGACGATGCATTTCGGCATACTGCTCCGCAGGGGCGACTGGAAGGCGCTGCCTTCCGATATGCCGTTCGTTGCCGAGCTGGTGGATCCTGCGGAACATACCGTCCTGCGGCGTATGTTTACGGTCGGCCCCGACGGCATGGCGGCGCTGAGCTGGAATGTGCCGGAAAGCGCCTCAGCCGGACGATACCGGCTGGACGTGCGGACTCCCGACGCGCAGGGCATGGACGTGGTGCTCGGCTCCGCGACGGTTCGGGTGGAAGAATTCCAGCCCGACACCATGAATCTTTCCCTTGCGCTGTCGCCCGATCCGGGAGCCGGCTGGCTGGAGGCCTCGCAGGGGCAGGTGGAAGCCACGCTCCGCAATCTTTTCGGACTGCCTGCTGCCGACAGAAGAATCCGTGCGCAGCTTTCCGTATGGGCGGCTCCGCTTTCGTTCCCCGGATATGGGGACGTGTCGTTCCATGACGCCATGCCGTACCGCGGCTCTCCGCTCACGCTGGAGCTGGGAGAACTGCGAACCGATGCTGAAGGAAAGGCCGTATTTTCCCTGCCTCTGGAAAAGCTCCGCGGCGGCACGCTGCACTGCCGCCTGCTTGTGGAAGGCTTTGAGCCGGGAGGCGGTCGATCCGTCACGGAGGAGAGAAGTTTTCTTGTGTCTCCACTGGGATACGTGCTCGGATTCCGTCCGGCAGGCACGGCGGGCAATCTTGATTTTGTGCCGCAGGGCAGCGACGCCGCGCTGGAGTTCGTGGCGGTCGGTCCGGATCTTGCGCCGGCGGATCCCGGCGAACTTTCCTTCCGTGTGTCCGCCAGAAGCTATGTGACTTCGCTTGTTACGGATGCGGACGGGCGTTACCGCTATGAGGACACCCCCGTGGACAGCGTGGTGAGCGCTTCCACACAGTCTTTTGATGCCGACGGGCATCTGCGCTGGACGCTGCCTTCCGATACCTGCGGGGAGTTCCTTCTTGAAGTGTGCGACGCCTCGGGCCGGAGCATGGCCCGCGTGCCCTTTACCGTTGCCGGAAATAACGATCTGCGCCCGGCAACGCAGACGTCGCTGCCGTCGTCCTCCCTGCGCATGCACCTGGACAGCACGGAACTTGCGTCCGGCGGAACGGTGAAGGTGTTTCTTTCCTCGCCGTACGAGGGAACCGGCCTTCTCACCATCGAGCGCGACAGCGTGGCGGCCTGGCGCTGGTTCCATGCGCCTGCCGGGGACAGCGTACAGGAAATCGACGTGCCGGAAGACTTCGAGGGCCGCGCATACGTCAGTGTTTCGCTGGTGCGTGCGCTCTCGTCGCCGGATGTATTCATGAATCCGTATGCTTTTGCCGTGGCGCCCGTTTCCGTGAACGTGGGGCGTCGCGACATGAAGCTGCGTCTCGACGTGCCTTCAGCGCCGGTGAAGCCGGGAGAAAGCATTCCCGTAACGCTTCACGCTCCTCATGCGGGTAAGGCGTTTCTTTTTGCGGTGGATGAGGGCGTGCTTCGCCTGACGGCGTTCCCCACGCCGGATCCTCTGCGCTATCTTCTGCGCGACCGGGCGCTGGAAGTGGAAACGCGGCAGATGTTCGATCTGCTCATGCCCGAACACGGCAGTTTCCCCCTGCCTGCCTTCGGCGGCGATATGGGCATGGCCGGAGGCCGTTTCCATAATCCCTTCAAGCGCAGAAACGAACCTCCCATGACGTTCTGGTCCGGACTGGTGGACGTGAAGGAAGGGGAGCAGCGTTTCGATATACCCGTGCCCGGCTATTACAGCGGTACGGTGCGCGTCATGGCAGTGGCGGCTTCACCGCAGACGGCGGGTAATGCCGAGGCGGATGTGGTGGTCAGGGGGAATGTGGTCATCACGCCGCAGCTTCCGGTGCTGGCTTCTCCCGGCGACGTGTTCGAGGCGTCCGTAGCCGTAGCCAACAATACCTCAGCCGCGCTTCAGGCGGGGCTTTCGCTTCAGGTCGGGGAGGCTCTTCGACTGGTGGATGCTCCGTCTGCCGACATAACGGTGGAGTCGGGGTCGGAGCTCGTGCTGCCGTTCCGCGTGGAAGCGGCGGACGTTCCGGGCAATGCCGAAATAACATTCATCATTTCGGGAGAAGGCGTGGAGGCCCGCCGTACGGCGTCGCTTTCCGTGCGGCCCGCATCGCCTCTGCGCGAGAGTCTTCGTGTGGGCTCGACCACGTCGTCGATGACGTTGAGTACGGGCCGGGAGCTGTATCCGTATCATGCGGAAGGTTCGGCCTCCGTGTCGGCCATGCCGCTGCCTGCGCTGCGCGGACTGATCCGGTATCTTGAGTCGTATCCGTACTCCTGCGTGGAGCAGTCCGTCAGCCGGGCCATGCCGTATGCGCTGCTCATGAACCGGCCGGAATTCTTTTCCGACACGGAGCGTACGCCGGAAGAAACGGCGCGTCTGGCCCGCGAAAGGCTGGATGAGGCGCTCGGCGCGGTGGAATCCGCACTGACCTGGCGCGGCGTGTCTCTCTGGCCGGGCGGGGAGCCGGATCTTCTGGTGACGGCCTATGCCGCCGATTTTCTTCTGACCATGCGCGAGAACGGCGCGGCGCTTCCCGGTGGCCTTCTTGCCGATGTGTTCAGCGCGCTGGAACGGGCGGTGGATCGGGTGCCTTCCTCGCTGGAGGAAGGGCGTGAGCAGGCCTACGGATTGTGGGTGCTCACCCGGGAGGGGCGCATCACCACCCGGTCGCTGGAGCAGCTTACCCGCAACCTGGAGGAACGCTTCCCCGGCTGGAGAGAGGATGTGACCTCGTCGCTTCTGGCGGCGTCCTGTGCCGTCATGCGGCTGAAGGACGATGCCGAAGCGCTTCTTGCCATGTACCGCAGCCCCGGCGCCGATTTCAGGGAAAGCAGGCTTGATATGCTTGCCTCCCTCAGCCTGCGCGCTTCCGTTCTGGCACGGCAGTTCCCCGGAAAGCTGGAGAATATGCGTGCCGCGCTTGTGGATGAGCTTTTCGATGCCACGAACGGCGGCAGATATGTGAGCCTGTCGGCGGCGCTGGCCGTGCGCGCCCTGCTGGACATGGAAAAGGCTGCGCCTCTGCCGAACGGCGTGACGCTTCGCTGTACCCGCATGCAGCCGGGCTTTCACTCGGATTCGGCGTTGCCTGAGGACGTGAACGCCATGCTTACGCTTTCTGCTCCCGGATGCGGCCTGTATGACCTGACGGTACCGGAAGGCGGCGCAACCCTGTACTGGGAGGTTTCCGACCTCGGCTTTGACCGCCGTATGCCGGAAGGAGAGAGCTTTGAGGGCATGGAGGTCAGAAGGCGCTATCTTGACGCCGAGGGCCTTGATGTCACGCACGTGCGTCAGGGCGATGCTGTGACGGTATCCGTGACGGCCCGCGCCTACGGCGGCCGTCTTGACGATGCCGTCATCATCGACATGCTGCCAGGCGGCTTTGAAATGGATCTTTCAACGCCGGTGACGGCGGAATCTCCTGAGCTGACCGAGTCGATTCTGGCCGACCGCAGGGAAGACCGCATGATCCTGTTTGCCGATCTCGGAACGGATACGGTGACGTTCACCTACCGCATCCGTGCGGTCAACAGGGGCGTCTATGCTGTGCCTCCCGTGCAGGGCGAGGCCATGTATCGCCGAAGCGTTCATGCCTTCTCTTCGGGCGGAAGCATCACGGTGGAATAGCCGGTGCGGAATGCCGGAAGCGTGGTAAGGTTCCCGGTTTACTGTGCGGATCGCTGAGATCAGGTCAGCGGTTTGTTGCTTTAACACTTTGAAATGTATGTGTTCCGTTGCCCAGAAACATCACTTCCGGGCAACGGGACAAAGAGGCTTGGCGTTTGTTGCGCGGCATTATTCTGAAAGCGCTTGCGGCTGTGATCCTCGTTCCCGTGCTGGTGCTTGTGGTCTGGCTGGCATGCAGCCCGAAGCCTCCGCTTCTCGACGGCGTGGCCTTTTCTCCCGTGGTCTTGAGCGCCGACGGGCAGCTTCTCCGCATGGGGCTGACGGAGGATGAGAAGTACCGGGTGCGTGTGGCTCTTCACGACGTGGCACCGGAAGCCGTGAATGCCGTGCTCCTCTATGAGGACAGGCATTTTTACCGACACCCGGGCGTGAATCCGCTTTCTCTGCTGCGGGCCGCCTTTTCCATGCTCGGCGGCTCCCGTCGCATGGGCGGATCCACCATCACCATGCAGGTGGCGCGTCTCCGGCTCGGCCTGACCACGGATACGCTGCCGGGCAAGCTGGAACAGATGCTCCGGGCGCTGCAGTACGAACGCCACTACGACAAGAACGAGATTCTTGAGGCCTATTTCAATCTTGCGCCCTACGGCGGCAACGTGGAGGGCATAGGCGCGGCGGCGCGCCTGTATTTTCATGTGCCTGCCGCCCGTCTTTCGCTGTCCGAAAGCCTCGCGCTGGCGGCCGTGCCTCAGAATCCCGTGAGACGTAATCCTCTGAACGGGCCGGAGTTCGAGCGGGCGCGCGCAAGGGTGACGCGTCTTGTCACAGGCGATGCCTCTGGAGCGCAGGGAAAGAACGGCGCGCTTCGCTCCGGCGTTTTTCTGGCGAACCATGAGGGCGTGCTTTCGCCGTTGCGCGTGCATGGGCCCTCCGAGCTTCCCTTCGAGGCTCCGCATGTGTCGAGTGCGCTTCTTTCCCGGTCGGGGAATGGAGAGCCGGTACGAACCTATATCGACCGGCGTATGCAGCAGCTTCTGGAGCGGGCGTTGAAGGGCTTTGCCGCCCGGGGTAGGCGGTACGGGCTGAACAATGCGGCGGCGCTCGTCATTCACTGGCCCAGCATGGAGATCCGGGCGCTGGCCGGTTCGGCGGATTTTTTCAACGATGCGATCTTTGGTCAGGTGGACGGCACGCGTGCCCGCCGTTCTCCGGGCTCCACGCTCAAGCCTTTCATTTACGGCATGGCGCTGGATCAGGGGCTGATCCATCCGCGAACGCTTCTTGAGGATTCTCCCCGGAGCTTCGGCGGCTATGATCCGGAAAATTTCGACCGTATTTTTCGCGGACCTCTTCCCGCCGAGGAGGCGCTGCGGTCAAGCCGCAACATTCCCGCCATCATGCTGGCATCAAAGCTCAGACCGGGGCTGTACGCCTTTTTGAAAAGAGCCGGGGTGGAGCTTCCCTTCAGCGAGGAGCATTACGGGCTGAGTCTTGTTCTCGGCGGCGCGGAAGTAACCATGCGTGAGCTTGGCGGCCTGTACGCCATGCTGGCGAATCGGGGCGTATGGCGGCAGCCCCGGCTTTTTACCGGAGAGACTGCCGCGCCCGCCGTGGCCCTGCTTTCCCCGGAGGCCGCCGTAGTTACGCTGCGCATGCTGGAGGACGAGGTGCATTTTGTCCGGTCCTTTTCCGGCCCTGTTCCTCTGCGTTTCAAGACCGGTACATCCAACGGCTTTCGTGATGCCTGGACGGCGGGCGTAGCCGGTCCCTATGTGCTGGTGGTATGGGTGGGAAACTTCGACAACTCTCCCAATCCTCTGCTCGTGGGAGGTGAGGTCGCCGCGCCGCTTTTCACCGACATCGCCCAGGCGCTGGCCTCATCCGACAGATCCTTCGCCGATCTTGTGCCCCGTCAGCAGGAAGGACTCAACATTATTCGGGAAAAGGTCTGTACCGCCACGGGGGATCTGGATACGTCGCTTTGCGAAGATACGACGGAAACCTGGTATATTCCTGGCCGGTCGCCGACCCGTTCTTCAGGCGTGTTCCGAACCATTCTCATCGACAGGGAAACAGGCCTGCGGGCATGTGAGCCCGTTCCGGGTCGGACGGAGGAAGTGGTCTGGGAGTTCTGGCCTTCCGATTTGCGGAAGCAGTTTCTGCAGGCGGGCGTGGTCAAGCCTCCGCCTCCGCCCTTCGGCCCCGGCTGCGGGCAGGAACGCGTTTCCGGCATGCCTCCCCGCATGATCTCCCCCAAGGACGGCGTGATCTATCAGCGCAGTCTTTCCGCGCCGCAGAGAACGGCCATTCCGCTGGAAGCCGGCGTTGATGCCGACGCAAAAGCCCTGTTCTGGTTCGTGGGCGGGCGCTTCATCGGCAGGGCTGCGCCGGGAGAGACGCTGCTCTGGTATCCGGAAGACGGCGTGCAGGAGCTGCGTGTCGTGGATGACAGAGGCCGGGCCTCGTCGCGGAAGGTGACGGTACGAACCGTTCCCTGAACTCAGGCTTCCGGTTCGGGAAGAGATGCCGGAAGTTCGGCCTTCCAGGGATCTTTCCACGGAGGGAGAAGGCGGAACGTGCGCCTTTTTCCTCCCGGAACGGGAATGGAGAGACGGAAGGCGTGCAGTTTCAGCCCGCCTTCCTGCCTTCCCGGTCTGCCGTACCACGGATCGCCGACAATGGGATGCCCACGTTCCGCGAGCTGCACGCGTATCTGATGCGTGCGTCCGGTAAGAAGGCGGATGAGAAGCAGCGTGTAAGGATGCCCGTGTATGGTTCGTTCCGTCAGGCATGTCACGATGCAGCGGGCTTCCTTTGCTTCGGAATCCTTCTCCGGTGCGCGGCTTCGTACGCGCTGCTCCTGCCTGTCCCTGGCAAGAAAGTCCCGAAGTTCGGAAGGCGAGGGCAGCTTCCATGTTCCCTCCACCCAGGCCAGATATTCCTTGCTCGGCCGCTCGTCGTTTCTTCCGGCAAGGGCGTCCGTCAGCAGGCGCACGGCCGCATAGGTCTTGCCAGCCACGAGCAGGCCGGAGGTGTCTCTGTCCAGACGATGCACGGGCGCAGGAACAAAGTCCGCATGGGCGCGCTCTTCGGCAAGAATGGAGGCCACGCTTTCCTTGTGCCCCGTGCCGCCCTGCACCGGAAGACCGGCGGGCTTGGACAGAACGAGAACGTCCTCATCCTCGAAAACGACGGTGAGTCTGGAGCGTTTTTTCCCTGCAGGCGCCAAAGTGGGCGCAGACGCGCCGCTTCCTGCGGGCAGGCGCTCGGCAAAGGGCGGCACCCGCACGAGGTCGTCTTCGTTCAGGCGGTCGAAGGCGCGGGCTCTTGCTCCGTTGATGCGTACCTGACCGGTGCGTATCCAGCGGTGAAAATCGCTCACGGGCGCGTTGATGCGGCGCTGAAGAAAATTGAGAAGTTTCTGACCCGATTCCGCCCGGCTGACGGAAAGAGCTCTGCTGTCCCTTTCGTTATCCATGCCTTTTGAACGTTCCTTTTACATCGTTTTTTGAGCGTGTTGCTTTGCTGAAGCATAGATGGTTTCCGTTTTTGCGTCCAGATTGCGGACGAGAAGGAAAAACGCCCTTTTTCCGGAAAGCGGGAAAGAAACGACTTGTGCATCCATGACATTCCTGCTATGTAGAGAGACCTGCCCGACGAGGGCAGAAATCTGTTTGTTTAGGTTGGAGGATCCGTATGGCAACTGCCGAGAACATGGAAAACCAAATCGATTCCGAAATGAGCTTTGCGAGCGCACTCGAAGACTATCTCAACCCTGACATGGGCGACCTCGAAGAAGGTTCCATCGTCAAGGGCGAAGTCGTGCGCGTGGACGACGATACTGTGCTGGTGGACGTGAACTTCAAGTCCGAAGGCCAGATCCCCGCTGAAGAATTTCGGGACGCTCAGGGCAATATAACGGTCAAGGTCGGCGACCGCGTCGATGTGTACGTTGCCCGCAAGAACGAAATGGATGGCACCATCACGCTTTCGTTCGACAAGGCCAAGCGTATGCAGCTGTTCGACCAGCTCGAAGAAGTGCTGGAAAAGAACGGCGTCATCACCGGCACCATCACCCGCCGCATCAAGGGCGGCTACACCGTCGATCTCGGCGGCGTGGAGGCCTTCCTGCCCGGTTCCCATGTCGATCTGCGTCCTGTGCCCGACATGGATGCTCTCGTCAACCAGCAGTTTGAATTCCGCGTGCTCAAGATCAACCGTCGCCGCAGCAACGTGATCGTTTCCCGCCGCGTGCTGCTCGAAGAAGAACGCGATACCAAGCGCAGCGCTCTGCTCCAGACCCTGGCCGAAGGTCAGATCGTCAAGGGCAAGGCCAAGAACATCACCGAATACGGCGTGTTCGTCGACCTCGGCGGTCTCGACGGTCTTCTGCACATCACCGATATGTCCTGGAAGCGCATTCGCCATCCTCGCGAAATGGTCTCCCTCGGACAGGAACTGGAACTCAAGGTTCTTTCCTTCGACAAGGAAAACCAGAAGGTTTCTCTCGGCCTGAAGCAGCTCGTGCCCGATCCCTGGCAGGACATCACCGCCCGCTTCCCCGAAGGCTCCCACCACACCGGCAAGGTGACCAACCTTGTTGACTACGGCGTGTTCGTGGAACTCGAACCCGGCGTGGAAGGCCTCGTGCACATTTCCGAAATGTCCTGGACCCGCAAGCTCCGTCATCCTTCCCAGATGGTGCATCAGGGCGACGAAGTTGAAGTCGTCATCCTCGGCGTGGACAGCGAAAAGAAGCGCATCTCCCTCGGCATGAAGCAGGTCAAGCCCAATCCCTGGGAACTCGTCGGCGAACGCTTCCCCGAAGGCACCGTCATTGAAGGCGTCATCAAGAACATCACCGAATTCGGCATGTTCATCGGCATCGAAGACGGCATCGACGGCCTCATCCATGTGTCCGACATTTCCTGGACCAAGAAGCTGCGTCATCCCGGCGAACTGTACAAGGTCGGCGACGTCGTGCAGGCCAAGGTTCTCACCGTGGATCAGGAGAACGAAAAGTTCACCCTCGGCATGAAGCAGCTCACCGAAGATCCCTGGAGCAGCGTGCCCGCCCGCTATCCCGTGGGCAACATCATCACCGGCACCGTGACCAACGTGACCGACTTCGGCCTGTTCGTGGAAGTGGAAGAAGGCATCGAAGGCCTCATCCATGTGACCGAACTCGGCAAGAAGGTGAAGTCTCCTTCCGAACTCTACAAGGAAGGCGACACCGTTCAGGCCAAGATCATCCATGTTTCCGCTGATGAACGCCGCCTCGGCCTCTCCATCAAGCAGATCAAGGACGATGAAGAACGTCGCAAGCCCAAGGATTACCATTCCGGCGACAACAGCATCAGCCAGACCCTCGGCGACCTTCTTAAGCAGAAGTTCAACGACTAATCGCTGATTCTGATGAATGTACGCGGGGCGGAAAGCACGGCTTTCCGCCCCGTTTTTTTATACGCGGATACTTGCAGAATGCGTCTGCAGGCAGCATATTCTACAGCAGAAGAACGTCCGTCACGGATGCTTCGGGAGATCGCATGAAACAGCAGGAAATAGAACGCAAGTTTCTGGTGAAGAGCGACGGCTGGCGCGGCAGGGCGGAAGGCGAGCTTTTCCGGCAGGGCTACATTGCCCGAACCCAGGACCGTACGGTCAGAGTCCGGGTGGCCGGAAAAAGGGGTATGCTGACCATCAAGTATCGGGGAGAGGGCATTGCCCGCAGCGAATTCGAGTATGAGATTCCTCTGGATGAGGCGCAGGCTCTGCTGGACGGTCTTGATCCCGGTGAGATCATTGAAAAGATGCGTCACACCTTTACCTGCGACGGCAGCGTATGGGAAGTGGACGAATTCCTCGGCGCCAATCGGGGGCTTGTCGTGGCCGAAATCGAGCTGGAATCGGCAGATCAGCCTTTTGTCCGTCCTGAATGGCTGGGGGAGGAAGTCAGCAGAATTTCCCGCTATCTCAACGTGGAGCTTTCAAAGCTGCCCTATACCGCCTGGACGAAGGAGGAACGGGAAGGCGGTAAAAATAGCTGAGGCTGAAAAAGAAACGTGCCATGATGTGACCTGAGACACGGTTTTGGAGCGGAAAGTCTTCTATGTTCGGGAGACTGGAAGCTCTGTACGGAGCACACGTAACATCATGGAGAAACGCTATGGGCGAAATGTTCTGTTTTCAGTGTGAGCAGACGGCCGGAGGCTGCGGCTGCACCAGAATCGGCGTGTGCGGCAAGAAGCCCGGTACCGCCATGCTTCAGGATAGACTTATCGGCGAGCTTGTCGCGCTTGCCGGAGGAGAAGGATTCACCCGCACGGCGGAACTGGATACGCTGGTGGAAAACGCGCTTTTCACCACGCTGACCAATGTGAATTTCGATGATCTTTCTCTGGCAGCCATGGTGGAGACCGTGGCCAGGATCCGCAGGGACAGCGGCGTGGCGGAAGCCTGGAACATGGATCTTCTCTGGAATGCGGAAGAAAATGTCCGCAGCCTGAAGTCTCTTCTGCTTTTCGGCATGAAGGGTATCGCCGCCTATGCCAGCCATGCCCGGACGCTGGGAAGAAATCTTGAGGACGTCAGCGCATTTTTGTATCGGGGCCTTGCGCTTCTTGCCGTCGATGCAGGCAGAGAGACGCTGCTTGATGCCGTCATGGAAGCCGGAAAGGTCAATCTGGCCTGCATGGAGCTTCTGAACGACGCCAACAGAACCTATGGTACGCCTGCCCCGGCAACGGTTTCCCGCACGGTGGAAAAGGGGCCCTTCATCATTGTGTCCGGTCACGATCTGCACGATCTGGCGCTGCTTCTCCGGCAGAGCGAGGGCAAGGGCGTGAACGTGTATACGCACGGTGAAATGCTGCCTGCCCACGCCTATCCCGAACTTCGCAAGTATGCTCATTTCAAGGGGCATTTCGGAACGGCATGGCAGAATCAGCAGAAGGAATTTGCCGGCGTGCCCGCTCCGGTGCTTTTCACCACGAACTGCATCATGCCCGTAAAGGACGCCTATGCGGACCGCGTCTTCACGACGGGCGTCGTCCGTTTTCCCGGTATGCCGCATATAGACGAGGGGAAGGACTTTTCTCCCGTCATTGCCAAAGCTCTGGAGCTGGGCGGTTATGCGGAAGATACGCATTTTTGCGGCATCAACGGTGGAGAAACGCTGGTCACGGGCTTCGGCAGCGAGGCTGTGCTGGCCCATGCAGGGGCCATTGTAGACGCCGTGAAGGCCGGAGCCATCCGCCACTTCTTCCTTGTAGGCGGCTGCGACGGCGCAAGGCCCGGCCGCAACTACTATACGGAGTTCGTGAAGAACACACCCTCCGACACGGTCGTGCTTACGCTGGCCTGCGGCAAGTTCCGCTTCAATGATCTTGAGCTCGGCACGGTGGGCGGTCTTCCCCGTCTGCTGGACATGGGCCAGTGCAACGATGCCTACGGCGCCGTGCAGGTGGCCCTCGCCCTGAGCAAAGCCTTCCAGTGCGGCGTGAACGACCTTCCGCTGACGCTGGTCCTGTCGTGGTACGAACAGAAGGCCGTGGCCATTCTGCTTTCTCTGCTGTACCTCGGCGTGAAGAATATCTGGCTCGGCCCTTCGCTGCCCGCCTTTGTTTCTCCCGCCGTGCTTGATGTTCTGGTGAAGGAATTCGGCATACGCCCCATTTCCACGCCGGAAGCCGATATGGCCGTCATGCTCGGAAACTGATCTTCCGTATTCCTTCTGCCCCCGCGCGCCCTGTGCGGGGGCTTCTCGTCTGTCCGGAAGTCTGGTAGCCTCGAGGCATGGAAGGCAGGAAATATCATAAGCGCTTTGCCGGTTTCGACCTCGGACGCCGGAGCGGCAGAACTTCGTCCCTGAGCGATGCGCTCGAAGGCTGGCTTTCGGCGCACGGCATGCAGGTGCAGCATCACATGCTGACGCAGCTGTGGAAGAACTGGGACATCGTCATGGGGCCGGACATTGCGGCTCTGGCGCATCCCCTGGGGCATCGGGGAAACATACTGCTGGTGGGCGGCGAGGATTCCTGCGCCATGCAGGAACTCTCCTATGCCGTGCCGGAAATTCTTGAGCGCGTGAACGCCTTCATGGATGAGGATTACTTTCAGAAGGTGGAGCTGCATCTTCTTGTAGGGAAGGACTCGCTGCGCAGGGTGGACATTACGCAGCCGCCTTCGTTGCCGCCTCCTCCGAGGCCGCCGCGACTGGGCAAGCTGAAGCTTCCGCCGGATTCTCCCATCGCCGCCTGCTATGAAGCGTATGTCCGCTGCTTTGAGCGCGATGAGGACAAGTAGAATATAAAAAAACAGACGGTGTAACCCGTCTGTTTTTTTATGCTCATTGGTCAGGAAGGTTTTGGAGTGCTTCTGTCGGATTACAATGCCGACAGGGGCGACACGCTTCAGATTTCAGTCGTCCAACTGGTCGATCTGCTCCGAAATCTCTCCCCATCTCAGCTCAGGTGGAAGTCTTCACCGAGGTACACTTCCTTGGCTCGGTCATTGCTGACGATTTCATCCGGCGTTCCGGAAAGAATGATGTTGCCCTGGAACATGAGGTAGGCCCTGTCGCAGATGGAAAGGGTTTCTCTCACGTTGTGGTCGGAAATGAGCACGCCGATGCCGCGTTCCTTGAGGCCGCGGATGAGCACCTGAATGTCGCCTACGGCCAGAGGGTCGATGCCGGCAAAGGGTTCGTCGAGCAGGACGAAGAGCGGATCCCGGATGAGGCAGCGGGCGATTTCAAGGCGACGGCGTTCACCTCCGGAAAGATAGGAGGCGTAGGACTTTTCCAGCCGGGTCAGTCCGAATTCCTCCATGAGCTGGTCGGCGCGCTTTTTCTGCTCGGCGCGGGAAAGCCCCGTATGCTCAAGAATGATCTGCAGGTTCTGCCGCACGGTCAGTCTCCGGAATACGGAGCTTTCCTGCGGCAGGTAGGAAAGACCGACTCTGGCGCGGCGGTACAGGGGCCAGTTGCTGATCTCCTGTCCGTCGAGGAGCACCTTGCCCGTCGTGGGCTTGATGATGCCCGTGATCATGTAGAACGACGTGGTCTTGCCTGCGCCGTTGGGGCCGAGAAGGCCGACGATTTCTCCCTGCTTCATGGACACGGAGACTTCGTGAACGACTTCCTTCTGGCCGTAGCGCTTGCACAGATGCTGGGCGGAAAGCGTGGAATTCATGCTATTTTCCCTTCTTGTCGTTGGAGGAGAACACGGCATGCACGCGCTGCTTGGGACCGCCTTCCACCACGCTGCGGTTTTCGTTCACGAAATAGCGGATGACGTTGCCCTTGATGGAGTTGTCGCCGTCGTGCAGCACGGGGTTGCCTTCAAGAACCAGCAGGTTCTGGGCGGCGAAGTAGGTGGCTTTCTGGGCGGAACCCGTCTGCGTGCCGTTCTGGAAGCGTACGTTCTTCTCCGCAACGATGCGGTCAAGATCACTTTTTTCCGTGGCGGGAACCGTGCTGTTTTTCCCCGTGCCGGTACCGCCCGTGGATTTGAGATACAGGGTCAGGGTGTCCGACCACATCTTGAATTCGCCCCGCACGGCTTCCACCTTGCCCTGGAACACCACGGTATTCTTGTCCGCAGTGTAGACCATGTTGTCCGCGGTCACGTCCACGGGCTGATTGCCGTCTGCCCCGGGCAGAGGCGCGGCCACGGCGCAGGCCGCGGAAAACGCGCAGATAAGAAGGGTAAGAAGAAATCTTTTCATGACAGACGTTCCTCCTGCGCGCTGCTCGGCGCGGCATCGGGTGAAGAATCGGCGTCGGCTGCGCCGTCGGAAGGGGCTGATGCGGAAGGAATCCAGCGCATGCTGACGCCTCCGTCGCCCGTCAGAACATTGGTATTGAGGTCCCAGACAAGACGGGTTGCCGTGCCGGACAGGACCGGCCCTGCAAGTTCCGCGCCTTCAGGGAAGGTCAGCGTGCGGTCGGTATTGAGAAAGACGGCCAGATCTCCGCTGAGCGTGTTTTCCTCATATGTGGCTTTGACGCTGCCGGACATGGAGATTTTCTGATTGCCGTCTTCCACGCGGCCAACGTCGGAAACGGCCTGTATGACACGGGCATCTCCCCCGTCGGCGTTCTCAAGCATATAGTGTATGTCCGGATCGCGCACGGTTATGGCGCCGGACTCCTGATTCAGCGTGGCCCAGTCGGCCTTGAGATCAAAGCTTTTACGGCCTTCGTGCCCCTGGGAGAGCTGAATGCCGCGCACGGCAAGATCCACGGCGTTCTTCACTTCTTCCGGCGGATCGGAAAGAAGCTTGTTGAGGTCTGCAGAACGGACCACGTCTTCCAGCGCTTCCAGCGCCTGACGGGTCTTCCAGCTTTGCCACCCGTACCAGCCGCCCCAGACGACGGCGCCGAGAACGACGAGGGCCAGTGTCCTTTTCAGGGAATCGTTCATGATTTTGCCGGTCCCGTGGCCGCGGTCCAGAGATCGGCGGGATTTTTGCCGTCCCTGCGGGCAGCCAGAAGAAATTCTATGGCCTCGCGCACGGCACCTTCTCCGCCCCGGGCAGAGGTGATGTACAGCGCTTCCTTTTTCACCTGCGCCACCGCGTTGGCTACGGCCATGGGCATGCCGACGGAGCGCATGGGGTCGAGATCGATCCAGTCGTCCCCGAGATAGGCCATTTCTTCCTTCTTCAGGCCGTACTTCTGCCGGATGGCTTCCAGCTTCGGCAGCTTGGATTCAAATCCCGCATAGTAATCCTTCACGCCGAGCTGCGACATCCTGGCCAGTACGCAGGGATCGTTTCTGCCGGTGATGATGCCTATGCCTATGCCCGAGAGAAGGGCGGTCTTGATGCCTATGCCGTCCTGGGCGTTGAAGCACTTGATGGGGTGGCCGTTTTCCTGAAAGTACAGCTTGCCGTCGGTGCATACGCCGTCGACGTCGAGCACGAGAAAGTGGACCTTTGCGGCGGCAAGGAGCACTTCTTCGCTGACGGTCACGCCGGAAAGGGGGGAAAATATATGGGCTGAGGACATATCCTTTTTCTCCGTATGGGTATGGGGAAAACGCGGAACGTCGCCCCTTCTGCAAAATAGCCCGAAAATGCTGTTCCGTCAAAATACGGAAAAGGCATATCCCGCCGGAAAATCCCGTATTTGGGGAAGATGTCATTCGGAAAAGATCGTTATGGCGGACCCGTAAGGCGTGCTGTCCGCAGTATCTTGCCAGAAGAAGGTTTATCTCCTATTTTTAATAATTATGTCTGGCTGGGGATAATCCTACTGTCGATTGTCGTTCGTCCTGGAGAACCGGTATGGTCCATTGCGCCGTATGTTTTCATGATTCCGGCACCATGTATAAAACCGTGTATTGCGCCCTGCTGTCCTGTTTTGAGAACACGTCGGAGCATGTGCATGTTCATGCGCTCATTGATGATTCGGTTTTGCCCTACAAGCACTGGCTGGAAGAGCTGTGCGAGTCGTTTCAGAATCCCATCACGTTCTATGAGCATGTGGATGTGCCGGATGATATCGTGAACATGTTCCCCGGAGGCAAGGTCGGAGAATATACCAAGGCCAGTCTTTTCCGCATGTGTCTTCATGAGCAGCTGCCTGAAGATGTGGATAAGGTCGTCTATTTCGACTGCGACATCATTTTTGAGCGGGATATCGCCGATCTGTGGAACCTGGAACTCGGCGACGCCTGGATGATTGCGGCGCATGATCCTGAGAGGGTATGGTCTTCCCGCAAGAAAAAATATTATCTTGGAGCTCTGGGCATTGAGGAAGACCGCTATTTCAACAGCGGCGTTCTTCTGATGAATCTGAAGGCTCTGCGCGAGGCTTCCAGAGAGGAAAACGTATTCTGGCATGCCTATCGTGAGGGAGCGCCACTGTTTTCGACGTTGAAGTTTCCGGTATTCGATCAGGACCTGCTCAATTACATGCTGAGTAGCGACAGCGAAAAGCTGAAGCTGGTCGACTCGTCGTACAACTATGAGCTGTGCCTGCATGACCGGCGTTTTCTGCGGCTGAAGGAAATGGAAGGAAAAATTCTGCATTTTCCGTCGCTGAAGCCGTGGCAGAAGTTTTTTCCTGCGCAGATGGCATATTGGAAATATGTTGTCAGGTCTCCCTGGCGAGATGAGGCCCTTCCCATGATAGAAGAGCGCATGTTTGATCCGAAGGACAGAATATGGCCCGTTCTTCTCTGGATATGGCGCAGGCATGAGTCGTTGCGCTGGCTGGCCAGGTTGCGCGGAGCAAGATAGCCGATAGCGTTGAAGCGACGGTATGAAGAGAGCGCCCTCAACATGTTGAGGGCGCTCTCTTCATACCGTCTTTCTGTCCGGCCGCGTGCAGCCGGACAGAATGGATTGTCGGGATTACAGATCCAGAATGACCTTGCAGGCCACGGCGATCTGGTAAAGGATTTCGGAGACTTCCTTGACGGCCTGCATGTTCTTGGAGTCGACACGGGGCAGAACGAGGATCTGGTCGCCGGGCATGACGTTCTTGGCCTTGGGCGTGACTTCGCCGTCGGGATGGACCACCAGAATGTTGGAGGTATCGGCACGGTTGCTGAAGCCGCCTGCGCTTCTGATGTAGTCGCTCATGTCGCGGCTTTCATTCCACACCACGGCCTGAGGCATGATGACTTCGCCGCTGATCATGACTACGTCGGTCTTTTCGGGAATGACGATGACGTCGCCGTCTTCCAGAGCGATGTCCGCAATCTTGCCGCCGCTGCCCACCACCACGATGCCTTCCGGCTCCACTTTGCGGGCGCGGTCGATGAAGCTCGAAAGCATTTCGGCTTCCTTGGCGCGGATCTGGGCTTCGTCGTTGCTGGACGAGGTCGCCGTGTAGGCGTTGTGTTCCAGACGGTTCAGCGCATCCTCAATGGCCTTTTTCTGCTGCTTTGCCGTGCTCAGCCGCTTGATGTAGAGGCCCGAAAGATTGGCTCTGTCCGGATCCACGGAAATGTAGCTCAAGACTTCCTGAAGCCGGGCGTTGCGCCGGACGGGGAAGCGCGACGAGCCGAGAATGGCGCCCTGAGCCTCGATCATGATGGTATTGCCGGTGGTGTCGGCCTGAAAACGTACCTGATCGTCGTTTTCGAGCTTCAGTCGGTTGAATTCCTTGAGAGAGAGATACTGGTTGTAGGGAACGCCGTTTCTGAAGCCGGAAATGCTCACATGGGAGGCCTTGGAATTGGGATCGGCCAGCCGGGTGAGCGCCTCGCCCGTCATATTACCCTTTTCAAATTCGAAACGAGCGGCATTGCGTACTTCGCCGCTGGCCGAGACCGTGGGCCCTTTTTCACCTACGACGATGGTGTCGCCGTCGTTGAAGCGGATGGAGGGAATCTGGCCGTAGAGAATGAAGGGATAGAGGTCGGCTGTGGCTATGGGCAGCTGATTGCGCAGGACGCGGATGTCGCGGTAGCTGCCGCGCCGCGAGTCGATGCCGCCCGCCTTGTCGAGAAAGGAGAGAATGTTGTCGGAGGCCGTTCCCGGATAGTTGCCGGGATGGTTGACGAATCCCGTGACGAAGACGGAAACGTTCTGCGTGTCCAGCGGTCTTGCGTAGACCTGTACGTCGCTGATGCCGGAAACGTTCAGCTTGCTGATGATGGACTGCTGAATCTGGGCGGCGTCACCTCTGGGCAGACCGGAGAGGGGAATGCTGCCGACTCCGGGCAGATCCAGCGTGCCGGTGGGAGAGACCGTGAACACGTCGTCGAGCGTGAAGCTGCCCCAGAGACGGACGAGAATGCGATCTCCGCTCTGAATGGTGGATGCGGAGCCGTTGGAGGCGAAGTTCCCCTGAAACAGGTTGCTGCCGAAGGGATGCGGCTCCTGCGTGGAGGGAGAGGTGGACGTGGTGGCCGTTGCCGTGGCGGTGGCCGTTGCCGTAGCGGTGCTGGTGGATTCGGCCGCCGCAGCGGGAGAGGTCAGCACAAGCCAGGAGATGAGAAAAAGGATGAGAGAACGCAAGAGAAGCTCCTGCCCGAAGGCTGGATGGAAACAGAGGAAATGAAGGTTGTCTTTTAGTGTTCGAGGCCGCGGCCCCAGACGCGGGGCATGAGTTCCCAGCCGTCGCCCTGACGGCAGAGAATGATGATTTCCGCCTCATGGGGAGGCTGACTGACCACGGCGCGACGGCAGTCTCGTCCGGATGCCGAAGTGAAGGCTCCCTCGACCATGACGTCCACCGTGCCGCCGAAGGCGGGGTCATCGATGGAGGCCTGCGCGCCGGCATTGTTCATGGAAATGAACTGCGGCACGGGAGAGAGGGGCGTTTCGGGCATGGGAACTTCGGGTTCGGGAGAAGAGCCGAAGGGATTGGCAAGGCAGCCGCCAAGCAGCAGCGAGAGCGCGGCAGGAATAAGGAAAATACGCATGGGAGTACCCTTATGAAATATTCTGCGGATGATTCCGCAGAAAGAATATACGTCCGGGGGGCTTATCCTGTCCAGAGGGGGAGGGGCGCCTCCCTTTCGGAGCAGGCTGGAGGATGATTCTCCGGGCTGGGGCCGTGTTTTGCGTTCGGCCGGCCTCTTCGAGAATCCCTGTCCCTCCGTCTGCCGCGAGAAAAAGGGCATGACGGAGGTTCACCTCGGAAAAGCAGCGCCGGAGGAAACATACTTCTTCAGGTTTTCAGGAACTATTTTCCCGGAGCGTTCCGGAAAGAGGGCTGACGGAAGGCTGGGGAATTCCGCTCAGGCCTGATCCTTCAGGTGCCAGTTCCAGGCGTCGCGTATGATGGCCTCGACGCCGGAATGCGAGGGCTTCCAGCCGAGAAGCTTCAGGGCTCTGGAGGAGTCGGCCACGAGACTCGGGGGATCTCCGGCCCGTCTCGGTCCGATGGTGAAGGGCATGGAACGGCCGGTGACGGTTTCGATGGCATTAAGGATTTCCCGTACGGAAAGTCCGGTGCCGGTGCCGAGATTCATGGCCGTGCCTTCGCCGTCTCCGGCCTGCAGAAGGCGGGTCATGGCTCTGATATGAGCATCGGCCAGATCCTGAACGTGAATGTAGTCGCGGATGCAGGTGCCGTCTCTTGTGGGGTAGTCGTCGCCCATGACGTGAAAGTCGGGTGCCTTGCCGTCCAGCGCCATGAGCGCACGGGGAATGAGATGCGTTTCCGGCGTGTGGCGTTCGCCGGTTTCTCCTTCGGGATCGGCTCCGGCGGCATTGAAATAGCGCAGTGCCGTCCAGGAAAGGCCGCAGGAGCGGGCAAAGTCGGCCAGCATACGTTCCATGAAGAGCTTGGTTTCGCCGTAGGGATTGATGGGACAGGTGGGAGCGTCTTCGGTGACGGGCATTGTTTCGGGAATGCCGTAGACGGAAGCCGTGCTGGACACCACGATGTTGCGTACGCCGGTATGCTGCATAGCCTCAAGTATGTTGAGCGTGCCGCCGACGTTGTTGCGGATGTATTTTCCCGGATTCTGTACGGATTCCCCGACCTGGGAGAAGGCTGCGAAGTGAATGATGCCGTCGGGCTTCACGGTGTTCAGGCAGGATTCGAGGCGCTGGGCGTCTAGAATGTCGCCTTCAAAGAGAGGTCCCCATTTGACGAGATCCCTGTGGCCCGTGGACAGATTGTCGTACACGGTGACGTTGTGGCCCGCGCGGGCCAGCGCCTTGGAGGTGCAGCTGCCGATGTATCCGGCGCCGCCTATGACGAGAATGTTCATGTCTGACTCCAGAAAAGGATATCCGGGGAGCGGCTTGCTGGGAAGAACGCCCTGCGGTCGGAAACGGTTTGTTTACGGGTGTACGGTACTGCCGGAAAATTTTCAATGTTCCGGGCCGGAGGCTTCCTTCATGCCGTTGCCCGGTGCGTCGGCAAGAGCTTCTTCCATGAGTCTGGCCGTGGCGGCGGAGCCGCCCTGACGGGGAAGAATCCAGGTCCTGAACGCCTCCCTGACGGAATTTCTGTCGCGGGTGGAAGCGGCCTGTTTCAGCATGATGTTGATGACGTCCCTCGGCGTATGCGCTACGTGCAGCAGCCCGGCTTCCACGAGGGAAGGCATGGAGGGTTCGCCGGTGCCCATGGCCCAGAGAAAATTATGGGCGGAGGGGCCAATGCAGGGAACGCGGCCTGCGGCAAGGGCTTCAAGAAAGTTCTGCCCGCCCTGTCCGAAGCTGCCGCCGACGAAGACCGCCCGTGCCGAGGCATAGAGCTGCGGCAGATCGCCGAATCTGTCCCAGATGAGCACGCGTTTTCTCGGCAGACAGCTGCCGGGAGTCATCTCCGAAATGAGCATGGGCATGAAGGCCAGGTCTTCCAGAACGCTTTTCCACGCGGGCACACGGTGCAGATGCCGCGGAACGATGACGACGGCGGCGTTGGGCACGGCCTTGTACAGCCTTGCAAGCTGGCCGGGAATGCGGGTTTCTTCGCACTGACGGACGGAGGCAAAGAGAAAAACAGGACCTGCGGCAGTGAAGAGTCCTGCCGTGGCGGGAAGCGGGGCCTCGAGAGTCTGCGCGGCAAGATCGAACTTGATGTTGGGTATGTTGTCCGTGGGGCAGGGAAAGATGGAGGCAAACCCCTGTTTGTCGTAGCGGGAGATGGCATGAACGGCGGCAGGGGAGATCTCGGCCATGAGGGAGGAGAACAGGCGGCCGAAATGGGCCGTCGAGCTGTTGATGCGACCGTTGAAGATATGGACGGGAATGTTCTTTTCGCGGCAGGCGGCCATGAGCCCCGGCCACAGTTCCGTTTCAAGCAGTGCCACGATACGGGGGGCCGCCGCTGTCAGCGCCCGCCGGACGACGTCCGGATGGTCGAAGGGGGCGAATCGTACGGCAACGACAAGGTTCGGATGGCTTTCCTTAAGAGAGGGCAGCGCACGCTCCACCACATCTCTGCCCTGTCTGGTCCAGGTGGTCACCAGTATGCGCAGTTCGGCATCCTGGCGGAAATTGCGGCAGATGGCTACGGCCAGACGGGCTTCCCCGCCGGACGCGGCCTGAAGCCATATGTCCGCCGCCCGTCCGTTTTTTTGCGGCAGATCCGGCAGAAGCCAGTCTGAAGGAATCATTCGCTCGTTCCAGCCGTCGGAAAGTCTGGCGCTGCGTTTCAGAAAAGGAAAAGCCAGCTTCCAGAGAAGGCGGTAGAAGCGGAAGAACGGACGGGAAAACAGAGATGATGCCATAAAAGCCCCTTTTTTCCAGTATGCTACATACCGCCGTACCGTGCAAGCCGCCCGTCGGATTCTTCCTGCAGACAGAAGAGACGCACGGCTGCCACATCAGGCAGCCTGCTCAAAAAATATTTTTTCGATTAAAAAAGAGAGGGATGAAAGAGCATTGAGCCTGAGAGCAAAAGGGCATTTTTGTCTTTTTCGGCAGAGTTTTTTGCCGTGCGGGGCCGGAATGTTTGCCGGAGGCACCGGACTTTTCAGAAAAGAAGCCGGGGGATACGGGCATGCCCGTATCCCCCGGTCATTCATGAGATGGAGAAGCGGAGACTAGAACTTTTCTTCGTCGCCGCGCTTGCGCAGAGCGGTATGGCCGCCGGCGGAGTTCACGGTTTCGATGCCCATGTTGCGGAGCTTGAGCTGGGCTTCATAGGCACGGGTACCGGTGTTGCAAACGAGAGCCACGGGACGGTCGGTAGGAATCTCGTTCTTGGCGCGGGCGTTGAATTCTTCCAGCGGCAGAGAGAGATACTGGCCGGGATGGCGTTCTTCGATGGGCTTGCCGGCCTTGGCGGGACGGATATCCACGAAGAGGTAGTTGTTTTCGTCGCGCTTTTCCCACAGATCGACGAATTCGTCGGGGGTGATGGACTTGTGGTAGCCGCTCACCACGTTGTCGGCCACGTTGCCGGCAGCGTTGATCACGTCCATGGCGGAGGCGAAGGGCGGAGCGTAGCAGACTTCAAGGTTGGAGAGATCATTCAGCGTGGGACGGCCGATCTGGAGCATGGCGGCCACGGCGTCGGTACGGGCCTTGACGGCGGAACCGTCGGTGCTCATGCCCTGAATGCCCAGAACGCGGCGGGTCTGCTTGTCCACGACCACGTTGATGCTGGTGTTGGTGTGTCCGGGATAGAAGTGAGCCTTGTCGGAACCTTCCATGCTGACTTCGATGGCGTCGAAACCGGCCATGCGGGCCTGATGCAGGGTGAGACCGGCGCCGGAGGCATGCATCTTGTTCAGCTTCACGCACCAGGATCCGACAACGCCTTCAAAGGTGGCCTGACCGCCGGCAAGGTTGGTGCCGATGACGCGGCCCTGTCTGTTGGCCATGGAGCCGAGGGGCAGATAGGAGAGGTCGCCGGAAATAAGGTTGCGCACCACGACCACGTCGCCGCCGGCATAGATGTCGGGGTCGGAGGTCTGCATGTGGGTGTTCACCATGATACCGCCGCGGGGATGGCACACGATGCCGGCATCGGAGGCGATCTTGGAGTTCGGCGTCACGCCGATGGAGAAGATGACTTCGTCGGCTTCGATGGTGCGCTTGTTGGTCACCACTTCGCAGACGGCGCCGTCCTTGCCCTTGAGTTCCTTCACGGCTTCACCGGTAAGAACGGTGATGCCGAGTTCTTCCAGGTCGTGCTTGGCGATCTGGCTGAAGTTGTAGCACAGCTGCGCAGGCAGGATATGGTCGACCATTTCGATGACGGTGACCTTGATGCCCCACATGTCGGCCAGAGCCACGGCCATTTCCAGACCGATGAAGCCGGCGCCGATGATGACGGCATGGTTGATCTTGCGGGCGGCGCACTGTTCCTGAATGGCCTTGGCGGCCTCAAGGCAGGTGACGGAGGTGACGTTCTTCAGATCCGTGCCGGGAATGGGAGGGATGCGGGGGCTGCTGCCCGTGGCGATGACCAGCTTGTCGTAGGGCATGTCGCTCTTTTCACCGGTCAGGGTGTTTTCCACGGTAACGGTCTTTTCCTTGCGGTTGATGGACAGAGCACGCGTGTGGCAGATCGCGTTCACGCCCTTGAGTTCCTTGAAGAAGGCTTCGTCACGCACGACACCCGCATTGGTGGTGCGCAGGCCGTTCATCTGAGGCACGTCGCCGCCGACGAAGTAAGGAATGCCGCAGCCGCCGTAGGAGATGTAGGTCCCCTGGTCGATCATCGTGATGTTGCTGTCGGGCATGAGCCTCTTGGCTCTGGCGGCAGCCTTCGGGCCGAGGGCCACGCCGCCGATGATGAGAATATTGGGAGCCATGTTGAAAACCTCCAGAGAATAAGGTTCGTATCGTTAAAAAGAAACTATCGCTGGGGAGTTTACCAGCAAGTAGTGATTAAATGCAAGATAATTACGCCAGATTACTGACTCTTCACAAATTGTTTTTCTCCCTTCCGGCTTGAAAAAATATAGGGAAAGGCAGTAAAATCAACGCGTTGACCTGCCGGTTTCTGCCGAGTTCGTCCCAAGTTAAAGTTCGAGGGCGCAATCTTCCGTTCGCAGGCGCGGCGTAGTACGGGCCTTGGCATGACGGGATGGAGCGTTTATGCCGGAGCAGGCTCCAACAGCTTGTTCCCCTTGAATAAAGCCTTGTTCTTTTTTTTACAAGAAGAAATCGACAACAGAAAAACACGGGGAGGAGAATCTTCGGAACAGGGAAAAGGAGGAGGACCGACAGATGGAAGGCTGAGGGGGAGAAAAGCCTTCGCTCAAAAAGAAGGAACCGGCCATGCGGCCGATTCCTGAGAGAACGAAAAGCGGAGCAGGGGCGGAAAATGTTCCGTCGTTACTCCCGCGGAGGTTTGTACTTAGTCGGCAAGCGCCGCGTGATAGGCTTCAATCGCCTTTTCCAGATAGGCACCTTCGGGCCTGACGGGCAGGCTCCAGGCCAGAGCGTGCAGTCCGGCGGTCAGATCCGCCCAGTCGATCCAGCCCATGTGGGCAAGGCGGAGCACCTTGTCCTTGAGATCGCCCTGTCCTGCGGTGAGAATGACCCCCCAGTCCTTGAAGGCTTTGGCCACAACAGGGCCGGCCGGAATCTCGTCGGGCATGCGGATGCTGGTGAGACCCCAGGTGCAGCGATTTTCGTCCTTGACGAACAGTTCCATGCCCATGGCGGAAATGCCGGTTCTGGCCATGCGCGTCAGGGCCTTCTGCTTTTTGAACACATTGTCCATGCCGAATTCCTTGAGCATGGTCAGGGCTTCATGCAGGCCGACGATCAGACTGATGGGCGAGGTGTAGTGCGTCTGGTTCTTTTCGCAGCAGCTTCTTTCCTGAATGAGATCGAAGTAGTAGCACTGGTTCCGGACGCTTTCCGCCTTTTTCCACGCGCGGGGCGAGAGGGCGATGAAGGCCAGTCCGGGAGGAAGCATGAGGCCTTTCTGCGAGCCGGTGATGAGGCAGTCGATGCCCCATTCATCCATGCGCACGGGGGAGATGGAAACGGCGGAAATGCCGTCCGCCACCAGCAGAACATCGCGTTCTCGGGTAACGGCCGCGATTTCCTGCACGGGATGAAGCACGCCGGTGGAAGTTTCGGAAATCTGCATGAACACGCCGCGGATGGAGGGATCCTTGTCCAGCATGGCACGGATCTCTTCCGGATCAAAGGATTCGCCTGCGGGCCTGCTCAGAACAACGGGATCGAGGCCTCTTGCCTTGACGATGTCCACCCAGCGGTTGCCGAAATATCCGGCCGTGGCCACAAGAACGCGTTCGCCGGGCTGGAACAGATTGAAGGCCGCCGCATTCATGCCGCCGGTGCCGGAGCTGGCCAGAGGAATGACGGGGGAAGCCGTACAGAAGAGTTCCTTCAGCATGATCTGGTTTTCGGCGAGGATGGTTTTGAAGGCATCCTTGCGGTGATGGATCAGGGGAGCGGCCATGGCCAGTCGGACACGGTCGGGAATGGGCGTCGGCCCCGGAGTAAGCATGCGGGTAGCCTGAATGGATGACATGGCGGAACCTCTTGTACCGGCGTATCGTCGGAAAAAGTGGCGCGAAAAAGTGCGCGTTTTTCACGGTATAGAAAAAAGAGCCGGGCGGCAAGCATGCCTTTCTCGAAGGCTGGTGCCCGGCCGGAAACGACGCGGGGCGGCTCCGTTTGTGGGGCCGCCCCGCGATGTGTCTATTCGGGCAGATGGAAAAGGAAGGTTTTGAGATAGGCCGTCTCAGGCATGGCCGGATGGATGGGATGATCCGGTCCCTGCAGGCCCTGGCGCAGCAGCCGGGCGAAGCGGCGGCGTTTTCCCGCCGCGCGCGTGACCATGTTGCGCAGTGCGTCCGCTTCCAGATGATGGGAGCAGGAGCAGGTCATGAGCATGCCGCCGGGGCGGACCAGATCAAGTCCCAGCTCGTTGACGCGCTGATAGGCTTCCAGTCCCTGCCGGGTATCCTTCTTGCGCTTGATGAAGGCCGGCGGATCCAGACAGACGATGTCGAAAGTGCGTCCTTCCCGGCGCAGATCCGCAAGAAGCGTGAGGGCGTCGCCCTGCAGCGTTTCCGCTTCCGTTCCGAATTGTTCGGCGTTGCGCCGGGCATAGCTCAGGGCCTGTGCGGAGGCGTCCATGAAGGTGACCTTGCCCGCGCCGTTTGAGGCGGCAAGAGCGCCGAATCCTCCGGCGTAGCAGAAGGCGTCCAGCACATGGCAGCCGGGCTGTGCCTTCACGAAAGGCGTGAGCGCAGCGCGGTTCAGGCGCTGATCGTAGAACCAGCCGGTTTTCTGCCCTCCCAGAAGAGGAATGGCATAGGTCATGCCGTTTTCCTCCACCTGCGCTTCTTCGGGAGCCTGTCCCAGAGCAACGCGCTTGAAGCGCTCCAGGCCTTCAAGGTCGCGGGAGGCGACATCGTTGTCGAGCACAATGGAGGCGGGGTGAAGAAGTTCGTCCAGAATGGCCGTCAGCTCTTCGGTGTGGGCGTCCATGCCGGCCGTGGTGATCTGGCAGACGATGTGATCGCCGTGACGGTCGGCAATGAGGCCGGGCAGAAAGTCGCCCTCGCCGTGGCAGAGACGGTAGAAGGGGCGATCAAACATTCGCTGCCGCAGCGCCAGAGCATCGGCAAGGCGGCGGCGCAGAAGATCCGCGTCGAGCGGTTCGTCGGCTTTCCGGCTGACCAGACGCACGGCAATGAGCGAGGCCGGGTTGATGTAGCCCGTGCCGAGAGGACGTCCTCCGGCGTCGGCAACGAGCACGGATTCGCCCGGAGCAAAGGAGGAGAGAGGAGAGCGGCCTGCGTCGATCTCGTTGCTGAACACCCACAGGTGTCCTATGCGCAGTCGGCGGTCTTCGCCTTTTTTCAAGAAGACAGTTTTCATGGGATTCCTGTGCAGTGACGCGGTCGTATCCGGTCTGAGCGGCCGGCGTTTTTCCGCCCGCGTCGGGAAGAGATCCCGGCAGCGGGCGGAAGCGGAATGATTTAGAAGAGATCCAGAACGAATATGCACAGCCACAGCGCGGCGTTCAGGGCGAGCATGAGGAACACGGCGGCGGAGGCCATGTCCTTGGCGTTCTTCACGGCCGTGTTGTAATCGCGCGTGATGAGGTTGAGAGCCTCTTCAATGGCGGTGTTGATGAGTTCGGCCATCATCACGAGCAGCCATGCGCCGACGGCGATGAGCCATGTGGTCACGGGCTTGCCGAAGGCGGTGAGCAGAATCACGAGAAGAACGAGGATGCCCGTCTCCTGCCGGAAGGCAAGGCTGAGCCGCAGACCGGTGGCAAGTCCCGCCAGGGAGTAGCCTGCGGCCTTGAAGATGTGGAAGAATCCTTCCTTCAGATGTTCGCGGTTCATGACTACGCCTTCTGCTGAGGATCCGCGCCGATTTCAAAGGTGCGGAACTGATTGGCCTGACCGTTGGCCTTGGGGCATTCCTTGCGCAGATAGCAGATGTCGCAGGCGCCGTGGAAGGGATAGGGCGTGAGTACGCTGAACTTGGGAAGCATGGAGTGGGTCACGTCCTGATAGTCCAGACCTTCGGCGGCAAGCGCTTCGCGGAGAGTTTCCGTGGGCTGCGGGGCGGGCGCACAGCCGGCTTCCTCGACCTCGGGCATGAGCTGGTAGACGGCGCACTGGCACATGGTCTGAGCAAGAGCGCTCAGTCGGTATCCGTATTCCGAGGATTTGGCCCATTCTCTGTCGACTTCTTCCTCCACGTCGGTGTCCAGCCACAGGGCGAGGTAACGGCCCTTGCCGGTTTCCAGCTTGATGGCATGCAGCTTGGGAAGCCAGCGTTCCCAGACGTCGGCCAGCTCTTCAACGACCTTTCCGCCCAGACGTTTTTCGGAAAGAAGTCCGAGCAGCAGTTCAAAATCGAAAACAGGACGAACCTGCAGCGTTTCCTTGGTATGATTGCTCATGGAAATTCCTCTTGCAATAGTGTCGGACAGGCAGCACCGCCTGTGCCGCCGGGAGTGTTTCAATGTGCCGTGCGGCCGTCGTTCCGTCAAGGGGAGACGGGGTCGGAAACGGCGTGCGGCAGGGAGGATATTCTTTACTTGCAGGGCAAGGCGGGCTATGAAAGGAAATTCGGCTCCGCCTGCGAGGCGGCTATTTTTGAGAGGTTTGCATGAGTCAGATCAGATATCCCAGCAGAGTGCGCTACGAGTACAGCCAGGATCCCGACTGCCGTCTTCAGTATACGCACGGCGTATGGGGCGGCATCAATCCGCAGGGTGAAATAGAGGTGAATTTCTACGTGGAAAGCGACAAGCTTCCCTCGTTTTCCGAACGGGCCGTGGAGCCCGACGGAGCCTTCGGCGCGGAAGTGGTGCCCTTTGACGAAGAGGAGCGTGTGATCACCCGTCATATTCACTCCCGTGTGCTGTTCAACTATCACACCGCCCGCGCGCTGATGGAATGGCTGGAAGAGAAGATCGATACGCTGGAGATGGAAGAGAGCGCCAATTTCAATCCTGACGAAAGCGGACCCGAGGTGCAGCAGTAATGCCCCGCAAGAACCGTTATCAGATAGGCGGCGAGGAAGAGCAGGAACGCGTAAGCCGTTCCCAGAAGAAGCGGGACAGCGCCGCGCTTCAGACCGTGGGAGAACGCCTTGCCCGGATTCCCGCCGTCAAGCGTGAAAAGCTGCCGCTGCCCCCGGACCTGAAGGAAGCCCTGGATGAATATGACAGACTTTCCGGATTCGAGGCCAGACGTCGTCAGCTTCAGTTCATCGGCCGCCTCATGCGTGAAGCCCGCGAAGAGGGCACGCTGCAGGGCGTTCTGGATGCTCTGGACAGGATGGAATAAAAAACTGACCGGAAAAATGCGAAGACGGACAGATTTTTCTTGACGAATCTCTTCGAATCTGGCAGATCTACACCTGCAACGGGGATGTAGCTCAGTTGGGAGAGCGCTTGAATGGCATTCAAGAGGCCAAGAGTTCAATTCTCTTCATCTCCACCAGAATTTCAGCCGCCTGTGTAAACAGGCGGCTTTTTTCATATATCGAGGCAACTTCACGGCGAATGCGGGCATTCCCGCTTTTGGCCCATGCTGGGCGGACGCTGCCGCCAGAGCTTGCGGCGCAACGCACCTCCGGCGTGATGATCCTTGAATAAGGCTGAAATTTTCTATCCTGGAGCAGATATCATGACGCCCGATATGCGCATGGATGACGAAATACTTTCTCTCTGTCCGGACTGCCGTCTGGGCTGGCTGACGTACGAGGCCGAGCCGAAGGAATCGGGCGACGAGATCCGGGCGGCCTTTGAACCCGTGATCGCCGCTCTTCGGGAACAGCTGGAGCATACGCCTCTGGCGGAAATGCCCAATCTCGGAGAATCCCGGAAGGGATACCGCGCCTGCGGCAAGGATCCGGGGCGCTGGCGCGTATCGTCCGAGGCGCTGTACCGCCGCATCCGGCAGGGAAAGGAACTGTACCGCATCAATACCGTGGTGGACGTGAACAATCTGGTGTCTCTGGAAACGGGCTTTTCCCTGGGTTCGTATGACAGGGATCACCTGCAGGGCACGGTAACCCTGCGTCGCGGTCTGCCCGGGGAATGCTATGCCGGTATCGGCAAGGATAACGTGGATCTGGGATGCATGCCGCTTCTGGCCGATGAAGTCGGTCCCGTCGGCAGCCCCAGCAGCGATTCCACGCGGGCCATGGTTACGTTTGAGAGCCGCAGAATTCTGACGGTCATCTATTCTTTTTCCACCCGCAAAAATCTGGAAAAGGCTCTGGAACTGGCCTGCGGGCGGTTCAGCCGGCTGGCGGGTGTCAGCGCACTTTGTTCCGGAATACTGGAGAAATAGGTCATGAAGGCAGATCTCAGCAGCCGCGGCTTCCTGATCGGTACGATTTACTGCGTACTGGCCGCTCTGGCATGGGCCATTATCGGCCCGGTTTCCCGTGTTTGTTTTGCCGAGGGCATGGATCCCGCCTCGGTGGCCTTCTGGCGTATGGCCATTTCCGGTCTGTGCTTTCTTGTGCATGCACTGCTTCGCGGAGGCCTGAAGGCTTCCGGACGGGACTTCGTGAGCATGGTGCTTTTCGGCGCCATCAACGTTTCTCTCGTCATTCTTTCCCTGCAGATCTCCATTCAGAAGAGCGGCGGCGCCATTGCCATCATTCTCATGTTCACGGCTCCGGCCTGGGTGGCGCTCTTTTCCCGCATTCTGTTCCATGAGGCGATCAACAAGGCGAAGCTTGCCGCGCTGACGCTGGCCATGATCGGCACCAGTCTGGTCTGCCTGTCCGGCGGCAGCCTCGGCGGCGAAGTGTCCTATGTCGGCATCGGCTGCGGGCTTCTTTCCGGCTTTACCTACGCCTTCCAGTTCCTTTTCTTTGCATGGTACAAGGACCGCTATTCCACGCAGGCGCTGTTCGCCTTCACGTTCCTTCCTGCGGCGCTGGTGCTTTCGTTTTTCGCCACGTTCAACGGCATTTCGCTTCATGCCGCAACCGCGCTTTTTATCCTCAGCTTCGTATCCACCTATGTTTCCTATTTCTGGTACGGCCAGTCGCTGCGGTACCTTTCGCCCGTGCAGGCCGCCATTCTGGGCAATCTGGAACCGGTGGTCAGCACGCTTCTGTGCTGGTGGCTCTGGAATGAGAACTTTTCCTTCATCGGCTGGGTGGGCTGCGCACTGGTCATCGGATCCGTGCTGCTGCTTACCGTAAGACGATAGATTTTCTGCAGCTCCTGTAAAGTTCTCGATGGATTGGAACGCAGCGCCTCACCTGAGGCGCTGCGTTTTTTAATCTATACGGCACTCAGGAGATCGGCCAGAAAAAGATGGGCAAAGCCGAAGTAGATGAACACGCCGAGCAAGTCCATGACCGAAGTGATGAGCGGCGAGGACAGGGTTGCCGGATCGGTTCCTATGCGGCGGGCCAGGAAGGGCAGCAGAACGCCGATCAGACCTCCGGCCGCCGTGCAGACGAGCATGCTCAGTCCCACGATCAGGAGAACATCCAGGCTGATGTCCTTGGAGAAAAACGCCAGCACGCATTCCAGAACGGCAACGGCAAGGCCCAGTGCGCAGGCCACGGGAATTTCCCGCCGCACGACGTTCCACACGTCGCGCCAGCGGAGCGCCACATCGCCCATGCTCATGGCCCGTATGACCAGCGTGGCGGACTGACTGCCCGTATTGCCTCCCATGTCGACGATGGGGGCGATGAAGGCGGCAAGAACGATGACTCTGGAAAGCAGTTCCTCCTGCGCCGCCACGAAGCTTGAGGTGACTACGCCGAAGATCGTAAGAAAAATCAGCCAGAACACCCGCACCTTGAACATGGTGCGCAGCGGAGACTGGAGAATGTCCAGATCGTTTTCTCCGGCCGGAGCCGAACCGCCGAAGCGGGCCAGCCGTGCGGCGTCCTGTTCCTTTTCGATGTCGAGCGCGTCGTCCACGGTGATGATGCCGAGCATCCTGTTGTTTTCGTCCATGACGGGAAGAGCCAGAAGGTCGTAGCGCCGGATCATTTCCGCCGAGCGAGCGCGGGGCCAGGAGGAGCGGACAAAAACGGGATGACGACGCATGATGTCGGACACGGCGTCGTCGTCATCGGCCAGAAGCAGATCCCGGAGCGACACGGTGCCGAGAAGATGACCGTCCCGGTCGAGAACATACACGATGTAGACGGTTTCGCTGGAACGGGCCGCGGCTCTGACGGTTCTGAGTGCTGCGGCAACGCGCGTTTCGGGCAGAACGGAAAGATATTCGGAGGTGGTGGCGGAACCGGTGCTCTCTTCCGGGAAGGACGACAGCTTGAGCAGGTCGTTCCGAGTTTCCTGACTGAGGGCGGGAAGAAGCTTTTCCCGCAGGGGGCTCTCGAGAAGCGCGTATATGTCGGCTCTGTCGTCCGCCGCAAGGTGCTCGAAGAGATCCGCCGTTTCCTCAACGGTCATGACGGGAAAGAGCGACTTCTGAAGAGCTTCTGGAAAGTAGCTGAAAAGAGCGGCTTTCTTTTCAGAATCCAGTTTGCCCGTCAGGGAAAGGATCGTGGAGAGGGGAAGGAGCGCCAGAGCTTCGGCGAGGTCGGAGGGATGAATGTTTTCCGCTACGGTGGTGAAGTCGCGGGCGTGGGGAGCAGAAGAGAGTTCACGAATGGAGAAGAGAATGTCCTTACGGGTCATGGGAGTTTTCCTCCTGGCATGATGCGGTTGTGGAAGAAGCGGTAAAAACGGTTCGGGACGAGCGGGAAAGGCAACTGTGACTGGGCATGAAAGACTCCTTTGGGGTTGAACGGAAAACAGCGCTCCGGAAGAGGAGCGGCGACAAAAGCATGACATCGCTTCTGATGGGAAGAGATGACACGTTGCAGTGATGGAATGGAGTGTTGTCGGAGCAGCAGCCGGTCAAGCCGCGTAAGCACCGTCAGACAAAGGGACGCACGCGCAGATACGGCCGGAGACAAGCGGCCGCCGGCAGAGCATACGGGCGGGGGACGGAAGCGCGGAGGGCGTCAGGCACCTGGTGCGGACGCGCACATTGAACCGCAGCAGAGGACGGTCGGAAAGGAAAAGGAACATGGGAAACTCCTCGTCAGGCTGTACGGCCTGCGGGAGGAAAGTACGCAAGGTCGTCAGCTCAGATGGTGAAGATGGGATGATGTTGACTGGGACTGTCGGAAGACATGACGATTTCCTTGCGTTAAGAGTGTTATGGGCGTCCTGTAGCCTGAAGAGAGCGAAATTGTCAAGCAGCAATGGCTTCCTGAGAAAGTGAGACGTTCATCATCGATTCAATATATCATGATGGAAAAATATTTTTGATTATTCATAAATATTGTTTACATATCAAATAAGATATCTGTTTTCTGTCGAGTGTAGTTATGTATGAATAATTTTTTCTTATGATATTTATTGTATTGAGTAATGAGTTTATATTTCTTTTTGTGATGGATTATGCGAGATTTTTTGTATTTTTTCTAGTGGAAGGCTTCGTTTTTTCGTACGAGATTCAAAAGTTTTGAAATGGGTACACGACAGGCTGAAGAGATATTTTTTTATTGAATAAATTCAGGGAAAAAGAAAAACGGCAGAGAGGTGATACGGCCGCGGCGGATTTGTGCGGCGGGTTCGGAGCGCGAATGTCGCCGGAGCGGGGGCGGCCTCACGTCTAGTGGAGGCTACTTTTCGTCGGCGATTCAGATCGTCAGCATATCGCCGACGGCAGGGGCGAACACCTTTGTTCCGCAGCGAAATTCGAGCTGAGCTGCCATGCTCCGGGCCCTGTCGAGAGGCGTGTGCACGAGAATCATGGCGGAAGGGCGCACGGCGGAGGCTGCCTTTTCCACGTCGCGCATGGAGGGATGAACCTTCCACGGCAAACGGCGGATCTGCGGATGGCCGCTGTCCAGAAGCTGCCGTCCCGGCGTTCCCGGAGCGGCGTGTCCGCTGAAGAGAATCAGACCGTCTTCGGCAAGCACCTGCCTGCCTGCGGCGGCGGAAAGGCCGCTGCTCAGCATGGCGTTTGCCGCGCCGATAACGCGGGGACCGTGGGGAATGTCCTCCGCTCGGGAAACGGCGAGCCATTGTCCGCTTTTAAAAAGTTGTTTTGCCCGGATGAGGGCGGCACGCCCCCGGGCGGAAATATCCTTGTCCTTCAGCCAGATATCGAGTCCGCTCACCAGCATTCTATCCATGACGACCGCTCCGGCCGTACCGGCAAGCTCCGGCATGGACGCCATGACGGCCAGCATTTCCTGAGAGCGACCGACGACGGGCAGCGGCAGAAGAATCGGTCTTTCCCGAAAGCACGACAGCAGCGTTTCCAGTTGTTCTCTGCCGTCATCGTCCTTTTCGGAGCCGGAGGCGTCGGTAATGAAAAGATCACAGGAGGGAAATTCGGGGGAGGGATAGACCGCGCTTTTGGTGGTCCAGTCGCCGCTTATGCCTATGGAGAAGGAAGGGCGCTCTGCATGGGACAGGAGAAACCAGCAGGAGCCGGGAGCGTGGGCCGCCATGCCGTGCCTCAATGTCCAGGGGCCGATGCGGCAGGCTCCGGTGTGGGGCAGCGTATGCCATGCAATGGCGGAAATGTCCTCTTCGCTGTAGGGACGTTGACCTCCGGATGCCGCAATGGCCTTGTCCACGGCCTTGAGCCAGGTGCGGCAGTAGCCGGGAGCCAGTTCGGCCGTCAGCGGGGTGGCGTATACCTGCGGGCGGTAGCCTTCAGCCATGAGCCGGGGCACGGCCGCCACATGGTCCTCATGGGTATGGGTCAGAAGCAGCGGAAAAGAGTCGGGCAGATCGGCGGGAAGAGAAGGATAGCGGCCGGGATGACCGGGCGTGAACTCATGGGCGACGCCGCAGTCCACCATAAGGTATGAGCCGTCGTCGGCCTTCAGCAGAAGACAGCTTCTGCCGTGTTCGCCGATGCCGCCGCAGCAGAGAATGCGCATGAAAAACTCCGGGACACGAAAAATCGGTATCGGGCATTCTGCGCCCGGAAGAAACAGGGCGGGCAGGACGCCCGGGAGAGTGCAGGTTGTGTCCGATATTTTTTTACGGATCAGCTGTTGCCCGGATATGAACGAAAGATGTCGTTTCCGTGTCCTTCCGGCATATCGTTTTTTGCGGCAACCCACCGGGAGGGAGGCACGCCGCCCCGGCGTTTGCCGTCTTTTGCTTCTTGGGTTCCGGAAAAGAAAAAGCCCCTTCGCCGTTTTCGGCGAGGGGCCTTTGGGGTTTTAATACGTTCTGGTCAGGCTTTCTGATCCCGTATCCACTGCATGGCTTCGGGAAGGTTGAGCGTGCCTTCGTAAATGGCACGACCGGATATGGCGCCTTCCAGATTGGCGCTCACGCTGAGCGGGTAGAGCGCCTTGATGTCGTCCAGCGTGGCCACGCCTCCTGCCGCCACTACCGGCACGGAGCTCGTGCGGGCAAGGTGGGAAAGCATGGGCAGATTGACGCCGCTCTGCATGCCGTCTCTGGCGATGTCGGTATAGATGATGAAGGCCGTGCCGTCGCCGATCAGACGGGGCAGAACTTCATCCACGGTAAGACCGGCATCGGCAACCCAGCCGCGGGTCTTGAGGCGGCCGTCCACGGCATCGAGGGAAACACCGATTTTCCCGGGGAAAAGAGCGCAGAGTCTGGCATATTCCTCGGGCTTTTCAAGCGCCATGGTACCGATGATGAGCCGCGTCACCCCGGCATCGAACCACATGCGGGCTGCGTCTTCGTCGCGTACGCCGCCGCCGAGTTCGATGGGAATGTTCAGGGACGCGCTGATGCGGGCCACGATGTCGGCATTGACGCTTTTGCCCTGAAAGGCGCCGTCGAGATCAATGAGGTGCAGCCACTCGGCGCCCTGCTCCTGCCAATGCAGAGCCGCGGCGACGGGATCGTCGTTGAAGACGGTGGATTCCTCCGCCCGCCCCTGTTTCAGGCGTACGGCCTTGCCGTTCTGCAGATCGACCGCGGGAAAGATGATCATAATCCGAATTCCTCCACGGCCTTGTCCATGCCTTCTGCTGCCAGTTCCTGCGCCGTGATCCAGCTGCCGCCGCGCCGGAAGAAGGCGCCTATCTTGGTGAGGTCGCTGGCAAGCGGCTTCTGTTCTTCGGCGAAGTGGGTACGCATGACGAGCGTTGCGGGATCGCGGGCGTCGATGAGGTAGAAGTCCTCATTGACGGCAGCCGCCGATACAACGCCGGCCTTGCCGCCGACGCGTTCCTGCAAGGTGATGATCTGAGGAACGATGATCATGTCGGCCCCGGCTTCTCTGGCGCGTTCAGCCCAGGTGACGAGGGCGCTGCGGCGACCGCGGGCATCTCTGGCCATGTCGCCGCGGATGTCGGCGTTGCTCAGAAAGACGTAGGGATGCTTGGAACGATCCAGCTTGCCGCGGAAGAGATCATCGAGCTGTGCCAGCGTCTGTTCCGAAATCTTTTGCTGATCTTCGGGAATGAAGCCGGAGAGCAGTTCAGTCGTCTGCGTGGGCTGAGTGAAGGGAGCCACGGCCACCACCAGATCGGGCATGATGAGGCGCTGCTGTTCGGGGGCCTTCTGGCAGCCGGCCAGAAGACAGAGACTGCACAGAACGAGAAGAAAATGGCGGAAACGCATCAGTCGAGACTCCCCTTGGTGCTGGGCATACGGTCGTCGCTGCATCGAACAGCCTGCGCCAGCGCAAGTCCCAGACCCTTGGCGGCGGATTCCAGCAGGTGATGTCCGTTCTTGCCGTACTGGAAGGAAATGTGAAGATTGCATCGGGCCGCCGAAGCAAAAGCCTTGTAGAACTCCCTCCACACATCCTTTTCTTCGCCGGACATGACGGGAGGCAGCAGTTCGTCGCCGCGGAATTCCAGCCACGGGCGGCCGGACAGATCAACGGTGACGTCGGCCAGCGCTTCGTCCATGGGCACTCTGGCCCAGCCGGTACGGGCGATGCCCTTTCTGTCTCCCAGCGCTTCATACAGAGCCTGGCCGAGGCAGAGCGCCACATCTTCCGTCGTATGATGCGCATCCACGTGCATATCGCCGGAGCAGGTCAGGCGAAGATCGAAATGCGCCCAGAAGGCAAGGAGCGTCAGCATATGATCGAGCATGCCGAAGCCCGTGGAAATCGTGCTCTGTCCCGTGCCTTCCAGCGAAAGTTCCAGCTTGACCGACGTTTCGCCCGTCGAGCGGGAAAGCGTTGCGGAGCGGGGGGAGTCGGGCTGCATCATGACTTCTCCTCCTCGTCCTCGTCCTCGTCTTCGTCATCATCCGGCTCGGGCTGGGGTTTGGGCTTGTCTTCCTTTTTCTTGTAGGCCATGGCCGACACATAGATGCTCACTTCATAGAGCACCAGCATGGGAAGAGCCATCAGGCACTGAGAAAAGACATCGGGCGGCGTGAGTATGGCGGCGACGATGAAGATGACCAGTATGGCGTAGCGCCGGGTACGACGCATGAAGTCGGGCGTAAGAAGGCCGAAGCGCGAAAGGAAGTACGCAAACAGCGGCATTTCAAAGACAAGACCGAACGCCAGCAGAAGCTTGAGGGCAAAGCTGAGATATTCTTCCACCGAGATCATGGGAACGATGGTATCGGTGGCAAAGCCCATGAAGAACTGGAAGGCGATGGGGAACACCAGGAAGAAGCAGAAGGCCGCGCCCGCGAGGAAGAATATCGAGGAACAGAAGGCCAGCGGCAGGATGGCTTTCTTTTCCTCACGATAGAGTCCGGGGGCGATGAAGGCCCACAGCTGATAGAAGCTGAAGGGGCTGGTGCCGAACAGCGACGCCACGAGTGCCACCTTCATGTAGGTGAAGAAGGCGCCCTGAGGCGAGGTGTAGATGAGCTTGCTTCCTTCGGGCATGCAGGCCTGAAGCGGCGCGGAAAGGAAGCCGTACAAAGGCTCGGAAACGCCGTAGAAGGCCACGAAGCCGAGAATGACGATGATGACGATGCGGAAAAGGCGGCGGCGCAGCTCGTTGAGATGGCCGAGAATGCTCATGGGCTCATCGTCTTCCGCGTCGTCCTCGTCTTCGTCGTTTCCATCCGCAGGCTTTTCGGGGGCCTGGAACGCGGCGTAGGCCGGGGCGTTCTCGTAGGGCGGCACGGGTTCGCGGGGAGCAGGCTCTTCTTCGTCCTGCTTTTCCTCATTCTTTCCGGCGTCCTGCGTGTCGGCAGTCTTTTCTTCGGAGAAGAAGTCCAGCGGGCCGTGAGGACTGCCGTCTTCGGAAATGTCGGCGGCTCTGGAGTCTTCCGACGCGTCGGCATCGCCGGTCTGCAGATTCGCCTCTTCGGCGGCATCATTGTTTGTCTCGGGCGCATCGCTGCCCGGAACATCCTCGCCGGACGCAGCGGGAGTCCCCTTGTCGGAGGCTTTTTCCGTGCCGTCGTCTTCGTGGAATTCGTGCCCGGTGGCAGCGGCCGAAGCGGCGGCTGCGTAATAGGATGCGAGATCAGACTCCTTGACGGAGTCGTCGCCATGCAGCTTCTCCCCCTCGGCGGGGGAACGGGAATAATCTTTTTCTTCCATGCCGGTAGTCCGCTCAGGCTTTGTTTTCCGTATCCGAAACGGTGCTGCCGGCAGAACCGGAAGTCGTCTGATCCTTGTCGGCTGCGGCCTTTCTGGCCTTGGCCTTTTCCGCTTCTTCCTCAAACGCTATTTCGGTATTGAGGGTGCGCTGAAATTCTGTGGATACACGGCGGAATTCGCCCATGGCCCGGCCGAGCGTATGGGCGATTTTGGGCAGGTTCTTGGGTCCGAGTACAAGAAGCGCCACAACCAGGATGACCAGCAATTCTGTGCTGCCGATGCCAAACATCTATAAAAACTCCTCGCGAGGGTTATCTCTCCGTCAGCCTTGAACGGTAGCATATCGCAGTTGCGCCTTCAAGTGCATCATATGCTTTCACCATGCTTTGAGAGGCGTCTGCGGGAAGATTTCATGCGGCTTTTCGTGTCATCGGAAGGCTCTCCGAAATGCAGGCGTTCCACTCTTCCGTTCTCGTCGAAAAGAACGCCTTCCTGCAGAAGAAGACTTCTCTGTCTGTCTGCCCCTTCTCCGGGAAAGGAAGGAAGCGTGCCGTCCTTTCTGACGACTCTGTGCCAGGGAACGTCCGCCGGGCAGGTATGAAGTGCCCAGCCGACCTGTCTGGCCATGCGCGGATTTCCGGCTAGAAAGGCGACCTGACCGTAGCTGACGACCTCCCCCGGAGGAACGGCGCGGACGATGTCATAGACCCGTTCAAAGAAGTTCAATCGATTTTCCTCCGGAGTCGGCGGCAGCGCGCGGAGGTTTTGAGTCTGGCTGTTTTCCCTGCTCCCGCCGACCGCACAGGGGCCAGGTCGTTCATTGTCCGGGGCTGCGGTGAAAAGGCGGAGCAGAACGCACTCGTCACGGCTTTCGCGTACGCTGCGGAAGCCCAGCCTCCGGTACAGGCTGAAGGCCGGGTTTTCCTTCTGTACGGAAAGCGATACGGCCGGGAAGCCTTCCTTCTCGAGCCTGTTGAGCATGGCGAGCATCAGGGCGGTGCCGGTGCCCTGACCGCGGTACGGCCTGCGCACGGCTATGGCCAGCTCGGGGATGTTCTCGTCGACATGGCCGAAGCCCTGCATGAATCTGATCCACACGGCTCCGATGACGACGTCGTGTTTCGTCGCACACAGGCAGAGGTCTCCTTTTCGTGTGCCGAAGTCCTCAATATAGGCGAGCAGGCTCGGTTCCCTGATGACGCTTTTCGGCAGAGGGGGAAGTCCGTCCTTCTGGAAAATGGCCTCATACAGAAAATCTTCCAGAAGCGGGTATTCTTCCGTCGTCATGTCGCGGATGTCGTAACACATGGCGGATTCCTTTATGAAGTATGGATCCGGCGATGCCCGCGGGTAAGTTCGGAGGACATTCTGTACCAGGCGAACAGGAACGTGAGCGAGCTGAGCGTCCAGGTGGCCGGGTAGATCCAGTAGATGGTGGCGATGGTCGGCGCAAGCGTCATGAGGGTGGAGAGCGTTCCCACACGGACGGCGCACCAGCAGATGAGAATGACCGACATGGCGAACATGGGTCTTCCTGCGCCGCGGAAGGCCGCAGCCATGCAGTGGGTGCAGGCGGGCAGAAAGTAGAAGGGCGCCGCAACGAGGGCAAAGTCGGTACCGAAGCGGATGACTTCGGCATCGGAGCTGAAGACGGCCATGAGAGGTTCGCGCCAGAGAAAGACGCCGATGCCGATGAGTTCGGCAAGCACCATGGAAAGAATCAGGCCGAAGCCTGTGCCTGCGCGGACGCGAAGGGGATGGTGCGCTCCTGTGTTCTGTCCGACGAATGTGGCGAGCGCGAGGGCCAGACTCATGACGGGGATGAGGCAGAAGCCTTCTATTTTCTGATAGGCGCCGCATCCGGCCATGGCGGAGGCGCCGAACAGATTGATGTGGCTCTGGATGACCACGTTGGAAATGCCGATGACGCAGCACTGAAGACCGGAGGGAAAGCCGTAGGCGGCGAGCGTTTTCAGGCAGCCGGCATGGAAGCGGATGCTTCCGGGCGCAAGACGCCAGGAAGCCGAACTGCGGCACAGCACCAGCGTGCAGAGCAGGGCGCTGAGAACCTGAGATATGACGGTGGCGGCTGCCGCCGACCAGACGCCCCAGTGCAGCAGCGCAATGAAGACGAGGTCGAGAACGATGTTGACGACGGAGGAGAGCACCAGAAAGTACAGCGGATATCGGCTGTTGCCGACGGCCTGCAGAATGCTGGCAAGGGCGTTGTACGAGGTAAGGCCGAGGGCTCCGGCGAAATAGACGCGCAGATACTGCAGGGTTTCCGGGAACACGTCGGCCGGAGTGTTCATCCAGTGCAGAATTTGCGGGGTGCAGAGAACGCCGAATATGGACAGTCCCAGTCCCGAGGCAAGGCCGAACGCGGCAAGCGTATGGATGGAGCGGCGCATGTCCCGGATTTTTCCCGCCCCGAACTGCTGCGATATGACGACTCCTGCACCAAGGCTGATACCGTTGATGAAGCCTACGAGCAGAAAAATGAGGTTGCCTGTTCCGCTTACGGCGGCAAGCGCTCTGTCGCCGAGCAGATTGCCCACGATGAGCGAGTCGGCGGCGTTGTAGAGCTGCTGGAAGAAATTTCCCAGAATCAGGGGAACCGCAAAGGAGACGATGGACTTCCAGATGCTTCCCCCGGTCATGCTGTCTGACTGTCTGTGCATGGCAGAAACCGGCGCTGTGAGGAGACAAGAAAAGCCCCGGGAGCCTTCCGGCTTCCGGGGCGGAGTGTTTTTTATTCCCACTCAATGGTGCCGACGGGCTTCGGCGTGAGGTCGTAGAGAACGCGGTTGACGCCCTTCACTTCCTTGGTGATGCGGTCGGTGATGTGCTGCAGCAGGGCAAAGGGCACATCTTCCACGGTGGCGGTCATGGCGTCTACGGTGTTGACGGCGCGGATGATGACGGGATAGGCGAAGGTACGCTTGCCGTCGGACACGCCCACGGACTTGAAGTTCGGCACCACGGTGAAGTACTGCCAGACCTTGCCTTCCAGACCGTTCTTCGCGAACTCTTCGCGCAGGATGGCGTCGGATTCACGCACGGCTTCGAGGCGGTCGCGGGTGATGGCGCCGAGGCAGCGCACGCCGAGGCCGGGGCCGGGGAAGGGCTGACGGTACACCATGCCGTCGGGCAGACCGAGGGTCTTGCCCACCATGCGGACTTCGTCCTTGAACAGGAACTTCAGCGGTTCGACAAGGCTGAAGCGCAGATCTTCGGGCAGGCCGCCCACGTTGTGATGGGCCTTGACGGTGCCGCTTTCCAGAATGTCGGGATAGATGGTGCCCTGAGCCAGGAATTCAATGCCTTCCTGCTTGCGGGCTTCTTCTTCGAACACGCGGATGAATTCGGCGCCGATGATCTTGCGCTTGGTTTCGGGGTCGTCCACACCGGCCAGCTTGTCCAGGAAGCGGTCCACGGCGTCCACATAGACGAGGTTGGCCTTCATCTGGTTGCGGAACACTTCAACGACCTGTTCCGGTTCGCCTTTGCGCAGAAGACCGTGGTTGACATGCACGCACACGAGCTGCTGGCCGACGGCCTTGATGAGCAGGGCGGCCACGACGGAGGAATCCACGCCGCCGGAAAGGGCAAGCAGAACCTTCTTGTCGCCGATCTGTTCGCGGAGAGCCTTCACCTGCTCGTCGATGAAGGCCTGAGCAAGGGCTTCACTGTTGATGCGGAGCATGGACTCAGGACGGATATTGCTGGACATCTTGTATCTCCTCAAATGGTTATGAAAAGAAGGTTTCGGACTATTCCCATTCGATGGTCGACGGCGGCTTGGAGGAAATGTCGTACACGACGCGGTTGACGCCCTTCACCTCGTTGATGATGCGGCCGGAGATTCTGGCCAGCAGATCGTCGGGCAGACGGGCCCAGTCGGCGGTCATGGCGTCCACGCTTTCCACGATGCGCAGGGCGATGACGTGCTCATAGGTGCGTCCGTCGCCCATGACGCCCACGGTCTTGAGCGGGAGAAGCACGGCAAAGCCCTGCCAGACCTTGCGGTACCAGCCGGATGCGCGCAGTTCTTCCATGACGATGACGTCGGCCTTGCGCAGAATGTCGAGGCGGCTCTTCGTCACTTCGCCGATGACGCGGATGGCCAGACCCGGACCGGGGAAGGGATGACGCCACAGGATGGAGTCGGGAATGCCGAGCTCAGCGCCCACGGCGCGCACTTCGTCCTTGAAAAGCTCGCGCAGAGGCTCGATGAGCTTCATGTTCATCTTTTCCGGCAGGCCGCCCACGTTGTGGTGGCTCTTGATGACGGCGCTCGGTCCCTTGTAGGAGACGGATTCGATGACGTCGGGGTAGAGCGTGCCCTGAGCCAGGAACTTCACGTCGTGGCCGGCGTCCTTGATGGCCTGCGCTTCCTTGTCGAACACGTCGATGAAGGTGTGGCCGATGATCTTGCGCTTCTGTTCGGGGTCGTCCACGCCTGCAAGCAGGCCGAGGAACAGCTCGGAAGCCTGAACATACTTGAGGTTCAGATTGAAGTGTTCGCGCAGGTAGCCTACGACTTCCTCGCCTTCATTCTGACGGAGCACACCGTTGTCCACAAAGATGCAGTGCAGCTGCTGACCGATGGCCTTGTTGAGCAGCACGGCCACCACGGTGGAATCCACGCCGCCGGAAAGCGCGCAGATGACGTGGCTGTCGCCCACCGTTTCACGCACCTGCCTGACCACGCGTTCCACAAAGGAGCTCATGGACCAGTCGGGTTCGATGTGCGCCACCTTGAAGAGGAAGTTGCGGATCATCTGGGCGCCGTCTTCGGAGTGATGCACTTCGGGATGGAACTGCAGCGCGTAGATGCGGCGTTCATCGCAGCTCATGGCCGCGACGTCGAGCGTGGCGGTGCGGCCGGTGACGATGAACCCGGGAGGAGGCGTCTGCACCTTGTCGCCGTGGGACATCCATACGCGGGAAGCCTTGCCTTCGGCCAGGGATTCGATGCCGTCCCAGAGGGGGCAGTCGGCAACCTTTTCAAAGTCGGCAGGGCCGTATTCGCGGGTTTCCGACTGGGCAAGTTCGCCGCCCAGCTCATGGGCGAGAAGCTGCATGCCGTAGCAGATGCCGAGTACCGGCACGCCGAGTTCAAGAAGCCCCCTGTCGAGACGGGGGGCATCCTTTTCGCCAACGCTGGCGGGGCCGCCGGAAAGAATGACGGCATCGGGCTGCATGGCGGCGACTTCCGCGGCGGAGGTGATGCAGGGATGAATTTCGGAGTACACTCCGGCTTCGCGCACGCGGCGGGCAATGAGCTGCGTGACCTGAGAGCCGAAGTCCAGAATGATGACTTTGGACATTGGGGGTTCCGGAAAAGTTGAGGCCCTGTCCCGCCTGCGTAAGGTGGAACAGGGCCGTGTTATTTAGTTTTCGACCTTGTAGTTGGGGGCTTCCTTGGTGATGATGACGTCGTGGACGTGGCTTTCACGCAGACCGGAAGCGGAAATCTCAACCATGTGGGCCTTCTCGTACAGTTCATCCAGCGTGGAGGCGCCGAGATAGCCCATGCCGGACCGCAGACCGCCGACCAGCTGGAAGATGGTGTCGGCCACGGGGCCGCGTGCGGGCACACGGCCCACGATGCCCTCGGGCACCAGCTTCTTGGTGGGGTTCTGGAAGTAGCGGTCGGCGCTGCCGGCGCGCATGGCGTCGATGGAGCCCATGCCGCGGTAGGTCTTGTAGGCGCGGCCCTGGTAGAGAATGGTTTCGCCCGGGCTTTCGTTGGTACCGGCGAGCATGCTGCCGATCATGACGGTGTGCGCACCGCAGGCAAGAGCCTTCACGATGTCGCCGGAGAACTTGAGACCGCCGTCGGCGATGCAGCAGCGATCGGCTTCACGGGCGGCGCGGCTGCCTTCCATGACGGCCGTCACCTGAGGCACGCCCACACCGGCGACCACGCGGGTGGTGCAGATGGAGCCGGGTCCGATGCCGACCTTGACGGTGTCGGCGCCGGCCTTGATGAGGGCCTTGGCGGCTTCATAGGTGGCGATGTTGCCCGCGATGAGCTGGCAGTTCGGGAAGGTGGAACGCAGCATTTCGATGCTGCGCAGAACGTTGGCGGAATGACCGTGAGCACAGTCGAGCACCAGAACGTCCACGCCGGCGGCCAGGAGTTCGGAGGCGCGGTATTCGCAGTCCTTGCTGATGCTGACGGCGGCGCCCACGCGCAGGCGGCCCTTGTCGTCCTTGCTGGCGTTGGGGTACTGCTGCACCTTGTCGATGTCCTTCATGGTGATGAGGCCGCGCAGCTGGCGGTTTTCATCCACAACGAGGAGCTTTTCGATGCGGTGGGCGTGCAGGTGATGCTTGGCTTCTTCAAGCGTGGTGCCCACGGGCACGGTCACCAGATTGTCACGGGTCATCACTTCGCAGACGAGGGTGGTCTGCGGCTCGGTGACGAAACGCACGTCGCGGTTGGTGAGAATGCCGACGAGAGCGCTGTTCTTCACCACGGGCAGGCCGGAAACGCGGAAGTCGGACATGAGTTCGAGAGCGCGCTGAACCGTGTCGTCGGGAGCGACGGTGACGGGGTCGAGGATCATGCCGCTTTCGGACTTCTTGACCTTTTCCACCTCAAGGCGCTGGCGGGCGACATCCATGTTCTTGTGGATGATGCCTATACCGCCCTGACGGGCCATGGAAATGGCCATTTCGGCTTCCGTAACGGTATCCATGGCGGCAGAGATGAAGGGTACGCCCAGCTTGATGCTGGGAGTCAGCCATGCCGACACATCAACCATGTCCGGCGTGACTTCCGAATATTCGGGAACCAGAAGGACATCATCGAATGTCAATGCCTTGCCAAGCACAGTGGCCATATTTTCCTCCGGGGTTGGATTAAATTCGGAAAAAGATAGGTCAGAATATCTAGGTGCCCTGTGCCTGTCAACCGCGACGGACGGGTCTCCGCTTCAGGGAGAAGAAAGAATACGGGAGGATAACAAAGAAAGGCGGCCGGAATTCGTTTTCCCGGCCGCCTTTTTCGGATGAAGAATCGTATTGGAATCAGCAGTGGAGATTGGACGACGTGCTGGAGTTTCTGGAAATGGCTTCTTCAGCCGGATCGCATTCGGCGGATTCTTCCCTCTCCGGAGCTTCTTCCTCGCCGCAGCGCAGATTGGAGTCACGGCTTGAATTTCTGGAGATGGCCGCCTCGGCGGGATCGCATTCGGCGTCGTCATCGGCAGGTGCGGCGGGGGAGGCTGCCGCAGCCGCGTCGTTGCAGCGCAGGTTCGAGGCCTGGCTGGAGTTTCTGGAAATGGCGGATTCTGCAGGATCGCATTCATGATCGGCATCCGTGGCGTTCATGGCGCGGCGGAGTCTTTCTTCATCCTCGTGGGAAAGCGAGGTCTGAATGATGGTTCCGCCGGTGCCCGCCAGTTCCTGAAGGGCCTTGTCCATGGTGATGCTGCGGAAGAGAATGAAGAGCATGGAACCGCCGGGCTTGAGGTTCCTGCCGAGGTTTTTCATGAATTCATCATCAATGCCCACATCGGCCAGTGCGCCGGAAACCGCGCCCGCACCCGCGCCGACGGCGGCGCCGAGCAGGGGATTCAGGAAGAGCAGGCCGATGAGCATGCCCCAGAAACCGCCGGAGACCGCACCTGCGCCGGTGAGATTGTGGAGCTGGAGCAGCTTGATCCTGCCGTTCGGCTTGCGCACGGCGATGACGGCATCTTCCAGATCGACAAGATATTCCTTCTGCATCTTGAGCAGGCGCAGACGTACTTCTTCAGCCTGAAATTCATCGGGATAAGCGACGACAACAAGAGTACTCATGGAACCTCCTTTTTTTGAAAACATAGCATGGCAAAAAAGAAAAATCCATGAGTATTGTGCAGAAATATAAGGGAGATACGAAGTTATTTTTTACACTTTCAAAGAAGGGATGCGTCGTCTTTCCCTCTTCTGAAGAAGGTGTTGATGAGAAAAAGAGCGCATTCAGGCAAGCTGCAGATGAAGGATGGGGAAAGGGCGCCCCTGCGCGTCTTTCGGGCTGCGTCCGTTTACGACGAAACCCATGTGAAGGTAGAAGCCGAGCGCCTGCGGATTCTGTTCGTTCACATCCACCCGGCAGGCGCCTCTGTTCATGGCCGCGTGCATGAGCATGCTGCCTGTTCCGACGCCCCGGAAGGCGGCATCGACGAAAAGCATCTCCACGCTCTTCCCGTCCATGCCGAGAAAGGCAACGGGCTTTTCTTCCTCAAGCGCCACGAGAAGAACGGGAACATGGCGCAGAGCGGTCAGCACGTCGGGGCGCAGCATGATGATGTCCTGTTCGGAAAGAAAGTCGTGGGTGGTCCGAACCGAGGATTCCCAGACGGAAAGCAGGGTCCCGATCAGCGCCTCCGTACGGTGTCCGACTTCTTCAATGACCATGAATGCCTCCTTCGGCATGAGGGCACGTGTGAAACACGCGGAGAAAGGGTGCAAAAAAGGCCATGAAGCGTTTGAAGGCAAGCTTCATGGCCCGTTCGGACTATTTCTTTTCTTTCTTGGTGTGGGCGGATCTCAGATGCAGGCGCATGGGGGCATGGCGTATGCCGAAGAGCCGGCGCAGCGAGCGTTCAAGGTAGCGCGCATAGGAGGGCGCCACGCGGTCGGCATCGTTGACGAAGCAGACGAAGGTCGGCGGTTCGCTTTCGGCCTGCGTGAGGTAGAAGAACTTGGGACGCACGCGACGGACCACGGGAGCCTGATGGCGGGTGAGGGTCTCTTCCATGGCGCGGTTGAGCAGGCCGGTGGACACGCGGGTGCCGCATTCGGCATAGATGCGCTCGGCCAGAGGAATGAGCTTGTTCAGACCTTCGCCCGTACGCGCGGAGGTGGGCACCAGCGGCACGTGATAGCAGAAGCTCAGCTCTTCCTGCAGGTTCTTCATGAGTCCGGTGCGGGCCTTCTGGGGAATGAGGTCCATCTTGTTCACGATGATGAGGAAGGGCGTTTTGCGTTCGTCCAGAAGCTCGATGAGTCGCTTGTCCTGCGTGGTGAGGCCTTCGGTGGCGTCCAGCAGAAGGAAGGTGACGTCGGCCTTGGTGGTGCTCTTCAGCGAGGAGTTCACGGAGAAGCGCTCCACGGTGTCGGTAATGCGGGAACGGCGGCGTACGCCCGCGGTATCCACGAAGGTGTAGGTCTTGCCGTTCTTTTCCACGGTGACGTCCACGCTGTCGCGCGTGGTGCCGGCCTGATCGCTGACGATCATGCGGTCTTCGCCGATGAAGGCGTTGGTCATGGAGGACTTGCCCGCGTTGGGGCGTCCCAGCATGCAGAGCCGCAGATGATCCGTTACCTTGCGGCGGCGGATGCCGGGCTTGTCGCGGTCTTCTTCCAGATCTTCCGGAGTTTCTTCCTCCGTGTCGTCGTCAAAGCCGTCGTCTTCCGGCAGCATGTCGCGGATTTCTTCTTCGAGCGCACGCAGGTTGTGGCCGTGCTCCGCGGAGCAGGCGATGACAGGAAAGCCCAGACCGTGGAAATCGGCCAGCATGAGCTCTTCCTTTTCCGCGCCGTCCACCTTGTTGACCACCAGTAGAATGGGCTTGCTGCACTTGCGCAGGTACGAGGCCAGATGTTCGTCGAAGGGCATGAGTCCGTCTCTGCCGTCCACCACCATGCAGATGACGTCGGCTTCCCTGAGGGCCGCCTCGGCCTGACGCAGAATGTCGGCCTCGAAGCCGCGGATGCCGGCGGGACCTTCGGCCACGGCTTCATGATGATCGAGCGTAATGCCGCCGGTATCGACGATGGCGAAATCGCGGCCGTAACGGGAACGCACCACGCCTTCCATACGGTCGCGCGTTACGCCGGGCCGGTCGTGCGTGATGGCTCGGTTGCTGCGGATAAGGCGGTTGAACAGGGTCGACTTGCCCACATTGGGGCGTCCCAGCAGAACGACTTTGGGCATCATGGGCGGGCACCTCTCGGTAATGTATGTTGGGGGCTGACCGGAAGGTCGCCCGGACCTGAAAAGGGAAGCGTCGGACAGAACGGAGGCAATCTTTTACGCCGAAGATCGCCTTCTGTCCAACATTTTCAGGATACCCCCTCTGAACAGAGGAAATCAAGCGGAGAAAATTTTACATACAACATATTGAAATATCATAAAAAATAAAAAAATCCTTGCAATATTTTCTCAATTCGTCTATAAAATCGTTCTTTCAGCTTCAGTAAGGACATTTCCTATAACGGAGTTTCGCCATGACCCGCAAAGACCGTACGGAAGGCATCTACAGTCGCCGCGAAGTGCTCGACGAGAGCGAACGCCGTCAGTACAACCTCATCCAGCTCAAGGATCTGCTTTCCTACGCCTACCGCTACTCGGAAGACGTGAAGAAGCGTTTTGACCGTGCTCAGTTCAATGTCGAAAAGTTCAAGACGCTGTCCGACCTCAAACATATTCCCATCCTTAAAAAGAAGGAACTCATCTTCCTGCAGACGATGGGCCCCCGCCTCGGCGGCCTTCTGACCAAGGATATCGGCGAACTTCGCCGCGTGTTTCTTTCCCCCGGCCCCATCTTCGACCCCGAAGACCGCAATGACGATTACTGGGGCTATACCGAGGCGTTCTATTCCGTGGGCTTCCGCCCCGGCGACGCCGTGCAGGTGACCTTCAACTATCACCTCGCTCCCGCGGGCCTGATGTTTGAAGAGCCTCTGCGCAACCTCGGCTGCGCCTCCATTCCCGCCGGTCCCACCGACGCCGCCACGCAGCTCGACATCATGCAGAAGCTGCGCGTTTCCGGTTACGTGGGTACGCCGAGCTTCCTCATGCACCTTGCCCAGCGTGCCGAGGAAAAGGGCCTCAACCTTCGTAAGGACCTGTTCCTCGAAGTGGCCTTCGTCACAGGCGAACGTCTGTCGGAAAAGATCCGCAGCCAGATGGAGAAGAAGTACGACATCATCATGCGTCAGGGCTACGGCACGGCCGACGTGGGCTGCATCGGCTACGAATGCTTCCAGAAGAACGGCCTGCACATTTCCAACCGCTGCTATGTGGAAATCTGCCATCCCGATACCGGCATTCCGCTCAAGGACGGCGAAGTGGGCGAAGTGGTCGTGACCAGCTTCAACAAGACCTATCCGCTGATCCGCCTCGCCACCGGCGACCTTTCCTACATCGACCGCGCGCCCTGTTCCTGCGGCCGCACCAGCCCCCGCCTCGGCAGCATCGTGGGCCGCGTGGACACCACCGCCCGCATCAAGGGCATGTTCGTGTATCCGCATCAGGTGGAACAGGTCATGGCCCGCTTCGAGGAAATCAAGCGCTGGCAGATCGAAGTCACCAACCCCGGCGGCGTGGACGAAATGGTGCTCTACGTCGAAGCCAGCAACTTCAAGCGCAAGGAAGAGCTGCAGCATCTGTTCCGCGAACGCATCAAGCTGCGTCCCGAACTGCGCATCCTTGCTCCGGGCAGCCTGCCTCCTCAGATCAAGCCCATCGAAGACAAGCGCGTCTGGGACTGATGTGAGAAGTCTCGTCTGACGGGCATGCTTACCATGCCGTGAAAAAGGGCGACCGCCGAAGGGTGGTCGCCCTTTTGTTTTCTCTTTCGGGCTATCTGGCACAGGTGAACTGCCGGGAAGGCTGTTTCCGGGCAGAACCGGGAGCGGACTTTCGAGTCTTTTTTAGATTTTTTTCGTCGCCGCCTGAAGATTGTGACGCATGATTTTTCTGCAGAATACGTTGTTTCGGCTTGTTTCGTTGGGGCACAGAAGCTGCCGGAATTTTGCGTATCATCTTGACAAAGAGCAAAAATTCACTAAAAATGTCGACATTCGACAACTTGACCGTGTCACCTTTTACCCTTCGAGGAAGCTATGGATATCAAGGTTGTTTCCACTACTGCGGCTCCTGCTGCCATCGGTCCCTATTCTCAGGGCATTCAGGCTGGCGGCATGACGTTCTTTTCCGGTCAGCTGGGCATTGATCCTGCCACCGGAAAGCTTGCTGAAGGCGGCGTGAAGGCTCAGGCCGCGCAGTCGCTCAAGAACATTGCCGCGTTGCTCGAGGCTGTGGGGGCGAAGCCTTCGGACATCGTGAAGACCACCATCTTTCTGGTGGACATGGGGGACTTTGCCGCGGTGAACGAAGTATACGGCAGCTTCTTTGACGGTGCCTTCCCCGCCCGTTCCTGCGTTGCCGTGCATCAGCTTCCGCTGAACGGCCTGGTGGAAATCGAGGTCGTGGTGGCAAAATAGTACGAATACCCGGGTTTCGGCGTATGCCGATGCCCGGGGTTATTCTTACAGGAGGAATACAGAAGAGAGAGACAAGGCTGCAGGGACTGTTCATGCCGGAGGCTTGTGAAGCGCCGTTTTTCGGACCGGCATGGATGAGAGAGAAGAATCCAACGTCACATTGAGAGTTTGTATGTCAAAGCGTTTAGGTCTTCCCGCCCAGATGGGCATCGGTATGGTTCTCGGCGTCGTGGTCGGTGCCATGGCTCCTTCCTTCAGCATCGACGCCGGCTGGTTCAAGCCTCTCGGCGATCTGTTCATTACGCTGGTGCGCATGGTCGTCGTGCCTCTGGTGTTCACCACCCTCGTTGCGGGCGCTGCCAGCGTGTGCGACGTGAAGGAACTCGGCCGTGTGGCGTCGAAAACCCTTATCTACTATCTGTTCACGACGGCCGTTGCCGTCGTCATCGGTCTTATTCTCGCCAATCTGCTTCGTCCCGGCCTCGGTCTGACGCTTTCGATGGATAACCTGCAGGTCAAGGACGTTTCCGCGCCTCCGCTCATCAAGGTGCTCATGGACATCGTGCCCCTGAACCCCATTGATGCTCTGGCCAAGGGCAACATGCTCCAGGTCATCTTCTTCGCCATCCTCTTCGGCTTCGCCCTCAGCATGCTCGGTGAGAGAGGCAAGCCCGCCTTCCTGTTCTTCGACTCCTGTGCCGAAGTCATGATCAAGGTCACCGGCATCGTCATGAAGTATGCGCCCATCGGCGTGTTCGGCCTCATGGCCTTCACCGTGGCCAACCACGGCATGAGCGTGCTGCTGCCCCTCATCAAGCTGGTCGGCGTCATGTATCTGGCCTGCCTGTTCCAGATTCTGCTGGTCTATCTGCCCTGCGCCCGTGTGGCGGGTCTGAAGCCCGGCGTCTTCCTGAAGGGTCTTTCCGAGCCCCTCATGATTTCCTTCTCCACCTGCTCCAGCGCAGCCGCTCTTTCCTCCAACCTGCTTTCCGTGCAGAAGCTCGGCGCCTCCAAGTCGGTTTCCAGCTTCTCCATTCCGCTCGGCAACACCATCAATATGGACGGCGCGGCCATCTACATGGGCGTTGCGGCCATCTTTGCTGCAGAAGTATACGGCATTCCCATGCCCATTGATAAGCAGCTTACCGTTATCCTGCTCGCCGTGCTTGCCTCCATCGGTTCCATGGGTGTTCCCGGCGCGGCCCTCATCATGATTACCATGGTGTTCACGCAGGTAGGCATTCCGCTGGAAGCCATTGCGCTTATCGCCGGTGTCGACCGTATCATGGACATGGCCCGTACCACCATCAACGTTCTTGGCGACGCCACCGGTGCCGTTCTGGTTTCCAAGCTGGAAAACAACGGTGAGTGCAGGGGATAGACCGTGATTCAGCGCTTTGCCGATCATCTGCCCGTGCCCCGTACCATAGGCATCGTGGGCGGGCTTGGCCCCTACGCCGGCTATGATCTTGTGCGCAAGATCTTCCGCTGGACGAAGGCCTCCAAAGATCAGGAGCACCTTCCCATCATGCTTCACTCCTTTCCGGGGTGGATTCCGGAACGTCCCGCCTATCTTCTGGGACAGACGAAGGAAAATCCCGGTGAGGACATAGGCGGCATCATGGCGCAGCTTGCCGAAAACGGTGCCGGGGTCATAGGCATGCCCTGCAATACGGCGCACAGCCCCCGCATCCTCAATGTGGCTCTTGAGCGACTGCGGCAGACCGGCCGGGATGTGACCTTCGTATCCATCATCGAAAGTGCCGTGAATCATGTGCGTACGCTCTGCCCGAACGGAGGACGCATAGGACTCATGGGAACGGTGGCCACGCTCCAGACCCGTCTGTATCAGGATGCTCTGGAAAAGGCCGGTCTTGAACCGGTACTTCCCGATGACGACGAGTGCGCCCTCGTGCAGCGTGCCATCAGCGATCCGGAATTCGGGGTCAAGGCTTTTTCCGATCCCGTTTCTGCAAAGGCCCGTCAGATTCTTCTTGATACGGCCGGACGGCTTGTGGAAAAGAAGAAGGTATCCGTCATACTCCTTGGCTGCACGGAAATTCCTGTGGCAGTCACCGAATCCGAATTGTGGAACATTCCTGTCGTGGACGCTACAAGCGTACTCGCCCGGGAACTGATCCGGGCCAGTTGTCCGGAACGACTCAAATAAACTCCAACACTTCAATTTTAGAAGGAATCATCATGAATCTCGCTAAGTTCCCCCGTCGCGGCTATGTCAAGGAAGCTACTCCCATCGAGTACCTGCCCAATTTCTCCAAGGCTCTGGGCAACAAGGTCAACGTGTACATCAAGCGCGACGACCTGCTTCCCGGCTGCGCCGGCGGCAACAAGACCCGTAAGCTCGACTTCAGCATCGCCGACGCTCTGGCTCAGGGCGCCGACACCATCATCACCTGCGGCGCCGTGCAGTCCAACCACTGCCGTCTGACCCTCGCCTGGGCCGTGCATGAAGGCCTCGACTGCCATCTGGTGCTCGAAGAACGCGTGAAGGGCAGCTACAACCCCGAAGCTTCCGGCAACAACTTCCTGTACCACATGCTCGGCGTGAAGAGCATCACCGTGGTGCCCGGCGGCTCTCCCATGATGGAAGAAATGGAAAAGGTGGCTGCCAAGCTCCGCGCTGAAGGCAAGAAGCCCTACATCGTGCCCGGCGGCGCCTCCAACAAGATCGGCGCTCTCGGCTACGTTTCCTGCGCTCAGGAAATCATGCAGCAGATGTTTGAAATGGGCCTGAACTTCGACCACGTCGTCGTGCCCAGCGGCAGCGCCGGCACCCACGCCGGTATGATCGCCGGTTTCTACGGCAACAACATGGACATCCCCATGTCCGGCATCGACGTGAGCCGTCCCGGCGACGTGCAGCAGGGCATCGTGCATAAGCTTGCTCAGGAAACCCTGGACTACATCGGCGCCGGCGTGCAGCTTCCCAAGGAAAAGGTCGTCTGCTTCGGCGACTACTATCAGCCCGGCTACTCCATCCCGAACGACGGTATGGTGGAAGCGGTGAAGATGCTTGCCCAGACCGAAGCCATCCTGCTTGACCCCGTGTACAGCGGCAAGGCCATGGCCGGCATGATCGACCTCATCCGCAAGGATTACTTCCCCAAGGGCGCCAACGTGCTCTTCCTGCACACCGGCGGCTCCCCGGCTCTGTATGCCTACCTGCCCACCTTCCGCTAGCAGACGGCTTGCCTTTCTGATATAGCAAGGCCTCCCGCCCCCGGAGCTCAACGGCTTCGGGGGCGTTTTTCTAAGTTTGAAGCGCCGTGCCCTTTTCAACCTCGAAAAAATCTGACACAGTAATCCGTTGAAGCCACTGCGCCATCCGTATCGCCTGAGGTTGAATATCGACCGGCTTATGCGGGCCCTACGGTCATGCCGGCGTTTCGTCATGAACATGGCGTCGCCGTCGGATCCGTTCTGGAAGTTCCGCCGAAGGCGTCCGTCGGAAAGAATGGCGCTCACCTGCAGCCCACCCGTCATCTATGCAGTTTAAAAAAGAAACCTACAGTATCCAGGCCGCCGAATATATACGCAGTCTTATCCGCTCCGGAGAGCTTCAGCCCGGTCAGCCCGTACGCGAGGCACAGATATCGGAAAAGCTCAACATCAGCCGTGCGCCCATACGCGAGGCGCTTCTCATGCTGGCGCATCAGGGGCTCATCTGCTCCGAACCGCAGAAGGGCAAGTATGTCCGCTCCATGAGCGCCAAGGAAATCCATGACAGCTACGTGGTGGCGGGAATTCTGGAAGGCGCGGCCGTGGCGCAGTCGCTGCCGTTGTGGACGGACAAGGAACGAGCCGCCTTTGACGACGTGGTGCGTCGCCTCGATGAGCAGGTGAACTATGCCGTTCACCTTGATACGCTCACGGAGATAGACGAAGCCTTTCACATGACGCTGCTTTCGGCCTGCACCAATGAACGTCTTATCGACATTGCCCGCACGTCCTGCTCCTCGCTGGCCAAATTCCTTTATTACACCTACTGGCGCACGCTGTTCACGCCCAAGGAATTTTATGACCGGCATCATCTCATTGCCGCGGCCGTGCGCGAGGGTGACGGCAGAAAGATTGAAACGGTGCTGAGGCAGCACTATGAGGAAGTGGGCGTGCGTCTTTCGGAGCTGGTGCACGACGAGCCCGAGGGAAGCCGCTGACAGGGTACAGCCGACCGGAGCACCGTGAAAAAGAACGGCGTTCCACGTGCAGGGGGCCGCGGAGCATACAGAAAGCTCCGCTTCCGATTTTCTTTGTGAAGAAGGTCTAGTTCTTGATCCAGAGTTCGCCGATGATGCGGTATTCTCCCTGCTCGTCAGCCATCCAGTACAACGCCTGAAGTCCGTGGAAGTATTCTCCCCGGTACTGATAGCTCTTGATGAAGCAGGAAACCCAGTAGCCCGGGCCTTCCAGCAGGCGAACGCCTTCCCGGTCGAGGAAGAGATCGCCCTGTTTCTTGAAGTCGGCGCGTATGCGCTTGCGCAGGGCGGAGATTTTTTCCCGGCCGGCACGGGGATAGTTTTTCTGGTCGTAGAGCTGGAAAATGTCTTCGGAGCAGCGCTGATTGGCATCCATCCAGGCCAGCGTCTGACGCAGCACTTTTTCGCCGTCTCCGGCGGGAGGAGTAATGGCCTCTGCGGGCGGAAGCGCACTTTCGGAAGATGCATGTGCCGTCTTGTCCGTCACGATTGACGGCGTCGCCTTTTCCGTTTCGCCTGTCGCCTGCGGAGCGGCTTGAGTCGGGGCGGAGGCAGCAGGGGAGGGCGGAAGCTGCCCCGAAGCGGGATTCATGACCGCTTCCTGTACCGGGCCTTTGCTCAGAAAGGGTTCGCCTTCCAGATGCTCTGCAATGATGACGGGCGTTCCCGGAACCAGAATCGGCACCAGATTCGTAATCTCTTCCTGTTCGATGGCCATGCAGCCGCGGGTGGTGAGCCCGGCGATGGGCTGCCCCTTGCTGTGCAGCCAGATGCCGCTGCCGGTCTTTTTTCTCAGTCTGTCGGCAGGGTTGGGGTAGTTGAGATTGAAGGCGTGAGGCCCGTACTCCATGAAGTCGAGCTTCTGTGTGATTTTGTGCGTAATGAAATAGACGCCTTCCGGGGTACGCAGGTCTCCTTCCTTCTGCTTGTCGCCTTCTAGGCGTCCGTGGATGCAGTCGAATTCTTTTGTAATGACGGGATCGGCGTTGAAGCGCTCCACCTGAAAGAGGAGCTTGCGGGATTTATCGGCGGCAAGCAGATACTCCGGCGCATGAGGAGCCAGTCTGGCCGTCCATTCCGCGGAGGCCGTAACGGGAATCAGCAGACAGCAGAGCAGAAGGAAGAAGTGCCGGAGCAAGGGAATCTCCTTTGGAGTTTGGATGCGCCGGAACAGAGGCGCCCGGGAGTGGTCCGTCGGATTTTAAGAGAAATCGGCAGGGAACACAATGCCGGAAGAAAAGAACGCCGCTTCCGGATGCTCCGGAGGCGGCATTCTTTGTGGACGTTGTTCTTACTTTTCAGCAAGCACGCGGTCGAGGATTTCCGATTCGTAGCGGGTGTAGTGCTTGATGTCGAAAATGGCATCGAGTTCCGCGGGCGAGAGATGGGCTCTGATGTCTTCATCGGCCCGGATGAGATCCGGGAAGGGCTTGTGGGTTTCCCAGCTTTCCATGGCCCGCTTCTGAACGACCACGTAGGCCTGCTGACGGGGCATGTCCTTTTCGATGAGGGCCGTCAGCACGCGCTGGGAGAAGAAGAGACCGTAGCTGCCCCAGAGGTTGCGTTCCACGTTTTCAGGCAGAATGCGCAGGCCCTCGAGCAGGCGGTTCAGGCGGTGCAGCACATAGTCCATGAGAATGGTGGAGTCGGGCGTGATGATGCGCTCCACAGAGGAGTGGCTGATGTCGCGTTCATGCCACAGCGCCTGGTTTTCCAGCGAGGCGAAGGCGTTGGAACGGATGACTCTGGCCAGACCGCACATGTTTTCCGCGGAAATGGGGTTGCGCTTGTGGGGCATGGCCGAGGAGCCCTTCTGGCCCTTGGCGAAGCCTTCTTCCACTTCGTGCACTTCCGTGCGCTGCAGATGACGGAGCTCCACGCAGATGCGCTCCACCGTACCGGCCGCAATGGCAAGAGAGGTGAAGTAGTGGGCATAGCGGTCGCGCTGTACGATCTGGGTGGAAATGATGTCGGGCTTGAGGCCGAGCAGTTCGCAGGCGCGGGCCTCCACGGCGGGCGTGATGACGGTGTAATTGCCCATCGCGCCGGAAAGCTTGCCGGTGCGGATGTCTTCGATGGCATCGGCAAAGCGCTTCTTGTCGCGCACGAACTCGGCATAGAATCCGGCGAACTTGAAGCCGTAGGTCACAGGTTCGCCGTGAATGCCGTGGGAGCGTCCCATGCAGATCAGGCCCTGATGCTCGCGGATGAACTTGCGCAGCGTGCCGAGAACGAGATCGAATCCGTCCAGAATGATCTTGCCGGCTTCAACCATCTGCAGGGCCATGGCGGTATCCACCATGTCCGAGGAGGTGCAGCCCAGATGAATGAATCTGGCGGAGGGGCCTATCTTCTGTTCAAGATAGGTGAGGAACGCAATGATGTCGTGGCGGGTCACTTCTTCGATTTCGAGGATTTTGTCCACATCGAAGTCCACATCCTGCAAGATGTTCTTCAGATCCTCGTCGGGAATGACACCCTGTTCGTGCCAGGCGCGGCATACGGCCTGTTCCACTTTGAACCAGTAGCGGTAACGGTTTTCCAGGGTCCAGATGGCGGCCATTTCAGGCCGGGAGTAACGCTCGATCATGATGACCTCTATTTTGCCGGGGCGGCTGGCTTGTCCGCGCTTTTTGCGGGAGCGGCGCTTCCGGCTTCGGATGTGGAGGATTCGCCTTGTTCGGGCTTCTTGTCGGAAACGGAGGGAACGCCCTTGCTTTTGTCGAAAAGATTGCTGGTGCCGTGACCGTAGGAGGAGGCGAACCAGCCGCCGCCTTTGAGAATGAAGGACGTATTGGAGATCACGCGGTGACAGGCTTCACCGCAGTCGGGACAGGGCTGGGTTTCGGCGTCGTCGCCGGAACGGAGCCATTCTTCAAAAGTCTTGCGGCAATGAGGGCAGGCGTATTCGTAGATAGGCATGGGGAAGAGAAGGGTTGATAAAAAACAGGAACGGCGTGTCCGCAACAGCCGACACGCCGGAAACTGGCTCTGCAACCGTAAGGCCGCAGGAATCCGCGCCCAGACTTACTTCTTGGCAGCGGCCTGAGCTTCGTGGATGCGTTCCTTGATGCGCTTGGCACGGCGATGACGACGGCGATCAAGTTCCTTGGCGCGTTCAATCTTTTTATGGGCCATGAGATTGCTCCTTAAAAGAAAATGTATCCAGAAGGTATAAACTCTCCGGAGAGCGCTGTCCAGTGAAAGAAGCGACTCGGGAACGGAGCGGGGGGCTTTTGCCGCTTTTTTCTCCCGGCTTCGGCTCCGGAGGGCGGCTTGCCATGCCTTTGCGCCGCAGGTATGGTGTCGCTCGAAAAAGTTTTTGCTTGAGAGGCCGCGTTATGGGTGAGTTCGGTGCGAAGGGCACATTGGAAAGCCTGCTGGGCATTACCGTGGAGAGTTTTGACGGAAGCGGAAAGGGCGTCGTTTCCATGCCGCTGGACGAGCGTCACGGCAATGTGTTCGGCAATGCCCACGGCGGAGCAGTGTTCACGCTGGCCGATATGGCCTTTGCTGCCGGATGCAGGGGCGCCGGTATTCTGTGCGTAAGCGCCCAGTGCTCCATTTCCTATCTTCTGCCCGGAACTCGCGGTCCCCTTCGTGCGGAGGCCGTTCCCGTACGAATAGGCCGCACGCTTGCGGTTTACGACATCACGGTGCATGACGGCGACGGCAGAACCATCGCCAGAGCCTCCATGACCGGATACATTCTGAGAAGATTCGGAGCGGAACATGACTGAGCAGGCCTGCACTTCCGTCGCGTTCGACGACGCGGAATTTTTCGACGACGATATGCCGTCCTCTTCCGGCGGAGGGGAACGGAAGCGTTTCACGGTGCCTGAAGATGCGAAGAAGACGAGACTGGACGCCTTTTTAGGTTCCGTGGCGGAGCTTTCCCGCAGCCGCATCAAAAAGCTGGTGGAGCAGGGGAACTGCCTTGTGGACGGAACGCTCTGCACGGATGCCGACTTCAAGGTGCGCCCGGGCCAGAGCGTGGATTTCTGCATGCCGTCGGCCTCGGACGAGCTGATTCCCGAAGACGGGCCTCTCGACGTCGTCTATGCGGATGAGGACATCGTGGTGATCAACAAGCCTGCAGGGCTGACCATGCATCCCTGTCCGAGCTGTCCGTCCGGCACGCTCGTGCATCGGCTTCTGGCGCATTTTCCGAAGCTGGCGCTGCAGGAAGGCCCCCGACCCGGCATCGTGCACCGGCTGGACAAGGACACATCCGGTCTGGTGATCGTGGCGCTTTCGGAGAGGGCTCGGCTTCGGCTTATCGAGGATTTTGCCGCGCGCAGGGTGCACAAGACCTATCTTGCCGTCACGCGCGGCATTCCTTCCGCGGAAGGTACAAGCGATCTGCCCATCGGCCGGCATCCGACCATCAAGACGCGCATGGCCGTAGTTCCGGAGGAGAAGGGCGGACGCACTGCGCTCACGAAGTGGAGTACGCTGTATGCCTCGCCTTCCGGGCGTTTCGCGCTGCTTTCCGTGCGCCTGTTCACCGGGCGTACCCATCAGATACGTGTGCACCTTGCGCATGCCGGATTTCCGTTGTGGGGAGATGCCGTCTACGGCCCGGCGGACAGAACGTCTCCGGCTGCCCGTCAGCTTCTGCATGCCTGGAAACTGGAATTTACGCATCCGGTCAGCGGAAAGGAGATGAGTTTCGTCTGTCCTCCGCCGGAAGATTTTCCCCGGGCCATGCTGGCGCTGGAGCGAAGCACCTGCCGGGTCATTCTGACGGGCATGCCGGGGTGCGGAAAATCCGCCGTCCTTGAGCGGATGGAGGCGCGCGGCATTCCCGTCTGGAGCGCGGACAGAGCCGTGGCGGCGCAGTACCGCCCCGGAGCGGACGGCTGGCATCTCATGCGTCAGCGCTGGGGGAACGCCTTCATCGATGAGGACGGTTCGGTGAACCGGACGGAGCTGACGCAACTTCTGGCCTCAACTCCCGGGATGCGCCGGGAGCTTGAGCGCATGATTCATCCGCTGGTGCTGGATTCCATGCAGACGTTTTTTCTCAAGGCGGAGGAGCGGGGCGAAACCGTGGCCGTGGCGGAAGTGCCGCTCTGGTTTGAAACGGGCTGGAGCTGCCCGGGAGCGGAAGTGGCCGTCATCGTCTGCCCTGATGACGTAAGACATGATCGGCTGCGGACGACCAGAAACTGGAGCGATGAAAAAATCGCCGCCGTGGAGAGCTGGCAGTGGAAGCAGGAGGACAAGGTGGCGGCCGCCGACCTTCTGATCCGCAACGACGGCACGCTTGCCGACCTGGATCGGGAGGTGGGAACGATGCTTGATGCGCTGGAAGAGAAGGGCAGGGCGAAAAGCGGCGCTCTGCGGAGTATCTGGAATTCGCTGTGGAGTGCCTGATGCGGCGCCGTATCGTCCGTCTGTCCGGCGCGCGTTTTCCTTCTGAGAATTTTTGAAGGTCTGGCGAGGGGATGGCGTGAAAGATTCCGCCTGCCGAGACAGCAAACGGGGGAAGCGTTTTTTGAACGCTTCCCCCGTTTGCTTATGCTTCAGGGGCGTCGAAGAGGGCGTCCTCTTCCGGGTATTTCGCCTCGTATTCGGCCTTGAACTCGGCGTAGCGGCCTTCAAGAATGGCCTTTCTTGCGCCCCTCACCATGTTGAGGAAGTAGGTGAGGTTGTGCAGCGAGTTGAGCCGGAAGGCCAGAAGTTCCTGACTGACGAACAGGTGGCGCAGATAGGCCTTGCTGAAGGTGCGGCAGGTGTAGCAGTTGCACTTCGGGTCGAGAGGGCTGTCGTCCTCGGCGTACTGGGAGCGCTTGATGTTGATCTTGCCTTCCGAGGTGTAGAGCGTGCCGTTGCGGGCGTTTCTGGTGGGAAGCACGCAGTCGAACATATCCACGCCCGTTTCGATGCCGTGTAGAATGTCCAGAGGCGTGCCCACGCCCATGAGATAGCGGGGCTTGTCCTGAGGAAGCACGGGGTTCAGCACGCGCAGGTTCTTCATCATGAGATTCTTGGGTTCACCCACGGCAAGACCGCCGATGGCGTAGCCTTCAAAGCCGATGTTCATGAGCTGTCTTGCCGAGGCTTCACGCAGTTCGGGGTAGGTGCAGCCCTGCACGATGCCGAACAGAAGATTTCCGGCGCTGCCTGCCGGATAGGCGTCGCGGCAGCGCTGTGCCCATTCGGTGGTGCGCTTCACGGCCTTTTCGGCTTCTTCGTACGTTGCGCCGTACCCGAGGCAGACGTCCAGCGGCATCATGATGTCGGAGTTCAGGTTGCGCTGGATGGAAATGACCTTTTCCGGCGTGAACATGTGCTTCGAGCCGTCGATGTGGGAGCGGAACTCCACGCCGTCGACCTTCATCTTGTTCAGCTTGCTCAGGCTGAAGGCCTGAAAGCCGCCGCTGTCCGTAAGAATGGGCTTGTTCCAGCGGATGAATTCGTGCAGGCCGCCGCGCCGTGCCACCAGCTCGTCGCCCGGGCGCAGATAGAGATGATAGGTGTTGCCCAGAATGATCTGAGCGCCGATGGCCTCAAGATCGTCGGGAGCAAGCGCCTTGACGCTGCCCACGGTGCCCACGGGCATGAAGATGGGAGTTTCAATGACGCCGTGCGCGGTATGAAGCAGGCCGGCGCGGGCATTGCCGTCCTTGCCCAGAAGTTCGAAGGTGCCGGGGGCTTTATCCATGAATGCCTCGATGTGAAGTTATAATGCAAGGTTCCAGCACAAAAGCAGGAACAGGGGAGCGGCGCAGCCGAGCGCGAAGTCCACGGCCCGGGGAATGCCGTTCTGATGATGCCGCAAGGTGAAGCTGACGGCAAGTCCGACAAGAAAGCCGGAAAGAAGGCCGAAAATGTGGGCGGCATAGTCCACGTTGCTGCCTTCCGTGCCGAGCATGGCGAGAAAGGCCATGCCTGCGGAAACGGGCAGAATCAGTCTGCGGAAGCCGTGCAGGTGGGAACGGACGACGACATCGGCACAGAGCAGCCCCACGATGCCGAACATGGCGGTGGAGAAACCGAGACTGGAGTAGCCCGGATCGCGATAGATGACGTTCATGGCGTTGCCCAGCATGCCGGAAAGGAGAGTGGCGGCAAGAGTGAGACCGAGGCCGAGGCGCTGCGTCAGAAGAATGAGAAAGGGGGTGCCGAAAATGACGTTGCTGAAGAGGTGCAGGCTGTCGCCGTGCAGGGTGAGGGCCGTGGCGGTACGCCACCATTCGCCGTTGCGGACTTCGGTGACGTTCAGCTTGCCGCAGCGAACCCAGTAGTCCGGATCGGGCAGATGTTCGAGGGGCAGGGGCCACCAGCCCATGTACAGCCCGTACCAGAAGACGAGAAAGAGCATGACGAGCATGGCCCAGTGCGCATTGTGCTTCAGGGGAACGGGGCGGGGCGTCGGCTTTTTTTCCGAGGCCACGGCGGCAAGCTCGGTGCGCGCCACGTCTTCGAACATGGCCGGAACGAAGGCCCGGGTCTGCGAACCGTGCCCTGTGATCATGTAGGGGATGTCCCTTGAGTCGAGCACGAGCCGGAGCAGTTCCATCTGCCGGGTACCGAGGGCGGGAAGTTCTCTCCCCATGTGTCCCGGTTCCCGGAAGTCCACTACGCGCCATCCCGTCGGAACGCACGCAGGACGACGCCACATGGAAATGCGGCGCTGCGGACGATGACGGAAGGCTGCACGGATGTCGCTCATGAGACGGATGACCGGAAGCCGGTGACGTTTGCCCTGTCGGCGGAACGGACGTATGCAGGGAAATTATTAATCAAAAAAGGCGGAGATGCTATCCCCGCCTTCTGGAAAGATCGGCAAATCTGCTTATTCGGCGTCAGTCTTGACGACGGGCTTCACCACGGCGCCGGAACGGAGGCAGCGGGTGCACACGTTGATGGTGCGCACGGTGCCGTCGGCGTCCTGATGACGGACAGCCTGCAGGTTGGGATTGAAGCGACGCTTGGTCTTGATATTGGAATGGCTCACAAGGTTGCCCACCTGAGCTTTCTTGCCGCAGATCTCACACTGTTTACCCATGATATCCTCCATAAAAAGCCCGAGTGGGGCGGAATTCTGCTTAAATTCGATACCTTTTGTATCGTAAGGACTGTTAGCAATAGCCCGTATTTTTAAAAAAGGCAAGTGCAAAGGGGGGAGAGTTTGGGGGCAAAGGTTGCCTTCTCGAGGGCCTGCGCCAGCAAAGGTATGATTAAAGCCCTGTTAAGACAAGGGGTTGATTTTCATGCTCCGTGAAGACGGGCGGTGGAGAAAGGCTTTTTGCACGAGGCAGAAAAAGGGCGCAGAAGGCGGCGCATACGGCTGTACGGAGCTGGCAGGAAGATCGCTTTGGAGAAAATTCTGCCGGGCGACGGGATGGCCGCGGAGTGGAGCAGAGGGGAAAGCGTTCTTCCTGTCCGCCGCTGTTTTCCGCCGTTCCGGGCAGAGCGGGAGAGCTTTCCTTAAAGAAGGAACACGGAGAAAAGGGGAAGGAAAACGCCTTTCGGCGGCGTCATCCTTCCCCTTTTATAAGCGTTTTCTTCCGGCCGATCAGTCTTCGAAGAAGATGGGCGGAATGTCCGCAAGCGTGGCGACCATGACGGCCTTGATGGTGTGCTTGCGGTTTTCGGCTTCGTCGAACACGATGGAATTCTTCGATTCGAAGACTTCCTCCGTCACTTCCAGAGCCTCGAGGCCGAACTTCTGATAGATGGATTCACCCACGGCCGTTTCCCGGTTGTGATAGGCGGGCAGGCAGTGCATGAACTTGCAGTCGGGGTTGCCGGTCAGTTCCATGACGCGGGCATTGATCTGATAGGGGAGCAGCAGGTCGATGCGTTCCTTCCACACTTCGTCGGGTTCGCCCATGGAGACCCACACGTCGGTATACACGAAGTCGCAGCCCTTCACGCCTTCGGCCACGTTGTCGGTACGCACGATTTCAGCACCCGACTTTTCGGCTTCGGCAAGGCACATCTGATAGATTTCGTCGCTGGTCTGAAGCGCGGCAGGCGCAACGGAGCGGAACTTCATGCCCATCTTCGCCGCGCCCATCATGAGGGAGTTGCCCATGTTGTAGCGGGCGTCGCCGAGATAGGCGAAGGTGATTTCATGAAGCGGCTTGCTGCAGTGTTCCGTCATGGTGAGGAAGTCGGCGAGAATCTGCGTGGGATGAGCCTCGTTGGTGAGGCCGTTCCACACGGGAACAGGGGAGAACTCGGCGAGCTTTTCCACGATGTCCTGTCCGTAGCCGCGGTATTCGATGCCGTCGTACATGCGGGAGAGCACGCGGGCGGTGTCGGCCATGGATTCCTTCTTGCCGATCTGGGATCCGTCGGAAAGGTAGGTGCAGTGCGCGCCCTGATCGTACAGGGAGGTTTCAAAGGCGCAGCGGGTACGGGTGGAGGTCTTTTCAAACACGAGGGCAACGTTCTTGCCCTTGAGGAACTGCGGCTCCTTGCCTTCTTTGCGGAGCTTCTTGAGACGGGCGGCGAGACGGAGCAGGTAGCTCAGTTCTTCCCGGCTGAAGTCCGCAATTTTCAGAAAGTCACGATTCTTGAGGTTGATCATGGCAGGCTCCTGTAGATGGGCATCAGAAGTGCAGCATCATGCCGACTTCGTCGCATTTATAGAATTTGGGGCACTTGCTGCATTCGGCCCACACCACGGGGGACAGGGTTTCGCGCTCCACGGCGGTAAAGCCCAGAGATGTGAAGAATCCCGGGGCCAGTGTGAAGGTGAACAGGTGAGCGGCGCCCAGATTGCGGGCGTCTTCTATAAGGTCCTGAACGAGAAGTCTGCCGATACCCTTTCGCTGAAGCTGCGGATGAACGGCCACGGATCGGACTTCGGCCAGGTCTTCCCACAGCACATGCAGACCGCCGCAGGCAAGAACGAGTTCCTTGCCGTCCATTTCGGCCGTGATGACTCGGTAATCCTGAATGTTTTGATAGAGATACAGCGGGCCGCGGGCCAGCATGATGCGTGCGGAGGCAAATTCGTTGATGAGATTGGACATGCCGTCCACGTCCTGGATTCTGGCCTTTCGGCTGGCAAGACCGGCAGGAAGCGAGAGCGCGCTGATGTCGGGCAGTGTGGACTGATCGCCGGAAAGTGCCGTCTGCGGGGCGGAAGCGAAAGGATGCATGAGGTTCCCCCTCTGAAAATAAGAATGAGTCAGACAGAATAGCTCCGTTCGGCGGCACTTGGCAAGGGGCCTGTCGTGCCCGGAGCCGCTTCCCGCAGGGGCGGAGAGGGAAAAGGGTTTGCACACGGGGAGGGATTCTGGTATTCTGATCTTTGCTCTTGTGATTTTTTAAACACAATGGCAGAATCTTCCGGCACAGGACGGATAAGGCTGGTCCGTCCTCCTGTCAGGCGTCACGTCTGAGACTTCAACCGATCGTCCCGGCTTGCCCGGGCAAAGGAAAGGAACCATGAAAAAGGTTAGAGTTGCTATCAACGGCTTTGGCCGTATCGGTCGTCAGGTCTTCCGCGCCATGTACGGCAAGTATGCCGACAGCGCTGAAATCGTTGCCATTAATGACCTGATGGACGCTAATACCAATTTCCATCTGCTCCAGCACGACAGCTCCTACGGCCCCGCTTCCTTCACCTGCGAAGTGGCGGACGAAAAGACCTCCGTGGGCGGCGTGGACTGCACCATGGTCAAGGTCGGCGACTGGAACGTGGCCTGCCTTGCCGAACGTGATCCCAACAAGCTCCCCTGGAAGGAACTGGAAGTCGACGTGGTGGTCGAATCCACCGGCATCTTCCGCAGCGCTCCTCAGGCCGGCGTGCATCTGGAACGCGGCGCCAAGAAGGTCATCATTTCCGCTCCCGCCAAGCAGCCCGATCTCACCGTGGTCATGGGCGTGAACCAGGATATGTATGATCCCGCCAAGCACAACATTCTGTCCAACGCTTCCTGCACCACCAACTGCCTCGCTCCCGTGGCCAAGGTCATGCATGAAGAATTCGGCCTCAAGCTCGGCAGCATGGTCACCGTGCATTCCTACACCAACGACCAGCGCATCCTCGACCTTCCCCACAAGGATCTGCGTCGCGCCCGTGCCGCTGCTCTGAACATCATTCCCACCAGCACCGGCGCCGCCAAGGCCGTGGCCGAAGTCATCCCCGCCCTCAAGGGCCGCTTCTCCGGCTATGCCCTGCGTGTGCCTACTCCCACCGTGTCCATCGTGGACTTCACCGCCATTCTTGAAAAGTCCACCGACGCCGAAACCCTGGTGAACGCCTTCCGCGCCGCTTCCGACACCTATCTGAAGGGCATCCTCGGCGTGAACGATCTGCCTCTGGTTTCCATGGACTTCAAGGGCGACTCCCGTTCCTCCATCGTGGAATCCGAATACTGCACCGTGCAGGACGGCAATCTCGCCAAGGTGGTGAGCTGGTACGACAACGAATGGGCCTATTCCGTTCGCGTGACCGATCTCATCCATTACATGCAGTCCAAGGGCCTCTAGGCCCGGTTCCGCTTCGGCGGAATGACGGAGCCTCCTTGTGAGGCACAACCGGCAAACAGACAGGCCGCCGCTCCGAAAAAGGGAGCGGCGGCTTTTTGTCGGCTCTTGCCTAGAAGAGCCGCACGGGGCATACTGCCGCCATGAAATTTTTTCCCAGTCAGTTTTCGTTGTTGAGCCAGGGGAAGGGGGCGAGAAGAAACTTCGGTTACTTCTTCCGCGTCATTCTCATCCTGACCGTATGCGTTGCCGTGTTCAGCCTTCTGTTCCACTACATCATGGAATATGAAGGCCGTGAATATTCATGGATAACCGGGCTTTACTGGACGCTGACCGTGATGTCCACGCTGGGCTTCGGCGATATTACCTTCAACTCCGATCTGGGAAGAGCCTTCTCCATCGTGGTGCTTTTGACGGGTATCGTCGGTCTGCTCATCGTGCTTCCTTCGTCGTTCATCCAGTTCGTCTACACTCCGTGGCTGGAAGCACAGAAGAAAAAAGAGGTGCAGCACAGCCTTCCGGCTTCGGCCCGCAACCATATCATCATCGTGGGCGTAAGCCCCGTGGCTCGGAATTTGGCGCAGGTCCTTTCCCGGTACGGATTCCACAGCGTGCTGCTCTGTGCCAATACGCAGCAGGCCCTGGATCTCATGGATCTCGGTCTGCATGCCGTGGTGGGCGATTATGACGATGTGGCCGTCTACCGCGGCCTGCATGCTCAGAATGCCCGGCTGGTGGTGGCGCTGGATACCGACGTGCGCAACATCAACGTGGCCTTCACTCTGCGGGAGCTGGACAAAAAGGTGCCCATGGTCTCCCGTGCGGAAAAGGATGAGTCCATCGACATCCTCAAGCTGGCAGGCTGCTCTTCGGTGTTCCAGTTCCGCAAGTCGCTGGGCCGTTCACTGACGAGACGCGTCATCACCGACAAGCTCAGCATCAGTCCTCTCGTGACCTTCGGCCCGCTGGTGATCGCCGAGGCTCCCGTGAAACAGACCACGCTCGGCGGCATGACGCTCAGAGACAGTAATCTGCGCGGCAGAACCGGCATCAACGTGGTGGGGCTCTGGAATCACGGTGTGTTTGAGCATCCGGAGCCCGATACGCTTCTGGAAGAGCACAAGGTACTGGTCATGGCCGGTTCCCGGGAGCAGATGAAGACGTTTTCTCAGGAACTGGGACGCCCGCAGACGGAGGAAAAGCCCGCAGGACGCACTCCCGTGCTGGTCATCGGCGGCGGACGCGTGGGAACGGCGGCGGCTCTGGCGCTTCAGGAGCGCGGGCTGGACGTCGTGGTGGTGGACAAAAACAACATCGCCTCGCGCATACCCGGTATTCGGGTGCAGGTGGGAGATGCCTCCGATCCGTTCACGCTGGAGCAGGCCGGCATCAAGACCTCGCCCTCCATTCTCATCACCACCCATGACGACGACACCAACATCTATCTGACCATCTATTGCCGCAGACTGCGGCCCGACGTGCAGATCATCACCCGGACCAATCTCGACCGCAACGTGCACGTTCTGCACATGGCCGGCGCCGACCTGGTGCTTTCCCTGGCTTCCATGGTTTCGAGCCAGATCATCAATCTGCTGGAGCCGGGCAGGGTATTCATGCTCAATGAAGGGCTGAACATCTTCAGAGCGGCGGCAGGGGAGGGGCTTGCCGGACGTAATCTGGTGAACAGCGGCATCCGCAAGAACCTGCGCTGTAACGTCGTGGCCGTGAAGACGGCGTCCGGCGAGATGCTCATCAACCCTGATCCTCTGCGGGAGTTCCAGAGCGCCGACGAACTCTTTCTCATCGGCGACGCCGCTTCGGAAACGGCGTTCTATGAAACCTACTGGCCCGATCGCGGTCTGAGGATCGGCGATCAGGATTCTTTTTCCGGCGGAGATGTCTCCCATGAACCGGGACACGGCTGGTTTGCCTGAGGCGGAAACGTTTTTTTCGTCGGCCCGGAAAAAATGTTCGCAAAGGAAAATTTCCGAAGAAAGCCGTGGGATTCCGGGCGTAAGGAGCCGATCGAAAATCATCATTTAACATTCCATAATCATTAATAAAAAATATTCCCGTCTCCAGAGTTCCGAAGACAGGAAAAAAATGAAAAATTCTCAGAAAAAACTTGACTCCGAAGGGTAGTGAAGATACAAATAGATCTCGCCCATGTTGTGGGCTTTTCCCTGGACGGCAGGGAAGGACAGATGGAATCTGTCCTGCTGTACTCTGAGCATTCGATCAGGGTTTTGACATTTGCAGGCGTCGCACATGCCTAAGATGTCAGACCAAAGCGATTCGGGACTTCGCGGATCGCAAGGTTTTTTCCGGTGGGTGGGCAATCCATGTGCCGGGTGTGTGTTGGCTCCTGCGGGACCACCTGTTTGACGGAATTTCTTTCCGTGCAGGCCAGGTTGGCGACCAGGATCGGCTTTTATGGACTTTTGCAGGGCTCGAACGGTTGCCATTGGTTCCGTTTCTTCTCTATCTCCCCCGCATATATCTCCATGAGCCGAACGACTTTGATGCTTTCAAAGGCGTTTTTGGTCGTTGCCTGACTTTTAGGTGTAGGAACGAAGGGCGTTTTTCACGCAAGGTGAGCGTGAAGGTCGCCTCATGAAATGACCGGCTCCTCTTGACCGGTCAGCCGCCCTTTCGGCGGTGGATTTCTCCGGCTGAAATACTCCGACAGGGATCAGCCGGAGCGGGTTTGCCAGAAAATGGAGATTCGCAATGACGACAGTTGGCAGTGATCGTATCCGTATCAAGCTTAAGGCTTACGATTACCGCATCCTGGACAAGGCTGTGGCGGAAATCGTGGACACTGCGCGCAATACCGGCGCCGGTGTGGCTGGGCCTATTCCTCTGCCCACCAACATTCACAAGTACACGATTCAGCGCTCGGTCCATGTGGACAAGAAGTCCCGTGAACAGTTCGAGATGAGGGTCCACAAACGCCTTATGGACATCCTCGACCCCACGCAGCAGACCGTGGACGCTCTGGGCAAGCTTTCCTTGCCCGCTGGCGTGGATGTGGAAATTAAGCTCTAGAGAGGGGCGTCATGTCTGAAAAAATGGGTATTATTGGACGAAAGCTGGGCATGACCCGTATTTTCGCCGACGACGGCAGCGCTGTTGCCGTGACCGTGGTCAAGGCAGGTCCCTGCCCTGTGACCCAGGTCAAGACGGTGGAAAGCGACGGCTACAACGCTCTTCAGATCGCCTTTGAAGAAGTGGCTGAAAAGAAGGTGACCAAGGCTATGCGCGGTCACTTTGCCAAGGCCGGCGTGGCTCCCTGCCGCGAAGTTCGCGAGATCCGTCTCGCTGAACCGGCTACCGTTGAAGTCGGTCAGGTCCTCACCGCCGAAGTGTTCGCCGCCGGCGACACCGTGAAGGTGACGGGTACCAGCATTGGTAAAGGTTATCAGGGCGTTATGCGCCGTTGGAACTTCCATGGCATGGACGATGGCCATGGTGACGAAAAGGTGCATCGTTCCGGTGGTTCCATCGGTAACAACACCTTCCCCGGACATGTGTTCAAGGGCAAGAAGATGGCCGGTCAGTGGGGCGCCGAACGCGTCACGCAGCAGGGCCTGAAGATCGTGGAAGTTCGCCCCGAGGATAACGTCATCCTTATTAAGGGTGCCGTGCCCGGACCGAAGAACGGTCTGGTGCTGGTGCGCAAGCAGTAGTGCGCAACACAGGAGATGAAGCAATGGCTGTTATGAAAGTATACGATCAGAACAAGCAGGAAGCCGGGGAAGTCACCCTCGCTCCCGAAGTGTTCGAAGTCGAAGTGAGGCCGGAGATTCTGAACCTTGTGGTTCGTGCCTATCGCGCCGCCCAGCGTGCCGGTACTCACGCCGCCAAGACCCGTGCCTATGTGTCCGGCGGCGGCAAGAAGCCCTTCAAGCAGAAGGGCACTGGCAATGCACGCCAGGGCTCCAACCGTTCGCCCATCATGCGTGGTGGCGCGATCATCTTTGGACCCCAGCCGCGTGACTACAGCTTCAAGGTCAACAAGAAGGTGCGCGCTCTGGCTCTGCGCATGGCTCTTTCCTCCCGCGTGGCCGACGGCCTCATGGTGGTGAAGGGCATTGAACTTGCCGAAGCCAAGACGAAGCTCTTCGCCGGCGTGGCCAAGAACCTTGGTCTCACCAAGGCTCTCGTGGTGGCCGCTCCCGAAGAAAACGGCGTGAATCCCACGCTGGCTCTCGCCGCTCGCAACCTCCCTGGTATCACCCTCGTCACCCCCGATGCCGTGACTGTGTACGACGTACTCAATTGCAAGCAGCTCGTGGTGCTGGAAGGTGCTCTGCCCCACCTGGAAGAGAGACTGAAGTAGTCGCTCGCCTTGAAAGGAATGGACATGGATTACACTAAAATTCTTCTTCGGCCCGTGGTGACCGAAAAGGCCACCGCTCTTCGTGAAGAAGGCGTGTATGCCTTCTTCGTCGACACCAAGGCCAACAAGATCGAGATCGGTAAGGCAGTGGAAGAAGCCTTCAAGGTCAAGGTCACGAATGTCAATGTCATTACGGTCAAGCCGCGCCGTCGTGTGCGTCAGGGCCGCGTGAAGGGTCGCATCCCGGGCTATCGCAAGGCCTATGTCACCCTCGCCGCTGACAACAAAATCGATTTCTTCGAGGGAGTCTAGTCAATGGCTGTTCTGAAGATGAAACCGACCTCGGCTGGACGTCGTTTCCAGACTGTATCCGACTTCGCTGAGATCACCAGATCCACGCCGGAAAAGTCTCTCACCGAAGGTCTGAGCAAGAAGAGCGGCCGCAACAACAACGGCCGCGTTACGAGCCGTCGCCGTGGCGGCGGTCATAAGCGTCTGTACCGCATCATCGACTTCAAGCGCGACAAGATGGGCATCGCCGCTCGCGTCGCCGAAATCGAATACGATCCCAACCGTACCGCCCGCATCGCTCTTCTGAGCTATGCCGACGGTGAAAAGCGCTACATCCTCGCTCCCGTGGGCATCCAGCAGGGCGACGTGATCGAAGCGGGCGACAAGGCCGACATCAAGCCCGGCAATGCCCTCGCTCTGAGCCGCATCCCCGTTGGTACCAACGTGCACAACATCGAGATGCATCCCGGCCGCGGCGGCCAGATGTGCCGTGCCGCCGGCACCTATGCCCAGCTCGTGGGCAAGGACGGCAAGTATGTCATTCTCCGCCTGCCTTCCGGCGAAGTGCGCAAGGTGCTCGGCACCTGCATCGCCACCGTCGGTCAGGTCGGCAACGTGCAGCATGAAAACATCAGCCTTGGCAAGGCAGGCCGCAACCGCTGGCTGAGCCGTCGTCCCAAGGTTCGCGGCGTCGCGATGAACCCTGTCGACCATCCTCTGGGTGGTGGTGAAGGTCGCAGCTCCGGTGGTCGTCATCCTGTGACTCCCTGGGGTATTCCTACCAAGGGCTACAAGACCCGCGCAAAGAAGAAGCCTTCCGGCCGTCTCATCATCAAGAGCCGCGGTCAGAAGTAAGAGGAGCCGGACATGCCCAGATCTCTTAAAAAAGGTCCCTTTGTGGACGGCAGCCTCATGAAGAAGGTAGACGCGGCCGTTGCCAGCAACGACCACAAGGTCATCAAGACCTGGTCCCGCCGTTCCATGATTCTGCCTGAAATGGTTGGTTTGACGTTCGCCGTGCACAACGGCAAGAAGTTCATCCCGGTCTTCGTGACGGAAAACATGGTCGGTCACAAGATGGGCGAATTCGCGCCCACTCGTACGTTCCACGGCCACGCTGCGGACAAGAAGACGAAAGCGGTCAAAAAATAGCGAGTAACGTCATGGAATCGAAAGCAATCTGCAAGTTTCAGCGCGTTTCTCCCCGCAAGACCCGTCTGGTTGCCCAGAACATCAAGGGTCTTCCTGTGGAAGATGCCCTGAACCAGCTCAAGTTCACGCCCAACAAGCCTGCCGGTGTTCTTTACGGAGTGGTGCGTTCGGCGCTGGCCAACGCCTCCCAGTTCCCCGGCATTGATGTGGACTCCATGTACGTCAAGGACGTGGTGGTCAACGAAGGCCCCACCTGGAAGCGCTTCATGCCCCGTTCCCAGGGGCGCGCCATGCACATCCGCAAGCGCACCAGCCACATCACCGTAATTCTCGCGGAAGGACAGGAATAGGCTATGGGTCAGAAAGTACATCCTTACGGCTTCCGTTTGGGATATAATAAGAATTGGCAGTCTCGCTGGTTCAGCAAGAAGGAATACGCTTCCTTCGTGTTTGAAGATCACAACATCCGCAACTATGTGAAGAAGCTTCTTTACAGCGCCGGTGTTGCCAGAATCGAGATCGAACGCTTCGGCGGTCGTATCCGTCTCATCCTTTCCACCGCCCGTCCCGGCATCGTCATCGGCCGCAAGGGCGCGGAAATCGAAAAGCTCCGTGCTGACCTCAAGAAGAAGTTCGGCCGCGAATTCACTCTCGAAGTGAACGAAATCCGCCGTCCTGAAATCGAAGCTCAGCTCGTTGCCGAAAACATCGCCATGCAGCTGGAACGCCGCGTCGCCTTCCGTCGTGCCATGAAGCGCACCGTGCAGATGGCCCGCAAGTTCGGCGCCGAAGGCATCAAGATTTCCTGCGCCGGTCGTCTTGCCGGTGCTGAAATCGCCCGTTCCGAATGGTATCGTGACGGCCGCGTGCCGCTTCAGACCCTGCGTGCCGACATCGACTTCGGTTTTGCCGAAGCCCACACCACCTATGGCCTTATCGGCATCAAGGCGTGGGTTTACAAGGGTGAAATCCTTGATAAAGAGGTTGAACAATAATGCTTGCTCCCAAGAGAATTAAATTCCGCAAGTGGCAGAAAGGCCGCCTGCGTGGCCCGGCCAACCGTGGCGCTACCATCGCGTTTGGTGAAATTGGCCTGAAGGCTGTCGAACATGGCAAGCTTTCCAGTCAGCAGATCGAAGCCGCCCGTATCGCCATGATGCGCCACATCCGCCGCGGCGGCAAAGTCTGGATCAGGGTGTTCCCCGATCATCCCGTGACCGCCAAGCCTCTGGCCACTCGTCAGGGTAGCGGTAAGGGTGCCCCTGTGGGCTGGTGCGCACCGGTCAAGCCCGGCCGCGTGCTGTATGAAATCAAGGGTGTCGACCTGGAACTCGCCAAGCGCGCTCTGACCCTGGCCAGCCACAAGCTGCCTGTTAAGACCGTGATCGTGGTGAGAGAGGGGGCCTTCGCATGAAAATGAAGGAACTTCGCGAAATGAGCGTCGAGCAGCTCCAGGCCAAGCTGGCTGAACTGCGTCAGGAACTCTTCAACCTGCGCTTCCAGCACGCCACTGCTCAGTTGGAAAAGACGGCGTCCATTCCGGCCACCAAGAAAGATATTGCCCGTGTGCTGACGGCTCTTGCCGCGGCCGCGAAGAATTAGGAGCGGATATGAACAGCGCAATCGAGAAGCGCAACGGCAGAACGCTCGTCGGAACTGTGGTCAGCGACAAGTGCGACAAGACCATTGTCGTGCTCGTTGAAACTCTGGTTCAGCATCCGCTGCTCAAGAAGTACATTCGTCGGCGTAAGAAGTTCACCGCCCACGATCCTATGAATGAGTGCGGCATCGGCGACAAGGTCAAGATTGTGGAATACCGGCCCATGAGCCGGAACAAGCGCTGGCACCTGGTGTCCGTGCTTGAAAAGGCCGTCTAGTCCCATTCGGGCTGACTAAAAGGAAACACTATGATTCAGGTAGAATCCAGACTCCAGGTGGCCGACAACTCCGGCGCCAAGGAAGTGGCCTGCATCAAGGTGCTGGGCGGCTCTCACCGTCGCTATGCCACGGTGGGCGATATCATCATGGTGTCCGTGAAGGACGCCATCCCCCACGCCAAGGTGAAGAAGGGCGATGTCATGGAAGCCGTTGTCGTGCGTACCGCCAAGGAAGTGCGCCGCGCCGACGGTTCCTACATCAAGTTCGATACGAACGCCGCCGTGCTTCTGACCAAGCAGGGTGAACCTGTGGGTACCCGTATCTTCGGACCCGTTGCCCGCGAACTTCGCGCCCGCAACTTCATGAAGATCGTGTCCCTTGCCCCTGAAGTGCTGTAGGAGCCAAGGCTATGAAACAGTTTCGTATTCATAAAGACGACAAGGTGATGGTGATCGCCGGCAAGGACGAAGGCAAGATCGGTAAGGTTCTGAAGATCATGCGCAAGTCCGACCGCATTCTGGTTGAGAAGGTGAACGTTGTGAAGCGCAACGTGCGCCCCAACCCCTACAAGCGCGAAGCCGGCGGCATCGTTGAAAAGGAAATGCCTATCCACGTCTCCAACCTGATGGTGGTTTGCCCGCACTGCGCAAAGCCCACCCGCGTTGGTTATCGGGCGACCGAAGACGGGAAGAAAGTCCGTTTCTGCAAGAAGTGCAACGAAACCCTCTAGAAGGTGAACGACGATGACCCGTCTGGAAACGATATACCGTGAGAAGGTGGTCCCGGCATTGCAGAAGGAGTTCGCTTACAAGTCTCCTATGCAGATCCCTGGGATCGAGAAGATCTCCCTGAATATCGGTCTTGGTTCTGCCAATCAGAACCAGAAGCTGATCGATGACTGCGTGGCCGATCTGTCCGCCATTGCCGGCCAGAAGGCCGTGGTCACCCGCGCCAAGAAGTCCATTGCCGCGTTCAAGCTGCGTGAAGGCATGCCCATCGGCGTGCGCGTCACCCTGCGCAAGGACGCCATGTGGGACTTCCTTGACAAACTCATGAACTTCGCCATGCCCCGCGTCCGCGACTTCCGCGGCATCCCGGATCGTGGCTTCGATGGTCGTGGCAACTTCACCCTCGGCATCAAGGAACACACCATTTTCCCCGAAATGGAATCTGACCGTGTGGAAAACCCCGTGGGCATGAACATCACCATCGTGACCTCCGCAACCACGGACAAGGAAAGCAAGCTGATGCTCGAACAGCTCGGCATGCCTTTCCGCAAGTAAGGAGTGAGCAATGGCTCGTACTGCTCTTAAAGTAAAAGCCGCCCGCAAGCCCAAGTTTGCTGTTCGCGCTTACAATCGCTGCCCTGTGTGCGGTCGTCCCCATGCTTTCATGCGTCAGTTCGGCCTGTGCCGTATCTGTTTCCGCAAAAAGGCGCTGAACGGCGAACTGCCCGGCGTCCGCAAATCCAGCTGGTAATCCCGGCTAATTTTCAGGAGTTATACCATGTTGACCGATCCCATTGCCGATATGCTCACGCGTATCCGCAACGCACACCTGGCCCTTCACAAGGAAGTAAGTGTGCCGCGCTCGAAGATGAAGGAAGCCATGGCGTCCATCCTCAAGCAGGAAGGCTATGTGGAAGATGTTACCGTCGACGACCGTAACATCACCATTGCGCTGAAGTATGTGAAGGGGCGTCCGGCCATTACGGGCCTCAAGCGCATCAGCAAGCCTGGTCGCCGTGTCTATGTGGGCGCTCATCAGATTCCCCGCGTTCAGAATGGTCTTGGCATCTGCATCCTGTCCACCTCCCGTGGCGTTCTGGACGGCATGACCGCCCATGCGGACAAGACTGGCGGCGAACTTCTTTGCGAAGTCTGGTGATCGCGGCGTAACTGCCGTTGACCTTCAGCCAAGGTAGAAAACATATGTCGAGAATAGGTAAACAGCCCATCGAGCTTCCCAAGGGTGTGGAAGTTAAGTTGGGTGAAGATATGGTCGAAGTGAAAGGTCCCAAGGGGACCCTGCAGACTCCGAAGTGCAGCCTGCTGAACTACGAAATCGCCGATGGTCATCTCACCATCACCCGCAAGGATGACACCCGCGAGAGCAATGCTCAGCACGGCCTGCGCCGTACCCTCATCGCCAACTGCGTCGAGGGCGTGAGCAAGGGATTCTCCAAGACTCTCGAAGTCATCGGCGTGGGCTTCAAGGTGGCCGTGAAGGGCAACATCATTGACCTTTCCGTCGGTTACTCCCACCCCGTGCTGATCGAGCTTCCCAAGGGCCTGGAAGCCAAGGCGGAAGGCACCAAGCTTACCATTTCCGGTATTGACAAGGAACTGGTGGGTGAATTTGCCGCCCGCATCCGCCGTGTGCGTGAGCCTGAACCCTACAAGGGCAAGGGCATCAAGTATGAAAACGAAATCATCCGTCGCAAGGCCGGTAAGTCCGGCGGCAAGGGCAAATAGGGGTAACGGACATGATTCTTTCCAAGAATGAAAGCCGGAAGCGCCGCAAGGTGCATATCCGGAAGAAGATTTCCGGCACGGTCGAAAGACCTCGTCTGGTTGTGTACCGTTCCAACCTGCATATCTACGCCCAGGTTGTGGATGATGCCTCCGGCAATACGCTGGTCGCCACTTCCACGCTCGCTCTCTCCAAGGGCGGCGAGAAGGCTTCCTGCAACAAGGCCGGTGCAGAACGCGTGGGCAAGGAAATTGCCCGCCTGGCCCTGGAGAAGGACATCCATAAGGTTGTCTTCGATCGTAACGGCTATCTGTATCATGGTCGCGTGAAGGCTGTTGCCGAAGGCGCCCGTGAAGGCGGCCTCGAATTCTAGTGGTCCGCAAGGACAGCAAGAGCAGGATAAATATGGAACAGCAGCAGCAAACGCAGCAGGATTCCGGCTACATTGAAAAGATCGTTAGTCTGAACCGTGTTGCCAAGGTCGTGAAGGGTGGCCGTCGTTTCAGCTTCAGCGCCCTCATCGTCGTTGGCGACGGCAAGGGCAGTGTGGGCTACGGCCTCGGCAAGGCTCAGGAAGTGCCTGAAGCCCTTCGCAAGGCTACCGAACGTGCCCGCAAGTCCATGATTCGCGTGCCCCTGGTGGAAGGCACTCTGCCTTATGAAGTGCTCGGCCGCTTTGGTGCCGGTCGCGTGCTTCTGAAGCCCGCCTCCCGTGGTACCGGCATCATCGCCGGCGGCGCCGTCCGTGCCGTCATGGAAGCCGCCGGTGTCACCGACGTGCTCGCCAAGGCCATCGGTACCAACAACCCGCACAACGTTCTTCGCGCCGCCGTGGCCGGCCTGAGCTCCCTGCGCAGCGCCGAGGAAGTTTCCGAAGTGCGCGGTAAGAAACTGGAAGCCCCCCGCAAGTAGGGTCATAAGGTAGAGTACCATGTCTGAAATCAAGGTGAAGCTCATCAAAAGCCGCATCGGCACGACCCCTGCCCAGAAGAAGGTTCTGGACGCCATGGGCCTGCGCCGTCGTGAGATGGTAAAAACCCTTAAGGATAACGCCGCCACCCGCGGCATGATCGCCAGCGTTTCCCACCTGGTTGAGGTCATTGCATAATGAGACTTAACGATCTGTATCCTTTCCCTGAAGAACGCAAGGGCCGCAAGCGTGTCGGCCGCGGTGCCGGTTCCGGCCTCGGCGGCACTTCCGGCAAGGGCCACAAGGGCCAGAACGCCCGTTCCGGCGGCGGTGTCCGTCCCGGTTTCGAAGGCGGTCAGATGCCTCTGCAGCGCCGTCTGCCCAAGCGTGGCTTCAAGAACTATCTGTTCAAGGTGACCTACGAAGTCATTAACCTCGATCGTCTGCTGGCGGCCTTCCCCGATCAGAAGGAAATCACGCTGGAAGACATCTACAGCCGCGGTCTGGTCAAGAGCGCTCTCGTCAAGATTCTTGGCGAAGGCGAAGTGACCCGCCCCGTCAGCATCGAAGCCTTCCGCTTCAGCCAGTCCGCCCGTGAGAAGATTCTTGCGGCCGGCGGTGAAGTGAAGGAACTTCTGGCCGACGAAGAACCCGCTACCTCCGAGGAATAAGACGTGGCGAACGGCGTGGACAAAATGGCGCAAATGCCTGAGCTGCGTAAAAAGCTGGCATGGACCCTTTTCATCCTGTGCATGTACAGGGTGGGGGTCCATGTTCCGGTGCCTGGCATTGATGCCGGCGCGCTGTCTCACTTTTTCGCCAGTATGCAGGGTTCGGTCTTTGCTCTGCTCGATATGTTCTCCGGCGGCGGCCTCAGAAACGTTTCTGTGTTCGCCCTCGGCATCATGCCCTACATTTCGGCGTCCATCATTCTGCAGCTTCTGCAGGTGGTGAGCCCCGACATCAAGCGCATGGCCAAGGAAGAAGGGCAGGCCGGCAGACGCAAGATCACGCAGTACACGCGATATCTCACTGTCGCGATCACCCTTATACAGGGCTTCGGCATCGCCACCCTTCTGGAAGGCATGGTCAGCCCTGAAAATGCTCCCGTCGTCATGAATCCCGGCTGGGAATTCCGTCTGGTGACCATCGTCACTCTGACGGCAGGTACCATCCTCATCATGTGGCTCGGTGAGCAGATTACCGCCAAAGGCATAGGAAACGGCATCTCGCTCATCATCTTCTCCGGTATCGTCGTCGGCATTCCGAGCGCTCTCATGCGTTCCTATCAGCTGATCAAGGCCGGGGACATGAACGTCCTGTTTGCCATTTTCATCCTTGTCATGATGCTTGCCGTTACCGTGGGTATCGTCTTCGTTGAGCGTGCTCAGCGCAGAATTCCCATTCAGTATGCCAAGCGTCAGATCGGTCGCAAGATGTATGGCGGCCAGACCACGCACCTGCCTCTGCGCATCAACACCGCCGGTGTTATTCCTCCCATCTTCGCCCAGAGCCTTCTGCTCTTCCCGGCGACCGTGGCAGGCTTCTCCACCGCCGAGTGGCTGCAGACCGTCGTGTCCTGGTTTCAGCCCACGTCCATCGTGTACAACATCATCTTCGTTGCGCTGATCTTCTTCTTCTGCTTCTTCTATACCGCCATCATCTTCGATCCGAAGGACATTGCGGAGAACCTGAAGAAGGCAGGCGGCTTTGTCCCCGGCATTCGTCCCGGCGACAAGACCCGCGAATACATCGATAACGTGCTTACTCGTCTTACCTTGTGGGGCGGCATCTACATTTCCATCATCTCCGTGCTGCCCATGCTGCTGATCGCTCAGTTCAATGTGCCTTTCTACTTCGGCGGAACCAGCCTTCTGATTCTCGTCGGCGTGGCCATCGACTTCATGAGCCAGGTGGAATCCCACCTCATCTCCCAGCAGTATGAAGGCCTCATGAGCAAAGCTAGAAAGGGATAAGCATGAAAAAGTTTCGGGGCATTTTTATCAAGAATGAGCATGAGATCGAACTCATGCGCGTGGCCAACGGCATGACGGCGACCATTCTTGACGAACTGGTGGCCAACGTGCGTCCCGGCGTTCCCACCATATTTTTCGACGAACTGGCCCGCAAGATGTGCCGCGACATGGGCGTCGTGCCCAACTTTCTCAACTACTGCGGCTATCCTTTTGCGCTGTGCTGTTCCGTCAATGAAACCATCATTCACGGCTTTCCTTCCAAGGACATCATTCTGAAGGAAGGCGACATCGTCAGCTTTGACATGGGCGTGAATTACAAGGGTTTCAACGGGGACTCCGCCCGCACCGCTTTCTGCGGTGAGGTTTCGGAAGAAGCCAGGCATCTTTCCGACGTGACGAAGCGTTGCCTCGAACTCGGAATTGCCGAGGCTCATCCCGGTAATAATCTGTATGCGATTTCGGCGGCGGTGCAGCGTCATGCCGAAATGGAAGGGCTTCATGTCATCCGTGATTTCGTCGGGCACGGCATCGGTGCCAGCCTGCACGAAAAGCCGGAAGTTCCGAACTTCGTGCCACGCGGCGGCATGGTGGACGGCGTTCCGGGCGGAGTTCCGCTGAAACCTGGTATGGTTTTGGCCATTGAGCCCATGTTGGCAATCGGCACCCATGAGGTGGAAATCATGTCCGACGGCTGGACGACGAAGATCAAGGATCGCAGTCTGTCCGCCCACTGGGAACATACTGTGGTCATACGGCCCGACGGCGCTGAGATTCTCAGCCTGGCCGAGAACTACAGACCGTGATTTTCGCGTCGTGAAACACTGTCCTTGACAGGGTGATGATAACAAGATAAGAGAGACGGTTCCAGGCGATTTTTTCGCCGTAATCGTTTATCGAAAAGTAACTTAACGGAGTGAGCGATGAAAGTCAGGCCGTCCGTCAAAAAAATCTGCCCTAAGTGCAAGGTTATCCGGCGCAAGGGTGTTTTGAGAGTGATCTGCGAAAACCCCCGGCATAAACAGCGCCAGGGCTAACCTTGCAGGAGTCTTAACGTGGCCAGAATTGCAGGCATTGAACTGCCCCGTGGTAAAAGAGCGGATATCGCACTTACCTATATTTATGGCATCGGCCGGGCTACTGCCCTTGAAATCCTTGCTGCTTCCGGCGTCGACTGGAACCGCAGCATCGACGATCTCAGCGCCGATGAAGTGAACGAAGTCCGTAAGGAAATCGAAACGAACCACAAGGTGGAAGGTGACCTCCGCCGTGAAGTGGCTTCGAATATCAAGCGTCTGATGGATATCGGCTGCTACCGTGGTCTGCGGCACCGTCGTGGTCTTCCCGTTCACGGTCAGCGTACTCACACGAACGCTCGTACCCGCAAGGGTCCGCGTCGTGGCAATGTGGGTAAAAAGAAGTAGGAAGCTGTATCTGATGCAGCCAGTCTTCGGCTGATCGAGACACCATAGCTCCAAGGAAGTGCAAGATGGCAAGAGCCAAACGTGCAGTCAAAAAGAAGGAAAAGAAGAATATTCCGCTGGGCATCGCCCACATCGCGGCTTCTTTCAATAATACTATCGTTACCTTCACCGATACCCGCGGCAACACCGTGAGCTGGTCTTCTGCCGGTCAGAGCGGCTTCAAGGGTTCCCGCAAGTCCACTCCTTTCGCGGCTCAGGTCGCGGCTGAAAATGCCGCCCGTCGCGCTCAGGACAACGGTATGCGTACTGTGGGCGTGTATGTGAAGGGCCCCGGCGCCGGTCGTGAATCCGCTCTGCGTGCTATCAACGCCGCCGGTTTCAAGGTCGCGTTCATCCGTGATGTGACGCCCATTCCCCACAACGGTTGCCGTCCTCCCAAGCGGCGCCGCGTCTAACGCATTGAAGGCAAGGAGAACTAGCCTTGGCAAAATATAATGACGCCAAATGCCGGCTTTGCCGTCGTGAAGGCACCAAGCTGTTTCTGAAGGGCGACCGTTGCTTCACTGACAAGTGCGCTCAGGACCGCCGCCCCTATGCTCCCGGCCAGCACGGCCGTGCCCGCAAGAAGCTCAGCGAATATGCTCTGCAGCTGCGTGAAAAGATGAAGGTGCGTCGTATTTACGGCGTGCTGGAAAAGCAGTTCCACGGTTACTTTGAAGACGCCGAAATGGCCAAGGGCGTGACGGGCGCCAACCTGCTCGTCATCCTCGAACGTCGTCTCGACAACGTCGTGTACCGCATGGGCTTCGCCAACTCCCGCAGCCAGGCCCGTCAGCTCGTCCGTCACGGCATCTTCACCCTCAACGGCCGCAAGGTGACCATTCCTTCCCTGCAGGTCCGCGTGGGCGACGAAATCGCCGTTCCGGAAAAGAACCGCAACATTCCCGTCATCGCTGCCGCTCAGGACGTCATCGCCCGCCGCGGTTGCCCTGCCTGGGTGGAAGTTGAAGGCGCGTCCTTCAAGGGTGTGGTCAAGGCCCTTCCCCAGCGCGACGATATTCAGACTCCCATCGAAGAATCCCTTATCGTCGAACTTTACTCGAAATAAGCAGGAACTCCCATGCTCAGCAAACAAGCCAACAGGCTCATCAACGCCCGCAACTGGGCGGTGCTCGTCAAGCCCGAACAGATCGTCCGCGAGAACGACCCTGCCGATACCATGTACGGCAAGTTCGTGTGCGAACCTCTGGAACGCGGCTACGGTACCACCATCGGCAATGCGTTGCGCAGAGTGCTTTTGGCATCCCTTCAGGGCGCAGCGTTTGTGTCCGTCAAAATTGCGGGCGTACAGCATGAGTTTACCACCATCCCCGGCGTGCTTGAAGATGTGACGGACATCATCCTGAACATCAAGCAGGTGCGTCTCGCGATGGATACAGACGTTCCTCAGACGGTCACCCTCAACGTCAACAAGAAGGGTGAAGTGACCGCCGGCGACATTCAGGGCAACCAGCACGTGGTTGTGCTCAACCCTGAACTGCATATCGCCACGCTTACGGAAGACGTGGAATTCAATCTTGAGTTCGAGGTCCGCATGGGCAAGGGCTATGTTCCTGCCGACATGCACGAAGGCCTTTCCGATGAAATCGGCATTATCAAGCTTGATTCCAGCTTCTCTCCCGTGCGCAAGGTCGCCTATACCATCGAGGCTGCCCGTGTGGGCCAGATGACCAACTACGACAAGTTGATCCTCGAAGTCTGGACGGACGGTTCCGTTACCCCTGAAGACGCCATTGCCTACAGCGCAAAGATCATCAAGGATCAGATTTCCGTGTTCATCAACTTCGACGAGCACATTTCTGACGAGAGCGGTCTTGGCGCCTGCGACAACGGGGAATTCAACGAAAATCTCTTCAAGAGCATCGACGATCTTGAGCTTTCCGTGCGCGCCACCAACTGCCTGCGCAGCGCCAACATTGCGCTGGTCGGCGAACTGGTGCAGCGTTCCGAAAACGAAATGCTCAAGACCAAGAACTTCGGTAAGAAGTCCTTGGACGAAATCAAGAACGTCCTTCTCGACATGGGCCTTGATTTCGGCATGAAGGTCGACTCCTTCGATAAGAAATACCAGGAATGGAAGAGGAAGCAGCACCATGAGGCATAGCAACTCTGGTAAGAAACTGAGCAGAAATCCTTCGCATCGCAAGGCTCTGCTTCGCAATATGTCCAAGGCCCTGCTCACGCACGGCCGGATTCGTACCACCGAGGTCAAGGCCAAGGAGCTGCGCGGTGTGGTCGAATCTCTCATTACTCTGGCTCGTCGCAACGACGTGGCCGCCCGTCGTCAGGCTTACCGCGAACTGGGCAGCCATCAGCTCGTGCAGAAGCTGTTCGATGAAATCGCTCCTCGCTTTGCCGGCGTTCCCGGCGGCTTCACCCGCGTGGTGAAGCTTGCGATGCCCCGTCGTGGCGACTGCGCCCCGATGGCCATCATCGAGCTGACCCGGCAGGCTGCTGAAGCTCCTGCCGAAGCTCAGGCGTAAGCTTTTTCTCCATAGCGAGTTCGGGAGAACCACTTCGGTGGTTCTCCTTTTTTTGTGCCCATGAAAAGCCTGGAAGCCTGCCTCGGCGGTGTTCCGTTTTGACCGGAGGGGACCCGGTCGGATTTTCGTCAGGTTGTATGTCCTTCTCTCGTGGCTCGGCGGGAGCGCGCTCAAGAACTTCAACACTCGGCGGTTATGCAAGCGGCGGTCGGGGCAGTGTGGACATACGGATAGGCTGTCCGTCTTCCTTTTGGGGAAGGCCGTCGGATCTTAGGTGACCGGAAGACGTCAACCGGGAAGTCTGCCTCGCACCTGGAGGCTGTTGCCTGCTAGAAAGTCATCCGAATGTGTCGCCTTTTTTCCTCGAGTTGGCCAGAGGTCCGGCTTTCGGTCGCTGAGCGCATGAATGGCTGACGTCCTTCGGCGTACGCATCTACCGTTTTCCCCGGGACTAATGGGCTTTCCGTTCACCTCGTGGAACTCCGGGCAATCTTCCGAGCGCTTTCCGCTTATGTTGTACGGCTTTTGCTGCCTTTTTCACCACGGTGATTGACCGACAAACGGGTATGGCGGAACAAATACGGGGCCGCTTGCGCAGCGACGCGTTTATGGCTACTTATATCCGGCAGGCCAAGTGGGGCCTGCGCATTTTTGCTGGATGATTGCAGACAGAATGCAATGCCTTCAACCTCGGTGGATGGTTATGAATCTGATAAGACGTGTTTTGCTGGCTGTGATTTCTGCTGTCCTTCTGCTCCCTTGCTCCGCAATGGCAGAGCAGCAGGAAACGGCCGCCGTGCAGAAAACGGAAGCCGAACAGCCGGCTTCGGCCAGGCTGAATGATTTTCAGCCCGATGAAGCCTTCATCAAAGACAGACAGCTGCTCGACAAGCTGCAGTACGATGCTTTTCGTTATATATGGGAACATACCTTCCCTGAGTCCGGACTGGCCTATGAGGACAGCCGCAACAAGGAGAGCGGTCAGGCCACGATAGGCGGATCCGGCTTCGGTGTGGCGGCCATTGTCGTGGCTGCCGAACGCGGCTGGATTTCCCGTCAGGATGCTGCGGAACGAGTCCTTAAAATGGCCACCTTCCTGCGCGATAAGACGGACAGAAAGAATCTGCACGGTGCCTTTCCGCACTGGCTTGACGGTCGTACGGGAAAAACGATTTCCTTCGGCGAACAGGATAACGGGGCCGACCTTGTGGAAACGGCCTTCATGATTCAGGGGCTGCTCATTGCACGCTCCTACTTCTCTGCCGATACGGATCTGGAAAAGGAACTGCGCGCCTGCATTACGGAACTCTGGCAGGATGTCGACTGGCACTGGTTTACGCGTTCGGAAAACAACGGTCTTTTCTGGCACTGGAGTCCGACCGCAGACTTCGGCATGGGCATGAAGATTTCGGGCTTCAATGAAGCAATGGTCGCCTATGTTCTGGCGCTGGGATCTCCCACTCATCCCATTTCCCGTGAGGCGGCGAAGTTCTGGTATTCTACGGAAGAATATCAGCCCAAGACCGGCAACGGCTATACCATTGAAGCTGCCAATGCCTATGGCGGCTGCATGTTCCTGTCGCATTACTCGTTCATCGGGCTTGACCCCCGCAGAATGGCCGATGAGCATGTGCGCCGCGGCTATATGGTCCGCAACATCACGCATACGCTTATGAACCGTGCGTATGCTCTGGAGTCCGCGCCGGCTGAACATCAGTTCAGCGAGGGCTTCTGGGGCCTGACGGCCTGTGATGTGAAGGGCGGCTATCGTTATCAGTCCGCTTATAATGAAATCGGTACGGTTGCGCCTACGGCGGCGCTCTCTTCCATGCCGTATACTCCGGAGTATTCCATGCGGGTGCTCTGGAACATTTACGACAACTACAGGGACAAGATGTGGGGACCCTACGGTCCGTACGACGCGTTCAGCCTGAAGGACGACTGGTTCGACAACAGCTATCTGGCCATTGACCAGCTGCCCATCGTCAGCATGATTGAAAACTATCGCAGCGGTCTGCTCTGGTCGCTGTTCATGAACATTCCTGAAGTACAGGAAGGCCTTGCCCGCATGGGTGTGCAGCCTCTGCCTGCGACCAATGGATTCCCCCATGTGGTGGTGCCTCTCAAGAAGAGCGAGTCCGGCTATGAACTCGATGCGCTCGATCTGCGTCGTCATCCCGATACCGGTCTGTATACGATTCCCTACAGCTGCGAGAAGGACGGACTTGTCTTCTTTGATCTTGAGGATGCTTCCGGGAAGGTAGTCAGACAGTTTACCAGGGAAGGACGGAAGGGGGATAATCTGCTGGAGTTTGCCCAGTTCATGCCGCCTTCTTCGGAACGTTTCCAGCTCATCATGCATATTGGTGATCTGACGGCGGGAATTCCCGTACGAATGAACTGAACGTGATGGAGAGCAGGGGAAGACGCGTCTGCTGCTTCCCTTTGCCGTCATGTCCGCTTTGATGAAAAGCCTCCGTGCCGATATTCGGTACGGAGGCTTTTGTGTGCCGTGGGGGGATGGGGGATTGACGATCTTCTCAGAGAGGAAAAGAAAAAAGGCTTACGATTTCTCGTAAGCCTTTACTCTCAAATGGTGCGCCCGGAGGGATTCGAACTCCCGACCTACAGGTTCGTAGCCTGTTGCTCTATCCAGCTGAGCTACGAGCGCTTGGTGAAGAAGAACACTAAACGTACCTTGAAGAAAGGTCAAGTGTTTTTTTTCGGTTTTCTATATTTTGGAAAGAAAAAAGGTCTGCTTTTCAGCAGACCTTCCAACTGTCATAATGGTGCGCCCGGAGAGATTCGAACTCCCGACCTACAGGTTCGTAGCCTGTTGCTCTATCCAGCTGAGCTACGAGCGCCCGACAACGGCAAACATAGGCAAAACGGGCATGGTCGTCAAGCATTTTTTGTTGATCGGAAAAATATTTTTTCATTCATTCCTCCCTGGCCTGACATGGCCCCTGGAAGAAACCAGAACGGCAGTTCCGCCTTGACCACATAGGGAACGTGTCCTACTGTATTCTCACTATGAACTGGGACTGGGATAAATTACAGGAAAAGCGGCAACAACAGCAGAAGCAGGGCTGGGGTTCCGCGGGCAAGGGCAACTGGGGCAGACGTGACGACGATCACGACGAGCCCCGGCAGGACGACAAGCAGAACGGGACCGGCCGCGGCCCTTCCCGGGGCGGACGTCCTTCTTTTTCATGGCCGAATCTTCCCCAGATGGACGGCGTGCCGAAGTTGCGCTGGTGGATTCTTGCCGCGCTGGTGATATGGTTCCTTTCCGGTATCTATATTGTTCAGCCCGACGAGTCCGGTGTTGTGCTTCGCTTCGGCCGTTATGTGCGGACGGAAACACCCGGACCGCATATTCATCTCCCGTACCCCATTGAGACCGTCTACAAGCCGAAGGTCACGCAGGTGCGTCAGACAGCCGTGGGCTATCGTGCGCAGTCTGTCGGCGGCGTGTTCCAGCAGGGACGCGTGCAGGCCGTGAATGAGGAATCGGCCATGCTCACGGGTGATGAGAACATCATCAACGTGCAGTTCAACATTCAGTATCAGATCAAGCCTGACGGCGCGGTGGATTATCTGTTCAACGTGATCCAGCCCGATCAGGTGGTCAAGCGTGCCGCCGAGGCCTCCATGCGCGAAGTCATCGGCAAGACTACGCTCGATTCCGCCCTTACGGACGGCCGTGTTCAGATTCAGAACGATGTGGCCGATCTTCTCCAGCGTATTCTTGACCGCTATCAGGTCGGTGTGCAGGTCGTTGCCGTGCAGATGCAGGACGTGCAGCCGCCGAAGGAAGTCAGCGACTCCTTCAAGGATGTGGCCAGCGCACGAGAAGACAAGCAGCGCAGCATCAATGAGGCGGAAGCCTATCGCCGCGATATTCTGCCCAAGGCTCAGGGGCAGGCGCAGGAAATGATCAACAAGGCCGAAGCCTATCGCGAAACGCGTATTCGTGAGGCCGAGGGTGAAGCGCAGCGCTTCCTGTCCGTGCTGGCCGAGTATGAAAAGGCTGAAGACGTAACCAAAAAACGTATGCTGTACGAAACGTTTGAAGATATTCTGAGTAAGCCCGGCATGGAAAAGCTGGTGCTTCCGTCCGATACCGGCAGTCATGTGCTTCCTCTTCTTCCGCTCGATAACTGGAAAGGCGATACAGCCCTGAAGGGAGGCGTGCAGAAATGAAAGGAATAAAGCCTGTCGTCTTTCTTGTTCTCTTTCTGGTGGCAGTCCTGGGCCTGCAGCAGAGTCTCTTCATCGTCGATCAGACGCAGCAGGCGCTGGTCATCCAGCTCGGTCATCCGCTGGACAAGGTGTATCGTCCGGGACTGCACTTCAAGATTCCCTTCATTCAGACCGTGGTGTACTTCGACGCCCGTATTCTGGACTACGATGCCCGCCCGGCAGAAGCGCTGACGAGCGATCTCAAATCCATCGTGCTCGACAACTATGCCCGCTGGAAGATCGTCGACCCGCTGCGCTTCTACCGTACGATGCGTACGGAGCATAACGCCCAGGCCAGACTCGACGCGGTGATCTACTCTCAGATCCGTGCGCACATCGGTCGTCATACCCTGACGCAGGTCGTTGCCGATGAAAGAACCTCCATCATGGACTCGGTGACGGAAAAGGCCTCGCAGCAGATGAAGGAATTCGGCATTGAAATCGTCGATGTGCGTATCAAGCGTACCGACCTTCCCGCCGAAAACCAGCGTGCCATTTTCGACCGCATGCGCGCGGAACGTGAGCGCCAGGCCACGCAGTATCGCTCGGAAGGCGCGGAGGAATCCACCAAGATTCGCTCCGGCGCGGAAAAGGAACGTGCCGTCATTCTGGCTGAAGCCGGAAAGAAGGCGCAGGTCATCCGCGGCGAAGGCGATGCCGAAGCCACCCGCATTTATGCCGAGGCGTTCTCCCAGTCTCCGGAGTTCTTCTCCTTCCAGCGTGGTCTGGAAGCGCTCCGGAAGTCTCTCGGAGAAAATACCCGCATGGTGCTCACCCCGGACAGCCCGCTGCTTCAGCCCATCAAGTAGGATGACGCATGGAACGCCTGGATATGGATCCGTTCGATACGGTCTATGCCAGAATGCTTTTCGTCTCCCGGCGCAGAACGCAGGCGGAGCTGGCGGAGCTGCTTAATCTCCAGCAGGGGAGTATTTCGGAAGCCAAGAAGCGGGGCTGGATTCCGCTGGCATGGTGCGTGCGTATTTCGGATCTCTTTCATGTTCGCATGGACTGGTTGCGATTCGGCGAGCCTCCGATATTCATGGCGGAAGGCCGGACTGAGGACATAAGTGCTTCTCTTTCCGCCTCCGACCTTCGCCAGCCTCCGCAACTTCCCCTGGGAGATCGTCCTTCCGGAGAACTTCCGGTGCACAGCATGGTGCTGACCGGGGACGGGCGCTTCCCTGAGATAGGCGCTCAGTTTTTTCCCTTGGAGTTTCTGCGTGAAGGCGTGGAGATCTTCCGCATGCTGGATCACTCCATGTCACCCGTTCTGAATGCCGGCGCGCTTGTTGCCGTCCTTCGGAAGGCAGACGTCGAGGACGGCGCGCTTGTTGCCGTACTGTCCGACGACGGGCTGCAGATTCGTCGGGTGTTCAGAGTCGAAAACGGGTATGAACTCCGGGCAGAACAGGATGCACGCGGTGAACATACCCGGCTGGTGCCGGACGAAAGCTGGCCTGATGTATATTATGGAAAAGCTGTCTGGGCCTTTCAGCCTTTATAACGGAATGCGGAGGTTCTGACCGTTATCGGCAGGGCCGGCGCATCGGCGTGATTTCCGGGTATCTTAACATATATGGTGCCCGTCATGAGAAGGTGTGTCGCGCGAGAAACGATGTTCGGTTCGTCGTTTCCGGGATGCGCCGTGAAAAGTTGATATTGAGGCAGTCATGTTGATTTCTCTTGGACCGCAGGCTTTTATTGTTCCGGCTCCGGTGCTGCTTGTCGGTACGTATGATCCGGAGGGCAGGCCGAATATCATGACGGCTGCATGGGGCGGCCTGTGCTGTTCCCAGCCCCCCTGTCTGTCCGTTTCTCTGAGGAAGGCCACCTGGACCTGTCATTCTCTTCAGCAGCGGGAAGCGTTCACCGTAAGTATTCCCGGCAGACAGATGGTGGGGCAGGCGGACTTTGCTGGACTGGTGTCCGGTCGCCACGAAGACAAGTTTCAGACGCTGGGGCTGACTCCCCGTCCCGGGGATCATGTGGATGCTCCTTTTGTGGAAGAGTGCCCGGTGGTCCTGGAGCTTCTGCTTCGTCATACGCTGGAGCTCGGCTCCCATATACAGTTTGTGGGAGAGATCATGGATGTTAAGCTGAGCAGCGATTGTCTTACCCCGGAAGGCCTGCCCGATCCGGCGCGTATCGACGCTCTCATGTTTGTTCCCATGATCAAGGAGTATTATGGTATGGGTGAGTTCATTGCCCGGGCCAGCGCCGTGGGAAAAACCGTGAAGCGGGGCGGCCGGCTGCCGCAGGGCGTCGCGGAAGAAAAGTGAGAGCGGCCGAAGGAATCAAAAAGCAGGGGCGGAGAGTTTTCTTTGCCCCTGCTTTTTTGTTTTTTAGACCTCTAGAGGCGGCAAAGGGGCCGGACAGCGTATTTTGGAGGCCATATCCGGCAGGAAAGTGATATTTTTTATTGTGTATTATTGAATAGTTACGAATAAAAATTCAAAAAGAACGAAAAAAGTGGAAAAAAGTGTTTGACAAGACGGGGCGAAATGGGCATAACTCGAAAACGCGCTGAGGCACAGCGGCTCAAACGAGCGC
>JAHZEL010000020.1 GCA_019421865.1 Desulfovibrionaceae bacterium | reverse complement strand
GCAACCTGCTCAAGCCCATGCTGGCCCGCGGCGAGCTGCACTGCATCGGCGCGACCACCATCGACGAGTATCGCAAGTACATCGAGAAGGATCCGGCTCTGGAACGTCGTTTCCAGCCCGTGCTCGTGGACGAGCCGAATACGGAAGACGCCATTTCCATTCTGCGCGGACTCAAGGAACGCTTTGAGGTGCATCACGGCGTGCGCATCAGCGACTCGGCCATCGTGGAAGCGGTGGTGCTTTCGCAGCGCTACATCTCCGACCGTCAGCTTCCTGATAAGGCCATTGATATCATTGATGAAGCTGCGGCCATGATCCGCACCGAGATCGACTCCCTGCCTTCCGAGCTGGATGAGATCAACCGCAAGGTGATGCAGCTTGAGATCGAACGTGAGGCGCTGCGCCGCGAAACCGACGACGCCTCCCGCGAACGTCTGCAGAAGCTGGAAAGCGAACTTGCGGATCTGCGCGGTACACAGACGGCCCTCCGTTCCCGCTGGGAAGAGGAGAAGAAGGCCATCGACGGCGTACGTCAGCTCAAGGAAAAGATCGAGCAGACAAGGCATCAGATTGAAGAAGCGGAACGCTCCTATGATCTGGCCAAGGCTTCTCAGCTGAAGTATGCGACGCTTCCTGATCTGGAAAAGCAGCTCAAGGAAACGGAAGAAAAGGCCGCGGCCGTCAGCGACGGCAAGGAAAGCCGCCTGCTCCGCGAGGAAGTGGGCCCCGACGACGTGGCCGGCATCGTGGCGCGCTGGACCGGTATCCCCGTGACGAGACTTCTGCAGTCCGAACGGGAAAAGCTGCTGGAACTGCCTGCCCGCCTGCATGAACGCGTGATCGGTCAGGATGAGGCCGTACAGGCCGTGTCCGACGCGGTGCTGAGAGCGCGTGCCGGTCTTTCCGATCCTCATCGTCCGCTCGGCTCCTTCATCTTCCTTGGTCCTACCGGCGTCGGTAAGACGGAACTGTGCAAGACGCTGGCCGAAGCGCTGTTCGATACCGAGGACAACATGGTTCGTCTGGACATGAGCGAATACATGGAAAAGTTCTCGGTGTCCCGCCTCATCGGTTCGCCGCCAGGATATGTTGGCTATGAGGAAGGCGGTCAGCTCACCGAGGCCGTGCGCCGCAAGCCCTACAGCGTGGTGCTGTTCGATGAGGTGGAAAAGGCTCATCCCGATGTGTTCAATACGCTGCTGCAGCTTCTGGACGACGGTCGTCTGACGGACAGTCAGGGGCGTACCGTGGACTTCCGCAACACCATCATCATCATGACCTCCAACATCGGTTCTCCGATCATGCTGGACGGCATTGATGAGAAGGGCGAATTCAAGCCCGGCGTGCGCGATGCCGTCATGACGGAACTCAAGCGCTTCTTCCGGCCTGAATTCCTGAACCGTGTGGATGAAACGGTCATGTTCTATCCGCTTCGTGCGGATCAGATAGGTGCCATCGTCGATCTGCAGATGAAGAGTCTGCAGAAGAGACTCGACGAACGCAAGATCACGCTGGAGCTTTCCGACGATGCCCGCAGTTTCATTGCCGAAACGGCCTATGATCCTGCCTACGGCGCCCGTCCGCTCAAGCGCTGGATCCAGCACAATCTGGAAACGAAGCTTGCCCGGGCCGTCATCAGCGGAGAGATCCGTGACGGATGGAAGGTGTGCGTCGTGGTCGACAGAACGGAAGACGGCGGAACTCTGAGATTCGAGAGAGTGGAAGAGTAACCGATATCGGATAAGGGAGGTCGCTCCGAAAGGGGCGACCTCTTTCTTTGTCCGGCATGCCTGCTTTGGGAGCAGACGTGCCGGACTTTTTTTATGCTTTCAGATAGACGAAGGCGGCGGAGAAAAGCAGAAGGCGCTGCTTCTGCTGAGTGCGTTGGCTGAGCGCCGTTTTCCGACTGTGTGCCGTGGCTGCGGCGCTCCCCTCCCCATACTGCGGTACGGGTTAAGGCTCGCTCGGAGTATCGTCGGGCAGAGAGAGCTGCCTCATGATGCCGAGCTTTGCGCAGCGGCGGTGGAAGGTGCGCAGGTTGACGCCGAGTTCTTCGGCCGCCCGTACCTTGTTGCCGTTATGCTCCCGAAGGGCGTTCAGAATACATTCCCGCTCCGTTCTGGCCAGTGTCTGTTCCAGCGTTTCATGAGGAACGGAGCGCTGTTTCTGCTTGTGTCCGTCCGGGGTGTCGTCTCGTGAGGGGGAGAGAAGATGCGCCTGCCCTGTGGCCAGGTAGCGCAGAATGACATTTTGCAGTTCGCGTACGTTCCCCGGCCAGTCATAGGCCAGCATGCGGTTCATCAGCTCTTCGGGAATGCGCGGCGAGGCATCCATCGGACTGAACTTGTTCAGGAAGAATTCAATGAGTCCGGGCAGGTCTTCTCTCCGTTCCCGCAGCGGCGGAATGGGGATGTCCATCACGAAAATACGGTAGAAGAAGTCTTCCCGGAGCGTTCCGTCCTTGACCATGCGTACAAGATCGCGGTTGGTCGCACAGATCAGGCGCACGTCGCCGCTTTGCGGAATGTTGGAGCCCACGGGCGTGAATGTTTTGGTTTCTATGGCGTGCAGCAGTTTGGCCTGCATGGCCGGAGAAAGTTCCGCGACTTCATCGAGAAAAAGGGTTCCCTTGTGCGCCGCGCCGAGAAAGCCCTGCTTGTTGTTCTGCGCGCCCGTAAAGGCTCCTTTCACATACCCGAAGAATTCGCTTTCAAACAGGGCTTCGGGTATGGCTGCGCAGTTGACCATGATGAAGGGATGTTCCCGCCGCGGGCTCACCTCATGAATGACCCTCGCCAGCAGGCTCTTGCCCGTGCCTGTTTCTCCGAGAATGACGAGATTGGCGTCGGATTTTCCCATCTGAAGGGCCAGGTTCATGGTTCTGCGCATGGCCGGACCTTCCCCGAAGAACACGCTGTCCTTGCTGCTGACCTTGGCCAGCAGGCGGGCGTTTTCCTTTTCCAGTCGCAGGCGTTCCTTCTCCATGGCCTGCTCTTTGGCTACCGTGTCCGTGATGTCCACGATGGTGCTGATGAGGCAGGTTTCATTTCCCCAGAGAAAGACGGAAGGATGGCCTTCCACATAGCGCACTTTTCCCCGAACCCGGTATTTCCACTGGTAGGTCCGGCCTGAAATGATGTTTTTGTGGTTGTCCGCATTCAGGCTGAAGAACCGTTCCTTGTCCGAGTCGTCAAGAAAAATGCCTGTGGGCATGCCGAGCATGTCGTCGGGAGAATCGTAACCCGTCAGCTTGGCATAGGCCATGTTGGTGGCCACGATTTTCTGTTTGACGACCAGAGCGACCGGCAGGGGAAATTTGTCGATGAAGGCTTCGATGACCGGAGAAAAGGCGGACAGCTGCGGCAGACTGACGATTTGAAGAACCTGATAAGCGCCTGTCACGTTGCCGTCGGCATCGCGCAGGAGGCCAGCCTGCGTCCAGATGGAGCCGCTTCCGTTGAGAGGTTTTTCCGTATGGAGCAGACAGGATACGGCGTCGGGAGAGGGACGGTGAAGCGTGGCCGGATACTTTTGCTGCAGTTCCTCTATTTTTCCGGAAAGCAGCATATCCGCGAGGCATTGGCGCGGCGACCGGTAGAAGGCCTGCCAGTGGCTGCGCGTACAAAGAACCTTATGGCTTTCCATGCCCGTGAGTCGAGCGCAGGCGTCGTTCCAGAAGCGTACGACACCTGAGGCGTCAAGGCAGAAGAAGGGGAGTTCCGGCGGGATGATCGGAAGAGCCGGGGAAGAAGAGGATGAGTTGAGCATGAGACTTCCTGAAACGTTGAAGGCCCGCTTGGAGTGTCACTTTTGTCATTCTATGACACGAATGGTGACAAAATGATGACACATTTGACGCAAAAAATCGTCAACCTAATGGCAAAAAATATATAATGCACTGAGATATAAAAATAAAAAGGTTCTGGCATGCTCTTTGAAAGGAAAAGGGTGGAGATACCCTCAAGGAGGACGCTATGGACATTCGTAAAAGAGTCTATGAAACCGACGTTCTTGTGCTCGGTTCGAGTGCCGCCGGCTGCGGTGCAGCAATTGCGGCGCGCCGTGCCGGTGCGGAAGTTCTGCTGGCAGATAAGGGAAAACTGGAAAGTTCCGGCAATCTTGGCGGCGGTAATGACCACTTCATGGCCGTGCTTGATGAAGTGGAACATGACGGCATTGAAGATATGTATGCCTATTACGCGACTCCTGTTTCCGGTCTGTCGCGCTCTCTCGTGGACCGGTATTACGGAGCCATGCGCCCCTGCATACGTATTCTTGAAGAGGCCGGGGTGGAACTCATGCACAATCCCGACGGAAGCTATATGCGCTCCGTGGGCTTCGGCCAGCCCGGTCCGTGGTGGATACACATTCATCACGGCTTCAACGTTAAGCCTCTGCTGGCAAAGTACATCAAAAAGCTCGGCGTGAAGACGCTTGACCACTTCATGGTCACCCATCTCATCAAGGACGGCACCCGCATTGCCGGGTGCGCAGGGTTTGACGTGCTCAAGGGCGACTTCATCACGGTTCGCTGCAAGACGGCTGTGCTCTGCATGGGACTGACGGCTCAGCGCGTATCCAACAATTCCTCGCACAAGCCTTTCAACCTGTGGTTCTCTCCCTTTGTTACCGGCAGTCAGGTCATGCTGCCGCTGGAAGCCGGGGCTTCCGTGGTGAACCTTGATATTTCCGACATGGCCACCATGCTTCCCAAGAGCTGGGGCGCTCCCGGCATGAACGGCATCAACAACATGGGCGGCCGTGAGCTCAATGCCAAGGGCGAACGCTTCATGGAAAAATATGATCCCATGCTGGAAAACGGTCTGCGCCGCAATCAGGTCATGGGAACCTTCAATGAGATGCTGGAAGGTTCCGGCCCGCCCTTCTTCATGGACATGACGCATTTTTCGCCGGAAGACGCCAGACATCTGCAGTATGACCTCATGCCCGGAGACAAGGAAACGTATCTGGAATACTGCGAAGCGAGAAAGATAGACTTCACCAGAACGCCGCTGGAAGTGGAAGTGAGCGAACGCATGATCGGCGGTCTGGTGCGCTGCGACGACAACCAGGAAACCGATATAGAAAATCTGTTTACCGGCAGCATGATCCATACCTTCTCCGGCGCCATGTGCCTCGGCTATACGGCGGGCGCATCTGCGGCGGAAAAGGCCGCGGCCGTGGATATGCCGACGCTGAATGAAGAAGAGGTGGATGCTCTGAAGGAGTCCATCTACGGCATGCTGAACAAGAGCGGAAAGGGAATGATTTCCTGGAATGTGTTTGAAGACGGCATACGGCACATCATGGACTATTACGTCGGCTACCAGCGCACCGAAGGAAGCATGATGCAGGCTCTGAAGAGCTTTGAAACTCTGGCTACCTATATTCCCAGGCTTTCTGCAGGCACGTTGCGGGAACTGATGCGTTCCCATGAAAGCCTCGAGCTGTTCCGCCTTTGCCGCTGCTACGTGCAGGCCTGCCTTCAGAGAAAGGAGTCCGGGCGTGCCATGTATCGGCGTGCGGACTACCCCGATCTGGATCCGTCGCTGGAAAAGTGCCTGATTACCCGCCTCGATGCGTCCGGAAATCCCGTGTTTTCCTGGAGCGAGGAAGTCGCCTGAAAGTAGTCTGTTGTGATCCGTCCGGCGTCCTTCACAGGGAAGCGCCGGGCGGAAGCTCCCCCTGCTTGCGCCGCATACCGGTGCGGCGCAAGTCAAATACCTTATTCCGGTAACGTTCGTAAGTCCCGGCCAGTACGGCTTTGCACTGAAGAGAACTCAGATCCCCGTGTTGCGGTGGAAACATAAGGAGAACATCATGCCTCCGGTCTTTGACGAAACAAAGTGCATCAAGTGTCAGAAGTGTATTGTGAGCTGCCCCGGTTATATCCTGGAAATGGGAGAAAACGCGCCGAAGGTCGCTTTTCCTGATGAATGCTGGCATTGCGGCTGCTGTCGCGTTGCCTGCGGGCGAGATGTGATCAGCTTTGAATTTCCTCTTCATACCCGGCTGTAGCAGGTAAGGGGGGAAGTCTATGAGCGAGGTCAGAACAAGAGAACGCTATACTCCCGGTATGGCATGGAACAGTCGCTGTCTGCGTTACAAGCTTGCCTTTCTGATAGGCGTGACGTGGACGCTCTATATTCTCTGCTCCATGTTCAACCTGTTCTACTATGTGAACGTTGTTGTATTCCCCATGACTCATAACGTCATCTGTGCCGGTGCCATCATTACTCTGGCGCTGTTGACGCTGCCGAGAAGGAAGAAAAAGTCTTCCGGTCAGGTCAGTCTGTTTGACGATGTGCTGGACACGGTGCTGATTCTCTTCTGTATTGTGGGAACGGCCTATGTCGGCATTAACGCTGAAGCTCTGGCCTTCAGCTGGCAGGATGCCTCGCCTCTGGAAATGGTGCTCGGCATAGGCGTAGGGGTGGCGGCTCTTGAGGCCAGCAGAAGATGCGCGGGCTGGGCCCCCGTGATTCTTGTTCTGATATCCTTCTTCTACTTCGTTTACAGCGATCATTTCCCCGGTTTCCTCATGAGCTCCGGATACAGCTATCCGAGCGCCGTTTCCTGGATGTATCTGAGCGGCGAGGGCATGTGGGGTGCCACTCTGGGTACCGTAGCCACCATGGTGCCGGGCTTCATCCTGTTCGGTGCGCTGCTCCGGGCTACGGGCGGCAGCGAGTTTTTCGGCGATATCGCTCTGGCCTGCCTCGGTCGTTTCCGCGGCGGTCCTGCCAAGACGGCCGTGCTCTCCAGCATGCTTTTCGGTTCCATTTCCGGCGCGCCGGCTGCCAACGTGGCTACGACCGGTCAGATCACCATTCCCATGATGAAGCAGAACGGCTTTTCTCCGGCCATGGCCGGAGCCGTGGAGGCCGTGGCTTCTACGGGCGGCTGCTTTACGCCTCCCGTCATGGGATCGGTGGCCTTCATCATGGCGGACGTGCTCGGCATCGGCTACTGGAGCGTGTGTATAGCCTGCTTCCTTCCCGCGCTGGTCTATTACGGCATTCTGCTCTTTCAGATCGATTCCGAAGCGATCCGGCTCAACCTTGTGGGCCTGCCGAAGGAAAGTCTGCCGAAAGCCGGACAGGTGCTGCGCAAGGGCTGGATGCACGTGGTGCCGCTGCTCGTTTTGATATTCTGCCTCGGCGAGCTGAAGTACTCCGCGCAGACGAGTATCCTGTATACCGTCATCGCGCAGGTCTTGTGCATCAGCCTGAACAAGTCCACGCGGCTTTCTCTGCGCGGTTATCTGACCGCCTTTGAGGATACCGCGGCGGGCATGGTGAGCGTGTTCCCCATCTGTACCATCATCGGCATACTGGTAGGCGTGCTCACCATTTCGGGCACGGGTGCCGGACTTGCTGGCGCGCTGACTAATCTGGCTGGCAACAATCAGGCGCTTCTGCTGCTGTTCACGGCCATAACCATTTTCTTCATGGGCATGGGAATGACGATGCTGGCCTGCTACCTCCTGGCTGTGGCCATGGTGGTTCCCGCGCTGGTTTCTGCAGGCATTCCTCCTCTGACCGCCCATATGTTCCTTCTGTATTACGGTACGCTTTCCTTCATCACTCCGCCGGTGGCCATCGCCGCCTTTGTCGGAGCCAGCATTGCCGACGCCGATCCTACGGCCACCGGACTGCACGCCACAAGACTCGGCCTGTCAGCCTTCCTTCTTCCCTGCTTCTTTGTCACCAACCCCGGCATTCTCTGGGAAGGGGGCATGGATCGCATTCTGTTCGACTTCGTGGGAACGGTTTCCAGTCTCATGCTGCTTTCCGGCGCTCTGACCGGCGTCATGTTCCGGGTCATCACGAAGACGGAAAGACTGCTTGCCGGTGCACTGGGCTGCCTGTTCGTGGTGCCTTTCCCCGATGTGTACAACCTTGTCATCGTGCCTGTGTGCGCGGCGGCCGTCATCGTTTTCTGGATGCGTGGGCGCAGACTCGGGCGCACGGCAGTTTCATCCTGAGTCGGCTGCTGCCGGAAGGAAAAGCATGCTTTCCGGCAGCATGAATGTATCGGCGTACAGAAGCAATCTCTGTCTGATTTCAGAAACAACGCTCAACCAAGGAGTATGGACATGAAGCGGTTACTGCTTTGTCTGGCAGGCATGATTTCCGGCGTCATTCTGGCCGCAGCCCCCGTGCAGGCAGCTGAGGTGGTCTGGCCGAAAAAGCTCGTGGTGGCCATATCTGCTTCCGGTAACCCGGTGGCCATGGTTACGCAGGGCATTGCCGCCACCCTGGAAAAGCATACGCCCATAGAGCGCGTCATCGTTCAGCCTATGGGCGGCATCATGAACTTCGGTCCCCGGGCGGAGCGGGGACAGGTTGATATGGTACTCTTCAGCGCTCCTGAAATCTTTAACGCCATGTACGGCAGGGGCGACTATGTAAAGAAGGCCTTCCCGTTCTTCCGTACGCTTACCGGTGCCGCCTATCAGCCTTTCGTGGTGTATACCACCCCGGATAAGGGCATTAAAACCATCGCGGATCTGAAGGGCAAGATCATTTATTCCCGCAATCCCGGCAACACCATGTTCGATCCCATCGTCAACGCGCTGCTTCACAGTGCCGGACTCGACCAGAAGGATCTCAAGGCCAACCTGACGAAGACAAATAACGCCATGGCCACTGCCGCCGTCATCGAGGGCCGTGCGGACGCCATCATTGCGCCTGCCATGAGCAACATCACGCTGGAACTGCGTCAGGCCAAGGGCGAGTGCCTGATGATAACGCCTACCGACGAAGAAGCGGCCCGTCTGAAGGACAAGCTTCCTCTTGGATACACGATCCAGGACATTCCGGCCGGCAACGTGGAATATGCCAATACGGAAGCGCTGGAAAATTCGCCCGTGTACCGCAACGCCATTTTCGTGACCGACCGCATGGCTCCCGAACTGGCGGAGGCCATTCTGGACACCATGATCACCTACAAGGATGAGTGGTCCGGCATTCATGCCGCCGGCGCGTCCTTCGGCACGCTTTCTCCTTCGTTGCCGCTGCTGCATGAGGGAGCCCGTGCCTGGTACGAGAAGCACGGCATGCTTACGGATGAGATCAAGGCCGAACAGGAACAGTATGCGAAAGAGCTCGGCATGACCGCGGGAGGAAAGTGATGGGCGACATGATGGAAAAGAGATATTACGAGACGGAATTTCTCTGTATCGGCGGCGGCATAGCAGGTTTGATGGCTGCCATAAGAGCTGCGGATCACGGCATGAAGTGCATAGTGATCGACAAGAGCAATGCCAAGCGCAGCGGTTCGAGCGGCCTCGGAAATGACCATTTCATCTGCTATCTTCCGGAAGTGCACGGCGATTATGAAGTCTTCATCAACGACGTCATGAAGCTGCAGAACGGCGCGCGCATCCGTCAGATGGGACCGGCCTGGGCCAGAGCCTTCTTCTTCAAGACCGGGGAGATCGTCAGACTCTGGGACGAGTGGGGCATCTCCATGAAGCATAACGGCGAGTACTATTTCGCCGGACATGCACTGCCCGGGCGTACGCATGCCTTTCTCAAGTACAACGGCGTTGATCAGAAGGTCGTTCTGGTGAAACAGGCGCAGAAGCGCGGCGTGGAAATACACAACCGCTGCATGGGCTATGAGCTCCTGCTCGACGGCAGCGGCAGAGTGGCCGGCGCCGTTGCCGTGGATACCCGTGAAAAGATTCTTCATATCTATCGGGCATCCGCCGTCTGCCTCGGTACGGGCCTTGCCAACGGCGTTTATCCGTTCAACAGACTGGGAAGCATAGGCATGAATCCTGCGCCCATCAATCTTACCGGCGACGGCAGAATGATGGCCTATCGTGCGGGAGCCGAGCTGTGCAATCTGGAAATGCCGCATCTGCACTCCGGTGCCAAGTACTTTTCCAGAAGCGGTCAGGCCACGTGGGAAGGCGTGCTGCGTGATCCCAGAGGCAAGCCCGTAGGACCGTTCTTCACCAAGCCCGAGCCCTTGTGCGGCGACATCACGATGGAGGTGGACAAGAGCATCATCGAACGCTTCAACAGGGAAGGCAAGGGGCCGGTGTTCATGGACATGACCGGACTCACCCGGGATCAGCTCAATACCATGGAACACTGGCTGAAGCAGGAAGGCAACTGCACGCTTCTGCGTCATCTCCAGCAGGAAGGCGTGGATCTTATTGATACGGCGGTAGAGTTTGCCACCTATCCGATGTCCATGCCGCCCGCTGCCGGAATCGCGTTCAATGACCGGTCCGAAACCTGCGTGAAGGGCCTGTACGCCGCAGGCGACGAAGGCTACGGAGGCATTGCCGGCGCCGCCGTGACCGGCTGGTGGGCTGCCGACGCTGCCGCCGAATATGTGCAGAGCGTGTCTGTTGCGGATCCTGATGAAGCTCCCGTGACCGCCGTTGAGAATCGTGCGGAGGAAATTCTTTCCCGCAGGCATGCCGCGCACTGGACCGAAGCCCGTTATGCGCTGCAGAATATTGCGAACGACTACTGCGGCGAAACGCGTACGGAAGACATGCTTTCGCATGGACTGCGCCATCTGCGCAATGTTCACAGACGTGCCCTGGAAACTCTGGGTGCCGCCACCCCGCATGAGCTGGGCTACTGCCTCGGGGTTCTGAACCTCTATGAACTTGCCGAGCTCATGTTCCTCATGGCTGAAGACCGTCGGGAAACCCGGGGACTGCATCGCAGACCCGACTATCCCCTGCCGAACCTGACCCTGGACGGCCTGCGGCATTATATCCGCCGCGAGGGTGACAAGAACGTCATGACCTGGAGATAACCATGCCCCCTTACATTGATGAAGAAAAATGCATACGCTGTGGTCGTTGTGTGGATATTTGCCCCATGGACTGCTTTTACGGATCCCGCAAGGGAGAAGTGCCGGTGGTGACGTATCCTGAAGAATGCTGGCATGCCGAGGCCTGTGTGCTGCATTGTCCCGTCGGTGCCATCGAGTTTCGCATTCCTCTGACTATTCATATACCTCATGCCAAGCTGCCGCACTGACGGTGGAGGGAAAAGTTTTTCTCTGCCGTCATGGCATGTAGCGTGATGCTCTGAACGCTGTACGGTTTTGCCGTCATAAAAAACACCTTTTCGATGAGACGAAATGATGCATGCATTTCGCCGGATGTCGGAAAGGTGTTTTTTTATGCGCCGGGAATCGTCGTACCGTCGGCTGAGAGAAGAAAGCAGGGGGGCGCCGCTTATGCCCGGCCTTTTTCGAAAATGGTGCGGGAGAACCTTTGTACAAGGCAGCTTTGCTTCCTTGCGGATATGATCTGCTCAAGGGAAAGCGGGCAGCTCTCAGCAGGCGGGGAAGGGGAAGAGAGGATGATCTGCTGTGCAGGCATTCTGGAAAGAGTCTCTGCCTGGAGGATCAGCTCCGGCAAAGGGGTCGGAAGACATGTGTGTAGCCGTGAAAGAAAGTTGAAAGATGAAAATGCTATATATTTTCAATGTTTATTCTGTGATATATGCTTTTGTTGAAATATTTTTTTATATTATCATCTTTAAAAAAGATATTACATATAAATAAAAAAAGTTGTATTATCGTAAATATGCAATGAAATAGTGGGGATATCTATTTAAATAATATGAATAATAAAGAGATATCATGTATGACTGTATTTTCTAGATATAGGTCGAATGGTGTGAAGTTCCGGTGTTGCAACCGAAACAGACGAGATAAATTTTTTGACGGTAAAGAAGGATGAAGGCAGGTAGAGAATAAAAAATTTTGCAGAAAAACTGCAGTTTTAACGTTTTATTAACAAAAAAATGTCGTTTCATTGCAAAAAAGAGTGCCAGTGTCGAGTCGTGGAAAAAGAGGGATTTTCCACGATGGAATGACACAAAACACTTTTTCAAAGGAATGACAGCAATGAAAAAGCTTACCACACTTCTTCTGGCCGCTGGCCTGGTGATGGCCGCCTCTGCGCCCGCTTCCGCCGTTGATGTGAAGATGGACGGTCAGTATCTGTTCAACTTCATTACCGGTGAAAGGGCCGGTACCGGACAGAATTTTGACAATGCCGGTCAGCGTCTGCGTCTCGGCATGACTTTCACGGCCAATGAAAACCTTTCCGGCTACTTCCAGGTGCAGGTCGGCACCGGTACCGAGAATACCAATGATTACGACTGGGGCGCTGACGTTACCGGCCGTGAAACCAAAATCGGTATGCGTCAGGCGTACGTCGACTGGATGATTCCCCAGACCGATGTAAAGGTTCGTATGGGTAGACAGCTCATCGGCCTGCCTGTTGACGCGTTCGGAAAGAGCGCCATTATGCAGTCCGGCTGGAACGGTCGTGACGGTATCTCCGTTGCTGCTCCCGTGACCGACTGGCTGGATGTTTCCGCCTTCTGGCTGCGTGGTGCCTATGAGGGAGTAGACAGTGACGACACCGACCAGTCCAAGAAGTCCGACTTCTTTGGTCTTACCACGAACTTCAGCTTCGATGGCTTCGCCTTCTCTCCCTATGTGATGTATGCTTCCCTGGATAAGGAAGCTACCAAGGACTATATTCTTGACAACTCCACCGACGGTCTCGGCGGCAGCATGCTCAAGGGCGACGGCAATGCCTTCTGGGTCGGTACCAACTTCGTCATGAGCTACTTCGATCCCTTCACCCTGAAGGTTTCCGGCGCCTACGGCATGATTGCCTATGACGGCGGCGAATATGACGGCATGAATCCCAAGGACCGCAACGGCTGGTATGTTCAGGCCAAGGCTTCCTACAAGATGCCTTACGGTACCCCCATCTTCGGCGGCTGGTATGCTTCCGGTGACGATAAGAACGTACAGTACCTCGGTCAGGACTGGGTTCCCGCCTGGGCCGGTCGTTTCCATCCTACCTTCGCGTATCAGGATGGAGAATATGGTATGTACGGCAATAATGCCCGTCATGCTATCGCCGGCACCTGGGGCCTTCAGGCCGGTATCGAAGACGTCAGTTTTCTGCAGGATCTGACCCACAAGTTCACCGTCACCTGGTTCCAGGGCACCAACGAAGCCGGCAAGGCTCTCAATGCCATGACGGGAGACAACGCGGTCAATCCCGTCAAGTACATGACCGAAAACGATAATGCTGTGGAATTCAACTTGGCCAACACGTATCAGATATACAAGAACCTGAGCATGTGCCTCGAACTGGCCTACATCATCACTGATTATGATAAGGGCGATCATCAGGCCTGGGCAGCATCCCATGAAACCGACAAGGATTCCTGGAGTACCGCTCTTACCTTCCAGTATCTGTTCTAATTTTACATAATATTATTAGAACAAGGCACAAGTTTGTGTATAAAACGGGAGAGGTTGAATAACCTTTCCCGTTCTTTAATAGTTTTTGGAAGGAAAAGGAAGGAAAACGAGTGAAGGATACAGAAAGAGGTATCACTAATGAAGTCGTTATTGTCTGGAAAAGGACTTCGTTTACTTATCGTGTCTGAGGATGAACAGCTGGTACAGCAGCTGTACGACTACCTTGCTCCCATTGGATATAATCTGGACCGGGCGTCTGGAGGGATGGCTGGCTGGAAGCGCGGATCCTCCAATGTGTATGATGTGCTGCTCATCGACATGGCGCTTTCGGAAATGGATGGTCTTACGTTGTGCCGTCGGCTTCGCGAAGAAGTCGGACTGGAGAGCCCGGTACTCATGTTCATGGCCGGAGAGTCGCTGGAAACGCGTGTGCTGTGCCTCAACTGGGGAGCGGACGGATTCATCAGCAAGTCTGCCGACATGCGCGAGGTGGAAGCCATGATTCGCGCCGTGGCGCGGCGCTTTCGCTCACAGCACGCCCCGCATATGCTGACCTGGGCGGGACTGGAACTTGATCCGCACACGCATACGGTCACCTGTGAAGGGGTGCCGTTGCAGCTGCGTCCTACGGCCTTTACCATTCTGGCGAGGCTGATGCGGCAGGCTCCCGGCATTGTGACGAAGAAGGATCTGGAATATGAAATTTACGGGGAATTTCCTCCCGACAGCGACTCGCTGCGTACGCATATTCATTCTCTGCGCAAGGCGCTGCAGAAGGTCGGACGGCCGATCCTGAGAACCGTCACGCACGTGGGATTCCGTCTGGATCCCTGGAATCCCGCGGAAAAGAGTGCCTCGGCCTGAGGAGCATACCGTCAGGCCGAAGGCGTTCATTCTTCCGATTCGGTATTTTTCCGGCGTCTGGCATCCACTCCGGAACAGTGACGGGCAATGGTGTCGATGTACTCCTCATAGTTGTCGAGATAGAAGGACAGGGCTCTGGAGAAGTTTGTGCCGAGCATGCCGTCCACGAAGAGCTGACACACTTCCTGCACGTTGAGCAGAATGCTCTGGAATCTGGCAAGAACAATGCGTTCCTCACGGGTCATGGTACGCAGCATGGTCGTGAGCGTCTGCTGGGCGCAGGGCTGGTAATACCAGAAGTACATGAGATCGAGAGCGTTGACGATGCTCTCCACCTGAAGTGCGCGCGCCTTTTCCTGACTGGTGAAGCGTATGAATTCTCTGGGCTGGGCGAGCAGGGCCAGCATGTCCTTGTCGGGGAAGGCCAGTTCCAGTCTGGCGTAGCAGTCGAAGAGTTGCTTGAGCTTGGTGCCGTAGTCTCTGCCGCGCAGGCGGTAGTTGTTGCGCCGGTCGGCCATGGACTCAATGACGCCGGCCACGGTATCGGAGGCGAATTTGGAGACGATGGCCGCGGCCGGAATGAGAATCTGTTCCGGCGGAATGCTTATGATGAGCGGGAAAATCGCATAGAGCGCGGTATTGTAGAGCATGGCCACGGGAATGGCCAGCACGCTGCGGAAGAAGTTTCCGATGACGGCGCTTCGGGGAAAGCCCCGGTAGATGTTGTGCGAGGAAATGTAGATGCCGTTGGCCAGCGCAATGATGGAAAACACCAGAAGCGGCGCGGTTTCCACGGTGAGGCCGAGCATTCTGCTCAGAAGGATGTTTCGTGTGAGTCCTTCCAGCAGGATGACGGAAATGCCCGTGTACATGAGCGAGTCGCATACCCTGGACCAGCTGATGAACTTTTTCCAGGAAAGCAGCATGTTCTTGCGTATGCCGCCGCCCGCGATGACGGCCTGTATGACGTTGCGCACCCCCGTGATGCCGAACCAGATGGGCGCGCCGAGCCAGGCGAGCACCCACCATTCCTGCGTGTTGAGAAAGGTGAGCAGCGCGGGGATGAAGCCGAAGAGCACCTTCAGAATATTGGAGACCGTCGTATTGAGGTAGGCTCGTCCCGGCTTTTCCTCCGGGCCGGGAAGCGCTTCCACGGCGGGAGGTACAAGCCCGTTGGAGTGTTCCACGGTAAGACCGCCCATGGTGATCACATTGCCGTGCTCTTCGATGTGCACGTCGTCATAGAGGGGCGTCCATTCTCTCGAACGGTTCATGCCGCAGGTAACGAAGCCCAGGGATCTGCGTACCCATGAAAGGAAGGGCGAATCCTGACCGCGGGGATGATAGTCCTTTCTGTAGCCGAGCCGTATGCGCATGGGAAGCGTGACGGAGCTTATGTACCGGTTGCCCTTCAGCTGCTTGCGGGCAGAGCCGGGCAGGGTTTCGGGAACCGCCAGGCCCATGCCGTAGCGGATGCCGAGATGGCTTGTGGAGTCCGTACCCATGTGGCTGGACAGGGGCGCGTACTTGTAGAGCGCCTGAAGAGCGGGAATGTCGGCCAGAATGGACTGAATCTTCCGGCAGCGTGCTTCGGCTTCGGGGCAGCAGTCGCAGTCGAGCTTTTCAAGCATGCCGCGCAGGATGCGCTTGAGAAGCATGACGTCGCCTTTGTTCAGCGCTACCTGAAGTTCGTTGATTTCCCTGAGATGGGAAAGGTTGCCGTCGTGCCATTCCTTGACGTTGAAAAGCTCCAGATGGGTGATGAATCCCTGTCCGTCCCAGAGAATTTCCAGCACGTCTTCAGCCGTGAGTCCGGCCAGCTGAAGCGTGATGCGGTAACCGCTGCGCAGAGAGGTCAGCCGTTCGAGAAGCTGCGAAACGCTGAGGCGCAGAAGTTCCGGGCGCGTGTCGTCGGGGGAGACGGGCGGTTCATCCGGAGAGGGGAGCTCGGGATTGCAGACCGGCGCAAGGCAGCTGTCGTGAATGACCGAGGGGGTGAATTCGTCCATGCGTTTCATGCGGCGCAAAAGCTCCGCACGTCTGGCGTCGTCGGCCTCTTCGAGTTCCATGACCAGATCGTCGATCTTGCTCCGGAATTTGGGCAGCAGCGTTTTATGCGTGAATTCGGCCAGATGCAGCAGCGAAGGCTGACCGTTGCCCACGAAGGCCAGAAAGGCGTCCGGATCCAGCGTAGTGACGGGGATACCGAGATCCCGGGTCAGCGCCGGGGCATGCTTGCTGTTCCACAGCGCCAGAGTGTCCATGACGTGTTTCTGAATCCACTGCGAGGCTTTTCGACCTTCGTCGAAAAAGGCCTGCACGGCGTCGGAAGAAAGAAACTCCAGAAAGTCTTCGATGTCGGAAAAGCCGCGCGGCGCCCAGATGAGATCTATGTAGCGGCCGCGGAAGGCGGCGCGGAACTCAAGGCCGATACGGATGGAAATGCCCATGATGGCGGCGGCATTCAGAAGTTCCCTTGCAACTTCGAGATCCACGTAGTTGTAGTAGACCACGGTAAGGAACCGTATGCCCTTGACCCAGGCGTCCATGATGAGAAAGGTGGCGTTCTTGCGCCCCTTGGTGTTGGCGTCGTGGACGTGATGGTCCATCGTGAGCTGATTCCATTCCTCCGGCATTTCCATGAGATGATGGCGGGTAAGGAATTCTCTGACGATGCGCGGATTGCCGGAAACCGCCTTGCGGAAATCATGGATCAGTCGAAGCTGGGTGGCCTCGTCGTCGCGAGAGCGGATGATGGCCTTCATGATCTGGATGAGCACGCGGCCGGTATTGTAGCGGAACGTGGTCTGGGCGCTGTTGAGCACCTCGTCGTGCAGGGTGCGCAGGGCGGCCAGGCGGTCTTCGGCCGGGCCGCTCTTGGTGAGGCTGCCAAGAAGATTGATGACGGCCTGCGCCATTCTGAACTCATGCGCCGTACTCAGATTGAGAATGCCGTGGGGATGAAGCCTGGCATTGAATATCTTGTGTTCCAGATCGGAGGAGGGACCGTAGTCGATGATCGCATTGATCATCTTCATCAGCGCTCTGTCCTGCCTGTCGAAGAAGAGAATATCGGCCATGAGAATACCGCCGGCATTTGATCCCGGAAAGGGAAATGAAGAAATTATGACAATTTGTCATATATAAGTTCATACAATCTTCACAGTCAATGACGGGCGGATTTTTGTGACAGATTCTTTATAATTTTGTGAAGATGGAAACGATGCGCACAAAACGGCTTCTGCAGCGGTCAGACATGCTCCGGGTGTTTTTGTGGATGAGAGCGGTGCTGCGGAAAGATGCGGAAATAGAGTTGGGCGCAGAAATAGAAACAGAGGAGAGGAAGCCTCGTTCCGGGCCTGTGCCGGAGAAAGAAGAAAGAGCCGGAGCTGTTACCGTATGCAGGTCTGTACGCTCAGGCTGATGCGGCAATGCTTTTGAGGTCGGAGTCTCGTTTCTGAAGCATGAGGGGGAGTTCGCGCCGTGTGCGGGAAGCGGAGCGTAGAAAAGACGGAACGAGGGCTGCGCGCGGCAGCCGCATCGTTCCGTCCGAAAGAAAGGGGGTTGTACTGGGGCGCCCGGCAGGGCGGATCAGATTTTCTGATAGGGCTTTTTCCCTTCTTCATACAGATCGCCGCCGAAGCAGTCGGCCACAACAGTGACGGGAAAGTTTTCCACAGTCATGACGGCGAGCGCTTCCGGGCCGAGCTCCGGCCAGGCCAGCACCTCGTAGGAGCGTATGCAGCGGGAAATGAGGGCGGCTGCCCCGCCTGTGGCGGCGAAGTAGACGCAGACGTTTTCGCGCATGGCATCCATGACGGCACGGGAGCGGTTGCCCTTGCCGATCATGCCGGCAAGGCCCAGTTCCATCAGGCGGGGGGCGTAGGCGTCCATGCGTCCTGAGGTGGTGGGTCCTGCGGAGCCTATGGGGTTTCCGGGTTTTGCCGGCGTGGGGCCGACATAGTAGACAAGCTGGCCTTCGGGATTGAAGGGCAGGGATTCCCCCCGGTCGAGGGCTTCCACCATGCGCTTGTGGGCGGCGTCGCGTGCCGCGTATACGGTTCCGCTGATGAGCGCGCGGTCTCCCGCCCGCAGGCGGCGGATGTCGTCCCTGGAAAGGGGCGTGACCAGATGATGAACGACGGACATGGCGGACTCCTTACAGAACGGCTTCGGCGTGTCGGGCGGCGTTGCAGTTGATATTGATGGCTACGGGGAGACTGGCGATGTGCGTGGCGCAGAATTCCACGTTCACCTTGAAGGCCGTTACGCTGCCGCCGAGTCCGGCAGGGCCGGTGCCGAGGCCGTTGATGAGCTCGAGCAGTTCATCTTCCAGCGCGGCATAGCGGGGATCGGGATTGCGGCTTTCAATGTCGCGCGCACAGGCCTTCTTGGCGCACAGGCAGGCGAGTTCCATGTTGCCGCCTATGCCCACGCCCACGACCATCGGCGGGCAGGGACTGGCTCCGGCGTGACGCACGGTATCGACGACGGCCTTTTTCACGCCTTCCAGGCCGTCGGCCGGAACAAGCATGTACAGCGCGCCCTTGTTCTCGCTGCCCGCTCCCTTGGGGGCCAGACGGAGCGTGATGCGGTCCCCGGCGACAAGGCGCGTATGAATGACGGCAGGGGTGTTGTCTCCGGTGTTTCTGCGCTCGAAAAGCGGCTCTTCCACCGACGACTTGCGCAGATATCCTTCCGTGTATCCCTTGGCGATGCCCTGATTGACGGCATCTTCAAAAAGGCCGCCGGTGATGTGCACGTCCTGCCCGATTTCGGCAAAGACCACGGCAAGGCCGGTATCCTGACAGATGGGAACGTTTTCTTCGGCGGCTATGCCCGCATTCTGAATAAGCTGGTCGAGCACGTCGCGGCCGGTCGGGGAAAGTTCACATTCCCGGGCGTGGTGCATGGCGGCCAGAGTGGAGGCGGGAAGACGGCAGCAGGCCTCAATGGCCAGCCTTGCCACGGTATCGCGTATGAGTTCAGCGGAAATTTCTCGCATATCGGCTCCTGGGGCGCAGCTCGCTTGAACCGCAGGCCTCTGGAAAATACAATTTGTTGGGGAGAGACGGATTTTCTTTCGACAGTTCTGATGCTGAGAAAAACAGAAAAGCCCGCCGGAAAGCCCATCCGACGGGCCGGAAAAGCTGTTGTCCGATCGGTTAGCCCTTGGTGATGACGGACTTTACGGACACATGTTCCAGCTGGCCGATTTTACCGGTCATGGCGGAAATGGCTTCGTTGCTGCCGTCCACGGCAATGGAAATGATGGAGACGCCCCTGTCGCGATAGGGAATGCCCAGACGGCCGACAATGATGTCGGAATACTGATGCAGAATGGCGTTCAGCGCAGCGGAGGCTTCAATATCTTCGACGATGATGCCGACGATGCCGAGGCGTTTTTCTTCCATGATGTTTCTCCTGATGAAACAGCCTGTCGGAAAAGGCGGAGTAGTATGCCGGGCGGCCTGGAGGCGTTCTGCCCGGATGGGAGGAGACTTTCAGGAATGGCGCGTCTTGTCAAGGATGGATGCCGCTGATGTTTTGACGCTCCATTGGGTCGCGCATGATGCGGAGGGGCGGGGAATGGCGGATGAATAAAGGTACTTGCCTCCTTGCCCAGAAAGAGTATGCTCCTTCCGTCTGACCGGTGGATTTATCTCCCGGAAAGTCCCGCCGCGTTGAGCGGCTTCTGTTACGGTATCCCGACTGCGAAGAAACGGCCTTACGGTCTTTCCGGGCAGAAAGGTCTGTGCTGTCCCCGCCTGTCTTCCGCTCTTTTTCGAGCCTGTCGACTGCCGGGCGCCTTTCCTTGCGGGCAGGCGCCTTTTTTGTTTAAGCGCGCCAGGATGAACGGCAGTTTTTGCCATGACCGGCCATGAGCCGGAGCGGATGTTTCCGCGGGGTGATGGAGATGTATAATATCCGTTCGCTTGACTCCAATGAGTTTATCGATCACGCCGAGATTCTGGAGTCTCTGGAAGAAGGAAAAAAGCTGGCTTCCAACAAGGGAGAAGTCGACCGCATACTGGCCAAGGCCCGCGAATACCGCGGCCTTTCGCACAGGGAGGCGGCGGTGCTGCTTTATGTTGACGATGAGGAATCGCTGCACCGCATGTATTCGCTGGCCCGGGAGATCAAGGAACATATCTACGGCCGCCGCATCGTCATGTTTGCGCCGCTGTACCTTTCCGACTACTGCGTGAACAACTGCCGCTACTGCGGATTTCATGCCAGCAATAAAACGCTGCGCCGCAAGCTTTCTCAGGAAGAACTCCGGGAAGAGGTGCTGGCGCTGGAGGCACTCGGGCACAAGCGTCTGCTTCTGGAGGCAGGGGAGGACGACCGCAACTGCCCCATCGACTACACTCTCGAGTGCATGCACACCATTTATACCACGAAACTGCGCAACGGCTCCATCCGCCGCGTGAACGTGGACATTGCCGCCACGACGGCGGAGAACTACCGCAAGCTCAAGGATGCCGGACTCGGTACCTACATTCTTTTTCAGGAAACCTATCATAAGCCTACCTACGAATTCATGCACATGGGCGGTCCCAAGGCCAGCTATGAGTGGCATACCGAAGCCATGGACCGCGGCATGCTGGAAGGTGGGCTGGACGACGTGGGTATCGGCGCGCTTTTCGGTCTGTACGACTGGCACTATGAGGTGATGGGTCTGCTCATGCATGCCGAGCACCTGGAAGCCGTGGCCGGCGTGGGACCGCATACCATTTCCTTCCCCCGTCTGCTTCCGGCCGAAGGCGTGGACTATTCCGCCTACAATCTCGTGAACGACAGGGACTTCAAGCATCTCATCGCCGTTACCCGGCTTGCTGTGCCCTATACCGGCATGATTCTCACCACCAGAGAATCCGCCGAGTTCCGTCGCGAACTGCTTGATATCGGCATGTCGCAGATGAGCGCGGGGTCCTGCGTGGGCGTGGGCGGTTATGCTCATCCCGGCCGTACGGTTCCCGGCGAAGCTCCGCAGTTCCATCTGGCCGATGAACGCAAGCCGGAGGACGTGCTCAAGGGGCTTGTCCGCGACGGATACCTGCCGAGCTTCTGCACGGCGTGCTATCGCTCCGGCCGTACGGGCGACCGCTTCATGCCGCTGGCCAAGAGCGGGGAGATCAGCAACTGCTGCCAGCCCAACGCCATACTGACCTTCAAGGAATATCTGCTCGATTACGCCGACGACGAGCTTCGTGCCCTCGGCGACAGGATGATTGCCGATGAGCTGGCGCAGATTTCCCGCGAGAACCGCAGAGAGCAGACGGTCCAGTATCTGAAGAGACTGGAGCAGGGGGAACGCGATCTGCGTTTCTAGGAGTATGTGCGGGCGGGCAGGTCCGGTGATTCTTCTGTCCGCTCCTGATGAATGGAACGGTTGCGCAGCGTGATTCGCCGGTGTTGAAAAGTGCCGTCTGCCGCTCCCGGGATTTTGGGCGGCCTTTTCAGGGACAACGCATTGAGCGGAGGGCGACTTTCTTCCGGCAGGAGAAGAGAGCGTTGCCGGGGAGAAAACAGGTCTTCTTTCCGGCAGCCGCGTCGGCTTTTTTGTCTTCTCACAAGAGAGGACAAGGAACTGACGTGAGAAGGTTTTCCTGCTCAGTGCGGTGTGCGTCGGTTCTTTAGACTGCGTAAACGAATACGCCCGGAACACGGCAGCTTCTGCCGTGTTCCGGGCCGTTTTTTAAGCGTCTATGTCAGAAGAATGAACCTTGCGTTCCTTCCGGAGCGGTGCATCCGGCACGTTGAGGCATTACGGGAAGAAAATGCGTCTCCCGCGTGAAGTGGCGTCTGCCTCGCTTCCGACCCATACGAAGCGGTCGTCGTGCAGGCAGGTGTCACCGCGGTTCCAGCGATAGGCCACAAGCGGTCCGCCCTTGACGGCGCTGAAGTCCAGGCATGCGACGGTGGGAGAGTACAGGCCTATGGTTTCACCCGGGCTGCGCCAGTAATGGCCGAAGAAGGTCGGATATTCCACGGGAATGGCTTCCCATACATCGGGTTCCGGCACGGCCTCTTCGGGAATGGATTCAAGATCGTCGATACCCACGAGCGCCATGTCCCGGCAGCGTTCGCCCATGCCGAGCCACCACTTGACGCGGATGCGGTCTCTTTCGTTGCCGTCCTTGTCGCGCAGGACGGCTCCCGCGGGAAGGGCGATTTCCGGTCCTTTGAGCAGCGTTTCCACTGCCTGATGCTCACAGCTCTCTTCCATGCCGCAGGCTCGCAGATAACCGGCTTCGGACAGGCACGGCGCGTCACTGCGGCCCGTGATCGGGCGTTCGCCTCCGCATTCGCCGTTCATGAGCATGTCCATGTGGTCCTGAGACCAGCAGGCGTGCACCATGTGCAGGCGGCTTCCGTGGCCGCCGAGATCACCCAGCTCCAGCCACAGGGGCAGGGTTTTCATCCAGCTGATCCAGGGCTGATAACAGCCTGCCAGCTGCTCCAGCGTGGCGGCATGCTGGGCGGCATGCTTTTCGTTGTGACTGCGCAGATATTCGCCCGGATGTTCGGGGTCGGGCGTATTCCAGCATACGGCGTTGAATTCATGGTTGCCCATGAGACACTCCGCAGCGCCGGCATCCCTCATGTTGCGGACGATGGTCAGCGTTTCCAGAATCTGCGGTCCGCGGTCTATGTAGTCTCCGAGAAAGACGGCCATGCGGTCGGGATGTTTCCATACACCGCCGCTTTTTTCGTAACCGAGGCGGGAAAGCAGCGCTTCCAGCCGGTCCGCACATCCGTGTATATCGCCTATCACATCGTAACCATTCAGCATAATCAGCTCCAGATGCCGTCGCAGGGGCGGGGCGGAATACCAGTGGGGGACTTTTGCCCCTGAGTTCGTTACCAATGTATCATAACTGTTACAGAGATAAAAGAGGAGCGGTGATATGATTATGAGAACGCTTCGGGATCGCTTCCTTTTTTGACGACCGGATAAGTGATGCCGGGCTGGCGGCCCCGGCTTCGGAACGTCGTTCGGGCAAAGAAAAAGGCGGAGCCTTGAGGGCTTCCGCCTGAAAAAGTATCGTTTCTCCTCCTTACCGAGGATGGAGACAACGTTTGCTGCGTTACCGGGATTCGGCGAGGCAGGCGTCCAGGGCGGCGCAGATCTCCTGCTCATCCATGTCCTTTCCGATGAAGACGAGCTTGATCATGCGGTCGCCGTAGCGGCTGTCCCAGTTGCGGTCCAGTTCCGGGTTGGCCCGGCGGGCCTCCTCGCGCTGCGCGGCGGGAGCCGAAGCCATCCAGCGCCCGAAGGGCGTGGCCACCGTCTGCTTTCCGGCCTGCTCAAACATGTAGGACATGGCGGGATTTTCCCGGAACCACAGAAGCCCCTTGCAGCGGATGACGTTTTCAGGCCATCCGGCTTCCACGAAGTCGCTGAACTTCTTCTGATCGAAGGGCGCGCGGCGGAAGTAGACGAAGGTGCTGATGCCGTATTCTTCCGTGTGGGAATGGCCTTCTTCGTGTTCGTGATGCTCGTGATGGGCGTGGTGATGCGTGCCGTGCTCATGATGGGCGTCATGCTCATCGCCGTGACCTGCGGCGTTTGCGGCATCGAAGGACTGAAGGCTCCGTATCCAGCCTGCGGATTTTCCGGCGCGCAGGAAGTTGAAGGCGCCCGTGTCGAGTACGTCCTTCACATTCACCTTGCCGTAGTTGGTTTCGATGATGTTCGCTTCCGGCTGGAGCTGACGGATGACGGCCTTCAGCGTGGCGAGCTGCTCCGCGGTGACTTCGTTCACCTTGTTGAGCACGATGGTGGTGCAGAACTCGATCTGCTGGATGAGCAGACTTTCCACATCTTCGTCGTCATTGTCGTCGAGAAGTTTTCTGCCGCTGAGAAATTCGTCGGCCATGCGCATGGCGTCCACCACGGTGAGGATGCCGTCCAGACGGCAGACCGTGGGCATGACTTCGTCGCCGAGGGAGATGGCCTGCGCAATGGGCATGGGTTCGCAGATGCCGCTGGCTTCGATGAGAATGTAGTCGTAGCGGCAGGTGGCGATGAGGTCCAGAATCTGCTGGATCAGATCGTCCTTCAGCGTGCAGCAGATGCAGCCGTTGGAAAGCGGCACGAGGCTGTCGTCCATGGTCACGTTGCCGCCTTTTTCAATGAGCGCGGCATCAATGTTCACTTCGCCGATGTCGTTGACGATGACGGCAACCTTGTAGCCTTCCTGATTGGAAAGAACGTGATTGAGAAGCGTGGTCTTGCCCGCGCCGAGATAGCCGGTAAGCAGCGTGATGGGAACGATGTTTCTGCGCATGGGAAGAAAAAGGCCGCACGGGGCGGCACGAAGCTGAAGATGCGGGGCGGACGGAGTCGTTTCAGACAGTCCGTCCGCCCGAAGACGGGGGGGAGCTTCGCCCCCTCGGGATTATTTTTCCAGACAGGCGTCCAGGGCGGCACAGATGGCGTCCTTGTCCATGTGCTGTCCTATGAAGACCAGTTTCTGCATGCGGTCGCCGTAGGTGTCGTCCCACTCGGCGTCGAGCTGGCTGTCCACTCTGCGTTCAGCGGCCTGACGCTTGGCCGGGGCGGCGGCCACCCATTCGCCGTAGGGCGAGGCGGTCATCTGACGGCCGGCCTGTTCGTAAAGATAGGCGGTATCCGGTTCGTCGCGGAACCAGATGAGGCCCTTGCAGCGGATCACGCTGGCAGGCCAGGCATCGTTGACGAAGTCTTCAAACTTCTTCTGATCGAAGGGAGGACGACGGAAATAGACGAAGGTGGAAATGCCGTATTCCTCACCGTGTTCATGATCGCCGTGATGGTGATGATGGTGGTGATGGTGTCCGTGCTCTTCCTTGTCGTGCTCGTGATGTTCGTGATCATGCCCGTGTTCGTGGCAGTGCTCATGGTCGTGATGCTCATGATCGTGATGATCATGTTCATGGTCATGGTCATGATCATGTTCGTCGTGATGCTCGTCCTCTTCGGGCGCGTCGGCTTCAAGAGCCTGCACCCAGCCGATGGAAGAGCAGGCGCGGTCGAAGTCGAAGCGGCCGGTGTCGAGAATGTCCTTCACATCCACCTTGCCGTAGTTGGTTTCGATGATGTTCGCTTCGGGCTGGAGCTTGTGGATGACGGTTCTGAGCAGGCCGAGCTGATCTTCGGAAAGGCCTTCCACCTTGTTGAGCACGATGGTGGTGCAGAATTCGATCTGCTGGATGACGAGGCTGGCCACGTCTTCCTCTTCGATGTCTTCTTCCACAAGGCGCTGACCGCCGAGGAACTCATCCACCATGCGGCGGGCGTCCACCACGGTGACGATGCCGTCGAGGCGGCATATCTTGGGCAGCGACTCGTCGCCGAGGCAGAGGGTCTGGGCGATGGGCAGAGGTTCGCAGATGCCGCTGGCTTCAATAAGGATGTAGTCGAAGCGGCCGGACTCGATGAGGTTGAGCACCTGTTCGAGAAGGTCGACCTTGAGGGAGCAGCAGATGCAGCCGTTGGAAAGCGGAACGAGGCTGTCGTCCATTTCCACGCTGCCGCCCTTGGCGATGAGGCTGGCGTCGATGTTGACTTCGCCGATGTCGTTGACGATGACGGCCATCTTGTAACCTTCCTGATTGGAAAGCACGTGGTTGAGCAGCGTGGTCTTGCCCGCGCCGAGGTAGCCGGACAGAACGGTGATGGGAACTATCTTTCTTTTCTTCATGATGACCTTCCTGAGGCGCGGAGTGCGCGTTGATGGCGGCGCGACCGGCGAGCCCGCCCATCGGGCGGAACCGGCGAAAAGGGGAGCGGGCGGAACGGCCCGGCATCGGCGCCGCGGCAGGTTCAAGATAGGACAAAATCAGGCAACGTCAACCTTGAAGGACAGTGGGTGGCCGGAAAGGGAGCCGGGAGACGGGGAAACGCCGCACTGCTGCGGCAGGCCGTTTTGCTGGTCGAGTGCAGCTAGCCTCGGAAAACCGGGCTTTTTCGTCCGCATCTTGCCATAGTTTCGAGTTTTTCGTATGACTCATGTTTCCACAAAAGGGAGGTTCCCATGCAGTTCGTATACGTTCCGGAGCGCGTATGCTCCAAGATGTTCATGATAGATGTTGACGAAAACACGCGCATCATCAACGGTTTTGAGTTCAAGGGCGGCTGCCCCGGCAATCTTCAGGGCATCGGCCGCCTGATCCGTGGCCTGCATATCGACGAAGTGATCGACCGCTTTGCCGACATGCCGATATGCTCCACCTCGAAGGTGACGTCCTGCCCCGAGCAGCTGCGCAATGCCCTCCTTGCGCTCCGCGCCCAGCTTGATGCCGGGCAGGTGCAGGAACGGCCGCATTTCGGGCTTGAGTCCTTCGCTTCCATGAAGAAGTAAAAGAAAGGCGGATGTCACAGAGACATCCGCCTTTTTCCTATCAACTGTTTTTTCGACGACTAGGGCGGGGCGTGTTCGAAAGACGTTCTTTTTCAGGAGCGTCGGCACGCTGTTCGAAGAAATTCAGGCGCGCGGCGCTCAGTCCTGTGCCGCCTTCTGCTGTGTGGCGGCGTTGCTGCCCGCCAGATAGGCACGAAGCTCGTCCATGCGCTCCATCGTGTCCCGGTAGCCCAGCCAGTACCATTCGCCCAGCTTTTCCAGATCTTTTTCCATGCGTCCTATATCCATGTGCCTGGAAGGACTGATCACGAATATCCGGCCCTGCCTGCGAAGCGTGTCGATGTCGTCGCAGAGTCTGTTGTAGTCGGCGTTGCTCTCCGCCAGCGACGCTGCAAGCGCGGGCCATTTTCTTCCGTAAACGAGGGCGGCGAGTCTGCGTCCGGCGGCAGGATTCCTGCGGTAGTCGTCGGGGCGGGTCTTGACTACGACCACGGCGCCGAAGTCCTGCTCCAGCGCCCAGCGGAAGGGAATTTTGCAGGAGCAGCCGCCGTCCAGATAGGGCTTGCCGTCCATCCGGACCATCTCTGAGATGTAGGGCATGGTGGATGAGGCGCGCGTGGCCAGCATGATGTCGGAACAGATTCCCTTTTCAAAATACTCCGGTTGGCCGGTGAGGCAGTTCGTGGCCACGGCCACGAAACGGCGCTCGGGCCGGAAAAAACGCTCCCGATCCAGCGGGTCCAGCGTGCTGGACAGCTCCCCGAACATGAAGTCGAAGCCGAAGGGGCTGCGGTTGCGCAGAAAGGCTCCCGCGCCGAAATAGCGCGGATCATGCCGGTAGGTGAGGGGGCTGCGGGCCGAACGGCCTATCTGACCGGAGACATAGCTTATGCCGTTGAGCGCGCCTGCCGACACCCCTATGGTGCACTGAAAATTGACGTTCTGTTCCATCAGGGCGTCCATGACTCCCACGCTGTAGGTGCCGCGCAGGGCGCCGCCTTCCAGCACGAGGCAGCCCGGAGTGATATGGTCGGAAGCCTGGCCGCGGGGCAGGGCGGCAAGTCCAGAATAGGTTTTGTTTTTCATGGGCAGCTCCTTGAAAGCGCAGGGCCGCTTCATCGTCTTGTGCAGGTGTTTGGGGAACAACTGACTGATCCGGCACAGCCTGAGAGACGAAGAGCATGACGGAAAGAATGCTACAGGACGTTTTTTTTGTCGAGAGTATGAGGTTCCGACGTTCTTTCGGAGACAAACTGCTGGAAAAGATGCGGACGGATGGCGTTGAAGCGCGGAGCTTTTCATGAAAAAGGGCGGAAAGATGCGCGACCATACCGTGCAAACGATGCTCCGCACGGCGGACTGTACGGAAATCTGCCGGAAATGTGAAAAAAATAGTTTAGTTTTTCGCCTGTTTATTTTGTCGTTAGTCACTTGACAAGGAAAGAAAAAGCAGTCCAGTATTATTCTACGATTTACGCTCCTCACCTGCATATGCGGCCGCAGGGCCGGCAGGTCGGACAGGCGGGATGGCAGACATCCTGCGGGGCGTGCGTGCGACTGGGGGAAGAGGTCCGCTTCGTGCGGATCAGCATGGTTTCAGCCCATAAGGATAAAGAATATGAAACTGACCGGTTCGGAAATTTTTTGTGAAGTGCTGGTGGAGCAGGGAGTCGACACGCTGTTCGGCTACCCCGGCGGCGCTGTGTTGAATCTGTACGACGCTCTGTATAAATACCAGGATCGAATTCGCCACATTATTACCGCACATGAACAGGGCGCCGCGCATGCGGCCGATGGCTACGCTCGTGCTACCGGCCGCACCGGCGTTGTTCTGGTGACCAGCGGTCCCGGTGCGACCAACCTTGTTACCGGCATTGCCACCGCCTACATGGACAGCGTGCCCATGGTGGCCATTACCGGCAACGTGCCCACGCCCCTCATCGGACAGGACAGCTTCCAGGAAGTGTACATCGCCGGCATCACCATGCCCATCACCAAGCACAACTTCGTGGTGGACAGGGTGGAGGATCTCGCCGACATTCTGCGCGAAGCCTTCCGCATTGCCCAGACCGGCCGCAAGGGCCCCGTGCTCGTGGATATTCCCAAGGACATGACTTCGGCTCTGGCCGAATTCGTTCCCGCCGCCCCCGTACGCGACAGCTATGTCACGAAGATCGACATGGATGCCGTGGATCGTGCCGCGGAAATCATCAATAATGCCCAGCGTCCGGCCATCTACTACGGCGGCGGCGTCATCGCCTCCGGCGCGAGCGCGGAACTCGGCGCTCTCATGAAGAAGGCCTGCATGCCCGGCGCCTATACGCTCATGGCCTCCGGCGTGGTGGACAGCAATGATCCTCTCTGCCTCGGCATGGTGGGCATGCACGGCTGCCGCACCAGCAACTTCGCCCTCGACTATGCCGACGTCATGGTTGCCGTGGGCACCCGCTTCAGCGATCGCGTGGCCCTGTCTCCCGACGCCTTCGGCCGCCGTGCCAAGCTCATTCAGATCGACATCGACCCCAGCGAAGTGAACAAGAACGTCGGTGTGGACGTCAGCCTCGTGGGCGACGTGAAGGACGTCATCTGCGCGCTGCTGCCCAAGGTGCATCAGACCTGCCGCGACGAATGGCTGGCGCAGATCGCCGAATGGAAGCAGGAAGACTACCATCCTGAAGACAGCGATACCGTGCTCAAGCCCCATCAGGTTGTCCGCAAGGTCAACGAAATGGCCGGCGACGACGCCATCTATGTGACCGACGTGGGCCAGCATCAGATGTGGGCTGCCCAGTACCTGCATCATGTGACGCCCCGCCACTTCCTGACGAGCGGCGGCCTCGGCACCATGGGCTTCGGCTACGGCGCGGCCATCGGCGCTCAGATCGCCTGCCCCGGCAAGAAGGTCGTGCATTTCACAGGCGACGGCTCCTTCCATATGAACATGAACGAGGCCTGCACGGCGGTGAGCTTCGGACTGCCCATCATCACCATTATTCTCGACAACCATGTTCTCGGCATGGTGCGTCAGTGGCAGACGAGTTTCTACGGCAAGCGCTATTCCTGCACGGATCTCAACCGCCGCACCGACTATGTGAAGGTGATCGAAGGCTTCGGCGGCAAGGGCTTCCACTGCGAAACCCTGGCCGAACTGGAAGCGGCCATGGCCGAAGCGCTCACCAGCGATGGCCCCGTGTGGATCCACTGCTGCATCGACAGGGATGAGAAGGTGCTTCCCATGATTCCCGGCGGCTGCACCTGCGACTCCATCATCATGGAATAGAAGGGGGAAACAAAATGACGAAACATGTGATTTCCATCGTGGTGGATAACAACGCCAACGTCATGGCCCGCGTTTCCTCCCTTTTTGCCCGTCGCCGCTTCAACATGACCAGCGTCACGGCGGCGCAGACCAGCGATCCTTCCGTGTCCATCATCACCATCGTCACGGAAGGCGACGCGCACGTTCTCGATCAGATCGTCAAGCAGACGCTCAAGATGGAAGAAGTGAAGTCCATCACGCTTCTGCCTCCGAATGAAAGCCTGCTGAGCGAAACCCTGATGCTGCGCATCGGCTTCGGCGAAACGAACATTTCCCGCATCAAGGATATCGTTGAGGTTTACCGGGCGAGGATTATTGACCTTACCTCTGGTAGCATGGTAATACAACTCACCGGAAAGCCCTCCAAGATTGAAGGTTTTCTTGAGGTCATGTCGACCTATCAGATCCTTGAGATGTGCCGTTCCGGCATTATCGGCATGCCCCGGGGATCCCAGAGCGACTGGTGGAAAAGCAGCAAGTGATTTCTTGCCGCTGGTATGAATTATAGTTATTGAAATGGAGATGTTATCATGATCAAGAAGTACTATGACGCAGACTGCAACCTTGGTATGCTCGACGGCAAGACGGTCGCCATCATCGGTTTCGGCAGCCAGGGCCATGCCCATGCCCAGAACCTGCATGAAAGCGGCGTGAACGTTGTCGTCGGCCTGCGCAAGGGCAGCTCCAGCTGGGCCAAGGCTGAAGCCGCCGGTCTGAAGGTCATGGAAGTGGAAGAGGCCGCCAAGGCCGGTGATATCGTGATGATGCTGGTGCCCGACGAAGTCGCCGCCGACATCTACAACAGCCAGGTCGCTCCCTACATGAAGGAAGGCGACGTGCTCTGCTTCGCCCACGGCTTCAACATCCACTTCGGCTTCGTGAAGCCTGCCGCCAACATCGACGTGATCATGATCGCCCCCAAGGGCCCCGGTCACACCGTGCGCAGCCAGTACCTGGAAGGCAAGGGCGTGCCCAGCCTCATCGCCATTGCTCAGGACTACAGCGGTCGTGCCAAGGACTACGCCCTGGCCTATGCCGCCGGCATCGGCGCCGGTCGCGCCGGTATCCTGGAAACCACCTATCGTGAAGAAACCGAAACCGACCTCTTCGGCGAACAGGCCGTGCTCTGCGGCGGCGTGACCGAACTCATGAAGGCCGGTTTCGAAACCCTCGTGGAAGCCGGTTATGCGCCTGAAATGGCCTACTTTGAAACCATCCACGAAATGAAGCTCATCGTTGACCTCATCAACAACGGCGGCTTCGGCTTCATGCGCTACTCCATCTCCAACACCGCTGAGTACGGCGACTACCGCACCGGCAAG
>JAHZEL010000002.1 GCA_019421865.1 Desulfovibrionaceae bacterium | reverse complement strand
ACGCCCTGAGCGAGACATGGCCAGCCGACGCCGAACGCTTCGCCTCTCAAGCGGCGCTTGAACTTTCGCGTCGTTACCCAGCCGGTCAGGCCGGGCTTTCCCTCGTGACTGTGCCGGGTCAGTTCGGCACGTCGCTCGAAAACCAGCTTCGTGGCCACGGCTTCGCCATTTTCCCCTCCGACTCGTCTTCCGGCGTCCGGATCGGCTATGTCCTCGACGAAATTACCGGTGAGCTTATGCCTACCGGCTACCTCCAGATAATGACTTCAGACGGCACCAGCTTCAGCATGGTTCGTCGGCTTCTTGGCGGGCTCCCCTCCGCGACTGCGGCTCCAGCAACTTCCGTCTCAGCTCCGGAAGAGCCGATTCCAGGCACGCCGGTGGTGACGCCTCCCGCACGTACTCCGGAACCGGTTCCCGCAGTAAAGGAGGCGCCTCTCGCAGAAGCGCCGCAAACACCGGTTCCCCAAACTTCCACGGCACACAAAGAGGAGCCCTCTAATGCCTCCGGGGATTCCCGGATGATGCCGATCATCACCGCCGTCCGCACGGTGATCCCCGTCAAATGGCAGTACAGCATCCAGGGGACGGAACTGCGCCAAAAGCAGGTTCCCTATCCCCAAAATGTTCCGTGGCGAAAGGCTCTCATGGATATAGCCACGGCTACCGACTCCACAGTCGACATCAACGCCAAGGCCAAGCTCGTTACTTTTGCGCCAAAAGGGATGTCGTCCGCTCCGGCTCTGGCAAACTCGGCGGCCCCCTCCCAGCCTGAATCTCCCGTCGTGGCTACGGCCCTGGCCGATGCCGCAGCGACATCAAAGTCCGCTCCGGCCACAGCCAAGACGCCTGAAACATCGGCAACGCCGAAAGTTGAGGCCACGTCCATCCCGGCCTCTCCAGCCGTCACCATCTCTGCCAAACAGGTCAGCCTTCCCGAATGGCAACTCTCCCAAGGGAGTCTGCGCACGCAGTTAGATGTCTGGGCAAGCCGCGCATCGTATCAGCTCGTGTGGAACGCAGATACGGATCTCGACATGCAGTCCCGCGCAACATTTCGGGGCAACTTCGTCGCCGCAATCACGCAACTCTTTGAAGGGCTTCATGCAGCGGGGTTCCCTCTCCGGGCCACGCTGTATCCCTCGAACTCCGTTCTCGAAGTGAGTGACAGATAATGAAAAGATACCTCTCCCTTCTTCTCGCTGCGTTCGTCTTCTTCAGCGGTGGCTGCGCCGTTAAGGACAGCGGAGCGCCCACAGTACAGCAAGTCGAGACCAAACGAGATCAACTGACCGAGCTCTCCAGCTCGAAGACCGTGTCCATTGCCGAACATCCGTATCTCGGCGCAAAGCCCATCATCCGGCAAACGGACAACGTGGACATCCCCGTCCTCAACACCAGCGTCACTCTCAAACAGCAAGGAACACTCTCGGAGATCGCGGCCTCGCTCAGTACCATCGCGCCTCTTTCAGCCCAAGTCTCCGATACCGATGCCGACGATCCCCAGCCGACAAAACAATCGTCCTCGCCGGAGTTGCCGGCCCTTGACGATCTGGGCCTGCCGCCTCTGACCATGTCCGGGCGGCTCGACGTATCCTATACCGGCTCTTTGCGCGGCCTGCTCGATACCATCTCAAGCCTGTCGGGTTATGGCTGGGACTATGACGCCAAGACGAATCGAGTCACCTTTAGTGCCATGCAGGTGCGCACATACACAATCATGGCCGCGCCGGGCGTGATCACCTACGACAGTCAGGTCTCCAACAAGAGCAAGGAACGTACAAGCGGCTCCTCAATCAGCGGCTCCAGCATCAACTCCACGGTCTCCTCCGGAGACACCTCTTCCCAGACCTCCCAAGTCCACACCTCAAAAATAGAGATGGACATCTGGAAAGAGATCGAAACCGCCGTCAAGGGACTCCTGAGCAAAAGGGGCACCGTCTCCATCAATCAGGCTGCCGGCACGGTCACGGTCAGGGACTCCTATACGCGCCTGCGTGACGTGACCGCCTACATCGACTCGATCAACGCCCGACTCTCCCGCCAGGTTGCAATTACCGTGCGTGTCTGGGCGCTCGAACTCACCGACGCCTCCAGCGCCGGGCTGAACCTTCAGGCCCTCTTCGAAAACAACGACGTCTCCGTCGTCGCTGGCAGCCTCGGCGATCTGGGGAGTGCGTCAACCGCCGCTGTTAGTGTGGTTAAGGGCAAGCTCAAGGGCTCCAGCGGCACGATCAAGGCTCTCAAAGAATGGGGGCGTGCTACCCAGCTTAGTTCCGCCGGTGGCCTGCTCATGTCGAACCAGCCTCTTCCCGTGCAGGCAATCAAGCGCCATGCCTACCTCGCCGGTATGACCCTGGCCACCAGCGAGTACAACCAGACTTCAGAGATCACACCCGGCGAAGTCACAACCGGTTTCGCCATGACCATCATTCCGCATATCCTGCCGGATCGCCGGGTAATTCTCCAATACACGGTCACTCTGTCGGCCCTTGACTCCATGGAAGAGATCGACCGTGAACAGGTCTATGTCCAGCTTCCGCAGGTGAGTACGCGGAGCTTTGCCCAACGGTCAAAAATGAAGATGGGCCAGACGTTGGTTTTGGCCGGCTTTGAGCAGTCAACCCAGAACCTTGGCAACTCCCTCGGTGTTCTCAACACGAGTCGCGATGCCGATTTTTCGAAAACTCTGCTCGTTGTGACAATTGAGCTGGAAAGTGCGGAGAACGTGTGATGATGCGCCGTGTAATTGTCAATGGGCAGTCCTATGCCGTCGGTCTGGACTGGTTCCCGCTCAAGGAAGACATGAAGCGCGCCGAACTTGTGTTGGAAGCGGAAGGATACGACGAAAAGTGCGATATATCCGTCGTACTTGAAAAACAGTACGCCCTGGCCCGTTCAAGGAACAAGTCGTGGAAGAGAGCCCGCTCTCTGGCCGCAACGCTTGTCCTGAACAAGTATCCTGACGCCGTCCACGTTTTTCCCTTCGTCGACGCGGATGACGATACACCCTTCTGGTGGGTAATCGGCGTTCGCAGAGGAATTATCTCCGGGCAGACGGATCGTTGCTTTACCAATCAGGAAGATGCCGAAAACGTCGCCGTTTCAGTTCAAGACTCTCTCGGCGTCCCGGATCTTCAATCCTTTTCAAATGACGACGCTCTGTTGGCTCACACAAAGCCGACAAAGACGTCCTTTATGAACGATCCGGCAGCCCTTGGGTATCTGAAAGATACAGCAACCATCAAGTTTCTGAAGGCATCCGCCATAGCCGTCGGCTTCGCCTTCGGCTGGTGGGCCGTCGACTCTGCCCTCGAATACCGGGCGGCTCAGGAAGCCTTGGAGCAGGCCCGCATCCTCACACAAAACAAGGAAAAAAGGGCCAAAGAACTGGCCGAGCATCCCGAAAGATACTTTTCAAGTAAATGGATGCAGGCCCCCCTGCCGGGAACATTCCTCAACCAGTGTGCTCCAGAGATGTTCCGTTTCCCTATGGCCGCGAACGGCTGGGGACTCTCCAGCCTGAGATGCTCAGGGGCTTCCCTTTCCGCCACATGGCAGCAGACGCCGCTTTCGGACTACACGTACCTGCCCTTCAATGCGGTGCTCGACCCGCAAAAGCCGAAAATTGCGACATCATCCAGGCCGCTGTCTCCTCTTGCCGGGACGAATCGATCCGTTTCCTCCTTGCTTTCACAAAAGGACGCGGCACGCAGGCTCTACGCTCTCACCCAGCACTTCCGCCTGAACCTCAAAAAGCTGGCCTTCGCCAAACGCCAGACAAAGACGGTCGAAAAGATCTCGCTTTCTTGTCCCTGGGTGAAAGCATCCTTTGAACTGGATCACGTTCCCGCTTTTCTCATGGCCGATTACGTCAGCCTAGGAAAGGCCCTGTCCGAAATTCCCGGCTTAATCGTCACGGAGATCTCCTACTCCGACAATTGGACCATACGAGGTGAACTCTATGCACGTTGACAAGAAAAAGGCCCAGATCGCCGTCCTGACCGTCCTCGGCTGCGCACTGATCGGTTCGGCTGCCTTTCAGTTCTTTCCAGAGCAGAAATCGGTGTCCGAACGTCCGGTTAAAAAGGTTGCCCCTAAAACGGCGTCTGCTCCAAAACCAGCACCTCCCAGCCCTTCCCCGAAGGATAGCGTCGCAGTTCCCCCCATTACGGAACTCGATCCCCGCACGGTTTATTCCGGCAACCTCGGCACTCTTACAGGTATCCAAGCCGGTGCTGATCTTAAAAAGATGGAACTGGAATTTGCACAGCTCGATGCAAAGATCAGGGAACTACAGCAACCAAAGGAAGCGATCCCGACCTCACCCATTACCCTGCCGCAGCTCTCCCCTTCCGCCGGAGTTCCCGGACTGCCGGAAAAGAAGGAGTCGACCAGGATCGTCGTCATGGCTGTGCGCGGCACCAATGAAAACTTGAGCGCCACCCTCCGGACCAAGGATGGGAGTCATGTCGTCAAAACGGGGGATACCGTTCCCGGTTTTGGAAAGGTTCAGTCAATTACGCGGGATCGCGTCGTCATCAACGGTTCGGCAATACCCTGGATGTAAACATGGATACTTACGTTCCTTCCATTCCTCCAGCCCTTTCGGAACGCTTGATCTGGCGCGACGGCTTCTTTCACGCTTCGGAAGAGCTCAAAGGCGACACCTTGCTCGACGCTCTTTTCGCCAGATACTCCCGTGAAATGGACGTCGCCGTAGTGCCATGCCGCTGGTACTCACCCCGCGCCTTTGAAAAAAAATTCGGCGTCCATTTCATCAACAAAGAGGGCTCAATCAACGCCACGGTCGACGCCATAGTCGATCTTCTGCGAAAGGCATGGACCCTCCGCGCATCGGATATTCACATCACCTATTGGGGGCCATACACCACCATTGAGCTCCGGCGTCTGGGACTGTTGCAACCGTTTCAGACTTTAAACGGCACTGAAGGGCAAGCTCTCATCTTTGCCCTTTTCCAGTCCGACATTTCTCAGGGCGGAGGAGAATCCACCTTTTCCCCGCTGAAACAACACGACGCTCGCATCGCCAAGCGCGAGTACCTGCCTGAAGGGGTCTTCGCCGTCCGTCTACACGCCGAGCCGATCCTCAGTCCGTTTATTCCAGACCCCGGCACCTTCGTCGCTCTGCGCCTGCTTTACGACGCTACATCAGTCCAGGGGACACTGGAACAGCGCGTCGAAGCCCTTGGTTATCTTCCGGAACAGCAACAGCTCCTCCGGAGATTCACAGAACGTTCCGGACTTTCAATCATCGCAGGAGCTACCGGGCATGGCAAGTCTACACTTCTTAAACACGTCATGGAGGGAATGGCCGAGGAGAACCCCACTCGAAACTACATGACGCTGGAAGATCCGGCGGAATACGTGATCAGAGGGACAAAGCAACGCAACGTCATCACCAACACGGATGTGGAAAACGCCAGAAAAATGGAGATGGTGAACGCCAATGCGGGGCTCATGCGTTCCGATCCGGACGTGATCATGATCGGCGAAATCCGCTACATCGAACTGGCTTCCGCCGCCATTGAAGCCGCCCTTACCGGGCATGGAGTCTGGACCACCCTCCACGCTTCCAGCGCCTTCGGCATCATCGCCCGTCTGCGCGAGATGGGCGTCCCCCTTGAGGATCTCTATGAAGACAACGTTCTCAACGGCTTGATTTACCAGCGTCTGGTTCCGGTCCTGTGTCCCCACTGTAAGCGGCCTCTGGAGCTTTCCTCCCTCCAGTATCAGCTCAGAAACCGTCTCGAAAGACTCTTTAACACCGCAGAACTCGCCAAAATCTATACGAAAGGCGACGGATGCGAGCATTGCTCCGGCATGGGGCTCACGGGCCTTCGCGTAGCTGCGGAAGTCGTACCCGTTACCACCATGCTCCTCTCCATCCTGAAAAAGGGCTCTCTGCGGGATGCCCAGATGTACTGGCTCAACGAGATGCACGGCATGACGCACGTCGCCCATGCCAGAAGTCTCGTCCTTGCCGGAGAAGTCGATCCGGCTCTGGCCGAAGAACGGCTGGGCGTCACTCTCGACTTCGACCTTGAATGGCGGGAGGTCGCATGAACCTGAATGCGGAAATCCGTCTTCCTGCTGGCATTGAGCGTAAACTTGCCAGACTGGCCTTCGGCTCAAAGACACGGGAACGCTGCTGGCGCAAGCTCGCCACGCATCAGCGTCACCGTATGCCCATTGATGAAAGCCTGCGGCTCTTCACCAAACAGGCGCGTGCCGCCGGCTCTCTCTCCACGCAATGCTACGCCGTCATGCGCGACAGACTCTCCGCAGGCAAGGGCATGAGCGAAGCTCTGACCGGACTGGCCACTCCGGAAGAGATACTGCTCATCCACTCCAGCCAGATCGGCGGCAAGCTGTCGGAAGGTCTTCTGCTGGCTGCGGATCTCCTCGCGGCAAAACGGAAAGTCATTGGAGCCGTCATCGGAGCCGTGGCCTATCCGGCCTTTCTCTTCGTCCTGGTCAACGTGGTCCTCTACGCCATGTCCGTGGTCATTATTCCCCAACTGACCGCTATCACCGATCCTACCCATTGGCAGGGACCCGCCGCAATTCTGTACCGGATTTCCCGCTTCGTGGATTCCTCTGCGGGACTTGCAGCCCTCCTCGCCCTTGTCGGCACTTTAATCCTCATCTTCGTCACCCTGCCCCTCTGGGCGGGAACCAGCAGACAATGGGCGGACAGGATACCTCCCTGGTCCGTCTACCGTCTGCTTGTCGGCGTCTCATGGCTGCACACCGTGGCCACGCTCATGTCCGTGGGACAAAAACCCGTGGACATTCTCGCCGCCATGCTTGCCGATCGCTCCACCACCCCCTATCTGCGGAACATTTTGCGCAGAATCAATAACCATGTCGGGCGTGGTTCAAATCTTGGCGATGCCCTCGAAAAAACGGGATTGCGCTGGCCCTCTCCGGAACTTGTCGAAGAACTCCAGGCATACTCGAACCTTCCGGGATTCGGTGAACAGATCCGCGCCATCGCAGCCGACTGGCTCACTGACGGCATCAACCTGATCGTACAGGCCGCTCGCGCCCTGAACATCATCTGCATCCTAATGGTTGGCGGTCTCGTTATCCTTATGGTTACGGGAATCACATCCATTCAACAACAAATAGCTATCGGAATAGGAGGTTATTAAGTCATGAAAAAACAATTAAAAGGCAGCGAACGCGGCTTCACCGTAGTCGAAGTCCTCATCGTTCTGGCCGTCGGCCTACTCATCGTCATGAACTCTGGAAAGCTCTCGGACTGGCTCTTTGGAACCGCCAAGCTAGGTTCCACTGAACAATCTATCTCTGCCTTCCGCATTAACATTCAGCATGCCTATACGGACGTGCGTTCTTACGCCTCCATCAGCAATGAAGAGCTGATCAGTGCTATGGCCGTTCCTCCCACCCTACTCAACGGAGACGGCACGGCCATTGTCGACGCATGGAACGGTGATGTCACCGTCGCCAGTGCCGATGATGGCCGCTCATTCACGATTGAACTCACCCAGGTTCCGCAAAGTGAATGTATCAAGCTGGGCTCGTTCCAGCTCGACACATGGGAGCAAGTCACCGTCAACGGGACGGAAATCGAACGCGGTTCCATCGTGACGACCGATCAATGCACCAGCGAAACAGAAAATACTATCGTCTACAAATCCCACTAAAAATCCCCTTGTCTCCGGGGAGGTTTTCCTCCCCGGCCCCCTATAGGACGGCTCATGTATCCTCTGGCCATCATCGCTATCCTCCTCGGACTGCTCGCGACGTTCAGTTTCGTAGAACCACAGGCATCACTCCTAAACCATTCGGAACGAGCCCTTGCCGTGAACTTCTGCATCTACAGAACCGCCGTCTCCGACTATGTCCGTACCCATCCCGACATCGCCTCTGTGCCTGCTAATGCCCTTGAACTCCCAACTGGTTATCTGCCCATCCGGAACTGGCAGGCCAGGATCTCGGGTGGCTACTGCTACATCTACGGAGAAGCCTCACAGGATGAAGTCTTCGCCATAAGGGAACTCATGGGCAATTCCGTCCTGATCGGCAGAAATGTGAACTCCCGGCTGTCTCCCAGCGGCATCGCCGTAGCCGCCTCCATCCCTGCCGGCAACGTCGTCAGCATTGTGAGCCTGCCATGAAAATCTCACGTCAATCCGGTTTCACTATCGTTGAAATGCTGATCGTCCTTGCGATCATCGCCGTGCTCATGCCCAGTGTCTATGACCTCTGGCGTTCCAATTTCATCGCCTTCCAGCAGGGACTGGCGGCGGACCAGATGCGTCAGGTCAACGAGGCCGCCAACGCTTATGTCAAAAGGAATTTTGAAACCCTGCTCTCCTCCGCGACGGCTTCTTCCGGTCCCCAGATCTCCATCCAGAATCTGATTGACGACGATCTTCTCCCTGACGGCTTTCGCAACAGCAATATCTGGGGGCAGTCTTATGAAATTTACGTGCGCAGCCCACATGAAAACACGCTGAATACCATCACGATCACCAGGGGCGGGCGTGAGCATGAGGAGGGCGACTCCTTCGCTACATTGACGGTTCCCGGAGCCGCTCTCCAGCTCGGTGGGGCTGGCGGTTTTGTCCCCACCGGCGTCCTCCCCGGTCAGACCGACGGCACGCTTCACGGCGCAGCCGGCGGCTTCATACTCGATCTGGCCGCTCTCGGTATTGCTTCTCCAGGTCCCGGCCACCTCGGAGCCTACTCTGCTTTCGACGAGTACGACCTCGGCACGGATTACCTTTACCGCTCGGAAGTGCCCGGCCATCCGGAGTACAACCAGATGGAAACATCTCTCGACATGACCGGGCATG
>JAHZEL010000019.1 GCA_019421865.1 Desulfovibrionaceae bacterium | reverse complement strand
CGTCTGGGAACTGGGGACCGACTACTTTGTGGAACACGCCGGTCAGATCACCGTACAGGCACCGGACCAGAACGTCACGCACTATGCGGCCATTACCAATGGCGCTCTGGAATCTTTGACGCTCCAGTATTACCTGAACGAGCGTCGAGGCATGAACATCTCGCCGGGCGGAGAATGGAACTACAAAAGCAACTGGTTCCGCTCCGGGGGAGAATACCAGTTCCTTTTCAACGGCAATGCGGGTTCCATTCAGGTTTCCTGTGTGGATGAAAGCGATGCCCTGTGCAGGGGCAAGGTCAATGCCGTAGGAACGGCCATCTCCGCTCTTTCTTCTGTGGCGCAGCAGCTTGCCGACCCGGAAACGCCGTCTTCCTCCATTGACCCCCGCGCGCTGCACAGTGCCGCAAATCAGGTCAATGCGACCATTCTTTCCGAACTGCAAAGCTATGCCGGACAGGGACAGCTTCAAAGCAAGCTCGCAGACTTCCAGGAAAACTCCGCCCAGTACGGCTGGCTCATCGCCGGTTCTTCCTACTGGTCCATAGCATGGATCAATCAGGAAGTTCGCGAGGCCATGTACTCCGGCATCACCTACAGCCCGCACCAATATACCGTCTCCGAACTGTATGCCTGGACGCACGGCCTGCAGGACTATGAAGCCGCGAAGGAACGTGTGGCAAACTATATCAAGACCGCCTATTCCAGCCGAAGGGGAATCACGGACATCACGGCCACGCCGTCCGTGACGGATGAAGGCCGGGCCTTTGACGAGCTGACCAACTGGCTGCGGGCCACGTTGAATCAGCTGGTCGCCGCAAACATTCTGCCCATTGCCGTTGAAAAGCTCTCCAGCCAGGACCCCATCATGGCGATTTCCAATGTGGGGGACTACTTCATCGGTACGGCATGGGGGCTGGCCTCGGCGCTCGGCGTCGTGGATGTGGCGCACTCCATGGGCAAGGAGCTGCCTCTCATAGGCAAGGCCATTCCGAATCTGGACAAGTATATCTCCTTTGCCCTGTTCGCCGTTTTTCTTCCCCTTCTGCTGTACGGGCTGGCGCTGGCATACTACCTGCCCGCCATTCCCTTCATCCGCTGGATTTCGGCCCTGGTGGGCTGGATCATCCTCATTGTGGAAGCCCTGGTCGCGGCCCCGCTCTGGCTGTGCGCCCATGCGCTGCCCGACGGAGACGGCGCTGCCGGTCAGCACGGCAAAAGAGGCTATTTTCTTCTCCTTGCCATCATCTTCCGTCCTCCTCTGATGGTGGCGGGATTCTTTGCCGCCGTCATTCTCATGAATGTCCTCGGCAGACTTCTCGGAGCCAGCTTTGAGATGTTCGTCGCCGGAACCGCACAAACCAAAATTCTCGGCATTACCGGCACGTTCTCCATGTTGGTCATCCTCGGCATCGTCGTCATCATGGCGGCCAACAAGTTCTTCTCCCTCATCCATTACCTGCCGGAGCATGTGACCAGCTGGATAGGTCAGCAAATCCACGGGCTGGGAGAAAAGGAAGACCAGGCCGGAGTCAAGAGCATCTTCATCGCCTCCACCAATACCGTCAGCTCCGGGGCGCAGGGCGCAAGAGAACTTCGCGGCGACATTTCGAGGCAATGGAACAGCCCCGGCTCCGGGCACGCGATGCCGACGCAATCGCCGTCAGGAGTTTCTCAGACTTCACGAATATCACAGGATAACTTCAGAAGCTGACGCCTATGAAAAAGTATCTCTCGACCACGGCTCTTGTTATCGCTCTTTGCGAGTCCAGGCGGCAATGTTCCCTTCTTCGGAACAGACTTTGTGCCCGTGTCGCTTTTTTCCGCAGTCACCGCTCTTCTCAGGAACAACACGCGGTTGCACAGGACTTTTCTCTGCTGCTTGCCGCCTGGGGTATTGCCGACGACGCGGATATTCCCGGCGTCATCAGGGTGCTTTGTCTGCGCGTTCCGCTTCTTATCGCACCCGTCGTCCTCTGCGCTCTGGCGGCGATATGGCAGCGAACCATACTGTCCGTCATCGCCCTCGGTCTCATCTCTCTGCCATGTCTTCTTGGAATCCTCACGACGCTCTGGCGCATTTCCCTTTTGCGTAACCGCCGTTTTCTGCCGTTCGGTCGCTGGCTGCTTCAAGGAGTCGGCGTCGTTTTCCATCGCCCGTAAGGCGGGCGGGGTGTGTCTTTTCATCCATAAGGAGGTCCATCATGTTCCGCAACCTTGTGCTGTGCTTATGCTGTCTTTTTCTCGCCGCCTGTGCGGGAAGGGAGCAGTCTTCCGCTCCTCCGCCCGCCGATTTCGTATCAACAACCCTGGGACACGCGGCAGAACAGGCTCATAGGGAACTCGCCATGATCGCCAGACTGCGCGGACAGGGCTTGCAGCCTCTGTTGCTGCCTTCCGACCCTTCGCTGAATCTGCCTGTCTCCATCACCTGGACGGGACCCGTGGAAGGAGCGCTCAAGGAAATCTGCCTGCAACTCGGCTTTCGCTACAGGGAAGCGGGAACACCCTCCGCACAGGTCATGACCGTGGTGGTGCATGGGCTGAACCGTCCCGCGCATGAGCTTCTGGAAGACATCGCATGGCAGATACAGCCGCAGGCCGCCGTGCGTTTCGACCCCATCAACCGCGTCCTCACGCTGGCAAGAACCACCGGTAAGGAGCTTCATTCATGACGATGTTCTCCCGTCTCATCCCTGTGCTTCGGCTCCGTCTTTTCGGTCCCCGGAAGGCGGCTTCTCTTCTGCTGGCCTTCATCGCAGCCGTCTCTCTGACCGGGTGCGCGGGAATGCGCCCGCAGAATGCCCCCACGACTCCCGTGCCCGTTCCCCCCGGCACGGTCAATGCGCCGAAAACGGCGGACAAAACAAACGACGACCAAACCTTCACACCCTACGATGCCTCCTATGCTGAAGACGGCAACGGGCAATACCTGGCCGTGCATGTTCCCGCCGACCCCGCTTCGGGACCGCGCAAAGGCGACCCCGAAGAGCTGGCGGAACTTCTGGAAATGAAAGGCGGCAGGGAAAAGGAGCATACCGCCGTCAAGCTCATGCGCCCCAGAGCCATCAAGGAGGCTGCCCGGCTTGTCACGTTTCAGACGGCCATAACCTGGCGCTACCGACAGCTTGCCGCCAGAACCGAAGAGTTCAGTACCATCATGGATGCCGCCTTCAACTTCACGCCGCTTGTTCTGACGCAGGGGGAAGCCCTCATCATGCCGCCGCTTCTGGCACGGGCCGGAGCGTCCATGCGGATTGAAGAGCCGGGAACCGCTACAGCAGCGAAAGCGACCTATGAAATGCTTGAACCGGCACAGTATATCGCGGTTGTTCCCCACTGGCGAACCTTTCTGATGATGGACGATTTTCCCGAACCGGAAAAACCGAACCCCGCCGTTCTGCCCCAAAGCAGCGAAGAGCGGGCCATCTGGCGACGCGCCGTGCGTGAAGCCTGGACGCAGGGACTGAAAGAGGCGGATCAGCTTTACGCGGACAACGTGGCGCGGATGGTGCGGAGCTATCGCGGAGCCATGCTGTATCACCTGCTCACGGCCCAGCACCTTCTGAGCCGCATCAGCACCGCCTCTTCCGACCTGGGAATGCACACCACGGACAACGGAAACAAGCTGAACATCGGCCAGCGCGTTTATCGGATTACAGCGCCGTCCTCCTTCACGGTCGCCCCGTCTCCTTCCGTAAAAAAGGGGAGAAAATGACCATGACGAATCCCGGCTGGTATCCTCGTGAACCGCGTATCCGCTGGGACTATGCGGGCATCAACGACCTGCTGCTCTGGGGAACCCGTTGCGGCATGTCCGATCTGTGCCTGCGTTCCGCGCTTCCGGCATGGATGCGCCTCAACGGAACATGGCGGATGGTCACGCAGCGGGCCATTACGACCGATGAACTTCTGTCCGCTCTGGAACGCCTGACCCGGAACAATTCCGTGGCCGCGCTCATCAAGTCCGGCCAGTCGGACTATGACTTTGCCCATGAAATCGAGGAAAGCCGAGGCGTGCGCCGCCGCTATCGCGGCAATGCCACCCCGGTGGCCGACGGCTATTCCACCGGCGTCAAAATCGTGTTCCGTGCCATTCCTTCCATGCCCCCGGCCCTGGAAGACCTGCATGTGGAACAGGAAATTCTGGACCATGCCATGCCGTCCAACGGTCTGGTTCTGGTCACAGGCGTCATGGGAAGCGGAAAAAGCACGCTGCTCGCCGCCATTCTTCGACGCATCATTGAAAAGGGCGGGCGCAACGTCAGCACCTACGAATCCCCCATAGAATTCGACTTTGACGCCATACCGAACCCCGGAGGTCCGGTATCGCAAAGCACCATTCCCGAACATCTGAAATCGTTTCTTACGGCCACGCGCAACTCAACGCGCACGGCGCCGGACGTGGTGCTTATCGGGGAAAGCCGTGATCCCGATACGCTCCGGGGCATGATCGAAAGCGCGGAAATAGGCGTTGCCGCCTATTCCACGGTGCATACGCGCTCCGTGCCGGAAACTCTTTCCCGCATCATCAACGTCTTTCCCATTGCGGAAAGGCTGCAAATCACGGCGACGCTCATTTCCAGTCTCAGGCTCATCATTTCCCAGCGTCTCGTCCCGTTGCCGGACAACAGCGGACGCACGGCGCTGCGCGAATATCTGGCCTTCACTCCCGAAATCCGGGAAACCCTGCTGAACACGCCCCTGGAGCGTCTGATTCCGCAGGCCGAAGAACTGCTTTCCTCCTCCGGCCAGCGCATACAGGATGCCGCCGAACGCGCCTATGCCGGAGGCGACATAGGCAGGGACATCTATCAGGCCATTCTGGCGGAGCGCAAGGCAAGGCAAAACAGTCCGTCCCACACCCTCGCTCTGGAGGAAACGTCATGAACGGTGAAGTTCTCTGGCGGGATACCGGTCTCACGCCGAAAATTTTCATTCTGGATGCCCGTGCCATCTTTCCCCTGGCTCTGTGGCTGTTCCACTGGTCCTGGTGGACGGCGGCCATTGCCTGCCTGGGCATTGCGGCCCTGTTCTTTGTTCAACGCTCCGGCATGTCGCCTCTTGCCTGTCTCAGGGCGATACGCACGGCGCTCATGGGCAGACGCCGGGAGACCAGATACACCGAAGCCCTCTGGCGCAAGCGATGCCGCTGGTAATTCAACAATCTGAAAGGAGTTCGACATGAAAGACGTTCCGCGCAACAGTTTCGGCCTCTTTGATTCACCTGTCCGTTCCCAGGAAAAGGAGCGCGTGAACCTTACGCCCCGGCATATTGAACGACAGCTCGACGCCGGGGCCTTCCTGATGAGCAGGAAGGACGCCGTTCTGGCGGGATTTCTCAATCCGCAGGACGAACAGGATTCCGTCATCGTGGAACTGCGGGAGGAAAACGCATGAGTGAGCAGCCGCGCGAAAGGAAAAACCGCTTTCAGATAAGCCGTGAAGTTCAGGAAGAGTTCGTCAACGGTATCGCTGAAACCATGCTTTCCCTGGCGGAAAAGGCCGGGGACTGGCAACAGGGCTGGACATCCGACACGCCTGTGGGAATGCCGTTCTGTCCCGTGACCGGCAGAGAGTACAGCGGGGCGAACCTGGTTCGGCTGCTGCTGACAACCATTGTCAGGGGATACGCCGATGACCGGTGGATGACCTTCAACCAGCTTCAGAGCTTTCAGAACGCCCACCCCGAACTGAAAATGAACATCCGCAAGGGGGAACGGGGCGTCAAGGTGCTGCGGCCGGAGGAAGTCGCCTACATTGTGGAAGAAAACGGGGCCTGGAAATTCCTGAGCAGGGAAGAACTCCGGCGCATCGAGGAAATGAAGGACCGGGGGCAGGACGTTCCCGACGTTCAGCGCAAAACGCTTTTCTATCCTTTTACGGTCTTCAATGCCGCACAGATTGAGGGCTTCCCCGCCAAGGAACGTCCCGCCCATGCCATGACGCAGATTGAACGGCATGAGATGGTGGAACGCTTCATCGCCAGTTCCGGCGTTCACGTCAGACACTACGGCGGCGATCCCTGCTTCAACACGGAAAAAAACGAAGTGGCCCTGCCGTATCCCGAACGGTTCAGCGGTACGGATGAATACTACGCCGCCAAACTGCACGAGTTCTTCCATGCCACCGGGCACGAAACGCGGGAAAACCGCCAACAGAAAAAGGCGCAGACCATAAAGAGCTACGCCTTTGAAGAAATGCGCGCGGAAATGTTTTCCATGCTGGCCGGCGCGCATCTTGCGCTGCCCATGCCGGAAACGAACTCCGCCGCCTATATCGCCAACTGGAATCAGAAATTTTCCGGCGGCGATGTCAAAGCCGTGTTTCAGGCTGCTTCGGAAGCGGCAAAGATACTGACGGTACTGCATCAGTTTGAATCCGATGAACAACCTGCGGCAAGGTGGTTTCCCAGACGGGAAGAATGGCCGGAACTGGTGGAACTTCAAAAGCAGCGCGACGCGGCCTGCGGCGTTTCCTTCCATGCCGAAGAGACTTCCGGCACGCAAGTCTTCGAGCGTCTTTCCCGAAACAGCGATTTCTCCGAACCGCTGTCTTTCACCGATGCCGCCGTTGCCTTCAAGAATACGGACAACCCGGTCACCAAAACGCGCCTCATTCTTCAGAACCCGGATTTCCTCAATCTGGCTCTCAAGCAGGACCCCGACTCCGTGATGGAGCTTGCCGCGCTTTTCGACAAGATGGCCCACGTTCTCCACATGGAAATGGACGACAAACTCCGCTCGGCTCCGGGCGCTCTGGACCATAACGCTCCCTTACTGGAACAGCAGGCTGCCTCGGCGCAGCGCATGAGGATATAACGCATGAGACTTTTCATCGCTGAAAAACCGAATCTTGGAAAAGCCATTGCCAGAGGGCTTGGCGGAGGGCGCACGGAACAGGGCTGTATCCGGTGCGGAGATAACATCGTCACCTGGTGCTTCGGCCACCTTCTTGAACCCGCCTACCCTGAAGCCTACTGCCCGGAATATGCCCAATGGCGGCGCGAACATCTGCCCATCATTCCTTCCTCATGGAAATATGTGGTCAAGCGCACGTCGAAAGCACAGCTCGACACCATCGGCAAACTGCTGCGCGACGCCGCCTCCGTCGTCCATGCGGGCGACCCTGACCGGGAAGGCCAGCTTCTTGTTGATGAAGTGCTGGAACATTTCCGCTATCGCGGCCCTGTCTTCCGTATCTGGCTGCCTTCCCTGGATGACCGCTCCGTCAGCATCGCTCTCGGCAACATCACGGACAACTCCGCCAATGCGCCTTTGCGGGATGCCGCTCGCGCCAGAATGATGGCCGACTGGCTGGTAGGCATAAACGCCACCCGCGCCCTGACCATCACAGGCAGAGAAAACGGACGCACGGAAGTGCTTTCCCTCGGCAGAGTCCAGACGCCCACGCTGGCGCTGGTTGTGGCACGCGACAGGGAGATCGCCCATTTCAAGCCCTCGGATTATTTTGTGCTGCGGGCAAGCATCATCCACCCCCACGGAGAATGTTCCGTCACCTTCGCGCCTTCCGACTCGCAGGACGGACTGGACAGCTCCGGGCGTCTTGTGGACCTTGCTCAGGTTGCCGCCGTTCTGGAATCGGTCAACGGAAAGGACGGAACGGTTCTGGAAGCTCTGCGGGAAAAGAAAACCAGACCCGCTCCCTTGCCTCATTGCCTCTCTTCCCTGCAAAAATCCGCTTCCGCCAGACTCGGCATGTCGGCCAAGCGCGTCCTGGATGTCGCCCAGAGTCTTTATGAAAAGAAGCTCACCACATACCCCCGGACAGACTGCCGTTATCTGCCGGAAGAGCAGCATGGCGAAGCCGCATCCATTCTAAACAGCCTTGCCGGAGTCTCCGGCCTGGAGCAGCTTGCGGGCAAGGCGGATTCCAGCCTGAAAAGCACGGTCTGGAACACGAAAAAGATTACCGCCCACCACGCCATCATTCCCACCGGGGAACCTGCGGAAAGCCTTGCCGGGGAAGAACGCGCCCTTTTTCTGCTGATCGCCACGGCCTACTGTCTGCAATTTCATCCGCCCATGCGCTATGAAGCCCAGAAAATCGCCGTTGCCCTCGGAGATACCCGCTGGGAAGCCTCAGGGCGGCGACTGCTGGAGGCCGGATGGACGGCGCTTTCCAGGGATGACGACGATTCCGATGAACAGGAGCAGGAACTTCTGCCGCTCATGGAGCAGGGCGACGCCGTGCGCTGCCGTAACGCGGAAAGCGTGCGGAAAAAGACTTCTCCTCCCTCCCGATTCAGCGAGGGAAGCCTGATTGACGCCATGGCCCACGTCCATCTTCTGGTCAAGGACGGTCAGGCGAAAGCCACGCTCAAGGAAAGCAAGGGCCTCGGCACCGAAGCCACCCGCGCCAATATCATTGAGACGCTGAAAGAACGCGGCTATCTCGTCGCCGAGAAAAAATCCATCGTATCCACGCCGCTGGGACAGGAAATCATCGACCTGACGCCGCCCGCTCTGAAAGACCCCATCACCACCGCCGCATGGGAAGACCAGCTTGAAGCCATCGCCCAGGGCAAGGGCAGTCTGGACGCTTTTCTCTCAGAACAAAAACGTCTTCTGCCGACGCTGCTGGCTCCGATTCTGGAACGCAAAGCCAGCCCCGCCCATGTCTGTCCCGACTGCGGGGCCGCTCTTCAGCGCCGTAAAAGAAAAAAGGACGGCTCATGGTTCTGGAGCTGCTCCGCCTATCCCGACTGCAAGACCATACTTCCCGATGACAACGGCAAACCGGGAAGTCCCAGACCGAAACCCACGCTTTCGGAACACGCCTGCAAAGCCTGCGGCAAGCCTCTCGTCCTGCGCAGCAGCGCCAAAGGGAAGTTCTACGGCTGTTCCGATTATCCCCGCTGCAAGCAGATATATCCGGTCGGAGAAAACGGAGGCCCCGTTTTTGAAGGCCGGAAAGGGAGGAAGAAACAATGAGGACTGCGCTTCTCCTTATCCTTTGTCTGGTACAGGCTTTTCCCTGTTTTGCGGCGTCCTGTCAGGATATGCGGGATGCCGTCGGCTCGGCCATGCAGCAGCGCAACGGACGGGTATCCGATACTCACAACACCATGATTCCCGACCCTGAATCCGAACGGGATGCGCTGTCCGGCTGTCTCGGCTCCATCAATGCCCTCGGCGACGCTTTCAGCCTTGGCGTGACGTTGCCGGGCATGGACCAGATCGTCGCGGGAATGTGCCATCAGGTTGACTCCCTCATTCAGCAGAAAATCAACGATGCTCACAATCAGGTCCTCAACTCCATAAACGGCATCGGCGGCAACAATCCGTTCAAGGTGTACGGCACGGGCGGAGACTATGTGGTGAAGCTCAAGGAGAAATTGAAATGAGAGCGCTCTGCCTGTTTCTGAGCATTCTTTGTCTGTCTCCCGGCATGGCCTTCTCCGCCGAACGGGCCAGAGTCGTCGTTCCGATGACACGTCCTCTGACCACGGGCTGTGTTCTGGATGCCGCCCGTGCGAGCGGAATGCCTCCGGCCGCGCTTTTCGGTCTGCTCGCCACGGAGGGAGGAAGCATGGGCGAAGCTCTGAGCAACACCAACGGCACTTGGGACCTGGGCTGTTTTCAAATCAATACCGTTCACGTCAATGAACTGGCCGCCATGGGCATAGCCCCGGAAACCCTGCTTCGGGACGGCTGCGTCAACGCCTATGCGGCGGCATGGCTGCTTCGCAAGGAGTATGAACGGACCGGCGATCTCTGGCTGGCCATAGGCGCGTATCATTCCAGAACGCCCCATCGCAGAGATGCCTATATCAGAAAGGTCAGAACGAACCTGGAAGAACTGCGTCGCCGGGGTATCTCCAGCCTCTCTTCCCTTCAGGAGGCACAGCCGTGAGTCAGCTCCGCGACGAAAGGGACGACATGCTTTTTCTGTGGTTTGCGCTTCTGGTGCTGATTTTTGTCGTCATCCCGGCTCTGTACGCAGCGCATAAGGGAAGCGTCAACGCGCCTCTGGTCTGGCTGGCAAGTATCCAGCTCAGAGTCTTTGCGCCTTTTTCAGAAGAAGTACGGACCATCCTTGAGCGTCTCACCGAGGTGGAACCCGCCGCGCTGACCTGGGAACAGGTGCGGGGATTACTGCGCTATGCCGGGGCATGGATGCGATGGCCGCTCGCGCTGCTTCTGCTTTTGTGCGGCTGCACCGCCATTTTCATAGGCCGGGTGGGAAGACTCGTCCGGCATTTCAGCATGAAAAGCCTGCTGAAAAACAACGCGGAATCCTTCCCCTGTCTCAGACCGGTCGTTGGTCGCGGCAAGTATCTGCTTTCGCCAAAATCCTACGATTCCGGCTTATGGCGCATTGCCAGAACTCCCGTTCAATTCGCGCTGGAACAGGGACTATTGCTCAATGAAAAGGGTGAAGCCTTCACTCCGGAACAGGCTCTGCATAACGGACTGGCGGATACGGAGCTTCCCGCATGGGGCAATGCCAGGCTGGATGAAGACAAAGCTCTCGCAGTCTTTCAGGACCAGCTCGGCAAACCGTTCGAGAACTATACGGCCATGACTGCCTGCCGTCGTGCGCTGGCCGCCGCATTCCTGGCCTATGCGGACGGCGACAAAAAAGGCTGCGTTGCCGTACTGGATGCCGTCTCATCCTCCTATCGGGAAAAACGCGACAGGGCGACATGTCCCGTTCTGGAACAAAAAAACTTCCATCAGAATCTGAACCGCATCTGGGAAAAGCATCAGTCCGTTCTTTCCGAAAAATCTCTCCGTATTCACGCGGCGTTCGAGCTTCCGTGGTTCATGGCGCTGCTGTGCCGGGCAAGAAAAAAAGGCGTTCTGGCCAGTTCCCAGTTTCTGTGGCTTCGCCCGTTGGACAGGGCGCTCTGGTACGCGCTCAACCAATGCGGGGGAAGAACCGCGTGGGTGGAAAGCCTGGCTCCCCGCACTACAAGGCAGAAGAACAGGCGGGGCAGGCCCTGACCGAGCCTCACGTCGCTCTCGCCGTCACGAGTCTCAAGGATTCCTTGTCCGCCCAGGGCTGGCTGACGGACATCTTCATTCCTCCCATGTTCGAGCAGTCCTTTACGCCTGCCGTGGAGCAGGCGGAACCTGTGTCGGATATGGTGTACGCCGCGGCAGAAAGCGACCCGGAATACGATGCCAACGACGACCCTTCCCTGGCGGAAGAACACTATTGAGGTGCGTATGGAACGAAAAATCAGAGGTCTTGAAGACCACGAAACACAGGAACGGAAACGGCTCTTCCGGGATGTGCGCTCCCCGCTGCAACGCATGGGAGACACGCTCAGGCTCGGCCATGTGCAAACCGGCGGCATCTTTGCGGCGGGGGTGTGTCTTTTTCTTTTTCCCTCGCTCTCCATGCCGTTCTTTATCGCCGGGATTGCTCTATTTGCCGCCCGCTGCGTCTATGTCGAAGACGAAAGGCTGCCTTTCCGAATGCCTCTCGGCCTCTCCGGCACGGATAAAGGCGATCCTCTGCCCGGAAGACGCGGTTACGCCAGACCGGAGGGCATCTTCTTCCTGGGAAACAGGGTACAGGACCAGAAAGAACTCTGGCTGAAGGCCAAGGACATTCTTACCCACTGCCTGCTTTTCGGCACCACCGGTTCCGGCAAGACGGAAACCCTCGTTTCCCTTTCATACAACGCTCTGGCCACGGGAAGCGGGCTGTTCTACATCGACCCGAAAGCAAGTCCGAAACTCGCCGTACAGATATGGCAGATGGCCCGCTTTCTGGGACGGGACGACGACTTCCGCGTGCTGAACTACGGCACTTCCGGCAAAGTCAAAGGAAAAAACCCGCGCCGTCTTTCCAATACCAACAATCCCTTCACCTTCGGCAGTGCGGAAGCCCTGACGCAGCTTCTTGTTTCCCTCATGCCCGCGTCCGACGGGGCGAACAGCATCTTTGCCGACAAGGCGCAGGCGTTGATTTCCGGCGTCATGTACGCCCTGGTGGACCTGCGCGACAAAGGGCTGCTCAAGCTCTCCACCAGCGTCATCCGTGAGTCGCTGGCTCTTGAAAAATGTGTCGCCCTCGCGCTGCGGGCGGAGCTTGATGAAGAGTCCCGCGCCTCCATCCATGCGGCTCTCGGCACCTGCGGCTGGATTGCCGGACGGGAAATGAAAGACCAGCCCCAGTCCTTTGCGGAGCAGTTCGGCTATGCCCAGAGTTACTTCGGAAAGGCCCTTTCCAGCCTGACGGACACCTATTCCCACATCTACGGGGCTGAAGACGGAGAAGTCGATTTTGCCGACGCCATCATGCAGCGCCGCGTGCTGGTCGTTCTTCTGCCTTCGCTGGAAAAAGCCCCCGCAGAACTGGCCAGCCTCGGAAAAATCAGCCTCTCCGCCATACGCAACGCCTGTGCCGTTGGCCTCGGCGCACATATCGAAGGCGACGCCGCCGACGTGCTGGAAGCCCTGCCCACGGACACCGTGGGCATCGGTCCGTATCTGTGCATCGTGGATGAATATGCGGCCATCGTCACCCCCGGCTTTGAGGTCGTGCTGACACAGGGGCGCGGTCTCGGCATAGCCGCCATCGTCGCCTCCCAAGATTACGCCGGTATTCTGGAAGCGGACAAAAAAGGCGCGCAGCAGATGGTGGCCAACACCTCCATAAAAATCTTCATGAAGAATTTTGATGCTGACAAATACGGACATGCATGGACGATATTTTCAAAAAATAAAACTGAAATTACAGTGATATATTGAAATTCGCACAGCATGGTGTCCAAAGAAACTTCTTGACACAGCGGAGTTTTTGGGGGCAATTTGGGGGTATAAATCTGGAGAGCAACCCCTAAAAAATACTCGGAGACAACCACATGCCCAAACGCATCAAGCCCCTCTGCGCACTGGAAGTCAGGAATGCCAAGCCCAGGGAAACGCCCTACAAACTCTTTGACGGTGGCGGACTGTATCTGCTGGTGACACCCGCAGGTGGGAAGCATTGGAAAATGAAGTATCGTCAAGCCAACGGCAAGGAGAATGTGCTGTCATTCGGGAGCTACCCCGAAATGTCGCTTGAACAGGCACGCCTGAAACGACTTGAGGCGCGGAGCCAAAAGGTCTCAGGGGAAGACCCGGCAGCGGTAATGCGTCAGCAAAAGGATGCGCTGGCAAATACATTTGGCGCAATGGCGGAAAAATGGCTGGAAATCACCAAGGATAAGGTCAAACACACAACGCTCAGAGCATATAAGGGGGTAGTTGAACGTGACATTATCCCCCAATTTGGTGATTACCCGATAGCCTCAATCAAGCCGTCTGATTTTGTTCGTGGATTGAAAGAAATAGAAAACAAGGGTACTGCAACAGCGAAAAGATCCGCAAATATATGCAGTTCAATCATGAAACATGCGATAGCACTAGGACTTGTTGAAATTGATCCCATACCGTCAATTTCTGTGTTACTCAAACCGCACAGGACTGTGCATCAGGCTGCCATGATAGACCCAAAGGAATTGGGAAGACTGTTAGTCAAAATTGACAACTATGGATTGTTGCATGGTTCATTTATCGTGAAAACCGCATTGAAAATGATGCCGTATGTATTTGTGAGAACGACAGAGTTATGTACGGCAAAATGGAAGGACATAAATCTTGAAACGTGCGAATGGCGATATACTGTCAGCAAAACAAACATACAGCATATCGTGCCATTGTCCAGACAGGTTGTTGAGTTATTGAAGTCGTTACATGAATTTACAGGAAATCATGAGTATGTATTTCCAAAGTCGCATGACTTGCGGAAAAACGATAAAACGCAATATATGTCCAACACGACAATGATAGTGGCACTGCGAAGAATGGGAGTACGCCCGGATGAAATGACCATTCATGGTTTCAGGGCGGTAGCACGAACACTTCTTGATGAGGAATTGGGTGAACGATATGACTATATTGAACAACAACTTGCACACACAGTACGCGACCCAAATGGCCGGGCATACAATCGCACAACTCACTTGCCGGAACGCAAGCGCATGATGCAGCGCTGGGCAGATTATCTCGACAAATTACGGGATGAGGCAAAGGCAGAATTGCGAAGTGGTAGTGCAATACGTTGAATACGCATTGCATAGCATATACTGAACACCAATCTGGAGGAATGTATGGAAAAGTTAACGTCATCAGATATAAACAAGGCTGGTACGAATGCCGTGGCAGACATCAACACAATCCTGTTGCGCTTGCCACAGGTTTTGGAGATTATCCCTGTGAGCAAGAGCACATGGTGGAAAGGCTGTAAAGAAGGGCGTTACCCCCGGCCTGTCCACCCAAGTCCACGGACGACCGCGTGGAGGAAATGCGATATTGACGCCTTGGTGGCTCAATTTGCCAAGGGAAAGGCTGTGTGAGTGTAAAGTGCCTGAACAGCGCCTATTTGTAGCTACACCCAAAACCACGGCGGCGGGTCAATCACGGTTCAGCAGACGCAATTACGGAACCCCGAGGGCGATCCACCCACTCGTAGTTTCCTACCGAGGTTGTCCAGCCAGTGGTTGCAAGTATCGCGAGGGCACCAACGACCAAGCCCCCCGCAGTGTACTCATTCCCTTGGAAAAGTCCAGCAGCCATGCTGGCTACGCTGATTTTCACTAGCCTGTCAGCTGTGCGCTTGTCGAACTGCTCCGCGTCCATGTGCCCCTTGTAGTAGTTTTTGGGCTTTTTATCCAGTGGCGCGTCCCCACGCGAAGCCCCCCGACGCATTGCCGAGGGGCTTGCTGTTGGTGTGTCGTATGGTCGAAAAGGTTGTGCCTAACCGCCGTGCCCGGTGGCGAGCGCAAAGACCACGTGGTTCATGTCACTGGAAGGATCGGTGGCCATACTGTTGCCGTTGACTTCCAGTGTGAGGTCGGCACCAGACTTGAAGGTGAAGCTGCCATCGGCCTGTCCCGTCCACATGCTGGTGCCGAGCGTGAGCTTGTTGCCGTCCACTGTGATGCCGTACTCACGGGCCATTTGCTCCACGGAGGTGAGCTTCAGGGCATCACCGCCCTTGATGAGCACTTCCACATTTTCGGCGTGGGGGCCGTCCAGCGGGCCACCCTGCCAGCCGTTGAGCAGCTTGTCCATGGTCAGGTCAGTGTCGCTGGCCAGCACAAAGTCAATGCCCGCGCCCCCGTCCAGCTTGCTGTCCACGATGTCATAGACGATGAGGTCATTGCCTGCGCCGCCATAGATTTCATCCACGCCGGAGCCGCCGTGCAGGTAGTCGTTGCCGTCGCCGCCGTAAAGGATGTCATTACCGTCGCCGCCGTAAAGGATGTCATTACCGTCACCACCGTAGAGGGTGTCATTACCGTCACCGCCGTAAAGGGTGTCCCCTCCCGCGCCGCCTTTAAGCACGTCGTTGCCGCTGTCGCCGAAGAGCCGAACACCGACCGTCTGGTTTGCGGCATCCAGCAGATCATTGCCCGCGCCGCCGTGGATTTCGGTTTCTCCATCGATCTTCACGCCCTCAAGCACGATGGTGTCGTTGCCCGCGCCACCGTCCACGAGGGACTGCTCCAGGGTGACGCCCTTCACATAAAGCAGGTCATCTCCTTCACCACCGTCCACAAGCGTTTTACTCACGACGAACGAAGCGTCCTTCGCATTGGCATTGATTTTGATCACGTCGTCGCCCTTGCCGCCCTCAATGCGGGTGTCGGCGATGACGTTCACGGAGTGCTGGTCATGTACAATCGAGTAGTCTCCGGCGTAGAGGGCGTTGAACTGGATGTAATCATCGCCTTCGCCGCCGTCCACGACAACGCCACGAACCGTATATTCACGCGTAGTGTGTTGGTTGATCCTGATGATGTCGTTGTCCCCGCCACCATTCACACGGCTGTTTATGAGGGTGAATTTTCCCCCCTCCTGCGTTCCCAGCCAGAGCAGGTCTTCGCCCTCGCCGCCATCGAACACGCTATTCTCGATGTGGGTGCCACCGTCGTTGTTCTTGGCACGGCTGACCGCCGTGATGGTGTCGTTGCCGTCGCCGGCGTCAATGCGGCTGCCGTTGACGTAAACGTTCTTATCCGTGACGCCTGTGGTGATGTTACTTTTGCTCTCTACAACCTTACCGGCCACAGTATCCTGAGAATCCACCCATCCGGAGCTGTCCACGCCGATGAGGATGTTCGCGTCGTGACCAGCTTTGTCGCTATAACTCTTATTATTGATGGTATTGGAATCAAGTCTATCGCCGCCAGCAAAAACACCATCTTTCCAACGCCAGGTTTCGCTGAAACCTATGCTGCCGCCGGTCGGCGCAAAATCCGCGTCGGGCGCTCCACCAGCGATAGTATTGAGTCCCAAGCGGGCGGCGTGATCTTCCGCCGCGTTCCCCACCACGTTGATGCCAATGGCGCCGGTGGTGGAATGGCCGGCATTGTCCGTGATGGACACGTCGAACTTGTGGTAGTCGTCGGGGCCGGAATCCTCTTTCAGCGTGAAGATATAGTCGAGCCTGAAGCCTTCGCTCGCATTCTTCGCGCCGTCCGTCCATGCGCCGAAGCTCTTGAACGTCAGGACGCCGTCGGACGTCGTCAGCGTGACGCCGTCCACAAGCGTCCCGTTTTCAACCACGGTCACGCCGTTGATGGAGATGTTCCGCACGCCCTCGCTGCTGCGGATGACCAGCGAAGCGGGCAACTCGCCGTTTGAGGTTGTGGGCTGCTCGGGGCCAGAAGCACCGAGGCCGCCCCGATAGACCGTACCGCCAGAATCGCCGTGGGCCGAGCTGTATTCATAGAAATCGCCGAGTTTTGCGCTGTTGGTGTTGTAGAGCTTGAGATTGTAAGCCTTGGGCTCGGGAGTTGGCTCAGGCGTCACTTCTTCCGCTACCGTGGCTTCGTCCGCGATGGCGTAGTAATTTTCGGGGCTGTCGTCCTGCTGGGCGGCGCCGTCAAAGCCAATGTCCAGCCCGTTCAGGCGGTCAATGCCGCCGATCAAATCGGCATCGGCAAAGGTGCGGAAGCGCCCGTGCCGCGCGGCGGCCTGCCCCGTGCCGGGGCCGGCGGCGGGCATCAGGTCTTCACCCAGCACGGCGGCGAGCTGTTCACCCGTGATGTCGGCACCGCCGACTTGCAGGGTCGGCAGGGAGTCTTTGTTAAAGGTGGTATAAAAGCCTTCAACTTCGATCTTGGCGCCATCGTCAAAGGTCATTACCAGATTTTCGCCATTTTCCGACTTGGAGAGCTTGGCGTCACCCGTGGAAAAATTGAGCACAAAGCGCGCGTCGGCGGCGCTGGTTACGGTCTGGGTCTGGTTGGCAGCCGGTTTGGTCAGTTGAATGTCAGCCATGGTAGCCTCCTCACTGAGTAAAAATGAACGGCAACCCCCACAAACAGGGGCGTATGGGGACATTGACACTATGGCCGAAACGGACAAGCGGGGAGGGGCAGGCGGAGAAAAACAAAAAGTCCCAACCCGGCAACGCCCGCATCACAGCAAGAGACTGACCAAAGGCCCACCTGTGCCCAAGCTCGGGGCGCACGAAAAAACGGAAGGCCGGGGCCAACCCCCACCACACCCACGGAGCCAGCCCGTACACAACGGCGACACCGGCAAAGAAAAAAACCAGTGAAGCACGTCAGCACAAGCGCGGCACCCATGCGGCGCATATGTGCGGCAAGCACACCCCCGACCGCAGATCAAACACCAAAGCGGCATCCGACAACGATACCCAACGGGGAAACGGCACTTGCCCTTGCTGTGGTCATGACCACGCCCAGCTTGACTGGTTGTGGCCTGGGCGGTGATCGCACACACCCGCCGCCTTGGCGGCTTCGACCATGCGAACTCCTTGCTTATGGAAGGAACTCTGAACCCGGCTTCTTGGCGGGTCTGGCCCCAATCTACCCCCCCCCCCCGACTGTCAAGCATTTTTTATTGAAAAAATGAGAATTTCTTCGACCAAAATTTCACTGATGTTGCAGGCAGTTTCACGGTGGAAGCGGTGGTTTTTTGCCGCCGCCCCGCGTGAATTGCCTCGCCATGACCTTGCCATTTTCACACCCTTGCTGGTGCCGTTTTGTCGGGGCGTATCCGCCGTTTCCTTGGACGGCCCATGCCGTTTTTCCGCGCTATTTGTGCGGCCTCTAGTCTTTTTTCCAGACAGGCATTCCCGATTTACTTGCACACCGCGTACTGATTTTCCCTGAATTGCTAGGTCAATCTTTCGTATAATTCCTTGTATTGTGTTATATTGTCCAGTACAGCATTATATATTCATTACAATCCATCAACGTCCATTCTGTTTATTTTTTCTCATGCCTACTTCCACGATGCGGAGAATCGTGGCAGGATGGTAGCTACGAGTAGCTACCATCCTGCCAAAGGGCTTTGCCCTCTGGACACCCGGCTTGCCGCATTCGGCGCTGCGCTTCTCATGCGGCGAAAAAGGCGCAGCAGCATCAGGGCATTTGCGTGTCGACAGGGAAGAAGAAGAGCGCACCTGTTCGGGGAAAATAGACACAGCCCCGCCGCCCCCATTGGCAGAAAAACGGAGCATGACCATGATAGTAAAGAAAATATCGTATACCAATTTCAGCAAAACCAAGGCCAGAAGAATTGGCGACCTTGTGGACTACATCCGCCAACCGCACGACAGAAACCCGGAAGAAAAAGTCGCCTGCGCGGGGGCAAAAAACTTCACCGCCACCACGCACGAAGGGCAACGGGCGGAGATGATTTCTCTCGCCGAGCGCAGCAAGAAAAGCCGGATGCCCGTCAGCCATTGGATATTTTCGTGGCGTGAAGGTGAGCAACCCACGCCGCAACAGGTAGACAGGCTCGTGGAGATTTTCCTCTGGGAAATGGGCCTGGAGGGTCATCAGTGCATTTACGCCCTGCACCACAACACGGACAATTTTCACGTCCACATCGCGGTCAACCGCATGAGCCTCACGCTCATGAAAGTCCTGCAACCCAACAAAGGCTTTGACCGCGAGGTGGGGCACAAAATAGTCGCCCTCGTGGAGCACGAACAGGGCTGGGCCGGCGAGAAAAACGCCCGCTACATGGTGACTGAAGACGGCGAAGTCACCCGGGTAAAACGAGACAACATCGTGCAGCCTTCCGCGATTGCCCGCACATTCGAGCATTTGACAGGCGAGGCATCGGCGCAACGTCTGGCGCAGGAACGGGTGCTGCCTATCCTGCAAAAAGCCACGTCATGGACGGAGCTTCACGCCAAACTCGCCGCGCACAATATGCGCCTGGACAAAAAAGGTTCCGGGGCTGTCGTCTGGGTTGGGGAAACCGCGGTCAAGGCATCGTCTATCCATCAAGGGTGCAGCCTCGGCAAACTCTGCAAACGTCTGGGGGAGTTCGTTCCCGCGCCAGAGGGGTTCACGCCCGCTCTGGAGTCACCTAAGCCCGTGAACACGCTCAACCGTCCAGAGTGGGAGGAATACCAACGGGAAAGAACAATGCCGCCGCCTGAGGCTTTCACCTCTCCAACGCCCCAAAAGCGCAAACGCCGCCCACGACCGACCTTCAAGGCGTGGCTGCGTGGACGTGGCCTACACCGCGCCGCCAGTCTGTGGCGTTACCGCCAGCAAATAGAGCCGATGCCGACCATTCCCCTTGATGCCCCCCAACCGGAGCAGCCGGAGGGACTGACCGCCTTGCGTGATGCCATAGCTCGCTATTTCAACGCCTTGCAGGCAGAGCGGGTGCGCGTCACCTGCATCAAAATGCGCGAAGACGGCACGAAACAGGCGATGCTGTTGGACAAGCGCGATGGCACAAGCATTGGCTTCACGCAGGAGGAACTGCTCGCCCGCCTGCCGGAATTGCAGCGTTTGCAAGCACGGGGAGAGAACATCTATTTCACGCCGCTGTCCGAGGCAAAGCACTATATCCTCGTGGACGATATGAGCCGAGCACGCGCTTCCGAACTTTTGGGAGACGGCTACAAGCCTGCCGTGGTGCTGGAAAGCTCACCGGGTAACTACCAGTGCCTCCTGACCTTTCCCAAGGAGCGGACGCCCTTTGACCGGGAGATTGCCAACCGCTTCACCCGCGAATTGAACCAGAAATACGGTGATGCCAATCTCTCCGGCGCAGTCCACCCGCACCGTGCGCCATTGTTTGAGAACCGCAAGCCGCAGCATAGGCGCGAAGACGGCAGCTTTCCGCAGGTAAAGCTACAGTACGCCAAGCAGCAGGAGTGCCGCAAGGCCATGCTGGAGACCGACCGCATCGAGCGTGAAATTCTCGCCGAGCGCAAACGCCAAGAGCAGATGCGACTTGCTACCGCACGGGGCGTGTCGCCTGTGCGACCTACGCCATCGTGTAGCACCCATGCCGCCTACTACGCGCATTACGCCAACATCCGCGAACATTTCGCCGATGCAGACTTGTCGCGCATCGACAGCATGATTGCCGTGCGCCTCCGCGCCACGGGGCACAGCCCGCAGGATGTGGCGGAAGTACTTTACGAATGCGCCCCGACAATCCGACAAAACCCCGAAGGCCGCGACTGGCAACGTTACGCCGAGCGCACGGTGAACTATGCCTTCACCATTGGCGGGGAAATGGCTATCCACCGGAACAAGCAGGCAATCCGCGCATGGTACGCGCTGGAGCAACGCCGCCTGAACACGGAGGACGAGGGCCGGCGCTTGCGGATGTGATTGCAAGCCCCCCCAGCCAAATGACGCTACGCAGTTGTCCAAGCAAGCCCGGCAAGGTCTACTTGTGACCAGGAATTTTGGGGGGCGATTATTGAGCGGTTTTTAGGGGTTTACATATTTAATATACTGTTTTTACAGGGATAAATTTCATTTTGGTGAATATCATGAAAATGCAGGACGCGGAAAAAACCTGGGAACTCATACGGGGACAGGCCGGACAAGGCACCGTCCTCCGCACCACCGGCTTCAACGTCAACGAAAAAATAAGCGCAGGTTACCGCGACGCCATGAACACCACCGTGGAACAGGAAGACCGCGTCGTCCTGCGCGACTTGCAGGAACAGATCGAAGGCGAAGCCCATTTCATCTTCAGCGGGCAAATCGTCCGGGGCACCATGTTCTTTGCCAACCCTTCCCTGAAAAAAGCGCAGCTGCGCGTCCCCCAGCTTGTGCAGCTCTCCCAGGAGAAACACTATGACCATGCGGCATAAAAGAGAAAAAGCCCGGCTAGCTGAAAATGGTCGCCAACCTTGCAAGAACTTCATCCATAATGACGGGCGGTACTTGTTCCAGCCGTCTGCCGGATCTCGCCCGCAAGTCCAGCGCCCTGGGCTGGTCACAACGAACTACTCCTGTAGTACGCGTGCCGCATCCGCTGAGCGACACGGCGAATCCTGCAGTACGGGCAAAATTCCCCCCGCTGGTAATCGGCAACACCACGGGAACCTGCGTCACTCTGTTGAACTCGTCGGGAGAAATCACCAACACCGGTCGCGTTCCCTGTTGCTCATGCCCTTCTGTAGGATCAAGCGTCACCAGATAAATATCACCACGCCGCATCAGATCAGCTCCCCGCCCGTGGCTCCAGCCCCGGTCCACACTCCATCCTCAGGGGAAAGCGGCGCGGAAGCATCACACTGGGCCAACAGTTCCTGCAGGCTGTACTTCTTCCTGACGTTCGGCTCAATAATCAGACGCCCGGATTCCACGGCCATGCTTACCGATGACCCCGATTCCATTCGCAGCATTTCCAAAATGGCGGGAGGAACGGCCAGCATCACTGAACCGCCGACTTTTCTCAAATTAGCTGTGTACATCGTCATCCTCCATAAGTTATATTTTTATATAACTCGCAATCGCCAATATGGCAAGTCCCCTTCGGCAATACCGCACCGGAGAACAGTTATGACGCGACTCGTACAACTTATTACTCTTTTCATCTGTCTTTTGTCGGGATCGGTTCCTTCTGCCCATGCCGGAACGCCCATGTCCGACCGGATAGCCGTGGAAGCTGGCGTAAAGGCGGAACTTTCAAAAGACCTGGCGCTGCCTTACGCGCCCGATGCGGCCCTTTCCGGCAGAACCTGTCTGGACGGCAGGCCGACAAAAGAATTTCAGGGCGACATCATGGAATACTGGGTCAACCTGGAATGTCCTTACTGCGGCATTGAGGAACCGCTCCGGGCACAGCGGGAAAATCCCGGCATGTGCATTGTCGTGCGTCACAGCCCTTCGGACAACTACGGAGAGTCGTTGAAAAAAGCCCTGAGCTTTGAAGCACTCCTGCGCTTTTCTCCGAACGCCGCGCACAGCTTCTGGAATGCCGTGGTGCCCCGGACACCTCTCGGCGTTCCGAAACCCTATGAGGCTGCGCTGCAAACGGCGCTTCAGGATGCGGCCATTGTGCCGGAAGACTTTGCCGACTCTCTGCAACAGGTCGCTCCTGTCGTGGGCGCGGATATTATCGCCTCGCAATCCAGAATCACCTCAACTCCCACCTGGATTCTGGACGGCATTCGTTTTCCCGCCTGTGATTTCACGGCCTCACAAGTGCCGCTGGCTCTCGAACTCGCCCATAAGGCCCGCGCCGACGACGCCGATGCCAAAGAGCGCATCGTCCAGATGATTACGCGCGGCCTTTTGAATGAGTCCGTTTTATGACGCCTTCTTTCCCTGACCCGTCTTGACGAACGCTTCCCTTCTCACTAATCTTATAAGTAAGATTTATCTTGTAAGTAAGATTTCAGGGAGAACTCATGGAACTTGCCAAGGTCACTTCGCGCGGTCAGATCACGCTGCCCCTCGCCATTCGCAGAAAGCTCGACGTGAAGGAAGGGGATAAGGTTGTTTTTTATGAAGAAAACGGGCGCATTGTCATTGAAAACGCCGCAAAACTAACAATCGCCCAGGAAAAAAAGCCCGGCGAGTAGGAACAGGCTGTCTTCATTTCGACGCGCCGCCTTTCCTCCGCCCAGCGGCAAGGAAAGGACAGTATGGCCAGACGGCGCAAGCAGACCAGTGATTCCCGTCAGTTGTCGCTGTTCGACATCATGGTCAGCCATATCGAACAGATCAGGGAAGAAAACATTCAGGATGACATAAGGGAAGAAGCCGGAACACGGACACTCCGGGAGCCGACGCACGAACCGCCCCCGTCCGCTACGCCTCCGGTCAGCCCCGCCTCACACGAAGAACTTCCGAAAGAACCGGAACATCCCGGCAAACGGAAGCCGCTGCTTCCGCCCGATGACAGCATCCCTCCGAAAAGGCTCGGCGTGAACGGACGCGGTTTCTCTGTTTATGAAACGTCGGACGGGGGACGCATGTACAGTCCTTCCCTGGACATCGTGCGCTTCATCGACGGCGACAGGGACACGCCGGAAGAGCTGTTCCGGAAAGGAAACGAAGACTACCTGACCGTGCAGGAAGTCGCGGCCTTCAGACAACAACATTCCTCAACTCAGGAGGTTTTCCATGCTGGACAGACAGACAAATCCGCTGGACATCGCCAGAACCGTTCTCAAGCCCGAAACCATTCACGATCTCAAGGTCAGAGGGTTCACCAATTCAGCCTACTTGATTCTCGACCGCTGGGCACTGAACAGTCCCGACGAACTGAAGCGCCTGGAAGAGGAAGGGAATCTGGCCTTGCAGATACGACTGGATCAGCAGCAGGCCATAGAGAAGAGGACGCTGTGCAGCGAATCCGCCCGGCAGGCGAGCCTGCGGGGGATGTCGGACTGGGAGATTTTGGAAAGCTGCGGGGTGGAGATGAACCTGAAAATTACCGGATAAGCCCGGAAGATCAGCTTGGCGTCGGCGGCGCAAAGAAAAAATATGCGGATAACCTCGCCGCCATACGTCTGCTGAAGCAGCTCCAGGCCAACGGCGCGAAACTGGCCACCCCGGAAGAAAAAAGCACGCTGGTGCATTTTGTCGGATGGGGTGGTCTTCCGCAGGTCTTTGACCCCAAAAACGACAAATGGGCGGCGGAATACCGGGAACTTCAAGGCGTACTCTCCCCCGATGAATACGCGGCCGCCCGGCGCTCCACACAGGACGCTCACTATACCTCGGAAACCGTCATCAGGGGCATCTATCAGGGGCTTTCCAGACTCGGCGTTGAAACGGGAAAGGAACTCCACATTCTCGAACCTTCGGCGGGTATCGGCAATTTTATCGGACTTTGCCCGGAAAGTTTCCAGGCCCGGTTCCTGGCCGTGGAACTGGAACCGACAACAGCGGCCATTGCCGCATACCTGTACCCCAAAGCCCGCCACATCAATAACGGCTTTCAGAACATCCCCCTCAACACGCCGAGTTTCGACCTTGCAGTGGGCAATCCTCCTTTCGGGAATCAGTCTCTCTACGACCCCGAATTTCCCGAACTGAAAAAATTTTCCATCCACAACTATTTTCTCGCCAAGTCCATGCGCCTGCTGCGCGAGGGCGGCATAGCCGCCTTTGTGGTCAGCCGTTACTTCATGGATGCCGTCGATTCCTCCGCCCGCGAACATATCGCGGGATATGCCGACTTCCTGGGCGCGGTGCGCCTGCCTGAAACCGCTTTCCGGCAAAATGCCCTGACGGATGTCACCACCGATATCGTTTTCTTTCAAAAGCACAACGGCGAAAACAAGCGGAGTCTGGAGTGGCTCCACACGTCCAGCATGGAAGTGGACGACCTCAAGCACGGCGGCAGGCGCACCGCCGTGGTCAACAGCTACTTCGCTTCCCGCCCGGAACAGATCATCGGAAGAATGGCGTATTCCGGCGGCATGTTCGAGGACAGCCTGAACTGCGTGTCCGATGCGTCTCAGACAGACCTCGGCGAAGAAATAGCCCGGCGTCTGGACGCGCTGCCTGCCGTGCAGTTCAGCCCCTTACCCTCTGCCGAAGTCCGTGAAGCCGAATCCGGTCTCAATCATGACTTCCTGGCTTCCGACTACTTCCAGTCCCTGAAAATGGGCGCACTCTGCGTTGAACCTCAAAGCAGAAAAATCGTCTTCAAGACTTCCGGGGAGTTCGGCGACGGAGGTTATGAACCCGTCACCGTAAAAAATGAAACCGCCCGACTGCGCCTGGCTTCCATGATTCAGCTCAGGGATACCCTGCGTGAGCTGCTCAATGAGGAAAAAGGCGAAGGAAGTGAAAGTCGTATGGCGAACCTGCGCCAGCGGCTCAACACGCAATACGACGCCTTTGTCAAAAAATACGGGCACCTCAACTCACAAACCAACCGCAGCCTCATGCGGGAAGACCCTGAGCACGCACTGCTGGAATCCCTGGAAGCGGACTACGACAAGGGCATTTCGCCGGATGTGGCCCGCAAGACCGGCAGGCAGGCCAGACCCGCTTCCGCCAGAAAAGCTGCCGTATTCCGACAGCGCGTGCTTAAACCGGCAACGCTCGCGCAACAGGCGGAAAGCCCCAAGGATGCCCTTGTCATAGCGCTTCGGGAAAGCGGCAAGGTGGACTTCGCCCGCATGGAGCAGCTTCTCGGACGCTCCACCGATGTCATTCAGCGGGACTTGCAGGAACAGGGTCTTATTTTTCTCAACCCCGCCACGGAACTCTGGGAAATCAGGGATAAGTATCTCACGGGCAATGTCCGGGCAAAACTGCGTCAGGCACGGGACGCCGCAAGCTCCGACCCTCGCTTTCTGCCCAATGTGGAAGCGCTTACGGAGGCTCTGCCGCCCGACATAGAAGCCGTGGACATCGGCGTCAAGTTCGGCTCCGCCTGGCTTCCTCCTTCCGTCATATCGGACTTCATCGAACATCTGCATGGCGGAAAAGGCTCTCAGCAGGTGGATTACCTGCCCACGCTCGGTCGATGGAGCGTCCGTGTCTATCTGTACGATGTCGCGCTGAATACCACCGTCTGGGGCATCCCGGAATACCCTGCGGAAAAAATCATTGAAGCCCTTCTGATGAACAAGCCCATCAAGGTGGAAAAGGAAACCGGCCAGCGCGACGAACAGGGCAGGCCCATCACGGTTCTGGACCAGGAACTGACCGCCGCCGCCATGCAGAAGGCCGACGAAATAAAACAGGCTTTCACGGACTGGATATGGACGGATGACGACAGAAGAGCCAGCCTGTCCAGGCTCTACAACGACCGCTTCAACACGAACGTGCCTCCCAGGTATGACGGCTCCCATCTTGAGCTGGTCGGCGCTTCTTCAGAAGTAAAACTTCGGCCTCACCAGAAGGATGCCGTCTGGCGAGCCATTCAGGAAGGCACGGCCCTGTTCGATCATGTCGTCGGCGCGGGAAAGACCATGGCCTGCATAGCGACCATCATGGAATCCAAGCGCATGGGCTTTGTTTCCAAACCGATGGTGGTCGTACCCAACCAGTCTCACTATTGCAATTTCATGGTATCTTATATTGTGCTTATCTACTTGCAATTACTAATTTTATTACCATTCATCCGTCCAGCGAAATCCAGCGAAACAGGCTTGCATCCAGTCTGTTTGCAGGTATATTTGCGGGTAGCAAAAATCTTGCAATATCAATATTACTATTTGATATAGCATGATTTTTTGTCCAGAAAAGAACATTCACGTCCAATACCCGCAAGGAGAAGTCTAATGCTGACGGATGCCTTTATCAAGAATGTGAAGCCCGCTGAAAGCCCCAAAAAATACGCCGATGGCGGCGGCCTGTTCCTTTATGTACCCGTCAACGGCTCAAAGCTCTGGCGGATGACCTACCGCTACAACAGGAAAAGCAAGCTGTTGAGCTTCGGCAAATATCCCGATGTTTCCCTGAAGATGGCGCGGGAGCGCAGGGACGCCGCAAAGAAGCTGCTGGCCGAAGGCATTGATCCGTCCCGACATAAAAAGGCCGTGGAAGCGGCCAAACTGGAGGAAGAAAACCGCATTTTCGAGAATCTTGCCAGAGAATGGCATCAGACCAAGACTGGTCACATTGGGTCAGAAAGTTACAAAATCCGCCTTATGCGCAGAATGGAACTCTATCTGTTCCCCACACTTGGCAAAATGCCCATAAGCATGATTGAAGCGCAGGATATTCTTGCGGCTGTCAAACCGCTTGTTGAACGCGGCAAACTCTTCATTGCCAAGAAAATGCTGGAACAGGTCGGGAGAATATTCCGGTATGCTGTCGCTACAGGCAGATGCAAGCATAATATAGCTGCGGACTTGCGTGGCGCGTTACCGACTGTTCAGGTTACCCACAGAGCCGCAATAAAAGATACACGAATGGCTGGAAAATTGCTTCTGGATATCGACCACTATGTTGGGAGCTATCAAATTCAATGCGCGATAAAAATCCTGCCGCTTGTCTTTTTACGCTCAGGCGAACTCGGCAATGCCACATGGGATGAAATCGATTTCGAGAAAAAGGAATGGCGTATTCCTGCATCAAGAATGAAGATGAAGGAACCGCATATTATTCCCCTGTCAAGACAGGTTTTGGAAATTCTTACAGACTTACACAAATTTTCCGGGAATTACAAATATGTCTTTCCATCCATCAGGACGTTATCGAAACCGATTGGCCACAGCAGTATGCTGAATGCCTTGCGACTCATGGGATACACAAAAGAAGAACATTCTATACATGGATTCAGGGCAATGGCGTCAACTCTGTTGAATGAGCTTGGCTTCAATAGCGACTGGATTGAAAGGCAACTTGCCCATCAGGAACACAACGGTGTCCGTGCGGCATACAATTACGCGCAGTATCTCCCTGAACGGCATAAGATGATGCAGGTATGGGCGGATTACTGCGATGAACTGAAGGAAAAGGCGCGTCCAGAGTACGAAAAGAAACCGTTGTCTGGGCGGAAAACCAGAGAATATGCGAATGAAAGAAAATCATTCGTACCCAATTCATCAACTTGATATGTTGGAGAAATAGTATGCAGGATATAAACAATAATTCTCTGCTGCGTTTGCCGCAGGTGTTGAAGATTATCCCCATCAGCAAAAGCGCGTGGTGGTAGGGCTGCAAAGACGGACGTTATCCCAAGCCCATAAAGTTGGGACCGCGCACAACAGTCTGGCGGTCAGCGGACATTTCCGCCCTCGTCAGGGGACTTTCCGGCCAGAACATAACAGGGGAAAATACCGAATCACAGGACTGAAATGCCTTTCCCCTCTGACCCGTTTCCCAAACGCGGCGCGACCAGGGTATGAACCTTGACCGCGCCGCTTTCTTTTTGCCTCATGCACAATTTTCCGCTATGATGCCCGAAAAACGGACGAACAAAACGGCCCATTCGTTCGCCGCAAATGATACGGCTTTTTTCCGAAAACGAGGCGGGTTCTTCGTGGCAGGATGGGAGTTGTGCTACACACAGCCCCACATCCTGCCAAAGGCTTCGCCTCTGGACTCCAAAGAGCGTTCGGCGCTGCGCTTCTCACGCTTTCAGAAATGCGGCAAAAACTATAAGAAAAAAATACGGATATATGGCCCGCACGCTATCAATGAAGACAAAAACG
>JAHZEL010000018.1 GCA_019421865.1 Desulfovibrionaceae bacterium | reverse complement strand
GGAGCCTTTCGTCGTTTAAGGGCTGCTCTCCCCGAGCGGCCCTTTTTTTGTTTCAGAGCCGGAGTATCCTCCGGCTTTTTCTTCAGGTGCGTCCGTGGTCTTTCGATGTTTGCGCCTTCAGAGTCGATGACGGTATGCCGGAGTGCCCTGAATCTTCCACACATGTAGAAGAGAAGAGGGGAAAATAAGGATTTTCAGGCCTGTCATGTGGCCGTGGAGGAGTGGATGATGCCGGCTTCTGGGATTTATGGTTTTCTACCTGAGCACGAGTTTTGGGCGTGACATGATCTGTGCCATCACCAGACGTTGTTTTTGGGGCTGAACGTCTTGCTCGCTGACACTGGACGATCTTCTGATGCGGGCTGGAAAGAGCGCCTGGAGTCCTCGCATGGAGGGATAATCGAGCTTCATAACGCCCCCCCCCATCCTGTTAGATCGGTCTTTGTTGCAGTCATACTGATCCGGCCAAGGCATTATTGAGAGTCATTAAAAAATGTGGTTCTGATTGCACACCCATCTTTGTTTTATTGAATGGAAGGTTTGGCCGTTGAAATTTGTTTCGGAGGGAACGCTTTGGGAGCTGATCTTTCCTGAGATCTTGTTTCCCTCATCAAAGCTGCATTTAAAAAAGCGGGGCATGGACTTTCCGCCTTGGATAGAGAGTCCATGCCCGCCTTGCGTCTGATGATGAACGCACATCAGGATGCTGAGTTTTGCTTTTCCGCAATCTCCAGAAGCTCGAGAGCCGACTTCAGAGCGATTTCCGGAGTGACCTGAAGCAGGCACTGCGGATCGTCGCACTCGTTTTTGGAGCAGAGCTGGCAGGGAAGAGCCGGACGCAGTTCGCGGTGCAGAGGGGAGGGATATCGCCACGCCAGGCCCGATGCTCCGGGAATAACGAGACTGGGAATCCCCAGAGCTGCGGCCATATGGCGGGGGGAGGAGCAGTTCCCTATGTGAAGTTCCGCTTCTGCGAGACAGGCCGCCGAAAGACGAATATCAGGCAGCCTTTCCGGAATAAGAAGGGCTTCCGGTGCAAGTCCGGCGTTCAAGCACAGGCTGTGGAGCTCTTCGATGTCTTTTTCTTCTCCCGGGCCGCGCATCAGAAGAAAGCGGAAGGAAGGATCCTTTTCCGTCATCAGTTTCATGAGCGCGGCAAAGCGCTCCGCAGGCCAGCGCTTTGCCGCGCGACGATGCGTGGAATCTATGATCACAAGCCGCTGGCCGGGACGAAGCCCGCAACGGAAGAGAAGCTCGTGCGCCTGCTTTTTTTCCTCCTCAGTCAGGAATATGCGGGGGCCTTCCCCGTTCCACAGAATGCCGAGGGGGCGCAGCAGGGAAATTTTGGTTTGTGATGCATAACCGTCTTCCGGGGTGACAAGACAGTTGTAGATGAATCGGGAAAGCGCGGAGGCCGGAAAGGACAGCCGCACGGGAGCGCGGCTTATGAGGGACATCATGCGGCAGCGGGGAAGCTGCTGCAGATCAATGACAAGATCGAACCTGTGCTCCGCCACCTTTCGATAAAAAGCGAGCTGTCGGAAGAATCCGTCCTTTTTGTCGATGAGATGAAACCTGTCGATGTAGGGATTATGTCTCAGCAGAGGCTCGCACTTCTGTTCCGTAAAGATATGCAGCTCGGCATCGGGAAAGCGCTTCTTCAGCACTTCGAACACCGGAGAGGCCAGCAGTACGTCGCCGATCTGACGCTGCTGGCAGACCAGAATGCGTTTCGGATGCAGAGTGGAAAGATCAGGCATGGCGCGTTCTCCCCGGGATTCACTGTTACTCGACAGAAGAGGATTCCTTGCGCCAGTAGGCGAGAAACTCTTGATTGCCTTTCGGTCCCTTGATGGCCGCAGGCGTTACGCCGAGACAGTGCAGTCCTTCGTTCTGCATGAAGGCAAGCACTCTGTCCACGGCTTCCTGACGGATGGCTTCGTCCCTGACGACCCCTTTTATGGTTTGACCGGGACCGACTTCAAACTGCGGCTTGATGAGGCCTACGGCTATACCGCCGTCCTTCAGCCAGCGCAGGCAGTGCGGAAGAACCAGCGTGAGCGAAATGAAGGACACGTCGGCCACGATCATGTCCACAGGTTCCGGAATGGTATCCGGCGGAGCGGTACGCAGGTTTACGCCTTCTCTGGAGATAACGCGGGGATCGGCGCGCAGGCGTTCATGAAGCTGCGCATGGCCTACGTCTACGGCATAGACGCGCTTGGCTCCGTGCTGGAGAAGGCAGTCGGTGAAACCGCCTGTAGAGGCTCCTGCGTCGAGACAGACGAAATCGGTCACATCAATATGATAGTGCTCAAGCGCGGTAAGCAGCTTGTAGGCTCCGCGGCTGACGAAACGTTCCATGCCTACCAGCTGAAAGCGTGTGGTGATCTTATAGGGATGCCCGGGCTTTTGTACAAGTTCGGGCGTGCGTTCGGGATGTTCTTCGTCCGGTGCCAGAGATACCTTGCCCGCCATGATGAGACGGCGGGCCTGTTCCTTGCTTTCGACAAGTCCCTGATCAAAGACAAGCTGGTCGGCGCGGGCCTTGGCTATCATGATATGCTCCTCCGGCTTCTGGTTGTATCGGTAAGGTCGTGCGATGGCAAGAAGGAAGTAAAAGCCTGCATGGCATGCTTCCTGCAAAAGGGAAGTACGTGCCGGAATCTGCATGAAGAGTGGGATAACTGAAAGCCTCAGACCTGCGGTACCCGAGGACAGGAGCCTTTTTAGCGAGGAAAAGTCAGTTCCGACAATAAAAAACTCCGCCCGATACGGCAGGCATGCGGCATCGGGCGGAGTTTTGAGTTTTAGAATACGGGTTTGTTATCAGTCGCCTTCTTCGGCGGCGAAGCGGGCGCCGGCTTCGGGGCTGAATTCGCCTTCCCAGCGGGAAACGACGATGGCGCCGGTGGCGTCGCCGAGCACGTTGACGGAGGTACGGGCCATATCCATCACGCGGTCGATACCGGCGATGATGGCGATGCCTTCAAGCGGAATGCCCACCTGGGTGAAGACGATGGAGCTCATGAGCAGCCCGGCGCCGGGAACGCCCACGGTGCCGATGGAGGCCAGCACGCCCACGAGAATGACTTCAAACTGCTTGTCGAAGGGCATGGGAATGCCGTACAGCTCGGCCACGAAAATGGCCACCACGCCCATGTACACGGCGGTACCGTCCATGTTGATGGTGTTGCCGAGCGGAATGGAGAAGGAAGCGACGGGCTTGGAGGCTCCGAGCTTCTGCACCTGAATGAGGTTGGTGGAGAGAGCCGCGGCGCTCGAGCAGGTGGTGAAGGAGATGATCATGGGAGCGGCCAGCATCTTGAAGAACAGCGGAACGCTGAGTCCGCAGGCCTTGACGAGAGGCATGTAGCAGAAGATCACGTGGCACAGGCAGGCGACGTACATGACGCCGATGACCTTTACGAGAGGCAGCAGGACGGCGGCGCCGTGGCTGGCCACGGTGAAGGCAATGAGGCCGAAGACACCGAAGGGAGCGTAGACCATGACCATGTTGGTCACCTTGATCATGACTTCGGCGCAGCCTTCAAAGAAGGAGAGCACGGTCTTTCCGCGTTCGCCCACGGCGCTCAGGCCGAAGCCGAAGATCATGGCGAAGAAGATGACCTGGAGCATGTTGCCCTTGCTCATGGAGTCGATGGGATTGAGCGGAACGATGTCGAGGAAGACGTCCATCATTCTGGGAGCCTGTACGGCCTGCGCCTTGAGGCCTTCGGTGGAGAGGTTGAGTCCTTCACCGGGATTGAAGATGTTGGCGAACAGAAGGCCGATGAACACCGCCACGGCAGTGGTGCAGAAATAGTAGATCAGCGTTTTGGAGGCGAGGCGGCCGAGTTTGCTGAGATCGCCCACGCTGGCGGCCCCGGCGACGATGGTGGTCAGAACCAGCGGCACGACGACCATGCGGATGAGGTTGATGAAAAGCTGGCCGATGGGCTTGAACCATGCGGTGTCAAAGCCCACGAGGGGTGCTGCGAGACCGGCGGCGACGCCGAGGACCATGCCTATGGCCATCTGCACGGGCAGGCTGATGCGGGACTTCATGAAGACTCCTCCGGGAAACTGGTCCGTCGCGGAAGAACGGCGGGATGAGTGGCTGAAAGGCGTCCGGCCGCAGACAGGACTGCACCGCGTCCGGTTCACCGGTGTTCCGTCTTTGACAAAATCGAAAAAAAGACGTCACGCCAGACATCTTTTCCATGAAAGAATAGCGCTGTCAAGCCGAAGGCGGGGCATAAGGGCGGGGCTGGAATGTGACTGTTTTGTAGAAAGTGCCTTTTGACCGTCTTCATGGCGAGGGAATTTTCCCTGGGAAAAGCATTTGCCTTGCCGGAGTCTTTGGGGCATATTCCGGCTGCGTTCTTTTATTTCAGCCAAGGAGGAATCTGTCGTTTTTTGTCCCGGGCCCCGAATGTTCACCCTGAGCCGTGTGCTTGAGAACCACGTTAAAAACAAGCGCCGTGTGCTTGAAAACCACGTAAAAAACAAGCTATGAAAAAGTATTCCTTTTCGGCAACGTTCATGTTGCTCGGTATTCTGTTCTGTACCTGTCTCATCATCTCCAATCTTCTGGCCGCCAAGATTTTCATGCTGGGATCGCTCTCTCTTCCGGCGGCAGTCATCATTTTCCCCGTATCCTACATCATCAATGACTGCATCGCCGAGGTCTGGGGCTTCCGGCGGGCCCGCTTCATCATCTGGACGGGCTTTGCCATGAACTTCCTTGTGGCGGCGCTGGGGCAGCTGGCGGTGTTTCTTCCTTCCGCCCCGTTCTGGGACGGCGAAGCGCATTTCAACTATATGTTCGGCCTTGCGCCGCGCATTGCCGCTGCGAGTTTCCTGGCTTTTCTGGCCGGCTCCTTCCTCAACGCCTATGTCATGAGCCGCATGAAGGTGGCCTCCCGGGGAAAGCACTTTTCTGCGCGTGCCGTCTTGTCCACGCTGGTGGGCGAGGGGGTGGATTCGCTCATTTTCTTCCCCTGCGCCTTTGCGGGCATGATTCCCTTCTCCGCCATGATTCCCATGATGCTGGCCCAGACGGCGCTCAAGACGCTGTATGAGATTCTGGTGCTTCCTCTGACCATCCGCGTGGTGAACCATGTCAAACGCGTGGAGGAGACCGACGTCTACGACGAAGGCATTTCCTACAACATTCTGAAGATCAGGGAGGTGGCCTGATGTCCGGAGCGCTTGTCGTTTTCAGCGGCGGACAGGATTCCACCACCTGCCTGTTCTGGGCGCGCGAGCGATTTGAGAACGTGCGCGCACTGAGCTTTTTCTACGGACAGCGGCACAGTATCGAGCTGGACATGGCCCGATCCATTGCCGAGGAAGCCCGCATTCCGCTGGACGTGCAGGATGTGAGCTTCATTTCTCGCATCGGCCGAAGCTCTCTGACGGATACCGGCATGACCATGGACAGCGAAAAGCCCGAAGAGGGCTGGCCGAACACCTTTGTGCCGGGTCGCAACATGTTCTTTCTCGGCGTGGCGGCCGTATGGGCGCGGGAGCACGGCATGCGGGATATCGTTACGGGCGTTTCGCAGACGGATTTTTCCGGCTATCCCGACTGTCGCGATACCTTCATCCGTTCCATGAACGTGACGCTCAATCTGGCCATGGACGAGCAGTTCGTGCTGCATACGCCGCTTATGTGGCTCGACAAGGCTCAGACCTGGGAACTGGCCGATAGGCTGGGAATCTTCGATCTGGTGCGTACCCGTACGGTGACCTGCTACAACGGTGTTGTGGGAGACGGATGCGGCGAGTGTCCTTCCTGTCGTCTGCGCCGTCAGGGACTGGAACGTTATCTTGAGAGGAAAAGACTGGCGGAGGCGGAAGCCTGCCGCGTTCACGAAGGAGCATGAGCGATGCATGATAGAAAGGACGACAATCTGACGCTTCTGGGCGCGGCCACAAGCTACCGTCAGGACTATGCTCCGGAAGTTCTGGAAACCTTTGAGAACAGGCACGCCGAGCACGACTACTGGGTACGTTTCAACTGCCCGGAATTCACCAGCCTCTGCCCCATCACCGGTCAGCCGGACTTTGCGGAAATCCGCATTGAGTACATTCCCGACGTAAAAATGGTGGAAAGCAAGAGTCTCAAGCTGTACCTGTTCAGCTTTCGCAATCACGGCGATTTCCATGAGGACTGCGTGAACGTCATCATGAAGGATCTCATCAGGCTCATGGATCCCCGTTATATTGAAGTGACGGGCATATTCACGCCCCGCGGTGGCATATCCATTTATCCGTACTGCAACTACGGCCGTCCGGGAACAAAATATGAGGAAATGGCCACATTCCGCATGATGCATCACGATCTTTGATATTCCGGCCTCCCTCTTCCTTGCAGGAAGGAGGCCGCATGCTGACGAAAAGGGCCGCAAGGCCCTTTTTTTCATGGCTGCGCGCTGATTTGACAAGACGCACGGCCGATGAATAAGAAGGAGCTTCGATGCTTGGCCGCCCTTGTGGCGGGCTGTGGAGGAGAGGCATGTCGCAGTCCGTTTTTTCCCTGAAGGATCTTTCCGCCGCTGATGCGCGCACGGTGCTTGCCGTGGCGCGTTTCGTACGGCATGACCTCGGCGTGGAGCTCCGGGGGGCGCGTCTTGTGATCGCCCTTTCCGGCGGCGCGGATTCCACGGCGCTGCTGACGATGTTCTGCGCGCTTCGCGACAGCCTTCAGCTTTCTCTTGCTGCGGCTCATCTGGACCACGGTCTGCGTGTGGAAAGTGCCCTTGAGGCGGAAAAGGCCGGAGAACTCTGCCGCCGCTTCGGAGTCTCTTTTTTTACGAAGCGCGAAAACGTGGGGGATCTGGCTGTTGCCTGGCGCTGTGGCGTAGAGGAAGCCGGTCGCAGGGCCAGATACGCCTTTCTGGAGGAGTGCCGTATCACGCAGGGAGCGCGATGGGTGCTGACGGCGCATCATGTCGGGGACCTGGCGGAAGATGTGCTCATGCGCCTTTCCCGCGGTGCGGGATGGCCGGGGCTTGGGGGCATGCGGGCCGTGGTCGACGAGCCGGGAAGGCATGTTCTGCGGCCGCTGCTCATGCAGGAGAAAAAGACCCTGGAGGCCATGCTGCTGCGCCTCGGCCTTTCGTGGCAGGAAGATGCTTCCAACGAAAGCCGCATGTGGAAAAGAAATCGGATGCGTCATGACGTCATGCCGCTGTTTCTGGCGGAGAATCCGTCCTTTTATGAAAGCATACGCCGCCTCTGGCGCTGTGCCCGCAGGGATGAGCGCGACTGGAACGAAAGGGCGGGACATCTTCTCCATGAGAGAAGCGGCGGTCTTTTCCTGGCGGATGAGGATCTTCACGCTCTGGGGGCGTCCGGCAGAATGCGCCTTATGGCGGACGCGCTTCGACGACTGGGAGGCGAAGTTCGTGCGGACACGCTGGAGTCTGTGGAAGAGGTGTGGCGGCGCAGACATTTTCCCCGTCGTTTTTCCTTCGGCGGAGGCGTCAAGGCGGAGCTTTCCGGGGAAGGCCTTTGGTTTTTCCGTGCTCCGGGCCGCTAGGACGCCGCGATTTTTTCCGTTTTTTTGAGGGGCTGTTTTCTTGCGACATAACGTGTGAATGCCGTGCCGGGAATCAGCCTGAAGCCGTGCCTGAGTCGGTGAAAAGACGGATACGGCTCTGAAGTGTAACACTATGCAAGAATTACCCTGAACGGGAAAATTGTGCCGGGATTTTTGATAAGAAAAAATATAACTTTTTGTTTTTATTATAGAAAAATCATTACTGAATGTTTCCGGAGCGCTGAAAGGCGCGCCGTCGGCCTTTTGCCTTAACCTTGCCAGCTGGTGTAGGGTGCTTATCTAGCAGCACGGGAAGGCGAAACAACGCATAACCTTCCATCATTCTCGCGAGGAGTTTTTACCATGCCGCTGTATGATTTTGAGTGCAAGGACTGCCGGCACACCTTTGAGGAGCTGGCTTTTGAAGACGACGATGTGATCAGCTGCCCCAAGTGCGGGTCGACGAATACGGCCCGCCTTGTTTCCGCCCCCAGTCCCCTCAAGACAGGAGCATTTCCTTTCAAGATCGGACCGAGACCGGCATGGATGAATGACAAGAGACTCAACCGCAACAGCCCCTGCCACGGCAACTGTTCCTCCTGCGGCGGAGGAACGGACGGAGCCGCGCAGTAATATATGTTGTGCCATTTACAATGGCGGGATCGTTTGATGCGGAGTAGATTTCTGTCGAAGGGGTTCCGATCGAGTGCTTCACGTAAGGCAGCATGTTCTGCCGGAAGAGGCACGACCTCTATGGCGGGTCTGCCGGACAAGGGCAGGCTCTGCACAGAAGTTTCATTTCAGCAACCAACGCTCTAAAGACGAATGTACAAGGAGTTCTTATGAACGGCATCCTTAAAAAAACGGCGCTTGCCGTAACTGGTTTCGTATTTCTGGTATCTTCGGCGTCGGCAGCCCCCATGCTGCCCAACTTCGTGCCGCTGGCCAAGAAGGCCGGTCCTGCCGTGGTCAACATCAGCACGGAACGCGAAGTGAACAGCCCCGTCATGGATATGTTCAACTTCCCGGGCATGGATCGCTTCTTTGAACAGTTCGGCGGTCCCTTCGGCGTGCGTCCCGGTCAGCCTGTTCCCAAGCAGAAGAGCAGCGCTCTCGGTTCGGGCTTCATCATTTCCGCCGACGGCTACATCGTCACCAACAATCATGTGGTGGAAGGCGCCGACAAGGTGACCGTGAAGCTCAACGACGACAAGTCCGCCGGTCTTGCCGCCACCATCGTGGGCACGGACGAGGAAACCGACCTGGCCTTGCTCAAGGTGGAAAGCCCCACGCCGCTGCCCGTGCTCAGCTTCGGTGATTCCGATGCCATGGAAGTCGGCGACTGGGTGGTGGCCATCGGCAACCCCTTCGGCCTGAGCAACACCGTGACGGCGGGCATTCTGAGCGCCAAGGGCCGCGACATTCATGCCGGTCCCTTCGATAACTTCCTTCAGACCGATGCCTCCATCAACCCCGGCAACAGCGGCGGTCCCCTCATCAACATGAACGGCGAGGTCATAGGCATCAACACGGCCATTTCCGCCAACGGTCAGGGCATAGGCTTCGCCATTCCGAGCAACCTTGCTTCCAGAGTCATCAACGATCTGCGCGAAGGCAAGAAGGTCAGCCGCGGCTGGCTCGGTGTGACCATTCAGGACGTGGATGAAAACATGGCCAAGGCTCTCGGCCTCAAGGATGCCAAGGGTGCGCTCATCGGCTCCGTCATGGACGACGAGCCTGCCGACAAGGCCGGTCTGCGTGCTGGCGACGTCATTGTCCGCGTCGGCGATACTCCCATCGACAGCGCCTCTGCCGTGACCCGCAGCGTGGCTTCCCTCAAGCCCGACACCAAGGTCGACGTGGTGGTCATCCGCGACGGCAAGGAAGTGACCCGTTCCGTGAAGCTCGGCGAACGCGCGTCTCACAGCACGGCCATGCAGGGCAACGGGCAGCAGAGCGAAGGCGGCGAACTCGGCGTGAGCGTCAAGCCTCTGGCTCCTGAGGATGCCCGCGCGCTGCAGCTTTCCGGCGACGTGAAGGGCCTGCTCGTGGTGGGTGTGAACGGTAACGGTCCTGCCGCCGAAGCCGGCGTGCGTACCGGCGACGTGATCATGTCCGCCAACCTCAAGCCCGTGACCAACGCTGACGAGCTTCTTTCCATCATCCGCAAGGAAGGCAAGGAACGCGGCGCCCTCATGCTGCAGATCAACCGTCGCGGTGAAACGTTCTTCATCACCGTGTCGCTGGACAAGAAATAAGGAAGCGGCCCTTTCGCGGGGCTTCCTGAAACAATAGCAAAAGCGGCGGACACTCCGGGTGTCCGCCGCTTTTGCTTACCATTACGGAACGTTTTTAGAAGCGTGGATGCGCTGCAGAAAACGTTCGATCCCATGTCAGCTTCTGATGAAGTTGGTAAAGATGGCGGGTTCTCTCTTCGGAAGCTCTATGCCTGCACGGCGGCCCGCTTCCCGGCACTTGAGCATGTAGGCCATGTTTCTCGCCAGCGTCCGCATGGTCTGCAGACCTTCGGCATCCTGGCGTACGTCTTCTGGTTTTGCGCCGTGGACCATATTCCAGTATTGAGAGGATACGATGGGCATCTGCATCAGTGCGAAGTACTTGTTGAGCTGATCAAAAGTCGCCGTTGTGCCCGCACGCCGTGCCGAGACCACGGCTGCGGCAGGTTTCAGATAGAAGATGTCCCTGCCGCCGTTCATGGCCGCATAGAAGGCTCTGTCCATGAAGGAGGTGATGGCTCCTCCTGCAGCGGCCCAGTGAACCGGAGAGCCGAAAATGTAGCCGTCGAAGTTTTCCGCCAGATCGAGAAACTCGTTGACTTTGTCGTTGAATACGCATCTGCCCAGTGTGACGCATTTTTTACAGGCCATGCATCCGGCAAGAGGTTTGAGCCCCGTCCAGAAAAAGTCTGCGTCCACGCCTTCCTGTTCCAGAGTGACCTTGATTTCGGAAAGCGCCGTATAGGTGCAGCCGTGTTCATGCGGACTTCCGTTGATAAGCATTACCTTCATGAGGGTTCTCCTTATATGATGTTTAATTTTATTCCGGGCGGGAGAAAGCCATGTGCCGTTCCCAGAAGAGAACGGCCTCGTCCATCCAGTGTTCTGCGTCCGTTCCCCGGCCGGTGCCGAAGCCGTGTCCGGCCCGGCGATACGCTCTGAGTTCTGCCGAAATGCCCATGCCTTTCAGTGTTTCCACTCTCTGCCGCATGACGTCGGCACGAACGATGGGGTCGTCTTCGCTGACCACGGCGAAGGTGGGAGGATCATGCCTTGTGCAGTGGCGGTGTCCGGTATAGGCCGTGACCACAGCCGCAGGAGGGGGAACGGCGCGGCTGTCGAAGGCGGCGCTTCCCAGACTGCCCAGATCGGCAACCATTCTCGCTCCGGCCGAACCGCCCCATAGCGAGTAGTTCCGTGTGGAAACGGACAAGCTGCGGGCATGATCGAATATCCAGTTCAGTGCTGCGGCCAGATCCTCGCACGCTACCTGTTCTCCCCCCGTCCGGTACTGAAGGACAAAGGCATTGTATCCCTTTCTGCTCAGATATTCCGCCAGCGGAAAGCCTTCATGCAGACTTCCCACGTAGGCAAAGCCTCCTCCGGGGCAGATGAGGGCGAACGGGGCTTCCGGAGCTCCGCGGAAATAGAAAAGACCGGTGAGGGCCCGCCTTTGCCCGTCTTTGTAAAAGCTGTAGAAGACGGTTCGCCCTGCTGATGCGTCGTCGATCATGCGGTTGACGGCTTCCAGCATCACGTCCGTTCTGACATGGCTGTGCCAGGGTATGATGCGACTAATCTCGCTCAGTTGCAGGTTCTTCCGGGCATCCTGCGGGCGGGGCAGCAGATGCTCCCCGAAGCCGGCAAAGGCCGGATGGTCGATCATGTCGCGGAGCGTGTCCGAGGGGCGGAGCGAAGAATGCCTGGCGGTGGCGGAGCGGATATGCTCGGCGGCAGTGAGTGACGCAGGGATGATGAGCATCAGCCCTGTGAGCAGCAGGCAGAGACCTGTTTTCACCGTTGTCTCCCGTATCCGATTTCCGTCAGCCAGCGTTCCACATCGGGAGCGCTCTTGTCGACACTGTTTCTGGAGACGCTGAAGCCGGTTCTCAGAACACGAGCTCCGGGCTGCAGTGCGGCTATGGTCTCAATGGTACGGGAGAAGCCGCTGCCGCCGTGCGTGTTGAACGGAATGACGGTTTTCCCGGAGAGATCATAGCTCTCCAGAAATGTATAGAGAATCATGGGCATGTCCGCCCACCAGTTGGGGTATCCGAGAAAGACCGTGTCGTAGTTGTCAGGATGCTCCATGCGACCGGCTATTTCGGGGCGGGCGTTTCGGCGCTGTTCCTCCCGGGCCATGTCGACCAGCGTGGCGTGGTCGGTGGGATAGGGGCTGGTCGGCGTGATGCGGAACATATCGCCGCCGGTCATCTTCTGAATGAGCATGGCCACATACTGCGTGTTGCCGAGTACCCGGCCGTTGATGACAACGACGCTGTTGTCCTCTTCTCTCGTCATGGAACCGGGACTGTTTGTTTCCGGCATGGAAAAGTAGACGATGAGAATACTGCTTTTCCTATCCTGACCGGCCCGGGCAGGGAATGCGACAAAGGAACTGAGAAGAAGGGGCGCGGCCACTTTCAAGAATGTTCTGCGCGAAAGATGATGCATGATGTCTCCTGTCGAACGGACGCAGAAGTTCCCTCTCTTCAGAGCGGCATCTGCGTGAAAACGTTTTCCGTTTTGTCGATGCTTCCGGTAGCCTGACAAGGTCACTTTAAAGTGTTCCCGTCGGGGAGACTATTTCCGATCGGAGCGGATTTTTGCCTGATTCGCTCTTTTCGGAGCGGCGTGAAAAAAGGCGGAAGTTTCCGGAAAACTCCCGCCCGGTGTCCGGCGCCCGGCCGCGTTAAGAGCGCTTTTTCGTGACGTCTCTGCGCGGCGGCGCTCCGAACTGTCGCTTGTATTCCCTGTTGAACTGGGATCCGCTTTCATAGCCGACCATGAGAGCCGCCGTTCCGGCGTCCTGACCTTCGACCAGCATGAGTCGTTCCGCTTCATAAAGCCGCAGCCTTTTCTGAAACTGCAGAGGGCTGAGGCTGGTGACCTGCCTGAAATGACGGTTGAAGGTGGAAGGCGCCATGTGTACCTGACGGGCAAGTTCCTCGGCATGAAATGGTTCGGCGTAGTGTTCCCGCAGCCAGGATATGGCTCTGGATATCCTGTTTGCCTGGGTTCCGCCGGTATTGAAGAGACGAAGGCAGCTTCCCTGACGGCTGCTGAGCAGGTAGAAATGGATTTCCTGAAGAATCAGGGGCGCAAGTACGGGAATTCTTTCCGGGGCGTCAAGAAGGGCGACGAGCCGCAGAAAGGCGTCCAGAATATCCCTGTTCGTTTCGGCTATGGCTACGGGGGTGCAGGCGGCATCGCCTTCCGTCAGAATGGAGGGCATCTCGCCGATCAGGCGGGAAAGAATCTGACGGTCGAGCTTTACCGAAAGCGACAGAAAAGGATTCTGGGGCGATGCGTCGGTAATGTGGAACACACCGGGCATGTCTACGCCCACGATGATGCACTGGCGGGCACCGTAGCTGGCTTCGTAGTCTCCGACCATGGAATGTTTGAAGCCCTGTACGACAATGGCTATCATGGGCTGATAAAAGCAGCGGATGGCAGAGGTCGGTTCATCGTAGCGGGAGAGAGTCAGACCGGGAACGGCGGTTTCCAGTCGCGCTTGAGAGGGGAGTTGCGTCAGAATTTTCTGCCTGAGCTTTTCACTGAGTTCCTGAGTCTGCTCTGTTATCATACATCCTCCGGGCAGGAGAATACGTCCGTACGGAATGCCCCACGCTGCGGTCTCATCGGCATGTTGAGGAGTGGCTGGGATTCCTGCTCAGAATATCCGGTATTTCTGAAAGAAAACAGGTCGGATCCGCTCCTTGTTTTGCCTGATCCGCTCGATGGGCATTTTTGTTCGTACAGCTCCATGCCGGCCGGAAAGCGTTGCCCCAGCGGGCTGCCGCTGTTTTATACCGGCATCGGAGGTTTAGGATCCTTTCTGCACAGCGGCTCCCCCGGCCTGTGAAAGCGGCGTATGTCCACGCCTTCAAGCTGCAGCAGCGCTTCTTTTCTGTCGAGGCCGCCGGCGTATCCCGTCAGACTTCCGTCTGCTCCCACGACGCGGTGACAGGGAATGATGATGGAAATGGGGTTGTGCCCTACGGCTCCGCCCACGGCCTGGGCCGACATGCTTTTCCGGTTCAGAATACGGGCGGCGCGCCCGGCAAGGTCTCTGTAGGTTACCACGCTGCCGCTCGGGATAAGACACAGTTCCTTCCAGATGATCCGGCGGAACGGACTGCCTTCCGGCTCAAGAGGAAGTTCTTCGGGCGAGGGTCGTTTTCCTGAGAAATAGCGATCGAGCCAGGCACAGGTCTGCGAGAGCACGGGATGAGTGCCGTCTGCGGCGGGGATGGTCTGCAGGTCTTCGGGAAAATACTTCTGCCCTTCGATCCAGAGGCCGCGGAGGTGCGCTTCGTCGGCAAGAAGATGAAGCGTCCCGACGGGAGAGTTGTAACGCTTGGTATGAAGCATGAAGGCTCCGGGAGTTTGATCTGCCCGCAGGACAGAGCGTGAAGCTTCAGTCTAGCAGACTTCCTTCCGGGGGAAAAGACGGGGCAAGGCGCGCTATGTCTCGGTCGGAGGATCGGGGAACGGCCGGATTTTTCCGGTACCTGCTTTGCCCGGAAGTGGGGAAAACGTATGCAGAGAAAAGTATGGCAAAGGCCGGAAGAAATGTATATCTTTTACAATTATGTTATAATAAATCCAGAAAAAGTTCTCGATGAAGCCGTCTTTTTCAAAAATGTCATTTTTTCTTGACTTTCCGGGGTAATTTCTTATCTTTCAGAAAAATCAGCAAAACCTTCATGATGGAGTTTACATTCATGTCCAAGATCAGAATCGGCATTGTAGGCTACGGCAATCTCGGCCGTGGCGTTGAACTGGCCGTTGCCGCCAATCCCGATCAGGAGCTGGTGGCGGTATTTTCCCGTCGTGATCCTTCCTCCGTCAGCATTCTTACCGAAGGCGTTCCTGTCTGCCGTCTGGCCGACGTGGCCGAGTGGAAGGACCGCATCGACGTCATGATTCTCTGCGGCGGCAGTGCGACCGATCTTCCCGAGCAGACTCCGGCTCTGGCCGCCATGTTCAATGTGGTGGACAGCTTCGACACGCATGCCAACATTCCCGCGCATTTCGACCGCGTGGATGCCGCCGCCCGCAAGGCCGGTACCGTGGGCATCATTTCCGTGGGCTGGGACCCCGGAATGTTCTCTCTGAATCGTCTGTATGCCAACTGCATTCTGCCCGACGGCCATGACTATACCTTCTGGGGCCGCGGCGTGAGCCAGGGACATTCCGATGCCATCCGCCGCGTGAAGGGCGTTCTTGACGCCCGCCAGTATACCGTGCCTGTTCCTGCGGCCATGGATGCCGTGCGCAGCGGCAGCAATCCCGAACTGACCACGCGCCAGAAGCATACCCGTGAATGTTTCGTCGTGGCCGAGGAAGGCGCCGACAAGGCGGCCATCGAGCATGAAATCAAGACCATGCCCAACTATTTTGCCGACTACGACACCACGGTCACCTTCATTACGCAGGAAGAACTTGACCGTGATCACAAGGGCATTCCTCACGGCGGCTTCGTCATCCGTACCGGCAGCACCGGCGTCAACGGTGAGACCAAGCACGTCATTGAATATTCCCTGAAGCTCGGTTCCAACCCCGAGTTCACCTCCAGCGTGCTGGCTGCCTATGCACGCGCGGCCTATCGCCTGGCCCGCAAGGGCGAAAGCGGCGCAAGAACCGTGTTCGACATTGCTCCCGCCATGCTTTCTCCGCGGGATGGCGCCGATCTTCGTGCGCATCTTCTGTAGAACGCGCTTGTTGTGAGGCTCCTGGGGCTTCGGCGTTTCCTTCGGGAAGCGTCGAAGCCCTTTTTCATGACTGTTGCCGTGTTTTCGTCATATGCCGGAAAGGCGGCCACACCCGGTGTTCCCCATATGTTCATGCGGCGGAGACGGAGGGAAAAGTGTCCCTGAGGCTCCGCCTTTCGTTTTGTTCCGCCTGCCGTCGTATCTCGCTTTCTTGCGGAAAGGATGGTGAGGGAGCTCTGGTCAGGCGCTGCGGTTTGCGTGGAGCATTGCCGTTTTTGCGCTGCTGTCGGGTCTTGTCTTGCGGCAGAGAACCAGAAATAGAGCGGTCAGAAGCGCCGCCATGAGCTCGGCGAGGACGGGCGAGAGCCATATGCCCGTAAGCCCCAGAAGCAGCGGCAGGAGCAGCACCGTGATGATTTCAAAGAACAGCGTTCTCAGGACGGCAATGAGCGCCGACACGAGACCGTTGTTGAGGGCCGTGAAGAAGGCCGAGCCGAAAATGGCGATGCCCATGAAAAGAAAGCAGAAGGAATAGAGCCTGAATCCGTTTGCGGCCATCTGAAGCACGTCGGATTCGTGCCCCAGAAAAATTCTGCACAGAGGTACGGCAAACAGCTGAGAGATGACCACCATACCTGCGGAGGTCGCCCCGATGATGATCAGACTTTTGCGCAGAACGTTCCTTACTTCCGGAAGGTTCTTTGCGCCGTCGTGGTAGGCGATGATCGGGGCCACACCTATGCCGTAGCCCATGAAGACGGAAGCGAAGATCCAGGCGACATAGAGCATGGTTCCGTAGGCGGCCACGCCGTTTTCTCCGGCATATCGGAGCAGCTGAAGGTTGTAGACCATGCCGGCCACGGAGGTGGCCACGTTGGTCATGAACTCCGAAGAGCCGTTCGTGCAGGCCTTCCATACGGCTTTCATGTCGAAGACGGGGCGTATCAGCTGCAGTGCACTGCTGTTGGGGCGGAAGAAGTAGATGAGAGGAATGCCGCCGCCCGCAACGGCGCTGACGGCCGTTGCCAGTGCCGCGCCTTCCACGCCGAGCGGAATGAGCCATACGAGAAGCGCATCCAGCAGAGCGTTGGTGATTCCGGCGGTAATGGTGACGAGAAGTCCCAGCTTCGGCTTCTCCGCCGTGACGAAAAAGCTCTGGAAGGCCGTCTGCAGAACGAGCGCCGGAACCGCGCAGACCACGATATGTCCGTACCTTGTGGAGTAGGAAAGCATGTCGCCTTCCGCCCCCAGAAGAGAGGCGATATCTTCCATGAAGACGAGGCCGGAAACGGCGAAGACAAGAGAAACGACAAGAGCTGAGAGGATGAAGAGGGAAAAGAGTCGTTTTGCCCTCTTCATGTCTCCCTTGCCCATGACGTGCGCAACTACGGCGCTTCCGCCGGTGCCGAACATGAAACCGACGGCACCGAGAATGAGGATGAAGGGAAGAATGAAGTTGACGGCGGCAAAGGCGGTTTTCCCTACGAAGTTCGCAATAAAAAAGCCGTCCACGACGCCGTAGATGGAGGTGAAGACGATCATGCATACCGACGGCAGGGAAAAACGAAGCATCCTGCGGTAGCTGAAGTGATCGGAAAGATGAATGGACATGGTTCTCCTCGGACGATGTTTTCCGGGGGCAGCGCTGCCCTGTTTGCGGATCGTTATGAATTCTGCCATGATAAGGTATCATGTTACCTTATAGTCAAGGAACTTTGCATGAAAAGAAAAGCCTTTTTGAGCAGCGGTGAATTTGCGGCCCTGTGCAGAACCACCAAAGCCACGCTTTTTCACTATGATCAGGCGGATCTGCTCAAGCCGCACCATGTTTCTTCCGGCGGCTATCGCTACTACGACGTCAAGCAGTTCTTCGATTTCGATACGATCAGCGTCCTCAAGGATACCGGCTCGTCGTTGAAGGAAATCGGGCAGTACCGGAGAAGGCAGAACGGGGAGCATCTTCTGGAGATTCTGGAGGAGAAGCGCATTCTTCTTCAGCAGGAACAGGCCAGACTGGCCCGGCGTGAAGTCATGCTGTACGACATGAGCGCCAATCTTCGTGAGGCGTTGTCCTGCAGATATGATGAGTGCACGCTGGAGGAGCTGGAAGAGGAGAGGCTTGAAGTCATCGCTCCGGCAGAGGACGGAGCCGATTCCATCGACGGCTGCTCTGCCGACTTCTCTTCCTATATTGATTTTTATTACGGCGAGGGCGAGGTGTCGCGGCGACCGTTCGGCAGCATTCTGGACGGGAGAATCATGAACGGCGGCGAATACCGGGAACTGTACTATTTCAAGAAGGCAGGGGAAAGCAGTCCCGTCCATGCCGTGCATGTGAGAAAAGCGGGACTTTATGCCGTTGCGTTCCATAAGGGGACGGAGGAAAGCCACAGAAGGTGTCTGGACCGGTTATCGTCCTTTGTACGCGGGGAAGGTCTGCGCGTCTGTGGAGACTGCTATGCCTATGACATGGCAAGTTTCGCCATGTTCGGGTCCGACGGGGGCTATGCTGGCAAATACTGTGTCAGAGTGGAACGGATGCCGGGCAGGTATGAATGAACGGCCGTTGCTGTGGGACGGGGTATTTTTTGACGGCCTAAGCGCATGGAGGAAATACGTTTCTTTCAGAAATCGTCCGGACAGTTTAGGCTATTTTGGAGTGACAGGAAAAAGAAAAGGAGGGCTCTGCATGCAGAGCCCTCCTTGTATGGAGCAGGAAAAGTTCCTTGCCGGGATTCGGCGAGGCAGGGAAAAGTCCCGCCTGCAGGTCCCGGAAGATCAGTTCAGTCCGAAGAAGGTTTCGGCATTCTTGTACATGATGTTTTCCACGACTTCCGGACGCAGCTTTTCAAGATACATGGCCACGGAGCTTTCCACGTCCACGCAGGGATAGGCGGAGCCGTAGAGAATCTTGTCGCGAAGCATGTAGTTGGCGGCTTCGATGTAGGACTGCGCTCCGGCCGCATGAAGGGCATAGATGTCGGGGGACAGATAGACGTTGGGATAGCGGAAGGCCAGCCATACGGCATGTTCCACCCAGGGCCATCCGGCGTGGCAGAGCGCGATCTTCAGATTGGGGAAAGCGGCGGCCACGTTGCCCGCGTGCAGGGGCCTGCAGAATTCATCCGTGGGGCCGTGGAAGCCGCCGAAGGAAATCAGCAGCGGAATGTGATGCTCTTCGCAGAAGGCGTAGGTGGGGAAGAGCGTTTCGTCGTCGATCATGACGCCGTGGAAGCCCGGCTCCATGAAGGCCGTGATGCAGGGGCCGTCGATGACGTAGTGCTGAAGCGTGGCGATGGTTTCCGGGCTGCTGTCGGGATGGATGCCGCAGGCGCCGAGAAAACGGTCGGGGTACTGCGCCAGAAGCTCCACCAGCGCCTCGTTTTCGTAGCCTCTGGCATTCTTGCGGATGGAGACCACACCCGTCATGTCTCCGGCGCGGTCCATTTCTTCAAACAGTTTCGTCATGGAGGCTTCGCGCATGGAATCGGAGAGGTTCATGCCGAAGTTTTTGTAGAAGTGCTTCAGGGCAAAGGGATTGTCGGCTTCCATGTCGAACATGTTGCCTTTGCCGAGATAGGGCTGAAACGGAGGACGCAGACGAACGTCGATGATTTTCATCCAGGACTCCTTGGTTGATGAGAAAGATGAGAAGGAAGGGAAAAAGGCGTCCGCACGGGGCAGGGGAGAACATGCGGACGCCGTGCAGGAGATCATATCAGGCCTACGGCGTACCAGAAGGGCAGCACGATGACCCAGAACAGGATCAGGGTGATGACCATCTTGATGATGTTGTACTTCATAAAGTCCTTCATGGACATGACCCCGAAGCCGAACAGCACGAGCAGGTAGGCATTCTCATAGGGGAAGAAGACCATGTCGTTGGCAAAGAACATGCACATGAAGGGAAGCAGAGGATAGGAAATGCCCAGACCCGTTCCCAGAGCGGCCAGAGGGCCGGGGAACATGCCCTGCATGGCGGACGGCGTCATGAGAACGTTCATGATGATGCCGAAGATGATGCACAGGAACAGGAATACGGGAATGGGGCAGCCGGTGAGCATGGGGGTGATGTAGGTACTGATGGCCGGGCCGATGCCCACGGCCGCGCCCACGCCGCCGATGCTCATGCAGGAGGCGATGAACACGATGAAGCCGAAGTTGACCGTATCGAGGGATTTCTTTCTGGTCGCCACCTCTATGCCGGGCAGGAAGAACAGCATGGGGATGATGATGAAGCCGTAGTTCATGTCGAACTTGTGCAGCGGCTGGGTGATGATGTAGGCGAACAGGAGAATGGTAAGGACTATGGCCTTCTTTTCCTTGACAGTCAGCCTGCCGAGCTTGGCATATTCGGTTTCAAAGTACTGCGCGCCGCCCTTGAGGAAGGGGGAGGGCTTGTAAAGCTTGTAGAATATGTAGACGATGATGAACTGAATGACGATGAGCGGCAGATTGTAGACGGTGAGCGTCCACCAGGTCATCTGAAAGTCCTTGACCACCATCTGCACGCCGCCGCCCCACAGACCGACGGTCACGGGGCTGTAGATGAAGTTCAGTGCGGCGGTAGAAACGATCTGCGCCACGATCATGATGAGAATGCCTTCGCTGGTATGTTCCAGCTTGAGCGCTTTGACCACGCCGTAGCAGAGCACGATGGTGACCATCCAGCCGTTGGTGAACGACACGAGCATGACCACGAGGCCTGCGACCATCAGGGCCATGAGAAGCTTGAGCAGACTGCCCTTGCAGCGGGTTCCGGCCCAGAGCACGATACGGTTCAGCAGGCCGCTTTCATCCAGCGCGTTGGCGAAGATCATGCCGCCCACGATCATGAACATCATGAAGTTGCCGGACCAGATGCCCAGAGCCGTGGATGTGGGCACCGTGCCCGTTATGACGTAGGCCACGGGCAGAAGCAGACCCACGAGCATGTTGGGCAGAAGCTCGAAGGCCGCCAGCAGAATGACGAAGATGGTGGAGACCAGAAACTCCCGCATGGGAGCGGGAAAGGCGTCGCTGGTCGGAATGAGCTGGATACCCAGGGGCAGCAGAATGGTGACGAGCCATTTCATCCAGGTAAAGACTTGAGTGTTCATAGCACCTCGGAAAAACGGAAGTGTTTTGAGGGGAGAAATACCGGCGGAGGGGACTTGCGCGGCCGGTGTCGCCCTTTACGGAGACTGCGGGGGAGTCCGTGCAGCAGACCGCTGCACGGACTTTCGGATTATGCAGAAAGCCCCAGGAAGCGGGCGGCGTTTTCACCGAAGACGAGGGGACGGACTTCCTCTCTGAGCTGAGCTTCGTATCCCTTCTTGGCGCCCATGAGCGGCATGATGGGATAGGCGGAGGAGAAGATGACCCTCTCCCGGAGAAGATAGTTGGCGGCCATGGCATAGTCGGCCATGCCGGGGGAGCGGAGCATGTAGAAGTCCGGGGCGAGGTACACGTTGCGGCGGTTCAGGGCGATCTGGCACACTTCCGAAACATAGGGCCAGCCGCCGTGCATGAGGGCGATGTTCAGACGGGGGAAGGCGGCGGCCACGTCGTCGATGAGTTCCGGGGCGTAGTAGCGCAGCGAGCGGGTCATGATGCCGCCGAAGGTGAAGACCAGAGGAATGTGTTTTTCCTGGCAGTAATCGTACAGGGGGAAGGCCCAGGCGGAGTTGACCAGCCAGGGCGTTGAATCCTGACCCGGTTCCATGACGATGCCGGTGCAGGTGCCGTTCACCACGAATCGTTCGGTTTCCTTGATGGCCGCGCTTATGACCTGAACATCGATGCCCGCAAGACCGATGAGTCTGTCGGGGTAGAGGGCGATGAGCTGTTCCAGATCCTCGTTGCGGCCCCCGGTGGCCTTGCGCACGGGAACCACCAGTTTGTCGATGCCCGCCTCATCAGCTTCCTGAAGAAGCAGGGGCATGGAGAACTGCGTTGCGGAAGGGGAGATGGGCGAGTCCACGCGAAGCATGCTCTCGCTGTTCAGATGTTCCAGCGCGGCAGGCGTGAAGAAACTGTCCTTGTAGGCGGCAAAGGGCGCCCGTACTCTGAAGTCGATGACCATATTGGCTCCTTGGAGAAAAAGTCGTTGTTAGAGGCCCACGGTCGCCATGACGAGCGGAAGGCCGAGAGCAAGCATGACGATGATGGCGGCTACGCACCCCCAGGTGCCGGCCTTGAAGGCGCGGCGCACGCCGACCCATTCGCCGTTGGCAAAGGAGAGCGCGCCCACCGTGGAGGCGGCAGGAGTGGCATAGGCGGCGCCTGCGGCGAGGAAGGTGAGGATGGAGAAGCCCACGGGGTTGATGCCGGTGCTCTGGCTGAGGTTCCAGATGAGGGGAATGGCGATGAGCACGATGGTCACATTGTGGGTGAACTGCGTCATGACGTTGATGAAGATCATGAATCCGGCAAGGAAGAGAAGAACGCTGCCGCCGCCCACAAAGCTGTGGAGAGCGTCGCTGAGCATTTTGCTCAGGCCTGCGCCGTCGCTGCTCAGCGCGGCGGAAACGGGAATGGAGGCGGCAAGCATCCAGATGATGTTCCAGTTGATGCCGGAGGCACACTGGTGGAAGTCGAACACGGCTTCCCCGTCCACGCGCAGGAAGGAGAGCACGCCGAGAATGACCACGATGGCGACCACCATGTTGAACTTGCCGAAGAAGGCCGCGGCGGCGGAACCGGCGGGCAGCACGTTAGGCAGGAACATCAGAAGCAGGAAGATGACGAGCGCGCAGGCGGCGATGCGCTCCTTGCGCCCGATATGGATCTGGGAGCTGATGGTGTCGAGATACTCAGGCGTAAGATTGGCAAGGCGGGAGATGTCGGGACGGAAGATGAAGCGGATGATGAGCGTGTAGAGAATGAGCGTGGCTATGCACACGGGCAGGGCGATGGCGATGACCGTGAGGTTGCTGATGACCGCGCTGCCGGAGGAAAGATCGGCGAGCGTACTGATGCCCATGAGGTTCTGTCCGGCCCAGGGTTTGCAGGCAAAGGAAAGCACGCCTGCCATGTAGACGCCGGCCAGAAGATAGGCGGGATAGTCGTCCCCCTGCTTCATGTCGATGTCGTGGAACATGGAGTAAAGAATGCCTGCAATGAGGAAGGCCGCGGGAACACCGTCCACGAGGAAGCCGATGATGAGCGTGCCGATGAATACGCTTGCGGTGAACACCCAGGGGTGTCCGGCAAAGAAGCGGCGGCTCAGGCACCACTTGGCCATGACGTCGTTGATGCCGCTTTTGTCGCAGTAGGTCGTAAAGGCCAGAACGAAAATGGTGAACAGCACGGCAGGATGGGAAAAGGCGCTTCCTATGACCTGACCGGGAGCGGCATATCCCGTGAAGCCCAGAGCCACAAGGCAGAGCATGCTGGGCCAGGCAAAGCCGATGAAGGTCCATCCGTACAGCATGCCGAGAAAGACGCCCAGAATCTTCATGCCCATGGCGGTGATGCCTACGGGAGGCAGAAAACCGGTGCCGAACGTAAGAAGAAAGAAGATGACGATATGCAGGATGTGCCTGCTGTCGCTGTCGGAAGGCTGTTTCATGACGATGCTCCTGGTAGATATCCTCACGGAGCGCCCGAGGACGGACGCTTCCTTCATGATACAGGCATACCGAATGGAAGGGCTTGTGTATAATTGCTTTTTTTTATAACTTAGTTATAACTTTTTTTATAACCAGTTGGGGATAGGCTGATATGCGCTTGGAACAGCTTCAGTATTTCGTGCAGGTGGTTGAGTCGCATTCGTTCAACAGAGCGGCGCAGAAGCTCAACATCACCCAGCCTGCTCTGACCAATTCCATCCGTTCGCTTGAAGAGGAGCTGGGGGTGCAGCTTCTGATACGCAGCCGCAGAGGCTGCGTTCCCACGTCGTGGGGCGTGCGCATTTATGAGGACTGCAAGAGTCTTCTGGCGGAACTGTCGGCCAAGATGGCCTCGTGGCGCAGCCTCGGGACGGGCCGGGGGCGGGCCGAGCCGGTGCTTGTTCCCGTGGTGGCCATTCCGTCGGCCTGCAACTATCTGGCCGAGCACGTTTTTTCGCAGATAAAGACCGCGCTTCCGCTGGTGGACATTGTTCTTCATGAAGCCACGGTCTATGATCTTTATTCCTTTCTGCAGAAGGGAACGGCCCATATCGGAGTGACGGCCTTTTCCGACGGCGAGGCGGAAAAGCTCATTGCCCAGTATCGGGAAATAGGCTTTCGCTGCGAGCCGCTCCTGGAGGATGAATACTATATCTTTCTTTCCACGAGTCATCCTCTGGCCTGCAAGGAGAAGCTGAGCGTTGACGACTGCGCCACGCTTACGCTGGCCACGTATTCCAACCAGATTCTCAAGCGCAATCAGCTTTTTCAGAAAAAAGTTTTCGATGTCGTGGGCATCACCCGATATTCCTATGTGAACAGCCGGGAAAACATCATGCAGATGGTGGCCCAGAACAAGGCGGCGGGCTGCTTTCTGCACCGAATGTCCGCCTACAGCTGGTACATCACCAACGGACTCATCCGGGCGCTGCCCGTGGAAGGCATGCACCTCATGCCGTCCTTCCACTATCTTGTTTCTCTGGAACGGGATGCTCTCGGTGAAGAAGAGCGGCAGGTGTTGGATTTCATACGCTGCCGGTATACCGGAGACGTTGCCTCCCTTGACGGAAAGGGGCCCGGCGGGCCATTGTAGAGCAGAAAAAAGCGCGGTCCGGGCCGGAGGCTCTCCGGGGCATTCCGGCCTATGCGGATGCGGACTTTTTTCTCAGCGTCACCGGCCTTTTCCGGCGGCGCGGTATTTTCAGGTCATCAGCTCGAGGAGAGCAGTATGGAGCATACGGAAGTCGGCGTCATCATTCTGACGTACAATGACTGGAAAAACACGCTGGAATGTCTTTCATGCGTTCACGCCCAGAGCGGTCTGCCCCGTCGCATCATCGTGTGCGACAACGGGTCCGACAATGCCGTGGCCGACCGCATTCTGGAGGAGTGGAGCGCGCTGGCGGCCCGTGACGGTCTGCCGGAACCCGTGGAGGTGTACGGTTCGGATTCTTCCGCCGCTCCGCTGGTACTGCTTCGCCGCGAGGAGCCGGAAAGCATAGGCGGCGCCATGAACGCAGGCATGCGCTTTCTTCTGTACGACAGGGAATGCCACGGCTTCTGGCTTCTGCGCAACGACGCGCGGCCGGAATCCTTTGCGCTCGCGGCGCTTCTGCACCATCTCGACGACGAGGATCTCAGCCATCCCATAGGCATGGTCGGCTCCACGCAGCTCGTGAAGGATTCCGACGTGCTGGAGTGTGCCGCCGGTGGGCGCTGGAGTCGCTGGACAGGCGATCAGATTCCGCTCGACAAGGGATTGGAACGGCACGGACTTTCCGATAGAAAGGAAATTGCGGAGCGCCTCGACTATGTTTCCGACGCCTCCTGTCTCATCACCCGGACAATGGCTGAGGAGATCGGTCTTTTCGACGAGCGCTTCAGCGGTTTCTATGAGGACGTGGAATACGGACTGCGCGCCAGAAATGCAGGCTATGCCCTGAACTGGGCGCCCGGAGCCATCGTGCGGCGCATGGACTGCTCCACGGCCGGGCTGACGCCGTTCCTCAGTGTGACGGACGATCCGGAGCTGGCGCCCAAGGACGACATGAACTTCATCCGGGCCCGTTTCTACCTTCTGCGGCTGGCGCATCCTTTCGCGCTGCCGTTCATGCTGCTGGCGCTTCCTTTTTCGTGGCGTACGTTCCGTTCCCGCAAGGGCCGCTTCTTCATGGTCATGCGCGCGGCGCTGGACGGCGCCGCTGGACGTATGCAGTAGGCATTTTCCCGACGGACAACAAAAAAGCCCCCGGCCGGAGACGGACGGGGGCTTTCGTTTTTTCCAGAAAGGGAGAGGGTGGTTACTTGCCTTCCTGCTCCATGCGGTACTGAGCCACGTCGTCAACAGTGGCAAGAGGCATGTTGTGGGCACGGGCAAAGGCCGCCACTTCGGGCAGGCGGGCCATGGTGCCGTTTTCCAGCGTAAGTTCGCAGAGAACGCCCGCGGGAGCGAGTCCTGCCATGCGGCACAGATCCACGGTTACCTCGGTATGGCCGCGGCGTTCAAGAACGCCGTTGGGCTTGGCACGCAGCGGGAACACGTGGCCGGGACGATGAAGATCTTCCGGCTTGGCGTCGGGAGCGATGGCCGCCTTGACGGTGGTCACGCGGTCGGCGGCGGAAACGCCGGTGGTCACGCCCCTGGCGGCTTCGATGGTCACGGTGAAGGCGGTGTGGTTCTTGTTGGTGTTGTTCTGCACCATGGGGGGCAGATCAAGAGCGTTGGCCTTTTCGTCGGTCAGGCACAGGCAGACGATGCCGCTGCATTCGCGGATGAGCAGAGCCATCTGTTCCGGCGTGAGCGTTTCGGCGGCGTAAATGAGATCGCCTTCGTTTTCGCGGTCTTCGTCATCGACGATGAGAACGCCGTTGCCGCTCTTCAGCGAGGCGATGGCGCGTTCAACGCGTTCACGGGGAGTTCCGAAGGATTCAAGGATGGAGAGCTGACGCATGACAAACTCCTTTGGGAGAATATCCGGCATCAGGGCGGCATAAGGCGCTGGGAGAGAGGAGAGGGGGTGCCTCCGTCTGGAGGCCTGGGATCCATTCTCTTTCGTCCGGACTGTTACCGTCGGCCCCGGATTTTCACCGGATCTGCAGCTCTTCCCGTGAAGAGCCGCCCGCGGGCTCCCGACCGAAGCCGGATCACCGCCGGTGGGGACTTTCACCCCGCCCTGAGAAATATGCCTTATTTTTTAATCTGTTCAGGAGAGGTGTCAAGAGTCGGAACGTTCTTTTTGCGGCACTTTTACACTTCTTTTCCTTCGGGATCCATGCGAAAGTACGGGGAGTTTCTGAAGCGTGCATGCAGGCCTCGTGTCCTCCCCGTTGCGGGAAGGGCACGTTTCGGCAACACGCCGTGTTACGGGAGAAAACAGAGAAATGAAGGTCGGATTCATACAGTATGACGTCGTGCACGACAGAGAAGAAAATTTCAGGATCATAGAAGAGGCGCTTGCCGGTCTCTGCTGCGATATCGTGGTGCTGCCGGAGCTGTGTCTCTCTGGATACGTGTATGCAGGCTCGAAGGATCTCTACAGGGCGGCGGAATACGTTCCGGAAGGTGAATCGACGGAGAGAATGCGGAAACTTTCGGAGCGGTATCGATGCGCCGTGGTTTTCGGACTGGCCGAGAAGACGGGCAGAGGAATATGCAACACGGCCGTCGTTGTGGATCACGGCAGGTATGTCGGAAAATATCAGAAGATGCATCTTTCCGATTTTGAGAAGCGTTTCTTTGTCAGAGGGGAGGAAAACCGGGTCTTTTCCGTGTGCGGCATCAGGATAGGCGTTCAGATCTGCTTTGACCTGTGGTTCCCCGAAATGGCGAGGGAGCAGGTTCGTCTGGGGGCCGACCTTCTGTGCGTTCCTGCAAACTTTGGTGGTGAGAGTACGGGGAAGATCGCGGAAATACGGGCGTTGGAAAATCTGACGCCTCTGGTGCTGTGCAACAGGGTAGGCAGGGAGACAAGCGTGGATATGGACGCTTTTTTCCTGGGGAAAAGTGCAGTGGTGGCCGCAACGGGAGAGAGAATCTGCGGGGGAGAAGCGGAGAAGGCCTGCTCCGGCCGGGGCGAAGTGACCGTTCCTCCGTGCAGAGCCAACGTGATATGCGGAAATTTTATGGCCGAGATGGCTCTGCATGACGGAGGGCATGCCGTGTTGTGGAAAGACGGCGCTCCCTGCACGAGGTTGTAGAGCTGCGGAAGAAAGCGACTGTCCGGTGCCTGCCGGGGCCGCTCTTCCGCCGTTGACAGAGTCGCCCAAGCCTGAGAGAATGCCTGCTGCCCTTATTCCGGCAGGCCGGAAGGGCCGATTCATAATCATTCAGCGCCGCTACCGGCAGGAGCAATACAGTGATGACCATTGACGAACAGGTGAAGATCATACGTCGCGGTATCGTGGACCTTGTAAGCGAAGAAGACCTTCGCAAGAAGCTTGCCCGCGACAAGCCCTTGAACATCAAGGTCGGTTTCGACCCCACCGCGCCCGATCTGCACCTCGGCCATACCGTGGTCATCCATAAGATGCGTCAGTTCCAGGAACTGGGACACAACGTCACCTTCCTCATCGGCGACTTTACCGGCCGCATCGGCGATCCTTCCGGCAAGTCCAAGACTCGTCCTCCGCTCACCGAAGAAGAAGTGAAGCGCAACGCCGAAACCTACAAGGAACAGGTCTTCAAGATTCTGGATCCGGAAAAGACGACGGTGGGCTTTAACTCCGAATGGGGCGACAAGCTGACTCCCGCCGATTTTCTGCGCCTCATGTCGAACTGCACCGTGGCCCGCATGATGGAGCGTGACGACTTTGCCAAGCGTTACCGCGAAAATACCCCCATTGCCATCCATGAATTCATGTATCCGCTGCTGCAGGCCTATGACTCCGTCATGCTGCATACCGACGTGGAAATGGGCGGCACCGATCAGATCTTCAACCTGCTCATGGGCCGTACCCTGCAGGGCCACTACGGCATGGAGGCTCAGTGCGCGCTGACCATGCCTCTGCTCGTGGGGCTGGATGGCGAACGCAAGATGTCCAAGTCCTACGGCAACTACATCGGCGTCATGGAAGCGCCTTCCGATCAGTTCGGCAAGGCCATGTCCATTTCCGACGATCTCATGTGGAACTGGTACGAGCTCATTTCCGTGAAGAGCCTTGAGGAAATTGCCGACATGAAGGCCCGCGTGCAGGCCGGTTCTCTGCATCCCAAGCTGGTGAAGGAAGAACTCGCCATGGAAATCGTGGCCCGCTATCACGGCGAAGAGGCCGCTGTTGCCGCGCGCGACGGCTTCAACAACGTGTTCAAGAAGGGCGGCATTCCCGAAGACGCCATCACCTGGAGCGTGAATTCCGCCGAGGACGACTGCTCGCCCGTGGCCATTCTGGCCGCCACCGGTCTGGTGCCTTCCCGCGGTGAGGCCAAGCGCAAGATTGCCGCAGGTTCGCTCAAGGTCAACGGTGAAAAGATGACGGACGGCCTTACGGCTCTGCCTGCCGGTGAGTACACCCTCAAGTACGGCAAGAAGGGCTTCGTCGTCCTTACCGTGAAGTAGGTTGTCATGACGGATATCAAGCCGGAACCGTTCGGCCGCTGTGCCGATGACCGCTGCCCGGGGCGCTGTCCCTACCGTGACGAGCAGCTCATGACGGCTGAAGGCCGTGCCGAGCTGCTGGGCTCCATACGCCCGGCGGAAGGACAGCCGTGGCCTGCCAAGGTGGTGCACGTGACGTGCCAGCCGGAAGAGACCCGGGTGGACATTCCCCGTGTGAAGGCCAAGAACGTCGGTATTCTGTTGAAAACTCTGGGACTCCGTCAGGGAACGGCCATCGTGGCCTGCGGAGATACCCTGCTGACTCCCGATACTCCGCTGTATCCGAATCAGAACATTCTGGTCAGAAAGGTGATGAGCAGCGGGTAGAAAACGGGCGGAGCGTCCTTGCTGCGGGCATGGATTCTCTGTTTTTCAGAGAAGAGTCACCCTTTAAAAAGGAAGGATGTTTCCGCCGCCGGACAGCGCGGTGCATGTGCGTCGCCATGTCCTTTGTTTTATCAATAAGATTCGGTCCGCCCCGGCATGGATTTTTCCGTGCTTGGGCGGACTTTTTTATGCCGCTGCAACAGTCTGTGGACTCTTCGGAACCATGCTGCTCCGGTTTTTTTTCGGAAATGCCTGCCGCATCATCAGGAATAAACTTCTGTTCGCCACGAGGAACCCGTGAATGGCGGGGAGCACTGCGGAGCGGTCTTTCAAATCCCTTGCGCCGTATTGAATGCATCAATTCATCAGGGAAAGCGTAGTTTTTTCAATCGAGTAGAAGAGAGAAGCGCGGCGCTGGGATAAGAGCCCGACCAAAGCCTCCTGAGAAAAAAGTTGCCGTTTTCTGTCGAAATCAGGAATGATTCCCTCTTGACTGCCGAAAGCTCATGCTTATCTGAATGTCGATGCGGAAAGAATGATGCATCACAGGAGAAAATGATATGGGTGTGGCTTACAAGGATTATTACAAGCTGCTGGGCGTTGAGCGCTCGGCATCGAAAGACGAGATCGCCAAGGCTTACAAGAAGCTCGCCCGAAAGTATCATCCCGACCTGAACCCCGGTGATAAGAACGCCGAGGAAAAGTTCAAGGAAGTCAATGAAGCGTACGAGGTGCTCAAGGACGAGGAAAAGCGTCGGATGTACGATCAGCTCGGCCCCAACTGGAAGGACGGCCAGCAGTTCACCGGCGGCCCCGGATTTGAGAACTTCAACTTCAATTTCAATGGAGCGCAGGGCGGCTTCAGCGGCGTGAACAGCGACTTTTTTGAAGCGCTGTTCGGCCACATGGGGCGCGGAGGCTTCGGCGGACAGGCGGGAGGCGATCCTTTCGGTTCGTTCGGCGGAAGCTACGGGCGCCGGTCCCGCCGTGGTTCCGATGTGGAAGCTGAAATCGAGATTTCTCTTGAGGAAGCACGCCGTGGCGGCACCAAACAGGTCACGCTTTCCGGCGGCGGCACTTCGAGCAATCTGCAGATCACCATTCCTGCGGGCATACGCGACGGCGGCAAGCTGCGTCTGCGCGGAAAGGGCAATCCCGGCGATCCGGCCGGAGACCTTTATCTGACCGTGCGTTATGCCAAACATCCCGTTTTCCGTGTGGACGGACTGGACGTGACATGTGATGTGACGCTGCAGCCCTGGGAAGCCGTCTTCGGCACGAAGAAACGGGTGCCCACACTGGACGGCGAGGTGGAAATGAACATTCCCGCCGGCAGCTCCAGCGGACGCAGACTGCGTATCCGCGGTCGCGGACTGGGGCCGGTCGAGGGACGCGGCGATGAATATGTCACCGTTGCCATCAGCGTTCCGAAACCGGAAGACCTGAATGACGAACAGCTGAACCATTGGAAGGCTCTTGCCGGCCGGAAATAGGCTGTTCGCGTGATTGAGAGGTGGGATATGGCGATTGAAAAAGTAACTTCGTGCTCTCCTGCAGCCTCTGCGCTTGTTGCCTGGGCCGAATTTCTGGAACAGACGGGCACGCCGGTGGAACGTGTCCGGGAACTTATGGAGCTTGGCTGGCTTGAACCCGCGGGTCGGGCGACTCATGCCGTGTTCTTCCGGCGCTCCGATATCTACCGTACCAGAAAGCTTACGCGTCTTTGCGAGGATTTCGAGATGCCCTGCGTGGCAGGAACCATCATCGTGGATCTTCTTGACCGCATAGCGGAACTGGAAACCCGTCTGAGAGAGCTCGAGCGCGGATAGCGCGGGCTGCCCCGGAGCTTTGACTCCGGATCAACTACCAAAAAAATTACGGATTCGGTTATGCCGAATCGATTTCTGAAGTGCGGAGAGCGGAACAGCCGCAACATTGTTCAAGCTTTGGAAAAAGCGGGGACGAGAGGCACGCAGTCATGCGGTTCCGAACTTTGCAGGGAGGATTTTCTATGGATATGAACAAGTTTACCATGAAGGCGCAGGAAGCTTTGGGCGAGGCCCAGAACATCGCCCTCATGCGCAATCATCAGGAAGTGGACGTCGAGCATCTTGCTCTCGCCCTCCTGCGGCAGAAGGACGGGCTGGTGCCCGGCATTCTCGGCCGCATGAACGCCAAGGTTGAGGTCATTGCCGCGGAACTGGAACAGGCTCTCGACAAGAAGCCTTCCGTCACCGGTTCCGGTGTGGATCAGCAGACCATTCGCATTACGCAGCGTCTGGCCCGTGCGCTGGCCCAGTCTGAAGAACTGGCCCGTCGCCTGAAGGACGAGTACATCAGCGTGGAGCATATTTTCGCGCAGCTCGTCGAAGCCGGCGGCGCCATGGGCGAAATCTGCCGCAGAAACGGTATCGATCAGGAGAAGTTCCTGCAGGCGACCGCCGAAGTCCGCGGCGGCCAGCGTGTGACGTCCGCAAGCCCGGAAGATACGTATGAAGCGCTTTCCAAGTACGGTCGCGATCTGGTGGAGGCCGCGGGACAGGGCAAGCTTGATCCCGTCATCGGCCGCGATCAGGAAATCCGCCGTACCATCCGCATTCTGTCCCGTCGTACCAAGAACAACCCTGTTCTCATCGGCGAGGCCGGTGTCGGTAAAACGGCCATTGTGGAAGGTCTGGCTCACCGTATCGTGAAGGGCGACGTGCCCGAAGGCCTGAAGAACAAGAAGCTCATCGCTCTGGATATGGGCGCGCTCATCGCAGGCGCCAAGTACCGCGGCGAGTTCGAGGAACGTCTGAAGGCTGTGCTCAATGAAGTGCAGCGTGCGGAAGGTCGTATCATCCTGTTCATCGATGAGCTGCATACCATCGTCGGCGCGGGCAAGACCGACGGCGCGATGGATGCCAGCAACCTGCTCAAGCCCATGCTGGCCCGCGGCGAGCTGCACTGCATCGGCGCGAC
>JAHZEL010000017.1 GCA_019421865.1 Desulfovibrionaceae bacterium | reverse complement strand
TTTATTAAATAAAAAGAAGTAATTTTCGTAATATTCCGATATTCATAAGAAAGGCGTAGGCCGCAGAAAAGGACGACGTTTCTTATATTTTGGCTGAGCTGGGGATAGCCGGCTTCGCAGGTGTTTTGTAGAGCGTTTTCCTCTTTCGGCTGAGTCTTTGTACTATTGGTTTTAGCGTCTTTGTTGCCGTGCGTGGCTTATTATTTTTGGGGCAGGGGAAAGGCGGAGGGTATGGGGAAACGGCTGCTTGCCTGCCAGCCTTTCGGACCGCATGCATCCAGTTCCACAAAGACTCAGTAAGGATCGGCCACGTTCCGAAAATTTTTCCGACGCTTGAAATCCGTGGAAAAATCTCCCGAAATGTCTCCCCAGCGGCGCATACAGCTGTAATAAGACGCAGAGGCTTTTGCATAAAATAGCAGGCAAAATAATATGTTGCAATCTGAGACAAAGAAATGGAGCACTGAATCCTTCAAGTTTCACTGGAAGGAAAAGCTTGCCCCTTATGCGCCCAGCTGCTACTATGTTTCTGTTCCATTTCTTTTCTGTTCTTTTTCCCCTAACCTCCTGATCTACCATGATTGTCAAAAATCCCGTCGAATCCATTCTTGCACTGGCTGCCAGCGTTTTTGACGCCTACTCCGTCGTTCTGTTCGAAGCCCCGCGCAACGGCCAGGGGGCTCAGATCATGGCCGCCTACAGTCAGGGGGACCATATCAATCAGAGCGCCGTCATTCAGCCCGGCAAAGGTCTCGCCGGCTGGATACTGCGCAACCGGTCGCCCATTGTAGTCGGCTCCATCGACGAAAATCAGGCGTATCTCGGCTATTACAAGGAAGACTGGGAGCCGGAAATATGTTCTTTTCTCGGCTGCCCGCTGCCCGATGGCGGCATTCTCTGCATAGACAGCTGCCAGCGCCATGCCTTTTCACCCGAGAAGCAGAAACTGGTTGCCGTGTTTGCCGACATGCTGTCTCAGGTACAGGGCATGGAAAGCCGCTCCGACGGAGGAATCTGCGCGGAGTATCTCAAGGCTTTGGATCATCTGGTAGAGCTGCGCCAGAACTATCCGGGATGGAAGGGATATCTTTCGAAGGTCTTTCCTGTGCTTCTGGAAGCTACGGGCTTTACCTATGCCGCCTTTGCTTCCAGAGTCGAGGGAAGTTCCACCTACATCATGGAAGGAGAATTTCCTCCTCTTCTGCTTGCCGGACAGAAGGAACACGAGTTTTCCGTGCATAACGACATCATAGGCTGGGTATTCCGCAACGAAGAGGCGGTGTACAGCGACGGATTTTCGGGCAGCACTCCCGTATTCGGAAAAAGGGAGGATGTTCCCGCCTTCGGCTGTACGGTATGCATTCCTGTTGTGGTGAACAGAAATACCTGCGGAGTGCTCTGCCTCGCGATGGAAGAGGCACGCTCCATCTCCGACGAGCTGAAGATGTTCCTCAGGCTGGCTTCCGACGATCTTGCCCGTCTTTTGGAAATGCTTTCTCTCCGGTACCGCCTTCGCATGGCGGAAAAGGCTGCGACCGGAAACAAGTAGGATATACCATGGAAATCATGAACCTGTCGCGTCGTGTGCAGGATCTTCTTGCCGTTCTGGACGGCAGCGACGCGCTTTTTCTGGAAAAGTGGGATCGGCCCCGCAGTATTCGTCATAAAGGGAAGCGGGATCTTGTTACGGATACGGATTTGGCTGTGGAGGCCTATCTGAAGGAACATCTGCGGGATGTCGTTCCCGGCGCGGTGTTCATGGCGGAAGAAAGTTCTTCGACGCTTCTGCCTTCGGGAACATGCTGGATTATTGATCCGGTCGATGGAACCACGAATTTTGCCCATCACTTCGGCGATACGGCTACATCAGTAGCGCTTTGGGAGAACGGACAGGTCGTGTTCGGCGCCGTTTCCGCGCCTGTGCGTGGCGAGCGTTATGTAGCGGAGCGCGGAAGAGGGGCCTGGCTGAATGGAAGAGCCTTGAGAACCAGCGATATCACGTTGTGTGAAGATGCGCTGGTTGCGACGGGCTTTCCCTACAGCGTACATGAGGATATGGACGAAGTACTGCGCGACATGCGTACTCTGCTTGATGCTACGGTGGGAGTCCGCCGCTGCGGTTCAGCTGCGCTTGATATGTGTTTCGTCGCCTGCGGCAGCTTTGATGCCTATTTTGAAGGATGGATCAAGCCGTGGGACATTGCCGCCGGCTGGGTGCTGGTAGAGGAGGCCGGGGGCAGGGTGACAGGCAGAGACGGTTCGCCTTACCGGTTCAATACGCCCATTCTGGCCAGCAACGGTCTGGTGCATGAAGAAATGATCCGTCACCTTGCGCTGGAGAAGTAAAGGCGGGGTTGTCCTTTTTTTCTGGGGAAAATCCATCCTGCCCGCACGGCCCATACAAGTTCGGGCGTCAGCATTTCCTGCTGATGCAGAACCAGGCCCTCAAGCTCATGCTGATCGACCAGAAGCGTGTCGGCTGAGGCCGACGAGGGCGTAGGCGGAAAGACTGGACTGGGGCCGGCAAGAAAGAACGTGGCGGAAAGATTGGCTCCCCGGCTGTCCGTGTAGGGCAGCGATCCTATGGCCTTCAGCCTTGTACCCCGGATGCCGAGCTGATTGTCCAGCTCCCGGGCTGCGGCGTCGAACGTAGATTCTCCGGCGAATACGGTACCTATCACCGAGACGTCCCAGAGACCGGCATAGAGCGGAGCCTGCACCGGATGCTTCTGCAGAAAAACCTGCCCTCTGGTATTTTTCAAGCAGATGAGTACGATGCGGCGCAAGAGTCCCAGACCGGAGGCCGTCTTGGGCGAGGTAAGCATGAGAGGGCGCCCGTATCCTTCCAGCAGCTCGACAAGTTTCCGGAGTCGTTCTGGCGGCAGATCATACGGGGAATCAGCTATGGTTGAAAAGGAAGGGGGAACAGACATTGGCTGAGACTCACAAAGAAATCATACGCTGGCTTGAGCTGGAAGATATGCCGAAAACGGCGGAACTGGAAGATCTTTGTTTTCCTTCGGCCTGGACGGCGGAACAGTTTGCCGAAGCCTGGCCGCAGGACTGGTTTGCCGGGTACGGCCTGTTTGAACAAGACATGTTGAAAGGCTATATTGTCCTTTCCGTACTGTCCGGGGAGCTTGAGGTACTGAATATCGCTCTTCGCCCTGAATGTCGGGGGAAGGGACTTTCCTATCCCCTTATGTTCTTTGCGTTGAAGGATACGCTTGAGGGCCTGCATGCATCAAGAAAGGGGAAAGAGCGTGAAGGGTGGGAGAGCGCCGTACTGGAAGTTCGCGTCGGCAATGCTGCGGCAAGGGCGTTGTACTCCCGGCTGGGCTTTACGGCAGCCGGATGCCGCAAGAAGTATTATTCCGACGGCGAGGATGCCGTTGTCATGACGCTGGATGCCGATCGTTTTCGTGAGGTCTCGAGGCTGAGCACAAAGTAAGTCCTGTTTCTTTTCGGCAGGTCCGTGTCGATCTTGCCTGCCGGAGACGCCCCCCCTTCGTTTTTCACGGCGATACCTGAACTGCCTTTCATGTTTGTGGGCTCTTACGCTCTTGTATTTTTGTGGAACGCCGCTGTCCTCCGGTGCGCTTGGCTCCAGCATTTTTTGCTGCGAGTCTCCGACGTTTCTTCGCGGTGGCAACTCTTTGAAAATAAGGGTCTGCGTATCGGGACGGAACCTTTTTCATTTCGACTTGTTGTCGTTGGTAAGTACCGAACGAGCGTTCGCTGTTACGGGCCTGTCTGCAAGAACCAAGTTCGATCTTTTGTCTTTTTTATTCTGCTGGGCAGGCGTTATTTTTTGCGTTCCGGGGAGCGGGAAGAGACTGACCTTTGTAGAGCTTGCTGCGGCAGCGCTCTCTTTTTTCAGGCGATCAGGTCGCCTCGATAGGCGTATCAGCCTTCCTCCTGTCAGGGCAGAATGACGGGAAAGTCCGCCTTGTCGGTACCACATGGCACAAAGACGGAAAGCACTCCCTTGTCCAGAGAAGTCTGTAGCGGCGCGGACAGAGGATGCCGCATGACGATGTCGAGAGAAAAATCCACATTACCGAATTCCAGAGTCTGCACATCCTTGTCTTCCAAGGGGACGGGGCATCGGGAACTGGCTTCAATGTGAAGTCTGTTTCCCTCATAGTTGAACTGAATACCTTCTTCCGTCACTCCGGGCATATTGGCCCGGATCTCTATGCCGTTCTCCAGTGCAAGAATGTCGGTGGCCGGGCGGACCAGCGGATAGGGTGTCTTTCTGCTCATGGCTTTTCCTTTCTTTGAAGTACTACTTGAAGAATCCCGTACCGAAGTTCCATCTTTACCTCAGAACAGATGTCCGCTCTCAGCGCTATCTGACGACGGAAGTGCCCGCTGTAACACTCCTCATGAAGAAAGCGTCCGTTTTGTCGCTGTACATGTCCTTCCAGAATCAGCAGGCCGTGTTCTACCTGGATATGAATGTCTGACAGGTCCATGCCGGGTAAAAGCGCCTGCACGATGATATACTTTCCACAAAAGTAAACATTTACGGGCGGAAAGGGTTCCTGTTCCCGGCGGGCATACGCCATGTTGTCAGTGTAGAACGACTGTCCGAACAGAGGGGTTTCGGAAAAGAAACAACTTTTCATAGTATTATCCTGTCACGGTCGGGATATTCTGTGCCCCTTTACCAATGCCGCCAGGGCAGTTTCCGGCAGAAAGGGCTGCTTCCCTGAAAAGGAACTGGATCCCGTCATATACGAGATAGATGATGCGGCATCTGGACAGAACACCGCGGTCAGGGGATCCATGACTTCAAGCCCGGCCTGTCGGCACTGCGGGCATGACGGACTTTCCGGCCGTATGTTGTGATGCATGAGAGCTCCTCTTGGAAAAAAGTGTCACGAGCTAGGGTAGCGCATCACAGTGTTCCGTCAATGGCATGATTGACAGAACAGGGAAGAGTGGTAGTTTCGGATAATGAATATGAACCGTATAGATCTTCATACACACAGCACGGCTTCCGACGGCACGGACAGCCCGGCAGAACTGATCCATAAAGCAGCTGCGGCAAAACTGGCCGTGCTGGCTTTGACGGATCATGACACTCTGGACGGCCTTGCCGAAGCCGCCCGCGAGGCGGAGGCTTCAGACCTTGTTTTTGTGCGTGGCTGTGAAATCAGTACGGCTACGCCCTGGGGAGAAGCGCATTTTCTCGGACTGTGGATTCCTGAAGATGCCGAACGTACGGCTTCGCTGGAAAAAGCGCTGGCGGAAGTCAGGGAAAAGCGGCTTGCCCGCAATCTCCGCATTGCTGAAAAACTGCGTGAATTGGGAATGGATGTGACCTATGAAGCGGCAGCAGCGTTGGCGGGCGGCCGTGTTGTCGGTCGTCCTCACTTTGCCGAGTTGCTTTGCCGCATGGGAGTGGTGGAAAGCAGGCGTGAGGCATTTCGCCGGTATCTTGGTCGGGACGGCCTTGCCTATGAGCCCCGGGAGCTTATGAGTCCGGAAAGAGCCGTGACGTTGCTCAAGTCCTCCGGCGCTCTGGTATCCATGGCGCATCCGAGATTATTGAGGGCTCCTGCGGAAGAGCTGGAGAAACTTGTTTCCAGCTTGAAGGAAAGCGGACTGGATGCCCTGGAAGCCTACCATAGTGAGCACGATGCCGGAGACGTGCGGCTGTGTGTGGATCTGGCGGCGAAGTATGCGTTGCAGCTCACCGGCGGTTCCGACTATCATGGACTTGCTAAGCCGAAAATTTCGATTGGCTGCGGTCACGGTAGTCTTCGCGTTGGTCTGAGCGTGTATGAGTCTTTAATGAAATATCGTGAGAAAATGGGGCTGACAGGCTGATTCCGCAGGAGAAGATTCCTTATCTTCGGCCGGGGCGGAAGTCTTGCGTCGTATTGTTCCGGCAAACACTCTTTAGATGAAGAGGCGTCTTCAGGAAGGGAATCGCCGTTCGTCCGGCAGGAAGTTCAGAGCTGAACCAGAAAAAAACGGAAGTCTGCTTCAAGTCTTCTTCTTTTGGATAAAGCGGAAAGACGATTTTTGCCTGGTATCGTAGGCAAATACTCGCCAGGCTTTTACAGCGCGGAGAATGAAAGTCCTCGTGCAGACCGGCATGCTGCAGAATTTCTATTTTCCGGCGGAAATTTTTACGCTCCCTCATGGGCCGCAGTGCTTTGATGCCGGAGCGGTACCCCGTTTCTTCTGAGTGCCGTGATATCTTTTCGGAAATGAAAATACAGCTGCCGTGTCGTGAGTGCGGAGGAGACCGGATTTCTCATGACACGGCAGTTTTTATAACGGATATGTTCGTTTTTCGTGCGGCAGCAGCGGCGCATACGGATTGAAACATGGAGTTTCCACGTTTTGCCTGTGGCGTTTTCTGCTCCGGCGTTTTATTCTTCCCAGGCTTTGCCGAGATCTTCGGCAATGACGGTGGGCTGTATGACTTCGGCCTTTGCTTCTTCCAGCGTGGCTTCGCCGCTCAACACGAGAATGAAGTCGATACCGGCATTTTCCGCAAGCTTTTTGTCCGTGCTGAGCCTGTCTCCGGCCATGACCATTTCTTCCTTACGATACTTTTTCAGCAACGGCTCGAGAACGGCAGGATCAGGTTTTCCGAAAATGAACTGCGGCTCGCGACCGGTAGCCACCTTGTAGAGGGCAAGCATGCTTCCCACGTCGGGAAGAGGTCCCTCGGGAGAGGGGCAGACCTTGTCCGGATGCGTTGCCAGAAACAGAATTTCGGGGTGATTTTCCAGAAGCACGGCGGAGCGGGCCAGCTTTTCATAGGTAAGTTCCGTATCATAGGCCAGAATGACGGCCTGCGCGCCTTCCTCCTGCTGACGCAGCTCCGGCATTCTGGTGGCAAGGTCGCGGCAGAAATCGCTGTTGCCCACAATGTAGGCGGTATCTATGTGCCTTTCCTTGAGAAAATCCACCAGCGGAGTCGTCGGCGAAAGAATGAGATCAAGAGTGGCCGGTATGCCCATGCCGTTCAGTTTTCTGACATAGGTGTCCGGAGCTTTTGAGGTATTGTTGCTCAGGAAGTGGAAATCAAGCCGGTTCCAGTTTTCCTTTATGAAGTTCACTGCTCCGGGAATGGGAATGTTGCCGAGATAGACGGTGCCGTCCATATCCAGGACAACGCAGCGCTTTTCCGATATCTTCATGAATGATATACTCCTGCAGAAATTGAACCTGCTGTACGATATACTTTTTTCAAAGATTCCCGCAAGCGGAAAGAGGCGTCGGATCAAGTTTTTCAACTTATTGGGCTCATTGATTTTTTTACCTGTCTTGACGTGGTTGCTTTAAGAGGATACATCAGAAATAATTTTCGTATTATGGTAATTTGTCTCGGATCTTTTTTCGGAAATGAAAATTTTTCTCAGGCAAAAGGGCAAGGGAGGCAGTGTGAAACACACGACTGTAGTCATCATCGGCGGCGGCGCTACTGGTATAGGTATCCTGCGAGATCTCAGTATGCGCGGAGTCAAGGCCGTGCTGCTGGAGCAGGGCGGCATTGCGTCTGGTGCAAGTTCCCGCTTCCATGGTCTGCTGCACAGCGGCGGGCGCTATGCGGTCAAGGATAATGAGGCGGCCAGGGAATGTATCGAAGAAAACATGATACTTCGCCGTATCGGCCGTGAATGTGTGGAGGAATCCGAAGGCTTTTTCGTTCTCAGCCAGCAGGATGATCCCGATTATGAAAAGCCCTGGGTTGAAGCCTGCGCCAAGGCGGGCATCAAAGCCGAGGCCGTGGATGTTAAGGAAGCCCTTCGGCTTGAGCCGAACCTTGATCCTACCATCAAGGCCGTCTATCGTGTGCCGGACTCCAGTGTGGACGGTTTCCGTCTCGTGTGGCACAACGCCCTGTCCGCCAGACGCTACGGCGGTGAAATGCTGACGCACCATGAAGTGTTCGCCATCGATCAGGAAGGCGGAAAGGTGAAGGGCGTTCGGGCCAGAAACCTCGTGACCGGAGAAGAAGTCCGCATCAGCTGCGATGTCGTCGTCAACGCCGCAGGTTCGTGGGCGGGCAAAGTCGTGGAACTCGTAGGCCTGGAAGTGGGCGTGCAGCCCGACCGGGGAACGCTGGTGGCTTTCAACCATCGCTTCACTTCCCGCATCATCAATCGTCTGCATATGAGCTCCGACGGCGACATCTTCGTTCCGCACGGTTCCATCACCATTCTCGGCACGACCTCCTTCCATGCCGATCGGCCCGATGCGCATGAAGCGCCCACTGCCGACGTCCTGAAGCTGCTCGATATCGGCGAAGTGCTCATTCCCAACCTGCGCAGCTACCGTATTCTGCGTGCCTTTGCCGGAACGCGTCCTCTGTATGTGGCCAAGGGCAGTGCATCCGGTCGCGCCGCGAGTCGCGGATTCCATATTTCCGATCATTCCGAAGAAGGGCTTGAAGGTATGTTCTCCATTTTCGGAGGCAAGTTCACGACCTATCGTCTGATGGCGGAAAAGATGTGCGATCTCGTCTGTGAAAAGCTCGGCGTTCATGCCGAGTGCCGCACGGCCGTTGAGCCTCTTCTGGAAAGCCCGTCTCCGGCCGTGCTGGAAAAGGCGGCCAAGTACTTCCCCGTGCACAGTGTTCCGCTTGTGGCCAATCGTTTGGGCGACGCTTTCCCCATCGTGGTGGAAAAGGCCGCGGCCATGAAGAACAATCCGCTTCTCTGCGAGTGCGAAATGGTTTCCCGCGCCGAAATCGAATATGTGGCGTCGGATCCTTCCAGCCAGTCCATGACGGACGTGCGTCTGCGTACACGCCTCGGCATGGGAACCTGTCAGGGAACATACTGTTCGCTGCGTACCATCGGCGCTCTTACCGAGTGCCAGGTGCCTTTCCCGATGTCGCCTTCCGACAACCTGCGCGAGTTCCTGCAGGAACGCTGGAAAGGTCTGCGTCCTGCACTTTGGGGACTTCAGGCCAGAGAAATGGAACTCGGTCGCGCCGTGTATGCGGCCACGCTGAACATCGACGGAGCTAAAGATGAACAGAAAGTCTGACATTGTTGTAGTCGGTTCCGGCCTTGCCGGCATGAGTGCGGCTCTTACGGCGGCGCAGAGCGGTAAAAGCGTAACGCTGCTCACGCATGGTGTCGGTACTCTTGCCATAAGCAGCGGATGCATCGATGTGCTCGGCTATCATGACGGCGCCCGTGTGGAAGATCCCTTTGAAGCCATGTCGGCGCTTGCTCCCACGCATCCCTACAGCCTGATCGGCGGCGCGGAAACCGTTCGCGAAGCGATTACCTGGCTGAAGGGGCTCTGCAGAAAGGGCGGCATTGATATGGCGCCTGCGGCGGAGGAGGGCAATCATCGCCTGATTACCGTCATGGGTACGCTGAAGCCCAGCTATCTCTGCCCCGACAGCTTCAATCCCGAATGCCTGAAGTCCGTGCATCGTGCTGCCGTGGTGACGGTGGCAGATATGAAGGATGTTCACCCCGGACTGATCATCAGTCAGCTCCGTCGTTATGCCGAGTTCGCGAACAAGGAATTCATGGAAGTCGTGATTCCCTGTCCCATCGAGTATGCCCACCGCAACGTGACGCCTCTCGATATCGCCCGCCATGTGGAAACTCCGGAAGGCATGAAGTGGCTGGAAAAGAGTCTGGCTCCCTATGCCAAACTTTATCCGGTGCTGCTGCTTCCTCCCATCTGCGGCATGAAGCACAGTCAGCAGATCTGGAATCAGCTTTGCTCGAGGCTGAAGGTCAAGATCGTGGAAATGGTATCCATTCCTCCCGGCGTGGCCGGACTGCGCCTGCGCGAGGTGATGAAGAAAGCGCTCAATGAAGCCGGGGTCTATACGGTGGAAAGCGCTGAAGTCGTACGTGCCGAAGTAGAGGAGGGGACCTGCCGGGCCCTGTATACGCAGACGGTCAACGGAGAACTCCGCTGGGAGGCTGAGAGCTTCATCATTGCGACGGGCGGTCTTTTGAGCGGCGGCATCGTAACGGCTCCGGGGCAGGCCTGGGAAAGTATTTTCCGCTTCTCGCTGGATGCTCCGGCGGATACGGAAGACTGGTCATCTCCTGATATTTTCGGTTCGAGCTATTTTGCCAGCATGGGCGTGAAGGTGAACAGCGATCTTAAGCCTCTGGATGCTGACGGTCAGGAGCTTCTCCATAACGTGCGTTTCGCCGGACGAGTGCTGGGAGGATACGATTTTGCCGCTGAAAAGTGCGGTCAGGGCGTGGCTCTTTCCACTGGTCGGTATGCCGGCCTTCTGGCCGGAAAGGAGTAGGACATGAAGCGCCATATCAATCCCGATAAATGCGTTGCCTGCTCCACCTGTGTGGTGCAGTGCCCTGTTGCCGAGGTGACGTCGAAGTTCCTCGGCCCCAGAATGCTGGGGCCGGCTTCGGAACGTTTCCGTATGCTCAACAGCGGTGAGGACGAATCCCTCAGCTACTGCGCAAACTGCAAGAACTGCGATATTTCCTGCCCGCAGGGCGTGGAAGTTTCCAATATCAACATGCTGGCCCGCGCGGAATACTGCAAGGAAAATCCGCCTTCCTTCCGCGACTGGATTCTTGCTCATGGTGAACTGGAAGCCAAGCTGGTAAGCTACTTCCCCTCGTTCCTCGTCAACTTCGGCATGAGCAATCCCATCAGCAAGCAGATTCTTGATGTTGTTGGCGTGAGCAAGAAGGCCGATCTGCCGAAATTCGCTTCGAAGCAGTTTCCGGCCATGTTCAAGGCCTATAAGCAGCCGGAAAATCTCACCAAAAAGGTGGTGTTCTACCCCGGTTGCTTTATCAAGGCCTATGCTCCGCAGACTGGTATGGATCTTGTCTGGCTGCTGAACAAGGCAGGATACAGAGTCGAATCCCCCGAAGTCTTCTGCTGCTGCGGAACTCCTCTGTACACCAACGGCTTTGAAGCCGACGCCAGAAAGAATGCCGTCAAGAATCTTGAGGAACTTGCCACCTGGCGCAAGGCCGGTATTCCCGTGCTGTCGCTCTGCCCGAGCTGTCAGCTCATGTTCAAGTCGGAAATTCCGGCGTTCTTCCCGGATCTTGCCGCAACCATGGAATCCACGGCTCTTGATGATGCCATGGAATTCATTCTCGGCTGCATCGAAAGGGGAGAGCTGGATCTTTCCGAAGCGGATACGACGCCCCTTGATGTCATTTATCATGCCCCCTGCCATCTGCGTGCGCAGGGCATCGGATTCCCCGGACTCGATATTCTGCGGAAGCTCCCGGGCGTACATGCCGTGAACGCCGACGCAGGTTGCTGCGGTATTTCCGGAAGCTACGGCTTCAAGAAGGAAAAGTACGAGATCGGTATGGCCATCGGTTCCAAGCTGTTCGACACCATCAAGGACAGCGGTATCCATCAGGTGGCTACGGAATGCGGTACCTGCAAAGTCCAGATCATCCACGGTACGGGACATCCCTGCGATCATCCGCTGACTATTCTCCGTCAGCGTCTTGACAAAAGTGTCAAATAACCGTCTTCAGTTTCCGAGAAACTGAGCCTGAAAATCCGCCTTTCGCGATGCGAGGGGCGGATTTTTTATTTTCGGGCCTTAGAATGGCTCCTGTGCGTTTTTTATCTTTTTACTCCATTTGCAGATATTTTTTATCGGAGACCGGTCTTTTAAGGAAACTGGGTGGAGCTCGATGATCACAAAGGCAATATCGGCCACGGAGCTTTTGAAGTTTTTAGTATGAAAATATGGAATAAACGTGACGCCCTGTTTTCGCATGAGTTCTCAGCTTTTGATTTGACGCGTTCCCTATGGAGGCTTAGTGGCATGAAATTCATAAGGGTATTGCGCGCTATAGGTAGGTTAGGATTTGAGGTGGAGTGGAGGGATGTTTGATAAGTTTTTTTTGGTGTGATTTTGTTTATTTTTAAAAATTAACATAATTTACATTATGAGACAAAAAAAGAGTCAAAGAAAAAGCAATTGGTTACAGCCATGCCTAGCCCTTTAGTTCTCCAGTGATCACGCTCCATGCAGCACCGCGTTTTTAGAAATGGTCTTCGTTAGAGTGTATTCCCTTCATAAGTGATCTTTCTATATGTATGCGACTGTTCCGACGATCCCGAAAAGATTTCCTACAGAATCCTATCCCAAGTATCCTACCGCGGCGAACCCCGCCCATTCATCAACGTACCGGACTACAAGTTCAAACATTTCCTGTAAACTCAACATCACGGGACTTCGTAAACGTACGGATACGCTGGGAGGCGCGTCTCAGTAGATCTGCAAATGGAGTAAAAAGATAAAAAACGCACAGGAGCCATTCTAAGGCCCGAAAATAAAAAATCCGCCCCTCGCGTCGCGAAAGGCGGATTTTCAGGCTCAGTTTCTCGGAAACTTGGATTTTATTTTTTGCGTTTTTGTAAAAACTGCATACCGGGACAAACACAAAGATGCACCGAACCGTGGATGATCTGTGCGGTGCATTTCACAGCAATCTGATGGATTTTGCTGCTACTGGATGAAGCTATGCGATCAAACCTGACTTTTGCTCAGTGGTCAGATATATAAATAACCAATTGTAAATAATATGTTTTTATATTCTCTATACTATCTCAGGATAGCCAGTGTCGCAAACAATTGAAGCTTTACTTCAAAAAAGCGCTATATCCTTTTCACAAAAGACGAGGAAGTTGTTCCGTCTGCGATCAACTTTCGAAGAACCTCAAAAACTCCGCTTTTAAATCTGTGAGGCCCCTTCCCTTTCTTTGATGAACGCCTCTTACGAGACCGGCGTCAAGACTTCCATGCTGAGTTCAGAAACATCCCCCGATTATTTGTGCCTGTCGCATAGAATCTGCACTCCCCTACTCTACCATTTTTTGTAGGGGGGCCCCTTCTTTTCTACGAATGCCTTCCACCACTTTGGGGTCATGGAGCCATCACGCATATCAGCTGAGAAGGTCAAAATGTCGTTACTCCCTCAAGCGGTCGGCCGTAAGAGGCTTGCCAAGCTCGTCTCCCAAACGAACCAAAAGTTTATGCAAGGCAGCTCAAAGTTCTACGGTCGCTCTTTTATGATAGCTGCAAAAATATGTTAGTTGCACTTGGCTGTTTCTATTCAAAAAATACAACTGACATTTTGAAAAGAGGAAGCGCCCGTAACCTCTCTACCTTTCTCCTCTCACCATAAATTGAAATTCTGAACGATACCGATTCCGAGCACAAAGCCTCTGTGTTTCTGGCTCTCCTCCTGATGCTGCTCTTTCTTGAAAGATCTCCTCTCTAAGAAAGCTTTTGCCGACCATTTTCACCTAAAAAAACTTGGTTCACTCTTCGTGCAGCACCGCCCTCTTCTTCCTAGGACATCACAACTCGTCCTCTTCGCATGTCCTATACGGTGGAATGGAAATTCAGAATATTCTAGGTATTTTTACAGCACGGTTTCAACTTCCGTCGTTTTCGATGACTCTACTGACTCATGAGATAAAAAAAGAGCCCCGCAATTTGCGGAGCTCTTTTTTTGAATCACATCAGCACTTAGGCTTCATAAGGATACTTCTTGTAGCGGAATTCACCGCCACGAGGTCCGGGATACTGACCTTCTGCATGAAGCTTCTTCACGGCAGCGGACTTGTCGTACCACTTGGTGTGCAGCAGATGGTGGGACTTTTCGCTCAGCGGCTTGTCCAGGAACTTCTGATAGAGTTCCTGAACCTGCACGTTATCCTGGGAGGCACGATGCGCAAAGGACTTATCTTCGCGATACACGCTGGCGATGCGTTCCTGCATGTAATCCTTAATGCTGCGAACACCGGCCACGGCGCGACCGGTCCAGTGAATGCCGAGGGCCAGACCGCCGGTGAGGATGCAGCAGCCGCGCAGAAAACCACGGCGGGTAATGCTTTTGATGGACATGGAATCTCCTTATGCCTGGCTTTCTTCGAGGCGCTGTCTGTAACTAGCAAAGAGCTGACCGGCTTTGTGCTCAAACACATCCCACACGGTGGGCATGATGGGCTGACCACCGCCGCAGACGCAGCCGCCGGGGCAGGCCATGAATTCAATGAAGTGATACGGGCATTCTCCGGCACGAACTTTGTTGAGAACGGCCGGGAAGTTCTTGGCGCCGTGAACGACAGCAACCTTGACTTCCGTACCGGCGATGTTGATGGTGGCTTCTCTGAAGCCTTCCATGCCGCGCACAGGATGGAAATCCATTTTACCGGGCTTTTCACCGGTCACGGCCTGATAGGCAAAGCGAAGAGCCGCTTCCATAACGCCGCCGGTCACGCCGAAGATGGTGGCGCCGCCGGTGGATTCGCCCATGAGGCTGTCCACACCGCTTTCCGGCAGGTGAGCCAGATCAATACCGGCCTTCTTGATCATGTAGGCCAGTTCGCGGGTATTGATGGTGGCGTCGATGTCGCGCGTGCCGCTGGAATTAAGTTCAGGGCGCAGGCCTTCATACTTCTTGGCCACGCAGGGCATGATGGAAACAGTATAGATCTTGTCCTTGTCATAGCCCTTCTGCTCGGCACCGTAGGTCTTGGAGAGAGCACCGTTCATGCCCACGGGAGACTTGCAGGAAGAGAAATGGGGAAGAAGATCGGGATAGTAGGTTTCACAGTACTTCTGCCAGCCGGGGCAGCAGGAGGTGAACTGAGGCAGATCCTTCTGGGCCTTCAGACGTTCCACGAATTCGGAAGCTTCTTCCCAGATGGTGACGTCAGCCGTGAATTCGGTGTCCCAGCAGTGGGCAAAGCCCAGCATCTTGAGAGCGGTCAGCATGCGACCGGTGGTCACGGAACCGACGGGCATACCGAAGGCTTCGCCAAGGGCATAGCGCACGGCCGGGGCAGGCATGGCGATGCACTTCACATTCTTGTCGGCCAGCTTCTGCTCCAGTTCAGGAACCCAGGTCTGTTCTTCATAAATGGCACCCTGGGGGCAGTGGACAAGGCACTGACCGCAGTTGATGCAGACTTCGGGATGAGGAATGCTATGCACCTTGCCGGAAGCACCATAGATGGCATCCACAGGGCAGTAGCGCTGGCAGGAATCGCAGCCGATGCACTTTTTAGGATCGATCTGCACAAAAGAAAGCTGGTCCGGGTTGCTCCCAACCGCGGGGACATGCGCTTCATACTGCACATGCTCCATAGTAATACGAGCCATTCAACTCTCCACAGGTAAGATGTTCGGCCATGAATCCCCCGCGTGAAAAGCGGACAGGTCGGGATACATTGCTTTTTAGCACCTTATCTCATTAATCGCCCCTTGTAAATAATTCAGCAGAATTTTTCCTTCACATATATAATATTGATAAATCATTTCAAACTATTGTTGGCAAGTCTCCTTACACGGTCTGCTTTATCTTCCTTGCTGAAAGCGACCGGATTCCCTATGGAAAACGGAGGAAAACACATATACGAGCTGAAAAAATTTCGCATGCGACGACTGATGTCGTGTCGGCGAGTACCCGTGCCCTGCTCTCTTTTTCCTGTCCGCGCTTTGCACAAGCTTTTCCGTTTTTTCATGTCGCACGCATTATACGCTTTCTGAAAAGCGACGGCAGCCCGGCCTGATGAGAGGCCTTTCCTTTCTGCTGGGCGTAGACTTATTGAAAAGACTCTTCAGCAGAAGAGTTTCGCTCGCCCACTCCGCTCGCCAGGTTACACCGGACTCTCTTTTCAGCAGTGATGGTCTCCGGCTCCAGAGTCCAGACCATTCTGGTCCCGTCTGCGTTGATGCTTAAAAAAAACACCTTTCCAGAACGACGTCTTGGCTCTGGAAAGGTGTCTGTACTGTTCCGGTACGGATGACCGGGAAACACTACTTGGCGGGAACCACGGCTCCCTCGTACTTGTCATTGATGAACTTCTTGATTTCGTCGCTCTTCAGGACTTCCGCAAGAGCCTGAAGTTCAGGTCTCTTTTCGTCGCCTTCACGAACAGCCAGAATGTTGGCATAGGTCGTAGCGGCAATGGAATCGGCGGTTTCGGCAGCAAGAGCGTCCTTAACCTTCAGACTGCCGAGAATGGCGTAGTTGCCGTTGATGGTGGCAAAATCCACGTCAGGCAGAGAACGAACGAGCTGAGCGGCTTCAAGTTCCTCAATCTTCAGCTTGTTGGGATTTTCCACGATGTCGCGGCGGGTCGCGCTGAGACCGGCATCATCCTTCAGCTTGATCAGACCATTGGCCTGGAGAAGCAGAAGCGCGCGGGCTTCATTGGTGGTATCGTTGGGAACAGCCACAACGGCGCCCTTCTTGAGGTCCTTGAGAGACTTGCTCTTTCCGGCGTAGATGCCGAAGGGTTCATAGTGCACGGAAGCAATGGAAATCAGCTTGGTCCCCTTTTCCTTATTGAAGTCGGAAAGATAGGGCTGATGCTGGAAGTAGTTCGCATCGAGTTCCCCGGCATCAAGGGCCATGTTGGGCTGAACGTAGTCGGCATATTCGATGATCTTGAGATCATGTCCCTTGGCCTTCATCAGCGGTATGGCAGCCTTGAGAATTTCGGCATGGGGGGTAGGAGAAGCTCCAACCTTGACCTCGGCGGCCTCGGCCTGGAAAGAAGCTCCCGCAAATACAACGGAAAGCAGCGCCGAAAAAAGAACGGGGCAGAGTTTCATGAAAACCTCACAAGTGTTCCGGTGCAGAGCACCAATTAGAAGACACGCTTGTCAAAGCGTTTCGTTGCCCAGTTGCCCAGCATCTGGAACAGCTGAACGATAACGATCAGAAGAATGATGGTGGCGAACATGATATCCGTCTGATACCTGTTGTAGCCGTACATGATGGCCAGCTTGCCGAGACCGCCGCCGCCCACGGCGCCGGACATGGCAGAATAGCCGAGAATGGTAATGGCCGCCACGGCACTGCCGTTCAGCAGAGAAGGCAGTGCTTCGGGCAGCAGCACCTTGGAAATGATCTGCCAGGTGGACGCACCCATGGACTGAGCCGCTTCCACGACACCGCTGTCGACCTCAAGAAGAGAGGCTTCGATAAGACGGGCAACAAACGGAGCTGCCGCAATGACCAGAGGGACAACGGTGGCGTTGTTGCCGATGGTCGTTCCCACAAGAAAACGGGTAAAGGGAATGACGGCGATCATCAGAATAAGGAAAGGGAAGGATCGGGTCAGATTCACCACCATGTCGAGCACGGCATAGAACACCGGACGCGGCGCAATGCCATCCTTACGGCAGATGACGAGAAGCACGCCCATCACCATGCCGAAGACATAGGAAAGAATCGTGGACACCACCGTCATATAAAGGGTGTCGATCACGCCTTCCCACAGCATTTCCACAAGCTGCATATCAAACACGGGACATATCCTCCAGTTCAAGACCGCGGGAGGCGGCAAAGGCACGAATGCGTTCGCAGGCCACGGGATCATCCGGCAGCTGCATGACCATCTGACCGCAGACGACGCCGTCGATTTCACGAAGGTCGGAATAAAGAATACTGAGAGGCTTGCCGCAATCAAGGATCATGTTTCCGATGACCGGCTCAAGCGTGCTGCTGCCGTTGAACACGATGCGGACAACCCGTTCATGCGGAAGCTTTTCCGGCTTGATGGCTTCGGGAATCACCATGGTTCTCGCCGCTTCCGTGCGGGGATGATAGAACACGTCTTCCACAGGACCGGTTTCTGCGATTTTTCCGCCGGCAATGATGGCGACATGACTGCAGATTTTCTCAATTACGCTCATTTCATGCGTAATGATCACGGCGGTGATACCGAGACGACGATTGATATCCTTAATAAGAGAAAGGATGGACTCCGTCGTGCTCGGATCAAGCGCGGACGTCGCTTCATCGCAAAGCAGAACCTTGGGGTCGGAAGCCAGCGCGCGGGCAATGGCGACACGCTGCTTCTGTCCGCCCGAAAGCTGCGACGGATAGGAGTTCATTCTGTCGGACAGCCCCACCAGTTCCAGCAGTTCTTCCGCGCGCTTGCGGGCCTTATCCTTCGGGGTTCCCACAAGTTCGAGAGGAAAACAGACATTTTCCATGGCAGTCCGCTGCATGAGCAGATTGAACTGCTGAAAGATCATGCCCATGGAACGCCGGGCCTGCCGCAGCTGCCTGTCGTCCAGAAGGCAAAGGTCCCTGCCTTCGAACAGTACCTGTCCGCCGGTAGGACGCTCCAGCATATTGATGCATCGCACCAGCGTGGACTTGCCGGCGCCGCTTCGTCCGATGATTCCGAAAATATCACCTTGATTGATATCAAGATTAATGCCCTTCAGGGCGTACACTTCAGAATTTTTGCTCTGGTACTTCTTTTCCAGATTGCAGATTCTGATAATTGGCTCCGCCATGCTTCACTCCACCCGCTTCAGCGGGAAAAAATATGTCCTTCGCACGGAAGGACGTGCCAGCATAGCCTCTTTTTCTTTTTTTGTGAATAGAATTCTGCCGCCCTGCGCTGGAACGCTGTACATTCTTCCCGTTCACGGATAAAAGAACGCCATCGCCTGATGGCGGATTTCATCGTTCTCAGGACGCAAATGGGGAGATATTATGGCTGCCGTCAAGAAAACCAATGCCGCACGGACTCTGGACAAACTGGGCATCCCTTACGAATTGAACAGCTATCCTGTTGATCTTGATGATCTTTCTGCCACTCACGTTGCCGAAAGCATGGGTGTGGATCCGGCCTGCGTGTTCAAAACACTCGTTACCCGCGGCCATCCCAACGGCATAGCTCTGGCCGTCATTCCCGGCAACGCCGAGCTCAATCTGAAAAAATTTGCCGCCGTTTTTCATGACAAAAGTGTGGAAATGGTTCCTTTAAAAGAGGTCCTGCCGCTGACGGGATATATCCGCGGCGGCTGCTCTCCCGTAGGCACCAAAAAGCCCTACCCCGTCTGCATAGACGAATCGGCCATACTTTTCGATAAGATCTATGTGTCCGCAGGACAACGCGGCCTGCAGTTCGTCATTGCGCCGGACGATCTTGCCAAAGCCGTCGACGCCGTGTTTGCCGACATTGTAATGGCCTGACGCCAGTCTGAGAAACACTCTCACGACGCTTTATACAAAGCCATCGAGCCCATCCACATCGGAGGTCATCCGGCAGAACTTCGGCACGTTCGATCAGGAGGTCCATCATGTTTATTCAGACGCCCCGCCTTACGCTACGGCATTGGAAAGAGACAGATATCCCCGCCTTCCGGGAACTCAATGCCGATCCTGACGTCATGCGGCATTTTCCTTCCGTGCTCACATCGGAAGAAAGCGATGCGCTGGCCGAGTCCATACAGACACGAACCAGAAATCAGGGCTTCGGACTTCTTGCTCTGGAAATACCGGGCGTTACCGGTTTTGCCGGATTCGTCGGACTGAATGTGCCCTCCTTCGATTCTTCTCTGGTGGAAATCGGCTGGAGACTGCACAAAAACTGCTGGGGCCACGGTTTTGCCACGGAAGCCGCTGCCGCTGCGCTGGAAGTCGGCTTTTCCAGACTGGGCATGAAAAGCGTCTGCAGTTTTACCGCCGTCATGAACACCCCTTCCGAGCGGGTGATGCAGCGGCTGGGCATGGAACACCATCCTGAAAAGGATTTCAATCACCCTGCCCTCCCTCCGGATCACAGACTCTCAAGGCATATTTTTTACCTTATGACGGCAGAACGATGGAAAAAGGAAAGAGAGCGCTTTCCCTTCCTTGACGATCTGATCGTTCGCTGAACAATTTTCCGAAGATGAAAGGAATCCGAACGCCCTTTTATGGATACAAGACTGCTGGAGAGCTCCTGACCATCCCCATATTCCATCCCTCAGACATACGAAAAGGGCGAAGTCTTTCGACTTCGCCCTTTCTTTTTCATGTTGAACCGTTATGCTCAGCGGTTCTTCTTCAGCGCTTCATACCACAGCGGGTTGTGGTGTTCCGCATGATGTTCGGGAACAAAACCCGTGAACATGGAACGCAGAGCAGGTCCTTCACCGGGAGCCAGAGCCGCCATGTAGATATGAACCGGCAGGAAGATGGCCATGAGGCCGGCGCAGCAGAAATGGATGAAAATGCACCACTGCAACGCCGTTTCCGACACGGCGTAATCCACGTTGCCGGAGAAGAAACCCATGACCACACCGGTCACGGCAAGACCGATGCTGGCGAGCACGGCAAGCACGGCCACCATGCGCTGACCGGCATTGTAGAAGCCCTGAGGCGGAAGCGCGGGATCAATGCCCAGCTTCATGGTCTTTCTCGGACCAAGCACCAGCCAGAGGCCCTTCTTCATGCACCATTCGATGTCGCTCTTGATGTGGAACGTCGTGACTTCACGCAGGAACGGAAGCACTTCCTTGCGGCAGAACAGCAGGATGTACAGAACATACACGGCAACCCATACCGTACCTACGGCCAGATGGGCAACAAGAAGGCCTCTGTCGCCGAAGATGCCCTGCCAGAGATTGATCCACCACTGACCGACGGGCTGCATTTCTCCGACAAGCAGGGCAAAACCGGAAAAGAGCAGGAAAATCCAGCAGACGGCATTAAACCAGTGCATGAATATTGCAGAACGGGAATGTCTCCGGATCATGCGTTGTCCTCCTTGTCGTGCTTGTCGGCCGAGGAAGCGGCCTTCTGTTCCGCCGCGATTTCCTCATCTTCCTTTTCAGAAGACTTGACAAGCTGACGCACGAAGGTACCCGTGAGCGCAGCCAGCACAAGTCCTCCCACCCAGGTCACGCCCTTGGCCAGAGGCCGCATGGTATCCACGGGATGGCTGACCGTGCTGCCGGCAGGCAGCTCCGCAGGCGTCGTCACATCGAGATAGGTCAGCGTGGGTTTGGCGCCGCTGTCCAGCGGCACGACGTGCACGGCCTTGCGGGAAGCAAGAACCTTTGCCACTTCGGAGGAAGGATCGTCGGCATCGCCGAAAATACGGCAGTGCACCGGGCATACGGCGACACAGGCGGGAATTTCCCCGGGCGTGCTGGCGCGGCAGTAGTCGCACTTGTCGGCCGTGCCGGTCAGAGGATGACGGAATCTGGCATGGTACGGACAGGCTTCGATGCAGCTTCCGCAGCCGATGCAGCGGGAACGATCGATTTCCACGGCGCCGTCGGCAGCCTTCCAGGTAGCGCCGGTAGGACAGGCGCGCACGCAGGAAGGATCATCGCAATGCATGCAGGCGCCGGGCTGGAACTTGGCTCCGGCGGGAGCATTGCTGTTGGCCGTTTCATGCACCCAGTTGCGGGAAATACCGTAGGGCACATGGTTACGCTGCTGGCAGGCAATGACGCATGCCTTGCAGTTCATGCACTTTTCAGAATCAATGACCATGACATATCGAGCCATGATGACCTCTCATATTTTTCTCAGGCGGCATCCTGTACAGTTGTGCTGCGCAGAAATGCGATCCCAGTAATTCGGGAGGATGTCGCAGATGGACTCACTCTGGTTTTCCTTCAGCGGCGTGGTACGGCAGCAGTTGGCCGGAGTGAAGACCGCTCCGGGAAGCACATTCTCCGTAATATCCACCCAGCATTCAATGCCGCCCATGATGGTTTCCAGCATTACGCGGTCACGCTGCTTCAGTCCGAGTTCCGAGGCCGTCTTGGGATTGACCTGAACAAAACGACCGTTGGAGAACTGAGCCATGGACCGGGCAAAGTTAGTCATGGTCTGCTGCCAGTGCCAGAGCTGCTTGCCCTGGGTGAGAACAAGCGGGAAATCCTTCTTGCCGTCCTTGCTGCGGGGATGCCCCTTGGGGTAATCCCAGCGATCGATGCCGCCGAACACTCTGTCCTGAACAACCATCTTGCCGGTAGGCGTAAGGAGCTTGCCTTCGGTGAACACGGTGCCCGTCCGTTCCTTGTCGCCTTCGGCAAAAAGCGGCCAGGTCACGGTAGGAGACTTGCGCATGCGTTCCATCGTAAGTCCCTTCCACGAAGGCACGAACTTCTGGAGCATGCGGCAGATTTCTTCCGGATCCTTGAAGTCGGGATAGTGTTCGGGATCAAGCTTGCGGCCGATGTCACGGTAGAACTGCCAGGCAGGCACGCAGGAACCGGGTGCCTGAACGATCTTTTCACGCCAGGCCACCTGGTTTTCATTGCCGTAGCCGCAGCCCTGGCTTTCCGGTCCGAAGGTAGCCGGAATGAACAGCGTGGAGACTTCCGACTCTTCGTCCAGGAAAAAGCCCATATGAACAACGAAGGGAACATTCTGAATGGCCTTGCGCACACCGAGAGCATCGGGATTGCGGCGATAGCTGGAGTTGAGGAACAGAATATCGAGGTTCTTCTTCTCCATAGCCAGACGAAGACGACGGAAGTTCATCTTCGGCGTATTGTTCTCGCCGAAGTAATGATCCACCAGCTCTTCACCGCCGCCGGGCTTGCCGCTCTGGAAGGTAAGCATACCCTTGCCTTCGCCGATGAGATTGTCCTTCAGCGCCTGCAGGAGAATGATGGTTCTGTCCGTCGTGATGCCGTTGGTCTGTCTGGACAGAGAGCCGCCGATCCAGATGATGGTTCTGTTGCTCGCGGCAAGAATGTCGTAGAAGGCGACCAGTTCGTCCTTGGACAGACCCGTGATCGATTCCACATAGTCCAGCGTGAACTTTTCCGTCTGCGGAGCAAGATTTTCAAAGTCCTCAATCTGGAAACGGGCGCGCTCTTCATCATAGGCGCCCTTCTCGAGAATGTAGCGGATGGCGCCGAGAGCAAGGATGCCGTCGGTACCGGGCTGAGGACGAAGCTGTCTGTCGCACCAGATGCTGGTACGGGTCTTACGGGGATCCACATAGACGATCTTGGTTCCGCCGTCATGCGCGGCCTTGAGCCAGCGCGTATAGGGAGGATACAGATCGTTGACGTTGGCGCCCCAGAGCACGACGGTCTGAGCCTTGGGCAGTTCGTCCACCTGCGTGGAACCGCTGTTCACGCCGAGCATGAGACCGAGCATGTTGGAAGCCGTGGACACGCAGGTTTCGCCCGGAGGCATGGCCTGCACGCTGCCCACCGTACGCAGCGTCATGAGCGCGGCGATTTCCGATTCCAGGCAGTCCCACAGAGGCATGGTCAGAGCCACACGGTTTCCGCCCTTGGCGCCGTACTTGTCGCGAACGGCCTTCATGCGTTCCACAACCATGTCGACGGCTTCCTGGTAGGTGATTCTGCGCCAGCTGCCGTCCGGCTCATGATACATGGGCTCGGTGATGCGGAAGGGGCTGTCCATGAGTTCCAGAATGGACATGCCCTTCGGGCACATGGCGCCGCCGGTCCAGTAGTTGTTCTTGTCGCCGGTGATATTAAGAATCTTTCCGTCCTGCACGCGCGCCGTATAGGTGCAGCGAACCTGACAGAAGGGGCAGTATCCCTTGACTTCCGTTATGGCTCCTCCTTTGGGAGGAACATAGCCAATGGCGCGTGCCTTGTCGGGAGTGGCAATAGCCGCCCCGCCCGCGACAAGAGCAGCGCTCAGCTTGAGAAAATTTCTTCGTGAGTAACTTTCGGGCATGATGAACCTGCCTGTTGAACTTGTTGCGCAGAACATTTCCGCGGAAGATACGCCGGATTCAGATCTCGGCAAAAGCCGCCTGAACGCTGTGAATTACTCCCCCCGCTGCGAAACGGACGCTTACGCAGCGGACGAGATCGGACAACATGTCCGATCTTATCAAACCTTACGTCAATGGTAGCGCGGCGGCCGGGCACATGCAAGCACTTCCCCCGAACATCCGACAGCGTATGGGCAAGAAAAGCCAGTCCGAGCCTGGCTTTTCTGCTGAAGCGTGCATAACCCCATGCATGCCTCAGCGGGATAAAAAAGGCACGGGAACCGCAGAATTCCCGTGCCGGATACGATGCTATTTGAACACGTCCTTACCGGCCAGCAGTTCATCATACATCTTGCCGTACCAGCGGCTGATGAAGTGAACAGTGGAGCGGCAAGCCTTGCCTACGACAAGGTCAATGTTCTTGCCCTCAGCACGAGCTGCGAGGTTGCCGGTCTTGGCCTTGGCGGTTTCAACATGCCAAGCCTTCACAGTGGTGCCGTCAAATTCATCGATAACGATCTTGAACTGGTTGTTAGGACCAACAAACACGTTGTTGGCTCCGCCGTCGAGCACGATCGGTTCCTTGTTGGCGATCATGACTTCGTGCGGATAGGTGCAGGTAGCTCAGGTCTCGGGACGTGTCATGAACCGAGGGTCAACAGGCCAGTCGGTTCCATTCTGCACGTCGATAACATCAGAGTACGCAACCAGGTCAACCTTACCGTCCTTGAACGGATTGCCGGGGCGAATGTTCAGATGGACAAGGGTCTTTCCGTCTTTGGAAACCACATAGCACTTGTCGCGCTCAACCATGGACTGCATGAGCCAGTGGGCATTCTTGGAGTCGATGTAGAGCTTCTTGGTGGTGAGGTTGCCGGCCTGATCGGTGATGGAAACTTCCACACTGTCCTTGCCGATGTTCTTCACCGCCACGGTGGCGTCGCCGACCTTGAAGGTGGCGTTGTTGCCATAGGAACCGACGACAGGCTTGGAGGAAGACATGTAAATGTCGGTGCAGCTGTCAGTGCCGAGCTCGCGGACATAAACATTGTCGTTCTCGTCGATCTTGTCGACAACAACATAGGTACGGCCAACGCTGGACACGTTGTTGCCGTAGTCGAAACGGGACAGGTTGTTCGTTTCGTCAGGCACGGTATGTCCGGCAGGCTGCTTGGAGCCCTTCACCAGAGAGCCGTCGGCAGCATCATTGGTGATACTGGTGCCGACCTTCACGGGGAAGGTGGATCCATAATAGTTGCCGGTGGTCTTTACGACCTTGAAGACAGCGCTCTTGCCATCAGCGAGACCATAGGTCTGCCAGCCTTCCACGGAAGAAAGCTCCCAGCCGCGGGACTTGTCCGCGTTGCTGGTGATGATGTCGCCCTTCTTCATGACAACGTCACGAACCACGTCGCGGACATAGCGGTCCACGATGACACGGTAGTTCTTGCCGGCCATGGTGATGGGTTCGTTGTCGAAGGGATACCAGTTGCTCGAGCGAGCAGTGGAATACAGACCTTCGGAAGGAATGATGATCTTTCCGTCTTTGATGTAGCTCTGACGAATGACAATACCGTCGTCGATGGTACGTTCGAGGCCGGTCAGGGTCTTTTCGTGACGGTTGTTCACGAGACCGATCAGCTTGGCCACCACAGCGGCATTGCTCGCAGGAGACTTCATGGCAGCACTGCCTTCGACAGGCGCCACTCCAGCCAGAGCTACTCCGTTCAGGCTGGCGGCAAGCAGCAGAGCAAGAGACAGCTTGCCGAGGCACTTGAGAGCACTCATGTTCATAGGAACTACTTGGATGATTAATTCCGGTCTGCCGAATGACGGTAACGACGTTCTGCGCCATCAGAACCGCGAACAAGGCAGAATCTGCGATTTCCCCATGAAATCCCGGAATCTTGAAACAGTTTCAGGCGTCCTTCGACGCGTTGAATCAGCAGTTGCAGTCGAAGCTGGCAACGCCTTCGATCTGGAAGTGTTCGTTGATTTCCTTGATCTTGGTATCGGTGATACCTTCCACTTCCTTCAGTTCTTCGTAGCTGGCGAAGTCGCCCACGTTTTCACGGTATTCCATGATCTTTCTGGCGAGATCGGCACCGATGTTGGGATCGGCGGCGAGTTCGTCTTCCGTGGCGCTGTTCAGATTGGCCTTTTCAGCGGCAACGGCGGTGCCGGTAAGGCAGAGGGCGGCGACAGCGAAGCAGGCAAGAATATGCTTGATATCCATGATACTTTCTCCTGAAAAATAAGGGTGGAAAACTAACGGGGGAATAATACCTGCATGTTCTTCTTATGTCAAGCACACACCATAAACATTTTTTCAGGGCAAGAATATCGGGCATAATTTTTATATCTTGTTCCCGCAACTTTGTGAAGCATTTTTCTTACTTTTTCCCAAAAAAAGAAAATTCTCATTACTTTTCTTATAGATCCGACTGTTCCTGATCGCAAAAGGTAAAATCTGCAGGCGAGATAAAAAGCCGGACCACTCCGCCACAGCGCAATGTTAATATTTTCATATCATTTTGTGAAATACTAGTACAAAACTGCTGTCGGGAATCATCCTTCAAACTGAGCATGATCCGGGCTTCCCCTCCCCTCTCCACAATATCCTGCACGACGGCGCAAAAACAGTTCTTCTCCTGCCTGCAGTTTCTGAGAAGTTTCACCTGCAGCGAGCGTACGGATACCGCAACTTTTTTCCGTGCAGCCAGTTCAAGGCGCATGAAGGTACGAGTCGAACACTGCACGGCAAAAGGCGTTCCCCCTTCCGTAACTATTTCAAGATCGCAGGAAAACTCTCCTCTCCGCAGAACTGTCAGCTCCCCCTGCACGGTATTGTGTCGTCCGATCTGATGCGCGTACTCCCAGCGGCGGCAGAAACTCTCAAGCTGTTTTATGTCGTCTTCTCCCGGCGCTCCATCCTTTCTGCCGAGAAAAAACTCCGCCGCGGAAAGCGATACGCCGGACCGCAGAAGTTCCTGTTCACGAAACTTCCGCAGCGCCGTGGGGCGGAGCCCCGAAAGCCCGGCTTCCGCAGCACGCATGGCAAAAATACGGCGCACATAAGCGGGATCAAGCCGGCAGAGCCTTCCTCGTTCCCTTATGTTGCACGGCGTTTCGCACAGCTCCAGTATTCTTTTCATCACAGAGCGTGGAAGAGGAAGACTCCGAGCTCTTCTGCCCCGCACATGAAGCCGCGAGCTTTCTCTGTCGATATCGGCAAGATCATCGAAGAGAAGAACCTCGCCGAGACGCAGGGCGGCAAAGCGCATGAGAAGACATACCAGGAGCACACGGGAACGCGAACACTGTCGGACGGGAGCATCCGCCGCCTCATACCAGTGGTAGAAGGCCTGCAGGAAAGAACGCATACCTCGCTCATCAGGAACGGCCTCCGCCGGACGTATCTTTCTTTCAGACGTACTCATCGCGTCCCTCCCGGGAGAGGATGTAGCAGAAGGCATCCCGATTTTCCAGAAAAAAGGACTTTCTTGGCCCTTGCACCGAATATGCTATAATTAAGGGTCAGGCTGAAAAATATCGTAAAGGCGACGGCTGAATCGTCATGCAGGCTTGCCGTAACGCCGTATCCTTATTATAGATCGGTATGAACGCAGCGCGGGATGCGTTTCCACGGCGCAGAAGCAACGCTCTGTCGTTTTTCAGGCCTTTTTCCCGCCAACCGCAACAGTATGGACATTTCATGAATATAGGCAATCACTCCTTCCAGGAATTCAAGGCCATGGCCGAACGCTTTCACGGCTACGCCGCTCCGGGACTTCTGCTCGGCGGCTACATGGTGGCGCTGGCCCAGAGACATCTGCCCGAAGGCACCCTGTTCGAAGCCATTTCCGAAACCCGCAAGTGTCTGCCCGATGCCGTGCAGCTTCTGTCGCTGTGCAGCATGGGCAACAACTGGGTCAAGGTCCGCGACCTGGGCCGTTACGCCGTCACTCTGTACGACAAGTACACGGGCAAAGGTGTCCGCGTCAGCATCGACGTGGAAAAGCTCAAGGCCTGGCCGGAATATTACGACTGGCTCATGAAGAAAAAGCCGAAGCAAGAACAGGACGAGGAAGAACTGCTCAGGGAAATCGAAGCGGCCGGAGACGGCATCTGCCGTCTTGAACAGGTGACCGTGCACAGCGAGCTTCTGGGGCATGCCCACACAGGCGCGGTTGCCGTGTGCCCCGTCTGCGGAGAAGGCTATCCTGCCAAGGACGGCCCCATCTGCCGCGCCTGTCAGGGCGAACGCTACTACGGAGTACAGTCCGGCGAGATGCCCGCCTCTGCTCCCGCCACGGCTCCGGGCGTACGCATCGTTTCCGCGGAAGACGCCGTGGGCAAGGTGCTGGCGCACGACATGACGCGCATCGTTCCCGGCGAATTCAAGGGTTCCATCTTCACGGCAGGCCAGACCGTCAGCCCCGGAGACCTCTGCCGCCTCCAGCAGATCGGACGTTTCGACGTGGCCGTGCTCGATGACGAAGCCCCCGCTCCGATCGACGGCGCTCCGGCCCATGAAAACGAGGCTGCGGAATGCTTCGCCCGCCGCATGGCCGGTCCCGGCGTGCGCTATTCGCTGCCGCCCAAGGAAGGAAAAATCGACTTTGTGGCCGAGTGCTCCGGTCTTCTTTCGGTGGACGTGAAGAAGCTGGAACGCTTCAATCTGGTTCCGGATGTCATGTGCGCCTCCCGTCAGGACGCCACACTGGTGCAGGAAGGCAAGAAAATCGCCGGAACCCGCGCCATTCCGCTCTTCCTTGACCGGGCGCGCCTCGGTCAGGCCCTTGCCGTGCTCGGCGATGAGCCGCTGTTCACGGTAACGCCGCTGCGCCGTGCCCGCATGGGTGTTCTCGTCACCGGCACGGAAGTCTTCAACGGACTTATCGAAGACAAGTTCATTCCCGTCATGAAGGAAAAGGCCCGTCAGTACAGCTGCGACATTCTCCGCACCGCCATCGTCCCCGACGACAGGCAGAAGATTGCCGCGGAAGTACAGCAGATGAAGGATGCGGGCATTGATCTTCTTGTCACCACGGGCGGCATGTCCGTGGATCCCGGCGACGTGACGAGACCGGCGCTCATGGATGCCGGACTGACGGACATTCTGTACGGCATGCCCGTGCTGCCAGGAGCCATGGCCATGACGGGCCGCCTGCCCTCGCCGTCCGGTGACATTCAGGTCATGGGCGTTCCGGCATGCGCGCTCTTCTTTAAAAATACGGTCTTTGATCTTCTCCTTCCCCGCCTTCTGGCCGGACGGCGCATCACCCGGGGCGAGCTTGCCCGGCTCGGCGAGGGCGGCTACTGCATGAGCTGCTCCGTGTGCACCTATCCCAAGTGCGGATTCGGCAAATAGCATGACCGGTCTTGTACTGGCAGGCGGACTTTCCACCCGCTTCGGAAGCGATAAATCCCGTGCCGTACTTCCCGGCGGCACGGGGGACATGGTGGATTTTTCTCTCAGTCTGCTCGCCCCGCTTGTGGACGAAGGTCTGGCCGTCTCCTGCCGCCCCGATCAGATGGAGAGACTGAAAGAAAAAAGCGTCACGCTCATTCCCGACGAGGAATCCGGTCGGCCAACGCCGCTGCGCGGTCTTGTGGCCGCCCTTCGCCGGACGCATTCCGCGCTTTTCGTCATCCCCTGCGATCTTCCGTTCATGACCTCGGACGTGCTTGCTCTGCTCGTTGAGGCCAGAAAGAAAACGTTGCAGGAACGAAGCAAAAACGGCGGCACGCCTCTTCTGCGCACGACGTTCATAGATGAGAAAGGCTTTCTGGAATCTCTGACGGGCATCTACGAAGCCGAGGGACTTCCATATCTGGAAGACGCCCTCAGGAAGGGCCGTCTGGGCATCTGGTCCGCCCTGCCGATGCAGAGTAACTGCCTGCTCCCCCGTCCGGACGCCTCGTTCTTTCTTAATATGAATACCAGAGAAGAATTTGCCCGAGCCGCAGAGCTTCTGGCAAGTCGCGCCATGGGTGGAACGCAGACGCCCTCTTCCACGCTCTGAGACCGTCCGCCTCTCCAGCTCGAGCCACTCCTCTCATAAACAAAACGCCGCAACTTCGGTTACGGCGTTTTTCTTTTCTCCGCACAGGCGGTACCGACACGACTTCTGAGAATCCCGCATTTCCCCCTCAGGGGAGAACATCATTCCTCACAGTACTTCTCCGCACCGACGCAGCGCCTTTTCCAGAAAGGCGCACCGTTCAGACAAAAAAAGCCCCGGGAAGACAAAAGCCGTATCCCGGAGCCTGAACATCGTGTATATTGCTCGACTCAGACCAGAATGAGCCGCTCCCTTCCTTCGCGGGGCGGCAGAACTCTGCCTACACAAAAAGCAGGTTCGCCCAGGGCCGTCAGGCGCTCACAGGCTTCCTGCCGTCGCTCCGCCGGAACAGCCAGAAGGAGTCCGCCGGAAGTCTGAGCATCAAAGGCCAGCGTACTGCGAAGCTCGTCCGCGCCTTCCGCCCGCAAGGTCCGGCAGGAACAGTAATCTCTGTTGCGGTACGTTCCGGCAGGAATCAGTCCGCAGGAGGCAAAGTCCTCAACCTGATCAATAAGCGGAAGCGAAGAGGTGTCGAGTTCCACACTGACGCCGGAACCTCCGGCCATTTCCAGCACATGGCCGCCAAGACCGAATCCGGTAATGTCCGTGGCGGCTCTGAGATTCATGTCCCGTATCAGAGACGACGCATGGGCGTTCAGCCGCGTGGTCCAGTGGTACATGTCGCTCTCAGCCTTGTCGCTGCCGGGCCACTTCGCCTTGATGGCCGTGGCAAGCACGCCGGTGCCGAGCGGCTTGGTGAGAATGAGCACGTCTCCGGGAACAAGTCCGTCGTTTCTGGCTACATGGGCAGGATCGATAACGCCCGTGACGGAAAGACCGAACTTGATCCATTCATCATCCAGCGTATGGCCTCCGGCCAGCACGGCTCCGGCCTCCGCCACCTTTTCCATGGCGCCGGAAAGAATCTCCGCCAGCACCGACAAAGGCGTATCCGATTCCGCCGACGGCGAAGGAAACGCCGCAATGTTCATAACCGACCATGGCCATCCGCCCATGGCATACACGTCGGAAAGCGCATTGGCCGCGGCGGTCTGTCCGAACAGACGGGCATTGTTGCCTATGGGGCCGAGAATGTCCACGGTCTGCACCAGCGCAAGACCCGCCGGGGGCGCCTTGACCAGCACGGCGTCCTCATTATGGGAAAAGCCGTGCAGAATTCGCCCTTCCCTGTCGGGCGGGGGCGTAATGTCGGAAAGAATCTGCTCCAGCAACTCCGGAGCCGTCTTTGCCGCTCAGCCGGCGCCCCTGGTCTTGTCCATCAGGCAGAATGTCGCCATACCATCTCCGTGCGCAGCACAGTGTTTCAGTGTTGTATCCGGTTCAGGGCTTCGGAAACGCCCTCAGCCACAAAGGGCATGAATTCGGAAATGCCCGTCGAGGGCACGGGCTGCGTCTTTTCTCCCACGCAGCGCGCTCCCTGAGCGGCCAGCCGGCAGGCCTCGGGAAGCGGAAAGCCCGCCGAGGCAAAAGCGGTAAGAAGACCGGTCACGAGATCGCCCGTACCGCCCACAGGTTCCATGTACGGCAGACAGGGTTCCGACACCCGCCCCACCTCATGTCCCTTTTCCATGATAAGATCAACCGCTCCTTTGACAAGAAGAATCCCGGCGCTGTCGCCGTGCTCCCAGGCAAGTTTCGCCTGCTCATCCGCCCGGCTGGACTCCGACAGCAGAAAACCGCGCGTATAAAAAGGATGCGGAGCCTTCTCGTCCGCCAGAAAGGCCAGCTCCCCGGCATCGGGCGTAAACACGTCGTACTTTGCGGCATAGCCGCTCATTTTTGCCGCATACATGAAACCGGCATCGGCAATGAGCACCGGCATGCCGCATTTGCGCTCCTCCAGAGCCATGAGAATGCGGTTGTGACCGTCGACACTGGGGAAAAGATAATGAAATGTCAGTCCTTCAAGTTTATCGGACTCCGGCGACTGAAGCCAGGAGGCAAGATGGGCATACAGCCGAAGACTTCCTTCCGAAGTACCCTGATCGCCGACCAGAAGAACTTCCGGAGTCTCGGCACCGAGTCTTTCCGCCGCCAGAACGGCGGCCGCCACCAGCGCAGGCGTTCCCCGAAGCACGGGAACGGCATCCGGCCTGTCGCCGCCCTCGCAGAAAATCATCCGCTCAGGCTCAAGCATGTCGCCGTCGATACGCCACCTGCCCATGCACAGCGGAAAAGCGTCGTCGGGAACGGTTCCGCATATCAGCCAGCTCATGCCTCTCCTCCCTGCCGCCACAGACGGCGGGCTTCAAGAAACGCTTTCTGAAGCGCATAGGAGCACAGCGTATGCCCCTGCACGCGGGGTTCCTCGGCTCCGTCGATGCGCTGTCCCAGAAGAACGGACGCCAGATACGGCACATCCGGGCAGCCTCCGCCGGAAACGTTGACGATGCGCCCGGAAGCGCGCTCCACCGTTATCTTCACGTTGGCCGCCTGAACCATGAACCAGTCGCCGTAATCCTTCACGCGATACAGGGAGACAGGCTCCAGAAGCGGTCCGCTGACCGGCACCGCGCTCACGGGAACAAGATGTTCCTTTTCCAGAACGCGGCGCACGGCGGATTCCAGAATAAGCGGAAACGTCACCACCATGTCGCAGCCGGTGCGCAGTTCCGGCGGAGGCCCCTTGACCTCCACCGGAAAACCGGCCGACTGAAGACAGCGTTCCGCCTTTATGACCTCGCCGGTATGCTGGAAGACCAGAAAGCCCCTGTCAGCGGCAGGGGGATCCTGCGTTTTCCTGCTGTTTCGCTTCAGCCAGCCGGTGAGTTTCTGCAGCATTACTTGCGAAGCTCCAGACGAACGATGCCGTCGCCTTCATCTTTGGCTTCCACGTTCCAGCCGTTGCGTCGGGCGGCACGACTGACGTTTTCCTGACTCGTGGTGTTGTCCACGAGCACGTCCACGGGATCAGATCCGGAAAGATACGGATAAACCATGAGCACAGGCTGGGGGCAGGAAAGCCCGCGGGTATCTATAAGCATAAAATTCTCCTTTTGTGTCAGGATTTTCTGGAAAAGGCAAAACCGATGACGAGGCAGACCGCAAGGCCGATGAGCGTGCCCTGCACACCGTAGGCCCCGATGCCCGCAGCGGAGCTGGCGGTACCGAGGTTGTGCGCCATGGCCGTGCCGGCCAGCATGCCGAGGGCGAAGATGGCGGCGTCGCTGTCGCCTTCACCGGCCATGAAAAGCTGTCTGCCGGGGCAGCCGCCGGCAAGAGCGAATGCGAGACCGGCAGTCACCATGCCGAGGAAGTTCCACACGCCGTCGGTATGGGCCACGGGCTGATTCTCAAAGCCGGGATGGAAGCCGCCGGTGAGCATATTGGCGATGAAGGCCGCCGCAAACATGGCCAGCACGCCGAAGAAAAGATGACCGTAGCGGAAAAGGATGAGATCGCGGAACGCGCCCATGGTGCAGAAACGGCTGCGCTGAGCCAGCGCGCCTATGACCAGCGCAACGACGAAGGAAAGCAGGAACGGAGCATGGGAAGCGCCGGGGCCGCTGACGGAATAGAAGATGGGACCGCTCTGGGCCTGACCGGAAACCTGCGGGAAAGCAAGATAGAGAGCCAGCAGGCCCACCATGAGCAGGGGGAAGAACCAGCCGGCCGCCGCATTCTGACGGGTGCTGCTGCCCAGAGAGTAGCCGCGCTTGAAGAAGAACGTGCCGCCCGCGATGCCGCAGATGAGACCGGCAAGACCGAACAGGGCGTTGGCGTCGCCGCCGGCGAGACGGAGAATCGTACGCCACGGGCAGCCGAGGAAGACCAGCGCGCCGACGGCCGCCACCATACCGAGGACAAAACGTACGATGGGCGCGGAGCCGCCGCGGGGACGGAATTCTCCGGCCATCAGCGCCATGGCCATGGAGCCGAGCACGAAGCCGATGATTTCAGGGCGAATGTACTGCACGATGGCAGCGCGATGCAGGCCGAGACCGCCCGCAATGTCGCGTTCAAAGCAGGCCACGCAGATGCCCATGTTGGCGGGGTTGCCGAATTTCTGCAGCAGAATGGCTGCAATGCCGATGACCGCACCGACAAAAATAATGCCGGCGGTACTGGCAAAGGGGTTCTTGCCGTTCATAAGGACTCTCCTCCATGAAGAATGTGTTACGAAATCATGCCGAAAACGACAGACGCAACAGCGGTGCATACCGTGTGTCACGCACAGCGGCAGCGGATGGAAGAGGCCGGATTCAGAGGGAGAAAAGCATCATGCGCGCCCGAAGAATACAGGGAACTTCCAGTTCCGCTGCAAGCGCGCGTCAGGTACCGCCGCGGAACTCGCGTTCCACGGAACAGACGGCTGTCGTCAGCCCTGTAAACCGGATTACGGACATGGTATCCCCTGACATGATTTTTTCGTGATATAGCGCGGGAGCATACGTCTTGCAAGAGAAATCTCTCTTTCCCCCGGATCTTCTGCAGAGGCGTGCACCATAATCCCCGTGCTCCGCCTGAAATCAGCAGCAACAACGACGAAAAAGCAGCTGCCATGAATCCTATCCGTTTTTCTTTCTCTTCCTTCACGGAGTCATACAAAAAAATATTCTGTTTCCTCTTCCGAACCTTGCACAAAGTCCTACGAATAACATGATAACATCCGGCTTTTGTTCCACACTGGCAGAGTGACAGCCTGCTGCACGCTTTTCATGCCGCGCCGTCCCCCCACTTGCACGGCGTTCAGGCCGATGATAGGAAACAATGATTCATCACGAGGTTCCCATGTCTGTCAAACTTGCGGCGGCATCGGCAAAGGCCGCTTTCCGTACAACGCTGCCCATTCTCATCGGTTTCGGTTTCTGCGGCTTTTCCTACGGGCTGTATATGCACTCGCTGGGATTTGAACCGATTTTCCCCATTCTCATGGCGCTGACCATTTTTGCCGGCTCGCTGGAATTCATCATGGCCAGCATGATAACCGGTCCCTTTGCCCCGCTCACGGCATTCGTCGTAGGCCTTGTGGTCAATGCCCGACATCTCTTCTACGGCATCGCCATGCTCGATCGTTACCGCGATACCGGACTCATGAAGCCGTATCTCATCTACGGCCTCATCGACGAAACATTCTCCATTCTCGGCATGGGACACGTTCCGGAAGGTGTGGACAGGCGCTGGTACTACTTCTTCGTCACGCTGTTCAACGAGGCCTACTGGGTGCTTTCCACAGCGGCAGGCGCCGTGTTCGGCGCCGACCTCCCCTTCGATACGCGCGGCATCGAATTCGTGCTTCCCGCGCTCTTTCTGGCCATTTTCGTCAGCAGCTGGCAGCAGGAAAGGCAGCACATAGGCTCTCTCGGCGGACTCGGCGTCACGCTCGGCTGTCTGCTTGCCTTCGGCACCACCTACTTCCTGCTGGCCGCCATGACCTTCATCATTGCGCTTCTGCTTCTCTTCCGGAAAAAACTTTCCGCCCTGACAGGAGAAAGAGCATGACCACGCTTCAGATCGGCGTCATGATCGCGCTGGCGGCGCTCGCCACGCAGCTCACGCGCTGGATTCCCTTTCTTCTGTTCCGCCAAAAAACGCCTGCCGTCATCGCCTATCTCGGAAAGATGCTGCCCTCGGCCATCTGGGGCATGCTCGTGGTATACTGCTTCCGCAACGGACCTCTTGTGGAAGGCAGCAACGGCATTCCCGAAATTCTGGCCTCGATCGTCACCATCGCCCTGCAGGTGTGGAAAAAGAACATGGCCGTCACCATCGCCGGAGGAACGCTCTTCTACATGGCGCTGGTGCAGCTGTTCTTTTAAGGAGAACGTCTCATGAAACATCGCATACTCTGCTTCGGAGATTCCAACACCTACGGCTGGAAGGTTTCCCCCGGTGCTCCGGCCTCCCGCTATCCTTCTTCCGTCCGGTGGACCGGAAGACTGGCCTCGCTTCTCGGCCCGGAATGGGAAGTCGTGGAAGAAGGGCTCGGCGGACGCACGCTGCGCGACAGCGTCACCGAAGGCAGCGGAATACGGGTTCCGGGAGCCGGTCTCAGCGGGGCGGAATATCTTCCGCCCTGTCTGCTTTCGCACCTTCCGCTGGATATCCTGGTCATCATGCTCGGCAGCAACGACATGAAGGCCGTGCTGCACCGTACGGAATACGACATTGCCGAAGGCATGGCCCTTCTTGCAGACATGGTGCTGCATCTGCCCTGGCAGGGACTGCTTGCCTATCCGCACCCAAAACTGCTGATCGTTTCACCGCCGTTCATAGGGGAAAGAAAAATGCGTCTTTCCGGGGAACGCTATATCGGGGCTCCCGAAAAATCCCACAGGCTCGCCGAACTTTACCGGGAACTGGCCGAAAGGTGCGGAGCCGCCTTTCTCGACGCCGCGGCCGTCCTTGCCGGAAATCCGTACGGTGAAGCTCACGGGCCGGACGGAATGCATCTTAATGAAGAGGATCACGCCAGGCTTGCGGCCGCCGTTGGCGAAAAAATAAAGGAAATGTTGCGCGAAGTTCCGCCTGCCTCGCCTTCCGACGCCGTTTAAACATCATGGTCTTCCGGTATCTTTCAGGGTACCTTACGAGGTGTTGCAAAAAGAGTCTTCCTGAAACAGTTTGAAACGTGACAAAAGTTTTCCCGTTTCTTATTACTGCCTCAATACTCCTCCTGAACTGTTCTCGAAACTCTAACCTGTGAAAGGACTTGATCATGAGAAAGAATACTCTGGCGCTCACCATTCTTTCCGCGGCCCTTCTGACCTCCCTTCCCATGATTGCAACCGCCCACCCCGACGGATACGGACGTCATCATGACGGATACGGACGCGGCGCCTATGCTCAGGCTCCTGAGCTGACCAAGGAACAGATGGCACAGATGGATAAATTCTGCGAGGAGCACCGTGCGGCGCTTCTGCCTCTTCGCGACCAGCTCATTCAGAAGAGAATGGAACTGCGCGCCCTCTCCCCCAATCCCAATGTGAAGCCTGAGGAACTGAAGGCTCTTACCGCGGAAATCACCAAGCTGCATGAGCAGATCCGCACCGTGAACGATGATTTCTATGCCAAGATGGACAAGGCCGGTCTGCCCTGCTACGGCTACCATCAGAGAGGCTGGCATCACGCGCCCTACGGCAGGCACGGCTGCCCCAACTGGCGCTGATACGAAAGGGTGTTCCTGACCGGCAGTCGATTTCCGTGCAGTATTGCCGAATTGCAGGCAGACTCGCAGGATGCCGCCGGGGCTGTGCGGTGAGCACAGCATGAGAGTCAGCCGGGAGCTGCTTCTCTTCTTGCCGTTTTGGTCCCTTCATCATACGATGAAGGGACTTTTTTTCGGCCTTTCATTCAAGGTCTGTCTTTTCTTTTTACGGAGCGTTCCATGAAACTCAAAGAACTCATTTCCCGGGCGCGTACCTGCCGCCGTTTCAAGGGGGAAAAACACCTCTCTTCCGCAACGCTTGCCGAACTTGTGGATCATGCCCGCCTTTCGGCTTCGGCCCGCAACAAGCAGGTACTGCGCTTCATCACCATAGCCGACCACGATACCTGCGAAGCCATGAACAGCCTCGTGGTCATGGGCGGCTCGCTTAGGCCGGAACAGCGCGCAGGCAGTCATCAGCATCCGGGAGGCTTCATCGTCATCGCCGGTCCGACGAACATGGACGACTTCGCCATTATGGATGTGGGCATTGCAGCACAGAGCATCAATCTGGCCGCCTGTGAAGCCGGTCTTGCCTGCTGCATGATCGGCGCCGTGAAAAAAACGGAAGCCGCCGAACTCATCGGCCTTCCTCAGGATATGCAGGTCAAGCTGGTTCTGGCCGTCGGCGAGGCCGACGAAGTACGACGCCTCGTTGAACCCGGCCCCGACGGAAGCCTTACCTACTACCGCGACGCGCAGGACGAACACTGCGTTCCCAAACGGCCTCTGGATCAGTGCATCATCATCCGCAAGTAGTCGGTCGGATCTCCATACAGGCTCGTGACAACGGTCACGGGCCTTTTTTCATGCCCGGATTTTTCATGGCATTTTTTTTAAAATCGTGCTACTCCACCTTTTCGTGACACGTTATTTGTTTTTGTGCTACTTTTTTTATTTTTCCCGACGGAGTTTTCATGAGATCGCTTTCCGCCCTTGCCGTCTCCTTCATGCTGGCCCTGCTTTCTTCCGCCGCCCAGGCCGGAACCGTTGTCGACATGCGCGGCGTTGCCGTGACCGTTCCCGATGATCCCAAAGCCGTGGCCACCATCGACGACGGCTTCATTGAAGGCGTCATGACGCATCTTGGCGTCATCGACAGAGTCAAGGTTATCGGCTCCTGGTCCATGAAGCGGGACTATCGGTATGAAATTCCCTCCCGTACCGGGGAAAGCCGTGAGTACAGGGGCTGGAATACCATGAAATATCTTCATCCCTGGCTGAACGATCTTCCCTGCGTCAACTCCCCCCAGGGAAACATCATAAGCTATGAGACGCTGGCCGCATCTTCCCCCGACGTGGTCCTGCTCAGAGTCGGCGATACCACCGTGGGCACAGACAAGGAGAAGGTTCAGAGAACCGTGGACACCATAGAGGCGCTCGGCATTCCGCTCGTGGTTCTTTACTCTCCCACATGGTTCCGCTCTTCCGATCTCTCCAGCATGAAAACGGAAGCGGGCATCATCGGCGAAGTGTTCGGCCAGAGGGAAAAGGCCGAGAAGCTGGCCGACCGGCTGGCTTCAACGGAAACCATGATCCGCGAACGCACTGCCGGGATAGCTGAAAGCGAAAAGCCCTCCGTACTGCTTTTCGGCCTTCGCCCCGACGTTCGGAAAAAAGGCGGCGCAGGCTCGGTGTTCGGTACGGACACGCCGGAATCCTACATCATCGAACAGGTCGTTCATGCCAAAAATGCCTATCAGGGAACGGGTACCGGCGTTCCCATGAGCACGGAACAGGTCTATGCCTGCGATCCCGACGTGATCATTCTTCCCACGGCCAACGGCTATCACCCGCCCTTCGAACTTTATGAAGCTCCGTATTATGAGGATCTTCAGGAGCTGCGCGCCGTCAGAAATCACCGGGTCTATGCCATGCCGTGGTCGCCCATGAACGCCTCGCGCCGTGTGGAATATCCGCTCGACATGCTCATCATCGCCAAAGCCGCCTATCCCGAACGCTTTGCCGACATAAGCGTGTACGACTTCGCTTTGCAGTTCTATCAGGATGTCTACGGTGTCGATGAAGAAACCGCCCGCGGACTTCGCAGCACTCAGCTTCTCGACTGGATGGCGGAAAGCGGCTTCTGAAATTATTAAAGCTCAGCTTTAACTTTATCGTTCCGGCAACGTCCTTTCGTCCTGCTCCGAGGTGATGATGAAAACATTTCGCGCAGCCCTTGCCCTTCTGCTCTGCCTTGCTCTGGCGGCTGCCTTCATACTGGCCCTCCTTTCCGGCGACTACGATTTGAGCGTCCGCGATGTAGGGAGCATTCTTGCCTCGCATCTCGGATTCAACGACGGCCCGGTTCCGAAAATGCACGACATCATCGTATGGCGCATCCGTTTTCCTCGCCTGCTTCTGGCCGCCATGACCGGTATGGCCATGGCGGTTGCCGGCGCCGTTTATCAGGGATGCTTCCGCAATCCGCTGGTGGAGCCCTATATTCTCGGCGTATCCTCCGGAGCATCCTGCGGCGCGGCGCTGGCCATCGTGTTTCCCGCCCTGCTCCCCAACGGACAGCTCTCCGCCTTCCTTGCCGGAACAGCCGCCGTGCTGATCTCCTTTTTCCTTGCCCGCAGCCGGGGTGAAACACCGCCCGTCACGCTGATCCTTTCCGGCATCATTGTCGGCTCGCTGTTTTCGGCCGTGCTCGGCATCATGAAATATCTGGCATCCGATGTTGAGCTGAGGGAAATCACCTTCTGGATGATGGGAGGCTTCTACTACGCCAACTGGCACGACGTGGCCGTAACCGCCTGCGCCGTGCTTCCCTGCCTTGCGGTGCTCGCCTCGCTGTCGTGGAAGCTCAATCTCCTGTCTCTGGGCGACGAAGAGGCACGAAGCCTGGGCATTCATCCGGACAGCCTGCGTATTCTCTTCATCCTTCTGGCAACGCTGGCCGCTTCCGTGTGCGTTTCCGTGGCGGGCATCATCGCCTGGGTGGGCCTCATGATGCCTCACGCGGCCCGTATGATGTTCGGACCGGACAACCGCTGGGTCATCCCCGGTTCCGCCCTTCTCGGAGCCGTCTACATGCTTATCTGCGATACGATCGCTCGCACGCTCACGGGAACGGAAATTCCCATTGCCATCATCACCTCCATCGCAGGCGCGCCCTACCTTCTGTGGCTGCTCCGCGCAAAGGGAAGAGAACTCTATGGCGCATGACATCACCGCAAAACGCTTTCCGGCCCCGTTCCCGCTCCCTTCCGACGAAAGGCCGCTGCCGTTGTTCCATCATGGAAAGGATCACGGCTTTGCCGACAGGCTGCGGCACCTGTTCCACCGAAGCACCGATACCGTTCTCAACGCCCAGCCTTCGGCGGAACATGCGCTCGACATTCAGGGACTTTCCTTTTCCTACGGAAGAAAAAAGGTACTGAACGACGTCAGTCTTGCCGTTCGTCCGGGACAGATCTGCGGTCTGCTCGGCCCCAACGGCAGCGGCAAGTCCACGCTGTTCCGCTGCTGCATGGGGTTTCTGCATCCGGAACAGGGCAGCATTCACGTCCGGGGCGTCAACATTGCCCACATGAAGCCTTCCGCACTGGCACGGCATGTGGCCTACGTTCCTCAGGAGCACAGGCAGCCTTTCCCCTTTCTTGTCCGCGACATGGTGCTCATGGGCCGTTCTCCCCATATGGAGGGCTGGTTCCGCCTCGGACGCCGGGACAGGGACGCTGCCGAACAGGCCATGCAGCGCATCGGCATCACGCCTCTGGCCGACACGGCATGCAATCAGCTTTCCGGCGGACAGCGCCAGCTTGTGCTCATAGCCAGAGCCATGGCGCAGCAGACGCCCCTCATTCTGCTGGATGAGCCCACAAGCGCGCTGGACTTCAGCAATCAGCTCGCGGTATGGAAAGTCCTGCGCGAAGTGGCGGAACAGGGCGTGGCCATTCTGGTCTGCTGCCATGATCCGAATCACATTCTCTGGTTCTGCGATACGGCCGCCGTGCTGTGGGATGGAGGCGTTTTTGCCGCAGGTCCGGTGCATACCACCGTCACCGAGCAGATGCTTCAGCACATCTACGGCCCCGAATGCGTGCGCATTTCTGCGGAAAACATGGACATGGTCTGCCCTCGCAGATCATGAGATCTCGCTTTCAGACACAAGGAGAACATCATGTACGCTCCAGGCATTACTCAGGAAATCATCGACAAAGCCACGGCCTTTCACGGTCACTGGTGCCCGGGACTCAGCATAGGCATACGGGTGGCCGCATGGGTCATGCAGAACATGGGGACCGCTGCCGATGAGGAAATCGTCGCCGTTACCGAAACCGACATGTGCGCCGTAGACGCCATTCAGGCGCTTGTCGGCTGCACGTTCGGCAAGGGAAATCTCATCTTCCGCGACCGCGGCAAGGTGGCATTCTCCTTTTTCCGCAGAAGCGACGGAAAAAAGGTGCGCATCGTCCGGATATACCGCGAAGAGGAATCTTCCGGCAGAAGCAGAGAACTGATCCGTCTGCTGGAGGATCCCGCACTTTCTGCACAGCAGCGTGCCGAACTGGAAAAGGAAAGAGAAACGCTCAGAAAACAGAGCATAGATCATCTGCTTTCCGCGCCCTTTGAAGAACTGTTCGCCATAAAGGAACCGCTCTGCGAAATGCCCGAAACGGCACGGCGCCTTCCGACCATCATATGCGAAGGCTGCGGCGAAGGCGTCATGTCTTCCCGCATCCGGGAAAAGGACGGGAAGAAACTGTGCATCGACTGTGCCGACGCTCTGACGGGCGGAACAAACCGTCAGCAGTTTTGAATATGAAAAGGGGGCCGATGTGGGCCCCTGTGTTATATGCAGCGCCGACAGCCGACGTATTTTTTTAGCAGTGGTCAGGGGGGACTACAGGGGGGCGGCATGAGTCAAGTCATGCTCCACGGGCTGCAAAAGCGCCGTGCCGCGGGGCGGAGACGAAAAGCACTCCCTGTTTGAATCTGACAAGAAAAACGCTTCACCGAATATCCTTTCCCTCTGCATCATACCGGGCGTCTCAAACCGAAAGGGAGAACTCCCCTTTCCTCAAAACGGCCTGTTCCCCAGGGCGAACTCAACCCAGAATCTTTTCCAAAGCCCTGGCTACGGGAATATCGGCAGGAAGCAGCCCCGGCAAAGAAGCAAGCTCACCGAGAGGAACCCAGCGCATATCGTCATGCACCGTAAGAGCGATCTCGCCCTGCCAGGACAGCACTCTGTACACGCAAAGATGCACGGTGCCGAATTCATATTCATGACGGTTATCCGTAAGGAACTCTCCGATGCGCGCTTCAATGTGCAGCTCCTCGCGAAGTTCTCTGGCCAGGCAGGCCTCGTGCGTCTCTCCGGCCTCCAGCTTGCCTCCGGGAAATTCCCAGCTTCCGGCACAGCTCATGAAAGGCGCACGCCGCATGACAAGAATACGGCCGTTTTCAAAAAAGACCGCGCCCATGACTTCCTTGGTCACCTTTTCCATGCCTTTCTCCTTATCATTTCTGATCTGCCCGCCCTTCCGGCGTGAGTGCTCCATCAAACTGTCGAGAGCGTCCTCTTTTTAGCATCCGATGCCGGAGCACTGCTGGGCCCATTTTCGGAATGTCGGCGTCCCGCCCGTTTTTTCATTGAAGAACACACCCTTGCAAGCGGGATGCACTTCTGACAGCTCCCTGACCGGAACAATACCGTAGAAGAATATCTTCCGCCGCATCCCCATGTACCGCACCTTCTCTCCACTCCGTCCGGCATGACTCTTCCGGATGGCAGAAAAAGCATACGACGGGGGTTCCCACGGATATTCCGCGATACAACACCGCTCATTACTTCCATATCCATACACCGGAATCCGGCAGCCATGAAAACGTCTTGAAAGCAGAAGACCATAGATTCAAGCTTTCAGAAAACGCCGCAAAGAGCATATCAAAAAAGCCCCTGCAGTTTCCCGCAGGGGCTGAAAGATAATGCTGGGGCATCGGCCTACTTTCCCACGTAAAAATGCGCAGTATCATGGGCGATGAAGCG
>JAHZEL010000016.1 GCA_019421865.1 Desulfovibrionaceae bacterium | reverse complement strand
AGCGGAAGCGGCGGTCGGCCACCGCAGGTGGGTCCGAAAGGACACACCTGCACTGCCAGGGCAGCCCGAACAGCGCCCGCCGACTCTTCCGGCTTTCGCGCCACGATCTCCCCCCCTCCATGACGACTCCCCCGCCTTCCCGTCGCCATGCGGAAGATCCCCCACGCTTCATGTTTTCCCGAGTCCTGCCGCCTTCTCATCGGCTCCGGCGGCCCTTGCAGCGCCCATCCAGCCGCCTCCCCACCCGCGAAGCGGAATCATGGGGGTTCGGGGGAGATTATCTCCCCCGGCGGGGTTCAGGGGCAGCGCCCCTGTGCCTTTCCAGCCCCTGAGCCTGCCCGTGGCGGGAGGCGATACGCGGCTCTTGCAATATCCGCTTCCTTTATTTATACTTTGTCGTTTCAAAGAGCCTTTTACCGCCGTCGGGACAACATGTGATCCGGGCGGGCCGTTCTTCGGTCCGGGGTCGGCGGCAGGCGCGGCGGCGTTCTGTCGGAAATCCCGCGCGGATACAGCATTTCAGAAGAACAAGTTTTAACCAAAGGAAAGCGAACGTGAGTTCTCTCGCCCGTAACGAATCTCTCCGCAACATTGCGATCATTGCGCACGTCGACCACGGCAAGACCACGCTGGTGGACGGTCTTTTCAAGCAGAGCGGCATGTTCCGCGCCGATCAGGTGGTGGACGACCGCCTCATGGACAGCATGGAACTGGAACGCGAACGCGGCATCACCATTTCCGCGAAGAACTGCGCCGTAGGCTGGAAGGGCGTACGCATCAACATTCTGGACACTCCCGGTCACGCCGACTTCGGCGGCGAAGTGGAGCGCGCCCTTTCCATGGTGGACGGCGTCATTCTGCTGGTGGACGCTTCGGAAGGTCCGCTGCCCCAGACCCGTTTCGTGCTCAAGAAGGCGCTCGGCCTTTCTCTGCCGGTCATCGTTGTGCTCAACAAGATCGACAGAAAGGACGCCCGTCCTGAAGAAGTGCTCAACGAAGTGTACGATCTGTTCATCGACCTCGACGCCAACGAGAGCCAGCTGGAATTCCCCGTGCTCTACGCCATCGGCCGCGACGCCGTGGCCATGAACAATCTGAACGACGAGCGCAAGGACCTCTCTCCGCTGTTCGACGCCATTCTGAAGTACATTCCCGCGCCGTCGTACGATCCGGAAATGCCCTTCCACATGCTGGTGGCCGACCTTGACTACTCCGACTATCTCGGACGCCTCGCCGTGGGCCGCATCCGCAACGGTCACGCCCACACCAAGGACGCCCTCGTGTGCATCGGTGAAGACGGCAAGCCCAGACCCCTGCGCGCCACGCGCTTCCAGGTGTATCAGGGCAAGAACATGATCGACGTGGACGAAGTGGCTCCCGGCGACATCGTGGTCATGGCCGGCATCGAAGACGTGACCATCGGCGACACCATCTGCACCGCGGCCGATCCTTCTCCGCTGCCCCGCATCAAGGTGGACGATCCCACCGTGTCCATGCGCTTCGGCATCAACACTTCGCCCCTGGCCGGTCGCGAAGGCAAGATCGTGCAGGCCAGAAAGATCCGTGAACGCCTCGACAGGGAAGCGCTGCGCAACGTGTCCATCCGCGTGGAAGACACCGAAGACCGCGACGCCTTCCTGGTGAAGGGCCGCGGCGAGTTCCAGATGGCCATCATCGTGGAAACCATGCGCCGCGAAGGCTTCGAGCTCACCGTGGGACGCCCCGAAGTCATCTTCAAGGAAATCGACGGCGAGAAGTACGAGCCCATTGAAGAAGTCTCCATCGACTGCGACGAAATCTACATGGGCGTGGTGACCGAAAAGCTGAACTTCCGCAAGGGCCGCATGACCAACTGCGTGAACAACGGCACCGGCCGCGTGCGTCTTTCCTTCTCCGTGCCCGCGCGCGGACTCATCGGCTACCGCGACGAGTTCCTCACCGACACCAAGGGTACCGGCATTCTGAACTCCAACTTCAGCGGCTACGAACCCTACCGCGGCGACTTCCTCACCCGCATGACCGGCTCCCTCATTGCCGACCGCGCGGGTAACGCCGTGGCCTACGCCCTCTACAACCTCGAGCCCCGCGGCCGCCTGTTCGTGGTGCCCGGCGATCCCGTGTACGAAGGCATGATCGTGGGCGAACACAGCCGCGACAACGACATCGACGTCAACGCCACTAAGGAAAAGAAGCTCACCAACCTGCGAGCTTCCGGTCACGACGAAAACATCATCCTCACGCCGGTACGTCCCATGTCTCTGGAACAGTGCCTGAACTTCATGCGTGAAGACGAAATGCTGGAAGTCACGCCTCAGTCCCTGCGCCTGCGCAAGGCCGTGCTCTCTGCCGCCGAACGCTACCGCATGGGCGGCGGACGCAAACGCGTGTAACGCCTTCTTCCCCGGAGCCGAAAGCTCCGGGGATTTTTTTTATCCGCAAAAAGGCGACTCCGTGCGCGGCAGAAGAAGCGCCGCCCTCAAAGCCGTGAAAAAAGCGCCCTGTCCGGCCTTTCTGCATGAGCGGAAGGAAGAAGCAGGCACGGAGCAAGGATCGACGGCAGGAAAAGCCCGCGAAGAAAAGAAAGAAAAAAGAGAATGTGAGCGCGGGAGCGGGAAGGAAGGAAACAGAAAGGAAAGAAGAAAGAAAGAAAGAAAGAAAGGAAGGAAGGAAAGGAGGACGGAAGGACGGGAGCGCGCCGACGAAGAAGCGGGAGAGACGGAAAAGAAAAAACAAGAGAACGGACGGCGGAGGTCCGGCCTTTCCCCTCTTTCTCAACGCCGAAAGCCCGGCAGACGCCGAACGCGCCGCCGGGCATCGCAGCTCAGGCCGGAGACGGCCGGGCTTTTCCGGAACCGGCCTTCCCTATTCCGTATCTCAGGCGGCAGACCCGCCCGTTATCACGATTTCCGCTTCCGAGGCCTCGTCGTCACGGATGATTTCCTCCACGGCAGGCGCAACGATGCGCCCGGAACGGGGATTCTTGATGCTTTCCACAGGCGCGGTCAGCACGGCATCCACATCCGACTTCTCAAAGCAGAGGTCGGTATCCACAAGCTCGCAGTCGATGAGCCGGAGCGATCGACAATAGCAGAGCGGCTGGGAACCGATGATGCGGCAGTGATCGAGGGTGAGATGGTCGGAATACCAGCCGAGAAATTCCCCGCGCAGCACGCAGTTTCGCACGGTGACGTGATCCGCATGCCAGAAGGCGTCCCGGCTCGTCACCTCGCCGTTCTCAAACACGGCATGACGCATATACTGCAACGCGTACTTTCCCTTGAAGCGCACCTCGTCGAAGCTGGTGTTTTCCGCCCGCAGCATGAAGTAATCGCTCTCCACCGTGCAGCGGCGCATGTCCACATGACGGGAAAACCAGCCGAATTCCGACGACTTCACGTCGCAGTCGCGCAGAACGGCCCTGTCGCACTCGCGCAGCGCCTTGACGCCGTGCAGCACGCTGTCCGTAACGGCAATGTCTTCCGAATACCAGAGCGCGGCGCGACAGCCTTCGGTCATGCGGCAATGCCGTATGTCCAGCCCGTGCACGTGCCAGAAGGGATAGCGCAGACGAAAGTCGCAGTCTTCCGCCACGATGTCCGAACATTCCTTGACGGCGCTCTCGCCGTCGGCCGGGCCGTCAAAGGTGCAGCGCTCAATGCGAACGCCCTTTACGCCGTACAGGGCGCGCTCCTCATCAAAAGTCTGATTCTCTATGATTCTCATGTCTTTTCCATCAATGCGCGGAAAAACCGCGCCCAAAAACGACAGTAACGCCTCTCCGGCCTGAACCGCCCCGCGTTCTGGGGAGGCGGCCTTTCCGGTGCATGAAGAACCGCTGCCGGATGCTACGGCCCCCCTGCCCCATGCGGAGGGGCTGCGCCGCGCCTCTGCACTCCACGCCTGTGACGACGGAAGACCGCGAGTGTCCGGCCTTCCCTTCTGCCGTGACGCGGCGTTCCGGGCCACGCGCCGGACGGACTGCGGAAACGCAGCCGCCAGAGCCCGAAGATCCGGGAACGGTTCCCCGCAAAAGGGGAAGGGACCAGCTTCCGCCCCGAAACAATCGATGAGCCTTTCCGGAAGCAAGGTCCGGGCCCGGCCGCTTTCCGGGGCATGAGGGAAGCATAGCCCTCACGACGGAGACGATACAGTCTCAATTCTCTCTTCTTCTTGCCTTATTCTCTCACGCTCTTCCGCCGGAGTCTATCCGGACCTCGCTGCAGGTATCGGGCAAAAAAATGCGGGAATCACAGCTGGTCGCCGCCGGCTTCCGCCGGTTATGTACGACATGACGATGCTTCGCGAAGGTACGCCCGCGGGGCGGAACGGACAGGCGGGCATTCTCCGGACACCTTTTCCACCGCGCGGCAGGCCGCCCCGAAAAAAACGTTCCGCAAAGGAAGACTTCATGAAAAAACTGCTTCTCTCTGTCCTGCGCAGCTCTGCGCCCCTCCTCCGGCTCCGGCACGCGGCAGCGAAAACACGCCGCGCATACGCATTGCCTATTTCTCCCTTTCGGGAAACACGCGCCTCATCGCCCGGAACATTCAGAGCATGATCGGCGGCGATCTTTTCGAGATACGCGCCGTTCGGGAATACGGTCCGGACTTCGACAGCGCCGTAGAGCAGGCCCTCGAGAAGCTGCGCACTCAGGCCCGCCCCTCTTTTCCACCCGCGCCTCTTCGCCTGCACCTTTTCCACCCGCGCCTCTCTTTGCCCGCGCGGCGCCCCTGAACAGCGCCGCCCTCGCCGTTCCCTCCTGACCGTGCTTTCCCCGAGGCCCGACGCTCCCTGCCGTTCTCTTCCCCGATTCTGCCTTTTCCTTCCGGCAGATACGGCACGGCGTCTTGCCCCGTGAGGCAAAGGCCGCTATGGTATCGGAGCCGGTCGCAATATAACGAGGTTCACGTATTACCGGGGGCAGCGCTCCCGAAATCCGGGGATGAGACATGAATAGTTCCAGCATGCGGGTTCAGACGGCGCTTATCTACCTTCTGGCGTTTGTCTGCGCCATAGGCAACCCGGTAGTCCTGCCGAGCCTTCCGTTCATCATGCAGGATTTCGGACTTTCTCCGCTGGAAATGGGACTCATCATTTCCGTCTACGCCCTGCCCGGCGTCATCGTCATCCCCCTCTACGGCCTGCTCAGCGACCGCATAGGAAGAAAGCCCCTCCTCCTTGCCGGTCTCTTCCTCTGCGGCACGGGCTCCCTCATCTGCTTCATCGCGCCGAGCTTCTCCTGGCTGCTCGTCGGACGCGCCCTTCAGGGCCTCTCCATCACCCCGCTCGAAGCCATGTGCAACACCCTCGTGAGCGATCTCTTCGAAGGCCGAGAACGCATGCGCTTCGTCACCAGAGCCACCGCCGTTCAGTACTTCAGCATCGCCGTCACGCCCGTCATCGTTTCGGCCATACTCAACGTGTCCGGCAGCTGGCGCTTCGGATTTCTCTTCGCCGTGCTGCTCGGCTTCGGCTCCCTCGCTCTCTGCATTCCCGTGTCCGTGCCCTATAAGCCCTCCGGCGCCCTTTCCCTCAGAAACTACGGCAAACAGCTCCGCATCCTGCTTTCCTCCACCCGTGTGCTCTCCCTGTTCTCCGTTCGACTCGGCTCCGCCCTGCTCATCTTCGGCGCCGTCTACCCCCACGTTTCCCTCCTCGTCGATCAGAAGCTCCACCTCGCCCCGGAATACGCCGCCATCCTCTTCTCCCTTTACGCCGCCGGCATGTTCCTCGGCGCCATGCTCTCCCAGTTCTGCATGACCCGGCTCTCCCCCCGCGGCATAGGCCTCATCGGCGGCGTGCAGCTCTCCCTCGCCATGCTCCTGCTCCTCACCGCCTCCAGCATGATCTACGCCGCGCCCGCACTCCTCCTCGTCGGTACCGGCGCAGGCACCCTCAACTCCTGCTGCGCCGCCCACGTCTCCCTCGCCTCCACCCCCGATACCCGCGGCTCCGTCATGTCCGCCTACTCCACCATGTTCCGCCTCGGCCAGTCCATCGCGCCCCCCATCTTCGGCATCTGCTTCCAGATCGGCGGATTCACCCCCCTCTTCGGCTCCGCCCTCGCCCTCGCCCTCGTCCTTACCGCCGCCGCAGCCCTCGCCTTCAACTACGCCGATAAAATGGAACACCTCCATCATCAGCTGCATGTCTGAAATGCCAGAAAGGCAGGAAAGGCAGGAAAGGCAGGAAAGGCAGCGGGGCTCCGCCCCGTACCCCGCCGGGGGCAGGCCCCCGGGCCCCGGAAAGACTTTTCCGGGGGGAATGATTCCCCCCGGCCCCCCTCAGTTCCGCTTCGCGGGAAGGGGTGGTTTACCGGGCGGGATTCCGGCTTCCCCGGCCGTTCTTCTGCAGGCTTTGTCATGCGTGCGTGTGCTGCCGCACCCGCACGCCGTGCCGACTGTTGCCCGGCCTGCGCCGGTCAACAGTTCAAAGGTAAGGATACCGGATTTTTCGGGAGATTGAAGGCCGACGCCCGGTGGAACTCAAACGCCCGGCTGCAAAAGGGGCGCGCTCAGGAAAGAACGACATAAAAAACGGAGAGAACGCCGCACGGCACACTCTCCTCCGACACAAAAACTCTGGAAATCTCTTCCTTTATCCCGCTCATTCCGCGCAGCGGAAGCGGCGGTCGGCCACCGCAGGTGGGTCCGAAAGGCCACCCCTGCACTGACG
>JAHZEL010000015.1 GCA_019421865.1 Desulfovibrionaceae bacterium | reverse complement strand
CTGGATCGGCGTGTTCGCCTTCGGATTCCTGGTGTTCACCTTCCTCATGCCCATGATCGGCGTCATCCTGATCCCGAACGCCACCAAGCAGGCGGCGCTGGCTCAGATGGTGAGCATCATGTTCATCATTCCGATATGGACCATCTGGCTGCAGAAGCCCACGGGGATTCCGGCGCTTCTGGTCGGCCTCATCGGCGCCCCGCTCATCTTCTTTGCGGTGAACGCCGTGTACAAGAAGAACGAACTTGATCCTGAAGTCCGCAGTCTGTGGGAAAAGTTCCGCCAGCTCTGAGCGGCAATGACATGATGTTCGCGGCGTTTCCGCTTACCCCGGAAGAGCCGCGATCGCAACGGGCTGCAGACGCGCGCCGCGCGTGCCCCTCTGCCCCTGAAAACGCCCGCGCCTGACGCGGCATGACGGAAAGCACACTATGGAAAAGAGCATCTGCCTGAACTCCACCGGACTGGCCTGGAATGAGGAACGTCTTGCCGGAAGATACGACTTTTTCCGTCGCAGACGCGAGGAGGTCCGGTTGGATCTTCTTTACTATCCGTACTGGCTGATCCATCTGGCGGGATCGGCCAAGTGGCGTTTTTTCGGAGAAAAGCCGATGGAAATGCTGCTGGTTTCGGATGGAAGAACGGGGCGCTGCCGCCGCGTGTCGTCTCTGCCGCAGCCCGCTGAGGAGAGGCTTGTCTTCAGCGGGGAGACGGACGGTTTTTCGCCTGCCCGTTTCGAGGCGGAAGCGGAAAACGGTACGGCGCTTGCGCATGTGGCGCAGCCGCTTTTGGATCAGAGCGCTGCGGAGGCGGAAGCCGAAGCGTTTGCGCTGGCGGCATGGAACAGACGCTGCAATATTCCCCTCGGACCGAGAGCGGACATCCGCTGCGGGCACAGGGAAGTGTCGCTTTTCTACAAGCCGTTCTGGATCATGCAGCCGAAGGTCCGGCCGGAGTCCGGCGTGGAGAAGATGTTCATTTTTGACGCCAGCACGGGACTCGGCGGTGTTACCGAGTACTGGAGTGTGGTGGAATACGTGAAGGCGTTGCAGCAGAAGGCCGAGGCGTCTCTGTAGGAGTGCCGGAAACGGCGGCCGGAAAGCGTTTCGGAGATTCCGGCGCAAACGGAACAAAAACAGTGAAGGGCGGATCGCACAACTCGTGCGGCCCGCCCTTTTTCTGTGGGATGAACCTGTCATCCGTTTATGGGAAGCCCGGCGGGATTGCCTGCGCTGTCGGGGCCGCAGTCCTGCCGCAGATTTTTGATGAGGGCGGAGGCCTGCGGCGTCAGATGCTTGTGCTTGCGGATGAGAAGTCCGTAGTGCACGACGGGCAGAAAGCGGTCCAGCGGGTAGAGCTTGAAGGGGCTCGGCTTGATGTTGAACGAGCTTGAAGTGATGCTCATTTCATCCATGATGGCGACGCCTACGCCGCGCAGGACGTACTGCAGCATGAGAAAGTTGCTGTTGACGCAGATGGCGTTCTTCTTGATATACGGGCTTGTGGTGGCATTGGAGCCGAAATAGGGATCGCCCTTGTCGTCCATCTGTTCCGAAAGAAAGGAAACGAAGGGCAGTCGCTCCAGATCCTCAAGATCCGGATTTTCAGGCAGGTTGTAGTCGTTGTCCTTGCGCGTGACAAGAAGCGGTCTGGAAAGAAAAAGCTGTTCGAATTCACAGTGTTCCGGAAGTGTCGTCAGCCCGGTGAAGCCAAAGTCCACGCGAGAGGCCTCCACGTCGTTCACCACCTCGTACGGCATGGCCCGGCGGATGAGAATGTTCACCTCCGGGTGCTCCACGCGAAACGCGGCCACGCAGTCCACGATTTTCCGGGCTATGGGCAGATTGCAGGAAAGAATGATCCGGCCCTTCAGGTCGCCGTGCAGATTGCCCACTTCCGAACGCAGACACTTGAGCGTTTCAAAGGTGGAAATCGTCCAGTCCAGCAGCTTTTTCCCTTCCGGGGTAAGAATCATTCCCTTTTTGTAGCGGTCGAACAGAACGGTGTTCAGATTGGCTTCCAGAGCCTTGAGCTGGTAGCTCAGCGTGGAGGCGCTGCGGTTCATGAGCAGCGCGGCCCGACGTATGCTTCCGGTTTTGGCGATGTAATAAAAGCCCCTGAGCCACTGGATGAAATCACCGTTCAGTTCTTCAATCATGGCAAGCCCCGCTCGGGAAGAGTGTTTGAATTTTTCGAACGATAATTATTTTTTTTCGGTTTTACAAGATATCATGGCTGTGTTTTTATTCACACAAGGAGGAGCAAAGCCATGACAATGGAAACAGACAAGCCGGTTGTTCGGAAAAAGTATTCCGCCGCGATTCCCTGGAGCGAACGTAATCTTCGCCTCAAAATCGCCGGTGTCATAGGCGTGGCATGGACGATCTATATCATCATGTCCCTGTTTAACGTGTTCTTTTACCTTGGGATCGTTATCTTTCCCATCACGCACAGAGCGATATGCTCCGGCGCCATAACCTGTCTTGCGCTGCTTGTCGTGCCGTGGAAGAAAGGCAAGGGGCTGGGACCGCTTTCCATCGTTGATATTCTTCTGGTGCTGATGGCCGCCATCGGCGCCGGATACATAGCCGTGAATGCTTCCACGCTGGTGTACGACTGGAAGGACGCCACGGTACCGCAGATGTGCCTCGGCTTTGCCTTCGGGCTGGCCATTCTGGAAACGGCGCGTCGTGTGGCCGGCTGGATTCCCGTGGGCCTGATCGTCGCATCGTTCTTCTATTTCGTGTACAGCGATTATTTCCCCGGCTTCATGATGAGCTCCGGATACAGCTATCCGCGAGCCGTGGCCTGGATGTACCTGAGCGGCGAAGGCATGTGGGGCGCCATTCTGGGTACGGTGACCAGCGTTGTGCCGGGCTTCATCCTGTTCGGCTCTGTGCTGCGCATCTGCGGCGCCGACGACTTCTTCGGTGATCTCGCGCTGGCCTGCATGGGCAAGTACCGCGGCGGTCCCGCCAAAACCGCCGTGTTCTCCTCCATGCTGTTCGGTTCTCTTTCCGGTTCTCCCGCGGCCAACGTGGCCACGACCGGTCAGATTACCATTCCCATGATGAAGCAGAACGGCTTCAAGCCCGAACTGGCCGGCGCCGTGGAAGCCGTGGCCAGTACCGGCGGCCCCTTCACGCCTCCCATCATGGGTTCGGTGTCCTTCCTGATCGCCGATGCTTTGAGCGTGAACTACTGGACGGTGTGCGCCGCCGCCTTCCTGCCCGTGGTGGTTTATTACGGCATCCTGCTGTTCCAGATCGACTCCGAAGCCATCCGCAACGGTTTCCGCGGTCTGCCCAAGGAAAAGCTTCCTCAGGTCTGGAGCGTGCTCAAGCGCGGCTGGTACTACCTTGCTCCCCTCGGCGTGCTGATCTTCACGCTGGGCGTGCTCAAGTATTCCGCGCAGACCAGTATTCTGTACACCATCATCGCGCTCGTCATCTGCAGCTGCTTTTCCAAGCGTACCCGCCTGACGCCCAAGCGCATCCTGGAAATCCTTGATGATACCGCCGCCGGCATGATCATGGTCATTCCGCTGTGCACCGGTATCGGCATTCTGGTCGGCGCCCTGAACATTTCCGGTATGGGCAGCGGCCTGGCCGGTGCTCTGGCCGATCTTGCGGGCAACAGCCGCTTCCTGCTGCTGGCCATGACGGCCATCGCCATCTTCATCATGGGCATGGGCATGACCGCTCTGGCCTGCTACCTGCTGGCCGTGGCCATGCTGGTTCCCGCCCTGATTTCCGCCGGCGTGCTTCCCATCGCCGCGCACATGTTCCTGTTCTACTACGGAACGCTGTCCTTCATCACCCCGCCTGTGGCCATCGCGGCATTCGTTGCGGCAGGCATAGCCGATGCCGACGCCACGCGCACCGGCTTCCTGGCCACCCGTCTGGGTATTTCCGCCTTCCTGCTGCCCTGGTTCTTCGTGACCAACCCCGGCATCCTCTGGGTCGGCAGCGCCTTTGAAATCGCCTTCGACTTCGTAGGCATCTTCGTCAGCCTGATGCTGCTCTCCAGTGCCTTCACCGGCGTCATGTTCGCACCGGTCGGCAAGCTGACGCGTGTGGTGTTCGCCGTGCTGGGCGGCCTGTTCGTCGTGCCTTTCCCCACGGAATTCAACTATGTGCTGGTGCCCGTGTCCATCTGTGTGGTCGCCGCGTTCTACCTTCGCGGAACCAGAAAGACCTCTGGAAACGTGGCTGATACAGAACCTACGGAATGATAATACCCTGTTTTATCTGAAAAAGGAGGAGACTATGCTGTTGTCGAAGCTTTCAGGAAAGGGTCTTGTCGCGGCTATGCTGGCCGTCTGTCTGACCGGCGGTTCCGCCTATGCGGCCGGTGAGGAAATCGTATGGCCCAAGAAGATGGTCGTTTCGATGGCGACTTCCGGCGGTCCCGGCAATATGATCATGGCGGCCATCGCCCGTGTCATTGAAAAGAATACGCCCGTGCAGCGCGTCATCGTTCAGCCCATCGGCGGCATCAACAACTTCGCTCCCATGATGGAAAAGGGTGAAGTGGACATGGCCATCCACAGCGGCGCCGACGTGATGGCCCACATGGCCGGTCTCGAAGGCGATGACCGCATGGAATTCATGCGCACGCTGCTTCCCGCCAGCTCCCAGGCCTTCGTTTGCCTGACCACGCCCGACAAGGGCATCAAGAACCTGGCCGACCTCAAGGGCAAGGTGGTGTACTCCCGCAACCCCGGCAACACCATGTTCGATCCCGTTGTGCGTGCGCTGCTCGCCGGTGCCGGACTCAAGGAATCCGACCTCAAGGCCAATCTGACCAAGGCCAACAATACCGTGGCCATTGCCGACGTGGTGGAAGATCGTGCGGATGCCATGATCATGCCTGCTCTGACCAACGTTGTCATGGAACTCCGTCAGGCCAAGGATGAATGTCTGTTCATTACGCCTACCGATGAGCAGATGCCTGCCGTGAAGTCCGCCATGCCTCCCGGATACTATTTCGACACCATCCCTGCCGGTTCCCGCCTGTACAGCAATACCGACGAAGTGAAGAATGCGCCCATTTACCGTTCCGTGCTGCTCGTGAACAAGAAGATGCCCAAGGCCATGGCCGCCGAACTGGTCAAGGTGATCATGGACCATCGCGACGAGTGGGTCGGTGTGCACGGTCAGGCTGCTGACTGGGGCGTCATGTCTCTCGGTCTGCCGCCCATGCATGAAGGCGCCCGGGAATACTTCGAAAGCAAGGGTCTCATCACCGACGAGCAGAAGGCTGAACAGGACAAGTTCCTGTCCATGCTGTCCTCCCAGGAGTAATTATTATGGAAACGAAGAAATTCACCGTGGAATGGCATGATACGGATTTTCTCTGCGTGGGCGGAGGAATTGCCGGACTCATGGCTGCCATCAACGCCGGATCCCAGGGCATGGACTGCGTCGTCCTGGACAAGGCCGATACGCGCCGCAGCGGAAGCGGCGGTCTGGGAAACGATCACTTCATCTGCTACATTCCTGAAATTCATGGCGACTATGCCACCTTCATCAGCGACATTCTGAAGCTGCAGAACGGTGACAGACTTCGTCAGATGGGACCGGAATGGGCCAAGGCCTTCTTCATGAAGACCTGGGACATCGTCCGCATGTGGGACGAATGGGGCATCTCCATGAAGCATAACGGCGAATACTACTTCGCCGGACATGCCGTACCGGGCCGTACCCGCGCCTTCCTGAAGTACAACGGCATCGATCAGAAGGTCGTGCTCACGAAGCAGGCGAAGAAAAACGGCGTGAAGATTCATAACCGCGCCATGGGTTACGAGATCCTGCTCGACGATCAGGGCCGTGCGGCCGGCGTGTTTGCCGTGGATACCCGCGAATACAAGGCCTATGTCTATCGCGCCAAGGCCATCTGCCTCGGCACCGGCGCTCCCAACGGCGTTTTCCCCAACGCCAACCGCGGCGCCTGGGCCATGCGCACCAATCCGCTCAATCTGACCGGCGACGGCAGAGCCATGGCCTACAGGGCCGGAGCCGAACTGTGCAACATGGAAATGCCCGGCCTGCATGCCGGTGTGAAGTACTTCTGCCGTAACGGCCAGGCCACCTGGGAAGGCGTGCTCCGCGATCATACCGGCGAGCCTATCGGACCGTTCCTCACGAAGCCCAATCCGCTCTATGGCGACATCACCATGGAAGTGAACAAGCGCCATATCGAAAGCTATACCAGAAGCGCCCGTTCTCCCGTGTACATGGACATGACCGGCCTGACCCGCGATCAGCTCAACCTTATGGAGCACTGGCTGCGTCAGGAAGGCAACTCCACGCTGCTGCGTCACTTCAAGCAGGAAGGCATCGACATGATCGATACCGCCGTGGAATTTTCCACCTATGTGCTGAAGCTGCCTATTTCGAGCGGCGTGGCTTTCAACGGCAAGTCGGAAACCTGCGTGCCCGGACTGTATGCCGCAGGCGACGAAGGCTACGGCGGCATTTCCGGTGCGGCCGTGACCGGCTGGTGGGCGGCGGACTCCGCCAAAGAGTATGTGGCGGACAAGGAATTCGCCGATGCCGCTCTGCTGCAGCCGAAGGTTGATGAATGCCTGAATCTCGTGGAAGAGCTGTGCGGCCGTGAGAACGGCGCACACTGGCTGGAAGCCAAGATGGCCATGGAAAACATTGCGTGGGATTACTGCGGCGAGCTGCGTTCCCATCCCATGCTGGAAGCCGGTCTTGAGCATCTGCGCCGCGTCCATGCCCGCGCCAAGGAAACGCTGCGGGCGGAAAATCCGCATGAACTGACCTACTGCCTCGGCATGCTCAACCTCTTTGAACTGGCTGAGGTCATGTTCCTCATGGCGGATGAGCGCAAGGAAAGCCGTGGTCAGCACCGTCGTGTCGACTATCCGCTGCAGAACCTCATGCTTGACGGCAAGCGCCACTTCATCCGCAAAAACGGCGAAGAAGCCGTCATGTCCTGGAGATAAGATATGCCTCCCGTAATCAACAAAGATAAGTGTATCCGGTGCGGACAGTGCGTCGACGTCTGCCCGATGGATGTTTTCTACGGCTCGAAGAAGGGTGAGGTGCCCGTGGTCCGCTATCCGGATGAATGCTGGCATGCGGAAGCCTGCGCCCTGCAGTGCCCCAAGGATGCCATCGAGTTCCGCATCCCGCTGTCCATCATGGTTCCGTACCGCAAGCTGCCGCATCACGGCGAATAATGCGGCTGTAACGTAAGACCCCTACGGCGTCCGCTTCCGAACATCGGAAGCGGACGCTTTTGTCTGTGCCATGGGCTTTTTTGATCCGAGAGGCTTTTTTCACGCCTTCAGCCCGGCAGGAATATACGCGAGAAGTATTCGTTTCCTGGGGGGACACGGGAGAGGCAAAAAAAGGAAGGCATCTCGGATACCCCAGCAGGCAGGAGGCGTCATGCGCATGAGGGGGAGCGGCACAGGAACGTTTTCAGATTGAAACACTATGATCTGGAGCAGGGGCGGAATGCCGGCGGAACTCCTGCTGCGGATGACGGAGTGCAGAGCGGAAAGATACGGCCTCCTGAAACCGGACTCTCAGATACGAAAAAGCCCCGTAAGTACTCTTACGGGGCTTTTTGATTCTTTTGCGTGGTGGGCGGTGAGGGACTCGAACCCCCGACAGTCGGTGTGTAAGACCGATACTCTACCAACTGAGCTAACCGCCCGCTGTCGTTTTTTCTAGGGGAAGAGACTCCTCCTGTCAAGAGCAGAGCTTTTCAGCCTGCCTTTGGCAGAAAAAAGAACCTCAGCACGTTCGGCGCATTCCGATGGAGCCGGAGCCGTTGCTCATGGATTCATAGCGTATCAGTTCCGCCATGGGGATGCGTTGCCGTTCATGCCGATCCGGATCGGCAGGCTCCTGTACCGACCATCCGAGTGCCAGAATGTTGATGGGTTCCAGATCGTCCGGCAGGTCGAATTCCTGTTTCAGAATATCGGCCTTGAACCAGCAGATCCATACGGAGCCGAGTCCGAGAGACGCGGCTTCCAGCATCATGTAGTCGGTGAGAATGGCGGCGTCGATGGCGGCTGTGTTCATGCCGTCCTCCCTTGTCCACGCCTTGGAGCGACAGGCGCAGACAATGACGGCAAAGGGCGCATCGTAGATGTTATCTTGCCGGGCTTATCGTTTTCCCAAACGATAAGCAGTCACGCTAGGGGGAGAGGGAGACTGTTCGGGAAGCGGTCTTCGTTTCCGTAGAACCGTTTCGGAGGAGAATGCCTGCTGGGGTGCTCCGGTACGTCGTGTAAGCGCGGAGAAGTCTTTCCGGCTGTGCTGCAAGGCGCTAGACGTCTGAACCTCTGTGCGGCAGGGCTGCTTGCTGTCGGGGTGCCCTTGCGGAGCATACGGACTCGGGCAGTCTTTCCGGCTTGTCCCGCTGCGTTTTTGGCTTTTTGAAAGCGAATCTTTGTTTTTAAGTTGACAATGAATTTCAATTTCCGTATTGCTCAGAAAAAAAGTTTGATTAGTATAACTTTCTACGTCGATTGAAACTTCAGAGAGGAGCCTATGAGCGCCGCCGCAGAGCTGAATGCGCAGGAACGGATTGATTCCGAAGCGCCGCGTTTGAACGGCATGCCTTTTTCCGGAGGCGGAAAAAAGGAAGCCTGGAGCATGGAAAAGTATTTTGCAAGGGAAGGAGTGGATCCGCTTTCGCAGGCCTTTGAGGGAAAGATAGCGGTGCATCCCGGTGTGGGCGGCGGCATGGTTGCTCCGGAAGAGGTGGCGGAGCGCCTGGATGCTCTTCTGGATACGCCTCGAAGCGGCGACAGCGTGGCCTATGTGCATGTGCCTTTCTGCGAGACGCACTGCCTGTACTGCGGTTTTTACAACCGGGGCTACAGCCGGGAGGAAAGCGCCCGCTACACCGACACGCTGCTTCGGGAGCTTCGCCTCTGGGAGGGCAGGGCCGCTCAGCAGGAGGGGCCGGTGCATGCCGTGTATCTGGGCGGCGGAACGCCCACGGCGCTGGAGGCTCAGGATCTTGAGCGCCTGCTGAAGGGAATCCGCAGCGCGCTTCCTCTTGCCAACGACTGTGAAATCACCGTGGAGGGCCGCCTGCATAATTTCGGCCCGGAAAAGATGGAAGCCTGCTTGGCCGGAGGCGCCAATCGCTTTTCGCTCGGAGTTCAGAGCTTCAATACGAAGATACGGCAGCTCATGGGCCGCCTTGCTCCGCGGGAAGAGGTGTTCCGGCGTCTGGAGCTTCTGAAGAGCTATAATCAGGCCGCAGTGATTGTGGACCTCATTTTCGGTTTTCCCATGCAGAGCATGGACGTGTGGCTGGATGACATTGCCGCGGCCTGTTCCGTTAATCTCGACGGCATGGACTGCTATCAGCTCAACGTCTACGGCCAGACGCCTCTGGGCCGGGCGATCAGGGAAGGAAAGATTCCGCCCGCCGCCGACATTCCCATGCAGTCGGCCATGTTTGCCGCCGGGGTGGAGGCGCTGCAGAAGGCCTTTTACCGCCGTCTTTCCCTGACGCACTGGGCGCGCACCAGCCGGGAGCGCAACCTTTACAATCTCAAGGTGAAGGGCAGTGCCAACTGTCTGGCGTTCGGCCCCGGCGCGGGCGGCAATCTCGCGGGCTGGTTCTATCTGAATCAGAGCAGCTATCAGAAGTGGCAGGACATGGTGAACGAAGGCCGCAAGCCTGCGATGATGCTCATGCGTCCCGATGCCCGTTTTTATTTCTACCGTGCCGTGGCGGCCGCCATGGAGCAGGGCTGGCTGGACATGGCCGCGCTGGAGCAGGCGTACGGCGTGCAGATGCGCTCCTTCCTCGGACCTCTCCTTGAGCAGTGGCAGCGGGCGGGGCTGGTGAGGCTGCAGGGCAACGTCATGGTGCTCACGCTGGCCGGACAGTTCTGGCAGGTGAATCTTTCCCAGCTCATGCAGGATTTTCTCAAGCATGCGCTGGATACGGCGAATGTCTGATGAATGATGAGGATGGTTCCGCTGCAGGGCAGGGCGGACGATCCGTAAAAAGAGCGGCGCGGGCAAAGCGGAGAGGAACCATGCTCCGGCGGAAGACGGATGCGCAGAACCTTTGTCCCGCAGGGGATGCACGCGCTGGAAGGGTGCTCCGGCAGGGAGCACGAAGATAAGGATTGGGATGATGAAGAAGACGAAGATGACGTGGGCAGCTTTTTCGACCATGCTGCTTGCCTGTGCGCTGCTGCCCGCTCCGTTTGCTCTGGCGGAAGATACCGTGAAAGCCGGCGATGTGTATGTGACGGCGACGCGCGTGGAAAAGGAACTTCAGCAGGTTCCCATGAGCGTGACCGTGATGACGGCCGAGGATGTGAAGCGTTCCGGCGCCCGCACCGTGGGTGAACTGCTTGAGGATGTGCCCGGCGTTCAGATACAGAACGACGGTTCTCAGGGGCTCAAGCGCGTGTCTATCCGCGGCGAGGACGCCTTCCGTACGCTGGTGCTCATCGACGGGCAGAAGATTTCCGAACAGAAGTCCATGTCCGGTTCGCCCATGCTCATCGATGCCTCCCGCATCGAGCGCATTGAAGTCATCAAGGGACCGGCCTCGGTGCTTTACGGTTCCGATGCCATCGGCGGCGTGGTGAACATCATTACGAAGAAGGGCGGCGACAAGCCGGTTGAAGGTGAACTGTGGACGGGCTTTTCCGGCGCTTCCCGCGGCTTTTCCGAAGGCATGGCCGTACGCGGCAATGTGGACGGGCTCAAGTACAGCCTGTCCGGTTCTCATTCCGATCAGGGCAACATCCATACGCCGGAAGGAGAACTGCCCAATACGAATTTCCGTCAGACCGATGCCGCAGCGTTTCTGAGCTATGATTTTTCCGAGCACTTCACCCTCGGCGGAGGAGTCGACTACTACAAGGGCGCGTTCAATTCCACGGCGCTGGAATATGTCAACGATCCCGATCTCGACTTCTTCGTCAAGGTACCCAAGTGGAGCAGAACGAAATACTACCTGTTTGCGGAAGGAAAGGATATCAGCGATTACCTTGCCCGCGTCCGTTTCGATGCGTATTACCAGAAAACGGAAAAGCAGATGGAAAATTACATCGGCAACTTCTATCATGCCGGTGACAAGGTGGTGAACGACGGCAGTTCCTATACGCTGAAGGGCGACGGGCACGTCATCATCGACAACTTCGCGAACAACGTCATCCGCAGCCGGGGGCTTTCCCTGCAGACGGACTGGCAGATCGGCGCGAATCATTTTCTTGTGGCGGGCTACGAGCTCAACCAGGACAGGCTGAATTCGGACAACCGTACCTATATGGATATGTCTCTGCCGATAGGTATGCCGCGGCCGATGTCCATCGATCAGTTTACCGACAAGTTCTATGACGGCACGCAGCTCAATCAGTCGCTGTTTGCTTCCATGGAAAGTCAGCTGCCCTGGGACATCGCCCTGACCTATGGCGTGCGCTGGACGCATGTACGCACGTCTCTCGACAGAAGCGACGGTTATAAGACCGGCGTGGTGACGCCTCCCCTGCCGATGATTCCTCCCACCGTTTATAACGGCACCCCCGTCGACATGCCCGCCACCGGTGACGACACCAACTCCCGCCCGGTGTTCAACGTGGGCCTCGTGTGGACGGCCACGGAAGATCTTGCCGTGCGCGCAAGCTGGGCCCAGGGCTTCCGCGTGCCGAACCTGACGGAAAAGTACATCGGCACCTCCATGGGACAGGCGAGCGGCACGACGTGGGGCAACCCCGATCTTGATCCCGAAACGTCCAACAACTTTGAAGTCGGCGTCCGTTACAACCCGGACAACCTGAGTCTTGATGCGGCCGTCTTCTACTCCATTGCCGACAACTACATTGCCTCGCTTCCCATCGCGGGTACCAGCGACTACCGCTATTCCAATGTGGCCGAGGCTACCACCTTCGGCTCGGAAATTACGGCCAGCTACCGGTTTGTTACGGCCTGCGGCGACGTTACTCCCTATGCCTCGCTTACCTGGATGCGCCGTCAGTACGACGACGGCAACAACTGGAAGACCTACGATACCGCCACGCCGGAATGGGTGAGCCGCTACGGCGTGCGCTACGCCAAAGCTCTGGCCGAAGACCTTGATTTCCGTGCCGACGTATACGGCCGCAGCCAGTCCGAAACGGTGTATCGTTCCGCCTCCGGCAGCAGCGATTATGACCTCGGCGGGTTCACCACCGCCAACGTCGCCGTGGGATTCGACTTCGGCGAGGAAAAGCAGTTCTCCGTTCTGGCGGAGGTGCTGAACATCTTCGACAAGCGTTATCAGTACAATACGGCCATTCTTGAGCCCGGGCTTCATGCCAACATGAAGCTGAGCTGGCGCTTCTGATTTCCGGCGGCATGAGGCGTCGCCTTCCTCTCTCGACCGGGCATTTTCCGGATACGGGGAGGAAGGCGATCCAGGGCCGCCCGGCCTTTCGGTTATAAGGAGCAGACATGATTCGGGATCTTTTCCGCTGGAGTGCGCAGGATCTGGTGGTCATAGGCGTGTTTGCCGCGGCTTCCAAGGTGGCCACGCTGCTGGTCGCGCTGGCTGGCGGCGGCATGAATCCCATCAGCCTCATCGGCAAGAACCTTGTTTTCACGACGCTGCTGGTAGTCATGCTGTGCAAGGTGCGCAGACCGGGCACGATCACGCTCTTCACAACGATCAGCATCATCGTAAGCATGCTTCTTCTGGGCGCGAGCATCACGCTGATTCCGGCCATGATGGCGGGAGCCCTGGCTGCCGAGGCCGCCATGTGGCCGGGCCGCGATTCCGAAGGCGTGTGGAACTGCGTTCTCGGAGCGGCGGTATACGACATCGTGACGAAGCTCGGCTCGCTGGCGGTATCCTGGCTGCTCATGCGGGAGAATCCCGCCATGATGCTCATGGTCGTGCCCTTTGTTGCCGCAGGCTATCTCGGCTCGCTGGGCGGACTTTTTTCCGGTGTGAGGGCCGTAAGGGAACTGCGTCATGCAGGCATCATTAGGCAGTGAAAAGGCGCAAAAAGGAGAAGCAGACGGTGAAACTCGTATCGGAACAGAGGCATGAAGCGTCATCCCGTGCTCTGCACGGACGGAATGTGCTTGCCGGCGTGCATCCGCGCCCGGAAGACGGGAACGGACAGAGCTTCGACGTCCGCTCCAGAATGTTCGTCACGCTCTTCGCTTCGGTCGTCACCATAGCCGTGTCCTCTTTTGAGGGACAGGCGGTGCTTTTTGCCGCGTCGTTTCTGTATGTGCTGTCGGTGCGCCGGTATCGGGCGGTGGCGATTTCCTATGCCGCCATGCTGGGCATGATGACCCTTGCCGCGCTTTTCACCTGGGGCATATCCCGACTTGTGCCCGCCATGCCGTTTTCCTTCCGTTCGCTGGTGGTTCCCTATCTTCGCGGCGCCGTCATGCTGAACGTGATCCTTCCGCTTGCGCTTGCCTGCCGCATTCAGGAACTGCTTACGGCGCTCAAGGGGCTTCATCTTCCCTTCTGCATCTATATTCCCGGCGCGGTGATGATCCGGTTCATTCCCACCTTCATGCACGATATCAGGCAGGTGTCGGAAACGCTCAGAATCCGCGGCTATGATCTCGGCTTCGGGGAAATGTTCCGTCACCCGCTCATGATGCTGCGGCTTTTGTTCACGCCGCTGCTGTTCCGTTCCCTGCGTACGTCCGAGGAATTGGCTGTTGCGGTCGAACTCAAGGGACTTGAGGCCGGAGGGCGCTTCGTGCCCTTCCGTTCTCCCGTGTGGAGGAGAAGGGACACCATGCTTGTTCTGCTGGCGCTTGCGGCGGCGCTTCTGGCTCTGTACTGCCAGACCCGGTGGGGTGCGTCTGCCGTGCCCGCCATGCGCTGACGGTGAAAAGGCCATGCCCGAACCCGGAGATGATTCATGATATGTTTTGAGAACGTTACCTACACCTACCCGTTTTCCGCAACGCCTGCCGTGCGGGACATCAGCTTTCGGGTCCGCCCCGGAGAACTGGTGCTCGTTACGGGCAGAAGCGGCTGCGGCAAGAGTACGCTCATGCGTCTGGCCGACGGGTTGTGTCCGGGATATTTCCGGGGCGAGCTGAAAGGCCGCGTTCTTGTGGACGGGCAGGATACCTCAACTCTGCCGCTCAGGGACATTTCCCGCCTGGTGGGCACGCTTTTTCAGGATCCGGAGCAGCAGTTCTTTGCTCTCGGCGTTGAGGACGAACTCGCCTTCGTGCACGAATGGCGCGGGCAGCCGGCCGGCGTCACGCGCGAGAGGGTGCGCCATGCCGCAGAGTCGTTCGGATTGTCCGGCGTACTCGGACATTCCGTGCATGAACTTTCCGAAGGCCAGAAGCAGAAGGTGGGGCTGGCTTCCGTGCTTTCTCAGCAGCCGCGCGCTCTGGTTCTGGATGAGCCGACGGCCAATCTTGATCCGGAATCCACGGCGGAGCTGACCCGGCGCCTGCGTACGCTCAAGGAAAGCGGCATGGCCGTGCTTGTGGTCGATCATCGTCTGTACTGGCTGGAAGGCGTGGCTGACCGCGTGCTGGTGATGAAGAACGGAGAAATATGCGCCATGGGCGGTTTTCCGATGCTGGAGGACGAAGGGCTGCGCCGCGGCTGCGGTTTGCGCAACTTCCGGGTGGAGGATGTGCGCCGCACGCTTCCTGAAAGCGGTCCGGTCACGCTTCAGAACGGGGAGCGCGGCCTTCGGGTGGAGAACCTCTGCTTTTCCTATAAAGGGCAGGAGAGGATTTTTGATCATGCGGATGTGTTCCTCGGTCCCGGCGTTACGGCGCTCATCGGCGACAACGGCACGGGAAAGACAACGCTGGCCCGCCTGCTTACGGGACTGAACAGGGCGGAGTCGGGACATTTTTTCATCAATGGCAGGGAAGTTCCCGGCAGGGCGCTGCTTGGTCGGGTGGCCGTCGTGCTGCAGAATGCCGATCATCAGCTCCATATGAAAACCGTACGGCAGGAACTTGAGATCAGTCTTCAGCTGGCCGGAAGGCTGAAGAGGCATGATGTTCCGACAGAGCGTGGCGAGCCGTTCACCGCCGGAGAACTTCTGGATCTTTTCGGACTTTCCGCGCTGGCCGACAGGCATCCGCAATCGCTTTCCGGCGGCGAGAAGCAGCGGCTCGTCATTGCCTGCGCCTTTGCCAAGAACCCGGATGTTCTCATTCTCGACGAGCCCACGAGCGGGCTGGACGGCGGCAACATGCTGCTCATGGCGGAGGCTGTGAGCATGCTTGCCGCGCGCGGCGCCTGTGTTCTTGTTATTACGCATGATCTTGAACTTATGAAGATTTCCTGTTCCCGGGCGCTTCGTCTGCCTCTGAGAAGGCAGGCTGACTGCGCAGAGGGGGAACAGCCGATCAAAGGAGAACGGATATGACGGACAGCCATGCGGCCGCCGATGCCGGCCTTGTTCAGGGCCTGCTTTCTGCTCTTGAACAGAAGAAGCCGTGGACGCTTTTTTCGCTTGCGCGCGAATTCAACATGACGGAGCGCGAGGTTGCGCAGGCGCTTCCTTCCCGGATGTGCGCCTTTGCTCCGAAAAACTGCTTCATCAGCGTGTGGGAATCGCTGGCTGAATGGGAAAAGGCCACGTTTATCGTGCAGCATGAGGGGCACGTCATCGAGGTTGCGGGGCGCATTCCGTCAGGAACGCACGGGCACGGATACTACAATCTTGCCGGGGGCGAGGCCCTCGGCGGCCATATCAGGGCTGATGACATTGCGGACATCGCCTTCCTTTCCATGCCCTTCATGGGGCTGGAAAGTCACTCCGTGCAGTTTTTCAACGCCGGAGGGCATGTCGTGTTTTCCGTGTACGCGGGGCGCGAAAATCATCGCATTCTTCCTTCGGTGAAGGAAGCTTTTCTGAACATGAAACATACGCTGGCCGGCGTTCAGGCAGCCTGCTGCCGTATGCCGGGCAACTGATGGAGATGAAGTATGAAAGCACTGGTGGTGTATTCCAGCCTTACCGGCAATACCAGAAAGGTGGCGGAAGCCGTGGCCGCCGTTCTTCCCGGCTGCGATCTGGTTCCTGTCGCGGAAGCGCCGGAGAGCGTGGATCAGTACGACCTTGTGGCTGTAGGCTACTGGGTGGACAAGGGGATGCCGGACAAAAAAACGCTGGCCTGGCTTGAAGGCGTGAAAGATGCCCGTCTGGCCTTTTTCGGAACGCTCGGCGCCTGGCCTGATTCCGATCATGCCAGAGAGTGCATGGCCCGGGGCGAGACGGCCGCAACGGAACCCGACAGGGGCAATACGGTGCTCGGCTCCTGGCTGTGTCAGGGCAAAGTCGATCCCCGCGTTCTGGAAGTCATGGCGAAGATGGCCGCAGATGTGCATCCCATGACGCCGGAGCGCCGGGCCCGCATCGAGGAGGCGGCAAAGCATCCCGATGATGACGACTGTCGCCGTGCACAGGAGTTCATTCTCCGGATGGTTCAGCCTGCTGAACGTTCGTAATTGAGATGGGCCCGGAGAAAGCGTTTTTCCGAAGCGCTGCGCCGGAAGCGCGTTCTCCGGCCGGATGTTGTGTCGTACTGTCAGGCCCCTGTACCGGCGGGGCATGAATATGGAGGGTGTCGGATGAACTGGTCGGAGATCTATGCGACCATAGGACCTGCCGGAGTCGTCCTTGCGGCGGTGGCGTGTGCGGGAGTCTATCTCGCGCTGAAGAGCTATATGTTTCTCTTTCTTGTCTGGCGGGACTTCCGCAAGACGTTTCCCGAGCTGGAAAGGGAGGACCGGGCCGGTGAGTGCATGAGCTATGAGGGCGATAATCCCCTGATCTGCATCGTGCGCGACATCGTGCAGACCCACGCCGGGCACTCGGAAGATATCCGTGCCGAGATCGCGTATCTTTTTCATCGCAATTTCGAGCAGCTTACCAGGGAGATATGCTATCTGCGGCTGATTTCCGTATTGTCTCCGCTGCTTGGCCTGCTCGGCACCATTCTCGGCATGGTGACGGTATTTCAGACCATTGGTCAGAATGCCGCGCCCGATACGGCCATGCTGGCCAACGGCATATGGGAGGCGCTCATTACCACCATCATGGGGCTGTGCGTGGCCATACCCGCGCTCATGGTCTATTATTTCCTTATGCTGCGCTTCAAGGGCTTTCACATAGAAGTTGTGGAGTACAGCTATCGGGCGCTTGATTTCTGCCAGAAAAGAAAGAGCGGTACACGCTATGGAGACGACGATGTTTAATTTCGGACTGGAAGAGGAACCGAGCATTGATCTGACTCCGCTCATCGATACCATTTTCATGCTGCTCATCTTCTTCATCATGACGACGACCTTCAGTCGTCCCGTGCTGGACATTCTTCTCCCGTCTTCCAGCGAGGCGGAAGCTTCCGGTGAGAGGCGCGAACAGGTCATATCCATCAAGGCGGACGGCACGCTGCATTATGACGGCAGGCAGATCGACAGAAGTGAACTCGACGCCGTGCTTTCCGAACGCCCGGAAGCCCTCCTCAATCTGTATGTGGATCAGAAGGCTCCGTTTGAAGCCTTTGTCGATGTCGTGGACGTGGCCAAGGTCAGGAAAGGAGGCCGTTTTGTCATCAGCACGCAGCAGGATGCCGACTGATTGCACCGTCTGTCCGGTGCGCATGCTTTACGGCCTGACGGAAAGGCGCCGCAGCCGGAACATGGCCGTGCTCGGCATGTTCGGCCTGATGACGCTGACCTTTGTCACCGGCCTTTTCCTTCAGGTGGAAAGAGTGCTGACGCTTCCAGCCGTGCCCGCGCCAAAGGTCACGTTCATGCACGCCCAGTTCCGCACGATTCCGGAGAAGAAGGTTCAAAAAGCGGAAACCAGGAAGATTCTCACGGAAGAATCGCCGTTTGAAGTGGCGGAGGCACCGGAACTGAAGAAGGTTCCGGAACCTGAAGTGGTGAAGAAGCCCGAGGTCCGCCCTGAACCGGCACCGAAACCGACTCCGGCAGACAAGGTGAAGGCAAAGCCGGTGACAAAGTCGAAGCCTGCGCCTGTGAAAAAGCCGGTCGCCGCAAAGCCGGTGGAAGCCAAGGCTCAGGCTTCTGATCAGGCGAAGGAGGACAGCGTTTCAGGCCGCGCTGCGCCTGCCGCGGTGGGGGCGGCGGGCTCCGAGCGGGCGGAAAAGGAAAAACGGAGCGCTGCGCTGTCCGTCATTCTTCAGACCATGGAAAAGCACAAACGCTATCCGAGGCAGGGGCGGCGTTCCGGCGCGGAAGGTACCTGTCGCCTTTTGGTGCATGTCGGGCCGGACGGAAAGGTGGATGCCTGCACGCTGGCGGAAGGTTCGGGAAAAGCCGTGCTTGATGCGGCGGCCAAAAGGCTTGGAGAGAAGCTGATCGGCGTGAATACCGGCACGTCCGGGGGCTTCAATGTGCTGGTTCCCGTGCACTACAGCCTGACGGACGGATAGCACCGCCAGAAGCTGCTAAACTGCGGAAGGACGGGAAGGACTGCCGCAGCCTCGCCGGAACTGCCGATTGAAAACACGGCCCGTCCGAAATCGGTCAGACGGAAAAAGAAAGAGCGGAACGCTTTCCGGCGCTCCGCTCTTTCGTATTATCGGTATTTTCTGGCCAGTTCCTGCACGTCTTCCTGATTGTCCGGCAGTCCTGAGCGGTTGAGCGCTTCGGTCATGGTCTGGAGAAGTCGGCTGCGCTCGGCCTTGTAGTCATCCTGCCAGTTCTTCCAGAAGTCTCTTCCCCGCAGGTAGAGAACGAACTGCCCCCAGCGTCGTATGACGTCGGGCGGCACCACATGCTCAAGCTCGCAGGCCACGGCATCGGCTCTTTCTTCATCAAGCTGAAGCACATGAAGGAAGAATTCGCGGAAGATGATGTGCCGGTGGGCGATGTCCCGACCTATGGCGCGCCCTTTTTCCGTAAGATGAATGAGACTGTACGGTTCGTATTCTACAAAGCCCATGAACTTCAGGACCTTGAGCGTGCTTGTCACCGTGGAGCGGCTGACTTTTGCCGCTTCCGCAATGGCGCTTGCCCGGGCAGCTCCTTCCCTGGCTTCTTCCAGAAAAATGATTTCCAGATAGTTTTCCAGCACGGGCGAAAGCGGCCTGGCTTCGTCTTGTGCCGTCTGATCCGGGAGGGGGTGTTCCGTCATGAGAACCTCCATAGTTTCAGGCAGTTTGCCGTTTTCGCAGGCCATATTCAAGCCATTTTTTCCCGTGGAAGATGTGCAGCGTCCAGAAAAAGGCGGCCATCTGGCCGGCCGCTCCCGCCGCATACACGCCGGTCGCGCCCATGCCGAGCCCCACGCCGAGCGCAAGGGACAGCGGAATGCCCACGACCCAGCAGGTAACGGCGCCGACTCTGCAGGACAGAACGGTTGCGCCCGCGCCGCTGAAGAGCGAGTTCATCATGCCCGTCATGGCTGTGAACGGACCGGACAGGCAGGCAAAGAACAGAAATAAGGACGCCTGGGCTCGTACGGCGGCATCGCCGGAAAAGAGGGCCGTTGCCGGTTCTCGAAGAAGCCAGAGCAGAAGCGAGGGCGGCAGAAGGCCAAGGCCCGTGCAGAAGGCTGTTTTCAGTCCGAAGCGGTACAGCAGGATCTGCGCCCCTCCGCCGAGCATGTGACCGCTCAAAATGGCGACGGACATGTTCAGCGCCGCCAGAGGAAACAGAAGAAGACCATGCACGCGTCCCCCCACGCTCATGCCTGCAAGAATGTCGGTACTGCCCGGCAGCAGACCGACGATGGTCAGCGTGGTCAGGCTGCCCACATGCGTAATGATCTGCCCTGCGGCCGCAGGCATGCCTACCCGGAACAGATAGGGCATGGCTCTGCGGTTCCAGCGCCAGGGCGCGAAGGTCGTTTTCCTGAGAAGGCCGTAACGTCGGGCCAGGCAGAGATTGCTTATCAGACCGAGCACGGCGCAGGCAAAGGTCGTCCAGGCTATGCCCGCCGCACCGAAGGAGGGCAGCCCCAGCCAGCCGAGCCCGAAGCCGAGATCGCCGAACACGTTGGCCGCCGCCATGATAAGAAGCGTGAGCAGGGGCAGAAGCACCTTCTTGTAGGCCCGGAAGATGGAGTTCATCATGATGAGCACATAATAGAACGGCAGCTGGCAGCAGTAGGCCTGAAAAAAGGTGGAAAGCGCCGGACGCAGCTCTTCGGAGATGGCCATGACGTGGAAGATCACGGGCGAGAAAAGCAGGGCCAGCACGGCGACGGCGCTGCCGGTAAGCGCAGACAGCATGATGATGAGACCGGCATAGCGATTGGCCCGAAGCTCAAGTCCTGCGCCGAGCGACTGGCTTACCGTCGTCAGGCAGCCGCTGGCAATGAGGGAGGTAAGCAGCATGAGCAGGGCGAAGATCTGCGTGACAACGCCCGTGGCCGCCTGTACCTCGGCTCCCAGCTTTCCCGCCGCCCAGACATCGGTCATGGAAATGACCAGATGGCAGAGCATGAGCCCCATTTGCGGAAGGGCGAGGCGGAAGAGTTCGGCCTTGGAAGGCAGAGCGGAGCGCCTGTCCGGGGAAGGCGCGGCGGCAGAGCAAGAAACGGCGGACAACGCGGGCACCTTGGCTGGAAAAAGGGGAACAGGCGCCAGTGTAGATTGAAAAAGTGCAGGCTGTCAAATAAAGTTAAGCTTATAAAACTTTATGACGGGTCATCCTGCGGTTCCGGGATCGGGTTTTCGGCGGCGTGCTGCTTCTTCCATGCACGGATGCTTTCAAGCCGCTGCCTGCAGCGATCCTCCAGCCCCTGATCGGTAGGAAGATAGTATCGACGCTCAAGCAGAGCGTCGGGCAGGCACTGCATGGCGGTCAGGCGGTCTTCGGCATGATGCGCATACTGATAGCCCTTGCCGTAGCCGAGTTCCTTCATCAGCGTGGTGGGCGCGTTGCGGATCTGCAGGGGGACGGGTTCATCGAGCGTGGACAGGGCGTCCTTTCTGGCTTCGGTGTAGGCCACGTAAAGGCTGTTGGATTTTGGAGCCAGGGAAAGATAGACCGCCGCCTGCGTAAGGTGCACGGAACACTCCGGCATGCCGATGAAGTGACAGGCCTGATAGGCGGAAACGGCCATGTCCAGCGCCCGCGGATCGGCCAGTCCCACATCTTCGCTGGCAAAGCGCAGAATGCGGCGGGCTACGTAAAGCGGATCCTCCCCGGCTTCCAGCATGCGTGCCAGCCAGTACACGGCGGCATCCGGATCGGAATTGCGCATGGATTTGTGCAGCGCGGAAATGAGATTGTAATGCTCCTCTCCCTTCTTGTCGTAGAGCAGCAGCTTGCGCGAGGTGCACTGTTCCAGCGTTTCTTCGGTAATGCGCACGGTATCGCCGTCCGTATCGGCGTTCAGAACCGCCATTTCCAGCGTGGTCAGCGCGGATCTGGCATCGCCGTTGGAAAAGGCGGCGATGCAGGAAAGCGTCTGCTCCGGCATGGTGATATGCAGCTTGCCGAGGCCCCGCGGATCCTGCAGGGCATGCGTGAGCAGCGCGGTGACGGCTTCTTCGGAAAGCTGATGCAGAACGAAGACCTTGCAGCGGGAAAGCAGCGCGCCGTTCACTTCAAAGGACGGGTTTTCCGTAGTCGCGCCGATGAGGATGATGCTGCCCTTTTCCACAAAGGGCAGAAAGGCGTCCTGCTGGGCCTTGTTGAAGCGGTGTATTTCGTCGACGAAAACGATGGTCCGCCTTCCGTAGAGGCGATCCTTTTCCGCCTGCTGCATGACCGCCCGGATTTCCTTGATGCCGCTGGTCACGGCCGAAAAGTCGATGAAGCCGGATTTCGTATGCCCGGCAATGATGCGCGCCAGCGTGGTCTTGCCGACGCCCGGAGGCCCCCAGAAGATCATGGAGGGAATGCGGTCGGATTCGATGATTTTTCGCAGGACCTTTCCCTGTCCGAGAAGATGCTCCTGCCCGAAGAATTCCTTCAGACTGCGGGGGCGCATGCGTGCGGCCAGGGGCTGCGTGTCGTCGTTGTCGAAAAAGGAATGCTGTTCCATGTTTTCTCCCGGCGGGGTCGGAGTCGGCGGGCTGCGGCAGCAGAAGGCCTGACCGGAAGCGCCGTTTTTTCCGCGCGGCGCAGGATGCAGAAAAGGCCGTCCGGAGACGGCCTTTTCCAAAGAGCGCAGGATGTGCCTACATGAGGATGAAGGCCACGATGCCTACGGCGATGCCGTACAGAATGAACGGGCTGACCGTGCGGCGCAGAATGTCGCCTTCCTTGCCGATGAGGCCGAGAACGGCGCAGGCGGCCACGATGTTATGGATGCAGATCATGTTGCCCATAGCACCGCCGACGCCCTGAGCGGCCACGATGATGAAGTGCTGAGGCACGGTGTAGCCGAGGGTTCTGGCCATATCCCACTGGAAGTTGGCGAAGAGCATGTCGGACACGGTGTTGGAACCGGTAATGAACGCACCGAGACCGCCGACGTAGGAGGCGAGGGCAGGCCAGGCGCCGCCGGCGAGATCGGCCAGGCACTGGGCGAGGGCCATGGGCATGGAGACATGGTTGGTGGCTTCGCTGACGCCCGTGCCCTTGAAGATGGACACGAGGGCTACGGCGGCGAGCAGGGAAATGGTGGGGGCCTTCATCTTGGCGAAGGCGGTGGACCAGGCCTTACTGACCTTGTTGCTGCCGATGGCGTCGTCACGCAGCATGCCGTGCAGGAAAATGGTGATGACGGAAACAAGAATGAAGGGCACGGTGCCGGGCAGGTTCAGAATGGCGATATAGGAGGTGACGCCTTCCTGACCGAGAATGTTGGCGGCGCCGATGTTGAACATGGGGTCGGTGACGATGCCCTTGAGGTGGAAGGCGGGCACGCGGGTGATCACGAGGATGAGGCCGCAGAGCACATAGGGCAGCCAGGCCATGAACTGGCTCATGTGTTCCTTGTATTCCGTCACGTCGGAGGGCTTGATTTCACCGATCCAGGAAGGATCCCACTTGTCGCTGGAGTCGAAGTCCCAGGTGCCTTCGGGCACGCAGATGCCCTTCTGGGTGAGCTTCACAAGCACGCCGAGGCCGATGATGCCGCCGAGCAGAGAGGGCAGTTCGGGGCCGACGGTCCAGGCGAGAATGAAGTAGGGCACGCCGAAGCAGACGGAGGCGAGCAGGCAGTATTTCCAGGCGGCAAAGCCTTCGGACCAGGATTTGTTCTTACCGTAGTAGCGGGTCATGAAGCCCAGCAGGAAGATGGGCAGCAGGAAGAGCATGGGCAGGTGCATGAGCGTGACGTATTCGCCGATGGTCTTGTAGACCAGCGCGGGATCGCCGGTGCCGAGAGCGGTCATGGCCATGGCTTCAATGGACTTGAAGCCCTGGAGCACGGGAGTACCCACGGCGCCGAAGGTCACGGGGATGCTGTTGAAGGCAAGGCAGATGACGGCTGCGCAGAGGGGAGGGAAGCCGAGCCCGAGGAGCAGAGGAGCGGCAAGAGCGGCGGGGGTGCCGAAACCGGCGGCGCCTTCAATGAAGGCGGCGAACATGAAGCCGATGATGACGGTCTGCACGCGGCGGTCGGGGCTGATTTTCTTCATACCGGCCTGGATGGTTTCCATGGCGCCGCTGTAGGTGAGCGTATAGTAGATGAGCAGAGCGCCGAAAACGATGATCAGCACGCCCGCGGCGGTGATGAAGCCTTCCAGCGTGAGGGCGATGACCCTGATGATGGGCAGCTGCCATACGAGAATGGCAAGCACGGCACCGGTAGCCCAGGCCAGGGGCATGGCACGCATGGAAGACCAGCGCAGGCCGACCATGAGAACCAGCGCAACCAGAAGCGGCGCGACGGCGAACAGAGCCAGTAGTTCAATGTTCATATTGCTCTCCTCTGACGGTAAGAAGGTAAACGGGATAATGCAGGAAAAGCGGAATGCCTGTACCTGGTTGACGGATGTTGTGCGCAGCGCGGAAGCGGGGGGAGCCCGCGGATGCGCGTAAGGGGTATGCCGGGTCGCACGAAGTCCGGCCCGGGAACAGTTTTTTGGAGCTGTGCGGAGCGCCTCGGCGGTTTTTCTTCGTGTTGGCGGAGAAGCCGTCCGTGCGTTCTTGTCAGCGGTGTCCGGTCCCGCCCGGAGGCGGGACCGGACACCGATCAGTCAGTTATTTCATATGGCGGGCGAGCAGTTCGGCGATGTGCTCGACCTTGATGGGAGAATCATTGGCCGTAGCCACGCCGCGGATCTGCATGACGCAGCCGGGGCAGTCGGTCACCACGAGGGAGGCGCCGGTGGCTTCGCTGTTCTTCAGCTTCTTTCTGCCGATTTCGGCGGAAAGTTCGGGGAACTTCACGGAGAAGGTTCCGCCGAAGCCGCAGCAGGTGTCTTCTTCGGCGGCAGGCACGTAGTCGGCCACCATGTTCAGAAGCGCACGGGGTTCCTCGGTGACGCCCATGTTCCGCATGTGGCAGGGCGAATGGTAGGTCACCTTTTCTTCGGATTTGACGAAGTCTTCGGCACGCAGGCCGAGCTTGTTGTAGACGAAGGAGGTGAAGTTCATGACCTTGGAGGCGAAGATGTCGGTCCGGTAGTGGTCCGGCGTGTCCTTCAGCAGGTCGGGATAGGCATGCTTGAGGTGACCGGCGCAGGAGGCGCACAGCGTGATGATGGCGTCGTACTTGCCGGGCTCGAAGGCATTCACGTTCTGCGAGCTGACCTGCAGGCTGGTTTCACGCTGGCCCATCATTTCCAGAGGCAGACCGCAGCAGGTCTGCTTGAGGGGGAACTCCACGTGCACGCCGTGCTTGTTGAGCAGGCGGACGGCGGCCACAAGCTGTTCAGGATAGATGAAGTCCTGAGCGCAGCCGGAGAAGATGGCCACGCGGAACTTGGGCTGCGAAGGATTGTTCACCACGCTGTTGAAGAGCTGACGGAAGGACTTGGGAGCCAGAGCCGGCAGCTGACGGAAGCTCTGATCGCCGCCCATGAGCACGGCGGGCAGATGGCGGATGAACTTGCCGCCCTTCACGGTGAGGGGCTTCTGCGAGAACTTGATGAACTTGAGCAGGCTGTGGAAGCGGTCGCGGTCCTTCATCACCATGCTCATCACGGAACCGGCAGGATTGTTGCCTTCGGCCTTGACGAGGCGGGAACGGATTTCCATGGTGATGCGGGGCAGGTCGATGCCCGCGGAGCACACGTTCTTGCAGGATTCGCAGCCGATGCAGTTCTGCACCAGCGCACGGGCCTTGTCGGCGCCGTGATACAGGTAGGTGAGGGCGAGGCCCACGGCGCCGATGTACACGTAGCCCATCTTGTGGCCGCCGATGAGACGGTACACGGGGCAGACGTTGGCGCAGGCACCGCAGCGCACGCAGCGCAGGATGTCCTTGAAGGCGGGATCCTGAGCGATCTTGCGGCGTCCGTTGTCAAGGAAGACGATGTGCATTTCCTTGCGGCCGTCGGGGCCGGGAGCGCATTCGTTGGCGCCTGCGATCCAGGTGATGTAGGAGGTGATGGCCTGAGCAGTGGCGTTTCTGGGCAGAACCTGCAGCACCTTCAGGGCATCGGCCACGGTGGGGATGAGCTTTTCAAGGCCGGCGAGCACCACGTGCACGCGGGGCAGCGTGGTCACGAGGCGCAGGTTGCCTTCGTTGGTCACCGTGCCGACGAGACCGGCTTCGGCCACGGCGAAGTTGGCGCCGGAAATGCCCATGTCGGCCTTCACGTACTCGCTGCGCAGCTCCTTGCGGGCCACCTTCACGAGCTTCTGGATGTCTTCCCGGTCCTGCTGCACCTTGGTCACGTCGGTGAACAGGTCGGCGACCTGATAGCGGGACAGGTGAATGGCGGGCATGACCATGTGGGAAGGACCTTCATGGCGCAGCTGGATGATCCATTCGCCGAGGTCGGATTCAACCACACGGAGTCCTTCCTTTTCCAGGGCGTCGTTCAGGTGGATTTCTTCCGCCGTCATCGACTTGGACTTGATGATGTTGTGGCAGTTGTTTTCCTTGGCGATCTTGGCAATGATGCGGTTGGCTTCGGCGCCGGTGGAGGCAAGGTGCACGTGCACGCCGCGCTTTTCGGCTTCGGCCTTGAACTGTTCGAACAGTTCCATCATGTGCTGGGCGGCGTTGTCCTTGATGTCCGCGACTTCCTTGATGAGGCCGTCCACGTCCATGCCGTCGAAGATGCGGGTACGGTTGGCCTTGTATTCAACGGCGAACTTGTCCAGCGTGGCGCGGAGGAACTTGTCGTCCAGCGCTTCCTGAATCTGACCGTGATATTCCTTCATGTTTTTGGCGTCGGCCATGTCTTAGTCCTCCAGCAGCACGATATGAAGTTCGAGGGGGCCGTGCACGCCGAGGGCGCCCACGCGTTCGATATCAGCCGTACGGCTGGGACCGGTGATGAAGGCCGTGTAGGAGGCGCCGCCGCGGTTGAGCAGGTCGAGCATGAGGTCGTTGGCGTCTTCCAGCTTGTTCAGCAGGGTGGACTTGCGAACCAGCATGATGGACACTTCGGCCACCATCGTGCCGAGGCGCACTTCTTCGCTGTTGGAATTGACCACGCACGTCACGGTGTCGGCCACGAGACCGTCCGCCCAGGTGATGCTGGTGTCGAAGCCGCCCAGATGATCGCGCAGGCCCGAACGCAGCAGGGTGATGTCGGTTCCGGCCGTCTTTTCTTCCAGAACGGCGAATTCTTCATCGGAGAGCCCGGGGGCGGCGATGAAGCGGTCAAGAAGGGTGGGGAAGCCGTTTTCGCTGAGCGGGCCGTACTGCTCGCCTTCCTTGGGCAGAAGCATTTCGCAGTGGCGCTTCTTTTCGGTCACGTCCACGGCGTACTGCATGGCGTCCGCAAAGCTTCCGGCCTCATAAAGAGTGACCGGAACCGCGGCAGCCTTGGCTTTCACCACTTCAACAAGTTGATCCTGAGTCATTGTTACTCCTTGGCATTGTTCCGCCAGAATGTGCGGTAAAGGCGGAAAGAACGCTTCGGAAGAAGCGCTCTTTCCGTTAATGTCTTTCACTGTCAGTCGGGCAGGGTTTCCGCGTAGATTTCCACGGGATGCTTGACCTGCACCTCATCCTTGTTCTGCGAGAGCATGTCGGAGATCTGAAGCATGCAGGCCGGGCAGCCGGTGACCACGGCCGCGGCTCCGGTGCGCACGATGTTGTCGCGCTTGCGCTGTCCGATTTCTTTCGACAGGTCGTAATGGAACAGCGTAAAGCTGCCGCCGCAGCCGCAGCAGCGATCGGCTTCCGCCATTTCCACAAGCTCGTAGTCCGGGTTCATGCGGATGAGCTTGCGGGGCTGCGCGGACACGCCGACGCTCTTCTTGAGGTGGCAGGAGTCGTGGAAGGTCACGCGGGTGACCTTGCCGGCATGACGTTCGCCGGGTTCCATCTGATCCACGTGCAGCACGTCGATCAGGAAGGCGTTGATGTCCATGACGCGTTCGGCCACTGAGGCGATGGTCTTCTGATGCTCGGGCGAGAATTCCGCGGCAAAGTGCGGCCACCATTCCTTCAGCGTGGCGGTGCAGGAACCGCAGGGCGTGAGGATGTAGTCGATGCCGCCGCCGATGAGTTCACGGCCGATGACGTCGAGATTCTTCTGCGTTTCCAGCACGAAGCCCTTGCGGTCGCCGGAAGCCAGAGCGGGAATGCCGCAGCAGGTGAGGTCCGAGGGCATGACCACGCCCACGCCGTGATGCTTGAGCACCTTGAGGCAGGCCTCGCCGAGCTGGGTATAATACTTGTCGGCCATGCAGCCGGCAAAGAACAGCACCTTGATGCCGATGCGGCTTTCGGTGTGCAGGTCGCCGTACTTGGCATGGAGAGACTTGGACGGAAGCTTGGCGATGTGGCGGGAGCCTACGAGCTTGCTCAGAAGCGGCATGTCGTAGGTTTTGGCTCCCTGCTTGCGCATGACCAGTCCCTGGAAGGGGGCGGCGGTGCGCATCATGGCGCTGAACAGCTGCGGATGGGCGAGCAGTTCGCGGAACACCAGCTTCTTGATGGGATTGAGGCCGCGATATTCCGCCAGCGCCTGGCGGGCTTCCATGAAGATTTCCAGAATGGAGACGCCGGACGGGCAGTTCGCCTGGCAGGAACCGCACAGCAGGCAGCGGTTCAGCTTTTCTTCCACGGCGTCGGCATCCTCGATCATCTTGTGGGCAAGATTGTCGAGCAGTGCGAGCTTGCCGCGGCTTACGTCGGCTTCCTTATGGGTGACGCCGAATACCGGGCAGACCGCCTGGCACAGACCGCAGCGCATGCAGTCGGCCAGTCTGTCGTCCAGCTTCATCAGTATTCTTGCAAGACGGGAAATGTCGCTCATGGTTATATCCCCGTGATCTTGCAGGCGTTGAAGAGGCCCTTGGGATCAATGGCCCGGCGCATGCGCTGGGAGAAGAGAATGGTGCCCTTGCTGGTTTCCTTTTCCATCCATTTGGCCTTGGCGGTACCGATGCCGTGCTCGCCGGAAAGCGTGCCGCCGAGCTTGAGCGCCACGTCGAAGATTTCATCCACGGCGGCTTCCACGCGGGCGAATTCTTCCTTGTCGCGCTTGTCGCACAGGATGGTGGGATGCAGGTTGCCGTCGCCGGCATGACCGAAGGTACCCATGTCGAGCTTGTACTTGGCCGCGATCTCGTTGAGGTTCCTGATCATGGCAGGAATCTGGGAGCGGGGCACGGTGGCGTCTTCCAGTACGCAGGTGGGACGGGCGCGGGCAAGCGCGGGCAGCGCGTTGCGGCGGGCGGCCCAGAGCTTGTTCTTTTCTTCGGCGTCCTTGGGAATGTGAATGCCGGTGGCGTTGCACTTCTTGAGCACTTCTTCCACGATGGCGGCTTCATCGGCCACCTGGCCGGGATGGCCGTCCACTTCGATGAGCAGCATGGCGGCGGCTTCCACGGGCAGGCCGATCTTCTGGTCGGCTTCCACGTACTTGAGGGTGGCCTGATCGAGAAGTTCCAGCGTGCAGGGCACGACATGGGCGGCGATCATGGCGGCTACGGCGTCGGCGGCATCCTGCACGTCGGCAAATTCGGCGGTGATGGCGCGGGAGGCGCGGGGCGGGGGAACCAGCTTGAGGATGGCCTTGCTGATGACGCCCATCGTGCCTTCGGAACCGACCATGAGACCGGCGAGGTTGAAGCCGGTCACGCACTTTACGGTGCGGGAGCCAGTCTTCACCAGGTTGCCTTCATAGTCGTAGAATTCCAGCCCCATGACGTAGTCCTTGGTCACGCCGTACTTCAGGCCGCGCAGACCGCCGGCGTTTTCGGCAATGTTGCCGGCCAGCGTGGAGACGGACATGGAACCGGGATCGGGCGGATAGAAGAGGCCCTTGGCCTCCACGGCGGCGGCGAACTGGGCGGTGACCACGCCGGGCTGCACCACGGCGTACAGGTCTTCGCTGTTGATTTCGAGAATCTTCTGCAGGCTGTTGGTCAGAATGACGGCGCTGTCCACGGTGTCCGGCACGGTTCCGCCGGAAAGGTTGGAACCGGCGCCCCGCACGGTGATGGCAAGTCCGGCCTCGTAGCAGAGGCGGATGATTTCACCGATCTGTTCCGTCTGGGTAGGACGCAGAACCAGCGCCGGTACCTTGGGGGGCAGCACGGCGCTGTCGTAGGAGTAGCACTGCCGGTCGGCTTCGCTGGTGAACACGTTTTCGGCACCAAGCAGAGCACTCAGGTCTTTGATTAAATTCGGACTGATCATGACATCCCCTCCCCGAAGGGTTATAAAAAACGGAAAGAACAGGTACAAATTTTACGGTACTAAGATAATGATAAAACCACAAGCAACGCAAGGTTTTTTTGGGGAAAAGCGAGCACTTTACCGTGTAGTTCTTTTTTTCTCAAAACAGGGAAAAATTTTATGTAATTTCCGCATGAACGCTGCGGGGAATAAAAACGCCACAAGTGTACGAGTTGGCTTGTGTTTTACCCCAGTCTCCGATGTCGAGACAAAATCGCCTGCAGGTAAAGATATATATCGAGAAGAAGAGTATGTTAAAATATAAAACAGGTAATTATATATTTGTGGAAAATTCATTATTATGGAGTTTGCGATAGTTCATATCAGCAGCATGATGGCTATGTTTTATGAAATATTGCGGATAATTTCCGTGATTGTTTATTTTATCGAGCATATACAGGTATTTTAGTCGTTGCTTGGATTAAAAGAAGCAGGAAGGACGACATATCGTCCTTCCTGCAAGATAGAGCGAAAATAATCGGCAGAAAGAGAAAGCGCTGTTTTTTATGAAGCCTGGGGAATGTCAGTTGTGAGAGGGGTACAGGCTACAACGTTCGACAGAGCTCCGCCTGTGCCGCTATGGCATCCCAGCGTCCGGCGGCAACATCTTCCTTGCTGATGACCCAGGTTCCTCCGACGCAGCATACATTGGGCAGCGTAAGATAGGAGCGCACGTTCTGAGCATTGATGCCGCCCGTGGGGCAGAAGGTCACGCCGGCGAACGGGGAGGCATAGGCTTTCAGACGAGCAGCTCCGCCGTTCTGCTCGGCCGGAAAGAATTTGAGAAAGGTGAGACCGTTTTCCCGGGCAGTCATGACCTCGGACGCCGTGGCGACGCCGGGCAGATAGTCGATGCCGGTTTCCTTCCGGCAGGCCAGAAGCGACGGCGTCATGCCCGGGCTGACCGCAAAGCGGAATCCGAGAGCAGCGGCCTTTTCCATGTCGGAGGCGGAAAGCACGGTGCCTATGCCCACAAGGCTGCCGGGCACTTCGTTTTTCACCCGTTCCGCCACGGCCCAGGCCGAGGGCGTGCGAAGGGTGATTTCAAGAAGACGCAGTCCGCCCTTCACCAGGGCGCGGCAGATCTGAAGGGATGTTTCGTTGTCTTCGAGCGCGAGCACGGGAATGACGCGCTGCGCCCGGCACAGATCCTGGAATTCACTCATGGAGCAGCTCCGCAGGCATACGGTTGGCAGGGATGACGGCGCCCGGTTCGCCTATGACGGCCGCCGCGAGAACATGACCTCTGGCGACGGATTCCTCCGGTCTCAGACCGTGCAGGCGGGCGTGCACATAGGCCGCGGCAAAGGAGTCTCCTGCGGCCGTGGTGTCGACGACTTTTTCCGCAGGCCGGGGCGTAACGCGACGCATGATCCTTCCGTCCCATACAAGACATGGGTTGGGGCCGTCCTTCATGACGATTTCCGCGCCCGGCCTTACGGCGCGGACGAGCATGGCCGCCGCGTCCTCCGGGCTGGAGGCCTTCACGCCGAAGGCTTCCGCCTCTTCCGGGGAAAGAAAGATCATGGAGCAGAGCGGAAGCATGCGACGATACCAGGCTTCGGCCCGGGAAAGCGCGATGCTGCGGTCTGAGCCCCACAGGCGCGGCCGGAAATTGGCGTCGAAGCATACGGATACGCTTCCGGCCAGTTCCTCCAGCCGTCGCAGAAGGCGCTCTCTGCCGTCTTCCAGAAAGACGGCCAGACTGATGCCGCTCAGATAGATGACGTCGAACGAGGCGAGCTTTTCGAGAAGGGCGTCCGCCCCCTCGCCCGAATAGCATGAGCGGGCGGCGGAGGCGGAACGCCAGTACTGGAAGGAGCGCTCCCCGCGCTCGTCGAGCTGTATCATGTACAGGCCGGGAACGGCATCGGGCAGTCTCCGGGTGAGGGAGGCGTCGATGCCTTCCCCGGCCCAGAAGTCGAGCATGGCGTCGCTCAGCGGATCGGTTCCTGCGGCGGACAGGTAGGAGACGTCCAGTCCGCCCAGCCGTGAAAGGTACACGGCGGTGTTGAGGGTGTCGCCGCTGAAGCTCTGTCGGAAGAGTCCTTTTTCCGGGCCGTTCACGGGCAGAAGCTCGACCATGCATTCGCCCGTGACGGCGATGCGGGGACGGCGGGACATCAGGCGATCCCCCTGTAGGCGCGCAGGCAGTCCATGAGGCGCAGAATCTCGTCTTCGGTGTTGAAGAAGTGCAGGGATACGCGGATGCTCTTGCGGCTCGGCATGCCGGCGGCGAGGTTGCGGGTTTTGATGAGGATGTTGCGCTGCCAGGCGAACTTCACCAGATCGTCGGCGTCGAGCCCGGGGAAGGTGAAGCCCACGATGCCGGAGGAAACCTGCTCCTCTTCGGGGGAGAGGCGCACGATTTCGGGCAGTTCGGCCAGTTTCTCCATGAGCGAGGCCTGAAGCGCACGGTTGCGCTTCATGATGTTTTCCACACCGAGCAGGCTAAGATAGGTGGCGGCGTTGCCGAGCGCGGCAAAGGGCGGAAGCTGGCGGGAACCGTATTCGAACTTCCTGGCGTCGCTTCTGATGTCGTAGGAATAGTCGGTGTAGCTGAAGGCGGTTTCTGAGCCCACGCCTATGGCCTGGGGGCGGACGCTGTGCAGAAATTCCTCATCGAGCAGCATGACGGCGGTGCCGTGCAGGCCGAGCATCCACTTGTAGCCTGCGGCGATGTAGACGTCGCAGCCGAGGGCGGGAAAGTCCACCGGAATCTGTCCGGCCGACTGGGCGCCGTCCCAGATGATGCATCCGCCGTGCCTGTGCACGATTTCGGAGATTTCCCTGACGGGCTGGCAGAAGCCGGCGATGTGACTCACATGGCTCATGACGGCAAGGCGGGTGTGCTCGTTGCAGGTCTGTTCCATGTTGTCCAGCGCTTCCTGCATGGTTTTGCCCACCTTCACGTAGCGCACGGTGTATCCCAGACGACGCGCTCCTTCGAGCAGAGGAAGCAGTACGGCGGGATTTTCCTGGTCGGTGGTGACGACCTCGTCGCCGGGGCCGAGGGCGAAATGGGGCAGAAGCAGATTGAGACCGTCGGCAATGCCGCGGACAAAGGCGGTCTGCGCCACCGGCGTGTGGAAGAACGCCGCGAGACGGCGGCGGGACTCTTCGGTGGCGGCATGAAGCCTGTCATACACGTCGGCGCGGCTGGGGCTGTTGTAGAAAACGTCGTTTTCCAGTTCCTGCACGGCGTAGTGCACGCAGGCCAGCTTGGGGCCCTGATCCGCCGTATTCAGAAAGTCGAAGCGGGCGATGGCCGGAATGTCGAGATTGAACTGTGTCCTGTCGAAAAGCATGGAAATCTTCTCCCGTGATCGGAAAAACGAAAAAGGGGCTGCCGGAGAGGACTAGATCCGGCAGCACCCGGCTTACCCGGCAACGACGGGCGTGACCTTGCCGTCGTCGACGACGAGGCGTCCGTACTGATACACGGCCCGGACGTCGCTTCCGAAGGCAAGGTCGTCCAGCGGATTGCCGCCGAGAAGCGTGATGTCGGCACGCTTGCCGCGCTCAAGGCTGCCGATTTCCTTTTCCAGACCGCAGCATGCGGCGGCAACGCCGGTGGCGCAGTCGAGAATGGCGCTGTTGGACATGTCGAGATATTCCTTGAGAATGCCGAAGCAGAGGGCATAGTCGCTGAACTCGGTGAGATGGCAGCCTGCGTCCGTACCGAGGGCGAAGCGTACGCCCTGATTGATGATGCGGGCGGTCACGTCCATGCGTTCCTTGCGGAAGACGCGCCAGAATTCCTGCTGTTCCACAGGGAAGTTCGTCACGGGCGTGCGGTAGGAGGCGCTGAAGGCAGGGCAGAGAATGATGCCTTTCTTCGCCATTTCATCCACGATGGCGGCGTCATAGTCGATGGTGCCGTCCGAACCGCGGAAGCTGCAGTGTTCCACCGTGGACACGCCGGCCTTGACGGCAATGCGGATGGAGTCGGTGCTGTGCACGTGTACGGAGGTCATCTTGCCGCGCATGCGGGCCTCCGAGGCAAAGGCGTTCACTTCGGCCTGATTGTACTGAAGCACGCCGGAACCGGAGTTCGGCGTCATGTTGCCGCCGGAGATCATCATTTTCAGGAAGTCGGCGCCGTCCTTGATGGTCTGACGGGCTTCTCTGCGCACGTTTTCTTCGCCTTCCACCTCTCTGTTCAGATACCAGCAGTGGCCGCCCGTGACGGTGAAGGGTCTGCCGCTGGCCACGATGCTGCTGCCGCGCATGGTGCCTTTGCGGATGGCGTCGCGCAGCTGAAAGATGCCGTCGGTGGCGGCGCCGCAGTCGCGCACGGTGGTGACGCCCGCCAGAATGGAGGCCTGGGCGTTGCGCACGAGGCGCAGCATCATGAGCGGTTCGCTGTTCATTTCTTCCAGCATGTCGAGATAGGGATCATTCCGGCAGCTGAAGCTCAGATGGACGTGAGCGTCGATGAATCCGGGCACGGCCCAGGCTTCGGGGCGGAAGTCCACGGCGGCGTCGGGATAGGCCGCTTCGGCCTCTTCCCACGAGAGAAGGTCGATGATGCGGTCATCATGAAGAACAAGAGCGGCGTGCTCCATTACCTGACCGTTGCCCGGCTGGGGAATGGCGGCCTTCACTTTAACAATGGTTTTCATGCTGAACCTCGTTTGGCGCATTCAGTTCCTGAAGGACCTGATGCAGTTCTATGCGTTCACGATCGGGGCCGAACAGGAACATGATCTTGCTGCGGCCCTGAAAGATGATGCGCGGTGTTTCATCCATAAAATCGTAACCCTGCGCGTGCAGTCTCGCTGCGGCGCGTTCCACGTCGTCGACGCGGTAGGCGACGTGATTGATGGGGATGTCGTCATAAAGATGTTCGGCGTACTCGATGAGCTCGATCATGAAGCTGCCGTTGTCGATCATGGCGGCTCTGGCCTTCTTCACGGGGTTGGTATCCCTGGCGACCACGCGGAAGCCGAAGTTGCGGCAGTAAAAGCCGACGCTTTCCTCCAGATCGGAGACCACAATGCCGACGTGATGGATTTCAAACATAGCGGACCTCAGCAGATTTCCGAAAGATGCACGACGCGGCCTTCCTTGGCGGAAAGGCGGCAGGCCAGAGCCACGCGCAGGTTTTCCAGCGCGCTGTCCACCGTGGAGATGGGCGCGATGCCGGGATTTTCCACGCAGCGGATGAAGTGCAGGCACTCGTCCTTGAGGGCGTAGGATTCCAGACCGCTTTCTTCGGTAAGACCGCCGGGCCAGCGCAGAAGGCCGGGATAGAACACGCCGTTCGTGTTGTAGAGGGAGAGCATCTGGTTCAGACCGTTGAAGCTGAGATTACCCTTGTCGCCGATGAGATCCATGCGGGTGTCGTTTTCTTCCATGGGCATGCTGGGAGAAAGCGTCCAGGAATCCTCCATGACGCCGAGAGCACCGTTGCGGAAGCGCAGAATGGCGCAGATGTTGTCGTCTTCTCCGCTCTTGCGGCGCATGTAGGAGTCGGATTCCGCAAAGACGTGTTCCACTTCGTCTTCCAGGAACCAGCGCAGAATGTCGATGTTGTGGCCGAGAATGTGCACGAACATGCCTACTTCCCACATCCAGGGCGTACGATCGGAGTTGCGGGAGCCGCGCTTGATGGAAAGACGGAACAGATTGCCCAGATAGTCGTTGCGCAGAAGCGCCTTGACGCGGCGCAGGGCGGGATTGAATCGTTCAATGAAGCCGACCATGGCGATTTTGTCGGAGGCATCGGCGGCGGCCTTGATGCGCAGGGCGTCCTCCAGCGTGGGGGCGAGGGGCTTTTCCATGAACACATGCTTGCCGGCAGCGAGCGCCTCTTCCACAAGCTGAGCCTGCATCTGAAGAGGACCGGCCACGGCTATGGCGTCGAGGTCGTTGTCGCGAAGAAGGTCGTGATAGTCGTCGCAGAGCTGAGCGCCGAAGGTTTCGTGACCGGCGTGCTTGGCGGGATTGCCCACGGCTATGGTCTTGAGGCGGCAGAAGCCGGTGTCATGGAAGCCCTTGGCAAGCTGACGGCCGAAATTGCCGAACCCTATCATTCCGAGATTGATCATGAATTGTTCCTTTGCTTCACCTGTTCTCAGCGCATGAGAGGCAGGGCGGAGGTGGAGAAATGGCTGACGGCGGCATCGAGATGCTTCTGGCCGTCCTTCAGCGTCCAGGATCCGTGGCCGGGGAAGAGACAGTCGATGCCGAGACCGGCAAGTTTGCCGATGTTGTCTCTGTAGGTGCCGAGCTCGCAGCCGGGGCAGTTGATGATGCTGACGTATCCGTTCAGAAAGGCGGTGTCTCCGGAGAAGAGCGCGCGTCCGGCGGGCGTTTCCAGAACGTAGCAGACGCCGTCCACGCTGTGTCCGGGCACCTTGACGGCGCGCAGGCTCCAGCTGCCGAACTCGTAGACGGCGCCGTCTTCCACGACGTCGTCCACATGGCAGACGGGAAAGCGGTAATCCTGGGGATAGGCGCCCTTTTTCTTGGCCAGCGTCAGGCCGAGTCCCCATTCGTCGCCGCTTTCCACGAGCGCCTTTTCACCGGCGCTGGCATGGATGCGGAAGGAGGCGTGCTTCTGCAGTGCCGCCGCTCCGCCGCTGTGATCGCCGTGCCCGTGCGTAAGAAAGAGATCGGTGATGGAGGAGAGCGGCGTTACCTGTTCGATGTTGTGCTTTAGTTCCGTGATGTCGATGCCGCAGCCGCTGTCGATGAGCACGCTGTGTTCGCCGTCATGGATGAGATAGACATGGCAGTCCTTGTAGTGGGAGAGACCGAATTCTCCGCTGCCAACCCAGTAAACGATGTCGGTGAGTTTCATGATGATGCCTTGTTGCGCCTCTGCCTGCAGAGGCGCCTTTGTGAGAGCGTCCGTGCCGCGCCGCGTTTCGGAATCAGGGGAAATTCCGAAGCGTCCGGGTGTCGTCAGACGGCGGCCGGCGAACGGGCGGCTGTGGCGGGGCGGAGGAGGAAAGGAACCGCCGTGCCGGTTGAAGGAAGTTCGGGGTGGAGAGTCACGGCCGCTCCAGAGGAAAATCCGGAAGCGGCCGTGCGGATGCAGGAATCAGAGCAGGCCCGAGGAACGGGGCATCCAGAGGGTCAGTTCGGGAATGAAGGCGACCATGAACACCACGACGAAGATGCTGATCACGAAGGGCAGCATGGCCTTCATGGCGGCGCCCACGGGCACTTCGCCTATGGCTGCGGCAATGAATATGCACATGCCGTACGGCGGCGTGGACAGGCCCACGATGGCGGCGAGGCAGTAGAACACGCCGAAGTGCACGGGGTGGATGCCGAGCTGGGCCGCGATGGGAGCCAGAATGGGCGCAAACACGAGCACGATGATGTTGGCATCCATGACGGCGCCGAGGATGAGAAGCAGCACGGTGATGGCCGCGAGAATGATGTACGGATGGTCCGAAAGGGACAGAATGGCGTTGGAGAGCGTGACCGGGATCTGGCCCAGCGCGACCAGCCAGCCGAAGGGCTGCACCATGGCGATGATGACGAGCACGGCGCCGGAGGTGAGCATGGAGCGCTTCATGCAGATGCACAGATCACGGAAGGTGAAGTTGCGGTAGTAGAAGAAGCCCAGCGCCATGGCGTAGAGCACGGCGACGGCGGCGCATTCGGTGGGGGTGAAGATGCCGTTCACCACGCCGAAGCGGATGATGAAGGGCAGCATGAGCGCGGGGATGGCGCGCACGACGGCGTTCACCACCTGGCGGGGGGTATAGGTGATGGTGGACTTGGGATACTTGCGCTTGGAGGAAAGAACGGCGGTGACGAACATCATGGCGGCGGCGAGCAGAAGTCCGGGAATGATGCCGCCGGCAAAAAGGGCCGCAATGGAGACGCCCGGAATGAGGGCGCCGTACATGACCATGCAGATGCTGGGCGGAATGATGGGCGAGATGACGGAGCTTGCGGCCGTGACCGCGACGGAGAATTCGGCATCGTAGCCGTTTTTCTTCATGGCGGGAATGAGAATGCCGCCCACGGTGGCCGTGTCGGCCACGGCGGAGCCGGAAATGCCGGCGAAGAGCACGGATACCACGATGTTCACGTGGGCCAGCGCACCGCGGATGTGGCCGAGAATGATGTTGCACACGAAGAGCAGGTCGTCCACGACCTTGGTGCGGGTCATGATTTCACCCATCAGCATGAACAGCGGAATGGCCAGCATGCCGAAGGAGTCTATGCCCTGGAAGGTCTGCTGAAAGATGATCTGCGCAGGCACCTGTCCCCAGCAGAGAATGCTGAAGACCACGGTGAGTCCCAGGGCGAAGAAGATGGGAGTGCCCGACAGAAAGAAAAGGACCATGAAGAGAATGATGATGACGGCGAGACTCATGACGCGCTCCTAGACTTCTTCGTTTTCCGCAGGGCGGACATCCGGATCATCGCCTCCCCAGAGGAGAAAGCGGCATTCGCAGATCAGGTGCAGGAGTATGTGAACAGCCATGAACGCCGTGCCCGTCATGAGTGCAAGATAGGGGTAGAACATGGGCAGCTGCATGGCCGAGCTTTTCTGCAGGAAGGTAATGGGAGTGATGGCGTAGCCGTAGGAAAGAAAGAAGAAGATGAATATGAGCATGAGAACGTCGGACACGAGGGCCGCCGTTCGGATGAAGCGCTCGGGAAGCGCCTTCACGAAAAGGTCGAAGCGGAGGAACTGTCCCTTTTTCAGGGCGGAGCTGGCGGCGAGGAAGGCGCACCAGATCATGGCGTAGCGGGCCAGTTCATCGGTCCAGAGGAAGGGGGTCAGGCCGTCGATGTATCTGGTGGTGATGGCAAGCACCATGCAGCCGAGAACGACGAAGCCGAGAATGATGCAGGCGACGTCGCAGAGCTTTTCCAGCGCGGCGCTGATGCCGGCCAGGGTCTTTTCCAGTATCCGAACGGCGGAAGGAACAGGGGCGGGATGAGACATGAGGCCTCCGGGCGGGGAACGTGAGCAAGAGCCGGCGCCCGGAGGCGCCGACTCCCGGAAAGGCTATTTGTTGCGGATTTCTTCCACGATCTTGAGAACTTCAGGATCGATGTTGTACTTGGGATCGTTGATGATGGAAGGCCACAGCGCCTGCGCCTTGTCCTGCCAGGCCTTGAGGTCGTCGCCCTGAGGCTGGATGACCTTCACGCCTACCTTGGCCAGTTCGTCGTACACGCTCTTCACGCGTTCGGCGTACAGCTTGTCCTTGAGCAGTTCGGCGTTTCTGCCGGCTTCGAGCACGATCTTGTACAGGTCGGAATCCACACCGCCGAGCTTGGCCACGGCCGCTTCGCTGATGAGCTTGACCTGGGAGATGTAGGACAGGTTGATGACGGTGGCGTTCTTGACCACTTCAGTCAGCTTCTGGTCATAGGCGCCGATGGGATGCACGTAGATGCCGTCCACGACCTTCTGGCTCAGGCTGGAGTAGAGTTCGCTGTAGGCCATGGGCGTGGGAGCGGCGCCCCAGGACTGGAACAGGGCCACTTCGATGGGGGAGCCAGTGGTACGGAACTTGAAGTTCTTGGCGTCTTCGGGACGGACGATGGGCTTGCCGTTGTAGAAGATGGCGCGGGCGGCGCCGCCCGCCACGTCGAACATGATGGGACGGAGCTTGAGATCGGCGTAGATCTTTTCGGCCACCATGTCGCGCACGGGGCTCTGCCAGACGCGGCGGAGCTGTTCAGGCGAGTTCACGATGCCGGGCAGATCGGTGAAGTTCATGGCCGGGGTGAATTCGGCCAGGTTGCCTGCGGCAATGAAGGAGATGTCCAGCGCGCCGGCCAGCAGGGAGGGCAGGCACTGCTTGTCCGATCCCAGCTGTGCGCCGGGGAAGTATTCCACCTTGATACGACCGTTGCTGCGTTCCTCCACTTCCTTGATGAAGGCGAGATTTCCCTGATCCTCCACGGAGCCGGTCGGTTCGTCCGCGGCGAAGCGCAGGGTGATGGGAGCCTGCGCGGCGGAAGCGACGGAAACGGAACCGGTCATGGCCAGAATGGCCGCAAGGAGCAGACCGCTGAGCTTGTTCATGATGACCTCTCTCGGTTACAGGTTGAAGGTGGAGTCCTCCCTCCCGGAGAACCCGAAAAATATTCCCGGCTTGCGTGTGCCCTGGAGTTTATTTTTCGTTAAAGTTATAATGCCAAAAAATAAAATGTGTCAAATTAATAATTTTTTTGAGATGATGCTTCATTTTATCTTGATTTAATATGTATGGTTAGTTTATCGTAAAATAGATATGCGGCCATGACCGGACTACTCCGACGTGCCCAAGTCACGCCGCTTTCGAAGTCAGACCTCTGCAGCTCTGAAGATTTGACTCCGGAGTTCTCAAAGGCTAGGTTCTCTTGCCTGCACAGAGAGTCGACAGAACGGAGGGTTCATCATGGCGCTCGATGACAACCATCGACATACTGCCACATTAAAAGATATCGCGGCCATGGCCGACGTTTCCAGCATGACGGTTTCCAACTTCATTAATGGTAAATTTCATACCATGAGCGCGGAAACTCGTGAAAAACTTGGCAAAATCCTGCAGAAGTACCCGTACAGACCCCATGGGAGCGCACGGAATCTCAGGCTTTCGCGATCTTTTTCCATCGGCCTCATCGTTGTCGACGACTCTCCCTACTTCCTCACCCGACAGGTCATCGGCAGCATAGTGGCAGGTCTTGCCCGGCAGTTGAACGACAACGGCTACTCGCTTACGGTGCAGAGTGTCCGGCCTTCGGCCATGGGGAACTCTCCCGTGCTGCTGCATCAGCTTACCGACGCCCTCTGCGTGATTGCGGCGGCCTCGGTGGAACAGCGCGACAGCATTGTGGACTTCTTTGCCGCGCAGGGGCAGCCGCTGGCACTGCTTCAGATGGAGCTGCCTTCGCCGAGGCGCGACGTGTGCACGCTGCGCATGGATGAGTACGGCGGCAGCCTGCAGATGGCCCGCAAGTTCATCGCCCGTGGTGCCCGCAAGATGCTCATGATCATACCGGCCGTATCGTGGCCTTCCCTGCGGGCCAGAATACGCGGACTGGAGGCGGCGGTTCTGGAAAGTGCGGGCTTCTGTTCTTTGGAACTTCTGTCCGTGCCCGAAGATTACGAGGGCGCGCTGGCCCGCATTCAGGAACGTATCGACGCTCCGGGCATGCCCGATGCCGTCATTGCCTCGAACAATCAGCTGGCCTTCATCACCACGCAGCTCCTGCAGCGCAGGGGCATAGCCGTAGACGACATCATGCTGGCCACCTACGATATCAACAGCCCATGGAACTATATGGAATCCTTCTGTTCTTCCGTGGTGCTGCCGTCCTATGAGCTGGGCGTGCAGACGGCGCAGGCGCTTCTTCACAGACTGGAGCAGGGCAGCTTTGAGAGTTGCGATGTCGTGCTGCCCGTTTCCCTTCATGAGGATTCCGCCAGCAGAGAGGCGCATCCGAAGCGCTGACGACGTTGGTGCGATAAGACGCAGGCGAACTGTTTTTTTGTTTATTTAACGTAAAAGTAAAAGGAGCGACCATGAACGCGGAACAGAAACTCAAGGAACTTGGCATTTCTCTGCCGGAGGTTCCCGCCTCTGTGGCCAACTATGTGCCTTTCGTGATAACGGGCAATCTGCTCTACCTGTCGGGGCAGGGCCCGCTGTATCCCGACGGGCATGTTTCGCTCGGCAAGGTGGGGGGAGAGGTTTCCGTGGAACAGGCCTATGCGGATGCAAGGCAGACCGGTCTCAATCTTCTGGCGGCGGCCAGAGCGGCTCTCGGCGATCTGGACAGAATCGTCCGCTGCGTGAAGGTGCTCGGCATGGTGAACGCCGTGCCGGAATTTGCCGATCATCCCCGCGTGATCAACGGCTTTTCCGATCTGATGGTGGAAGTGTTCGGCGAAGGCGGCAGGCATGCCCGCTCGGCGGTGGGCATGGGATCTCTCCCCAACGGTCAGACGGTGGAAATCGAAGCGATTTTTGAGATAAGAGCGTAGCGGGCAGGCGCGACGGCGGAGCTCTTTAACCGGCGATGCTGCTACCTCTGCATGGTTCTGTAAGAAAACGGGGAATGACTCTTCTCATGGAAGGCGTCATTCCCCGTTCTGTTTGCGTATTTTGTGGAAAAGATTGGGTCTGGCGGCATCATCCGTGCATGGAGCACGGCTGCCCCGGAATGAAGGCCGGTTTACCGGCATCGGTTAGAATTTGGCCGGGAAGAGCTTGGCGTCGGCGGCCTTGAAGTGCTTGTTCATGAATTCTTTGCCCGCATCGGTATTCTTGCCGATGATGGTGACGACGCTGTTCACCTTGCCGTTGGAGGTGAAGTAGCTGACGCCGCTCGACTGATTCTGGGAGAATTCCGCCATGTAGGAATCGCCGAAGGGCTTGAGTTCGGAAACGGTGAAGCCGTTGGTCTTCATGTTGGCGAGCGTCTGCTCGGCCACGTCCTTTGCAGGAAGTGCGATGGGAGAGATGGCCACGCTCAGGACGGACTTGTCGGAAGTATGCTGAACTATGGCGAGCACGGCGCCGTTCGCGGACTGGACGGGCTGAGGCTGCGTCCATTCCTCGTCAAGATTGAGGGTGAAATAGTCGGTCTTTACTTCCTCGGCAAGAGCAACGGAAGCAAAGAGAAGGACGCTCATAAGTCCGCTGGTCAGAAAAGTCATGAGCTTCGTCATATTGGCTCCTTTTATCGGCGTGCATCGGTCCGTACCGGCACGGAAAAAGCGCGTTTCTTTTTCGGGAACGAAATGCTCCTTCACGGAAAAGCGTCGTTCTACAACCATGACGACGTTTTTTTTCAAAGTCAATATTTTTTTCTAACCTGTTTATATTACAGAATATGATGATAAAATGAGGGCGTTTTATTTTGTGTCGAGCGCAAGGACGGTTCTGCACAGAAGATCCACGGAGGGAAGCAGCACGTCTTCATGGAAATCGAAGTTCGGAGCGTGGTGTCCCGCCGCCAGAGCACTGCCCAGCATGATGTAGGCGGCATCTCCGCCCTGCTTCTGAACGGCGGCCATGGGCGTGCAGGCATCGTCGCTTCCGTAGCCTGTCGCCGTGTCGCGAATGAGATCACGCCGGAACCACGACACGTTTTCCGCCATGCTGCGGACAAGCTTGGTCAGGCTTTCATCGCTGTCTGCGCTGTCTGCGCTGCCCATGAGGCGGATCCGGCAGGTCTGATCATACATGGCGGCCGTATGCTCGATGATGCTGCGGCAGTGTTCGAACATGTACTCGTTGATGGCGGTGGTGGCTCCGCGCGTTTCGCAGCGCATGAAGGCATGATCGGGAATGATGTTGCGTCCGCTTCCGGCTTCAAGCGTGCCTACGGTGATGCGGGAGTCGCCGTCCCCGTGCCGCGGCAGGGCGTGCATGGCCAGCGCGGCTCCGGCCGCGGCAAGCAGGGAATTGGCTCCCTTGTGCGGTTCCGCTCCGGCATGGGCGGCACGCCCGAGAAATTCCACGTCGAATTTCGTGGTGGCAAGAAAGCCGTGCGCACCGCAGACCAGAGCATGATCCTCATCGGCCCGCATGCCGATATGGGCCGCCAGAAAATGATGCGCGCCGTTCAGCCATCCGGCGGCGGTCATGGCTTTTGCTCCCCGGCATCCTTCCTCGCCGGGCTGGAAGAGCAGCCGGACGTTGTGCCTGAGATCTGAGCGCAGACGCGCAAGCTCGTGAGCGAGTCCCAGTCCGATGGCAATGTGTCCGTCATGGCCGCAGGCATGACTGATGCCTTCATGCAGGGAGACGAAGCCTTCCCGGGCAGGGCTGTGCTCCGGCTCTTCGCTTTCCTGCACGTCGACGGCGTCGATGTCGAAACGAAGGACGGTATGCAGCGGAAGATCGGGCCTTATGTCCACGACCAGGCCCGTGCAGCCGTTCATGCGCGCCAGCATGCGGGGCGAGGCTCCTTCCGCTTCCGCTCGGCGCTCCGCGTCGCGCAGCCTGTCCGGATCCGGCATGCCCATACGGGCCCCGGCGGCGCAGACTCTCTCGCCCAGGACGGGAGAAAGGCCGAATTTTTCCAGTTCCTCCGCAATGCGGGCCGTGGTCCAGAATTCCGCCATGCCGGTTTCGGCATGCCGGTGAAACAGCCTGCGGAAGGCTGTCAGCGTTTCCTGAGAAATAAGAGGAGTGAAGGCGTTCATGGCAGAAAAAAGAACCCGGGGAAGGCTGGCCTTCCCCGGGCGTGTTCAGTCGGTTCAGATTCTCAGACTGTCCCGTATGTCGGTGAGACGGTTGCGGGCAAAGAGCAGGTAGGAAATGATGAGCTCGCCGGAGTTGAACGACGAGGTGATGTACATGGGATCATAGTTGCAGATGAGGTCCATGTAGCGCATGGCTTCGGCCATGTTCTGCTCGTTGTTCTTGTTGCCGATTTCGGGATACAGCTCGTACAGGGCCTTGAGGTAGTCGCGTACCACGAGAATGACGCCCTGCGCTTCGTAGATGCGGTTGTCGAGTGTGTAGAAGGGCAGATCCTGGCTGTCGTTGAGCAGACCGAGGGCGTAGCCGAACACCGTTTCGCCCAGAATCAGATTGAAGGCGGAATAGATGTCGTCGGTGCGGCAGTTGTACACGGCCTTGTCGGCAAGGAGATCCTTCTTGTACTGCTCGGTCATGGAAAGGGCCTTCTTGAAGGAGCCTTCCGCCGAAGGAATGAACAGCATGCCCCAGCGCTGGGGGCTGATGGCGAAGTAGTTGAGGCGGGCGTTGTAGAGCAGATCGTTTTCCCGGTCGTTGTTGCCGAGCTTGGCGATGACCGTGGAGTAGTGGTCGAAGAGCATCTTGGTGGCCACATAGGTGCCGAACTGGCGATAGGCGCGGTTGTCGATGAGCCAGCGGTTGAACAGAATGTCGTTGGCCGTCCAGCCGAAGGTGGAATCAAGTTCCGCGTTCATGCGGTTCGTCAGGGCGGAAAGCAGAGCCGCGCCCTTTTCCTGCTCCGTCATGTTTTCCTTGATTTCCGCCTGATAGACGGGGAATTTGACGGGATCGATAAAGGTATAGAGCTTCTGCGAGCCCCATACCGTGAACAGAATGCCGACAAACAGCAGCACCTGAATGCCGAGCGTTTTGGCTACGATGATGAAATGCCGCTTTTCGGGGTGAATCATGCGAGTCTCCTGAAGAGTGGTTTTGGAGCGGAATCATGATGGCGGAACGTTTCCGCCGGTTCCATGAACATAATCATGTTTCCGCATCCGTCCAGATCGGCGGGAAAGGCAGCCGGATCAGGGCGTACATCCGGTCGCCGCCGGATCAGAATATTCTGCACCCGTCCTCGGTGATGACGGCCATGTACTCCCAGCGCGCGCCGCCCCATCCGGGGAAGTAGAGTCCCGGTTCGATGGTGACGATCATGCCGGGCTGCAGGGGTTTTATGCTGGTCGGGCTCAGTCTCGGCCCTTCGTGCGTCTCCAGACCGACGCCGTGGCCCAGAGAATGAGTGAAGTAACGGTCCATGCCGCAGGAGGCGAAGTAGTCCACGGCCACCTGATGCACTTCCTTGCCCGTGATGCCCGGCCGCAGAACGGCGATGGCGCGGCGCTGGGCTTCCTGCACTCTCTCCAGCATTTCCGTGAAGCGGGGAGAGGGCTTTTGGCCGATCCAGTAGGTGCGGGTCTGATCGGAGCAGTAGCGGTTCAGGCGGCAGCCTTCATCCACGAGCACCATGCATTCGTCGGTGAACACGGCGGGTTTTTCCGGAACGTAGTGCGGCAGCGCGGCGTTGGCGTTCATGGCTACGATGGACGGGAAGCTCAGTTCGGAAGCGCCGTGCTCGCGGTAGTATTTTTCAATGGCCCAGGCCACGGAACCTTCGTCCTGCCCCGGAACGAGCACGGAGGGGAGCCATTCCAGCATGCGGTGATTGAGCGCCACGGATTCGGCAATGAGCTGAATTTCCGCATCGTCCTTGATTTCGCGGAGCTTTTCCACCAGCCCGTCGGCCGCCTTGAGCGTGAGGCCGGGTTCCAGACGCTGAACATAGTTCCATGCCAGATGTTCGGCTTCCATACCCGTGACGCCCGTGCTGCCGCAGAGCTTCTTGAGAAGCAGATTGATCGCTTCGGAGGATGCGCCGCGGTAGATGAGCACTCGTTCCCTGTCCCAGAGCTGGGCGGCTGCTTCCTCGTAGCGGGAGTCGGTGCAGAGCCAGTCCCGGCCGTCCTTCGTGATGATGAGGCAGCCTGAGCTTTCGTTGCACTGGCAGTCATGCAGTTCAAAGCCGGAAAGATAGAAGCGGTTGGCGGGCTGGGAGATCAGAAGAGCATCCAGCCCCTCCTCGTGCATGAGGCGGCGCAGCTTTTCTCTGCGGGCTTCAAAGATTTCCTTGGTCATGGTGTCCTCGCTGTTGCGCCTTCCGACGCATGAAAGGAGCGTGTGCTCCGTCACTGTTGCATGTATGGTCAACGTCTTTTGCCGAAAATGCCGCCAAGAAGGCCGCGCATCACGGCGCGTCCGAGTTCCCGGCCCACCGTGCTGCCGATGGTGCGTCCCGCCTGCTTCACGACGGCGCCGAGCATTTCTTCCCACGGCGCGGGAGCGTCATATTCTTCCTCTTCCGCACTCTGCTCCTGTTCCGCCTTTTGGCCGCTCAGCACTTCGTGGGCGGATGTTCTGTCCACGGCGGTGCCGTACAGCTTCTGCACGGCGGAGGCCTCGATGATGCCGCGGCGCTCTTCTTCGCCTATGGCTCCGATGCCTCCCTCCGGCGGCAGAATGAGCGCCCGCTCCACCATGCAGGGCGCGCCGTCGGCATCCAGAAAGGAAACCAGCGCTTCGCCCGTACGCAGGGAGGAAATTACTGCTTCGGTATCCAGGGCCGGATTGGCCCGGAAGGTTTCGGCGGCGGCCCGTACGGCCTTCTGATCCCGCGGGGTGAAGGCACGCAGCGCGTGCTGCACGCGGTTGCCGAGCTGGGAGAGTATGCCGTCCGGAATGTCCGCAGGGTTCTGCGTGACGAAATAAACGCCCACGCCGCGCGAGCGGATGAGGCGGACCACCTGCTCCACCTTCTGCAGCAGGATGTCCGGCATATCGTCGAAAAGAAGGTGCGCTTCGTCGAACATGAGCACGAGCCGGGGCTTGTCGGCATCGCCCCGTTCCGGGAGGCGTTCATACAGCTCGGAGAGCAGCCACAGCAGCACGGCGGCGTAGAGGCCGGGCTTCTGCAGAAGTTTGTCGGCGGCAAGAATGTTGAGATGGCCCCGGCCGGAAATATCGGTGCGGAACAGGTCTTCGATGTTCAGCGCAGGTTCGCCGAAGAAGGCTCCGGCTCCTTCGTCTTCCAGGCGCAGCAGGCTGCGCTGGATGGCGCCCGTGCTGGCCGGGGAGATGTGGCCGTATGATGCGGCAAAGTCGGCCCGGTGTTCCGTTATCCAGACCAGCATGGCGCGCAGATCCTTGAGGTCGAGCAGCAGAAGGCCGTTTTCATCCGCCACGCGGAACACGAGGCGCAGAATGCCGCTCTGCACGTCGTTCAGCTTCAGCAGGCGGGCAAGAAGATCCGGTCCCAGGTCGCTGATGGTGGCGCGAAGCGGCGTTCCCTGTCGTCCTTCCACGTCCCAGAAGCATACCGGATACCCCCGGTTGACGTAGCCGAGCGCGTGCAGTCCGAGCGCTTCGATGCGCGCCTTGATGCTTCCGCCGGGCGTTCCGGGATGGCATACGGCGGCAAGATCGCCCTTCACGTCGGTCAGAAGAACCGGGATGCCTGCGGCGCTGAAGCTTTCGGCCATGGTCTGCAGCGTGATGGTCTTGCCCGTGCCCGTGGCTCCGGTGATGAGGCCGTGGCGGCAGAGCATGGAGGCTTCCATGCACAGCGCGCGCCCGTCCGGTTCAAGAGAGGCGGGGTTTTCTGCGGCGGCTATGAAGAGACGTTTGTCGGAAGTCAGCATGATGTGTCCTTTTCAGGTAGAGGAAGACGCGCCGGCGCTGCGGAGGCGTGGGCCGCCTTCATCAGGAATGGCGCAACCATAAGGCTTTTTCTGAAAAAACAAAAGGCTGCGGCGGGACGGAAGGTGCCGTCGCCCTTCGGGCATGAAAAAAGGCTCCCCCGGAATCGGGGGAGCCTTCAGGAGCGGAATGATCGGCTCTGCCTCAGGGCAGGGCCTCGGCGTCGATTACTTTCCGGCCTTCGCCTTCATCACCATGGCCTTGAAGTCGGTGAAGAAGGTGCGGCTGTCGGTAGGACCGGCGGCGGCTTCGGGATGATGCTGAACGGTCATGATGGGCTTTTCAGGATGGCGGAAGCCTTCCAGCGTGCCGTCATTGAGGTTCACATACACCTTTTCCACGCCTTCGGGCGGAATGACGCAGAAGCCGTGGTTCTGGGAAGAGATTTCGATGCGGCCGGTCAGCAGGTTCTTGACCGGATGGTTCACGCCGTGATGGCCGAACTTCAGCTTGGTGGTGGTGCCGCCGAGGGCGTGACCGAGGAGCTGATGGCCGAGGCAGATGGCGCCGATGGGGAAGATTTCCGCCATCTTGGCGATTTCGGCGATTTCCGCCTTCAGCGTGGCGGGGTCGCCGGGGCCGTTGGAGAGGAACACGCCGTCGGGAGCGGCGGCCTTGACCTGTTCACAGGTGAAGGCCGGGGGCACGACGAGAAGTTCCATGTCCTGAGCGGAAAGCAGGCGCAGGATGTTCCACTTGATGCCGAAGTCGTACACCACGACCTTGAGCGCCTTTCCGGCGGGCCAGTCATAGGAGCCGTCGGCATTCAGCGTGATCGGGGCGGGGCGGCCTGCGGCTTCGTCCCAGCGGTAGGGCTTGTCGGGAGCCACGCGGGTGACGAGGTTCTGGCCTTCCATGGAGGGCAGCGCTTGTGCCTTCTTCACCAGTTCCTCGGGATCGAGAATGCTGGTGGAAATGCAGCCGCGCATGGCGCCGTTCTTGCGCAGGTGCAGGGTGAGCGCACGGGTGTCGATGCCTTCGATGCCGGGCACGCCCTGACGCATGAGAAAGTCGGGCAGACTTTCGGTGGCGCGCCAGTTGGAAGGTTCCTTGCAGCATTCCTTGACGATGAGGGCCGACATGTGAACCTTTTCGGATTCCATGTCGTCGGGATTGATGCCGTAGTTGCCGATGAGCGGATAGGTGAGGCACACCATCTGACCTGCATAGGAGGGGTCGGTGAGCAGTTCCTGATATCCGGCCATGGCGGTATTGAAAATGACTTCGCCGCCGGTCAGTTCAATGGGGCCGGTGAAGGATTCCCCTTCAAGGACGAAGCCGTCTTCGAGGGCGAGCAGAGCTTTCATGCGCGTTCTCCTTTGGGCGATCCCGCATAGTAGTCCTGGAGGCACTCGACGTTGAGGGCCTTGTTCTGCTGATGCTGGATGGCGCGGGCAATGGCGCGGGCGCCGGAAATCGTAGTGGTAAAGGACACGCCGTAGTGCAGCGTGGTCTGACGGATGGCGCGGGAATCGTGGGTGGTGCGCTTGCCGGAAGCGGTGTTGATGACCATGGCGACTTCGCCGTTCTTGATCATGTCCACGATGTTCGGGCGGCCTTCATGCACCTTGAGCACGGGCTGCACGTCGAGGCCGGAGTCCTTGAGGAGCTTGGCCGTGCCGCGCGTGGCGAGCAGTTCAAAGCCGAGGTCGGCGTAGGACTTGGCAATGGGCACCACGAATTCCTTGTCGCGGTCGTTCACGGAAATGAACACCTTGCCGTAGGAGGGCAGGGACTGGCCTGCGCCGAGCTGGCTCTTCAGGAAGGCTTCGTCGAAGGTGCGGGCCACGCCCATGACTTCGCCGGTGGAGCGCATTTCAGGTCCGAGCAGAATGTCCACGCCGGGGAAGCGCTTGAAGGGGAACACCGCTTCCTTCACGCACACGTAGCCGGTCTTGCGCATGGACCAGGGGTCGAGTTCCTTCAGCGTCTTGCCGAGCATGATCAGCGTGGCGAGGCGGGGCAGCGGAACGCCGGTGGCCTTGGACACGAAGGGCGCGGTACGGGAGGCGCGGGGGTTCACTTCAAGGATGTAGATTTTTCCGTCCTTGACGGCGAACTGGATGTTCATGAGGCCGACGACGCGCAGTTCCTTGGCGAGTTCCACGGTCTGGCGGCTGATTTCATTGACGATGTTGTCCGGCAGAGAGTAGGGAGGCAGCGAGCAGGCCGAGTCGCCGGAATGGATGCCGGCGGCTTCGATGTGCTCCATGATGCCCGCCACATACACGTCCTTGCCGTCGGCAAGAGCGTCCACGTCCACTTCGATGGCGTTCTCAAGGAACTGGTCGATGAGGATGGGATGTTCGGGGGTATCCGTGCCCACCACGTTGTGGAAGTAGTCGTCAAGGTCGTCGGGGCCGTAGCAGACCATCATGGCGCGGCCGCCGAGCACGTAGCTCGGGCGCACGATGATGGGATAGCCGATGCGGGCGGCTTCTTCCTTGGCCACGTCCAGCGAAATGCAGGTGCCGTTCTGAGGCTGGAGAAGATGCAGCTTCTGGATGAGGGCCTGGAAGCGTTCGCGGTCTTCGGCGCGGTCGATGGCGTCGGGGCTGGTGCCGAGGATCGGCACGCCGGCGCGCTGCAGCGGCACGGCGAGGTTCAGCGGAGTCTGGCCGCCGAACTGCACGATGACGCCGTCGGGCTGCTCGGTCTTGACGATGTGCATCACGTCTTCAAAGGTGAGCGGCTCGAAGTACAGGCGGTCGGAGGTATCGTAGTCGGTGGACACGGTTTCGGGGTTGGAGTTCACCATGATGGCTTCCACGCCCTCGTCGCGCAGAGCGAAGGAGGCATGGCAGCAGCAGTAGTCGAACTCGATGCCCTGACCGATGCGGTTGGGGCCGCCGCCGAGAATGATGACCTTCTTTCGGTCATGGACGTCCAGTTCCCGGCCGGTTTCGTAGGTGGAATAGAAATAGGGCGTATAGGCCTCGAATTCCGCGGCGCAGGTATCGACGAGATAGTAGACGGGTTCCGTGCCGGTGGCCTTGCGCAGGGCGGCCACGTCGCTTTCGGGGCGCTTCCACATTTCGGCGAGCTGCTTGTCGGAGAAGCCGAATTCCTTGGCGCGGCGCAGCAGGCGGACGAGATCGGGGTTGTCCGGCGTCATGGAGTTGCCGAGAGCGAAGTCGCGCAGATCGCCTTCCATCTTCACGATGTCGCGGATCTGGCGCAGGAACCACAGGTCGATGGAGGTGACGGCATGGATCTCTTCCACGCTCATGCCGGCAAGGATGGCGTGACGCAGGGCAAAGATGCGCTTGGAGTTGGGAGTGCGCAGCTTGGCCATGATGTCGTCCATGGAGGGCAGGGCGTCGCGGAAGTGGCTGCCGAGACCGGGAGCGCCGATTTCCAGAGAACGCAGGCCCTTCTGCAGCGCTTCCTTGAAGGTGCGGCCGATGGCCATGGTTTCGCCCACGCTCTTCATGGACGTGGTGAGTTCGTCCTTGGCGCCGGCAAACTTTTCAAAGGTGAAGCGGGGAATCTTGACCACGCAGTAGTCGATGGCGGGCTCGAAGCTGGCCATGGTCTCGCGGGTGATGTCGTTGGGAATTTCGTCCAGCGTGTAGCCGATGGCGAGCTTGGCGGCAATCTTGGCGATGGGGAAGCCGGTGGCCTTGGAAGCCAGAGCGGAGGAGCGGGACACGCGGGGGTTCATTTCGATGACGACCAGCTCGCCGTTTTCGGGGTTCAGGCCGAACTGCACGTTGGAACCGCCGGTTTCCACGCCGATTTCGCGCATGATGGCGATGGAGGCGTCGCGGATCTTCTGGTATTCCACATCGGTGAGGGTCTGCACCGGAGCCACGGTGATGGAGTCGCCGGTATGCACGCCCATGGGATCGAGGTTTTCGATGGAGCACACGATCACGCAGTTGTCCTTGCGGTCGCGCATGACTTCCATTTCGATTTCCTTCCAGCCGAGCACGGACTGTTCCACCAGAACTTCGCTCGTGAGGGAGGCATCGAGGCCGCCGGCGGCGATTTCTTCCAGGTCTTCCTGGTTGTAGGCCACGCCGCCGCCGGAGCCGCCCAGCGTGAAGGCCGGACGGATGATGAGCGGGAAGGGCATTTCGGCGGCAATGCGGCGCACGTCTTCCATGTTGCGTGCGATTTCGCTGCGCGGAACCTTGATGCCGATGTTTTCCATGGCGGCGCGGAACAGCTCGCGGCTTTCAGCCTTTTCGATGACCTCGGCGTTGGCGCCGATGAGCTCGACGCCGCATTCCTTGAGCACGCCCATCTTTTCCAGAGCAAGGGCGGTGTTCAGGCCGGTCTGACCGCCGAGCGTGGGCAGGATGGCGTCGGGGCGCTCCTTGCGGACAATGGCGGCCACGGTTTCAGGTTCGATGGGCTCAATATAGGTCCGGTCGGCAAGACCGGGGTCGGTCATGATGGTAGCCGGGTTGGAATTGACAAGGATGACTTCGTACCCTTCTTCCTTGAGGGCCTTTACGGCCTGGGTACCGGAATAGTCGAATTCACAGGCCTGGCCGATGACGATCGGGCCGGAACCTATGACCATAATGCGCTTAAGGTCTGTACGCTTAGGCATATTCCGCTCCTAAAGTGGGTTTAAACTTGCGTATGATTACACGTTGCCCCGAGATAATCAAGCGTCGAACAGGGGATTTAAAGCGGAACTGACTGTTTTACTTCGTTCTTTTTTATGAGATTTGTTTTAACATCGGCGGGAAGTCCCGGTCGTGACGGGTAAAATCCGCCTGAAATTACGCTGTTTTTTCCCGCTTTCAGCAGGGGCGATCCGGCAGGATGAGAGACCCGGAGAACGGAAAGGGGCCGCGGGAAGTTCCCGCGGCCCCTTGAAATCATTCTTCGTCGCGCCTGGCGATGACGGTGTGTATCTGCTTTGCGTCGGCATCGGCTATGGTGAACAGCCAGCCGGCGATGCGGAATTCCTCGTCCTTCTGCGGCACGTGTCCGGCATCGAGGCTGAGATAACCGCCGATGGTGTCCACCTCATCCGATTCCAGATGAATGCCCAGCTCTTCCAGCTCTTCCAGATAGGCACGGCCGGAAAGTTCGTACTTGCCTTCCTCAAGGGGACGGATGTCCTCTTCCTTGGGCGCGTCGTGTTCATCTTCGATGTCGCCCACGATGACTTCCAGCAGGTCTTCGATGGTGGCCAGACCGGACGTGCCGCCGTACTCGTCCACCACGATGGCCAGATGATTCTTGCGGCTGCGGAATTCCTGAAGAAGTTCGCTGGCAATCTTGGTTTCCGGAACAAAGAAAGGCGGACTCATGATGTTGTCCACCGGCGAGGTCTGCAGCTCTGCCTTCATGAGCGAGCTCAGCATGTCCTTGGCGTGAACGATGCCGATGATGTTGTCGCGCGTATCCTTATAGACGGGCAGACGGGAGTGTCCGGTTTCCACGATGGCTCCCGCCGCATCGAGAATGGTCGTGCCGGAGGGCAGGCAGTCGATGTCGGTACGGGGAGTCATGATGTCCTGCACCTGAAGCTCGTCCAGAGAGAGGATGGAAAGCAGCATGGAGCCTTCTTCCGCCTTCAGCTCGCCGTCTTCGCGGGCTTCGCGGATGGCCTGCTCCAGATGATCTTCCGAGGATTTGCCGGAAAAGAAAGAACCAAGTTTGGACCACACGGTACTGTGGGATTCGCCGTCCAAGACGATACTCCTTCAAATAGGGTTCAGGCCGGGAGGCAGCCGTGACGCACGGCGCCTGCCGAACACGTCGGCTCCGGCACAAAAAAGGCCCGCAGAACGGGCGTACATGACGGGAAAAACAAAAGGCTTCCGCAGAGAGTGCGGCAGCGGAACATGACGGACGAAACTGCCTTCAGCCACGCAGCAAGGGGAACGTCGGAAGACTGACAGCCTGCTTCCTCCTTCTCGGGAAGCGGACTGTCGCTTTTTTGCGCGATGGTGGGACAGGTATCGTTCATATCAGAATCCGTATTTGACGCTCAGCCTAGCCTTTTCAGCGTAAAAAGGCAAGCTGAAGCCGCAGAATCAGGCGTTTTCCGGCCCCGTCAGACGCCGCCGAAGGTTGACCTTGCGCCCTGAAATCTATATAGATGCAGCTGTGCCGGAATGGTGGAATTGGTAGACGCAGCGGACTCAAAATCCGCCGGTGGCAACACCTTGTGGGTTCAAGTCCCACTTCCGGTACCAGAAATTTCAAGCACTTGCAGCGATGCAGGTGCTTTTTTGCATTAAAAGCCGGAGCGGCCGCTTACGGTTCCGGGGCTGTGTGTGGGGGCTTTTGGTGGCATCTGCGTATCCGGGAAGAAAGGATCGCGGGAAGGGGCTTCCGTGCGATGCGCTGTTTTTCTTCTTGAGTCTTCGGCAAAAAGACGGAATGCTTGTTCTTTGACGAAACTCGAAACGACAGCGGGCGGGAAGACCGTCCGCAACGGAGGATATATGGCATTTACCGGATGGGAGAATGTTAAGGAAGGCGAGGAATTTTCCGTGGAGGAGATTGCCGCGTTTTATGGTACCGTGGGACCGTATTCGCTGCTTGAAGCCGCCCGGCGCAGTCTCTGGGGGCGGTATCCTCTCATGGTTAGAGCCGTGGCCAAAGACGGCGTGGATGGGCTGTTCACTCCGGGAGAGAAAGTGCGCCTTTTCCTGCGGGAGGAGAACGGAGGTTATGCGCTCAAGGCTTTTCCCGAGCATATGTTCGACAAGGAAGACAGCTATCGTCCCTTCATCGGCATGGCGGAAGAGAAGGCCGTGCAGAGTTCTTCCCCTTCCGGAAACGAGGAATGGACGGATATGTTCTGTGCCAGGGACTACTGCCTGCCGTACTGTGATTCGCTGGCTGCCCTGACGCCTCCCTATACCGATGCGCAGATGGAGGAGCTGTATCGTTCCTTTGCCGAACAGTATGCCGAGTATGACGGGCGCTGCGCCATGATGTCCGGTCCGTACCGCACCGGGGCGGCGAAGTTTTCCGCGTTCTGCTTTGCTCTGGCCAAGGAGGGGCTGAACATGCCTGACGGGTCGCGCTGCTTTGCACCCTGGGACGTTGTGCTTCTGTTCCTGGAACTTCGTGAAAACGGCGAACTGGGAGAAGTGGCCACCGTTCCTCTGCGCATGGTCAACTTCTATGACGAGGCAAAGCTCAAGCAGTTTGCGGAACTTTTGGCCCGGCAGGGGGCGTGAGAGCTGTTTTCCTGTTCATCGTTTTGGGCGGACGGGGAAGCGACTTCTGGAGAAAAAAACGCGGTGCGGCGTTACAGGAACTGCCGCCGAAGTCCGACTGAGGCGGCGATTTTTTCGGAACGAAGAGAGAAGAGAATGAGCCGTCCGGCGTGACGGCGAATGAAAGAGTCCGGCGCGGGAAGAGGAAAGACTTTTCCTGCGCCGGACTTTTTTTGAGGTATCGCGTTAGAACTTGTAACCGATGCCGATGCCGAAGTTGTGGGCATGCGGATGGGTGGTACGACCGGCCACTATGCCGCTATCCTTGTTTTGAGACGCCAGCGTGTAGTCCAGTACATGGTTGTGGATATACATATAGGCAAGGTCGAAGGTCCAGTTCTTGTAGAAGAAGCCTACGCCCGCGGTGTAGTAGTTTCTGCCGTTGGAAGGCACCATGTAGTCGGCATTGCCGATATTCATGGGCGAGGTCTCGTACATGAAGCCGAGGCGAAGGGCCATCCAGTCCACAGGCTTGTATTCGGCGGAAATGCCCAGCGTCCAGCTGTTCTTCCAGTGCCTGTCGGTGTTCTGCCAGTCGTTGACAGGATCCTTCATATACATGTTGAAGTCGCGGAAACGGCTCCAGAGAGTATAAACGGCGTCCGCTTCAAAGCTCAGGTTTTCCAAAGGCTTATAGGCTACACCGAAACCGATGGAATCCGGCAGATGAAGCGTGCCGCGCAGGCGGGAGTTCTGGATTTTGCTGAGACCGAGCGCCTGACCGATGGCCGTTGCTCCGATCTGATTGTCGTACCTCGTTTTGCCGCTGACCTTGAGGCTCATGGGCGCGCGGTAGGTAAGGCCGAGCGACCACTGATCGTTGAGTCTGGCGTGTACGGCCACGTTGCCGCCGAAGGAAACGCCGTGTCCGTTGATGTTCACGTCGCCGAGACCGGGAGCCTGCACATCGAGGTTCTTGCGCATCTGCATGGATGCCATCATCATTTCTGCGCCGACGGCTACGGAAAGGTGATCATTGATCTTATAGGCGATGCTCGGATTGAAGGAGTTCGTGATGAGCTGCACGCTGTGCAGATTGGCTCCGCCGGGCCAGTTGTGGGGATATTTCACGCCCAGTCCGAAGCGGGTGTAGGAGGCGATGCCGAGCCACCATTCGTCGTTGAGCTGATGCGTGACGTAAAAAGCGGGAATAGGCCAGGTCTGATGCGCGCTGTGATAGTTGCCGGTGTGTTCGCCCGCAGCGTTGCGGGTATCCACGCCCCAGTAAAACTGGGAGACGGCAAGATTGGCCTGCATCTGCGTGCCTTCCAGCATGGTCATGGCAGCAGGGTTGTAGGCAAGGGTGGAGGCGTCGCCGCCGCGGGCAATGAGTCCGCCGGCCAGGCCCATGCCGCGCGCGCTGTTTTCCATGATGGCAAAGCCTTCAGCGCGGGCCTGAGATGTGGGAAGAATGATGGACAGACAAAAAAGAAGGCACAACACCCCGGAGAGGCGTGTGCTGAGCGAAGGACGGAACATTGCATAACTCCTGCTGCCGCTGTGAACATGAGACAGGCTGAGGAAAGCCATGCGCCGAATAATAGGATGTCCCGCCAAGTTAAATCAAGATTTGAACTTATCCGTAAATAATGCCGTGGCCTTATCGCAGAGCGCCTTGGCCCGTTCCCTGCTTCTGCGACTGATGACGGGTCGCCAGATGCGGCAGTCTTCCGAGGGGGTATTGCCGTCGGCATCCGTTCTCATTTTGCCTGCGCCTTCGGCGGCCGCCTTGGCGCTGCGGGTGGTATCAAGGGTCCACTCCCAGGCAATGCCCTTCATTTCTTCAAATTCTGCAAGGCCTTTCTTCCACAGTTCGCTGAACAGTCCCTGCGCTTCCCACTTTTTAAAGTAGGCGTGAATGGAGCTGGGGCTCCCGTAGAATTCCTTGGGGAGCGCTTTCCATTGCGTGCCGGTTTTCAGAACATAAACGATGGCTGAAAAGACTTTGCGGTAGTCGAGCGGTTTGCGTCCGCCGCCGGCGATGCGCTGGTACACTTTTTCCGGATCACGGACGTTTTCCGGGATAAGAGGTTTGACGGCTTCCCAGAAAGAATCGGATATTTCCCAGAATTTCATGGTGTTAGACCCATATATTTGATGGTGTGCCCGAAAGTCTAGCATAAAAGTCGACAGAAGTCAGCAGACTTTTATTTACGGATAAAAATCATGGAAAAAAATTTCAGAAAATCGAAAAAAAATTTGTTGACAGCTCGAACGCTCGGAGATATAGATAACGAACACGACGCGGGGTGGAGCAGCTTGGTAGCTCGTCGGGCTCATAACCCGAAGGTCATTGGTTCAAATCCTTTCCCCGCAACCAGTAAAATCAAGCCCTTACGGTGAAAATCGTAAGGGCTTTTCCTTTTTTTAATTTTATTCCCACCAATATTCCCACCAAGAGAATTGGAGAGTGCAGGGGAATTTTTTATTTAAGGCACGTATCAAATAAGTTTTTTTTGAGATATCTTTGTTAATTATAATTTTTACAAAATTAATGATATAATTAAAAAGTGCAAATTTTAGTATTTGTATAGTATATATGAATATTTTAAAATGAATTGAATAATCTATACTAATATAATACTATAAAATGAAAGTTATAAATGGTGATTAATGCATATTTTTAAATGATAAATAAATTGAATTTACATCATAACTATTGAAAATTTTTATTACATAGGATTTTGAGGCTGGATTAAAGGTTAAAAATGAGAGATAGAAAGCTTTGACAGGAAGGGCGGAAAATCTGATCGGGCACAGGCAAAGAGTGTTTTGCATCCATGGGTCTCTGGGGCGGGGCGATGGCTAGAGCACGGACATCCGTCTCACGTTATTGCGAATGAGGTGGTCCAAGAGATGTAGCTTCCTTTATGGTAAAAAACGATATTAAGGGGGATGATAGTAAACGACTATTTGCCCCATCCCTGATGGAGAAGCAAATCCGGGGAGCAAGAGGAGCCTTAGTATGATATCGCGTCTCATTATGTCCAATGTGGGACCAGCCTCCAACATGGAGCTGAATTTTGGCAGTCGCTTGAATTTGCTTACCGGAGATAACGGGTTAGGCAAGAGTTTTTTGTTGGACATCATTTGGTGGTCTATGACACGCAAGTGGCCAGCAGAAGTGAATCCTCATTTGACGGCAGGCAAGGTTGCTTTGCCTACGGATAAAAAACAAGCAGCTACTATCAGTACATCGTTTTCTGCGGTTTCCAGGTCTATGGAGCATAAGAGCAGTTTCAATGCCCGTATGCAGAATTGGACAATCAAACAAGGGCGTCCTGCAAATCCTGGGCTGATTTTTTATGCCATGGCTGATGGTAGCTTTGCGGTTTGGGATCCTGCTCGCAACTATTGGAAATCCAAAGGGGAAGAAGGAAATTCGCGTCCCGCAGCCTATGTGTTCAGCCCTTCGGAAGTTTGGGATGGGTTACAGACTGCTGAAGGAGCTTGGCTTTGCAATGGGCTTATCCGGGACTGGGCCAGCTGGCAGAAAGAAAATGGTCAGGCCTTTGCCTCGCTGAAGTCTGTGCTTGAAGTTTTGTCACCTTCGGAAGAGGAAAGGCTTGTTCCTGGCCGGTTGACACGAATCAGTCTGGATGATGCACGGGATATGCCTACTCTGAGCATGCCTTATGGTCAGGAAGTTCCCGTCTTGCATGCTTCTTCCGGTATGCGGCGTATCATATCCTTGGCCTATTTTTTAGTCTGGTGTTGGGACGAGCATATAAAAGCTAAGGAGTTGTTGGGGGAAGAAGCAGAAAGTAGGGCAGTCTTTCTTGTCGATGAGGTCGAAGCGCATCTGCATCCTAAGTGGCAGCGAACAGTAATTCCGGCTTTGATGAAAGTTATGGGGACCCTTAGTGCCAGTGAGCAGATTCAGCTCATAGTCGCAACTCATTCTCCTTTGATCATGGCCTCGGTGGAAACATTATTTGACAGCAAAAAAGATGCCTGGTTTGACCTGGATTTGACAGATGACAAGGTGACGCTTACAAAGCGGGATTTCATTCGACTAGGGAATATCAATAATTGGTTGACCAGCAAGGCTTTTGACCTGAAGCAGGGCTATTCTAAAGAGGCGGAACAGGTCTTGGAAAATGCGAGTCTTGCACTGAGTGATGAAAATTTTGGTCCTGATGATGCCCAGAAGTTGGACCAGCAGTTGCGCACTGTATTGTCAGAAACGGATCCTTTCTGGATACGTTGGAGGTTTGTAGCAAAGAAAAAGGGGTGGCTGCAATGATTCATGTCACTCCACAGCCTGAACCAGAAGACTTTGATAGAAAAGTCCGCCAGAAGGGGCTTGCCTGGTTGCGGGAAAAGGGGATTGACCCTAATGCAGCGTTGCCCGAGAGAACTAAGCTGCCTGCGTACTGGAGAGATGAACTAAATGAGTTATACACGGTATATGGTAAATGCTGTGCGTATCTTGCGGTTTTTTTTGAATGGACGACAGGAGGGGGGACGGTGGATCATTTTGCCCCCAAATCCCTCCGAGCTGATCAGGCCTATGAGTGGAGCAATTACCGGCTGGCCTGCTCGCGGATGAACAGTCGCAAGAGAGATTTTAGCGATGTGCTTGATCCTTTTGACGTGAAAGACGACTGGTTTCGCCTGGAATTTGTCAGCGGGCGTATTTTCCCTAATCCGCATTTACCCGAAAGATTGAGACAGCGAGTTCAAGAAACTATAGATCGGCTTGGCTTGGATGATCCCGACAATCGGGAAATGCGAGCTAGGCATTATCAGGAATATTGTGAGCAAGAGGTGACAGAAATTCATCTTCAAAAATATTCCCCATTTGTATGGATAGAAGCACAACGTCAAGGATTATTATAGATATATTTTTGATTTAATACATATAACTAATTTAATAAGTGCTGTATATTTTATATATAAAAGTGGCGCGTATAAACTATATGTTATACGCGCCACTTTTATATATTATGTAGTTGTCTGTATATGTATTTCTTATTCCACCCTAACACCTTCATGACTTCATCGCCCAGGTGGTTGATGACCTTAACGGCAATGCGACCGCTTTCGGGTTTGGGGAAGGGGCGAGAGGTAGCGCTGCAAAGTGTTTCCCAGGTGCTTTTGTCGATTTCAGCCCTCAGGGAAGTTTTGAGTGCCTTATAAGGGTCAGAGCTGGCGCCGAGGAAGTAAGCCTGACGCACAAAGAAGCTCTCTTCGTTATAATCCGTGTCCACAAACCAGCAGGCGATGCCGTCCGCATTATCGGAGCGGATTTCGCCGGTATTGGGATAGAACACATCCACGCCGTTGATCTGGACTTTGATGTTTCCCGTTTCCTTGCCGTTGGCATCGGTTTCCTGAAGAATGGAAATATCAGGCTCTCCGAAGACCACAAACAGATTGCCTTTGCCGTTCGCCTTCAGCTATTCACCCATGTGCAGATCCGCATTCATGCGGGCCTTGAGTACGGGAACCCTGCCGAGCTTGCGGAACTCGGAAGCGGAAGCCTCGTAGTTGAATGCGCAGGCTATGAGCAGGTCGAATCCGGCATCGGCCACTTCACGCGAAGCCTGAACCAGATCCTCACGGCTGACCGTGCCGAACTCCGGACCGATGAAAATGCCGGCGCGGCGTTCAACATCGCCTTCCATGTAGCGGCCTTCGGCGCAGATCATGTCTCCGGGCCAGGGCGTCAGACTGATGAAGTCTATTTTGTCTTCCTTATGCGACTGCTGCACTCCGGCGGTCTTCAGGTTGTCCAGAATCATGGCGACAAAGTCGCGACCGTCTTCTCCCGCCTTGTCGGCGGCGGGGTCGAGCAGCTCCCCGTCGGCTCCTATGCCGAGAACGCGATGCGGAGAGAGGCTTTCTACGGTAAATGGACCGGAGACTCGGACTTTTTTCTTGTCCTCATAGGGCTTGTCATACAGAAGTTTTCATAACCCGAAGGTCATTGGTTCAAATCCTTTCCCCGCAACCAGAAAGCTCAAGGGCTTACGATGAAAATCGTAATCCCTTTTTCTTTTTAATTTTCCTGTCTTTCTCTCAAGAGAAAAAAGGGGCAGGAGAGGGGAAGAGTGTAAGATGTTTGCGGAAAAAAGCGCGAAATGATACGTATTAAATGAAGATAGCGTGTTCAGGATAAGAGTATTACGAGTTATCGGTTTGACAGGTCGTTATTTTTTTATATGAAATAACATAACGTCGTCACATTATGTCGGGAGTTTCGTCGTGGCTGATATAAGCAAATATCTTATTCTTTTTCATGGAAAAGATCGGACTTGCGACATCGAATCATTCTCGAGGGAATGCCGATATATCAAGCTTAAGTTTTGCGGCAACCCCACGATCTATACCTGCGGTGCCGACAAGGCCTCCGTCTTTGCCGATCCGGAAGAGCTTCCCGCCGAAGAGTATGCCTTTCTGTCGAGGGGATATCATTATACTGATCTTGTGAGAGTCCAGAAGTTTGCCGAACACTGGCGTCTTTTTCGGCAGAACGGTAAGTCGATTTGTCTGAAACAAAGTGAGACGGAGGTTATTCATTCCTGTCTCGGCAATGCGAAAAACAAGATGCTGTTCGAGTATCTCAAGGCGCTGGCGTTTCACGATAGTCTGAAGATCGATGGAGGGGCCAGTTTTCTCGGCAGGCAGTATGAGAAACTGAATCTGGTTTCGGAGCATACGGTTCTTTCTTATTGCCTGCAGGGATCCATTCTTGAAGAAGAGCAGACATGCAGCTCGCCTGTTTATTATCCGTTTGGTTTTAATGAGTCGCAGAAGAAGGCCGTGGAGAATGCTCTTTCAAACAAAATGAGCGTTATCGAAGGTCCTCCAGGAACCGGTAAGACGCAGACCATTCTCAATATTCTTGCCAATATTATCATGCGCGGACTGAACGCCGCCGTCGTTTCCAGCAATAACTCTGCAACTCGTAATGTGGAGGAAAAGCTTGAGAAGTACGGGGTAGGATTTATTTGTGCCTTTCTCGGCAGTCAGGAAAACAAGAAAAAGTTTCTTGAAAGTCAGAAGATGCTCCCGGATATGTCGGGCTGGACTCTGGACCTGAGAGCAAAAAGGGCTCTGGAGGGAGAGCTTGCTTCTCTGCATAAGGCGTTGAATGAGAAGCTGGCAAAGCAGAACCGGCTGGCGGAGCTCCGGGCGGAGCTTGCGGCTCTCAGCACGGAGCAGGCGCACTTTCTTGACTGCTTTTCTTTTGAGGAGAGTAGTGAGAACGCTCGTACGGCGTTTCGTAAACTCGACTCCGATACGGTTCTTCGCCTTCTGGCGTCGTGTGAGGCGGAATTTGAAACCTCGGCGTCAATTTCTCTGTGGAGACGGGTACTCTTTTTTCTTCGCTTCCGTATTTGGGATGGTGAGTTTTTCAAGAAAAGTCCTGCAGCCATCGGCACATGGCTCCGAAGACTTTTTTATGAACGTCGACTTTCAGAGATACGGTCAGGCATAGCAAAGCTGGAAGCGGAACTGGACGGATGGGGCTTCCGAAAGAAGATGGATGAGTATGCCGCCGGGTCCATGATTCTGTTCAAGCATATGCTGGCAGAGCGATATCGGAAGGTGCCGCGCAGAGTCTATGCTCATCTCCAGCGGGAAGCGTCTGACTTTATCAAGGATTACCCCGTAGTTCTCAGTACGACGCATTCTTTACGGAGCAGCCTGGGAGAGAGCGTTGTCTACGAGTACGTTATTGTGGATGAATCTTCACAGGTGAGTCTCTGCTCCGGCATGCTGGCATTATCGTGTGCCAGGCGGGCCGTCATTGTGGGCGACCTGAAGCAGCTGCCGAATGTTGTGGATGGACCTGCGCGTCGGATGACGGATACGCTTTTTCGTCAATATGGCGTACCTGAAGAGTTCCGTGTCTCCGAGTACAGCCTTCTTCGTTTTGCCGCCAGACGCTTTCCGGATATTCCGCGTACGCTTCTTCGGGAACATTACCGCTGCCATCCGGCCATCATAGGGTTCTGCAATGAAAAATTTTACAACGGAGAGCTTATCGTTCTGACGACCGGTCACGAAGATGACGTTCCCTTGCAGGTTTTCCGCACGGTGCCTGGAAATCACGCCCGAGATCACCTGAATCAGAGAGAAATAGATGTCATAGCTCAGGAGATTTTTCCTCGTTTCGGGCTTTGCGGCAGAGCTGACACCGTGGGAATCGTTACCCCTTACCGGGCCCAGGCGGATGCTCTCCAGCGGGAAGCTTCGTTGTGCAAAGCCGCTGCGGATACTGTGGACAAATTTCAGGGGCAGGAACGGAGTACGATCATTCTGTCTACGGTGGATAATGATATTTCGGACTTCGCCGATGATGATCATCGGTTGAATGTCGCTGTTTCCCGTGCCGTGGACAGGCTTATTGTCGTTACCAGCGGCAACAGACCCAGACGGCATACCAGTATCGGCGACCTGATCAATTATGTCGGTTATCACAATATGGAAGTAACGGACAGCAAGGTCTGCTCCGTGTTTGATGTCCTTTATCGGCAGTACGCAGATATTCGCCGTCAGACTTTGGCACGTATGAAAAAGGTGTCTCAGATGGATAGTGAGAATCTGATGTTCGGCCTTATTGAGGAAGTGTTGAAGGAAGAGGGGCTTGCTGACTACGGCATCCATGTACATGTTCCGCTTCGTATGCTTTTGCGGGATATGTCTCTGCTTGAATCGGAGCGTGAGCGCCGGTATGCCATGAATGACCTTACGCATGTGGACTTTCTTATCTTTGAAAAGATGAGCCGAGCTATTGTGGCTGCCGTGGAGGTCGATGGCTGGGCTTTTCATCGGCCGGACGGCATGCAGGCAGAACGGGACGCTCTTAAAAATAGTATTTGCAGGCGGTACGGTATACCTCTTTTTCGTTTCAGCACTACAGGCTCAGGAGAGAAAGAGCGACTGAAAAATATGCTTCGTGATATTTTATGCTTGATATGAGTCTAAACTAGATATTTCATGATGCATGATATAATATTAATAATATATAACCTTTTGATATTATGGTGGTAATGTGTATATATTCAAAGAATTACGATTTTATGTGATTCTTTTGTCTTTGATGATGAAAATATGTAGTAATATTTATGTATGATGATTTTTACAATGTAATCGGTTTTATTGAGTATTTTCGTCTTATATATTGTTTTGCAAAAAATTGAAAATGACAGACCATCTCTTCACGTCGACACTGGAGGTGGACTTTTTATGAGGTCGTCTCGCAGTACACCTTGTTCGCTCCATGATGCGACAGCGTCTGTGAGAACATTTTATGCCGCCGGGAGTTCGGTAAAGGCGGTTTGGGATGGTGTGTCGGGCCGTTGGCACGGAGCAGGGGTAAAAAAAATTGTTCCTTGGCAAGAATAAAAAAATAAGGAGGAACGTTGTGGGCTCAGAGGAGAAGATATATCGGTTGATAGCAATAAAATATAATTAATTCAATATAATAAATATATATTTTGTGTTTTTTTTGAAAACTGAGGCTCCCCCCATTAAAGTCTGCTTGGAAGCGGCGGAGGCTTTTGGGCGGCTGTAGAAAGAGCGGGGAAGCCTAGAAGAGCAATAGCTTTTTTATGTGTAATATATTGATAGTAAATATTTTTTATAAACCGCAGATACTTATTTCGAGAGCTTTTCAGGAACTGATTAGCTTTTTGAGTACTGGTAAATGATAATGTAAAAATTTTTTTATTATAATAATATTAGTAAATTGTATCTGTTTTTTTATTAAAACCTAATGAATTTTTAACATTTTATTATCAAGCCTTGTTGCAGTGTCGTTTCGTGGAAAAAGAGGGATTTTCCACACTGGTGTTACCAACCACTTTTTTCAAAGGAATGACTGCAATGAAAAAGCTTGCTACTCTTCTTCTGGCTGCCGGCATGGTTGTTGCCGCTTCCGCTCCTGCGTCCGCTGTTGACGTGAAGATGGACGGCGAATATGTGTTCACCTTCATCACCGGTGAACGTCTCCTCTCCGGCGACAACTTTGACGCTGCTGGTCAGCGCTTCCGTCTCGGCATGACCTTCACCGCTTCTGAAGATCTCTCCGGTTATGTGCAGATGCAGGCCGGTATCGGTGCTGACAGCGCTGCCGCCAACGACTGGGGCACCAGCAACAACGCCAACACCAAGATCGGCGTTCGTCAGGCTTACATCGACTGGATGATTCCTCAGACCACCGTCAAGGTTCGTATGGGTAAGCAGCTCGTTGGTCTTCCCATGGACGCCTTCGGCAAGAACGCTATCATGCATCCCGGCGTGAACAGCCGTGACGGTGTGGTGCTCTCCAGCCCCGTGACTGACTGGCTCGACGTGACCGCCTTCTGGGTGCGCACCGGCTACAACAACTGGCTTGACGGCGAGAAAGTCCAGTCTTACGATAACGATACCTCCAAGGCTAACAAGGCTGACGTGTTCGCAGCTTCCGCTGCCATGAAGTTCGACGGCTTTGCCGTGACCCCCTATGTTATGTATGGCGCCATGGATCATGGCACTAAGTTCCATGATGATGCCGTGTCTGAGAACAATGCTTCTGCTGATACCTACTGGTTCGGTGTGACCAGCACCCTGAGCTATTTCGATCCCTTCGAACTGAAGCTCTCCGGCGCCTATGGTGTGGCCAACCTCGACAGCTCCTACGGCGACAATGATCGTTCCGGCTGGTATGTGCAGGCTATGTCTTCCTACAAGACTGCCTATGGTACTCCTTTCTTGGGTGCCTGGTACGGTTCCGGTGACGACCGCGATGCTCAGTATGCCAAGCAGGGCTGGATTCCCACTGTGGCCGGTCGTTTCCATCCTTCCTTCGGCTTTGTTCCCGGTGAATACGGTCTGTATGACACCCAGCTCACTGCTCATCATGCCATCGGTGGCACCTGGGGCGTGAGCGCCGGTATCAAGGAAGTGAGCTTCCTCGAAGACCTGACCCACGCTTTCTCCGTGACCATGTACAAGGGTACCAACAGCGACGGTAACTCTCTGAATGAGAATCCCATTACGTACATGACCTACTCCGATACCGCTATCGACTTCAACCTCGATACGACCTATATGATCTACAAGAACCTGGCCGCCAACCTGCAGCTCGCCTACATCATCAATGACTTTGATAAGGACGATCATGCTGGCCTCAAGAAGATTGACGAAGACTCCTGGAGCGCTGCTCTCAGCTTCGCTTACAAGTTCTAATTCGATACGGGGCTGCCCCGTGTTGAACTGAACCGGTTTACACGGGAGAGGATGCAAGTCCTCTCCCGTTTTAGTATCAGCTTTTGTAGCTCATGAGGGTTGATGTCTGTTTTGTATGTTTGCTTCCTCCGGGGGGCGTATATGCCGGAATAGCTGGCAGATATCGACATCCAGAGCACAGGCCAGTTTTTCCAGCGTAGCCAGCTTGCATGTGGAGATTCTGCCGTCTCGTGCTCTGGCGATGGTGTCGGGAGCAACCTGTGACAAAAGTTGCAGATCTTCATAGGTCATATTCTTTTTTTTCATTATTATTCCGAGATTACTGATAATAGGCATACAACCTCCGTTTGGGGAGAAGTCGGGAGCTCTTGACGGATACTAGGCCATAACCTAGTATGAATGGACATAAGGCCAATAAGCACCGGATGTGTCTGGGCTCGTTGTTCTTATCCGGTCAAGTTCCTGCAGCTCGTTCCTCCATTCATAAAACAAAAAACGATCTGAGAGCTGCTCTATGCTATACAGCCTGAAAAAACAGCTTTCTGTTCCTGATCTTCATCTGCTTATCGCCACCTCCGATACAGCGGTGATGAGAAATATTTTTTCGTATCTGGAGCCAATGGGCTATCAGCTTGACAGTGCCGTGGACAGTGAAGAGGTCAGAAACTGCCTTAAGACATCCTCTTATGACGCGCTTATTATAGATGCGCAGTTTACGGATCTTAATGGCATCCCTCTTTATACCTGCCTCCGCATAGACCGGGTCAGTTGTCCCATCATTCTGCTGGTTCCAGAGAACACTTTGGAAAATCTGCCGCGCTATTTGAACTGCGGTGCCGATGATATTGTGACCAGCCCTCTGCATCTTCTGGAGCTTGAGGCAAGAGTTCTTGCAGCCATACGCCTTGCAAAGGCACATTTCGCTTCAGACCGACTGACCTGGGCAGGAATAGAGCTCGATTTGCAAAAGCATACCGTCACCTGTGATGGTAATAATCTTCATCTGCCTCCTATGGCATTTACCATTTTAGCTCGTCTCATGAAGTCGGCTCCCAATGTCGTCAGCCGCAGTGAACTGCAGAGTGAGCTTTATGGCGATACACCTCCCAATAGTGATGCGCTTCGTACCTATATCCATACATTACGCTCTCGTCTGGAACAGCAGAATAAGCCGATTTTGAAAACAGTTCCGCGGGTGGGTTTTCGTTTGACGAATATGCCCTAGCGGTATTGATTTTCCTCCTGCATAGCGCTGATGTCGTATTTCTTGAAAGAAAAACGGTATCAGCGTTTTTTATGATCAATAGAAAAGTATTTTTCTTGTTGTATATAAAAAAATTGTTTTATCATGTTTCTTATTATTAAAAATTAATATAAATTTTATGAAATTATGTTCATTTTTGTATACTAATTATTTTTCAGATAATATATAACATAAGTTATGATAGAAGAACTCAAGACGGTAACATATTTTTATCAGTTCTTTAAACGGTGCCAAAAGTCAAGCATATGTTACAATTTGAAAGATAGCTTCGGTTTGTGTGTTCATTGTTCATGTGTCTTGTTTTTAGTACGGAGCATTCATTCCCTGAGTGTTTCGGGCAGAGAATCGAGCTGTGAAAATGTAGACGTTTCGTGGAATATTTTTTCTACAGTGTCGTTTGTTTTGTGAAACACCTGGTGATAACACTGTAAAAAGGTGTGAAATGAATAAAAAAAGAGCTGCCCGCAGTAGGTTGCCGCAGGCAGCGCTTGAAGAGAGAGGAGTTACCAGCTCAGTGAAATCCGAAATGAGCAGTCTGAGAATCCGGGAGCATCTGTTTCCACCCGGATGTCCAGAGGGAAGCCATGAATGGCGGCAATGCGTCTTACGATGGAAAGTCCCAGTCCGCTGCCGTTTTTTGTCTGTCCCGGCGGGCGGAAGAATCGTTCGCCGAGGCGTGAGATATACTCGTCGGGAAGAGGCGTGCAGTCGTTCTGCACGGTGAGGTGATGTTCTTCCAGCGTAATCCGGATGAGACCGCCTTGCGTTGTATAGGACGCCGCATTTTCCAGAAGGTTGCGCAGAAGCATAGAGAGCAGCGTGGGATTGCCCGGCACATCGTTGTTCAGAGAACTTATCCGGGACTCCAGGTGGATGCCTTCGGCTTCGAGACGGAGACGGTAGTCCGGCAGATAGTCTTCCAGAAGCTGTGTCCAGTTGACCGGGGTAAGATCATTCTGCGGAACCCGGCCTTCCGCATAGTTTGCCTCAAGTCTGGAAAGGGCGAGCAGCTGGTCGATAAGGCGTGAGCAGCGGTCGATGCCCTGTCTGAGGAAGGACAGCGCCGCCATGCGGGTTTCCCCGTCAAGGCCCGGCTGCGCCGCCACCTGAGCCTGAATGCGAAGTCCGGCCAGAGGGGTGCGCAGCTCATGCGCCGCATCGGAAATGAAGGAACGCTCCCTTGTCAGCATCTCTCTGGTGCGTATGAAGAATCCGTTCAGGGATTCGGCCATGGGCAGCACTTCCGACGGCAGACGCTGCAGATCCAGCGGCGTGGTGTCTTCAGGCGTGCGGGAACGCAGCCTGTCGGCAATGGAGTGAAGCGGGGCCAGCTCTCTGGTCAGAATGATGAAAAGGCCTGCCAGAAGAACGGGAATGAGCAGCAGCCACGGAAGAATCTGTCCTTCCAGCATTTCCAGCGCCATGTCCTGTCTGTACTCCAGCTCCTGCCCTACGGCGATGACATGGCTGCCGTCGCTGGAGTTCATCCACAGGATGCGCCACATGTCGTTCTTGCCGTGCAGAGGCACATTGACGAATCCCCGGCGGTGAGGCTCGAACGGAAAGCGCTGCCCTTTTTTGCTGTCGGCAAGCAGCAGGGCGCCGTCACGGGAGAAGACCGCAAAGGAGATGGCTTCCTCTTCCAGATCGCCGAAGGAATGCTTTTTGACGCCGGGCAACATGGCCTCGATGCGGGGCAGCTTTTCCGGGGTGCGCGTCAGATCGGCCACGGCAAGCGTTCTGGTGACGAGCATCTGCTGGGAGTCGAAAAATTCGTTGATGTAGTCACGGCAGATGTGCCAGGCAAAGAGCGCCGCGGTAAGCCAGGCAACGAGCATGAAAAGGGAAAAGAACAGACTCAGCCTGAGTCGCAGACTTCTGCGGCTTACGGGCAGAGCCATGATGTGCCCCCATGCCGAACCGGCGAGGCTCCCTGCCCGAACACCTGCGGAAGGCAGGAGTTTTTTCAGCATGCGGAAGGCGCGAAGCAGAATTGCCGCTGCTCCGGCAGCCATTTTCTTCAGTCGGGCAGGGCAGGGTGACATCAGGCTTCTCCCAGGGTGTATCCTACGGCATGAACGGTTTTGATGAAGCCGCTTCCCAGCTTGCGGCGTATGCGGTGAACCAGTACTTCCACGGAGTTGCTGCTGACTTCCTCGCCCCAGGGATACAGCTTTTCCTCAATGGCGCTGCGGGAAAGAACGCTTTGCCTGTTCAGAAGAAGCAGCTCCACGAGCATGACTTCCTTCTGACCCAGCGCGACGGGCTGTCCGTTCAGGGAAACGGTTCTTGTCAGCGGATCGAAGCTGACGGCGCCGTGGACGAGCTGATGGCTTGTCACCCCGTGTCTGCGGCGGACAAGGGCGCGAAGCCTTGCCGCCACCTCATCCAGATCAAAGGGCTTGCCGAGATAGTCGTCCGCGCCGAGATTCAGGCCTTCCACACGCTGGCTGATGGCATCCCGCGCCGTAAGGATCAGAACCGGTATGTCGCTGCCTGAACCTCGCCAGCTTTTCAGAATGTCGAGTCCGTCCATGCCGGGAAGACCGAGATCGAGGATGGCGGCGTCGTATTCCGCCGAAGAAAGGGCCTTCTGCCCCAGCGTGCCGTCCTGAAACCAGTCTACGGCGAAGCCCAGAGCCGGAAGTCCCATTTTTAGACCGTTGCCAATGAGAACATCATCCTCGATCAGAAGAATGCGCATGGATCTCCCCTCTTACATTTCCGGCGCATTTCCGGGGAAGGAAATGCGCCGGCGTTTTCCTACTTCTTGACGATGCGGTCAACGTCTATTTCCAGTTCGTGCCAGTCCTTTTCCACTTCACCGTAGATTTCCACCACGTCGTTGGGGCCGACGCTCTGACCGCGCCAGTGCTTGTCGTCGATATCCACGTTGATGGTGCCGGTTTCATCCTGGAAAACATAGTGCTTTCCGCCGAGGTGCTGAATGATGCGGCCTCTGAGAGCCACGTGGGCATCGTCGCGCATGTCCTTGGCCTGCTCAACGGTATTGATGGAAGGGCCGGGGCCGGTGTAGCCGCCGTTTCTATGGGTGTAGCCTCCGTCCGGGCCCTTGGCAAGGGCGCTCGAAACGCCGAGGGTAAGCATGAGGGCGAGCGCGGCGCTGAGGGCAAGCGGCAGGCGGGAGGTGCGGCGGGAAAGGGCGGGAAGATTCTTGCGGGTAAGGGTAACGGGATGCATAGTCATGGTTTCCTCCGGAAACGTATATGTTGTTTAGTGTGGTAACCTTTTCCAGTTGAGTTCAGTAAAGCACCGGAAACTTACAGGCTCCTTACATCAGAAAAATTTTTTCCTTTTTCTGAAAAAATAACGCCCCTCGGCAAGGGGCGTGAAAAGGGCTGCGAGGCTCGGGCGCGGAGCGGGAAAAGGCCCGCCCCTTTTTTCAGTGCGCCATCGGGCAGAAGCGGGGCAGATGGAAGATGCGTGCGGCCGCCGCTCCCGAGATGCCGAAAAAGATGACGGGCCGGCCTGTGTCCAGATAGTTGACGAAGGTGCCGTTGCACAGTGTGCTGCCGGTGCAGAGAATGAGCTCGGGCCATTCCAGTACGGCGCTTTGGTACGCGGCTGTTCCGTGCTCTATGGTGATGCCGGAACGAACGCTGCCCACGAACTGAGGGTTCATGTCCAGCACGCGCAGGGAAAACTCCTGCGACAGGCGCGCCGTGAGCGCGGGCTGGTAGCCGATCAGCGTGATGCGGGGCGAACCGAAATGTTCCCGAATGTGGGCGGCATGGGCTTCGGCGCACTGTTCCAGCTCATCGTTGCGGCAGTGCACGGTATGGTCGATGTCGCCCGTGTAGCGCATGACGGCGTTGAGCGATGCCACGAGAAGCCCCCGGCTGTGGGAGTCGCGCTCGGGATCGAGGCTCAGAATGTCTTCCAGCGTGCCGTCGAAGTCCGAAGGGGCATCGGTAAAGGCCTGTCCGAAGGCCTGCCCGAACTCCGCCTGCAGCATGACCTCTTTGCCCGCAAGAATGGGATAATCCCTGCGGCGGGTGTTGCCGATGGCTTCCTCTGGAGAAAGGCCCCGACTTTTCAGCCGGATGGGGCTTTGCTCCAGGTGGTGGCGTTTGACGAGGTTTTCGAGTTCCTGCCTGAGGCGTCGGTAGAGTTCCTGTGTGGTCATGCGTCCTCCAGCCCGAGAAAGGCGTTGAGTTCGGTATTGCTGCTGTGCTCGAAAAGATCTTCCGACGAGCGGATGCAGAGCATGCTCCCCCCGGCCATGATGCCGATGCGCGAGGCCAGACACTGGGCTTCTCTGAAATCATGCGTGACGAAGAGCACGGCGCAGTTGAATTTTTTGGGAATTCCTTCCAGTTCCTCGTAAAGACGTTTTTTTGTTGCCGGATCCAGCGAGGAGAACGGTTCGTCGAGCAGCAGCAGATTCGGTTTGAGGATCAGGGCACGGGCCAGGGCCGCGCGCTGGCGCTCCCCGCCGCTCAGGGTCTGCGGATACTGCCTGAGGGCGTGCCCTATGCCGAGAAGATCGGTAATGGCCTTGACCTGCTCTTCTTGTTCCTTTCTGGGGATGCGGCGCACGCGAAGACCGTAGGCCACGTTGTCCTGCACGGTCATGTGAGGAAAGAGGGCGTAGTCCTGATACACGAATCCGATGCGCCGTTCCGCCAGGGGAATGTCCTGAACCGGGGTGCCGTAGAGAAGCACCTGGCCTTTTTCCGGCGGATAAAAGCCTGCTGCGGATTCCAGAAGAAGTGTCTTGCCCGCGCCGGTGCGGCCGAGAATGGCGAACATTTCCTTCTCCTGCAGGGAAAAGGAAATGTCCCTGATGTGCATGCTTCCCCGGGTGAGGCAGAAATGATCGAAGACGAGGGGCGTCATGACCACGACACTCCTTCCATGCGGCTGGCGGCGCGTTTGTGCAGCAGCGTGGAGAGCAGAAGCGCCGCTCCGGAAATGCCGAGAAGGATGATGGCGGAAGCCATAGCCATGCCGTTGTCGCCCGTACTGATGTTGAGATAGATGCTTGCCGGAAGCGTTTCCGTTTTCATGCGGGTGACTCCCACCAGCATGAGCGTGGCGCCGAATTCGCCTATGGCGCGCGACCATGTGAGAATGGCGGCCATGAGAATGGCATTGCGGCACAGCGGCAGGGTGATGGTGAGAAAGCGCTGCCAGCGGGAAGCGCCGAGCGTTCCGGCAATGAATTCCAGCCTGCCGTCCATTTCCTCCAGCGCGGTGCGCATGAGCCTGATCACGAAGGGAATGTTTACCATCCACTGGGCCATGACGATGCCGGCCGGTTCAAAGATGACGCGTATGCCCATGTCTCTGAGCATTTTGCCCGCTTCCGAGGAAAACATCATGAGCAGGCAAAGGCCGAGCACCAGATAGGGCAGAGAGAGGGGAAGTTCCAGAATGATGCGGCAGAGATTGCGCAGCGGCATGCGGCAGCGGGCCAGCGCATAGGCGCAGGGAATGCCCACCAGAAAGCAGAGCAGGGTGGAGAGCGTGGAGGTGACCAGACTCAGCCGGATGGAAAAGAGCACTTCCTTCGACTGGAAGGCCGCAGGCAGAAAGGGCAGTCCGCCGATGACGATGGTGCAGACGGATGCCGTAAGGAAAAAGATGGTCAGAAAGGCAATGAGAAGGCTTGCGCCGTCAAAGAGGGAGAACTTCTGTTTCATGGCGCGCAGTCCTGCGCCCTCTGCGGAAGGCGGGGGAGGAAAAGGAACGGGGAGAAAAGGAAGCTCCCCCCTTGGGAGAGCTTCCCGGTTCGTCAGTTCAGAACCACGTAGCCGTGCTTTTTCCAGATGGCATGCGCGTCGTCGGAATTCAGGAAGTCCAGCAGCTTCTTCTGGCCTTCGGGATTGTCGGAAACGGAAAGCGAGGCGGCGGGAATGGTTTTCACATAGGCGTCCATGGCCGGATCGGCCACGATGTCCATGTCGGGGGAAACGTTTTCCTTCCACACGATGATGGCGTCGCATTCGCCCACTTTCAGGGCGTTGAAGATGGACGGTGCTGTTACGCCGCGGCTGACCACGTTCACCTTGCCGGTCAGTCCGGCGTCGGCAATGGCCTTGTCCGCGATTTTGCCTATGGGCGTGGCCTTGGCATCGCCGAGCACGACGCGGAGATCGCTCCGGCCGAGGTCCTTGACGCCGCTGATGCCCTTGGGATTGCCTTTGGCCACGGCAAGAACGGGAATGTGTTTGACGAGGTCGCGTCTGGCGGACACGTATTTTTCCACGGGCTTGAGTTCTTCCACGGCTCCGGCGATGAAGAAGTCGCCTTCCTGCGCGGTGTTGATCTGGGACTGGATCTGACCGGCATTGGCATAGGTGACTTCCATGTTCACCTGTGTCTTTTTCGTGAAGGCTTCGGCAATTTCACCGAAAGGCTTTGTCATGCCCGCGCCGCAGTAGACGTGCAGAGACTGTTCGGCCCGGGAGATGCCGGGATGCGAGAGAAAAAGGGCCGCTGCAACACAAAGAATGAGGGGAAATCTTTTCATGCGATTCTCCATGCCGCGCCGAAGCGCGATTCCGGTGTTGCTCACAGACGAAAACACCAGAACCATGACGGCATGAAGGCCGGGTACGGCTCAAGCGAAGCGTTTTCTTTCCATGCCGGGAGGCATTACGGGAGGCGGCACCGTTTCCAGAACCACCCTGTGAGCAGAAACTCAGGTCGGAACGGCGTGGCGCACGCTTTAGCCGGACCGACTCGAAAACTTACTTTTGAAATAGACAAGCGGTTCTTCTTTGTCAAGCAGGTGCGGAGAATTGACTGTTCTCTTCACGTTTTCAGGAAGAGAGAGGCGGAATTCTGCGGCCGGGGGGCGGAAAGCAGCGCGCGGATAACCGATTTCAGAGGGAAACGCGGCGTTTCCGGTGTGTTATGAGGGGACTGGTGAAGGAGCAACAGGCCGGAAAGCGTCAGGCTTTTTGTCCGGGCTTTCGCCGGGGCAGCGCGTTTCTGATGGCTTGCGCCAGCGCGTCGGCGGCGTCTTCCAGGCAGCCGGAATTGTCGATGCGTATCCAGCCGGAGGCGGATGCTTCACCGGGAACGGGCGCGAGCGCGCTTTGCAGCCTCTCTTCCAGATCGCTGCCGGATTCCCGGCCCCGGGCGATCAGCCTTGCCCGCAGCACGGAAACAGGCGCGCAGACAAGCACGGGAATGAGATCGGGATGGCGGCGCCGGGCTTCGGGAAAGGCGGCGCGCGATCCGTTGACGATAAGAGAGGTGCCCCTCTCCAGCAGGCGTTCCCAGGCGGCCGGAATGCCGTATCTGAGTCCGTGGCTTTTCCACTGAAGGGAGAAATGCCCCCGGGCGGAAAGTTCCTCGAAACGCTCATGGCTGACGGCAATATGCCGTTCTCCTCCGGCGGAGGCCGGGCGCGTGATGCAGCGCCGCACGAAGGCTACGGGCTCACCCTCAAGCAGCGGACGCAGAGCGAGAAGAAGCGAGTCCTTTCCGGCCCCCGAAGGGCCCATGACATAGATGAGTCTGCCGCGCATAATTTCTCCGCAGGGGAATGACGGCATCATGCCGGATTTCGGGAAGCCGCACAATGAGGATTCGGGAGAAGCGGAGCGTTTTTGAGTGAGATGTGCGGCGTTTTCAGGCGTTCTGCTGCGGAATGCCGGACGTGCTTCGGGACAGAATCACGGCAATAAGCAGAATGCCGATGATATTCAGCATGAGCCGCATGAGCATGAAGTGGAACCCCAGCGTGGCGGTTTCAAACATGATGAGCGGAATTTTCGTGGTCGACCATGCCCCGATGAAGATGAAGACATTGAGCAGACTGGCGCCTTTTTTCATCATGACGCCGGACATGGGGAAGGCGGCGTACAGAGGACCGGCCGCGGCGGAGCCCAGAATAAAGGCCAGAAGCATACCCCGCAGGCCTGATTTTTCGCCCATGTACTTCATCATGGTTTCCCTATCCACCCAGACGTCCAGAAGGCCGAGCAGCACGAAGATGGGCGGCAGAAAGGAAAGCATTTCCACCACATTGTCCCCGGTAAGCTCGAGCGCTTTCCATCCAGTGGAAGGCTCAAGAAACAGCAGCGCGATGTTGACGGCAAAAAAGAGCAGAAACATCCGGTAGCGGAGAAAGACGTTCTTCATGACAGCAGTCCTCCGAGCAGAAGGGAAGAAATGACGGCGTAGAGGAAGGCCAGAAGGTTTCTCTGTATGGCCAGACGTTTGCCGAAATAGGTTGCCTCCAGCGGCAGCGTGACGATGCCGACCATCATGAGCGTGGTCAGGAACATGGCGATCTGCTCGTAACCGGCTCCGGCAGCCAGCAGAGACGCCGCCAGAGGAAAGGCGATGAAGCCCGGAATGAGCGTGACGGATCCCGTAATCGCGGCGATGGCCATGCCGACAAGACCGGATTCCGCGCCGAGCAGGCGGCTGATGACGGATTCATCCAGTACGGCGAGCATGAGGCCGACCAGAATGAGAATGGACAGAAACTGGGGAAGGATTCCTTCAAAGGACTTCCAGGCCTTTTTCAGTGCCTGAACGGTTTTCTTTCTGTCTTTGGAAAAGGAAAGGGTCAGCAGCAGAAACGTCATGAGATAAAGGGCGACTGTGGACATGGTCAGCTCCTTGTTTCGGAAACAGGGGCGAGAGGAAGGAGAATTTTTTCCGATACATCAGAAAATCCGGGCGTCGTTCCGGCGCAGGTCTTCCTTGCCTGGCCCGGCGCGCCGTCTGCCCTCGTGAGGTCTGCCATGTCGAGGATTTCCTTCCCCAGCGTGCGCAGTCTTTCCCGGTCGATGTCGTAATGCATGAAGTAGCCGCGCTTTTCGCCATGCAGAAGTCGGGCCTGCCTGAGAATTTTCAGGTGCTGCGATACGGCGCTTTCGCTGATGTTCAGGCGTCCTGCAAGCGCGGATACGCAGAGGTTGTGCTGAAGAAGCAGCCTTATGATGTTGCGCCGGGTTTCATCCGCAAGGGCGCGGTACAGAAGCGCCGTATCCGTTTCGGTTTCCGGCGCTGTCGGAAGGGACGCGACCTTTGATCCTGTGTGCACAGCTGCCATGATGACTCCTGTAATTTTAATTAAGTAAATACTTAAGTAAAAGGTGGAGCGCCGCCTGTCAACGTCCCGCCCTGCAAGCTGAGGAAGATGCAAAAAGCCCCTGCCGGAGCGGATTCCGGCAGGGGCCTCGGAAAAAGTGCGGGACTTCTCAGTCCTTCGTGCCCAGCGTTTCAAAGGATTCCACGGCGGTGCGGAAGGCGATGCCCGAGCCGGGATCGGCATCCCTGAATTCGGTCCGGATGCTTTCCATGATGCGCTCGCTTTTGTCGGCGGGGCAGAGAATCATGACGAATTCCTTTTCCGGCACGATGGTGATGCCGAAGAATCCGGCGTCGCCGGGACGCGCCGTGCCGCGCGCGTGGATGACGGTACCGCCCGTCGCTCCGGCGTTTCTGGCCGCATCCATGACCTGATCGGCGCTGCCGTTGTTGACGATGACGGAAAGAAGTTCGTATCCGGACGTATCCGGGCGGTGATCAGACATACGGTCCTCCTGGGACTGGGGAAGAAAGGCTTCCGGGGTGGACGGACGAACGGCCTCAAGCACGTCGATGGTGAAGAGAATTCCCCGGGATCTGGTCAGGGCATGGCGAAGGGCATCCTTGACGGGGCGGACAAGATGGGCGGGCAGCAGCGTATAGAGCAGCTCCTTTTCCACGTCGTCCAGACCGAGAAGACGGAGCCACTTGTTCTGTGCCGTACCGCGTCCCATGAGCACGGTTCCGCCGGGAGCGCCGGCGGTTCTGGCCGCCTTCACCGCCGCGTCGCACCTGTGCTTTTCCACAACGGCGATGAGCAGTTTGCCTGCGCTTTGCTTGAAAGACGTATTCATGCGCGATCCTCTGTCTTGCGGCTGAAAACAATACCCAGAAGCTGAATGGCGATGAGCGGCGTCATGGCGATCATGGCGATGCAGCCGAAGGCGTCCACGGCGGGATTGCCGCCTACGCCCTTGGATACGCCCAGCATGAAGGCAAGGATGAAGGTTGAGGCCATGGGGCCGGACGCCACGCCGCCCGAGTCGAAGGCTATGGCCGTGAACATGTTCGGGCAGAATCGCATGAGCAGCATGGCGGCCGCGTAGCCCGGAATAAGGAAATACCAGAGGCTCGTTCCCGAGATCACCCGGTACATGGCCATGCCCACGGCCAGGGAGACACCTGCGGAAAGAGCCGCCAGCATGAGTCTGCGGCGGATGGCGCCGCCGGAGACCTGTTCCACCTGTTCGGTGAGAATCCATACGGCAGGTTCGGCACAGACGACGACCGCGCCGAGGATGAGCGCCACGGGAATGAGCAGAAAGCGGTGCTCCGGAGCGGAGAGCAGCGCGCCGAGCGCGTCGCCTGCGGGCATGAAGCCGCCCTTCACGCCGAGAAAGAAGAGAATGACGCCGATGAAGGTGTAGATGAGGCCCATGACCATGCGCAGCGTCTGCCTGCGGGAGAGCCGGATGAGAAAGAGCCGGAACAGCAGGAACAGCATGGCCAGCGGACCGAGAGCCGTGGCGACCTCATGGGTGACTTCGGGCAGAAGGGCGATGAAGTGGGCGACAAGCCCGCGGGATGCCGTTTCTGCGGCGGATGCCGCATCCGGGGCGGCGGGGGAGGCGAACAGGCCGAGCATGAGCACGGCCAGAATGGGACCTACGGAAGCCAGCCCTACGAAGCCGAAGCTGTCGTCACCGGCATGACTTCCGCCGCGCACGGCGGCCACACCGACGCCGAGGGCCATGATGAACGGTACGGTCATGGGGCCGGTGGTGGCTCCGCCTGCATCGAAGCCTATGCCGAGAAAGAGATCCTGCGTGAAGCACGCGCAGAGAAACACGGCGGCGTAGCAAAGAAAAAGCAGCGTCTTGAGCGAGAGCTGAAAGATGATGCGCCCCATGGCCACGGCCACGAAGAATCCTACGCCCGCCGCAATGATGCTTACAAGCGCCATGGGCGCCATGACCGGCGCAACTCCCGTGACCTGCGCGGCAAGCACCTGCACATCCGGCTCGGCCACGGTGATGATGAACCCCACCGTGAATCCCACGGCCAGCATGAGGGCAAGATTACGCTTTTCGGTAAGCGTGGAGCCGACTTTCTGTCCTACCGGCAGAACGCCGATGTCGGCGCCCACGAGAAAGAGGCCGAGCCCTGCCACGAAAAGCACCGCGCCTGCCAGAAAGCGCGGCAGATCGTCGCCGAGGGGCGAAACGGTCAGATGAAGCAGGAGGACGAGAAGGACGATCGGAACGACCGAGACGACCGCCTCCCTGCATTTTTCGATAAAGAGCATAGTCCTTCCGTATACTGGTAAGAAGTGTTATCGTTACTGATTATGGCAGTCTTCGCGAAGGCTGTCCAGAGGGCTATGCTTATCGGGCCTCTTCTATGCAAAGAAGAACCGGTAGATCAGACTGATGAGCAGCAGAGTGAGCGCAATATAAAGAAAGTTTCTGACCATGCGCGCGCCTATGCGTATGGCAAGGCGCGTGCCGAGCTGATTACCGAGAATGTTGGCCACGGCAAGAGGAATGCCGAGGGAATAGAGAGCAGCACCTCCGGAGGCGAATACGGCGAAGGCTCCGGCGTTGGAGGCGAGATTGAAGACCTTGGCCGTGGCCGATGCGCGCACAAGGCCCATGCGCAGGACAAGATGCTGGGCGATGATGAAGAAGCTGCCGGTTCCGGGGCCGAAGAAGCCGTCATAGGAGCCGATGAGAAAACCCATGAGAATGACTCTGATCCAGAGATGCCGTTCCGGCAGTTCGCCTTCCTCCGTGGCGAGGCGGCCGGAGAAAAGGGAGATGAGCATGCCTACGGGCAGCAGAAAGATGAGGATCTTGCCCAGCACGGCGCTGTCGAGATGCATGGCAAGCGCGGAGCCGGCCATGCCTCCGGCAAAGGCCGAAAGAAAGCCTGCGGGGGCGATGCGCAGAACGACCAGATGATTTCTGGCAAAGGTCCACAGCGAGGTAAGCGATCCCAGCGTACTGGCGAACTTTCCGGTGCCGAGGGCGATATGCGGGGGCAGACCGCACAGAAGCATGGCCGGTACGGAAATGAGTCCTCCGCCTCCGGCTACGGAATCCACAAAACCGGCGAGAAAGAAGAACAGGCACAGGACAAGAATGATGAGCAGGGAAAGTTCCATGACAGAGACCTTATTGAAGTTTCGGGAAAGGTCGTTGTAGTCGAAAAAGCTTCTTTTGTCGAAAAGGGACATTCCTGCTGAAAAATGAGAGAATCAGGCAAGAAAAAGAGGAAATCGTATCTGGGGAAAGGTCCTTCGGAAGAGTAATGTGAAAGAAACTCCCGGCAGGCAGAAAAAGGCGGCATAACTTTTCAGGGGATGCTGCCGGGCGGAGAATCGGAGGTTCGCATGGAAGACTGGAAGCGTATCAACGACCGGCTCAAGGAACTGGCCATGAAGCACATGCCGGAACCCGGCGCAGGCAAGACCGACATTCCGGGCCTGTCCATTTCCCGCCGTCTGGCCAACGACGTTCTGGAAAACAGTCTGTATACGCCCTGCATCGGCGTCATGCTTCAGGGCAGAAAGAAGTCCGTGATCGGCACGGAGGAATACGTCTACGGCGAGGGCCAGTGCCTGGTGGTGGGCGTGGACGTGCCGAGCTCGTTCCATGTCGTGGACGGCACGAAGGATGCGCCGTTTCTGTGCCTTTCTCTGGATGTGGACCGTTTTCAGCTGGCCCGTCTCGCGCTGGAGGTACCGCCGTCTTCCGCGCCGTCCTCCGAAGAGTGTCTGCGCGGCGTTTCCGTGGATACCGTGGACATTTCCGTGCTGGACGCCTTTCTGCGCCTGATGGAGCTTCTGGACAGGCCGGAGCAGATTCCGGTGCTTGCCCCCATGATTATAAGAGAGATCTATTATCGCATGCTCATAGGTCCGCAGGGCGAATTTCTGCGGCGTTTTCATACGCTCGGTTCCCAGAGCATGCAGATAGCGCAGGCCGTGACGTGGCTGCGTGACAATTACCGCTCTCCGCTTCAGGTCGAAGAACTGGCCCGGCGGGTGAACATGGCCACCTCCACCTTTCACAGGCATTTCAAGGAAGTCACCAGCCTGAGTCCGCTTCAGTTCCACAAGCGCCTGCGTCTGTTTGAAGCGCAGCGCCTCATGCTTTCCGAGAGAATAGATGCGGCAAGCGCAGGACTTGCCGTGGGCTATGAAAGTCCCACGCAGTTCAACAGGGAATACAAGCGGCTCTTCGGCGAGCCGCCGCATCGCAACATTACCCGGCTGAGAAATACGCAGTCCGGCAGCCGGTAGCCGTTATTCTTCCTTCAGCGGACGGTCCATGAGCTCGCGCACGGCGTCGGCCGCGGTGGCGTCGTCCTGAAGAATGCGGCACACGGCCTCGGTGACCGGCGCGGAAACGTGAAGACGTCCGGCCAGCGTCCGTGCGGCTTCGGCGGTTTTCACGCCTTCGGCCACCATGCCCAGAGACGCGACGATATCGTCCAGTCGTTCTCCCTTGCCGAGTCTGAGTCCTACCTGCCTGTTGCGGGAAAGGCCGCCCGTGCAGGTAAGCACGAGATCGCCCAGTCCGGAGAGTCCCATGAAGGTGAGAGGCCGCGCGCCCATGGCCGTGCCGAGACGGCTGAGCTCAGCAAGACCTCTCGTGATGAGTGCAGCTCTGGCATTGGATCCGAAGCCCAGCCCGTCGCATACGCCGGCGGCGATGGCCATGACGTTCTTGAGCGCGCCGCCCGTTTCCACGCCCGTGACGTCGGTGCTGGAGTAACAGCGGAAGAAGGGCGTGGAAAAAATGCTTCTGAGCCGGGCGCCCACCTTTTCGTCCTCGCAGCCGAGCACCACGGCCGTGGGCTGACCGTCCACGACTTCTGCGGCAAAGGAAGGTCCGGATAATACGGCATAGCGTGACGGAGCGAGAGAAAGTTCTTCCGCGGCCACTTTACTCATGGGCAGGCAGCTGCCGGTTTCCAGCCCCTTGGAGGCGTTCACGATAACGGCTTTCTCCGCGATGAAGGGCTTTGCATCGCGCAGCCAGAGGCGCTGATGCTGACAGGGCACGGCCAGCACCAGAACGTCGCAGTCCTTCAGCGTTTCGGAAGAGGTGGAGGCTTTGACGCCTTCGTGCAGACGCCTGCCGGGAAGGTAGCGCGGATTTTCGTGCCGTTCTTCCACGGCGCGGGCTACGGATTCATCCCTGAGAACGAGGGTCACGTCGTGTCCGGCCGTGGCCAGAACATGGGCCAGCGCCGATCCCCAACTCCCGCCGCCGGCAACGGCAACGCGAAGTTTTGCTGATGCTGTCATGGAACGCTCCTTTTCCGGGGCAGTATGCCCGGGCAATGTGACGGCATCATGGCAGAAAGAATAATGAAAAAGCGCCCGAAGGCGCTTTTTTCAGATAGGTGGCTTCCGCATGGGCGCGGCGGTTCTGCGGCAGGGCGGAAAATGAGCCTCCCAGGCCGCAGTTTGACGGGAAAAGCGATCAGGCGTTCTTCTTTTCCGCCGTGTCGGCCTGCTTCTTGTCGTTTTTGCCGGTAAGAGCTTCGCCGGGCTTGGCCTTGGGGCCGCTCTGCACGATGCGGCTGCCTTCCGGCACGCTGTGCGTGAGCCAGACGTTGCCGCCGATGACCGAACCCTTGCCGATGGTGATGCGGCCGAGGATGGAGGCTCCGGCGTACACGGTGACGTTGTCTTCCAGAATGGGATGGCGGGGAATGCCCTTGACCAGCGTGCCGTCGGCGTTCTTGGAGAAGGAGAGCGCGCCCAGCGTCACGCCCTGATAGAGGCGGCAGCCCTTGCCGATGATGCAGGTTTCACCGATGACCACGCCCGTGCCGTGATCAATGAAGAAGTTTTCGCCGATCTGAGCGCCGGGATGAATGTCGATGCCCGTGCGGGAGTGAGCCATTTCCGCGATGATGCGCGGAATGATGGGCACATGAAGCTCGTACAGCTCGTGGGCGATGCGGTGATGGATCATGGTGAGCATGGAGGGGTAGCAGAACACCGTTTCCCCCGGGCTCGTGGCGGCGGGATCGCCCTCGTAGGCGGCGCGGGCGTCTCCGGCGAGCATTTCACGGATGGCGGGAATACGCTGCATGAACTTCATGGCCATTTCCTTGGAGGCCACGTCGCAGCCGCGGCAGTCGTTCACATAGTCGGCGCAGGCAAAGCAGCCGCCGCGGCGGATCTGCTCGCTGAGCAGGCGGAAGATGGAATCGAGATTGGCGGCGATGTGATAGCGCAGCGACTCGCGGTGCACCTGGGAAGGCCCGAAGTAGCCGGGGAAAAGCACGGCCTTGAGGCGTTCCATCACTTCCTTCAGCGTTTCCTGAGAGGGAAGAGGCGTGGCGCAGTCCTTGGCGTTGAGCACTCTGGAGAGGGACTCGGGGCGGCAGAGCGCGTCGGTCACCTCGTCGAGTTCGCGCATGCGGGAGAGGGCCAGTTCCTGGTCGGGGGAGGGGCAGCAGGGAGTCATGGAAGATCAGTCCTTGGAAAAGAGAGGAGTGGAAAGATAGCGCTCGCCGGTGTCGGGCGCGACGGTGACGATGTGTTTGCCCGCAAATTCCGGCTGCATGGCCAGCATCACGGCGGCCTTCACGTTGGCGCCGGAAGTGATGCCGCAGCTCATGGCTTCTCTGGCCATGAGGTCGCGGGCCGTTTTCATGGCTTCTTCGGTGCTGACCGTGAGAATGCCGTCGATGATGTCGCGGTCGAAGACGGAAGGAACGAAGTTCGCCCCGATGCCCTGTATGCCGTGGGCACCGCTGCGGCCCTTGGAGAGCACGGGAGATTCCTCAGGCTCCACGGCAAAGCAGCGGATGGAAGGATCGGCTTCCTTGAGTCTGCGGCTCACGCCCATGAGCGTGGCGCCGGAACCTACGCCCGCCACGAATGCGGCCGGAGCAAAGCCTTCCTTCCGGCAGTCTTCCAGAATTTCCGCGCCGGTCGTTTCGTAGTGCACCTGCGGACCTACGGGATTCCCGAACTGATCGGGACGGAATGCGCCGGGAAGGGTGCGCAGAAGCTCGTCGACCTTGTCCTGGGCGCCCTGCATGCCGCGTGCCGCAGGCGTGAGCAGCACTTCTGCGCCGAGAGCGCGCAAAAGCGCGATGCGTTCCTGGCTGGCGGAGGCGGGAATGGCCAGCATGAGTCTGAGTCCCTTCTTGGCGCAGATCACGGCAAGGCCGATGCCGAGGTTGCCGCTGGTGGCTTCCACAACGGTGCCTCCGGGCGCAAGAGCGCCGCTTTCAAGAGCCGCGCTGATGTAGCCGTATGCCGCTCTGTCCTTGATGGAGCCGCCGGGATTGCGGGCTTCATATTTGACATGAATCTTCGCCGGCAGGTCTGCGGAAAGGGTATCCAGAAAAATAAGCGGCGTGTGTCCTATGGTTTCAAGAATGTTCATGGGATACCTCGGAGGTGTCGGAGGGCATATCGTCTCTGGTGAACATGCGCCAGAGCACGGAGGATTCTCCGTCGTGCTCGCGTTTTTCGGGCGTGACGTGGAGAATCGGCTCGTTTTTCCACAGGTAGGTCATACTGTTGTCGGGCGCGATATGACAGGTCATGTTGGCGGCGATTTCTTCGGGGGCGAGCTTGCGGGGATTCACTCCCATTTCTTCAAGCTGTTCCCGCAGAAGCTCCTCCACTCTGGCGGCGACCTGAAGGTTCGGCCTGGGCGCGTCTTCACTGGATGGCGGCATGGTGTCCTCGTTTTGCATGGAGTGCCGGAAGGGCTGTTTCCTTATACGATAACCTTTTGTTCCGACTTGGCAAGGCCGGAAACGGGGAGAGTGCGGATTCCTTTATTTTTTTATGGCGGATCCGGCTTTGTCTGCCGCCGTATGCCGAAGGCGGAGCTGTTGCGCTGGCGGCGGGAAGCGGAGGAAACAAGACGCAAAAAAAGGCCTGCGCGTGGCGTTCTGCCTCGCGCAGGCCTTCAAAGAGGCGGATAGGGTCGATTAGTAGGAGTGTTCGTCCTTGAGCACTTCCTTCGTCACCTTATGGGCGAAGGTCCAGTAAACCCAGGCCTGATAGAGCAGAACCACGGGCACGGCGCAGAGCGTGACGGTGAGCATGATCTTCAGGGTGAGGGGGCTGGAGGCGGCGTTGAACACGGTGATGCTGTAGGCCGGATCAATGCTGGAAAGAATGATGCCGGGATACATGCCGAACACGCCGAAGAAGGTGAGGCCGAGAATGAACAGGGCGCTGCACAGCCAGGCGACGAGCGTGCTGCTGCAGATGGCGAGACGGCTGGCCACAAGACCGATGACGGCAAGAGCAAGCGCGGCGTAGGCAGCGGGATGCTGGGCGAGGCGCTCGAAGCTTTCGGTGTAGTGGGCGGTCAGGGCGAGGAAGAGCAGCACGAGGGACAGCAGCACGGGCCAGAGCGCACGGGCGGCGCGGAAGGCCTTGGCCTGCAGGTTGCCTTCGGACTTCAGCTCCAGCCAGAGGGCGCCGTGGTAGCAGAACATGATCACGAAGAGCACGCCGCCGGCGAGACCGTAGGGGTTGAGGAGCTTCAGAATGTTGCCGTGGTACACGCCGTCCGCATCAATGGGGATGCCCATGAAGAGGTTGGCGAAGGCCACGCCGAGCAGAAGAGCGGGCAGGAAGCTGCCGAGGGTCATGCATACGTCCCAGCTGAAGATCCAGGTGCAGGAATCGCCCTTGCCGCGGAACTCGAAGGCCACGGCGCGGAAGATCAGGCAGAAGAGCAGGATGAGCAGGGGCGCGTACAGGGCGCTGAACATGACGGCATAGGCGTTGGGGAAGGCGGCGAAGGTCACGCCGCCGGCCGTGATGAGCCATACTTCGTTGCCGTCCCAGTAGGGGCCCTGGGCGTTGTATATGACGCGGCGTTCATGGTCGTTGGAGGCCACGAAGGGCATGAGGGTGCCCATGCCGAGGTCGAAGCCGTCGAGAATGAAGTACACGGCCCACAAAAGCGTCCAGAGGAAGAACCAGATCGTTTCCATTTACGCCTCCTCAGCGGCTTTGACAGGTTCGGGCCCCTTGCGGGAGTTGGTATACAGCAGCCAGATGTCGATGAGTCCGAGCAGCGTGTAGATGACAAGGAAGGCGAGGACGGAAATCAGAACGGAACTCGTGGGCACGGGGGAAACGGCGTCCGAAGTGCGCATGAGGTTGTAGACGATCCAGGGCTGGCGACCCATTTCCGCCACGGTCCAGCCGAGCATGATGGTGATGTAGGGCAGCGGAATCATCCAGGGCAGGATCTTCGCCAGACGGGTGTCGGCGGCGATGTCCTTGCGGCGCCACCAGGCCCAGGCGGCCACGGCGATGAACAGGCAGCCCAGGGCCACCATGAGGCGGAAGGACAGGAAGGTGGGCAGAACCGGAGGAATGTCTTCGGGCGCGAAGTCGCTGAGACCCTTGACCTCGGCGTTGATGTCGTTGAAGGCGATGAAGCTCATGAGGCCGGGAATGGGCAGAGCTTCAATGGCATTGCGGCCGTTTTCCTGATCGGGCCAGGCCAGGAGATACATGGGAGCTCTGGTCTGGGTGGTCCAGTGGGATTCCATGGCCGCCATCTTGGCGGGCTGGTATTCGGCCACGTTCATGCCCTGCTGATGACCGGCAAGGCCGACGAGCAGAGCCATGATGAGCGTGAAGGGCGCGGCGACGCGCACGGCCTTGGTGAACAGGGAGACTTCATTCTTGCGGGCAAGGTGCCATGCGGCCACGCCCAGCACGAAGAAGCCGCCCAGCATCCAGGCGGAGGAAACGGTGTGGAAATATTCTCCCCAGGCATAGGGGTTGGTGACCACGGCGAAGAAGTCGTCGAGTTCCGCGCGTCCGTTGCGGATGACGTAGCCTACGGGATGCTGCATGAAGCCGTTGGCAAGGATGATCCACAGCGCGGAAATGTTGCCGGCAATGGCCACCATCCAGATGGCGAAGCAGTGCACCTTCTTGCTCACGCGTTCCCAGCCGAAGGTCCACACGGCCACGAACGTGGATTCGAGGAAGAAGGCCACGGTGGCTTCAATGGCCAGCAGAGAGCCGAAAATGTCGCCGACGTAGGAGGAATAGCGGGACCAGTTGGTGCCGAACTGGAATTCGAGCGTGATGCCCGTCACCACGCCAAGCACGAAGTTGATGAGGAAGAGTTTGCCCCAGAATTTGACCATCCTCTTGTAGTCTTCATCTCCCGTGCGCACATAGAGGGTTTCCATGATGGCGAGCAGCACGGAAAGGCCCAGCGTGAGCGGCACGAAGATGAAGTGGAAGAAGACGGTCATGGCGAACTGAAGGCGGGAGAGGAGGATGAGATCCATAGATAGCTCCTTGGTGCTCGTCTGTGCGTCGAAGGGACGAGTCTCTGCCGTAATCGGCCATGTCGCCCGGCAGGGCGCCTCTCAGGGGAGACGCCCGCCGGACGTTAGAAGATCCGGAGATTAGGCTCCGCACTTTTCCTTGAGGGTGCGGGCCACGGCGGCGCCGAGTTCGCGGCACTTCTCAAGGTCTTCCTTCTTGGGATTGAAATAGCACTTGAGCGGTTCGCCCACGAGTTCGACCTTCATTTCGGCAAGGGCGTCGGCCATCATCTTGGGGGCTTCGCCGGACCAGCCGTAGGTGCCGAAGGTGGCGCCCACGAGGTTCTGCGGACGCAGTCCCTTCACATGAGCGAGGCAGGCCATCATGTTCACCATGGGCATGTTGTTGCGCGTGGCGGAACCGAGAATGAGCGCGCCGCTGTCAGCAAGTTCGGTCATCACGTCGCTGCAGTGGCTGTTCTGCAGGTTCACGAGCACGTAGGGCACGTTTTCGGCTTCCAGACCGTCGGCCACGGCTTCGGCCATCTTGGCCGTGCCGTTCCACATGCTTTCATAGGCGATCACGGCACGCAGCTGAGGCTTCTGTTCGGCAAAGGCCTGATAGGAGTCGATGACGAACTTCACGTCTTCGGGCGTGCGGAAGATGAGGCCGTGGTCGGGAGCGATGACGTCGAAGACGAGGCCGAGATCGGTCACACGCTTCAGAGTCTTGAGCACCTGCGGAGAGTAGGGCAGCACGATGTTGTAGTAGTAGCGCTTCATGGAGTCATAAAGCGTGGTGCGGTCGCACTCGTCGGCGAAGCGGAAGGAGCTGGCGATGTTCTGACCGAAGGCGTCGTTGCTGAAGAGCACGCGGTCTTCTTCCAGGTAGGAGACCATGCTGTCGGGCCAGTGCAGCATGCGGGTTTCAAGGAAGGTGATGTTGCGCTTGCCGATGTTCAGGCGGTCGCCGTCCTTGACGATCTCGATGGGCCATCCTTCGGTATTATAAATGTTGGTCATGGACTTGTAGCCCATGGGGGAGCAGAAGATCTTTTCGGGCTTGCACAGCTTCACGATGCGGGGAAGAGCGCCGGAATGATCCTGTTCGAGATGGTTGCACACGATGTAGTCGATGCTTTCCGGATCGGTGATTTCGGAAATGTGCTTCACCAGCTCGTCGAAGCTGTGGGCGTTCACGGTATCGAAAAGCACCTTCTTCTCGTCGCACACGAGATAGGCGTTGTAGGTGCTGCCCTCGGGAGAGCGGCTGTAGTGATGGAAGTTGCGGATGTCGAAGTCGACGGATCCGACCCAGTAGATGTCCTTTTTCAGTTCAACAGGTCTCATGATTTCCTCGGCGGGGTAAAACAAAAAAAGCGGGAAGCCTTCCGAAGAAGGCTGCCCGCGACTACGCTTGTCTTTTCTTACGCGGCTTCAAAGTCGGCCTTGGAAGCGCCGCAGACGGGGCAGACCCAGTCTTCGGGGATGTCTTCAAAGGCGGTGCCGGGAGCGATGCCGGAATCGGGGTCGCCCTTGGCGGGATCATATTCGTAACCGCAGACGTTGCAGATGTACTTTTCCATGAGATGGTCTCCTTGGGAAGCGGCTCAGCGCCAGTTTTCCATGTTGCAGTGTTTGACCCGGTCGTGTTCTTCCGCGCGCTTGCCGTCGTTGAAGCGGTCGAGCGTTCCTACAAGATAGCCGGTGATGCGGCGTATGCGTTCGAATTTCACTCCGGTTCCGAGCATGATCTGTTCGGAGCAGGAAGACGCGGAAGTCTTGCAGTGGACCATGTGTTTTCTCTCCGCCCGCTAGGCGAGCTTCTTGAACATTTTTTTGCTTGCGCCGCAGACGGGGCAGTGCCAGTCGTCGGGCAGGTCCTCGAAGGCGGTTCCGGCGGGAATCTTGCCCTTGCGGTCGCCCTTTTCCGGACGGTAGATATAGCCGCAGTTGCCTACCTGGCACTGCCACATGGCCATATCGCTTTCACCCTTGGGGGCTTCTTCCTCAACGGCCTCGAAGTCGGCCTTGGAAGCGCCGCAGACGGGGCAGACCCAGTCTTCGGGGATGTCTTCAAAGGCGGTGCCGGGAGCGATGCCGGAATCGGGATCACCCTTGGCGGGATCGTATTCGTAACCGCAGACGTTGCAGACGTACTTCTTCATGACTAGCCCTGGAATTCGGCCTTCCACAGGCCGTGCTTGTTGCAGAATTCGCGGGCGGTAACCTTGTCGGCCTTCACGCAGAATTCAGCTTCGGGAGCATCGCCGGGGTTGAGGAAGGCGATGTGGGAAACGCCGTCGGCCAGCAGTTCGATCCATTCGATGTAATGGTCTTCGGCCATGGGATGGGCGGCGGAGCCGACCTTCACCTTGTAGCCGTTTTCGGTCTTTTCAATGACGGGAACGTGCTTTTCGCTCGCGCCGTCGGTGGAGCCTTCGCGCAGGAGCTTCATGGGCTCGCCGCAGCAGACGAGGGGAGCAGCGCCGCCGTGCAGCACTTCAACAATATTTCCGCAATGTTTGCACTGATATACTTCAAATCTTGCAGGCATGATGGTTCTCCTGATGATAGTGGCGTTAAGTTGTCGGGAGTCTTCCTCCCGACGGCGAATAAATAATAATTATTCTTGATAAGAAGTCAAGTTCAAATTTCAGGGGGAAGCAGGCAGAGAGGGAAAATCCGGCCTGACGATGAGAAAGGAAGGGTGGCGTTCGGGCGCCCGGGGAATCTCCCTATTAATGACTGGAAAAGTAAAAAGGTTTGTGATATAAAATTTCCCGCAAAAAATTCCCGCCTGAATTTCTCTTGGCGATCGTCAGGAAATACGATACACAGTCCCGAGCTGCCATGAAAGTATATCGCGATTATTATTTTCTCAAGGCCAAAGAGGAACATTACCCTGCCCGCTCCGTATATAAGCTGAAGGAGATGGACAGGGCTTTCCGCCTTTTCAAGCCCGGCATGAAGGTGCTTGATCTGGGCGCTGCTCCCGGCTCCTGGTCTTTGTACGCCGCGGAGCGTGTGGGCCAGAAGGGCCTGGTGCTTTCCTGCGATCTGCAGAGCACGGATACGGTGTTTCCTTCGAACGTGACGTTCCTGCAGGAAAACGTATTCGAGCGTACGCCGGAGTTCGAGGCGCTTCTCGAGGAGAAGGGGCCTTTCGACATGGTCATCAGCGACATGGCTCCGCGTACCACCGGAACGAAGTTCACCGATCAGGCGCGCTCTCTGGAACTGTGTCTGGAGGCCGTGGAGGTGGCGGACCGCTATCTCAAGCCGGGCGGAGGCTTCATCGCCAAGATTTTCATGGGACCTGATTTTCAGGAGCTGGCAAAGGCTCTGCGTGCGCGTTTCGCCACGGTAAAAACATTCAAACCCAAGAGTTCCCGCGCCGAGAGCAAGGAAATATTTGAAGTCGGCATGGGATTCAAAGGCCCTGTTCAGCAGGGGTAAACACTTTTTTGTTCGGAGGCATACATGTCGGGACATAACAAATGGGCAAACATCAGACTTCGCAAGGGTGCTCAGGACGCCAAGCGAGGCAAGGCATTCACCAAGGCCGCCAAGGAAATCATCATCGCCGCCAAGAGCGGTGGGGACCCTGCCGGCAATGCCCGTCTTCGTTCCGCCATTGCTGCCGCCAAGGCCGTGAACCTGCCCAAGGATAAGATCGAGGCCGCCATCCGCAAGGGTACCGGTCAGGATGCGGGCGGCGATCTGAGCGAAATCATGTACGAAGGCTACGGCAACGGCGGCGTGGCCATCATTGTGGAAACTGCTACCGACAACAAGAACCGTACCGTGGCCGAAGTTCGCCACGTGTTCACCAAGTACGGCGGAACCATGGGCGAAAGCGGCTCCGTGGCCTTCCAGTTCGATCGCATGGGCGTCATCACCCTGGATAAGGAAAAGTATGCCGACGAGGAAACCGTGATGAACATGGTGCTCGAAGCCGGTGCCGACGACGTGCAGGACAACGACGACACCTGGGAAGTGCGTACTTCCATGTCCGACTTCAACACCGTGCGCGAAGCGCTGGAAGGTCAGAGCGTGGAAATGATGGAAGCTCAGCTTGCCATGGTGCCCCGCATGCTCGTTCCCGTGGACGCGGAAACCGCCAAGAAGCTGGTGCGTCTCACCGATGCTCTGGAAGAGCTGGACGACGTGCAGAACGTGTACACCAACGCCGACTTCCCTGAAGACTTCGATCCTGAAGCGTAAGTCCGACGTTCGGGAAATTTCTCAGAAAGGCCCTCTTTTCTTTTCGGAAAAGAGGGCCTTTCTGCGTTCATGTCCGCCCGGAGCCGGGGCTTCTTCGAGTCGGGAAGGGGCAGCTTCTTGGCTTCGGGGGACTATGTGTTTGTCGTCCTGACGGGATTCCTTTGCAGAATTCCTGTCGGCAAAAGGATGGACGCACGTCTTCGGAAAAGCAGGAGGGGCGAGGAGGCGGCACCGGCGGTAAGAAATCGGAGAGAACATGCCGCAGCTGCGGGATGGACTTGCCACAGGCGCGTCATGGTTTTGATGATGAGTGAATGACCGCGGTAGTCCCGCTTTTCGTCACTTTTGGTCTTGAGGGCGGCAGAACACAGGCCTGCAGACAGAGGGGGAGAACCTGCTGAGACTGCGGAGGATGGGGGGCAGGCATGTCGTCGGGGATACCGACATCGAGGGCAGGAGAGCATGCGCGCTTGGGCGCGGCTGGGATCTCTCTCCCTCCCTCTCTTTCTTTTACTGCTACCAGCAGGGCACGTTCCCTGCGCCGGGGAACAAAAAAGGGCCGCGCCCCGGAAGGCGCGACCCCTTGAAAGGCGTTCAGCCTGATGGCCTACATGAAGAACAGGAAGGTGATCAGGGCGAAGAGCGGGCAGAGAATACCGACGGACCATGCCATGTAGCCGAAGAAGCTGGGCATCTTGACGCCCTGTTCTTCAGAGATGGCCTTCACCATGAAGTTCGGGGCGTTACCGATATAGGTATTGGCGCCCATGAACACGGCACCGGCGGAGATGGCGGCCAGCACTTCGCCGTCGGCCATGAGCTGAGCGGCATTGCCGCCGGCGGTGTTGAAGAACACGAGGTAGGTCGGGGCGTTGTCCAGGAAGGAGGACAGCAGACCGGTCATCCAGAAGAACATGGAGGTCACATGATGGCCTTCGGCGTCGGTGGTCAGGTTCACCACGGCGGCAAGGGCGCCGTCGGAACCGGCCTTGAGGATGGCGATGGCGGGAATCATGCTGAGGAAGATGCCGATGAAGAGCTTGGCCACTTCTTCAATGGGAGCCCAGGTGAAGTTGTTGCGGGTACGGCAGCCCATGTCGGTGGTCTTCCAGGAAGCCACGGCGATCACGATGTACAGCAGGTCGCGCACGACGTTCTGCAGTTCCATGGGAACGCCGAAGATGTGGAAGGTCGGGCCGGTCCACTGACCGGAGATGAGGGTGTTGGCCACGATGCAGGCGAGGAACACGAAGTTGATGCAGCCTTCGAAGCCGAGCTTTTCCTTGGAGCCGACGGCATCGGCGGGAACCGGGCTGCCTTCCTTCTTGAAGAGCACGGTGTCGATGACGAAGTAGAGCACGAGCAGGATGACGGAGGCAAGCAGCGTCTTCACGAACAGATGAACGGTGGTCCAGAAGAAGCTCACGCCCTTGAGGAAGCCAAGGAACAGGGGCGGGTCACCGAGAGGAGAAAGGGAGCCGCCGATGTTGGCCACGAGGAAGATGAAGAAGACGACCTGATGCACACGGTATTTGCGGTGGGCGTTGGCGCGCAGCAGCGGACGGATGAGCAGCATGGCCGCGCCGGTGGTGCCCATCCAGCTGGCCAGCACGGTACCCACGGCCAGAATGGCGGTATTCACGATGGGGGTACCTACGAGAGTACCTTTGAGGCGGATGCCGCCGGCCACGGTAAACAGGGCGAGCAGCAGCAGAATGAAGGGCACATATTCAAGCAGAATGCTCTCGGCGGCAAGGAAGAAGGCGTTGCCGAAACCGAAGGTGAGAGCGCAGGGAATAAGGAAGGCCAGGCCCCAGAATCCGGCTACCTTGCCGAAATGATGCTCCCAGAAATGGGGAACCACCAGAGGACAGATGGCGATGGAAAGCAGCATACAGACGAAGGGAACGATCCACATGATGGAGAGATCATTGGGAAGCTGGAAATGACCTTCGGCGAGGCAGAAGCTGGGCACGAGCAGCATCGCCAGAAGGAGAGCGGAAATAAACTTGAAACGGTGCATCCACGGACTCCTTTCGGGAAAAAGTAAAATTAGGTTCCCTTTTACCCAAAAAAAGGCGTTCCATCAAGAACTTTAGGCCGTCCGAGGTGCAAAAGCTTGACGGTGCAAGGCTTTTGTGTGCATTTCAAAGAGAAAAACAGGCCGAGGAGAGTATCATGCAGCAGCCGCCGAACGTACTTACCATTGCCGGATCCGATTCCGGCGGAGGAGCGGGCATACAGGCCGATCTGAAAACCATGACCATGATGGGCACGTTCGGCATGAGCGTGATCACGGCCCTGACCGCGCAGAACGGTCTCGGCGTGACGGGCATTCATGCGCCCGATCCGGCCTTTGTGGCGCTTCAGCTTACGACCGTTCTGGACGGTTTTCCGGTACATGCCGCCAAAACCGGCATGATGTTCAATTCCGGCATCATCAACGCCGTGGCCGACATTCTGGACGGGCAGAGCTTTCCTCTGGTGGTGGATCCGGTATGCGTGAGCACGAGCGGCCACAAGCTTATGGAAGAAGATGGCATCGCTACGCTGCGTGATCGTCTTATGCCCCGCGCCGCGCTCTTCACGCCCAACAAGCCGGAGGCGGAATGCTTTGCCGGCATGACGATCCGCACCGAGGACGACATCATCGAGGCCGGAACCAGACTGCTGGACATGGGAGCGAAGGCCGTGCTCATGAAGGGCGGCCACTGCGAGGGCAGTCCCGTGTTCGTGACCGACTGGCTTCTGGAAAAGGGCTGTGAACCTGTGGCGCTGCGTCAGCCGCATGTGGATACGCAGAACAGCCACGGCACGGGATGCACGCTTTCGGCGGGCATAGCCGCGCAGCTTGCGCTCGGCATGCCTCTGCGTGTAGCCGTCACCAGAGCTCAGGAATTTCTCAATCTCGCGCTCAGGCACAGCTTTGCCCCGGGCAAAGGGCATGGGCCGTGCAATCACATGGCCAGCCTGCGCTAGCCGGCGCGCCGACGTTTCAGGCTCTCTCCTCAGGGGGAGAGCTTTTTTTATGGCCGTTTCCCGGCGTGGTGTTTTTCTGAGCCCTCAGCTCAGGCGGTTTCTGAACAGCCATCCGGCCAGAGGCAGCGTGACGGCGGCGACGGCCAGCATGGGAACGAAGTTCGGCGCGATGTCGGCGAGCGTGGCGCCTTCGAGGTAGACGCTGCGGATGCACACCAGCGCAAAGCGCAGGGGATTGGCATAGGTGGCGATCTGCAGGGCTTCGGGCATGGCGCTGACGGGAGTGGCGAGGCCCGAGAGCAGAACCATGGGAAGCAGCACCACGAAGCAGTAGACGAGCGCCTGCTGCATGTTCAGGGAAACGGCGGAGATGCACAGACCGAGCCCGGCGCAGCTCAGGGTGAAGACGCCGAGCGCGATATAGAGATCGGCAAAGCTGCCCGCAAAGGGAATGTCGAACCAGAACAGACACACCAGAAGCACGAGCGAGGCCTGCGCAAGGCCCACCACCACGGGCGGAATGGCCTTGCCTATGAGAATTTCCCAGGGGGAGAGCGGAGTGACCAGCATCTGGTCAAAGGTGCCCTGTTCCCGCTCGCGGGCCACGGAAAGAGCGGCGAGCAGCATGATCTGTATGATGCTGAGCGAGCCGAGCATGCCGGGCATGATGTTCCAGCGGGTTTCAAGCTGCGGGTTGAACCATGCCCGTATGACGAGATTCACCGGAGACTTCCGGCCTCGGGAGGCGTTCCAGCCTTCCACGATCTGCGAAACGTAGCCCTGAGCAATGGAGGCCGTGGTGGAATTGCGCCCGTCGAGAATGATCTGCACGTCGGCGTTCTGTCCTGAGAGAAGGCGGTCGTCGAAATCACTCCCTATCTGGACGGCGAGCAGCGCCTTGCCGTCGTAGATCCACTCTTCGGCTTCGGCCGTACTGGCGAGCGTGGCCTGTCTCAGGAATTTGCCCGAGCCGTCGAGCCGGGCCGTGAGATCGCGGGAGAGGGAGCTGCGGCTCTGATCGCAGATCACATAGGGAATGACGTTGAGATCATAGGTGGCGGCATAGCCGAAGATGAAGGACTGGATGACCACGGGAATGATCAGAACCAGACGGTTGGCCGGATCCTTGAAAATGATGAGCAGCTCCTTGAGGCAGAGGCTGCGCAGTCTTCGGAAGAAAAGCAGAACAGACATGGCTCAGTCCAGGTTCTTGCGGGTGAAGCGGATGGCGATGCCCATGAAAAGAACGGCATAGACAAGCAGGGCCGCACAGTCGCGCAGAAGGATGACGGGATTGTTGCCGGCAAGAAAGAGGGTTTTCAGAATTTCCATATAATAGGTGGCGGGCAGAATGTTGCCTACGATGCGGGCGGCAAGGGGTACGCTGCGCAGATCGAACAGAAATCCGGAAAGAATGACCGCGGGCAGAAAGCTGACTACAAGGGCGATCTGACAGGAGAGAAACTGGCTGCGCGTGACGGACGATATGGCCAGCCCCATGCCCAGAGCCACGATGAGGTACAGCGAGGAACAGAGCAGGAACAGCAGAAGACTTCCGCGCATGGGCACATGAAAGAGCCAGCGCGAGGCGGCAAGGCAGAGCAGAAGGCCCGCCGTGCCCAGCAGAAAGTAGGGAATGATCTTGGAAAGCAGAATTTCCGCCCGTCCGACGGGGGAGACGAACAGCGATTCGAGCGTGCCCCGCTCCCATTCCCGGGCCATGATGAGCGCGGTAAGAAAGGCGCCCACCAGAGTCATGATGATGACGATGAGCCCCGGCACCAGATACCAGGTGCTTTCCGCCGCTTCGTTGAACCAGATGCGGCTCTGCACCACGGCGGCGCCCGGAAGTCCTGCTTTGGCGGCGGAAAGCTCTCCCCTGTCCAGCGAGGTCTGCGTGCGCAGGGAAAGCAGCGCGCTCGTATACTGGCCGATGAGCGTGGCCGTGGTGGAATCCACGCCATGCAGAATGAGCTGCACCTTGGCGTCGCCCTTCGCAAAACGGCTGTCGAAGTCGTCCGAGGTGCGCAGAATGGCGTCCACCTCCCGCTTTTTCAGAAGCTCTTCGGCATCGTGCATGGAGGGAACGTAACGCGGCGAGAAGTAGGCCGAACCGTTCAGTCCGGCCAGCACGTCGCGCACCAGGGGCGTGGAATGTTCCGTCACGACGGCTATGGGAACATTCTTCACATCGAGCGAAAGACCGTAGCCGAAGATGAGTATGAGAATGATGGGCAGCACGATGCCGATCATGATGCTGCTCGGATCTCTGGAAATCTGACGAAGTTCCTTGACCGTGAGAGCGCGGAGGCGGCGGAAGAATCCGGTCATGTTTCCTCCCTTCTCAGGATGCGTCCGGGCGGGATGCCCGGGAGCGTTCCACAATGCGGATGAAGGCTTCTTCCATGGTCGGCGCGTTTCCGCCCTGCCGACGCACTTCGTCGGGCGTGCCGAGCGCGAGCACACGGCCTGCATCCTGAATGAGCATTCTGTCGCAGTATTCGGCCTCTTCCATGAAATGCGTGGTGATGATGACGGTGGTTCCTCCGTCGGACAGCGACGTGATGCGCCGCCAGAACAGGCGTCGGGCAAGGGGGTCTATGCCGCTTGTCGGTTCGTCCAGAAAGAGAATTTCCGGGCGGTGCAGCATGCCCACGGCCATGGACAGACGCTGCTTGAAGCCTCCGGGAAGATTGCCGCTCATCTCGTGCTCATGCCCGGCAAGATCGAACTCTTCCAGCACCTCCCGGATGCGGCGGCGCAGGGCAAAGGGGCCGAGGCCGTATACTCCGCCGAAGAAATGCAGATTTTCCAGAACGGAAAGGTTGCCGTACAGAGAGAACTTCTGCGACACGTAGCCCACGCGGGTGCGCGCCTGTGCGGCGGCCTTGCGCAGATTTTCTCCGGCAACGCACAGATAGCCGCTTGTTGCGGGCAGAAGGCCGCAGAGCATACGGAACGTGGTGGTCTTGCCCGCGCCGTTCGGGCCGAGAAGCCCGAAGACTTCCCCCCGCTTCACGGTGAAGGAGGTGCTGGCCACGGCGGTGAAATCCCCGAACTTGCGCACGAGATCCCGCACTTCGATGACGTTTTCTTCGTCGACTCCGGCGGCCTGTGCGGGCGGAGTCTCCTCGTGTGCGGAAGAAGGCGTCGCCGGTTCAGCGGCATGATCCGCCGTTTCTCCGCGGCGGAGAAGAAACATGAAGCTGTCTTCGAGACGGGGCGTCACGGCCCGGCAGGCGGATGAATCAAGGTGCATGCCGGAGGGCGAAGGCGTAAAAAGTTCCGCCGGTATGCCGTCTTTTCCGGATTCGGGCCTCAGCACCAGCCGCACGTGACTTCCCTCGGGCACGGCGTCCATGATGAGGGACGGCTGATCGAGCAGCCAGGCCTGAAGATGTCTGGCCTTCATGCCTTCCGGTACGTCCGTGACATGACAGAGTCCGGCCGTGAGGCGACGCAGAGTTTCGGGACTGCCCTGAGAGAGGATCCGCCCTTCGTGAATGACGATGACGTGGTCGCAGCGCTCGGCTTCGTCCATGTAGGCCGTGCTCACGATGACGGAAAGATGCTCTTCCTCCACCATTTTTGTGATGATGGCCCACAGCTCGCGCCGGGAGAGCGGATCCACGCCGACGGACGGTTCGTCCAGCAGAAGCAGCTCCGGCGAGCGTACCAGCGTGCAGGCCAGCGCCAGCTTCTGCTTCATGCCGCCGGACAGCTTTCCCGCCGGACGTGCGGTGAAGCGGGCAAGGTCGGTCATGTCCAGCAGGCGCCGGAACCGTTCCTGCCTTACCGGCAGGGGCACGCCGTGCAGGTCGGCGTAGAGATCCAGATTTTCCTGTACGCTCAGATCTTCGTACAGGCCGAATCGCTGAGGCATGTAGCTTATGCGGTCCTGTATCTGCTGCGCCTCGCGCGACACGTCCCGTCCGAGCACATGGAGCGTGCCGGAGGTGGGGGCGAGAAGGCCGCAGATCATGCGCAGAAAGGTGGTCTTGCCCGCGCCGTCCGGCCCCACGAACGCCGTCATGGTTCCGGCGGGAACGTCGAGATCCAGCCCGGAAAGCGCCGTAATCGTGCCGTTTCTGGTTTGAAAGACACGGGTCAGAGCGCGGGCGTGGATGACGTCCGTCTGAGAAGAAGCTTCCCGGGAGAGGGGAGCAGCCGCCGGAATACGGTCAGTCGACATGGCTGCCTTCGGTTTCATGTTCATGGACAAGCACGCTTACCGGCATGCCGAGGCGCAGGCGGTCCTGCGTATCATTGGCCACGATGCGCACTTCGTAGAGCAGCGAGGTGCGCAGATCTTCGGTCTGCACGTTCTTGGGCGTGAATTCCGCCGTGGGCGAAATGTAGCCTATCTGTCCCGGCACGGGTTCGGGGAAGGAGTCGGTGAGAATGTCGGCCTTCATGCCGTAGCGTATGCGGCCGAGCTGCGGTTCCGTCACATAGGCGCGCACCCACTTGGGCGAGGTCAGCGAAAGCTGAAGCACCGGCGTGGCGGACGAGGTCATGTCGCCCGGTTCGAGAAGACGGGCGCTGATTACGGCGTCGGTCGGCGCATAAAGACTGCCCTGGGAAATGTTATGCTGCATGACGGCAAGAGACGCTCTGGCCGCCTCAAGCTGAGCCGCGGCGACGGCGATGTCTTCGGCGCGGAAGCCTTCGCGCAGGAGGGCGAGGGCGTGAAGGGCCTCGTCCCGCTGGCCCTGCGCCACACGCAGCTCGGTCTGGGCGTTTTCTCTTTCCTGCTGACTGACGGAATTGGCGCGGCGGAGACTGGCCATGCGGGCGTCATTGCGGCGTGCCTGCTCCAGCGAGGCTTCGGCCGTGCGCAGGGCGGCTTCCGCCCGGGCAATTTCCTCGGGTCTGTTGCCGTTCTTCATTTTGAGCAGCGTCTGTTCCTGCGCGGCAATGTCCGCCCGGAGCCTGGTGGCCTGAAGTTCCAGCGTCGTCACGTCCACACGGGCGAGCAGCTGGTCCTTCCGTACATGATCGCCTTCTTCCACAAGCAGTTCCGAAATGCGTCCGCCCTGTTCAAAGGCCAGAGATACCTGACGGATGTCGACGTTGCCGTACAGCTTCAGCTCGTTGCCGGTCTGATCGGAGGGAAAGCGGCTCCAGGCGAACCAGCCGCCGATGCCGAGAGCGACAAGAACAAGAAGAACGATGAACTTTTTCATGGTGAGATTCCTGCGTACAGGGAAGTAGGAAGCGATGTCTTTGCGGTCAGGGTAGAGAGCTTTGTTTCTTAAGTCAAATATAAAGTTCAATTTTATATTTGAATTTGACATTTGAACTTGGCGGACGTACGCTTGCCTGCATGATGGAAGAAACATTCGCAGCATATGGCCGGAGAAAACACAGTTCTCCGCGCAGGGACGGCCTTTCCACTCGGAACATGGTGCTTGAAGCCGCAGGGCGGGTTTTCGCCGAGCGCGGCTACGCCAAGTCCACCAGCCGGGAAATATGTGAGAAGGCCGGGGTCAACAGCGCGGCCATCAACTATTATTTCGGCGGCAAGGAAGGCCTGTACGAAGAGGTGCTGGTGGAGGCTCACCGTCAGCTGGTGAGCCTTGAGGAGCTTCATGCCGTCATGGAATCCGGCGGAGCGCCGGAAGACAAGCTGCGCGCTTTTCTGGAACTCGCGGTCCGCGCGGCTCTGCGCGCGCCGGAACTTTGGGGCTTGCCCGTTCTTCTGCGCGAAGTGGCCTCGCCCTGTTCCAGTCTGCCGGAGCCGCTTGTGGCGAGCGTGCTGCCGAAGCTTCAGGTCGTCCGCTCACTGGTGTGCGAAGTCACGGGGCTGACGCCCGGCACGGAAGAGGAACGGCACGCCACGGCGCTGGTGCTCATGCCCTGTCTGTCTCTGGTACTTTTTCCGGAAAAGATTCAGTCGCTGCTTCTGCCGGGATTCATGGAGAAGCCTCAGGATACGATAGCGTCCATGATCCGTTACGTCATGGGCGGCCTGAATGCTTTGAAGGCGGATGAGGCGCGAGGTCGGGGCAACGTTTCCTGACCTGCGATGATCCGATGCGGGATAGCTTCGCGGCACGGCTCCGGTTCCGGGCTTTTCTCCGGCCGGAGGCCGCTTTGCGGCTCGTCCTTCATACATAAGATTTCATGGAAAAGGCCGGCGGCAGCGCTCTGAAGCAGCGTGCCGTCGGCCTTCGTTATGGATACAGGAGGAATCGTCGTCGTGAACGGCGCCGTCAGTCGTCGTATTCCGGCGTCGTTTCGGGGGAGTTCTGCCGCGCGGATTCCGTCCCCGCCACAAGGGGCGTTTTCTGCGCAGCGTCTTTTCTACTGGTGGATGCTTTTTTCAAAGGAAATGATGCCGGAGGATCCGGCGGCGGCACAGGCTGCCGCATGGTCAGGCATCAGCGGCCGCAGCCGTAACCGCCGTGTCCGTGACGGCCGTAGCCTTCGGCATGGTGCATGCCGCGTCCGCCGTCATAGTTGCGGAAGCCGGGGCAGGGCAGACCGGCCTTTTCCATCTTGCCGGCGAAGTCGTCGTTGACATCGCGAATCTGCGTACGCAGCTTGGTGATGTCGGCGGTGAGCTGGCGAAGTTCCGAGGGATCGACGTTGGGGTTTCTGGAAAGGGCGTTCAGTTCCATGTGCTTTGCCGCAAGGGAATCACGCAGGGGCCTGACGGCGGCAAAGTGTTCTTCATGGAGCTTGTCCATCTGCGCCTTCTGTTCGTCGGTCAGACGGGGCATGGCGGGGCAGTCGTTCATGCGCTGGTAGTTGCGGTTGTAGCGGCCGTGGAAACCGGGATCGGCCATGGCGGCAACGGGAATGCTGGCGGCAAAGGCCATGGCGACGAGGGAAACGATGACGGTCTTTCTGGACATGGTATATTCCTTTCTTTGGTCAGAGTGGTGAGGTAGTGTGGACCACACGGCCAGTATATAGAAAAAGCGCATCCCGGTGTCACGTTTCAAACTCTTTCTCTTTTTCCTCGTTTCGTAACAAGCCGGAGCCGGTATTAACAAAGTGCAACACGGGCCCAAAGTGGAGGCTTTTTCTGTAACGAAGCGGGGAAAAAATGGGCCTGTGTGGCGGAAATGTTTCCTGCCGTGGCGTTTTTTGCCTGTTTTTTACAGGCATGGGGGAAAATTTCTGCGCAGGCCGAAAAAGAAAACGGGGAGAATGAGCCCCTGTCATCCTCTGTTTTTCCGGCGTTCCGCCATGAGAGGGCCGACCATGACCAGAACAACCGCGGCACAGATGACGGCGACACCGGCAAAAACGCCGGCCGTAGCCGGCTCGTTGAAGACGAGAATGCCGACGGCCACGGCCGTGACCGGTTCCATGACGCCGAGTATGGCCGTCATGGTCGAGCCTATGCGCTGAATGGCGAGCACGAGCGCCAGATTGGATACCGCGGCGGTGATCACGGCCAGCAGAACGGCCAGAGCTGTCTCCGACCAGGAGTGCAGCCACTGGAAGGAACCGGAGGCGAGCGCGTTGATGAGGGATGCCGCCATGCCGAAGAGCAGTACCCAGAAGGTGATGCTGAGGCCGGAAATGCTGCGTATTCTTGCCGCATGCAGACCGCAGATGTAGACGGCGTTGCACAGGGCCGAAAGCAGCAGAAGAAGGATGCCCCTGGCGCTGATGCTGCCCTCTCCCTCGCCGCTGCTCAGCAGAAAGACGCCGACAATGGCCATAAGCACGGAAAGCACGGTGAAGAAGGACGGCTTTTCATGAAAAAAGACGACCATGATGATCATCACCATGAGCGGGTAGAGAAACTGCAGCGTGGAGGCAACGCCGCTCGGCAGATAGTCGAAACCGCGGAACATGAGCAGGGCCGCCAGCGCGTACATGACGCTGAATACCGCGAGCCTTCCGAGTTCGCGCGCCGGAGCCGCGAATCTTTCATTGCGCAGCACGAGAATGACGGCAAGAGCGAGCGCTCCGAAGAGAAAGCGGTAGAACAGGACGCATTCCGCCGACATGCCCGCATGCAGCAGCGGCAGGCTGAACAGGGGAATGAGGCCGAATGCGGCGGAAGAGAGCAGCGCGAGAAAGAAGCCCATAGAGCCCTCCGGAAACCGTTGCGCGGTCGCTTTGTTTTTCCGGAAGATTGAGACCGGAAAAGGGCCGGTGGCCGGAGAATCGGCGTATGTTCGGACCGGCCTTCGATCGCTGAGAATGCTTTGGCAGGGGCGTGAGATTATGTCAACGGTTCCGGCGTGTTTTCGTGAAAAACAGAGGGCAGGCCGTCCTGCGTTGACAGGGGGGGCTGCCCTCTTCCGGGGAGATGCGTTGGGTGCGGAGCGCGTTATAATCCGTAGCGTCTCAGCTTCTTGTACAGGGTGACGCGGCACATGCCCATTTCTTCGGCCACCTTGGATTTGTTGCCGCGGTGCTTCTGCAGGAGTTCCCAGATTCTGTCGCGTTCCCAGGTTTCAAAGCTGGTCACCTGCGGGAGACGGACGACGTCCTTTGACGGCGCTTTTTCCTTGGCGTTGGTCGTGACTTCCCGGGGAAGATCTCGGACCTGGAGCACATGGCCCTTGGCCACGTTGACGCCGAATTCAATGGTGTTGCGCAGCTGCCGGATATTGCCGGGCCATTCCGCGTGCACGAGAATGTCCATGAGTTCCGGAGAACAGGTGGTCACCTGCCGGTGCATCATGGAATTGAAGTGGCGCAGGAACGCGTCGACCAGCAGAGGAATGTCTTCCTTGCGGGAACGCAGCGGCGGCAGTTCCAGAGATATGACGTTGAGCCGGTAGTATAGATCGAGACGGAAGGTGTTCTCCTTCACCATTTCCAGCAGATTCTTGTTTGTGGCGGCAATGATGCGCACATCGACCGGAATGGTGGTGTTCGATCCTATTCTGGTGACGGCCCTTTCTTCCAGCACGCGCAGCAGTATGGCCTGAACGTCGAGAGGCAGTTCCGCCACTTCATCCAGGAACAGCGTCCCCTTGTTGGCAAATTCGAACTTGCCCATTGCGCCGCCCTTGCGTGCGCCGGTGAAGGCGCCGTCGCCGTAGCCGAACAGTTCGCTGCCGATGAGATCCTTGGGAAAGGCGCTGCAGTTCACGGCCACGAAGGGGTTTCCCCGGCGGGAGCTTTCGTTGTGGATGGCCTGGGCAAAGACTTCCTTGCCGGTGCCGCTTTCGCCGGTGAGAATGATGGAGCTGTTGCTGTTGGCAATGCCGCGGGCCATTTCCTTGATTTCACGGAAGGCGTCCGAATTTCCGATGAGACCGTCGAAGGTGTAGCCTTCGCGCAGTCGTCCCTTTTGGGTTTTCTGCTGAGGAGCCTCCGCTGTCTGCAGACTGTTCGTAAAGGCAAACACCATGCCGTTGACGATGTCGTTCTGCTTCCAGGGCGTGCAGCTGACGTAGATGGTCTTGTTTCTGGAGGAATAGCCTTCGAAGTTCACCTCGGAAAAGTCGATGCGTTTGCCGGTCTGGAGGCTGATGGCCATGCTTTCCAGCTCGGGGAAGATTTCCGTCAGAGAATGGTTCAGAACATCTCCCAGACTGAGCTCGAAGAGCTGCTCGAACTGCTGGTTCACGCTGAGAATCTTCTGGGAGAAGTCCACCAGCATGAGGGCGTTTTCGTGAATTTCCTTGAGCTGGTTGAACAGTTCCCGCTGCCGGCCGAGTTCCAGCGTGGTCTTGTGCAGGCGCGAGGTAAGGGCGTGCACCTGATAGACGTGCCGGACGAGCGCGATGAAGGCGCGCGTGAAGAGCTCCGGCGGCAGAAAGGCGCAGAATATGTAGGAGCAGTAATTTTCTCCGGCTCTGGCCGCATAGGAGGCCAGACCGTGCAGGCAGCTGAGATAGTGTTCCCTGCCGATGACCCAGCGCTCGTCCGCCCCGTTCTGAATGAGGGCCGGAGCCGCCGTGCCGATCGCCGCTTCGCCGAGATTGCTCCCCACATCCAGGTGCATGTCGGCCAGCTTTTTCCTCAGCGCCGGATCGCCGCCGGTACAGAACACGGTCATGTCGTCATAGAGCAGCATGTACACGGCGCCGACGGCCTTCAGATACTCGGTGATGGCCGCAAATTCGGGGCCGAGAAAGGGAATGCAGACCTTCTGCGGGCACCGTCCGGCCATGGGCGAATCCACGGCGGGCGGCAGAGCATCCTGCTTTACGCCTCTCATGCGGCTCCGTTCCCAGGAATCCAGAATTTCCTTGCGCAGCGCGCCGCGGGAGAAGCCGAGGGCTTCGGTCTGCAGCTCGCTGCGATACTGGTCTTCATCGTTGGTCAGCACTGTCATCCGTCACTCTTTTCGCTCTGCGGTCTGTCCGGTTGGCCCTGTTCCTGCGTCCACCAGGTGTGAACCAGCCAGGGATCCTTGATGAACGGCCTGGCCATGGCCACGAAATCCACATGATCGCGTTCCACCAGCGATCGGGCCGCGTTCAGGGAACGTATGCCGCCCACAAGAATGAGGGGCAGGGAGCAGCATTTCTTGAAGTCGAGGGCAGCCCTGTACACATAGGCTTCCGTTCCGGGATTGGAGGAATCCACGGTGTCATGGCGACTCTTGAACCGGCCCCAGAAGCCGCTTACCTCCACGGCGTCCAGAAGGTTTTCCTTATCCAGCGCCTGGACTGTCTCGCACATCATTTCCCGGGTCAAGCCGTTCTCGTGGAAGTCCTCGCCGTCGATCTTGATGAAAAGCGGATAGTCCCGGCCGACTTCCTCGCGGACGGCCCGGCATACTTCAAGCAGCAGGCGGGCCCGCTTCTGCACGCTGCCGCCGTAGTCGTCGGTGCGCTTGTTCACGCCGGGAGAAAGAAATTCGCTCAGACAGTAGCCGTGGGCCGCATGCAGCTGAACGCCGTCGAATCCGGCCTTCTTGGCTCTTTTCGCCGCCATGGCAAAGGCTTCCACAATGGTACGGATGTCGTTGACGCTCATGGGATAGCTGATGTGCCCGCCGGGAGGAATGACGGAGCTTGGACCGGTGGGCGGAAGTCCCGTGAGATAGGTGTCGGCCTGATTGCCGGCATGGGAGAGCTGCGCGAAGATCACGCCGTTGCCTTCGTGCACGGCCTGAGGCATCTGCGCCAGCTGTGGAATGAGCTCATCCCTGTCCAGACCTAGTTGCCTGTTGCCGGCCATGCCCGAACGGTGCACGTAGATATGACCGGTGATGACGGCGCCGACGCCGTGGGCCACCAGATCTCTGAGCAGCGCTATCTGCACGGGGGTACAGGCGCCCGAAGGATCGGCCTGCGCATCGTTGACGGCGGAACGGATGATGCGGTTCTTCAGACATACCGAGCCGATGAAACCGGGACTCCAGAGATTGTGTGGCATGAGCAAATCCTTTGCGAATGTCGTCTGCCGGAAGTCTGCCCACGGTACGGAGGAAACCGTACCGCGGGCAGCGAGTTCCCGATGAAGGCGGAGCGACCTTTCATCGTTGTGCCGGTGGGCGAATTTGTTGTTCCGGCATGGCCGGACGCGGTGGCACGGGCTGCGGAAACAGTATGACGCAGCCGAGAGCCGGAAGCTGCAGCAGCACGAAGGGGGATGCCCACAGGGAGATGCTGCAAGGTTATGCTGTCCGGCGCAACGCCCTTCACCAGGAGGAGCGCCGTGCCGAAAGGCGGATCAGGAAGGAAGTCTGCAGGGTTATGGCCATCATGACCGCAAGTTGCGTCAGCTTCTGTGTGTTGCTCATGTCGGGGCCGAAGTCAAGCCGCGGCGCGATGCCGGAAAATGGGCAGGAAAAAGGCGGAGTTCCAGCCATGTCATGAATCCCGGCGAAGCTTACTTCGGAACAGATCGCCTCGGCAGACTGCAGCAGCGGGGAGAACATGAGCGGCATGAGCAGGCAGGGCTGGGAGGCCCGTACCGGCCGTCATGATGGTTCCTGCGGTGATGATGGCAGGGCCTGGACCATCGCATACCGCCCACGCTTGAGCATATTTTTTCTCCTGTGTTGCAGGGGGGAACTCCGATACCGCGATCGGAAGCCCGAGGGGCGGAGACGTTCCCCGCGGAAACGATCATGCATCCGCAGCGTCCTCCGGGTCCGCAGGAAGAATCCTGTCGGCAATCAGACCGGCATTGTAGCCGAGAATCTGTTGGAACATCATTCCTATGACCACGGTCAGACAGGTGAGCGGCGGAAAGTGCAGCATGGCGATGGCCGCGCCGGCCCCCACGTTGCGTATGCCTCCGCTGAGCATGAAGGCCATGATGTCGCCCCTTCTGCTGAAAAGACGTTTTCCGGCAAGGAACGTCGTCACATATCCCGAGCAGCACAGGCAGAAGATGAAGAACACGATGCCGATGAACTGCCAGTCGGGATCATGGAAGTACGGCGAGGCCACGCCGCCGTTGATGAGCAGAAGAAACACGATGCCTATCTTGGAGAGCAGGGAGAGCCAGGGAGAGAGCACCTTGGCAGCTCTGCCCTGCGTGGAGGAGTTCACCACGATGGCCAGCAGCGTGGGCAGCAGGATCATGAGCGCGAGAGAGGTCATGATGCCCACACGATCCATGCTTATTTCCGCGCCTGCCAGAATGCCCAGCATGAACGGCATGAAGAACGGAACGATGAGGGTGTCGATGACGATGACGGCAAGCGCGAGCGCCACGTTGCCCTTGTAGATGCCGACCCATATCAGACTGGTGGAGCCCACGGGCACCAGAGATATGATGACGAAGCCCATGATGATGAGCGGATCGTCGAAGAGAAGACCGGCGATGATCCACGTGCAGACAGGCAGGGCAATGTAGAGGATGACAAGGTGGATGACGAGAAAGAAGGGATGGGTGACGACTCTTTTGAGGTCGCTCAGGCGGAGCGAAAGCCCGGAGGAGAACGTCATCACGGCGAAGATCCAGGGGACGGCCCAGGTCAGGGAGGACAGGGGACCTCCGAAAAGCAGGCCGCAGATGAGGGAGCAGGGAGCCAGCCAGGGCATGGCACGCTGAAGAACGGAATTGGCGAGGGCTGGCGACATGGAAGCTCCCGGAGAAGTGCGGACGGCGGAGCGTCCGCGGAAGGGGAAGGGGAAAAGTGACGGCCCGGGGGAGGCACGGGCCGTCAGGGAGGAGAAGGGGGTTCTTCTCCTCCCAGTGCAGGAAGATCAGCGGGCCAGAGCGGCGGAACGCTTCTTGAACTGCCTGCCCATCCAGTAGACGACCAGGATGCCGAAGAGAGCGAAGCCCATGGCGCAGAAGTAGGCGAGGGTGTAGGTACCGGTGCTTTCCACGGCGACGGCGGCGATCTTAGGATAGACATAGCCGCCGATGGAGGCGCCGATGAACACCAGGCCGTAGTTAGCGCCGAGGTTCTTGGGGCCCCAGAATTCGGACACGATGGCGGGATAGGAAGCCCAGGTGCCGCCCCAGCCGAGAGCGATGAGGCCGCAGCCGATCATGAACATGGGGGTGGTGGTGGCGATGTTCAGAACGAAGGCGCCGAAGATGTACACGAGGAACACGGCGCCCTGCGTGACGAAGCGGCCGAAGTTGTCGGAGCACCAGCCGAGGATGATGCGGCCGGCCGCGTTGCAGAGGGCGAACACGCTCACGGTGGAGGCGGCGACTTCAGGAGTCATGCCGATCTGGTTGATGCCGATGGCGGCGGAGTGACCGACCATCATGCCGCCGGTACCGGTGCCGCACATGAAGGTGAGCACGACGGCGTAGAACACGGGGTCCTTCACCATGCCGGCGATGCCCTTGTTGGAAAGAGCGACGCCCTTGCCGGCAGACACCTTGGAGGGATCCCAGCCGGCAGGCTTGTAGCCTTCCGCCGGGGGAACCACGAAGAAGGCGAGCAGCAGCATGGTGAACACGAAGATGATGCCGAAGTTCGTGTAGATGGAGAGCACGTTTTCAGCGCCTTCCATGAACTGCATGGCCAGAGGAGCCCAGACCATGGGTCCGAGGGCGCCGAAGGTGGCGATGACGCCGGCGGCCAGAGCCTTTCTGTCGGGGAACCACTTGACGGTGTTCACCACGCAGTTGGTGTACAGCAGACCGTCGCCCACGCCGATGAGCAGGCAGTAGGTCACATAGATGTGCCACAGTTCCGTGGCAAAGGCGGTAAGATACACGCCCACGCACCACATGACGCAGCCCACGATGAGCACGATGCGGGGACCGAATTTATCCATGGCCCGGCCGGCGAAGGGGGCGGTGAGACCCATCATGCCGAGGGTGAGGGAGTAGACCACGACCACTTCGGAGGGAGTGCTGCCGGGGAAGAGGGCCAGCAGAGGCTTCTGCAGGATACTCCAAATGTTCAGGAACGCCGTACCGGCAACGATGATTCCTGCAAAGAGAAGGATCAGCCAACGCTTCATAAAAACTCCAGATTTCCAGCCCCCGGAACATCGCTCCAGACCGGGGGGCCGTTCGTTTTTCTACCGGGGAGAAGAGCGCGGGAAAACGAAACGTTCCCCGTGCTCTTCTCCGGCCATTGACGTTTGAAGGATCAGCCGCGGCAGTCCGTCTTTTCCACGATGTAGGTGGAAATGTTTTCGAGGAACGTGCGGGCATGAGCCTGGGCGGTCTGGCCGACTTCGGAAGCGAAGTCGTTGCTCAGGCCTTCCAGATCATCAAAGTACAGTTCGACGATGCCGTCGAAGGGCACTTCTTCGTAGGAGACGGACTTGCCGTTCACCACGCGGTCGAGGATGAGGCTCTGGCAGTAGCCGCGCACGCCCTTGAACTGACGCACGAAGTCGCCGTGCACATACCACCATTCGTGCTTGAACTGCTCGAAGGTCATGCCGGTCTTGCGCTTGATGAAGGAAACGCGCTTGAGCAGGGGCTTGTCTTCAATGGGAATCACCAGAGACTTCACGGTGACGAGGCTCTTCACGTCGGAGGCGAAGTTGCGGTAATCGGCGGCGATGTCTTCACCGTAGGCGGCCTGAGAGGCGTTCATGTCGTGCAGGTTGTCGTACCACAGTTCCGCAAAGGCGTCGGCCGTGACGGACACGCGGGGGAAGGCCACGCCGCGCTGCTGGGAGTCGGTGACGAAGTTCTGGGTGTAGCGGCGCAGTGCCTGGGAGCGGAGCACGACGGGGGCGTGCTGTTGGTTCCAGTAGGCCTTGAATTCTTCGGGGCTGAGTTCAGCTTTTTTCGTGATGAGATCCCATCTGGTGATCATGATCTGCTCCGTGGTTGGGGAATGAGGAAAAGCCCCGTCGATCCCGGAGGATCGACGGGCAGGTACGTTAGACGATGGGGGTTTCCTCAACGAGGAAGGTGGTCATGGTGTCGAGGAAGTCGCGGCCGTGGAAGCTCGTGTACTTGTAGTTGGCGGAAGCGAAGCATTCTTCGAGCTTTTCAACGCTTTCGAACCACATTTCCACGATGCCGTCATAGGGCATTTCTTCGTAGGGCACGGACTTGCCGTCGATGATGCGGTCGAGGATGACGTTCTGGTGGTAGGCGACCACGTTGGGCATGAACTTCACCATTTCGCCGTGCAGGCCGAGCCATTCCCAGTCGAAGCGTTCGGAGCTCATTTCGGGGTTGCGCTTGAGCAGGGTCATGCGCTTGATGAGCGGACGGCCGTAGTTTTCACGGAAGGGGATGACCTTGCGCTTCAGGGTGACGAGAATCTGAGACTGCTTGGTGAACAGCTTGAGGTCTTCCTGAGCGGCGGCGGCCTGAGACATGATGCCCTTGTTCATGTCATGGACGTTGTCCCAGCACAGTTCGGAGAATCCGTCCACGGTGATGGGGCTGCGGGTGGCGAAGCCGATGCCGAGCTGCTGGGAGTTGGTGACGAGGTTCTGGCGATAGTGGCGGATGCTGTCCATCTTGGCAACGATGGGACCATGCTTTTCCTGCCAGTGCTTGTTGAATTCTTCCAGGGTCATGTCGTCGCGTTTCTGGACAAGGCCGAATCTCGTGATCATAGGAGCATCCTTCTTGCTTGAGAAAATTAGTTGGTGATGTAACCGCTGTCGACAACATAGCTCTCGCCGTGCACGTAGGAGGCGTCGTCGGACGCCAGGAACAGCATGACGGAGGTGATTTCTTCCTTGGTGGCAAAGCGGCCCGCGGAGTACTTGGTAAGCATGCGCTTGTACTTTTCAGGATTGTTGCGGGTGGCTTCGGTGATGCGGGTCATGGCGGAACCGGGAGCCACGGCGTTCACGCGGATGCCGTAGGGGAACAGTTCCAGAGACATGATTCTGGTCAGCTGACCCACGCCGCCCTTGCTGGGACCGTAGGCGCCGGAGAAGGGCGTGACCCGGAACTGGGTGTTGGAGGAGGTGTTGACGATGACGCCCTTGGTGCCGGTCTTGATCATGGACTTGGCCACGGCCTGGCCCACGAGGAACTGGCCGGTGAGGTTCACGTCGATGACTCTTCTCCATTCCTCTTCGGTCAGATCGAGGATGTTCTTGAAGATGCCGATGCCGGCGTTGTTGAAGAGAATGTCGATGTGGCCCCAGCGTTCTTCGGCCTTTGCCACCATGGCGTCCACGGAAGCCTTGTTGCTCACGTCGCAGACGATGCCGTAGAAGTCTTCCGGCATGGAGTCGCAGACGGTCTTGAGGGTATCCTCTTCGATATCGGCAATGATGACCTTGGCGCCTTCGGACACGAGGCGGCGGGCCAGATTTTCACCGAGGCCGTTGGCGCCACCGGTAACAAGTGCGATCTTACCTTCAAATCTTTTCATTTCTGCATCCTTATGCTTACGCGCCTACAGAACCCGATAGCCGCCGGTGACATAGTAAAGAGCGCCGTTGACGAAGCTTGCTTCGTCGGAGGCGAGGAACAGGGCGACGGCGGCAGCTTCTTCAGGCTCGCCGTAGCGCTTGTCCACCAGCTTGTTCATGAACATGGCCACACGTTCGGGATTGGCGCGGGTTCTGGCCGTCATGCGGGTCATCATGGCGCCGGGGCCGAAGGCGTTCACGCGGATGCCGTACTGGGCGAGTTCCAGAGCCATGACCTTGGTCAGCTGCATGATGCCGGCCTTGGAAGCGGCATACGAAGCGGTCGTGGGGGAAACAAGGTCGCAGGCGATGGAAGCGGTGTTGACGATGGCGCCCTTGATGCCGTGTTTGACCATCTCGCGGGCAACCGCCTGGTCGACGAAGAACAGGCCCTTGATGTTGGTGTCGAAGTTGGAGTCCCAGTTCTCTTCCGTTTCATCAAGGAACAGGTTGTAGTTGCACACGCCGGCGTTGCTGAACAGCACGTCGATGCGGCCGTACTTCTGCATGGTCTTCCAGACCATGTTGTCCACAGAGTCCTTGATGCGCACGTCGCAGACGATGCCCGTGACCTTTTCGCCCAGTTCTTCACAAGTGGCCTTGAGGGTATCCTCTTCTATATCGGCGATGACGACGCCGGCGGCCCCTTCTTGTACCAGACGTGCGGCGATGGCTTTACCCATGCCCTGAGCGCCGCCGGTAACGATGGCGATCTTACCTTCAAATCTGTTCATTGTTCCTCCGTTCTTCTTCGGCCCGGCCCCGGCTGATCCGGAAAAGGCCCGGGCGGAAGCGTCACATAAGCTCTGTTTCCTCCGCAGGGGGAGAAGGAAAGTTGCGTTTGTCTAAAATTTTGCAAGAAGCATGCCAAAGTAAGATTTTTCTCAAGCTCTTTCGGGAAAGTTTAGTAAAAATGGTATGATTCTGGGTTGTTATCCTTTTTATGCCGATAAACGGCAGAAAAAATGTTCAGAGGAGGAAAAGGAGAAGCGAGAAGTGTGTACAGTCAATGTTTATAAATTATTATTTTTGTTTATAAGTGTTTATAAATGTTTATTGTGCGAGATTGATTATTTTAATATATTGATTTTATTTACTAAAATATCACCTCTTCATAAAGCATGCAGGCAGAAGCGAAAAGATGAAGGGGGGATTTTTCCTGTTCAACTGTTCAGAGGTGTATTTTTCTTTTTAAGGTATGTCTTGGAATAACTTGGTATTTTTTTGCTCCTCCTTTTTTGAGAAAGGGTATTTTTCATTATTTATTTGTGTATTTTCAAATGGTTATATCTTTTTCGCCTCGAGTTTCCTTTCTTTGCGGTGAAATAAGTGGCATGATTCTTGCAAAAGAAGGGATGAGTTCTTTTTGAGCCTGTTGGCACAAGTTTTTAACACTAAACGGAGTATGCCACGTGTACCACAAAACACTTCTGTCGCCTCTCAAGCTGACGGACACGCTGACCCTCAAAAACCGCATGATAAAGTCGCCGCAGTCGACCATGTACTGGGACGACGACTATTTCATGTCGGATCGCGTCATCGACTTCTACGAAAGCATCGCGAAAGGCGGTGTGGGGCTGATCATTCTGGCGGGCATTCTCTGGTATCCGGCCCATCCCGGCGGTATCTACGGTGCTCTTTACGACGACAAGTATCTGCCCGGTATGAAGAAATTCGTGGAACGCATGCACAAGCACAACTGCCCCGTGTTCTGCCAGTTCCATCATACCGGACCTTCCTCTCCCAGCGACGACAAGGGCGGACGTCCCTTCGGTCCTTCGCGCCTGGAACAGGAGGAAATGGCTTCTCCCCTGCCGTACCTCCACGCCACCCGCGAACTGACGCTGGAAGAAATCGAGGAACACAAGCGCCGCTATATCGAAGCCGCAGCCCGCGCCAAGGAAGCGGGATTCGACGGCGTGGAAGTGCACGCTGCGCATGGTTATTTCCTTGCCAGCTTCCTGAGCCGCGTCTGGAATAGAAGAACGGACCAGTACGGTATCCAGAGCTATGAGAACCGCACCCGCCTCATGGTGGAAATCATCGACGGCATCCGTGAACGCTGCGGCGAGGACTTCCCCATCGGCGTACGCATCAACGGCGAGGAATTCGGAGCCAAGGGCGGCATGACGCTTGAGGAATCGAAGGAAATCGCCAAGATCCTCGAAAAGAAGGGCGTGTGCTACATCAGCGTTTCCGGCTACGGCTTCGGTCCGCTGCCCATGACGTATCTGCCCGACTACTTCCCCTATCCTGAACCTGAGGACTACATGAAGCCCTACATGGACAGGTACAAGGGTGACGGCGTGTACGCCTACTGCGCCGAAGAAATCAAGAAGGTCGTCAACGTTCCCGTGGTGGCCGTCGGCCGCATGGACGAAGACAAGGCCGAACGCATTCTTTCCCAGGGCAAGGCCGACCTCATCGCTCTCGGCCGTACCCTGTGGGCCGACCCCGAATTCCCGAACAAGGTCCGTGACGGCCGCATCGACGACATCGTGCGCTGCACGCGCTGCGCCACCTGCGAAGATCCGCCCCGCGGCGCCCGTCGCTGCCGCGTGAACCCTGCCATGGGTCGCGAAACGGAACTGGAAATCAAGCCTGCCGATACCTTTAAGAAGGTCATGGTCATCGGCGGCGGTCCCGCCGGCATGGAATGCGCCCGCGTGGCCGCTCTGCGCGGTCACCATGTCACCCTGGTGGAAAAGGATTCCAGACTCGGCGGCCGCCTGTTCCTTGCTTCCATGATCAAGGGCAGCGACGTGGAAGACGTGAAGCCGGTCATCAAGTACCTGACCCGTCAGATCACCGAACGTTCCGGCGTCGATCTGCGTCTGAACACGAAGGGCACCGTTGAGCTCGTGGCCAAGGAACGCCCCGACGTCGTGGTCGTGGCCACCGGCGGCACCTACGCTCTTCCCGTCATTCCCGGCGTCAACCGCTGGAACGTGCAGGGCGTGAAGACCATGTCCAAGCTGGCCGCGCTGCCTCTGCGCATTCTCGGCCCCGACAGGCTGAACGAACTGAGCAAGCTTGCTCTGCCTCTCGGCTCCCGCATCACCATCATCGGCGGTCAGATCGAAGGCATTCAGGGCGCCGTGTTCCTGAAGAAGCGCGGCAAGAACGTGGCCGTTCTTGAAACTGCCGACCATATCGGCGAGGGCATTCCTCCCCGCTATATGGAACGCGCCGCCGCCTGGCTCAAGAAGAAGGAAGTGCCGATCAGCACCGGCGTCACTCTGGAGTACATCGACAAGGAAGGCGTGCACTACCGCGACAATCAGGGCCGCGAATGCTGCCGCAAGTCCGATTTCGTTCTCATCCTGACCAGACAGACTCCCGATCACTCGCTGGCCGACAGCATCCGCAACCTCGTGCCCGAGGTTCATGTCATCGGTTCCGCCAACGGCGCCGCCTCCAGCCTCATTGTTCATGCCATTGCTGAAGGACGCACGCTGGGCGTCAAGCTGTAATACCTGCCGTTCCGTTCATGCCCGGAGAATACGGTCCGCGTCCCCCTGCCGTGAGTTTCCCCTTCTCACGGAGGGCCGCCTTCCCCGGGATCCCATGACGGAACGGTTTCAGCCTTGTCCCCCGTGCGTTTTCAGCAAAACCTCCCCCTCCAGCTTCCCGGAGCGGCGCTTCTCCTGGCTCCGCTCCGGGGGGATCAGAAGAGAATCCGATCATGAAACATCCCAAGTTGTTCTCCCCCATAGCCATCACGCCGCAGTGCATACTGAAGAACCGCATCGTCAAGACCGGTCAGTCCACCTGGCTCTGGAATGAAGACGGCACGGCCAACGGCAGCCGGGGCATCGATCTTTATGAAAACATCGCCAAGGGCGGCGCCGCTGCCGTGATCATCGGCGGCTGCGCCATGGAAGCCACTCCCGGCATCTACCTCGGCCTTTACGACGACAAGTTCATTCCCGGCCTGCGGGAACTCACCGGCCGCGTGCAGGCCCACGGCTGCAAGATTTTCGCCCAGTTCCATCACTCCGGTCCCGCTGCCTGGCCCCGGCTCGGTCAGCTGCCCATTTCGTCTTCTTCCCTTACGGTGGACGAAATTCCCATGCCTCCGCCCAACGGCAACCCCTGCCGCGGTCTCACCATCAGTGAAATCCACGAAATGCAGGAAAAGATCGTCGAATCCATCGTCCGCGCAGACAAGGGCGGTTTCGACGGCATGGAAGTGCATGTGGCTCACGGCTACTTCCTGAACAGCTTCGTCAGCCGCGTGTGGAACCGCCGCGACGACGAATACGGCTGCCAGAACGTGGAAAACAGAACCCGTATCGTGCGTGAAATTCTGGCGGAAGCCCGCAAGCGCTGCCGTCCCGACTTCGTGCTCGGTATCCGCATGAACGGCCGCGAATACGGTGCGAAGAACGGCATCACCATCGAAGAGGCCATTGAGAACGCCAAGGCCTTCCAGGATGCCGGCGCGCAGTTCCTCAACGTGGCCGGCTACGGCTACGGCACCATGCCTTTCCGCTACTGCCCCGACTACTTCCCCTATCCCGAGCCGGAAGAATTCATGGAACCCTACATGGACATGTATCGTCACAAGGGTCTGTGGACGGATTCCGCCAGCCACATCAAGAAGATCGCCAAGGTGCCCGTCATCACGGCCGGCCGCATGGACGAAAACCTGGCCGAACGCATCCTCAACGACGGCGATGCCGACATCATCGGTCTCGGTCGTACCCTGTGGGCCGATCCCGAATTCCCCAACAAGGTGTACGAGGAACGCTTTGAAGACATCGTGCGCTGTACCCGCTGCGCCAGCTGCGAAGACCCCGTCACCCAGCCCCGCATCTGCCGCGTGAACCCCTCCCTCGGCCGCGACCGTGAACTGGACATGAGCCCTGCCGCTCAGAAGAAGAAGGTCATGGTCATCGGCGCCGGTCCTGCCGGCATGGAAGCGGCCCGCGTGGCGGCTCTGCGCGGTCACGACGTGACCCTCTACGACAAGGAATCTCAGCTCGGCGGACGTATCAAGTTGGCCTCCATGATCAAGGGCTGCGCTGTGGAAAACGTGCTTCCCATCTATGACTATCTGACTGCTCAGATCGCCAAGCTGCCCATCAAACTGCGCCTCGGCACCACCGTCACGGCCGACATCGTCCGTCAGGAAAAGCCGGACGCCGTGGTCATCGCCACGAGCAGCCCTTATGCCGTTCCGGAAATTCCCGGCATTCACGGCTCCAACGTGTCCACCGTCAAGGGCCTTGCCGGTCAGGTCAAGCTGCCCATGCGACTGTTCGGACCTCAGCTTCTGGAAAAGCTCACCCACATCTTCCTGCCCGTGGGCAAGAGAGTCGTGGTGCTCGGCGGCCAGATCGAAGGCGTGCAGGGCGCGGTGTTCCTGAAGAAGCGCGGTCGTGACGTGACCATCATCGAAGAGAGCGCCACCATCGGCGGCGGCATTCCCGAACGTTATTTCCAGCGCATCGGACCCTGGTTCGCCAAGAAGGGCGTGAACGTTCTTACGGAAGCCAGGGCCGAAGAAATCACGAAGAAGGGCGTCAAGGTCCGCCTGAAGGACGGCACTCAGCAGTTCATTCCGTGCGACAGCGTCATGGTGCTCATGCCGCAGGTGCCGGATACGAAGCTTGCCGACAGCCTGAAGGACGTGGTTTCCGAAATCCATGTCATCGGCTCCGCCCTCGGCGCCGAAAACGGTCTGCTCAAGCATGCTCTGCTTGACGGCCGCCGCGCCGGCTGCCGCCTGTAGAGGGCTGCGTGGTCGCGCCCGAAGCGTCTGCCGCCGGGCAGGCGCTTTGGAAAAACTTCGAGCATTTCCGTATGAAGCAACAGTTCCGGCAGCTTCAAGCGTCCGCCTCATCCGTGCCCGGCGGCAGCTTGCAGGAATGATCCGGCTTCCTGCAGTTGAAATCTCCTGGAACTGCAGAAGGAGCCTTCGGAACCTTGTCGCGGACAGCTGAACGGGAGCAGCCACTCCTGTCGGCACAACCTGTCCCGCGGACATGCTCTGCCCCTTTGCCAAAGGGGGTCCCCTGCTGGCCTCCTCACGACACTGCATCGTGAGGAGGCTTTGCTTTTAATCGCTTCCCAGGCGGAGGCGTCATCTCGATCTGCCGGAATAGGAATGGGCCGGAGTGCGATGGGCAGAGCGCAAGAACGAACGAAGCCGCCCCAATGAGGCGGCTTTCGGGAAACGCGGAGGCCTGAACAAGATGTTTTACAGGTTCTTCAGGGCGTTCCAGATGGCCTCGGCCTTTTTTCTGCCGATTCCGGGCAGGGCGAGAAGATTGTCCAGAGACGCCTTCTTCATGTCCGACACGGAGTCGAAGTGTTCCCAGAGCAGTCTGGCCGTGTGCGGCCCGATGCCGGGCAGCTGCTGAAGTTCCCCGCTGAAGGCCTTTCTGGCCCGGGCCTGACGGTGGCGGCCTATGGAGAAGTCGTGCGCGGCGTCGCGCACCACCTGCAGGAAGAGCAGTTCCGGGCAGCCTTCCCGCAGGGGAAGAGGATTGCTCCGTCCGGGCACGAAGATGCGGTCGGCAATGTTGCCTGCACGGCGGTCGGCATGTCCTCTTTCGTCGCGGGCCTTGGCTATGCCGGCCAGCAGGAAGGGTAGCTGGCCGCCCTGTTCTTCACCGGCCAGTTCTTCGCACAGAACTTTGTTTACGGCGGCAAGCTGTCCCCGTCCGCCGTCGATGAGCAGAAGATCGGGCCAGGGCTCGCCGTGTTCCAGTCTTTTCTGTGCCCACTGGGAAAGCGCCGCGTAGTCGTCGCCGCCTGCGCCTTCGATGTTCCACACCCGGTAGTCTTCCTTGCGCGGACGACCGTCTTCGTAGACCACGACGCCCACCTTGGTGGATTCGCCGCCGGTATGGGAAACGTCGGCGCACTCCACGCGGTTCACGGGTCTGTCGAACCTGAAGGCCTCGGCCAGCTTTTCCGCGAGTCCCGCGTCCTTTCGGTTTCGGGCGGCTTCGCGGGCATTGCTGCGCGCCATGTCCAGAAGATGCCGCTCCTCCTCGTTGCGCGGCACGGCAATGCGCACCGGGCCGCCGCGAAGTTCGGCAAGAACGGCTTCCAGCACATCGCCGTTTCCGTCGTCGCCGGATATCGGACCGTCCGCCTGTGTTTCGGTCGCCTCGCGCAGTTCCTTCTCGTCCCGCTCCCTGAGCAGAGCGGCCGCCTCTTCGATCAGCGAGGGGGCGCGGCTTTCTCCGGCGTTGTTCTGAGGCATGGCAGAGGTGGCCAGCGTGTGCTCTCCGCAGAAGCACGGAGTCGTGTTGTCGCCCGCCAGAAAGGGGGATCCTTTGGTTTCGGACGAGCCGGGAGACACCAGCGCGCTTTGCGAGTCCACGGCCAGAGCCGGGCCTGCGACGCCCGCCTCCCACGGCAGATAGGGCAGAATGATGCGCGGAGGAATGGAACGCCCGGCATGGTAGAACTGGCCGAGAAAGCTCCACAAAAGCTCCGAAGCATCCTCAAGCCCCAGGCCGGGCCAGAAAAAGGCGCTTCGGTCCTGCACCAGACCGTGACGCACGAACATGACGCCGAGCGCCAGCCCGTCGGGAAGGCTGACGAGCCCGAGCACGTCCATGTCGCCGCCGCTCTGCAGCACGATGGCCTGTTTTTCTATGGTCTTTTCAATGGCGCGGATCTGATCGCGCAGCGACGCCGCCTTTTCAAAGTCGAGCGCATCGGAGGCCTTTTCCATGGCCTCCCGCAGCATGTCGATAAGTTCCGTGGACTTTCCGGAGAGCAGCAGCGCGACCCTCCTTGTGAGGTCCGCGTAGGCTTCCCGGCTGATTTCGCCGGTGCAGGGCGCCGAGCACAGATGGATGTGATGATACAGGCAGGGCGTCTGCCTGTTCTTCATGGCCTTGTCGGAGCAGCGGCGCAGAGGAAAGATGCGGTGTATGGTCTTCCAGGTTTCACGGGCGGCGGTACCGGACGTGAACGGGCCGAAGTAGCGGGCGCCGTCGCGCCGTTTCATGCGGCGGACGATTTCCAGCCGCGCGAAGGGTTCCTTTTCCGACAGGCGGAACATGACGTACTGCTTGTCGTCGCGCAGGCAGATGTTGTAGTGCGGGCGATGTTTCTTGATGAGGCTTGCTTCGAGAAGCAGGGCTTCCTTTTCCGTGGTGGTGGTCAGGTATTCGATGGAGGCGGCGCGGCCGATCATGGCGACGGTTTTTGCCGTGAGCTGATCGGGCGGCCGGAAGTAGGAGAGGACGCGTTTGCGCAGATTGCGGGCCTTGCCCACATAGATGATGCGCCCCCCGGCGTCCTTGTACAGGTAGACGCCGGGAGTGGCGGGAATGCTGGAGGGGACGGGGCGCTCCATGGCGGCGATCCTCAGCTCTGGAAGCGCACGTCGCCCTTGCGGCGGTATTCCAGAGACATTTTGTCCTGCACTTCCGGCAGAGCGGTGGGATATTCGCCGGTGAAGCAGGCCGTGCAATAGTGGTCGGGGCAGGACACGGAAGCCAGCAGGCCGTCGAGGGAAAGATAGTGCAGGGAGTCGAGTCCCAGCATTTCCGCGATCTGTTCCGGCGTGTACTTCGTGGCGATGAGGTCGGCAGGCGAGGGAAAGTCGATGCCGTAGAAGCAGGGATGCTTGACGGGCGGGCTGCTCACGCGGAAATGCACGGCCCTTGCGCCGAGTTCCCGCAGCTTGGCCACGCGCGTGCGTATGGTGGTGCCGCGCACGACGGAATCGTCCACCACATAGAGGCTTTTATTTTCTATCATGGAGCGCACGGGATTGATTTTCACGCGTACGCTGAACTGCCGCATGCTCTGAGAAGGCTGAATGAAGGTGCGGCCCACATAGTGATTGCGGATGAGGGCGTGTTCGTAGGGCACGCCTGCCTCCTGCGCCACGCCGAGCGAGGCGTAGATGCCGGAGTCCGGGAAGGGGATGACGCATTCGGCATCGGCGGGAGATTCCCGGATAAGGTTGCGCCCCATGCACTTGCGGCACTGGTAGACGTCTTCTCCGAAAATGCGGGAATCGGGCCTTGCAAAATACACAAGCTCAAAGATGCACTGTCTGACCGGGATTTCCCTGCTGCTGATGCGTACGCTGCGGCATTCGAGCGCGCCCGGTTCCACAATGACCATTTCGCCCGGCTGAACTTCCCGCAGGTACTCCGCCTCCAGCAGATCGAAGGCGCAGCTTTCCGAAGCAAAGACCCATGCGTCGTTCATGCGGGCCATGCTGAGCGGATGGAAGCCGTGGGGATCCCGCACGGCATAGATTCTTCCCTCGCTCATGATGAGCAGACTGTAGGCGCCCTCCACCTTGCTGCATGCCGTGATGATGGCCTGTTCGAGACTGCCGCAGGACAGGGCCCGGGCGATGAGGTGCACGAAGATTTCGCTGTCGATGGTGGTCTGAAAAATGCAGCCGTCGTTTTCCAGTTCGCGGCGCAGCTCGGCGGCATTGGTGAGGTTGCCGTTGTGGGCCAGCGCAAGCTGCACGCCGTTGCGCACGCGCACAAGCAGCGGCTGGGCATTGCGCAGCTGCGGCTTGCCCGTGGTGGAGTAGCGCACGTGACCGATGGCCGTGGAGCCGGAAAGATGCTTCAGGTCCTCCTCTCTGAACACGTCCGGCACAAGTCCCATGCCCACATGCAGATGAGAGGTGCCTTCCGTTTCGTCGAAGGAGGCTATGCCCGCGCTCTCCTGTCCGCGATGCTGCAGGGCGTACAGACCGAAGTAGGTGAGTCTGGCTGCGTCTTCATGACCGATGATGCCGAAAATACCGCACATATGTTTTCCTTACAGGCAAAAAGCAAGCGGCCTGTCCGTTACCGGGCAGGCCGCAGCATGATTATTCTTCCACTTCGGGAGTCTCGGGAGACTCCTGAACGGGGCAGGGGTTGTATTCCTTGGGATCGTCGAAAATGTGTATGCCGTGCGGGTAGTTGGCGTGCTGAGGCCGCGGCAGCTTGTTGCACACGTAGTCGACGTGCTCGCGCAGATCCTCGGCGGCGCGCGTCCACAGAGGATCGAGAACGACTTTGATGCCTTCCTCGCGGGCCAGCTTCACGGCGGGAACGTAGTCGGCGTCGTTGGCCACGATGACGAGGCGGTCGGTCTGCTTCTTATAGGCCAGAGCGGCGATGTCGAGGCCGAGCAGCATGTCCACGCCTTTCTGGCGGATGTCGGGGTAGATGTCGCCGGCTTCGATGTCGTTCACGCTGATTTCACCGGCCATGAGTTCGCCGAGCCGGTTGGCGTCGAGCTGCCACTGTCCGGCCTGCCAGGCGGAACGGCCGAGGCGAAGCGTGATTTCCGGCGTGACGCGCAGCGACTGCAGAAACTGCTGCTTGCGGGCGATGAGCGGAGTCTGGGAGAAATCCATGGGGCCGCTCAGCGGATGTTCGCCCTTTCCCGTGAAGGGAAGCGCGTCGTAAAAGAGAATGCGGCCCACGGTTTCGCCGGGGGTCAGATGGGAGAGGCAGTGGCGGCGTATGCCCTGCCCGTCGAAGTAAAAAGCCTTGAGCGAAATGATGCGCTTGCGCATGAACTCGCCGTCAACAACAAATGTTACACGAGACATTCTTGCAACCTTTTTTTACCGGGCCCGGCCCGATTGCGGATATAGGGTTAAAAAAGAGTTAAACTCCGTGGACGTGTTCCTGATTTTCGCGGTCTGCACGGAAACGGCGAAAGAAGGACGATAGTGTCAGTCCAACATTCTGTCAAGAATACAACAGGCTACATCATTAAGGGGGAAACGTCCATGCTTCCCTGCGGCCGTAAGTCGGCCGTGCGGCGTATGTTTTTTTTCCGGAAATTTTCTGCCGGAGCCTGATCGGGAAGGGCTTCTTATGCCCCGCAGTCTTTTCGGCATGGCGAAGGAGCCTTGCTCCCGGAACGGCTTCGGAGTATTCTCTTTCCTCCCCGGGCGGAGCCTTGCTCCTCCCTTTTCTGAAAGACATTGCGGCGGAATCGTTTCGCCGTTTTCGAGAGATTTCGTATGACCGGTGTCAACATTCTTTATCTCAGAGACGCGGCCTCCCTGTACGGCGAAGGCCTCAGCTACGCCACCGAAGGTTCCGCTGGCATGGATCTGCGGGCCTGCATGGACGATGAGGAAATCGTCATTCCGGCAGGCGGAAGAGCGCCGGTGCCTTCCGGCATCTGCATCGAACCGGAGGGGCTGAACGTGGCGGGCTTCGTGTATTCCCGTAGCGGACTCGGCGCCGTGAAGGGCCTTGTGGTGGCGCAGGGGGTCGGCGTCATTGATGCCGACTACAGGGGCGAGATCGTCATCTGGCTGCTCAACACGTCGGATGCGCCTCTTTCCGTCCGGCGCGGTGACCGCGTGGCGCAGCTCGTGTTTCAGCCCGTCTGCCGCATGGACGTGCGGAGGGCGGAATCTCTTTCCGAAACGACCCGCGGAAGCGGAGGCTTCGGTCATACCGGCCGGGCCTGATGATATTTTTTCGAGGTTGTCATGCTGCCGTCCCTTGAATTTCCTGCGGATCCCTCGTGGATGGTTCCCGATGAGGAACAGTGCATACGGTTATGGGATAAATATGAGATGATGCCGCACATCCGGGATCACTGCCGGGCCGTGGCCAACGTGGCCGCGGAAATAGTGCGCCGTGCCGTGGAACGCGGCGTCGTTGCCGAGGGGCGGCCTCTCACCGTTCCTCTGGCCCGTGCCGCCGGATGGCTGCACGACATTGCCAAAAGCTACACCATCCGGCACGGCGGCAGCCATGCTCAGCTCGGCGCGGCATGGGTGCGTGAGGAAACCGGCAATCCGCTTCTGGCGCAGGCCGTGCTTTTTCATGTAGAATGGCCGTGGAGCGGTACCGCGCTGGACGACGTGAAGGATCCCATGCGTCTGCCCGTCATCGTTGCCTATGCCGACAAACGCGTGCGTCATTCCGAGGTGGTGTCCGTCAAGGAACGGTTCGACGATCTTCTCGTCCGCTACGGCATAAGCCCCGACAAGGTGGACAATATCGCTGCCAATTATGCTCATGTACAGGCCGTGGAGCAGGCCATATTCGACAGGGTAGGTATCATTTAAATGGAAAAGATGCGGATTCTTCTCGTCGCCGGGGGCTGGTCCACGGAACGTGAGATTTCTCTGACCGGCGCTGCGGCCATAGCGGAGACGCTTGTCGCCCGCGGCCATGAGGTGACGCTGTTCGATCTTTCAGACGGCTTTGAAAAACTTCTGAAGCTGGCGGGCGAGCACGACGTGGCCTTTCTCAACCTTCATGGTCAGCCCGGAGAGGACGGCCTTGTGCAGGCGCTTCTGGAAAGCGTGGGCTGCCCCTATCAGGGAAGCGGGCCTGCCGGATCCTTCCGCGCGCTGAACAAGGCGGCGGGCAAGGCGCTGTTCCGTCGCGCCGGACTGCTGACGCCCGACTATGAGTTTCTTCCCGTGCGTCCTGCGGCGGACTGGAAGCCGTCGCTTCCCTTCCCGCTGTTCGTCAAGTCCAATACCGGCGGTTCCAGCATCGATCTTTTCCGCGTGAACAACGAAGAGGAACTTAAGGAAGCGCTGGATACGCTTTTTGCCCATCGTCAGGAAGTGCTCATAGAAACGCTTATTCCCGGTCAGGAAGTGACCTGCGGCGTGCTGGGCCTTCCCGGCAGGGAAAATGCGCTGCCGCCGGTGCTCATCGTACCGAAGCGCGAATTTTTCGATTTTCACGACAAGTACGCCCCCGACGGCGCTGCCGAACTCTGCCCCGCACCTCTGTCGCCGGAAATCACGGCGAAGATTCAGGAAGCGGCGCTTGCCGCGCATCGCAGCCTCGGCCTTTCCGGGTACAGCCGCACGGACTTCCGCCTCAGCGATGACGGGCGCCTCTTTGCGCTGGAAGTGAACACGCTGCCGGGCATGACGGGCGCGAGCCTCGTGCCCAAGGAGGCCGCGGCGGAAGGCATGAGCTTCGGAGAGCTTCTGGAGCAGCTTCTGCAGTATGCGCTGAAGGGCTGATCGCATCTCGCGACGTTTCCGCTCCCCTGTCTTTCTTCGGAGAGGCAGGGGATTTTTTTATGGTTTCAGCGGCGGCGCCTGCGTTTTCGACGGCCCGTTCCCTCTCCTTTGGCGGGGAAGCGGAAAGAAGCTCGGGAAAGGGAGCGGTTCTTTCCCTGTGCGGCGCAGGCTGCCCGCTCGGAATACATGTACGCTCGACAATATTGAAAATAGAGGCGGGTAAAGACCGACGGGTTGGATGAATCGAGACAAAAATGTAATTTTTTAATATATTGAAATATTTGATAAAATTTAAAATCAAATTGTACATAAATGTAAAGTGTAATTAAAACAATGGGTAATGGTGAACAGAAAATTTCGTTTTTGTCATAAAAAGTGGTTGATTCTCGAGGAAAATAGGGATAGTCGATAGGCGTCGACGCTGTGAAATACCTGCTTTTTACAAAAATGTATTACTTTTCAGGTACAGCGGAAGGACATTCCTTTTCGGAAAAAATGTTTCCTGTCGTCAATTTCAAGGAGCAGCGAGTCATGGGTAACAATTATGTGCAGAGCGTCGTGGACAGCGTACGCGCCAAGTATCCTTATCAGCCGGAATTCCTGCAGGCCGTGGAAGAAGTGCTTTTCTCCATGGCTCCTCTCTTCGAGCGGGAATCCAAGTATCAGGAAAACGCCATCCTTGAGCGTATCGTTGTGCCCGAACGCCTTGTGGAATTCCGTGTGGCCTGGACCGACGACAAGGGCCGTGTTCAGGTGAACAACGGCTACCGCGTTCAGTTCAACTCCGCCATCGGACCGTACAAGGGCGGCCTGCGCTTCCATCCCAGCGTCAACCAGAGCATTCTGAAGTTCCTCGGCTTTGAACAGATCTTCAAGAACAGCCTTACCGGTCTGCCCATCGGCGGCGGCAAGGGCGGTTCCGACTTCGATCCCAAGGGCAAGTCCGATGCCGAAGTCATGCG
>JAHZEL010000014.1 GCA_019421865.1 Desulfovibrionaceae bacterium | reverse complement strand
AGCGGAAGCGGCGGTCGGCCACCGCAGGTGGGTCCGAAAGGACACACCTGCACTGACGAGGCAGCCCGAACAGCGCCTGCCGAATCTTCCGGCGTTTACGCCACGTCCTTCCGCCCCGCCATGACGACATCCCGCCTTTCTGACGCCATGCGGATATCCCCCCACGCTTCATGTTTTCCCGATGCCGCCGCGCCTCATCGGCTCCGGCGGCCCCAGAAGCGCCCATTCCGCCGCCTTCACCCGCGAAGCGGAATCATGGGGGTTCGGGGGAGATTATCTCCCCCGGCGGGGTTCAGGGGCAGCGCCCCTGTGCCTTTCCGGGGTACGGGACAACGCCCCGCTGCCTTTCCTGCCCCTGCCTTTCCCGGCTCTTAGCCAGCCTTCCCCATCTATTTTTTCTTGGAATTCTTGTCATCCGGTTCCGGGGGGAAGAGAATGTCGTAGACGGCGCGGGTAACGGGGCCTGCGACGGCGCCGCCGCCACCGCCGTGTTCGATCATGGTCACGACGACGACGCGCTTTCCGTCCTTTTCGCCCCAGGAGCCGATCCAGGCGTGGTCGCGCTGCTTGAACTCCATTTCTGCGGTCTTGACGCGGCGTTCGCCGTCCATCTTGATTTTGACGACCTGGGCGGTACCGGTTTTGCCGCCGATGGTCATATCCTTTCTTTTGAGCACCTTGGCTGTGGCGCCCGTGGCTTCCACGGTCTGGACCATGGCGTTCTTGATCCAGGCTCTGTGGGCGTCGGAGATGGGCGTTTTTCCGCGGACTTCGCGGGGGGCGTCGGCTATGAGCTGAGGCTTGAGCAGGTAGCCGCCGTTGATGAGCGACGAGAGGAACACGGCGGTCTGGAGGGGCGTCACGAGCACGTGCCCCTGACCGATGGAGGCATTGACGGTATCGCCCTGCTGCCAGGACTCGCCGAAGCGGCGCTTCTTCCAGTCGCGGGAGGGAACGAGACCGGTGGTTTCGTAGGGCAGGTCGATGCCGGTTTCGCTGCCGTAGCCGCAGGCACGGGCGAAGGGCTCCATGTTGTTGATGCCGAGTCTCACGGCCATGCTGTAGAAATAGACGTCGCAGGAGTAGATGAGCGAGTGTTCCATGTCCACAGCGCCGTGGCCGCCGCTTCTCCAGCAGCGGAAGGTATGGTTGCCGAGCTTGAAGTAGCCGGGGCAGTACACCTTTTCCTGCGGGGAGATGCCGTGTTCGAGGAGCATGCCGACCATCATGAGCTTCCACACCGAGCCTGCGGGATAGGCGCTCTGAATGGCGCGGTTCTGAAGGGGGAAGCGCGGGTCGTTGCGCAGGGCGTTCCAGTCGCGGGTGGAGAGTCCGCCGATGAAAATATTGTTGTCGTAGGCGGGCCTGGTGACCAGCGCGAGGAGCTTGCCGGTATCGGGATCCATAACCACGACGCTGCCGGAATAGTCGCCCATGGCCTCCATGACGGCGTGCTGGAGGCGGGAGTCGATGGAAAGGGTCACGTTCTGGCCCATGTGGGGAGATTCCACAAGGGTGCGGCTCAAGGGGCGGCCGAGCACGTCGACTTCGAGACGATACAGGCCCTTCTGGCCGCGCAGGCGCTTTTCAAGCACGCTTTCGAGGCCCTGACGGCCCACCATGTCGCCGAGGGAAAGGTCGGGATCCTCGGCGAGTTCCTTTTCGCTGGCTTCGGCCACGTAGCCCAGAATATGGGAAAAGGCCTCGCCTTCGGGGTAGTAGCGGCGGGAATGGGTGACCACGCGCAGGCCGGGCCATTTGTACAGCTCGGCTTCGATGGGGGCCACCTGCTCGAAGGGCATGTCGGTGAGCAGAAGAATGGGGTCGAAGCTGCGGCCCTTGCTGCGGTCCTGCTCGTAGCGGGCGGTGATTCTGTCGAGCGGCACGCCGGTCCAGGCGCTGACCTGCGCGAGAGCGGCGGGGATGTCGGGGCAGTATTCCCGCACGAGGGCGAGACCGTAGGCCGTGCGGTTTTCGGCCACGAGCCTGCCGCCGGCGTCGTAGATTTCGCCGCGCGGGGCGAAGATGCGTTCTTCTCTCAGGCGGTTTTCCTGCGCCATGCGCACGTAGTCGGCGCCGCGGTGAATCTGCAGGTACCAGAAGCGCGCGCAGAACAGGGCAAAGAGCAGCACGATGCAGCACTGCAGGAGCAGAAGACCGCTTTTCGGCGGCTGATATTCATCGTTGCCGGTTTCTATCTTCATGGATCACCCTCCGTCGCAGCGCCGAGGCCACCCACCATACCCACGGGGTAAAGAAGGCCTGAAAAAGACATTCATCGAAGAGGAGCGACGGATCCCACGGAATGTCCTGAAGCGTGACGAGCAGCGCGAAGATCACATAATGCGCGCAGGAAAGCAGTATGCCGAAGAGCGTGACGAACAGAAAGCCCGTACCCTGCAGAAGGCCGCATCCCACGTAAAAGACGATGGCCGCCAGCGCATACCAGAGCAGTATGCCGCCGAAGGCCATGCTTCCCATGCCTTCCTGAAGCATGACGAACAGCGCGCCCACGGCCATGAGCTGAGGAAAATTCCTTTCCTGCAGGGCAAGGATGAAGCCGGGCAGAAAGAAGTCCAGTCCGGGCATGAGCGCCTGAAGGGCTATGGCCGCAACGGCGTAGCAGAGCCACCATGCGGCGCTCGTCCAGCTCATGCGCCGCCTCCGGGCGTGGCGGACGCCGCATCGGCAGGGGCTTCCTCGGGCTTTTCCAGCACGGGGGTGCGGCGGGTGTAGACGGCGTCGGTCTCGGGCGTGATGGAATCGAGCGGTCTCTGGAGCAGGAAGACTTCTTCGAGCCTGTGGAAATCCACCAGCGGTTCGGCCTGAATTTCCAGAACGGACGCGCCGGAACGCGACGTGCCGCCCGTGGAGATGGCCGTGATGCGCGCCACGGGAATCCCCTTGGGATAGCAGGAATCTATGCCCGAGGTGACGAGCAGCTCGCCCACGCGCACGGGGGCGTTCTGTCTGACGAAGCGCAGTTCCAGCGGCAGACCGGGGCCGCCGCCGGCAAGAATGCCCTGCACGCGGCCTTCGGAGGTGATGACGGCCACGCGGGAACCGGGATCGGTGAGCAGAAGAGCCACGGACGTGCTGGGCCCTGCCTTGAGCACGCGGCCGACCACGCCTTCCCACGACGTGACGGGCGTGCCGGGCGCGGCGCCGGAAAGGTAGCCGTTCGAGAGCATGATGGTGGAAAGCGCGGCGTTGGGGCCTATGCGCCAGGCAAGCACACGGCTTGCGCGCGCAGGCCACGAGGCCGGGTATTCCAGATGCATGAGCCTGCGCAGGCGGATGAGCTCGGCGGCATCCTCGCGGGTTCCGGCAAGACGCTGCTCAAGGATGCGCACCCTTTTTTTCAGCTCATCGTTTTCCTGACGGACATTGCGCAGGTCGATGTAGTTGTTCCACACGCCGGAAAAAGAGTCTTCCAGACTGTCGAGCCCGCGCATGATGCCGCCGGTGAACTCGAGTCCCACGGCAGCGCACAGTCTGTCCCACTGCCCGGTGCGCTGGTTCCAGGTGTAGACCCCCAGAAACAGGAGCAGCGTGCAGATGATGAGAAGAATGATGCGGCGGGGCAGCAAGTCGACTCCGGCGAATGATCAAGAGGCCCGGCAGGACAAGGCGGGGGACGCCTAGTCTATGCACACCTCGCGCATGGTGCGCATGTTGTCGAGCGCAATGCCCGTGCCCATGACCACCGTGGCGAGGGGATCGTCCACACTGAAGATGGGGAGCGAGGTGTCCTCGCGCAGAAGCTGATCCAGACCGCGCAGCAGCGCGCCGCCGCCGGTGAGCACGATGCCGCGTTCCACGACGTCGGCGGCAAGTTCGGGCGGAGTCTGTTCCAGCGCCTGACGCACGGCCTGCACGATGGCGTCCACCTGCTCGGCAATGGCCTTGCGCACTTCCTCGGACGTGATGATGATGGTCTGCGGAATGCCGGTGACGAGATCGCGGCCCTTGACCTCGATTTCCTTCTCCTCTTCCATGGGATAGGCGGAGGCGATCTGAATCTTGATTTCTTCGGCCGTGGATTCACCGATGAGCATGTTGTACTTGCGCTTGACGTGACGCAGAATGGCTTCGTCCATCTTGTCGCCGCCCACGCGCACGGAGCGGGAGTACACGATGCCGGAAAGAGAAATGACGGCCACTTCCGTGGTGCCGCCGCCGATGTCGACCACCATGTTGGCGGTAGGTTCCTGAATGGGCAGATTCGCGCCGATGGCCGCGGCCATGGGTTCCTCAATGAGGAAGACCTCGCGCGCGCCCGCGCTCAGGGCGGATTCCTTGACGGCGCGCTTTTCCACCTGCGTGATGCCCGTGGGCACGCAGATCATGATGCGCGGACGCACAAGGCGACGCTGATTGTGCACCTTGGAAATGAAATAGCGGAGCATGGCTTCCGTGACTTCGAAGTCGGCGATGACGCCGTCCTTCATGGGACGGATGGCACGGATGTTGCCCGGCGCACGACCGAGCATGCGCTTGGCTTCGCTGCCCACGGCGAGCACCTGATTGTTGCCGCGGTTGTCTTTCTTGACAGCCACCACCGACGGCTCGCGCAGGACAATGCCGTGACCCTTGACATACACGCAGGTATTCGCGGTGCCGAGGTCTATGGCGAGATCGTTGGAGAAAATGCCGAGTATGATATCAAAAATCTTGGACATGAGGATTTCTCGTACTGACGTACTGTGAGGTGAGGGAATGGGAGGTTCTAGGCACAGAAAAGGCGGCCTGTCAATAGTCCGGAGCCCTGCCAGAACGCGACATTTCAACAAAAGGGAAGGCCGTCTTGAAACAGGCATTTTCCCATCGTCCGCGCGGTCTTGTCAATCAATTTCTGCGATCTGATCCGGCTTTCCGGGCCTTGCGGCGCAAAACGCTCCGGCGGCGTCCGGCTTCCGTGCGGGAGCGCGCACAACGCGTGCCGGAAACGGGTCCGGAGGAAGATTCGCGGGAAAGATTCGCCGGGGCTGCAACCAGCCTCCGCGTGGTTCATCGTCCCCTCGGATTTCTCATGCTGCCCGCTGACGGCGAAGGTTTCCCGAAGATGTGACCATGCCGCGGGGAAGCCCCGGCTCTCGATGCGCCGCCCCTTGCGCTGCCGCCCCCCTGCTTCGCCGCTTCTTGCCGCTGGGCGTGCAGCTCCGGCATCCGCCTTGAGCGCCGCGCCGTCACGACTCGACGTCATGCTCCTACGTCGCCGTCCTCCGCTCTGCCGCGCACGCCCCCCCGCGCAGCCATGGCTTCACCGCCCCCCACGCGTCTCCCGGCACGCCGCCCCTTGCGCTGCCCGCCGTTTGTGATACCCCGGTATCAACGCTCCCGATACGATATAAGGAAGAATCATGCCCGACGCTCCCCGCTATCTCACGCTCGACAGGCACCTGCGCACCGTGTTCGGAGAAAAGGTGCAGAAAATCACGCTGGACGCCGCCTCCACCTGTCCCAACCGCGACGGAACCGTGGGGCGGGAAGGCTGCACCTTCTGCAATGCGGAAGGCTCCGGCCCCGGCACGGGCCTCGGCAGTCTGCGCGCCCAGTGGGACCGCTGGCGCGCCCGCTACGCCGCCATGCCCAGACTCAGAAACACCCGGCTCTTTCTCGGCTATATCCAGTCGTTCACCAATACCTACGGCCCGGCCTCGCGCCTCGCCGCCATGCTTGACGAGCTCGACACCCTGCCCGGACTCGTCGGCGCCTGCATAGGCACCCGCCCCGACTGCCTCGACGAAGAAAAAATGGCGCTCATGGCCGAACGGCGCTGGAAAGAATTCTGGCTCGACATCGGCGTGCAGACCCTGAACGACGACACGCTCGCCCGCATCCGCCGCGGCCACAGCGCCAAGGATGCCGAAAACGCCCTGCGCCTCGCCCGCCGCTTCGGCGTGAAAACCTGCGTCCACCTCATGGCGGGCCTGCCCGGTGAAAGTCTCGACGACTTTCTCCTCACCGTCCGCCGCCTCGCCGCCCTCCCCTTCGACGGCATCAAGATCCACAACCTCTACTTCCCCAAAGGCACCGCCGTGGAACGGCAGTGGAGACAGGGAGACCTGAGGCCCCTCGATCAGGAAGAGTTCGCCCTCGCCGCCGCCCGCGCCCTGACCTTCCTCCCCTCCGGCGTCGTCGTTCACAGGCTCTGCGCCGACCCCGCCCCCGGAGAACTCGCCGCCCCGGACTGGGCCGCCGACAAGCGCCGCACCCTCGAACTCATCCACGCCATGCTCAGCTACAACGACTGGTGGCAGGGCAAGGCCTGCGACTGCCCGAACGCCAATCCCTTTGAGTAAAGGGAAGGCAGGAAAGGCAGGAAAGGCAGGAAAGGCAGGAAAGGCAGGAAAGGCAGGACGGGGCTCCGCCCCGGGCCCCGGCGGGGGAAATAATTCCCCCCGCGCCCCCCTGATGCTTTCAGCTTCTTATGGAAGGCCGGAGGAGCGCAGGAAAAGAGCGTTGCGCGAAAGGATCGGGAAAACGCGCGAAGGCCGTGTGGTCTGGTCGGCGCGTTTCGGGCCGCAGTCTCAGTGCAGGCGTGCGCGGCTGCGCCCGCCTGCGGTGGCCGACCGATGTTCCGCTCCGCAGAACATCGGTACCATAGGAAGGGATTTCCGGATTTTTCAGGAGCAGGAGCAACCGCTAGAGGAAGCTTTCGCCTGCTGCGGACAGCTTTTTTTTGAGATCAGGGGAAGACGTTACAGCAGCAAGCCGCTTCTCCACGCGCGGGAACCCCCGTTTTCTGTTCGCGTGTCTGCCCGCAACCGGCGGCCTTTCCCTGCAGGCAGGCCTCCGGCGCCCGGAAGGACGCAGTCCGACTCACAGACAGCACGATCCGATTTCCGCAAGAATCGGAATTCGCCCGGGGCGCTGCCCACGCCGCCAACGTACATGCCCCGAGGCGCACCGCATCTTTGGCGCAGGGACGGCACAGTCCCGGCAGTCCTTCAAAAGACAGCCGGAACGTTTTCTACCACTCCGCGCCGGAGCCGAGCAGCGCCAGCATGTCGGCCTCGGCCTTTTTCTTTTCTTCGGGCGTGCATTTCACCAGCGTGAGGGCGCGGGTGGGACAGGTGGCCACGCAGGGCGGCTGCGAGGTTTCCATGTCGTAGCGGCCGAAGCACAGATCGCACTTGACCATCTTGCCGCGGCCAGCTTCGGGAAACTGCGGCACGTCGAAGGGGCAGGCTTTTTTGCAGGCCCGGCAGCCCACGCAGATTTCCTCATTCACAAGCACAATGCCGTCGGCATTTTTGGAAATGGCGTGCACGGGGCAAACCTTGACGCACGCCGGATCGACGCAGTGCATGCAGGCCACGGAGGCATGGCACAGACGGGGCATGGCTTCTTCCCGCTGCCAGATGGTGACGATGCGGCGGCAGAATATTCCCAGAGGGCGTTCCCGCCAGTTCTTGCAGGCAATTTCGCAGCCGTGACAGTCCACGCAGCGGTCCGGGTCAAAGGTGATGGCATATTCCAGAGTCATTTTTTGTCCTGTAAGGCATGTTTTTAATCGGCAATGCTGAACGCGTCGCCCTTCTGTCGGGACCCGGCCGAACACGATCCGGCAGACCGGCCGAAGAGAGAACACACGTCTCTCCCATCATACTTCATGCCCGTACCGAGGTCCAGACTCATGCGGGTGATATTTTCCCGGGCGATCTCCTTCCTCAACATCCGGAAATCCCTTCCTTTATCCCGCTGATTCCGCGAAGCGGAAGCGGCGGTCGGCCACCGCAGGCGGGCGCAGCCGCGCACGCCTGCACTGAGGCTGCGGCCCGAAACGCGCCGACCAGACCACACGGCCTTCGCGCCTTTTCCTGATCCTTTCGCGCAACGCTCTGCTCCCGCCCTCCTCCGGCCTTCCATAAGAAGCTGAAAGCATCAGGGGGGCGCGGGGGGAATTATTTCCCCCGCCGGGGCCCGGGGCGGAGCCCCGTCCTGCCTTTCCCGTCTCTCCCGCCCTTCGTCCTTCATTTGACGGAGGGGCGCGGGTTGCATACAGTTCCCAGGATAAGGCAAGGAGGGACGCGATGCCGCACAAGACGGGACTGGAATTCGGCAAGGAGCAGGAGAGCTCGAAAGGATCAGGAGCCATGACGCTGGAGGAAGCGGAGGCGCTGGCCGCGCGACTCGGGGAGAAGGTCGTCCCCACGTGGTGCGGGATGTGCGGGCCGCGGGGCAACTGCGCGATATATGCCTTTGTGAAGGACGGCCGCTTCACTCGTGTGGCGGGCATGGCGGAAGCGCCGCACAACCGCGGCGGGCTGTGCTGCAAGGCGCACGCGGCTCCGCAGTGGGTGTACTCCAAAGACCGTCTGACCACGCCGCTCATACGCGAGGGCAAAAAGGGCGAAGGAACGTTCCGGCGCGCGAGCTGGGACGAAGCGCTCGGGCTCCTTGCGGAAACGCTGAAGGCGCAGAAGGAGAAATACGGGCCGGAATCGCTGGCCATACTGTCTCCGGCGCGACGCAACTACAGCGAATACCTGTATCGCTTTCTTGTGGCGCACGGCAGTCCGAACTACGGCCACAGCGGCATATGCGCCATGCAGCTTCATTTCGGATTCTGCCATACCATAGGCGCGCGTCCCTCGCCGGACTACCGGAATGCAGACGTCATTCTCATCTGGGGCAGACAGCCGGTATATTCGGGGCCGCCGCTGGGTTCGGCGGCGGCACTGGTGGATGCCCGGGCGCGGGGAGCGCGCATTTACGCCATCAAGCCCTCGCTGGAAGCGGACGGCAGCTTTGCCACGGACTGGATAGCGGTTCGTCCCGGCACGGACGCGGCGCTGGCTCTCGCCATGCTGCACGTGGTGACGCGCGACGGACTCATCGACCGCGACTTCGTGGACACCTGGTGCTACGGCTACGAGGAGCTTGCCGAACACGTGCGGCAGTACAGCCCCGAGTGGGCGGAAACGATCTGCGGCGTGCCTGCGGCGCAGATCGAGGAAATGGCCCGCACCTACGCCACCACGAAGAAGGCGACCATCGACGTGGGCAACGGCCTTGAACACGCGCCCTCGGCAAGCGACGCCATACGGGCCATTGCGGCGCTCATGGCCATCACCGGGCATCTGGACAGACCGGGCGGCAATCTCTTTCCCGGACCGGCGTCGTCCATGCCTGCGCCGCGCAGCGTGCATCTCAAGGACAGATACACGCCCGAGTGGCTGGAAAAAATCGTGGGACCGGAATTTCCCCGGGCGTTTCAGCCGTTCCGGGAAGGCACGTCTGCGGCGTACCCGCGGCTTTTTGCAGACGTTTTGAGCGAAAAACCGACCATTCATGCCATCATTGCGCCCGGCACCCAGCCCACGGTGAGCACGCGCAATCCGCGCGGCGTCATGGAGGCGCTGAAGAAGCTGGATCTCTATGTGGTCATCGACACGCACCGCACGGCGGACATGGCCTTTGCCGACATCGTTCTTCCCGCGCTCACGCCCTATGAAATCGACCATCCGTTTGAAACGCGCGGCGCGTTCATCATGGCGCGCAGCAAGGTGATCGACCCCGTGGGCGAAGGGCGTTCCATGCAGCAGATCATGCTGGATCTCGGCACGGCCATGGGCTACGACGACGACTTCTGGAACGGCGACATGAAGGCCTGCATGGACTGGCAGCTCGAACCGCTCGGCATGACCATGGAGGAACTGCGCCGTCACCGCACGGGCATCGTGTATCCGCCCGCCGGAGCGAAGCAGTTTGAAAAATACGAAAAGACCTTCCATGCCCGAAGCTCAAGGCTGGACAAGGCCCCGTATCTTGCGCAGGGCAAGGTGGCGCTTTTCAACACGCGCTTTGAAGAGGCGGGCTTTTCGCCCATGCCCGAATGGCGGGAACCCGTGGAAAGCGTGAGCGGCACGCCGGAGCTTCTGAAGGAATACCCCTTCGTGCTGTCGGACTACCACACGTCGCGCAGCTTTTCCGCGGGCTGGCAGCGCAACGTTCCCTACCTGCGCGAGGTGGAAAGGGAACCTTCCCTGCATATCCACCCGAAGAGCGCACGGGCCCTCGGCATTGCCGACGGCGACACGGTGAAGGTCACCTCCCCGCACGGAAGCCTCACGGTAAAGGCGCAGTACTATCCCGGCATCCGCGAAGACACCGTCATGCTGCTTCACGGCTGGTGGCAGGGCTGCCCGGAACTCGGCCTTGACGACATGCCCCTCACCGACGGCGGCGCCAACGTGAGCCTGCTCTACTCGCCCGACATCGAAAAAAGCGCCGATCCGCTCATTACCGCCATGGGCAGCCAGACCCTGGTCAACGTGACGAAGGCGTAGAGGAAGAACACTGAAGAAGCTTTTCCGGGGGGAAAGATTCCCGACAGGTCGGGACAATCCCCCCGGGCCCCCGGTTCCGCTTCTCGGGAAGGGGGGCTTTTTCAGGTTCGCCGTTCCCTTGCCGGCGCGTCGATTGCTTCGACGGCGCACAGATGATATTTTCACGCCGTTCTCCGCGGAGGCCGTCATGAAGAAATCAAACACCCCATCTCCTTTTGTCAGGAAACTGACATCCTTCTTTGAAGCGTGGAAAAAACTTCCGGCTCCCAAGGAAGACACCCACAAAGAGGAGGAACCAGACTGCGCCTCATGGAACAGCTTTTTCAAAACCTTTGCAGAAGTTCATCAGAGTGCCCTTTCGTCAGGCAACTGCGTGGATATTTTCAGCATCGACGAAATAGGCCATAAAGAAATGAGATACAGCGCCGTGCTGGCATGGCTGCTGAACAGCCGCGCCGATCACGGGCAGGGCCGCGTCTTTTTCGACGGCCTTCTCTCATTCCTGCAAAAACGCTTTCCCTCAACCACGATGCCCGACTTTTCCGGCCCCTACTCCGTAATCACGGAATCCGCCACCGACACTCACAAGCGCATGGACATCCTCATAGAAGGACAACGCGGTCTTCTGGTCATCGAGGTCAAGGTCAATGCCAGAGAGCACGGCAATCAGCTTTCAAACTATGCCGAATGGCTCGGACGGCAGCCCGGAAAAAGCGGTCAGCTCATCTACCTTACCCGAACGGGCGTGCAAGGCTCTTCCAAAGAGGCACTGCCCCTCCGCTGGAAAGATATAGCCCGCTGCATATCCGCCACGCTGAAAGATCTTGAAGAGAACAGCAGAACGTTCAGCCACTCCACAGCCCATACCGTCACACGTCAATACTGCCGCAAGACAAGTCAGCTATAATAATGGAGAAAACCATGGAAATAACGTCCGAAGCCGCAAAGTTGGCTATTGCCAACGCAAAAATTATTTCAGAGTCATATCAGGTCATGCGCGACATTGACGACAGCCTTCATACCTACATCCTTGACCGCATCAAAAAAAATATCGACGATATTGACGATGACGAAGAATGGTGGACAAAAGACGATCGTTTCTGTCCCTCGAGCTGGCCTTTCGAAAACAGCAAGCCGCAGGTCTATTACAAGCTTGCCTGGTGGGGCAGCAGCGACTTCTGGACACTCCACGCTTCCGGAACAGATGACAGGGGACTGGGACTGGCTCTTGTCGTGGAGTCTTCCTTGCTGAAAAAAAACGCCTATACCAACAGTATCAACAAGCTCTTCGCCACGCATGCAAAAAAACTTTCCGGGGCGCGCCTCACCCCCTGCTACGACCAAAATACATCCTACCTTGTCTTTCCGTTCAAGCCCGTCGACATTGACACTCTGGCAGACTCCTATCCCGACTGGAACGATTCCCTGGCAGAGATCATAGACGATGCGTTCAAGCTTTTAACCGACGCTCATTCCACCATCGACACATTCGTTCGGAAGCTGAAAAACTGACGTGACGCATTAACAACCTTTCATAAGGATCCCCCCCATGTCCGATACGCTTGATGAATCACTGTACGCCAAGGCTCTGACCACGTTCAAAGGCTGCGGCAACATATCCATTTCCCTCATTCAGATGTGCTTCGGCGTAAAGTTCAGCACGGCTTCGGCCATCATTGAAAGGATGTATGCCGAAGGCTTACTCCCCTGTGACAATATGAGTGAGGAAGAACAGCGTGAAGCGGAGAAAAAACAGCATGCTCTTATGAGGCAAGCCATGCGGAAACGGCCGCGAATGCTGGAATTTGTGCCGGAACAGACGCCCGACCTCTGCCTTGCCGCCGTGGAAAGCGACGGCTCCGCGCTGGAGTTCGTCCGTGAGCAGACCGACGAAATATGCTCTGCCGCGCTTAAATCCGATCCCGCTGCCAAACAATATATAAGAAAAAAACATCAGTAGAGCCTCCGGTTCGAACCTTTTCCTCACATGAACACGGCAAACTCCCGTCAAATCCGGACACGTCTGCGGACGCGGGGCTGTACGCTCTCTGGACGCTGACACCGGAGAGACCGGCAGTTCGTTTCATCGACCCGGCTTCTCGAAAACGCCGTGTCCCCGGATCGTTGAGAAACGCTGAAAGAAAATCCGACAACATTCAGAGTGTTGAAACAACGCGCTTTCCGCTGTCCCTCCTCCCCGCCTTCCCAGCTTTTTCCCGTGCCTTTTCTGGGAGAAGGGTTTGACGGACTGGCCGGGATTTCCTATAGTCCGGAGCATCGGAAAAGTGACGCCGATGCAGTTTTTCTGCAAAACAGTCACCTATTCATCACTTTTCGGGGGAAGCAATGTCGTTTCGTCTTCTTTGAACAGCTGTCGGGGCACAGGTCTTGTGTCCATTCGGCGCTGGGGGAGCGGATGAAGCGACGATCTTTCCGCTTTCCTGATCTCAGGTTCCGTTTTTTCCGGCGTCGGGCAGCCTTTTCATATCATCCGGACCTCATCAAGCGGGGTTGCGGAGACGTACGACGTGTCTTTCCTTGAAGAAACGCGCCTTATGTGCGCCGCTTCAAGGAGGCAACATGGAGAAAACAGACATCGGAAAGAAGACCGCGGGCATGAGCCGCAGAAGCTTTCTGAAAACAACCGGCGCTCTGGCGGCAGGCGCGGCGTGCGCGTCGATGCTGCCGTTCGGCCCCTTCACGCTGGCCGAGGCCGAGGCCGTGGCCGCGCAGACCGGGGAAACCGTCATTCCGACCTGGTGCGGCATGTGCGGTCCCATGGGCAACTGCGCGATTTACGCCTTTGTCAAGGACGGCCGCTTCACGCGCGTGGCGGGCATGAAGGAAGCGCCGCACAACAAGGGCGCGCTGTGCTGCAAGGCGCATGCCGCGCCGCAGTGGGTGTACTCGCCGGACAGGCTGACCACGCCGCTCAAGCGCGTGGGCAGACGCGGGGAAGACAAATTCGAGCCGATAAGCTGGGACGAGGCGCTGAAGACCATCGCCGACACGCTGAAGGAGCAGAAGGCGAAATACGGCCCCGAATCGCTGGGCATTCTTTCCCCGGCCAAGCGCGACTACAGCGACTATCTCTACCGCTTTCTCATGGTGCACGGCAGCCCGAACTATGCGCACAGCGGCATCTGCGCGGTGCAGCTTTCCTTCGGCTTCTGCTACACGGTGGGCGCAAGACCCGCTCCCGACTACCCGAATGCGGACGTCATTCTTGTCTGGGGCAAGCAGCCGGTGTATTCCGGCCCGCCGCTCGGCACGGCGAACGCGCTGGTGGAAGCCTGGCATCGCAAGGCGCGCATTTACGCGATCAAGCCCTCGCTGGAGGCGGACGGCGGCTTTGCCACGGACTGGGTTCCTGTACGTCCCGGCACGGACGCGGCGCTGGCGCTCGCCATGCTGCACGTGGTGACGCGCGACGGACTCATCGACCGCGAATTCGTGGACAGATGGTGCTACGGCTACGACAAGCTTGCCGAACACGTGCGCCAGTACAGCCCGGCATGGGCGGAAAAGATCTGCGGCGTGCCTGCGGCGCAGATTGAGGAAATGACCCGCACCTACGCCACCACGAAGAAGGCGACCATCGACTTCGGCAACGGTCTGGAACATGCCACCTCGGCAAGCGACGCCATCCGCGCCATCGCCATGCTCATGGCCATCACGGGGCATCTCGACCGCCCCGGCGGCAATCTGTTCGGCGGAGCGCCCAGCGACATGCCCAAGGCGCGCAGCGTGCACATGAAGGACAGATACACGCAGGAATGGGTGGACAAGCTCATCGGTCCGGAATTTCCCCGCGCCTTCCAGCCCTTCCTTGAAGGCACGTCCGCCGCGTATCCGCGCCTGTTTGAAGACGTGCTCAAGGACAAGCCCACCATTCATACCATCATTGCGCCCGGCACCCAGCCCACGGTGAGCACCCGCGATCCGCGGGGGGTGATCCGCGCGCTGGAAAAGGTGGACTTCTACGTGGTCATGGACACGCACCGCACCGCAGACATGGCCTGGGCCGACATCGTGCTTCCCGCGCTCACGCCCTATGAACTCGATCATCCGTTCGAGGTGCGCGGCCCCATGATCATGGCGCGCAACAAGGTGGTGGAACCGCAGGGACAGGGACGCTCCATGCAGCAGATCATGCTGGATCTCGGCGTGGCCATGGGCTACGGCGCGGACTTCTGGAACGGCGACATCAAGGCCTGCATGGACTGGCAGCTCGAACCGTTCGGCATGACGCTGGAAGAACTGCGCTCGCACAGAACTGGCATCATCTACAAGCCCACGGGCAAGCGGCAGTATGAAAAATACGAAGCCGTCTTCAGCAGCAAAAGCCCCCGTCTGAACAAGGCCCCCTTCCTTGCGCAGGGCAAGGTGGCGCTGTACAACACGCAGTTTGAAGAGGCCGGCTTCGCCCCCATGCCCGGCTGGCACGAACCCGTGGAAAGCGTGAGCGGCACCCCGGAACTTCTGGAACAGTACCCCTTCGTGATGTCGGACTACCACACCTCGCGCAGCTTCTCCGCAGGCTGGCAGCGCAACGTGCCCTTCCTGCGCGAAATAGAAAAGGAACCCACCCTTCACATTCATCCCGAAAGCGCCCGCGCCCGCGGCATTGCCGACGGCGACATGGTGAAGGTAATCTCCCCTCACGGATACCTGAAGGTCAGAGCGGAATACTACCCCGGCATCCGAAAGGATACCGTCATGCTCCTGCACGGCTGGTGGCAGGGCTGCCGTGAACTCGATCTGCCCGACATGCCCCTCACCGACGGCGGCGCCAACGCCAACCTGATGTACTGCCCCGACCTGTCCAGAACCACCGATCCGCTCATCACCGCCATGAGCAGCCAGACCCTCGTGAACGTGATCCGGGCCTGAACATGCAGCCGTAAAGGATGAACACCATGAAAACAGAATATACCATAGCCTTCGATGCCGAACGCTGCGTGGCCTGCTACGGCTGCGTGGTCGCCTGCAAAGCGTGGCGGGAACGCCCCCTCGGCCTCTCCTGCCGCCGCATGGAAAAGATCTGGCAGAAGGAAGACGCCATGCCCCGCCTGCGCCATGCCTCCGTGGCCTGCAGGCACTGCGTGGATCCCGACTGCATGAAGGTCTGCTTCACCGGAGCCATAAGCAAGAACGAAGACGGCATCGTCCTTGTCGATGAGGAAAAGTGCGTCGCCTGCCAGGCCTGCAAGTCCGCCTGCCCCTTCGACGTGCCCCAGTTCCCCGAAAACGGCAAAATGACCAAGTGCGACATGTGCTTCGGCCGCTACGACATGGCTGCCGAACAGCCTCCCTGCGTGGCCTCCTGCCCGACCCACGCCCTCACCCTCAAAAAGGTCTCCATCGAAGAAAAGGAAAAGGCCGAACACGACCTCGCCTCCCTCCTCGCCTCCGGCGCCGAGTGGTAGACGAACAACACCGAACGAAAAGACAACGGGGAACCGGGGCGCTGCCCCGGCCCCCGCCGGGGGGGGAAAGGCAGTTTTCCGGGGGGAATGATTCCCCGACAAGTCGGGACAAGCCCCCGGCCCCCCGGTTCCGCTTCGCGGGAGGGGCCGGCTCAACGGGCGGAATTCCGGGTTTTCCGGCCGTTCATCTGCAGGCTTTGTCATGCGTGCGTGTGCTGCCGCCCCCGCACGCCGTGCCGACGGCTCTCCGGCCTGCGCCGGTCAACAGTTTAAAGGTAACGATACCGGATTGTTTCGGGAGAACTCAGGCCGACGCCCGGTAAAACACAAAAGCAGCCTGCAAAAGAGGCGCGCTCAACAAAAAACAAAGAGAACGCCCTATGGCGCGCGCTCCTCTGCCACTCATCAAAAAAATCTGGAAATCCCTTCCTTACTCCCGCTGATTCCGCGAAGCGGAAGCGGCGGTCGGCCACCGCAGGTGGGTGCGGCAGCACACACCTGCACTGACGGGGCAGCCCTGACGGCGCATGCCGAGCCTTCCGGATCCACTTCAAACGCGCAGTTCTTCCCCGCCCGCGAAGCGGAATCATGGGGGTTCGGGGGAGATTATCTCCCCCGGCGGGGTTCAGGGGCAGCGCCCCTGTGCCTTTCCTGCCTTTCCTGCTTTCCTGCCTTTCCTAACTCCCCTCCCCCGCCTTTACGCCTTCTCTTCGCTCTGGGTCGTGCTCACGAGGGGCGGGGCGTTTTCGGCGCGTTCGGGGGAGAGATCGGGAAGCCTTGAGAGGGCTTCGCACTGAAGGAGACGAAGGCGTTTGCCGGACTCGGCGCCTCTGTTCCGCCACTCTTCGGGGAGGCGGATGCTGCGGACGGCGGCGAGGTCACGGGAGGCTATGGGTTCCCAGTTCCAGCCACCGTCGGCGCCGGCGAGTATCCAGAACTCGTGGAAGATGCGCTCGTCGCTGAGCTTGCAGATGAGGTCGCGCTTCGTGCCTGCGCGGAGGGTGCCGTACATGCCGCCCTTCATGTGCTGGATTGTGGCGGTCACGGCGGCGCGGATATGGCGGGACGGGATGCGGAGGCGCTCGCCGAGAGAGCGCACGAGTTCGACGCCCTTGAGCTCATGCCCGTAATGATGCGGCAGAATGTCCGCGCTGGTGCGGATCTTGCCGAGATCGTGGCAGAGGGCCATCCAGGCGGCGAGGGGATGCCCGGCGCAGCGGTCCACGACTTCGAGGGTGTGGTCGAGCACGGAGTTGTCGTGCCAGGGACTGGGGCCTGCGGGAATATCGGCGGCCGGGGAAAGTTCCTCGAACCAGGGGGAGAGGCAGCCCGCCTCGCGGAGCACGAAAAAGAAGCGGGAAGGCACGGGAGCGGCAAGCGCGCGGAGAAGTTCGCGTCCCACGCGTTCGGCGGGCAGGGAGGCCACGGCTTCGGGGTGTTCGAGCGCAAAGGCGCGCATGGCGCTCAGCGACTCCGGCGCAAGGCGGAACTGCGGCAGTTCGGCGGCAAAGCGCGCCGCGCGGAACAGGCGCAGCGGATCGCGGGCCAGCGCTTCTTCCGAGGTCAGGCGCAGCAGGCCGTTTTCCAGATCGGACAGGAAGTCGGGATGGCAGAACAGGCGGCCTTCGCCGTCGATGGCGGCGGCGTTGATGGTAAGATCGCGCGTGGTCATGTCGTTTGCCACGTCGCCTTCGAGAGGCGTGAACTCATCGGAGCCGACCAGCCATATCCGCGGCTCGCCGCCCGTATTGCGCGCCGAAGGGAAGCGCTGTAAGAAGAACTCTTCGCCTCCGGAAAAGGAAATATCCACGTCGTGGACCGGGCGTCCGAGCAGAAGATCGCGCACCGCGCCGCCCACCACATACCATTCAGCCATGCTTGCTCCCGTCCTGCCGGGCACGGGCGCACGGGCCCGCCTCCTTCCCGGAAGGCGTTGATGTTTCACGCAGATGGAGCCGCGTTCATGCGGCTCCGCAAGGAGAAGTCATGAACGCGTCCGTGCTGCGCCTGCTGTATGAAGGCCTGCCTCCCACGGGGGATCAGGCCACGGCCCTGCCCCTTTCACCGGAAGATCTTGCGGCCTCGCCGCTGACTCCGTTCGGCCCGGAAGGCGTTTCCGAAGCCGCGGAAAACGGCAGCTCCGCCGGAAGCGCCTCTCCCCTGTGGACGCCGCAGGAAAAGAACGGCGTGCGCTGGCTGGAGACGCCCGTACCGGGACTGCCCGGGCCAGTGTACATGAGCGGCGCGGCCACCTCAAGCCTTGACGTGGCGCGCAGGCTTCTCGAAGCCGACCTCTTTCCGGAATGGGCCAGCGTGCTTTCGCTTTCGCAGAGCGCGGGGCGCGGCCAGATGCGCCGGGCATGGAGCTCTCCGGCGGGAAACCTGTACTCCGCGCTGCGCGTGCCCATGGCTCCCCCCTTCGACTCCTTTGCCGCCGCGCCCGCCTGCGGCGCGCTGTTCGCCGAAGCGCTGGAGAGGGCCGGCTGCCCCGTCATGCTCAAGTGGCCCAACGATCTTCTGCAGGCCGAGGCCTCGTACCGGCCCGGCGTGATGCCCGGCCGCACGGACTGCCGCAAGGTGGGCGGCATGCTCCTTGAAGAGCGCAAAGGCGCGCTCATCTGCGGCACGGGCCTGAACCTCACCTCGCATCCGCCCGTATCAAGTCTGCGTGATAACTACGCTTTCTCCGCCGGCGTGCTCATGCGCAAAGGCGGCCTTCCCCTCATGGGGAGCGCCTCTGAAAACGGCAAGAAAAACAAGGACATCGTGACTATTTTCACGCTTTGGAAGCACCTTGCGGCCTCGCTTTTTTCCTGCTATGCAGATAGAAAGCCCCTCGATTCGTGGTGGCCCGCACTGGCAGAACGTCACCTTGCCTTCCGCGGCTGCCGCGTGACTCTCGCCGACGCCTGTCCCGAAACGGAAACGCTGGTCAGAATTCCCTGTGAGGGCGTGGTGGACGGCGTGACGAAATCCGGCGCGCTCCGTCTCAGAACAGCATACGGAACGGAAACGTTTCTGGGCGGTTCCCTTCTTCCCGGCGACCAGGCCGACGGGGAACCCGTCTGAGGCTTTCCCTTCCTCGGAGTAGATATGTCTGCAAAAACAATGGAACAGATCCAGGCCGAGCTGAAAGGCAAGGCCATACTCGTGGCCAACCGCGGCATCCCCGCGCGACGCATCTGCCGCGCCATCCGCGAACGCTTCGGCGCCGTCGCCATCATGACGGCCACCGACGTGGACAAGACCTCCCCTGCCGCCTCCGCTGCGCAGGAACTCATGCTCCTCGGTCCGAACCCGACCGCCTATCTCGACCTTGACCTCATCATCAGCAAGGCCAAGGCCCGCGGCGTGGTGGGTATTCATCCCGGCTGGGGCTTTGCCTCCGAAGACGACAGCTTCCCCCGCAAGTGCGCCGAATCGGGCATTACGTTCATCGGTTCCACCTGCGAATCCATGAACCTGCTCGGCAACAAGGTTCAGGCCCGCAAGATCGCCATGAAGGTCGGCGTGCCCGTGGTTCCCGGCTCCGAAGGCGCCGTGGACATCGAAGGCGCCCGCAAGGTCATCAAGAAGATCGGCCTGCCCGTCATGCTCAAGGCCGAAGGCGGCGGCGGCGGCCGCGGCATCTTCGTGATCCGCACCATGCAGGAACTCGAAGACGCCTTCGTGAAGGCCTCCACCATGGCCGAAGCCTCGTTCGGCAACCCGCGCCTCTTCGTGGAACGCTACCTCGAACACGTGCGCCACATCGAAATTCAGGTCATTGCCGACCAGTACGGCAACGTGTTCGCCTTCGACGAACGCGACTGCACCGTGCAGCGCAATCATCAGAAGCTCGTGGAAATCACCCCCTCGCCCTGGCCCGGCATGACCGAAAAGCTGCGCGAACAGCTCAAGGAATACGCCCGCGCCCTCGTGAAGGCCGTGAACTACTATTCCGTGGCCACCGTGGAATTTCTCGTCACGCAGGACGGCACCCCCTACATGATCGAGGTGAACACCCGTCTGCAGGTGGAACACGGCATCACCGAAAGCCGCTACGGCATCGACCTCGTGGGCGCGCAGATCGCCATCGCCTTCGGCGCGAAGCTTCCCTTCGACGAAGAAAACACCAAGCCCCAGAACTGGGCCATGCAGGTCCGCATCAACTGCGAAGACCCGCAGAACAACTTCACGCCCAACTGCGGCCGCGTGGTGCGCTACGAATCCCCCGGCGGCCCCGGCATCCGTCTGGACTCCAACCTCTGCTCCGGCTACGACTTCCCCTCCAACTACGACTCCGCAGGCGCGCTTCTCATCGCCTTCGGCAAGAGCTGGGATCGCATCCTGAGCGTGATGGACCGCGCCCTCGAAGAATACACCATCTCCGGCATCAAAACCACGATTCCCTTCTACCGCCACATCCTGCAGAACGAACAGTTCCGCTCCGCCCGGTTCGACACGAACTTCGTGGCCGATACCCCCGAACTCTTCGACTATCAGGACCTCGCGCCCGAAGGCGAACGCCTGAGCCACCTCGTGGCCGAAATCTCCGCCCGCGGCTACAACCCCTTCGTGCAGCTCGGCGCCTACCGCTCCGTGGATACCCCGCGCCTGCCCGCCTTCGAGCCGGTGCTGCCCCACATCTCCGGCGCGGACCGCTACGCCCCCAGCCCCTATCCGCATGAACGCGATCAGCTGCTGGAATTTCTGCGCGACTCCAAGATGGTGCACTTCACCGACACCACCACCCGCGACATGACGCAGTCCAATACGGGCAACCGCTTCCGCCTCGCCGAAGACGCCCTCATCGGACCGTATCTCGATTCCTGCAACTTCTTCTCCCTGGAGAACGGCGGCGGAGCCCACTTCCATGTGGCCATGATGGCCAACATGACCTATCCCTTCTCCGAAGCGCAGGCCTGGAATCAGTTCGCGCCCAAAACGCTCAAGCAGCTGCTCGTGCGTTCCACCAACGTGCTCGGCTACACCCCCCAGCCGCGCAACCTCATGAACATCACCGGCGAAATGATCTGCGACAACTACCAGATCATCCGCTGCTTCGACTTCTTGAACGACATGCGCAACATGCGCCCGCTCGCCGAAGTGGTGCTCTCGCGCAACGACGTGGTCTTTGAACCCGCGCTGTCCATCTCCGTGGCCAAGGGCTTCGACGTGGATCACTACCTCAACGTGACCGCCGCCACCCTCGACATGGTGGGCAGCATCGCAGGCTGCAACCAGAAAGACGCCTCGCGCATGATCATCCTCGGCCTGAAGGACATGGCCGGCATCTGCTCGCCCACCTTCATCGCCACGCTCACCCAGGCCATCAAAAAGCGCTGGCCCGACCTCGTGCTCCACTACCACCGCCACACCACCGACGGCCTCTTCATCCCCGCCGTGGGCGCGGCCGCCAAGGCCGGCGTGCAGATCGTGGATACCGGCCTCGGCGCCAGCGTGCGTACCTACGGTCAGGGCGACGTGCTCGCCACCGTGGCCTACATGGAAAACGAGCTCGGCCTCAAGACCATGGTCAACAAGGATATGATCGCTCAGGCCAACTTCGTGCTCAAGCAGATCATGCCCTTCTACGATCGCTACTGCTCCCCCTACTTCCAGGGTACGGACTACAACGCCGTGTATCACTGCATGCCCGGCGGCGCGACCTCCTCTTCCCAGGAAGGCGCCATGAAGCAGGGCTACATCCAGCTTCTGCCCCACATGCTGCGCTTCCTTGCCGCCATCCGCCAGATCGTGCGCTACCACGACGTGACCCCCGGTTCCCAGATCACCTGGAACACCGCCTTCCTCGCCGTGACCAACGCCTACAAGCGCAGCGGTGAAAAGGGCGTGCAGGAACTCATCCACGTGGCGGAAAAGGCCGCCGTCACGCCCGAGGATCAGGTGGACGATATCCTGCGCGAACAGCGTCTCGATATCTACCGCGACTGCAACGACGCCTTCAGAAACCTCCTGCTCGGCAAGTTCGGACGCCTCCCCCTCGGCTTCCCCGAAGACTGGGTCTATGAAAGCGCCTTCGGCAGCTCCGCCTACCGCTCCGCCCTCGCCACCCGTACCGAGGATTCCCCCCTCGATCACCTCAAGGACGTCAACGTCGAGGCCGAAGCCAAAGCCTGCACCGATATCCTCAAGCGCGTGCCCAACGACGAAGAACTGGTCATGTACCTCAACCACCCCGGCGACGCCATCAAGACCATGCAGTTCGTCAAGAAGTACGGCGATCCCAACCGCCTGCCTCTCCATGTGTGGTTCGAAGGCCTCAAGCAGGGTCAGGAACTCCAGTTCACCGACTCCAGCGGCAAGCCTCACAAGATGACCATCTTCCGCGTCAGCCCGGTCACCGATCACGGTACCGTCAGCGTCCGCTACAGCTTCGACTCCATCATCATCAGCCATGAAGTCAAGGTTGCCGAAAGCCGCATGACCGCCGCCGATACCACCATGGCCGACGAAAGCAACGTCTACCACGTTCCCGCCCCCTCCAACGGCGATCTCTGGGTCGTCTATGTGAAGCCCGGCGATATCGTCAAGGCCGGAGATGAACTCTTCAACATCTCCATCATGAAGCAGGAAAAGGCCGTGCTCGCCCCCATCGACGGCATCGTCAAGCGCGTGCTCAAAACCGCCGACTACCAGACCACCCGCAAGATGATCCCCGTCCGCGAGGGCGAACTCATCGTCGAACTCGGCCCCTGCCCCACCGTCTGCCCCAACCCCGAATGCGGTAAGCCCCTCCCCTCCGCCGCCATGCACTACTGCCCGTGGTGCGGCTGCGCCATCGATAAGGAAGAGCAGGAATAACCCGCACTGAACCGCATGACAAAGGGCGTCCTCCTCAAAAGGACGCCCTTTTCGTTTAACCGTGCGATAAGAAAGAAAGCCACGAAAGGCAGGAAAGGCAGCGGGGCTCCGCCCCGTACCCCGTTATGAGAGGAAGGGAATATGGGGGAAGCATATGGGGCTTTGCCCCATGCCCCATCGGGGGGAATGATTCCCCCCGAACCCCCTCGATTGCAACACGAAAGGGAGTGCGGGGGAAAGGTGCGGGGCGTTGGGTGACGTCAGAGCGCGGGGTGGAAGGTCGTAGCGCCAAGGCGGAAAGGCTCGGCAGGCGCTGATCGGGCTGCCTTGTCCGTGCAGGTGTGTGCTGCCGCACCAACCTGCGGTGGCCGACCGCTGTTTCCGCTTTGCGGAATCAGCGGGACTGAGGAAGGATACAAGATGCTTTTGTTTAAAAAGCTGAGTGGAGAGAATTTCTAAACGCTCTGAAGTTTTGTTTGCGCTCCCTATCCGCCATGTCTTAACGAGCTAGAGCCCCTGCCGATTTCGATCGGACGAGCCGATAGAGCAAAACAGACGCCATCCTCTTGCGACGTTAAGTACCGTTCCGTTGTACAAGTTACGCCCGTGCAGGCACACTTTTTTACCACGTATCCACTTGATTTATCTTATATTTTACCAAATATATCAATGTAAAACGATACTACCATATCGTTTAATAATATTAAATCATCTTTAATATTATTAAACAGAATATGATGTTATCATATATATTTTAATAAAATTATACCCTTTAATGTTTTTAAATGCAACATTTAATAAAGTTTTTATTGACTTATTATATAATTATTAATATACACTAAAAAAAGGAGGAAGTTATGAAGGAAAAATTTGAATCTTACCTTAAGAAACATGGATATAAAAGTGTTACTCCTAGTGGATATCCTAGTACAGTTCAAGATTACTGCTACAGAATTAATTTTGTAGCAAAAACTGAAGGAATATCTTGGGAAGAATTGGCGGAACGAATTGATGAAATTATACCTATCTATGATGAAGGAGGATCTAAACAGCATCTTGGCAAAAAAAGTCATGCCGCTGTTATAAATGCACTAAGACGATATTCCGAATTTTTAAAATCTTGTTCCTTATAGTTTATTTCTACTGTAAACTCTATGGCTATAAAGTTTATAGTCATAGAGTTTATTCATTTAAAATAAACATAAATGTTTATAAAAACAAAAAATAAACATATATAATATTAATATAATACTATATTTATTAAACTGATAATATAAATAAAGTTTATATATGATAAATATCAATTAAAAAATATCTAAATACAAAATACAAATTTACTTAATTATCCTTATGTAACAAGCATAATTTTTATTATTTGGTAAATCTGCATGGACTTTTTCCCCGATTCCGGTACAGTGAAGTATGGTGAAGAGCCGGACCGGGTCGCCCTTTGCTTTCTGTCAGAGGGGGCAATGCGCTTCGGCTGCCGAAATTTCAGGGGAAAGGATTCTGCTTCGGCAGGCAGAAGCGGCAATGCACGCTGAGAAAAGGAGCGCCGTCATGTACCGATTTCAGGCAAAAGGACAGAAGATTCTCAAAGGGCTGCATTTGTGTGCGGTCGGGTTCTGGATCGGCGGCGGAACAACGCTCTGCCTTCTTTCGCTGGCCAAGTATCTGGGCTGGATTACCGGAGATGCCATTTACGGCGCCGATCTTGCGGCGCATATCACGGATCAGTGGGTCGTGGTGATTCTCGGCGTGGGGCTGAGCCTGATTACGGGGCTTCTGTACGGCCTGTTCACCGGCTGGGGATTTTTCCGGCATCGCTGGATCATGCTGAAATGGCTGATCGTTTTTCTGTGCATAGGCTTCGGCATCTGGCTCGGCGGCAGAGAGGAGGAAATGCTCGCCCTTTCGCAGCAGCTGGGAGCCGAATCCATGAACTCCACCCAGTACCGGGCCACCCTGCTGCCGTACTTTCTCGGCGGCGTGTGGCAGCTTTGCGTACTCGGCTTTCTGGTACTGGTGAGCGTGTTCAAGCCCTTCGGGAAAAAGAAAGCCAAAAGCACCGAGATCCTGCAGTAGTCACATAAAAGGCGTGCCTCGGGCACACATTCCTTCATCCCCGAACACGTTGATAGAAAACAAAAACCGACGTCCGCCCGGCCAACAGACCAGCGGACGCCGTTTTCTTGCATGAAACTTTTCTTTATTCTTTTCTACGCGAGCTTCGAACCAACCATCCCCCTGAAAACGCTGTTGAAAGACAGTCTGAGGAAACAAACCTCCTGTCTGACATGGATACCGACAAAAACTAGCGCCAGAAGGGGAGTTGCTGCCAGTTCAAGGGAAAATGCATATTCGTGTGTATGTCCAAAGGGCAGGTTAACATATGCGCCGCAAGACGCAGATGCCACGAAGAATGCTGCGTAAACGATGTAAAAAGCTTTCTGATGACGGCAAAACCGATGTACGGTCCCATAAGCACACCGGCATCTATTATGTAGTGAGGCATATTAGCTGGTTTTATAGGGACTGTTACATTCCAGAATCGTCTATGGTGTGCCAAAATATTTCGGATGACAGTAACTGTCTGAAGCCAGCTGGCAAAATCTCGCCATGAAAACTGAAACTGATTGGCAATGGCTCGTTTATCCTGCTTGTTTTTCAGATTGACGAAAAGTTTAGACCAGCAGTCCATAGGAAGCTCTTCGATAAGCATCCAGCTCGGAGGCAACGGATGGTCGCCATACGTTGTAAAATAATGCTTACACGGCTGAGAATGCCCAGCCTCAGGACCTGCGTATTTAAGACATAGCCCGATTAGCCGATGATACTTATTAAAATCTTCAAAGTGCTGACAATCCAATATCCAGAACGGATCGTATTTTAAACTCATGTAATTGGATATGGCTGTCCGCACGGCGACTTCTATTCTCTGTACAGGATCAAGAGTCAGCAGACGTAATTTTCTATCAAAAATATAGAGAGAAAGAACATCATCGAATGTGACATTATTTTGAAAAACATCCGGTTGAGAATAAAAAGGAATAAAATAAGCGGAAAGTCTATAGTAACCAATAGTATTTAAATACCGTTCCGCTTTTGATGCATCGGAAATGGTGAGACCTTTCTTTTGGAGAAGTTTCACCATGTCGGAAGCAGACAGAGCCGGTTTAGCATAGGGGAGCATGAGGCGAACTCCGTACCGTAAATATAAAAAGACCTGCCGACCCCTCCCCGATCCTGGGGAGATTTTCCGCTCGTCGCGGGGGGGCAGGTACAATGTAGTTATCTTATATCGTCAATACCACATAACGTCAATACGATAAAGCTATTTATATAATTTATTGAATTATAAACATATTGATGAAAATCTACTGATGAACTCTTTTTCTCCCGCTTCATGTCGTCTCTTCAGGCGTTCCGCCTTGCTTCGACTCCGCTCCTAGCGGGGGCTGCCGTCGGCACGGCGATCGAAGCGGGGAACGGGGAGATGACAGGCGCCGCGGCCGGTACGGGCGGCGAAGTCCTGATGCCTGGCTTCGGCTTCGTAGAACGGCCCGGCGGATTCCAGAAGTGTGACGACGTTGTAGCCCAGGGAGCGCAGCTCATCCATGAGCTTCTGCGCGGTCTTTTTCTGGGCATCATCCAGCCAGAACACGGCGGAACGGTACTGGCTGCCTATGTCCGGCCCCTGGCGGTTCAGCTGGGTGGGGTCGTGAATTTCAAAGAAGCGGCGTACAATGGCCTCGTAGCTCACCTTGGAGGGATCGAAGCGCACCAGCACGGCCTCGGCATGGCCGGTATCGCCGCGGCAGACGTCCTCATAGGACGGCCGGTCGGTATGACCGCCGGTGTAGCCTGAGCGCACGTCCAGCACGCCGGGCAGCTTGCTCAGACCGTCTTCCACGCCCCAGAAACAGCCGCCGGCCAGAACGGCCACCTCGGTACCGTGCACCTTCTCATACAGGGCCAGCCCGAGCTTTTCCTTTTCGCTGCCCGCAGGCGCAAAACTCATGGATATGGAGTTGACGCAGTAACGCGTGTTCTTCTCGGTGAAGCGCTCGCCCTCGAACACGTGACCGAGATGCGCGCCGCAATGATTGCACACGATTTCCACCCGATGGCCGTCGGCATCGGGAATGCGGCGCACCATGTCCGGAAGCGCGTCGTCGAAGGCGGGCCAGCCGCAGCCGGAATCGAACTTATCCGACGAGCGGTACAGCGCCACGCCGCACTGACGGCACAGGTAGGTTCCGGCAGCCTTGTTATTCTCATATTCACCGGACCACGGCGCTTCCGTGGCCTTGCGGAGAATGACCTCCGCTTCCTCGGGACTGAGCGGCGGCACGGCAGCATCGCCGCGCGCCACGATGCGAAAACCGTTGTCGATCATGGATGCGTTCTCCCGTGATTGAATCATGCCCGGACGGGGAAGCTCCACTGCTCCCGCATCCGCGCCGAAAAGGGCCAGCACCGGCAGAAAAAGGAAAAATAGGCGTCGAGCGCTGGTCTTGCCGTTCATGTTGCCTCCTTCTTATTAAGAATAATTATTAATAAGAAGGATAATCATCAGCGTTTCAAAAGGCAAGGCCGAAGCAATAGTTGAGTTATCTGCGAAGGCAGCCAACCTCGTGAAAAAAAACCCGATCCACTTTCACAAGATCATTCCGAGTGCCTAGGGCGACGACATGAGTGTATAGTTTTATTCAATTATCTTTGATATCAAACAATTAACACTCTTATACACTACCATAATATTGATGCTTACTGTAATATATGTGCGAGTTTTTGCACATTCCCCACAGCAATACGTGCACCTTTTCGCACATTATAATTTCTCAACGAAAGAATTGCATAAACTGCCATATAAAATATGACTGGCATACTTTTTGCTTGATAAAAATCAGTCAACCACATCAGCCTCTTTCATAAGGAGTGTATCATGAGGTTAGGGATGTCTCTGGCTATGGCTGCCGCTGCAGCCATTCTGCTCGGCGCTGGACCAGTACAGGCAAAACATCAGGTCTATCCCGTCGGTACGGTGAAGTATGATCCTTCCAAGGCATACAATTCCTATGTACTGATGTCCTCGGAGAAAACCGTCAAGCTGGTGGACCGCAACGGTAATCTCATGAAGGAATGGGATGTCCATGACGGAGCCTCTCAGCCCGTCAAGGCCTACCCCGGCGGCTATGTCGTATCGTCCATCTACCCTTGGCTGCCCACCGGCTTCCAAGACAACAACACCGTTGCAGTTCTTGACTTTGACGGAAACATTGTTCGCAAGTTCAGCCGCAATGTGAAAGTCGATCCCTACAAGGGGGCTCCCGCGGACAGCAAGGGCGAAACCTGGTCATCCCGTCAGCACCATGATTTCCAGTTCGAAGGCTCCAGCGTCGGCTACTACGCTCCCGGTGAAAAGCCCCGCCTCGATGGAAAAATGCTGGTCCTCACGCATGATAATAGCAAGCATCCCGCCATCAACCAGAACGTTCTTCTCGACGATGCCATTCTCATTGTAGACAAGGACGAGAACATTCTCTGGAAGTGGAACGCTTCCGATCACTTTGAAGAACTGGGCTACACCAAAGCCGCCGTGGCCAAGACCAGAGAAAGAGCGCTCGGCCGCAGGCCTCTTGCTCATCAGGGCATCGACTGGCTGCACATCAACTGCGCTTCCTGGCTCGGTCCGAACAAGTGGTACGATGCCGGCGACGAACGCTTCCACCCCGACAACATCATCTGCGACAGCCGCAACACGTCGCACATGTTCATCATCGACCACAAGACCGGCAAGATCGTGTGGCAGGTGGCTCCGCCCTTCGTGGGTGAAGACGGTCAGCTCGGCGAATTTGCCGGCATCCACGGCACGCACATGATCCCCAAGGGACTCCCCGGCGAAGGCAACATTCTTGTCTTCGACAACGGCGGCAGCATGTCCGACAACATGTATGTGGAACACAACCGTGCCTGGAGCCGCGTAGTGGAATTCAACCCCGTGACCAAGAAAAAGGTCTGGGAATACTCCGCGGCCGCCATGGGTATTCCCGAAATGATGGCCGACAACGTTCTTCTGAGCCAGTTCATTTCCATCGCCCAGCGTCTTCCCAACGGCAATACGCTCATTACCGAAGGCTCCAGCGCCCGTCTCATCGAAGTTACGCCTCAGCGCGAAATCGTATGGGAATACATTTCTCCCTACGATCCCAAGACGTATCGCGCCTATGCCGTGCCCTACGAATACTTCCCTCAGCTCAAGAAGCCCAGAGAAGTGTCCGTTACGCCTCCCATGCGCGGCGCCATCATCATGCCCAACGATGAAGGCACGCTCCCGAACTATCAGCCTGTTCTGGACAAGCGTGAAAAGGTTCAGTTCGGCACTCCCACGCCCGTGCTGACCCCCGCCCTTGCCAAGAAAATGAGCGAGAAGAAGTAACGAACTGAAGGCAAATCCGCTCTATCGTTGCAGTCATATCTTATCGGAACCGTTCTGTGCAAACAGGCGGTTCCGATTTTTTATCTGAAAAGCGAAGTACCGTTGCGGCACCGCAGACGGCCCCAGACGAGGGGATGTGACGAGGCAACGATGCTTTACGCGGGCATGAATCCCAGCACCTTCATTGCGTCGTTCCAGAAGACTGAAGACAGGCGGCCCCTTCACGCATTACGAAAAGTAAAGAAGAAATACGAGAGAGAGAAAAGCAAAAAAGAAAGGAAGAAAAGAAAAAGCGAGCTGACTTCGGCACGTTGAATAGCGCTCGCTTTTCCCCTTCCCCCATCAAGCAGGAAGTTCAGGGAAACCCGACGAAATGCGGATGAGTCTGAAGGATCCCCCGTCTCTCTCCGATCTCCACCGCAGCGAGCTTCGATGAACTACGGGGAGTCTGAAGCCCCCTCAGCCCTCAACCAAGCAATCTTGAAATCCCTTCCTTAATCCCGCTGATTCCGCGGAGCGGGAGCAGCGGTCGGCCGCCGCAGGTGGGTCCGAAAGGACACACCTGCACTGACTAGGCAACCCGAACAGCGCATGCCGAGCCTTTCCGACCCGGCACTGCACCTTCCGGCCCCATGCTTCCGATCTTCGGATTCCGAACGACTTCGGCCCTGCCGCTCTGACGCCACCCAGCGAGACTCGCCTTTCCCCCGCACTCCCTTCGGCGTTGCCATCGAGGGGTTCGGGGGCTTGTCCCGACCTGTCGGGGAAATCATTTCCCCCGACGGGGTATGGGGCAGTGCCCCATATGCCTTCCCAAAATTCCCTTCCTTTCCTAACGGGGCCCGGGGCAGCGCCCCGCCTGCCTTTCCTGCCTTTCCTGCCTTCCCCGCTTTTTTAAAACGCGGTCAGGGCGTAGAGGAAGAGATCCATGACGGAGGTGTAGCGGGTGAATCCTTCGGGGATGCGGAACATGGAGTCGGCAGCCTGTTCGGCAACGATGTTGACGAGGGCGGCGGTACCGCCGTGGGTTGCGCTGGTTTCCTCGGCTCTGGCGAACATGGGGAAGGGAGAGAAGGCCTCGTTTTCCCAGACTTCGAGGGTGAAGCGGTGCACGCTGCCCATGAACCCGGCTTCAAAGACATTGCGGGTCTTCTGGACGGAGTAGCCCTGCCAGTTATCCTTGCCGACGGGAACACATTCCTTTTCCTGCAGGGTGATCATGCCCATGCTCTGGGGCATGACGGCGGCCGCAGCGCTTTTGACGATGCTGCGCCAGTCGCGGGGATCGCCGGAAACGGGGATTTCAACATAGGCCTTGAGGCGCTGGGAAAGCACCCGCAGCATGTGCTCGCGCGAATCCACAAGAACGGTGAACTGTCCGGCGGTGCCGATGGTGAGATCCAGTCTGGCATTGGAGCCGGAAGACATGGCGGTACCGCAGGTTCTGCTGTTTCTGCCGTCCACTCTGACCTCGATATCGGAGCGGAAGTCGGCATAGGCGGCCGCGAACGCGGAAGGCGCGACGGCAAGCAGGATGACACAGACGCCGAGAAGCAGCCGGGCTGCACGATGAAGAGCGTACATGGCTACTCTCCGACGCCGGGCATGGAGATGGCGCCGTAGGACGAACCTTCCATGAACACGGTCTGCATGTCGCTGACCACGTCGGGAAGGCCGGAGTAAATGTTATGCCCGATGAGACGCCAGCGGTAGGCGCTGCCGGGGAACACGGGCCGGTACACGAAGCTGAAGGCGGAACCCGTTTCGTTTTCCCACGCGTCGCGGCTGTCTACGCGGTGCTGTTCCTGCGCAAGGAAGGGGCAGCCTTCGCAGAGTTCGCCGTCCACGGCCTGCATTTCGAGCACCAGATATTCCAGGTTCTGGGAAGCGCCTTCCACGCTGCCCTGGAAGGTGATCGCGCCGTCGGCAGCGGCTTCCGCGTTCAGCGAGGCAAAGGAAAATTCATCAATGGAGTAATCCGGAACGGGATCACCCTTGCGGCCGCAGCCGACAAGCATGAGCATCAGGCAGAGGCAGAGCGCCGTTACGCCCGCTCCCGAAAAAACTGCACACGGTTTCATAACATTCCTTATCATGGTTTTACCGACATTCCGCCGCTTGCGTGCGGCGGCCGGTTGCTGTCCATCAGTCTGCAGGCGGCTCTTCGGGGCGACCTGCGGCCGAAGCCTTTTTTCTGCCTCGGCCGCTCTTCGGCCGGGGGCTGTCGGAAACGTTCTCTTCAGAAGATAGGGATTCTTCTCCCGAGGGCAAGACGCCCTCCCCGCCGTTCCGGGAACGGGCGGCGCTGCGGGAAGAGGACCCCGCCTCATCCCGATACTGCGCCATGCCGGGGAGAGTCGCGGCACGGTCCGGAGCCTGTCCGGCGGCCCCGGCGGAACCATCGGCCCCGGCGCTCCCCTCGCCTCCGGCAGTCGCATTCCCCTTCCGGGCGGCGCGGGACGACGTTTTGCCCCAGAGCATTTTCCAGTCGCAGATGAGGCGCAGGGCGTCCATGGGCGTCATGGCGTCGGGATTCACGCTGCGCAGCGCCTCGAATATGGGATGCTCCGACTCCTTTTCCCGGACGGGCGCTGGTTCCGGAGCAGCGGCGCGGCCGGGCTTCGGCGCGGACACTTCCAGACCGGGCAGAATGGCGGCTTCGAGCTTGGCCACGCGGGCCTTGCCGCGGGCGGCCTCCAGCTGCGCGAGGATTTCCCGCGCTCTCTGCACCACGGAAGACGGCACCCCGGCAAGCCTCGCCACTTCGATGCCGTAACTGCGATCTGCCGGGCCGGGAATGAGACGCCGCAGAAAAACGATGTCGCCGTTCCATTCCTTGACGGCGATGTTCATGTTGCACACGCCGGGCAGGGAACCCGCCAGCGCGGTAAGCTCATGATAGTGGGTGGCGAACAGGGTACGGATGCTGCCTCCGGCGCGGCGGGAAAGTTCCTCCACCACGGCCCAGGCCAGAGCCAGACCGTCGAAGGTGCTGGTGCCGCGCCCGATTTCATCCAGAATGACGAGACTGCGCTTGTCGGCCTGACGCAGAATACGGGCGGTCTCCATCATTTCCACCATGAAGGTGCTCTGCCCCTGCGCCAGATTGTCCGAAGCGCCCACGCGGGAGAAGATGCGGTCCACAAGGCCGAGACGCACCTCAGCCGCAGGCACGAAGGAGCCCATCTGCGCCATGAGGGCGATGATGGCCGTCTGCCGCAGCACCGTGGACTTGCCCGCCATGTTCGGACCGGTGATGAGCACCAGGTGCCGTCTGGCATCCATGACGAGATCGTTGGGAATGAACGACGCCCTGCCGGTGACGGCCTCCACCACCGGATGCCTGCCCTGCCGGATGGAAATTTCCTGCGACTCGTCGAGCACGGGTCTTGTCCAGCCGTTGCGGTCCGCGCCTTCGGCCAGCGCCTGCCAGTAGTCTATCCAGGCCAGACGCGCGGCCATGTTCACGAGTCTGTCGCGGGCGTCGGCCACTCTTTCGCGCAGCTTCTGATACAGGGAATATTCCAGACTCTTGCGCTGCTCGGTGGCGGAAAGCATCTTGTCTTCCAGCTCGCGCAGGGCGGGCGTGGTGAAGCGCTCGCTGTTGGCAAGACTCTGCCGACGCTGGAAATAATCCGGAATGACGGCCTGCTGGGCGCGGGAAAGCTCAAGATAGTAGCCGAACACATGATTGTAGCCCAGCTTGAGCTTGGGCATGCCGTTCTTTTCCTGCTCCTCGCGCAGAAGCTCCTGCAGGCGGGCCTCGCCGTGTTCGGCAAGATCGAGCAGCTCATCCAGCTCCTTGCTGTATCCCTGACGGAACAGGCCGCCGTCGGTGATCTGCTGGGGCAGCTCGTCGCGGAGGGCGCGGGTGAGCAGATCGGCGATGTCTTCCAGCATGTCCCACTTCTTCAGCAGGCGCTGAAGTGCGGCAGGCAGCGCTTCGCCGCGCCGCTCCTCCGCCGTGGAAAGATCGCCCGGAGCCGCCAGCGTGAGGGATTCAAGCACGGCGGGCAGAGAGGAAAGGCTTTCCTTGAGCGCGGCGAGATCCCGCGGGGCGCAGCGGTTGAGCGACACGCGCGTGGACAGGCGCTCGATGTCGTACACGCCGTCCAGCGCCTCGCGCAGGCTCTTGCGCACATGACTGCGGAGCCGGAAGAACTCCACCACGTCCTGCGTTTCCACAATGGGATCCAGCTTGCGCCACGGGCAGCGCATGCGCTCTTCAAGAAGACGTCCGCCCATGGGCGTGCGCGTATGATCCATGACGGCCCACAGCGTGCCTGCGCCGCGCTTGCCGTCCATGCGCTGAAAAATTTCGAGATTGCGCTCGGTCAGCTCGTCGAGAATGAGATAGCGCCCCCTGTCCAGAGGACGGAACGCTCCGAGCTGCGCGGGATCCTGCTTCTGCATCTGCTCCAGATACGCGATGAGCGCGCCGCAGGCCTGCATGAGTTCCGGACTCTTGTCCAGTCCGAGGGCGGCGGCGTCCATGACCTTCTGGGCGGCAAGCACTCTGTCCTGCGCCTGGGAAAATTCAAAGTGACTGCGGAACGGCACGCGCACCGTCTGCAGACCGGGCAGAGAGGAAAGCTGCGCGGGCATGTCCACTCTGTCGGGCACGAGAAGCTCGCGGGGAGCCATCTTGAGCGCCCACTGACGAAGCTCCTCCTCGCGCGAGGACTGAATGCCCGTCCACGCGCCGGTGGAAACATCCAGCCATGCGAAGCCGCCTGCCGAACGCGTTCCGTTCCAGTAGAGCGCGCCGAGATACGTGTGGGCCTTGGCTTCAAGATTGGCGTCTTCCAGCGCGGTGCCGCCGGTGGTCACGCGGGTGACGGCGCGCTTCACAAGCCCCTTGGCCTGCTTGGGATCCTCCATCTGATCGCAGAGCGCAATCTTGTAGCCCTTGCGCACCAGCACGCTGATGTAGTTTTCCGCCGCATGCCACGGCACGCCGCACATGGGCACGCCGCCCTCGTCGCGACTGCGGCTCGTCAGCGCAAGCTGAAGTTCGCGGGATGCAATTTCGGCATCTTCAAAGAAAAGCTCATAAAAATCGCCCATGCGATAGAAGAGCAGCGCGTCCGGATAATCCTTCTTGATCTCCAGATACTGCCGGTACATGGGCGTCAGCTTCGGTGCATTGTCGCTCATACGTTCTCAACGGGGTGTGCGCCGCTCAACGCTCCGCGGGCGGCATGCCGCCGGGCGGATCTTCGCGCGTGCGCCCCCTTCCGGCGGAAAGCGCCGCCCCGAAAGGGCGGCGGATCATGCGGGCCGAACGCCGCCGGAAAGGCGTTCGCCGAAAAATAAGAAGGCGCACGGAACCTTCGCTCCGTGCGCTTCTGCCGAAAAAGATGACTATTCAGCCGCGTTCTGGGCAGCGGCGGCTTCGGCGGCCTCGGCGCGGGCCTCGGCGTCCTTGGCACGGGCTTCAGCTTCCTTGGCGCGGGCTTCGGAGGCTTCGGCACGGGCTTCCGTTTCCTTGAGGGTTTCTTCCACCTTCTGCTTGGCGGCGGTCAGCTTGTCAAGCTGCTTCTGCAGGGAAGCCGCACGACGACGGGCGGAGGAAGCGCGACCGGCCAGGGCCATTCTGTCCCACAGGAGCATGAGAAGCACCACGGCAGCGCCGAGCGCAAAGCTGATCAGAAGCAGCGCATAGCGGGGAATGGGCGCGGAGCTCACGGCGGGAGCGAACATGGGATCGAACGTCAGCGTCACCGAATCGGAGAACGACGCCTGGTTCTGCACGAAGAGCATCATCACCAGGAAGAACAGCAAAACCAGAAGAAAAACTTTAATGTAGCGCATGACGTCTCCTTATTGCAGCAGCACACGCGAAAAAAAGGTTCAGGCAGAACAGCCCGCCAGCCGGACAAATACCGGAGCCAGTCGGCGGCAGGTTTCCACAAGAGCTTCCGGAATGACCCTCACGTCGTCAAGCACGGCCATGAAGTTGGAATCCCCGCTCCAGCGGGGCACAACGTGCATGTGCATGTGCATGCCGATGCCGGCCCCGGCAGCCTCTCCAAGATTCAGCCCCACATTGATGCCCTGCGGATGACTCGTCTGCCGCAGAACACGGCAGGAAAGCTGCACCACGCTCATCAGATCGGCCGCCTCTTCCGGTGTGAGATCCGTAATGTCGCTGACATGACGATACGGTATCACCATGAGATGCCCCGACGCGTAGGGGTAACGGTTCAGCATGACGAAAACGTGACTGCTGCGGTATACAATGAGACGTTCCTCATCCTCCGCCGTGCCTTCCGGCGCGCAGAGTACACACCCGTCATGACATTTCGGCCCCAGAATATACTGCATTCTCCAGGGCGCCCAAAGATTTTTCATAGTGGTCATCTCCTCCCGGCACAGTACCACAGCCCAATGACACCGGCAAGAGGCATCAGCCGCCCCGCGCCCGGGTGAAAGGAAAAAAGCGAAGGGAAAACGCAGGAAAGGCTGGAGAGGCGCGGGAGCCGGGGGACAGAGGAACGCAGAGGCGCGGGGAACGCCGCCCGGTCTGCCGGGGGGAAGATTCGGGGGCCTGTGTCCCGGCGGGATCACACCCGGATGCTGGGGCGGACGGGGCGCGGGCACAGAACCTCGGGGGGAGGCCTGCGCCTGAACCGCGCCGGGGGGATGCGGGGGAAGGGAACGGGGGAGAAGGATTCTCCGGCAGGGCGGGACAAGCCCCGGCCCTCTCGGCTGCAGCGCGGAAGGGAGCGCGGCGGGCCGGGCGATACGCACGGCGTCGGGGCGAGGCGGAAAGCTCCCGGCAAAAAAGCACGGGGCGGACCCGCCCGGCGAGACCCTGCGTTTCAAGGGAAGTGACGGAAGAGGAAACTCCCGGCAGGTCCGGCGTGCCCTTCCGGCGCGACCTCGGACTCCGCCGCACGCCCCGCGCCGATCGGCAGTCGAAAAAGCAGACGCCAGCCTCGTACGGATCTCGCGTCCGCGTCATGATCCCGGAGCTGCCCGGCCATCGGACAGGATCGACGCTTTCCGAAAAACACCTCAAAAGCGCCCGACGCTCAGGCACAAAAAAGCCCGCCCTTCAGGGCCGCGCGGCGCGGCGGACTGAAAGGCGGGACAAAGAGATTTTTCCGGCTTCAACCGGATCGGAAAAGGCGGAAAGCCGTGTGCTCAGCCTGCCCTGCGGCAGGGCCTGCGGATCCCGCCCTCTCCCTTAGAAGCTCACGCGCAGACCAAGGGAAACCTGATGCATGCTCAGGGATTCGGCCCGCACGGAATAGCCGTTGTAGCCGGTTTCGCTGTCGCCGGTGAAGAGATAGCGGTAACCGAGATCGGCGGAAATGTAGGGCGTGAAGAAGTAGGAGCAGCCGAAGCCCACCTGACCGGCGAACTTCACATCGGTATCGGAAGTGCCGTAGTGGATATTCTTGTAGTCGGCGCTGCTGCGCGTGTTTGCGAACACCAGACCGACGCCCGCGCCCACATAGGGGGTGAAGTCCATGAAGTTGGTGATGTCCCAGTAGCCGTTGACCATGAGGGTCTGGAGTCTGGACTTGGCTTCGCCGTATCCGATGTTCTTGTCCACATGGCTGTTGTAGCCGTATTCGAGTTCGGCACGCAGGGGCAGACCGTACAGCACGCTGAGATCGTAGCCGCCGGCAATGGAAAAGCCCACAATGTCGCGGGTGCTGTCCTTGGAATCGTTACCGATGGGAGAGGTCATTTTCCAGTCGGTGTTCTGGAAGCCGGCCACAAGCTTGGGAGCCACATAGAAGCCGGTATCTCCGGCCTGCGCGGCGCAGGGCAGAGCCATAAGCAGCGCAAGAACAGCGGCAAGACAAAACTTCTTCATGAAATTCTCCTTTCATTTCATGTAAGGGCGGAAATTTCCGCCGGAATATGTCTTTGGGAATAGAAAACCGCGGCGGTTAAGTCAACCAAGGCCCTACGCCGGAGATTTTCCGGCATTCCGCCCCGGTGCGGAGCGACTTCCGGCCGTATTCCGCGGCCTGCGGGATGTACGGCCCCCAATGCCGGAATTCCGCAGGCCTTCCCCGTGCGCCGAAATATCATTCTGTCAGTCCGCCTGTCCTTCATGCTCCGTCCCCGGCCCCTCGCTGCGCCGCGCCTCCTGCGGCAAACTCCGCCCGAAGTTTCCGCCCCTCGCTTCGAGCCTTCCGGCCGCCTCCCCCGATGCCGTGCCGAAGGGGAGCTGCCGGCCCCGTCAGCCCCCTCCCGCAGAGGCGATGCACGCCTTCCCGGCCCTCAGAGCCCCCCTCCCCCATGCAGTGAAGCCCGGATGCAAGGGCCGCCCTCCCCGCATCTTTCTCTGCTCGCTCCGAAGCCCCACCGTTCCCCCCTCTCCCGTCAGTGATCCGCCGTACCCGATCCCGACGAAGAGGCCCGCTCCTTCCGGAACGTATTGACCTCCGCCTCCAGCGCGTCCACCCGTCCGAGAAGCCCGGGCAGGCAGCGCCTCAGGTCGGGGTGGCGCGTTGCCAGCGCGCAGTAGCGGGCGCGACGCAGATGACAGATGGCCACGGCCGTTCTCCGATCGTTGCAGTGCCGGAGCGCCGAACGCAGGCCCTCGTTCCAGGCCGCGCCGGAAGGCACGCCCAGCGCCTGCCGCGCCAGCGACTCGGCACAGGAGGCGCTCATGCCCACGGCGGTGTCGTACAACACGAGCGCGCAGCGGTCGGGAGCGCTTTCCAGCGCCCGGCTTGCGCCGAAGGCCCGGCTCACCCGCAGAGCCGCACGGGAAGGGGTGAGCGCGGAAACGTCCACGCCGTCGGCGTCGTCGCCCACGTCGAGACCGCTGCTGCGAAGGCGGGACAGATTCAGCCCCGTGCGCGTGAAGGCAGGCCCGCCCGCGCTTCCCTTCTCCCAGCGGGAACTGAAACGATGCGCCTTTCTGTACTGTTCGTCCTTCATAACTCTGCTCCTTGCATAAAGGTTTTTCTGTCGGGGCGATTTCCGCCCCCTGCCGTCCGCCGTTTTTCGCGCGGCTTCTTTGTTCCGCTCCGGCCGGTTCTGCTTCTCCCCGCTGCAGACGCTTCCTCACTCTGCGCAGATGCCGCCCCCACCTCCTGCCCTCGCGCTTTCCGTCGCTCCTGCGTACCTGCCCCCCTCTTCCCGTCGCTCCTGCCCTCTCGCCCCCATCGCGGACCGGGCGCACAGGGGAACAGGGGAAGAGGCGTTTCTCCGCTCCGACCGGAGCTTCCGTCTTGACCGGAAAAAACGTTATGTTTACCGTGGATCCGTTCCGGCAGTCCGGCCGCCGGAGCCGCCCTTCCGACGGGCAGAAGCGCCTTTCGGGCACGGATTTTGCCGGACCATTCCTCAGAAGAAGGCAGGAAACCATGCGACATCTTCCCATGCTCCTTGCGGCAACCGTACTGGCGGCGCTGGCTCTTTCCGCCGGCTGCTCCTGGATCGGAGAAACCGCCGGACGCGCCAAGGCCGGTGTGGAAAACGCCATCAGCGACACGAAATCCGGCTACCACAAAGGCTACGCCGAAGGAAAAAGCTGACGGGCCGCCCCGCCGCAGCGGACGGAGCTCCGGGCTTTGCGCCGAAACGCGCAGGCTCTGCGTCGGAGCCGTTCTGTCGCCCGGCCCCGCTCCCGGATGCGGACGGCGCAGACGCGCGTTTCTCCCAAGCTCCGCTCTCCCGCACATTGCCCTCCGGCACGCCTCCGGAGGCAAACGCCTCGCCGCCCGAGCCGGACGGGCGTCTTTTTCCCGCGCTTCTTCCGGCTGGAGCGCCGACAGACGCAGCGCGAACGCTTTGTTCCGGCGCGCCGCCGCTGGCCGAACCCGTTCTTTCCGGGAACAACGGCATGTCCATGCCTGCGGGCAGCGCGTCGAGCAGCGCATTGCTCCAGATGTCCCCGTCTTCCAGCAGGGGCAGCGCCCACGGATCCGCCATGACGACTTCCGCCTCCTTCTGCGCCCGCGCCTCGGCCCGGGCCTCGCGCCGCGCCGCGTTCTGACCGGATCTGCGGCAGCGCTCGCTGCAGAACAAGCGGCGCACATTGAAAGTTTCAAACATTCTGCCGCACGGCTCATACGCACATTTTCTCAGCATGATCCCTCCCCCGGAGGCCTTGCGGCGCTCCGGCCTCTTCGTTTCCGGCGCTCCGAAATGCGAGGCGCCGCCTTTTTCTTCCTCGTCACGGCGCCGAACCGCTCAGGCCCGGCCCGAACGCCCGGCGTCGCCGCGCTGTTTCCGCACCTCGTTTTCCCCCCTGCCGCCATGCCTCTCTACCCGGCGTCTTCGCCCGGCCCGGCCTGCGGCAGCATGCCCGGCCGCTCCCGCGCTCCCGTGAGCGCCCGCTGAAGCATGGGCGCATCCAGCCGACGCGGCCCGCCTTCCAGCCGCGCCACCGCCGCCGCGCCTTCCAAAAGCGTCTCCTCCCGGCCGCAGCACTCCCGCCACAGCGCACAGAATTCCCGCTTCTTCCAGCCGAGTTCCTCCTCCTTCCAGCGGCACGCCAGCGGCCAGCCGCCCATCTGACGCACCACGAACGCCGTGGTCGGATGCAGCTCCGGCTCCCGCCACGAGCCGCAGCGCCGGATTTCCTCCAAGAGCCTTCCCCATTCGGCCTCCGCCCGGAGCGCCGTGTTCTTCTCCCCACGCACCTCGCCCGTGCGCGCATCAAGCTCCCGCTGTATCAGCGCAAACGGCGGCATGGCTCCAAAACGCACCGCCTCGTTGCCGTATCGCCGCACCACCGCAAGCACCGCGTGCCGACAGTCCTCCACGCTGTAGGGCGCAAGCAGCATCAGCCAGAGCGTGGTGCTGTCCTCGTCCACCTCTGCGCTGTAGTTCGATGCCAGCAGCCGTATCAGCTGCGCCTTTTTTTCTCCGTCCGTTGCGTTCACGCGCCTTCCCTCCGGAATATCGCCGCGCCTTCAAACCGTTCCACCGCGCGGCGTATCGCCTGCTCATTGCGTTCCTCACGCCCGCGCAGTCCCGACGGCCGGGGCATGAGCCGACGCTTCGCCTCCCATGTGCGCACCGCCGCCCGCCAGTCCCGCATGGGCGAACTGCCCACCTTCCATCCCTTCGAGGCATAGAAATTCACGAACTCCGCCGCCGATACGTCGTTCCCACGCAGCTCGCAGTAGGCCCGAACCTCTTCTTCCGACGGCGCACGAAAGCCCGCTCTTATTCCTTCCTCTTTCTCTTCCCCTTCCGCTTCCTCTTTAACGCACCCTTCCCCGACCCTCCGGACAGGCATCCGGACCGTCTCCCCACCCTCCGCCGACCCTGCCGATACCCCGTCCCCCGCCGAGGGCCCCGGCGTTCCCGGAGCCGCAGATCCCCTCAGCACGTCGGGATTCCCCGAGGCTCCCGCCCCCCGCGGCGTCCGCTCCCGCGTGCCGAACAGTTCCGGATACCGTCTCTCGGCCGCGGCCCGTATCTTCGACGACGAAAGACGCAGCAGCAGCGCCCGCAGCGACTGCACCAGCCGCGGCGACGTGGACGCCTGATGCTTCACGAAATTCACCACCCAGATCACGGAACCGTCCCGCACCAGCTTGCCCGCCTTCTCGGCCTCGGCCAGAAGGCGTTCCACCTCGTCCTGTGCAAGTCCCGTCTCGTACGCCATGCGCCGGGACGACACCTCCAGCACGCCGAGGTTGTTCGTGTACGGCCCGGTGATGAGGTACAGATACAGAAGCCGTCCCTGCGGCCCCAGCTCCTCCACGTACGGATCGTTCCAGAACGTCATGCGCAATGTCCGGTATTCTGCCATGTTCTCTCCTGCGTGTTCTTCCGCCTGTATGCCGGGCGCCTTTTCTGCGAAGGCCCGGAAAGGCCCGGCTGAAGGCTGACCTTCCTGCCTGTTCCGCATTCCCGACGGCGCTCCCCGCGTTTCGCCGCTTCCGTTCCGGCGTCCCGATGGTCCGAAAGCGCCACGGCAGCGCTCCGGGACGGATTTGCAGCAGCGGCCGTCCGAAGCCGGACGACAGGCAAAGCGCCTTCCGACCATGCCGGAATTGCCGCCCGTTCTGCCGGAGCGTCAGGCTCTGTTTCTGTTCTATCTACAAATGTAGATAAATGTAAAGTAAAAAATTATGCAAAAGCATAATTTTGCAAAAGCAAAAAACTTCGCTATGGTAGACGCATGAAACTCGTCGAGTCAGCTCTCAGCATTCTGGAAGAAGCGGTTGCCCGGGATTTCAACGGCAACCTGCGGGAAGCCGCGCGCTATTTCGAGATTCCCTACCAGACCATCTACGCCTGGCTCAAATCCAGAACCCGCGTGCCCTCCCTGCGATCCATGGAGCCGGTGCTGGAAAAGCTCGGCGTGGCCTTCACCACTCCCGAACGCGAGGCCGGCAGACCCGTCTGCTTCGTCGATGCCGAAGTCGTTCCCGCCGGAAAGAACATCCGTCCGCCGGAAGCCCAGGACTACTGGGCCGCCCCCCTCGTGGGCGAAGTGGGCGCAGGCCCCGGCTACATTCCCGAAGACAAGGTCGAAAGCTGGTTTCTGGTCTACAAGTACCAGCCCGCCGTCATGCGTCGGCACAATCTGCTCGCCGTGCAGATCGGTCCCACGTCCACGTCCATGGAACCCGTGCTCCATCCCGGCGACATCGTCCTCGTGGACAGGGACGACAGAAACGTGCTCACCCCCGGTCGCATGATGCTGGTGCTCGATCCGCAGGACGGCTCGGGCATGATCAAGCGCGTCTCCGTGGAGGACAAGCACAACGGCGACTATCAGATCACCTATTATTCCGACAACGCCGCCGACAATCCTCCCCGCGTGCTCAGCCTCATGGACGACTTCGACGGCGACTGGCAGAAATGCATCGTGGGCCGCGTCATCTGGTCCTGGTCGGATGTCAGCCGAAAATAATGCGCCCGTCGACAACGGCGCGCTGAAGAGCTGAAGACCGCGCCGCCCCCGAAGAAAAATTTCCCCAAAAAGGGCTTCATCCGCAGGCGCAACGCCGTCCGCAGAAAAAGCCGCCCGCAAGAAGAGCTGCCTCCGCAGAAGGATCGCAGATTCCGCTCCGCCCTCACGGCGCGCCTTTTCGCCTTTTCCCGAGCGGCGGAGCGTGCACATGGTACGCTTCGGCTCGAGCGCGCCCCTCGCCCCTGTGCTCCGCGTTCTGCTCCACCTCTCGCGCCTTGCCGACACCTCCCCCAACTCATCGCCGTGTACCTCGCGTGCCCTTGCGCCAACGTTTCCACGTCCAGCGCTCCCGCGGCGTTGCGCTGCCGCTTTCCGGCAAGGCAACCAGAGCCGTAAGGCATCCGCGCCTTTCCATAGCGTTGCCCGAAAGGCTCTCTTCTGCCTGTGCCCCGGACCTCCACCGCCCGGCCCATAACTTTGTCGGGAAATGGCTCCGCAACGGATGCCGCAAGGCTGATTGTGCCCTTCTCCCCGTTCGTACGCTTCCATCCCCCCAAAACCGCCCGCGCTCGTCCGCGCGACCAGAACCTTCCCTATCTCTCTTTCTCCCAGAGACGCAGGGAACGCTCCCCTGCCGATTCAACGCGGAAAAATCCCCATTCCCGAAATGACCGTCTGTCGAAACGCCGTGCCCGCGGAATGAAAAGACATGGTCAGCACGCGGCGTACCACTCCAGCCCTTCCCCGTCCAAACCGACCGCCCCTTTCGGCCGTATCTCGCCCCTCCGTTCTTTCCGGCCCGCTCCATGTCCTCCCCGTTTCTGAGGCTCTGCCTCGCGCTCTCCCCTCGCCCCTCTGCCCCCTCCCCCGGATCCGCACCCGCCCGCCGCCCCTGCAAGCGTTTCCTTAATTATCTCAGTATATTTTCCGTATTTTCTTCGTCACCGAAGACCGTGCTCCTCTTCCATATTTTGCAAATGCAGATTTTATTCTTGACTATAAGTCTACATTTGCATAATATCCGGCTCAGCAACAGGAAACGACGGAACTTCCGCCTGCCCTGCATCCGGAAGCCCCCTCTGACTCAAGGAGAACGCTCCATGATCGACCACCTTTCCGCTTCTCAGCTGACACTGTTCCAGCGCTGCGCCGAACACTGGCGACGCCGCCACATCGAGAACGAGCGCCTGCCGCTCACCATTCCGGCCCACGTCGGCCGCGCCGTGCGCGAAGCCGTTCTTCTCTTTCTGCGCCACAGCATGGACACCGGCCTGCCCATGACGCCCGAACATCTCCGCGATGTCGCCGTCGACGCCTATGCCCGTTCCCTGAAGAACGGCGTCTATGTTGCGCCCGAAGAGCTGTCGTCCGCGCGGGCAGCGCTGGCCGACGGCAGAAACAGCGTCGCAACGCTTGCCGAACTGTTTCGGCGCGATCTTTCGCCCCGGCTCCGGCCCGCCGACGTCGACCGCCGCGTTCTGCTCGATCTGGGACTGCCTCTGCCCGTGCTCGTCACGCTCGACTGCATCACGCCGGAAGGCGATCTTCAGCAGGTGGCCACGGCGTCCCGGCGCTGGAGTGCGGATCGCCTGAACGGCTCCCCGGCTCACGCGCTCCGACGCGAAGCGCTGCGCAGGCATGGCGGTACGCCCGCCGCGCGCCTGTTCGTCAACGTGCTGGTCGACTCGAAAACGCCCGCCCTTCAGATTCTGGAAGCGCCGCACTCCCCCGAAGAGCTTGCCGTGGTTCTGCGCCGCTTCCGGCTCATGCTCTCTTCCGTGGCCGCGGGCATTTTTCCGCCTTCCGCGCCGGAAAGCTGGATATGCACCCCGCGCTGGTGCGGCTACTTCTACAGCTGCCCCCATGTGCCGGGATATCGCAAGGCGCTGCCCGTGGCGGTTCACGGCGCCGTGGCCGCGCATGCCGCCGCCTTTGCCGTATAGGCGGCCTTTTCCACGCGAGCCTTTGCCGGTCGCCACGCGACGGCCGTTTCTTGCCTCAACGTTTTTCGGAGCTCTCCAGGCTCCCCGCGGGCGGCCCTGCCGCCTGCCTCTTTCAAGGAGATCAGCCATGACGGATTTTGACGACGTTCCTCTGTTTACCGGCCGCACCGCCCCGCTCTCTGTTGATCCGCCCCGCGCGGGCCATGCCCTCTCCGCAGCGCAGGCGCGCGCCGCGGCCGAACAGCGCAGTACGCTTCTCAACGCCGCAGCCCTTGCCCGCGACGAACATCTGGCCCGGCAGCGACTTCTTCAGATGTGCGCCCATCCCGCCTTCGCCGCCGCGGCCCTGCCGCTCGACGGCCGCACGCCGTCCCTGCCGCTGGTCAGATGCGCCGCGCGCTGCTGGGGAAATCTCGAGTTCGGCATCCGCGAAGAAGCCGGGGGCGACGCCGAAGCCTTTGCCTGGGATCTGGAAACCAATGTTCGCGCGGTGCGCCGCTTTTCGGGCAAGATCGGAGACGAAAGCCGGAAAAACGCCCCTCTGACCGAGGCGCTGCTCGACATTCTGCCCGTCACGCTCATAGCCGAGGCGCTCGACGCGTGCCGCCGCACCTGCGAAGCCGGTCCTTCCGCCGACGGCAGACCGGAGACCCGATGCGGTCTGACGCCCGTTTCCGACCGCATTCTCCATCCGGAAGACGACCTGCCGAACGTCGATCCCGGCCTCGGGCGCAGCAACAACGCCGCCGCCACGCTTTCGACCTTCGGTCAAGACGAAACAGAGGGCGCCCCCGGCAACGAGGCGGCCCGCTCCGAAAACACGCACGGATGCCGTGCGGGGGCCACCTCCCGGCGCGGACGGCGCGCCGCCCGCAGGATGGACGACACGGAAGTCTCGAAGTCTGCCGGAAAGACGATCTCTCCGGAACATACGGAAAACGCAGGGCCCGCAGAAGACACAACGGCGGAAGAAACGGCCTCTTTGACGCCCTGCCCGGACGGTACGCGCTTCCCCTGCCCTGCCGACGGCGGGGGCGTGCCCCACTCTCCCCTTACGGACGACACCACGCCCGATCCTGCAGAGGCCTGCGGCACGGAAGGCGGTGCAGAAATCAGCACGAAGTCTGCCGATGAGCTGCCCCGCGCCTCCGTCTGCCCGGAAAAAAGCAGGAAGAACTCCCGCCGCACCCGCGGCATCGCGTCTGAAAAGAAGCAGCCCGCGCCCGAAAAAGGGACCGCGGACAGAAACAGAAAGGCGCTCCGCACCAGAGAAGAAAAGGAAGAGGCGGGCGGAACCGGCAGCCTCGAGAGCGGCCCGGAACAGTCCACGACTCCGGCGGCAGCGGCTGACATCGACGCCGGAACCAAGGAGGACGCGGGCGTGAACGCCGATCTGCAAGGCACGGAACCACAAGCGGAAGACACGGAAGAAAAGGAAGCGTCCCCCGCGAAGAAGAGCGGAAGCCTCACCGGAGCCGAGCCGGAAGAAAAGCGCGCAGGCGGATCAGGCGGAATGGAAACGGAACGAGCGGGCGGATCGGAAAATAACGTCCCGCCCGCGAAGGCCGGAACGTCCCTTCTCCGCTACCGGCCGGAGCTCATTCACTGCCCTGAAACATCGCGCGACGTGGACACCCTGGAATGCCATGTCTGCGGGCATCACGACATCTGCCCGGCCTACGCGTAGCCCGACATGACGAAACATCCCGGAAACGGAACAGCTCCGCTTCCGGGATGTCAAATAAACGCGGCCGATCAGGCTCCGCACCCTTTCTCCGTGAAGCGACCACGGAAAAACGCAGAGAGAGGTTGCGCCGTCGCCCCGTCCCGGAGACTCCGGCCCCGGTCCGACATCCGGCCGTGAACCATGATGAAAAACTACAGATCCTTGATGCGGGGCAACCGGTTCTTTCCGCCCCAGATCGGAATGCATTCAAAAAGCATCCAGCGGTCTTCGCGCCACGTGCTCACACGTGTGATCACCGGAATGCCGAAGAGACGATACCTCCGCCGCTCGATGATGTGCGTTCTTGCCATTGCCCACAGCTCGGGATTTTCGCGGCGGGCACGGGCAAGCACGCCCTGCGTGGCGGATTCCATTTTTCTGGCCTGCGTGTGCGAGGTGTTGCCCTCCCATGCCCGGTACAGAAAAAGCACGTCGGGCAGATTGGCAAAAGAAGTATGCGGAATCATGCGGCAGAAAAGTGCGTGATCCTCGGAAGGACTGAACATGGCCTCGTAGCGGATGCCGTGCTCCTCCAGCACGGAGCGGCGGATCATGCAGGAAGGATGGCAGATGTCGCCGCAGTGCAGCATGAAGGCCTTCTTCATGGCCACGTCGTCCAGCGGCATGTGCGACACCTTGTCTTTTCCCAGCGCTCCGAACTGCGTGCCCACAACGCCGACCTCGGGATGCGTATCGAGGAAGGCGGCCTGCTTTTCCAGGCGTTCGGGAAGCGACACGTCGTCATGATCCATGACGGCAAGATACTCTCCCCTCGCCATGTCGAGCAGCCTGTTGCGCGAACCCGATATACCGAGATTTCTCTCGTTCACGGTGTAGATGATGCGCGGATCGGCATAGGACTTCACCACCTCTTCCACGCCGGGATCGGTGGAGCAGTCGTTCAGGATGAGAAATTCAAAATCCGTGAACGTCTGCGAAAGAATGCTGTCCATCGCCTCGCGCAGATGCTCCGGGCGCGTATTATAAACCGGCATGAGAACTGAGACTCTAGGCATGACCGATACCCCGCACTTTATCAAGCAGCTTTGCCTTCTTATTTTTCATATAGGACTTCAGTATATTTTTTACATGCTTAAAGTGAACTTCTCCTCTTCCCTGCAGGATATGTTCGCGTTTTTGAAGTGCAAAATAAAGATTGTCATAATTAATGCCTGCTTCTGATGACGGCATGATCCATCCGGAACAGTATCCTGCCTCCTGTGCGATCATGGGATACATCCGCTCCAGAGCATGAAGAATGGTACCGTCGGCGCGTTTTAAAGGCTCTTCAGGAAAGTCTTCCACCGTCCAGGGGTAACGGTAAAACGGGGTCATGGCCTTACCGCGAACCCAGAACATGGTTCCATAAGGCGCATCCGGATGCTCATCGAAAGGAACGTGCAGGTTCAAGCGACTGTAAAGCTCTTCAGCCAGCCTTCGATTGCCTGCCCACTCATTACCTATGAGGCAGGAATCCCAGTATGAAAATATCGGCGCAGGGGGCATCAGCAGTCCGAGACGAGGTTTCCGAGCAAACAACGCCAGGAGATTATGTACATATTCCCGCGATTTCAGAATATTGCGCCAGCAGTGCTCGCTGAAATAACGTCCTTTTATACCGGGACGGACAGAAGGTGTTTTCTTGTCATGGGCAACACAGATGATATCATAGCTTTCAATAACATCTCGGCAGGTAAGCCAGTAGGCATTTTCATTTCTTCCACGGTTTTCCTGCATTCGTATTTCGACATGACGCGCCGCAATATGTTCCTTCTGCTCTTCCCACAGCTGTTTCATATGCTCCGAAACAACAACAATGTATATGTCAGCATACTCAGGCATAGCGGCCATGCCCTGCAGGCATTCACCCATCAGATCTTCAAAGTAGCTGAAAACGACAAGGGCTACGGTTTCACGGCCGGCAGTATTCTCCGTTCTGAAATCGTCAGGCAGTATGAAGGTATGGTGTAATGCCCTCCTGAGTTCGGATCCCTGAACCACGGGCAAAAGATCATCAAGAATTATTTCTACTGGAAAATCCGTTTCTGCCCTCAGCATGTCCAAAGAACGAACAGCCTGATCGGCCCTGCCGAGAGAAAAAAACGTTTCATATGATTCCGTGAACGCCTTTCTCTTCAGAAGAGGGAATCTGTACTTTTCCAAAAGCACATGAGGCAGCAGCACGGAAGGATCTTCTATATAGGGAAGAAAATTCGTATTCTCCACATAAGCCTGAGACAAGAAGCCTTTTTCTTCAAAATATCGGGTAAAGTGCACTTCCTGAGCAACAGCATCTTTCCATGTTTCAGACGGTGTAAGTTTATCCCAGTAGACTTTAAAAGTCTCACTGCAGACAAGAGAATTCCGCAGAACAAGAAAATACGACTGAAGATGTGCGGGAAAACGCCCTTCAATACCAGGATGACGATATATCCCCCAAAAGTCACAGGTGCGATCTGCCATTACCGAAAACATTTCTTCAAATGGATACACCGGCCCGTAACAGGAGCAGTTGCAGAGCACAAGTTCATCGTAAGTTTGAACAGAGTTCCAACCCTCGCGTTCTAATGCAGCTTTCCAGCCGAAGAAATCAAGGCCAATATTTTCGCGAACAAAAAAATTTATATTATTTTCTATAAAAATATTATATCCCGATTTGGAAAGACTACCATTTACAACAACAATTAATTTATCAGATATTTTTTTTAACTCATTAATATATAGAATTACATGGTCATGAACAATACCATTTTTTTCCCAAAAAATATAAATGGCAATACGTCTCATAAAGACAATTCCCTTTCTTTGTCTGAGAGCTCCAGAGCTTTTTTGGTAGCATCTAAATAAGCGTATCCATATTTTTTATCCGGTTCGAGATGAGCACCTTCACCCCATTCATTCCATGCATTTATAAATACGAATTGATAGTCTTTATTTTTTTTATTTGTTAATTTTATGCAGTCATAAAGCCATTTTTGATATATATCAGGTGTAACTCCTTCAAAAATACATCCTCCAGAGTATGTTTTTCTTGCCGTATTATCCCATGACGGAAAGACTCCTTTATATATATTACTATCATAATTTTTTAAATGATTTCCTGTTACTATATAATTTTTCATATCTCCACAAACCATTGTAGTCTTTGAGTTTGTGTATTTCTTGTTTTTCCATATTATATTGTCAAATAAACCATGTGGAGGAAACTCAACAATACCGTCTAGTTTCCATTCACAAACATCTTCATTTTCAAATTTAAAATTTGAAGTAAGTATAAAAATACCATCAAATCCATCTTTTATTGCTTCATTTCTAAGCCCTTCAATAAATTCAATAAACTTTTCTTTTTCGAAAAGTGTAGGTCTATATACAATAAAAAGAGGTTTATTATGTATTTTTATATATCGAGTATCTTTAAAAAAGATACCAATATCACGATAAAACATATTGAAAGATTTATTATCTATTTTTTGTTCTTTTATAATTTGCTTATCTCCACCATCCCAAAGTTTTGACCAATTTTCATTGGCCCAGCAGAGACAAAATGGAAAATCTAGTTCTTTATTATTTAAGAAGTTAAAAATTGGTTTTTCCAAAAGTCTCTCCCCAGAAAACCAATAATAGTGAAAACAAAAACCGTAGATTCCATACTTTTTAGCAAGCTCTATTTGTCTGTACATTACATCGTCATGAGACAAATCATAAAACCCCACATCTATAGGAAGCTGTGGCTGATAATGCCCAATAAACTGAGGTTTGGCTTTTGTTACGTTATCCCATTCTGTAAAACCACGTCCAAAATTTTCATCATTTAAAGGAATTGAATGAAACTGAGGCAGATAAAAAGCAATAAGTTTACATGTTTCCTCAGTTCGAACAAAAGAGTCACTTGATATTGGTACAAAGTCTTTTTTATCTTCATCATAAAAAGTATTAACAAATTTATTAGCATTGGCAATGCTGTTTATTTTAGCTACAATTCTTCTTTTTATTTTTTTTAAAATTCCCATATTACATTCCCCCCTACTTCCCCAGATACCATTCCACCGTTTTCACGATGCCGGAGTCGAAGTTTTCATCCGGCTGC
>JAHZEL010000013.1 GCA_019421865.1 Desulfovibrionaceae bacterium | reverse complement strand
GCGGCAAGGGCTTCGGCCCGTGGTTCACCGCCTTCAAGTTCGCCGCCACGTGGGAGAGCGGCGTCAAGCTCGTGGGCAGCCCGGGCATGGCCTGGAACGCAGGCTGGTCCTCCATGGCCATGGGCATAGGCACGCCTCTGTGCTATTTCTTCTCCTTCCGCGTGTTCGGTCAGCGCCTCAAGACCGCGTTCGACCACTTCAACGTGCTCACGCTCCCCCAGATGCTGGAAAAGCGCTACAAGAGCCGCGCCGTGCGCATCATTTCCGCCATCGCCATTCTCATCGGCCTCGGCGGCTCTCTGGTGGCCCAGTTCAAGGCCACGGGTGAAATTTTCTCCGCCATTCTTGGTACGGACTACCTGACGGGCCTGTTCATCGGCACCATCATCGTCGGCATCTATTGCATCATGGGCGGCTATCTCGCCTCCGTGTGGACCGACTTCATCCAGGGCATCGTCATGGTCTTCGGTTCCATCGCCATCTTTGCCGCGACGGCGCAGGTGGCCTTCGGCGGACTCTCCTTCGACATTCTCTCCCAGATCAACGGCGCTCTCGCCTCCGTCGATCCCAATCTGCTCGACATCACGGGCGGCGGCAAGATGAGCTGGGCCAACCTGTTCATCATTCTTGCCATCACCATGCTCGTCGGCGTAGCCATGCCGCAGCAGAGCGTGGCCATCTTCTCCATGCGCGACGTGCGCACCGCCCGCGTGGCCATGATCGTGTGCGTGGTGTTCTCCGCCATTCTCGCCTGGACGCTGGTGCTCACCGGCATGATGAGCCACATGGTGTTTGCTCCGGGTGAAGTGAAGAACCCCGATCTTGTCATTCCGCTGCTCATCCCCAAGGTGCTCTCGCCTCTCATGGGCGGCATCTACCTTGCCGCCGTGCTCGCCGCCATCATGTCCACCGTGAGCGGTTCCATCGTGGTGGCCGCCTCCTCCCTTACGGAAGACATCTTCAAGCTGGTCATTCCGCATCGCTATGAGCAGCATCCCATGTTCTACAACCGCGTCGGTTCCGCCGTGTTCGTGCTGCTGCCGCTGCTGTTCGCCATCAATCCCCCGACCATCATTTTCTGGATCGGCGTGTTCGCCTTCGGATTCCTGGTGTTCACCTTCCTCATGCCCATGCTCGGCGTCATCCTCATCCCGAACGCCACGAGTCAGGCCGTCGTCGTGCAGATGATAAGCACCATGATCATCATTCCCGTATGGACCATCTGGCTGCAGGGCATCACCGGCATTCCGGCCCTTCTGGTCGGACTCATCGGCGCCCCGCTCATCTTCTTCGTGGTGAACTCCATGTACAGAAAGAACGAGCTCGATCCCGAAATCACCAGCCTGTGGGAAAAATTCCGGCAACTCTGACATTGACGACTCCTGCCCCGTCCGGGCAGACCTCCCCTCCTGCCCGGACAACCTTCCGCCAAATTCAGGCCCGCGGGCCATGCCCGTCCCTTACCTTCATAAAAACTAGAGGATATCCTTATGTACCGTGCTCTGCCTGAACCGTTCCGCTTCAAGTCCATCGAACGCATCCACCTTCCCAGCAAGGAAGAACGCGAACAGGCCCTCAAGGACGCCCACTACAACATGTTCGCCCTCAAGGCGAAGGACGTCTACATCGACCTGCTCACCGACTCCGGAACCGGTGCTCTCAGCAAGGAACAGTGGGCGGCCCTCATGCTGGGCGACGAGTCCTATGCCGGTGCCGACAGCTTTTACCGCCTCAAGGACTCCGTCAAGGAAGTCATGGGCTTCGACTATGTCATTCCCACGCATCAGGGCCGTGCTGCGGAAAACATTCTCATCGGCTCTCTGGTGAAGCCCGGTGACTACATTCCCATCAACATGCCCTTCGACACCACCCGCGCCCACATGTTCAACGCGCAGGCCACCCCTGTGAACTGCGTGGTGGACGCCGCCTTCCAGCCCGAACTGGAACAGCCCTTCAAGGGCAATGTGGACCTCGCCAAGCTGGAGAGCGCCCTCAAGGAGCACGGCGACAAGATTCCCTTCGTCATGGTAACCGTGACCAACAACTCCGGCGGCGGCCAGCCCGTCAGCCTGCAGAACCTGCGTGATGTCAGCGCCATGGCCAAGAAGTACGGCAAGAAGCTGTTCCTCGACGCCGCCCGCATGGCGGAAAACGCTTTCTTCATCAAGGAACGCGAGAAGGAATGCGCCGGCATGAGCATGGCCGCCATCCTCAAGGCCATGATGGACACCGCCGACGGCGCCACCGTATCCTGCAAGAAGGACCCGATGGTCAATATCGGCGGTATGGTCGCCCTTCGCCATGAAGAAGACTACATGAACCTCCTGCCCCGCGTGGTGCTGTTCGAAGGCTTCATCACCTACGGCGGTCTGGCCGGACGAGATCTCGACGCCCTGGCCGTCGGTCTGCGCGAAATGACCGACGAAGAATACATGGCCCACCGCCTCAGCCAGGTCCGCATGCTCGGCGACATGCTCATCGAAGGCGGCGTTCCGATCATCCGTCCCGTGGGTGGCCACGCCATCTTCATCGATGCCGGACGCTTCCTGTCCCACATTCCTCAGAAGTACTTCCCGGCCGACGTGCTCTCCATCGAAATCTACCGCGAAGGCGCCGTGCGCGGCGTGGGCCTCGGTGCCCTGGCCTTCGAAGACAAGGACCCCGTGACCGGCGAGAAGATCATGCCCAAGCTGGAACTGTACCGCATGGCCATTGCCCGCCGTACCTACTCCAACAGCCACATGGAATACCTGGCGCAGACCGTCATCAACGTGTACAAGCGCCGCGAATCCATCAACTACGGCCTCAAGCTCACCTATGAGCCCCCGGTCGCCGGCATCACCCACTTCCTCGCCCGTCTGGAACCCTTCGCCCTGTAATCTGACGAACGTCGTCCTCTGAAACACGAAGCCCCGACACGATGTGCCGGGGCTTTTTCTGTCTGTCCACATGCTGTCCGCAAAGGGATCGCAAGGGCGGCCGCCTCTGAAGTGTCTACCTCTCCGCGAATCAGGGAACCACAGAAACAGAAAAACATGCCCGGCGCTCAGGCAGCCGCCGCTCCGGGTACAAAAAAGCTCCACAAGGATCTTTAGACCTTATGGAGCTTTTATTGGATCATCTTTGGCGGAAGCGTATAGGAGTCGAACCTACCTCAGACCTCTCAGCCTGACACTGGTTTTGAAGACCAGGCGCAACACCGGTTACGAGACGCCTCCGTGGGGGAAAATAGAGGAAACGCCTGCCGCCGTCAAGCTCGGACATTTTCTTTCCCTTCTCATTCTTGCATTATGGGCAAAGAAGCCTTATTGTCATACTGAATCCGCAGAAATATTGCGGTAAACCTTGCCATCAATCCCTTCGGGAGGACGTTTCATGAATAATGCTTCTCGTGACCAGGTGCAGAGCTACGCACGTTCCAGCGTTGCCGTCTACATGCAGCAGGTCTACCTGTGGATGACGGTCGCCCTCGGCGTTACCGCCCTCGCCGCCGTGTTCACGGCTTCCAACATGGCCATCATGCAGTTCCTCTTCACCAACACCATCATGATGATTCTGCTCATGGTGGCCGTCATCGGCCTTTCCATGTTCATCACCGCCAGAATACACGTTCTTTCCTCCGGCACCGCCACGGGCCTGTTCCTGCTGTATTCCGCGCTCATGGGCGTGTTCCTCGGCCCGGTGCTTCTGGTGTACACCGGCGCTTCCGTGGCGCAGGCCTTCATCGTCACCGCCGGCATGTTCGGCGGCATGAGCGTGTTCGGCATGGTCACCAAGCGTGACCTCTCCGGCATGGGCAGCTTCATGATGATGGGCCTGTGGGGCATTCTGCTGGCCAGCCTGGTGAACGCCTTCATCGGCAACAGTGCCGTGGATCTCACCATCAGCGTGCTCGGCGTGATCATCTTCACCGGCCTGACCGCCTACGATACCCAGAAGCTCCGCATGATGGGTGAAAGCGCCCCCGTCGACGACAGCCTGGCCATGCGCCGCGGCGCCCTGCTCGGTGCGCTCACGCTATACCTCGACTTCATCAACATGTTCCTCATGCTTCTGCGTCTCTTCGGCAACCGCAACAGCTAAAACAACCAGCGGCCCGGAAGAGCGTCCAAAAGAGGATTCTTCCGGGCCTTTTCTGTTTTTCCGCTTTTCCTCTCCTGTCGGATCAACGCTTTTCCGCAGGCCTTCCCCCTGCCTTTTCGGACTCTGCCATGAAAAAGGTACGGATCACCGTTCTCAAAACAACGCTTGACGAAGAGCTGGCCCGTGAATATGGTGCCGACGGTCTCGGCCCCTGTCCCATGCTTCAGGCCGGTCAGGTCTTTTATGCCGACTACGCGAAACCGGATCATTTCTGCGACGAGGCATGGAAGGCCATATACCAGTATGTTTTCGCCCTTGCCCACGGTACGGGAAACGAGCTTTTCTACTACGGCGACTGGATCAGAGTACCGGGAACGGCCATCTGCAGCTGCAATGACGGCCTGCGCCCCGTCATCTTCAAGCTGGAACGCACGGAAGAAGATGCCGTGCTCAACTACACGCCCGTAACATCCGCCGCCGACAAAAAGGCCTGATCCCCGCCCGCCGGACGCTCCTCCGGCCCCGAACCACTTTTCCGCCCGGTGCCGACATGGCAAAACGCCATCCCCTTCAGAACGCCCTTGCGCCGCTGCTGCTGCCTTTGTCCCTGCTTTACGGAGTCGGAGGCCGAATCCGTCGCGTGCGCAGCAGGCGCTCCCCCGACCGCTGGAAGCCCTCGCGGCCGTGCGTTTCCGTAGGCAACATTTCCTGGGGCGGCACGGGCAAGACTCCCGTCACGGACTGGCTGCTCGACGACGCCGCCAGACGGGGCCTTCGCGTCGCCGTGCTCACGAGAGGCTACGGAGCAAAGCCGTCCCATCTTCCTCTGCGCGCCGCCGCCGGAGTTCCGGCCTCGGAATGCGGCGACGAACCCCTCATGCTGGCGCTCCGGCATCCCGACGCCGTCATCATGGTCGATCCCGACCGCAACAGAGCGGGACGTTTTCTGGAAAACACTTCGCCGCCCGATCTCTATCTTCTGGACGACGGATTCCAGCATCTTTCCACAGGGCGCGACCTTGACCTCGTGCTTCTCGATCAGGACGACGTGCGTCTGCATCCGGCTCCGGGCCATCAGCCTTCCAACTGGAACCGCATCATCCCGGCAGGCAGCTGGCGGGAACCCGTCTCCGCGCTGCAGGACGCGGATGCCTATCTCATCAAGGCCGAACCGGAAGACTGGCCGGAGCTGACCGAAGCGCTTCGCGTAAGACTGAAACAGTGGCCTCGGCCGGTCTTTGCCTTCCGCATGGCTCCGGCCGGGCTGCGCCCTGCCTCTGCCGATCAGCAGGATCAGACGCCGCTTCTGGAAGCTTCCGCCCTTCAGGGGCCGTATGTCTTTGCCTGCGGCATAGGCAATCCTTCGCAGGCTCTGCATACGGTCACCTCGTTTTTCGGACGCGCTCCGGAGCGCATGCTGACCTTCCCCGATCATCACGACTTCAGCAGGGAAAAATCCGGCTTTGAAAACATCAAGCTCCCGCTGGTATGCACCGGCAAGGACGCCGTAAAGCTGGCCGCACTGCATCTGCCTGTGCCCTGCTTTTCTCTGGAGGTTTCTGCGCATTTCTTTGCCTCTCTCAGCGCGGAAGAACTGACCGGCAGCGGACAGGAAGCGGCCGTATCCTTTGAACTCTGGTGGGAGAACTGGCTGCGGAATCATCTGAACTGAGGAATTCCGCCCTTCTCCCCGAAAAATTCAGCAAAGTCACGCGCGCCATGCGCCCGTGCATTCTCACCATGAAACGACAGGAAGATTTCGACGAACAGCTTCTGTTCGACATTCTCAAACGTGCGGGACGCCCTCTGCGTCTCGACGACATTCTCCGCACCGGAGGCTTTTCCCGCAGGCTCAAGCGGGACATTCTGGAGGCTCTGCACGATCTGGCCCGCAACGGGGAACTCGTGCGCCTTGAAGGCGGAAGCTGGGTGCCGGTTGAAGCGCTCAGAAAGCGCCGCGGCATTCTTGCCGCCCAGCGTTCCGGCGCGGCATTCGTCACGCCGGAAGACGCCGCTGCCCGGACGGGACAGGACATCTACATCGCCCCGGAAAACGTGGGCGACGCCTGGAACGGCGACGTGGTGGACGTCATGCTTCTGCCCATGAAGCGAGGCTCCCTCAAAAAGCAGGAAGGAAGAGTCGTCGCCGTGGTGAGCCGCGGTCAGACGGAAATCGTGGTCCGCGTCATCGGACACGGCGATTCGGCTCAGACGCTGCTCTGCCGCCCTGCCGACTCCCGTCTCAACTTCGACGTGCTGACGGACGTCTCCCGGCTGGAAAATCGTCCTGAAGAAGGCGAACTTCTGAGGGTTGCCGTTTCAGACAAGCTGAAGGAAAAAGGCGAGCGGCCCCTGTGGGCGGGCAGCGCCGAGGCCACGCTCGGCCTTGAAAACGACGCGGCCGTGCAGGAACGCCTTACCAAGCTGAACAACGGCATTCCCACGGCATTTCCCGACAACGTCATTGCCGAAGCAGAAGAGGCGGCGAGAGCCGATGCGATGCATGATCCCGCGCTCGCGGACATGCGCGGAGAAATGCTCGTCACCATAGACGGAGAGGACGCCCGGGACTTCGACGACGCCGTCTGCGTTTCCCGCACGGCAGACGGCTGGCGTCTTCTGGTCGCCATTGCGGACGTATCGCACTATGTCCGCCCGAGAACGGCTCTGGACAGGGAAGCCCGTGAACGCGGCAACTCCTACTATTTTCCTACGTCCGTGGAGCCCATGCTGCCCGAAGCCTTGTGCAACGGCGTATGCAGTCTGCGCCCCGGCGAAGAGCGCCGCTGCATGGCCGTGGACATGCAACTGGATGAAAACGGCAATCTGACGGACTCCCGCTTTTCCAATGCCGTGATGATCTCCCGGGCCCGCCTGACCTATCGCGAAGTGCAGAGCGCGCTGGACGACCCGCAGGGCGAGGCCGCAACGAACATGGAAAAACGGGCGCCCGGCGTACCGGCCATGCTGAGGGAGGCGGCAGCGCTTGCCGAAGTGCTGATCGAACGCCGTCACAGACAGGGAGGCCTAGACTTCGATCTGCCGGAAGCGGAATTTCTGGTGGAAGAAAAAGAAGGCGTCGCCCAGGTGACGGGCATACGCAACCGGGTACGTCTGTTCAGCCACCGGCTCATCGAAGCCTTCATGGTGCGCGCCAACGAGGCCGTGGCCGAATTTCTTACCCGCAAGAACGCGCCCTTCCTGTACCGCGTGCATCCCTCCCCGGGACCGGATCGTCTTGAGGAACTGTACCATGCCCTTCGTTCCACGGATGCGGATCTTCCGCTTCCCCGGGCGGCAAAGGCGGGCGTTCCGAACTGGATCACCCATGTGCTGGATGCCTCGGCCGGAACGGACCAGGCCTTCATCATCGCCCGCCTTACGCTGCGTTCCATGATGCAGGCCCGCTACTCTCCCGAGGAAGACGGCCATTTCGGCCTTGCCTCGCCCTGCTACTGTCACTTCACCTCGCCCATACGCCGTTACGCGGACCTTGTGAATCACCGGGCCTTACGCTATGTTCTCGGCCTCGATGCCGGAGGCCCCATTCCTGCGGGCCACAAGCTGCTGGAAACGGCCGAACAGTGCAACGCGCGGGAACGCGTGGCCACCGATGCGGAACGGGAAATCGGACGCCGCATGGGCTGCCTGCTGCTGATGGGACGCACGGGAGAAACCTTCGAGGGCATCATCAGCGGTGTGATGAATTTCGGCTTCTTCGTTGAACTTGACGGCATGCCGACAGAGGGCATGGTCAGAGTGGAGACGCTGGGCCGCGACTACTATGTGTTTGATGAGGAAAGGCAGGAACTGCGCGGCGAACACAGCGGCGAAACGTTCCGCCTCGGACAGAAAGTGACCGTAACACTGACCGGCGTTCATGTCGGCAGACTGGAGATAGACTTGGAATACCAGAAGGATGAGGAAGGACGTCGTCCCTTCCGACGCAAAAATGACGATCGCGCCCACAGGCGCCCCCGCTTCGAGCACGAAGACGGCGAAGAACGCCGTTCCGGCCGCCGGGCCTTTGCCGACAGAAAGGGATTCCGTCCCCGTCGGGACGATGAGGATCAGAAGCCCCGCCGTCGCTTCTCCGGAGAATTCAGGGAAGAAAACGCCGCCGGAGAAGATCGCCCCTTCCGCGGCCGTCCCCAGCGTCCTGAAAGGAGCCGCTTCAAGGAACATCGGCACTTTGAGGACGAAGGAAGAGGCCGCTTCCGTCAGGATCGCAAACCGTTCCGCGGCAAGGCCGCCTTCCCGCAGGAAGACGAACGCTTTGAACAGAACGAGGAATTCTCCTTCCGCGACGCGCCCCGTCCTGCGCACGGTCCGAAGGAACACCGCCGCTTCCATCGGGAAGACGACCGCCCCTCCTTCCGTCCCGGCCGTCCCTCGTTCCGTCGTGAAGAGCGTACCGATGACGACCGCTTCTCCGGCTTCGAACGGAATGCTGAGGAGAACGGCCGCAGACCCGCACGTTTCAACAGGGAAGACCGCCGCGAAGGCGGATACGGCCGCTCCTTTGCCGGAAAGCATGACCGCAGAGAGCCCCGCTTTGAAGAGGAACGTTCCTTCCGCCCTGCGCGGCCCCGCTTCCGTGATGAGGACGACCGCAGGGAGCGCTTTGCCGACGGCCGCCGTGACGACCGGCATCACAGCCGCGAGCACAACTTCCGTCCCGGCAAGGGCCCGCGCGATCATAAATCGCGCGGTTTCCACGGCGCTCCCGACGACTTCTTCGCCATCAGCACGGAAGCGGAAACGCCCGTGCATCGCTTCGGCAAGCGCAGAAAGTAATCCGCCGCGTCCGGTCGACATTGACGCGTATCCGGCGCGTTCATGGATCCGGGGAAGGGCCTTCCTTCCCCGGGGTCTGAGGTGATGTTCAAGCTATTGACAACACTTGACGCTCCGGATAAAAAAAATGGTTCGGCATCATGCCGCAAGTTTTATTTCTTCCCGTGCCCTTCCCGGCACGGGCCCTTGTATATGTTTCGACATCTTCCGGCTCGACCGGATAAACATCCTGGAGGCATTTCATGGCCCGTATTACCGTTGAAGATTGCCAGCGCCGCGTGGACAACCGTTTTCTGCTCGTGCAGATGGCCATCAAGCGTGTGCGTCAGTTCCGCGAAGGCTACGAACCTCTGGTGGACAGCAAGAACAAGGAAGTCGTCACCGCTCTGCGCGAAATCGCCGCAGGCAAGGTGCTTCCCGAAGACAAGCGCTTCTATACTCCCGTTGAAGGGAAAACCACGCCCGATCTCGACGACTAAGCCCTGTTCCACGGAAAAATTTCATGAGCACGCGCGATTATTATGAAGTTCTTGGCGTCTCCCGGGACGCTTCCGAGGACGAGATCAAGCGCGCCTACCGCAAGCTGGCGCTCAAGTATCATCCCGACCACAATCCGAACAATCCCGAGGCCGAACAGAAGTTCAAGGAAGCCGCAGAAGCCTACGACGTGCTGCGCAACCCTGAACGCCGCGCCAACTACGACAGATTCGGCACGGCCGATCCCGGCATGGGCGGCGCGTCCTTCAACAGTGCCGAAGACGTCTTCGCTCAGTTCGGCGACATATTCGGTGATCTGTTCGGTTTCGGCGGTGCGTCCCGTTCCCGCGGACCTCGCCCGCAGCAGGGCGATGATCTGCGCTACAACATGACCATTTCCTTCCGTGAAGCCGCCAGAGGCACGGAAAAGGCCATCAAGATTCCCCGCCATGTCAGCTGTCCCGAATGCAACGGTTCCGGAGCCGCCGCAGGCTCCTCCCGGGAAACCTGCAAAAAGTGCGGCGGCAGCGGTCAGGTGGCCATCCGTCAGGGCTTCATGCAGTTCGTGCAGCCCTGCCCCGCCTGTCATGGTCGCGGCTTCACCATTCCCAAGCCCTGCCCCAAGTGCAAGGGCGAAGGCATTGTTGAAACCGTACGGGAACTTTCCGTCCGTATTCCTGCGGGCGTGTACGACGGCGCCCGGCTGCGCCTGCGCGGTGAAGGCGAAATGGGCGTGCACGGCGGCCCTCCCGGCGACCTCTACGTCGTTCTTCATGTGGAGGATGACGACGTTTTCGACCGCGACGAGCAGAACCTCATCTATACCGCCACCATCACGTTCCCGCAGGCCGCGCTGGGTACCCGCATTCAGATTCCCAGCATCGATGACGACGAAAAGCTCGATCTCGATATTCCCAAGGGAACCCAGAACGGCAAGATCTTCCAGATCCGCGGCAAGGGCCTCAAATATCCGGGAGAAAAGCGTACGGGCGACCTGCTGGTGCGCATCGTGGTCAAAACGCCTACGAAGCTTTCCGCCGAGCAGGAAAAGCTGCTCAGAGAATTTGAACGCCTTTCCGAAGAACAGAACAAGTCCGGTCTGTTCGACAAGGTAAAAAAAGCCATGGGCATGGAATAATTCCGCCCTCAACAGCAGACATAAAGCCGCCTTCCTGAAGAAGGCGGCTTTTTTATTTCTCCTATTATCATACACAACGCGGGCGCTGCGTCTTAGGAAAAAGAAGTCTTTTTTCCTCATCCTCCAATACGAACGCATCCACGCCCATGTTCTTTTCCCGCGACAATTTCATGGAAGCGTCCCGCATGAACACGGCCCCGGACCCGCAGCTCCGGGGCTCATGGAGGGATTTTTCATGACACAGAGTTCCCTCCATGATAAGGGCAGCTCCCAAGACTTTTATGTGCTGTGCGAAACCGGCCGCGATCCGACCGATGCCGTTCAGCCTCTCCCCCCTCTGCTGTGGATACGGAAAGATACACATTTTCGATTCTGGGACTTGGCCGTCACGCAGCTTTACACGAGTCTGTCCCAACAGCACAAAAAGCAGACTGGTCGCATTTCCACTGCCGTCTCCGAAAGGAGATCGACGCTCCTTTTTCTCTGGAAGCCTCGGAGTATCACCCTTTTAATTGTTACAAACACCGCTGCGGACTTGCCGCACCCCAAAAAATTGTCTAAAAAATTCACAAGGTGCTCGCGCATCCCGTTCCGGCATTTCGCCCGGAGCCGTGCCGCCCATCTCCGTTTCCTCGGAAGCCGCAGTCTGGAAGGCGCTATTTCACCATAAGTCAGGATCCGCCATGTCCATCCCTCCCCATGCCTCCGGCTTCCATCGTATTTTCGTTCTCACCCTGCTTGTCTGCCTGCTCTCCGTCGCCACTGCCGTTGCAGGGCCCATCAACGCCAAAAGCGCCATTCTCATGGACGTGACGACCGGAAAAATTCTCTATGAGCAGCGGGCCGACATGCGCATTGCTCCCGCCTCCCTCACCAAGGTCATTTCTCTTTATGTCGCCATGAACGCCATCAGCGACAAAAAGGTGGACTACAACAACACGGTCAAAGTCAGCGCCGCAGCCGCCCGTACCGGCGGTTCACGCTTCGGCCTGAAGACGGGAGAACGCCTTACGCTGGACAAGCTGTTCTACGGCATGGCCGTAGCTTCGGGCAACGATGCCAGCGTGGCCGTGGCCGAACACGTGGCCGGCTCCACTTCCGCCTTCGTCAAGCAGATGAATGCGCTGGCCCGACGTCTGGGCATGAAGAATACCCACTTCGTCAACGTACACGGACTTCCCGCTCAGGGGCAGCTCACCACGGCGCGCGACATGCTCAAGCTCGCGAAGGCCTATCAGGCTCATTACCCCATAGCACGAAAGTACCATCTCGCACGCTCGGTCACCCATAACGGGCATACGGAACCAAACCACAACCCTCTGGTGGGCAACTACCCCGGACTCGACGGACTGAAAACCGGCTGGGTCACGGCTGCCGGCTACAACATTATTGCCACGGCACGTCAGCGCGGACATAAGCTCATCGCCGTCATTCTCGGGGCGCCCAATACCAGCATCCGCTCCGCCGAAGCCCGTCGTCTGCTCAACGCCGGTTTTTCCGCCGTGGCCAAAAAGCGCAGCACGGCCATCGCGGAACTGGGCGTCTCCAAGAAGCAGGCCGAGCAGCTGAAAAAATCCACCAGCTATGCCGCGCCAAAGAAAAAGAAAAGCAAGACTCCGGCCAAAAAGTCGGCCGCAGCCGATCAGCGCCAGTCCACAAGAAAAAGCTCCCGCTGATACTTCCGGCAACAATGACCAAAAAGCAGGCTGTCTGAAAAGACAGCCTGCTTTTTCCTTATAAACAATCCTGCGATGAAAGGAATTTTTCTCCGCGTCCAGATCAAGCAGTCTGATGCTGCATTGCAGAATTTCCGCAAAGAGCGCTTGAAGCCTCATGCGGATTCAGCATCTATCCGCCCGGAGCTTCCCGAAAATAACTCTGCAAAAGGCAAAACAGCATCCAGAAAACCAGTCCCACCCAGGCCCCGAGCAGAATCAGAAAGCTCCTTTTCGGCCGGAGTCTCCATTCCCGGATCCAGGCAAGTCCCCCAAAGAGCAGCGCAACAGCGGCAAGAATGACAATCCCGTTCACCATCACGGCAGGCTCCTTGATTGTTCGGGGGGGCTGAGCCGGTCTGAAGGACTAGAACTTCACGCGACGGGCGGCCTCGAGCGCTCTGGAGAAGTCCTCCTCGCTGTGAGCGAAGGAAAGCATGTTGGCTTCAAAGGCAGAAGGTGCCATGAAGATGCCCTGCTCGCGCATCTGCTTGTAGAAGCTCTCAAAGAGTTTCTGATCAGTGGTCTGCACGCTGGCAAAATCAAGCAGCGGGGCTTCCGTGAAGTACACCGTGAACAGAGACGCGATGTGCGGAATCTGGACAGGAACGCCCTTCTCTCTGAGGATCTGCTCAAGTTCCATGACAAAGTCATGTACACGGGCCTCCAGAGCGGCATAATCAGCGTGTTTGAGGATGTTCAGCGTAGCGAGTCCCGCAGCCATGGCCAGGGGATTTCCCGAGAGCGTACCGGCCTGATACACTTCGCCTTCAGGCGCAATATGACGCATGAGGTCGGCACGGCCACCATAAGCGCCCACCGGCAGACCGCCACCGATGATCTTACCGAACGTCGTCAGATCGGGCATGATGTCGAAACGCCCCTGAGCACCGGCATAGGAAAGGCGGAATCCGGTGATGACTTCGTCAAAGACCAGCAGCGCGCCGTACTTCGTGCACAGTTCCCGGAGTCCTTTCAGGAAGCCGGGCTGCGGCAGCATGAGTCCCATATTGCCAGCCACAGGTTCCACAAAAAGCGCGGCGATCTGGTCGGGCCAGGCCTCGAACAGCGCCTTGACGGCATCCAGATCGTTATACGGAGCCAGCAGCGTATCGGCCACGGTGCTGGCAGGCACGCCGGGCGTACCGGGAATGGAGAACGTCGCCACACCCGATCCGGCGCTCGCCAGAAAAGCATCGCCGTGACCATGATAACCGCCGATGAACTTGATCATCTTGTCGCGCCCCGTCACGCCGCGGGCAAGGCGCAGCGCACTCATGGTCGCTTCGGTGCCGGAGTTCACCATGCGCACCATTTCCACGGAAGGCAGCGCCGCGCAAACCTCTTCGGCAAGGCGCACTTCATCCTCGCAGGGAGCGCCGTAACTGGTGCCGCGCATGGCCGCACGGCAGATGGCCTCGGTCACTTCAGGATGGGCATGCCCCACCAGCATGGGGCCCCAGGAGCCGAGAAAATCAATGACATCGTCTCCATCGGCGGTCGTCAGATGGGAGCCTCTGGCTTCGGCTATGAACAGAGGATCGGCATGGACATTGCGGCAGGCGCGCACAGGGCTGTTCACGCCGCCGGGAATGATCTGTCTGGCGTGAGCGAAAAGATCGTGGGAATGCTGAGTATTCATGTATGGCTCCTGTTATTTCGCCGGTTCCGCAAAATAGGTCATGGAAATTTTCTTCAGTTCTTTCAGACTCTCCAGAACTTCACATTGTTCCAGAGAGGTTGTACGACGCAGCTCGTCCACCACATCCAGACAATCCTGCTCGCTCTTGCCGTGAATCATGGTATAGAACGTGTAGGGCCAGGCCGGATAGCGGCTCGGACGATAATAGCAGTGGGAAATGCGAGGATGCTCGGCAGCCTTGCGTCCGGCCTCCTCCACCTCTTCGGCAGATGCCACCCAGGCCACCATGGCGTTATGCGTCCAGCCCGTGCGCTGATGCTTGATGCTGGCGCCGAACCGACGGATGGCTCCCGATTTCTTAAGACCGGAAAGCAGCTCCAGCACCTCGGCTTCCGTCATTCCCGCAGCCTCGGCAATATCTGCATAGGGCGTCAGCGAGTCGGGAATATTTTTTTGCACAATGCGAAGAACGGCCTGTTCCTTTTCCGTAAATTTCATGGCAAGCCCCGTAAGAAAAGAAATTCGACGGGCAGTATAGCCGCAGCTTTTCCCGGAAGCAAGAGAGCTCAGGCAAGTCTCCTTCGTGCCTGCCCACATCACTTTTTCCTCAAGACTGCCCCACAAACAAGGAGCGGGAACCGCTCCGACCCCCCGGAGCGATTCCCGCCGTTGATGCATGGATCACTTTTCCATGCAGATCCCGTCTTCCTTCTTACGGAAGCATCCAGCTCAGGAAACCGGCCTGACAATAGGCCAGCACGCAGAGAATAAGCGTCAGAGCAATACTATGTCCGAGAGCGAAGCGGAAAAGATTACCTTCCTGACCGACCATGTTGGTAGCCGAGGTGGCCACGCTGATGGACTGGGGAGAAATCATCTTGCCGGTCACGCCGCCAACCGCGTTGGAAGCAACGGCCAGTTCGGGAGGAATGCCGACGGCCGTGGCGGTGGTGTGCTGCATGCTGCAGAACAGCGCGTTGGACGAAGTGTCGGAACCGGTGAGGAACACGCCCAGCCAGCCGATGAGAGGCGCAAAGAACGGGAAGAAGCTGCCGGTCTTGGTGAAGGCGAGGCCCAGCGTGGAGCTCATGCCGGCATAGTTCATGAGGAAGGCGAGACCAAGCACGCTGGCGATGGTCAGGATGGGGAAACGCAGCTGATGCAGCGTGGTGAAGAAGCACTTGACGGCCTTGCCGTAGGAGTAGCCGGGCATGAGAGGCACGGCAATGAAACCGGAAAGCAGAATGGCGGTACCGCCGGCGGACACCCAGCCGAAGGAGAAGACCGCGGCATAGGGAGCTTCCGTGGCCACGATGGGAGCCGCGCGATTGACCATGCCGTCAAGCAGAGGCCAAGCAAAGCTCGGAGCGGAAATGCTGTTCAGAATGGCCTTGAACTGAGGCAGGCCCCACAGGAACACCATGACGGCCAGAATGAGGTAGGGTCCCCATGCACGAAGAACGACCTTGCCGGAATAACCGGGACCGTCGGTGCTGACTTCAGGATCTTCGGCAAAGCGGAAAATGGAGCTGGGCTTCCAGAAACGAAGCAGCACGAGAAGGCCGACGATGGTGGCAATGGCCGACATGATGTCGGGCAGGGTCGGGCCATGATAGTTGGCAAAGATGAACTGCGCACCGGCAAAGCAGATACCGGCAACAAGAATGGCGGGCAGAATTTCCATGGAACGACGAACGCCGCACATGACGATGCTCAGCCAGAACGGAATGATGATGGCAAGAAGAGGCAGCTGACGGGCCGCCACCTGGCTGATCAGGTTGGCATCCATGCCGGACACGCTTGCCGCCGTGAGCACAGGAGCGCCGATGGCGCCGAAGGCCACAGGCGCCGTGTTGGCGATCAGGCAGAGACCGGCGCCGTAGATGGGATTGAAGCCAAGGCCTGCCAGCATGGCCGCGGTGATGGCCACGGGCGTGCCGAAACCGGCAGTACCTTCAAGGAAGGAACCGAAGGCAAAGGCAATGAAGATGGTCTGAAGACGACGATCGGGCGTCACTCTGGCCAGAGAATCCTTGATGATTTCAAATTCACCGGATTCCACGGTCATATTGTACACCCAGACCGCCGTAATGACGATCCAGATAATGGGGAACAGACCATTGGCAACGCCCAGCCCGACGGAGCTTATGGCGGTAATCACCGGCATGCGCCATACAAGAATGGCAATGACAAAGGCAGAAGCAAGGCCGGCAAGCGCTGCAATATGTCCTTTGGACCGTTTGATGGCCAGCATATAGAGCAGAATGACAAGCGGTATGGCCGCAATGCATGCTGACACGACTTCGCTGACGACAGGATCATAGACTTGGGTCCACGCCATGATACTCTCCCCCATAAATTAAAATGATCACCACACCAGATGCTCTTCTCAAAAAAGTATCTGAATAAACCTATGATGATAGGATTATAAAAAATAAAAGCTCTTAGCAAGTATTATGACCAAGCGTAAAAAGAAACAACACCAATTGAATTTTTAATGACATTTTCAAAAGGAAAATAAAATATTTTTTTAGATAATATCCTGCTATTATTAGGCTTATAAAAAACATGCCCGCAAAGATCGTTTTTTGGAATCTTTACGGGCGAACTGACGGTAAAACAAGAAATATCCTGTAATTCAAGATTGTTATCATAATAAATTCTTATAATTCCTTTATTGTGATTTATTTCTTTAAATAAATATGATGTCATCCCTCTTTTCGAATCCTTCATCTTCCAGAGCTCTCCGTCTCCACCACCAGCTTTTCCATTTTGTACTCTTCACATTTCATTACAGGTAAAACCGTCTACTCCATGTTCATCTATCATTCAGACAAGGCTGTTCCTTTCGCTCAGATCAGAAAATAAAATTTCCTGTTCCGCCAGCAACGCGTGCAAGATTCTCTCAGAGATGGATCCCCTTCCTGAAAAACGTCTCGATCAGGTGACTGCCACCGCTAAAAAATCCAGACAAAGCTTATCACCAGCTCTGGAACTTCCAAGAAGAACCCCCCGTCAAAACTCTCTCCATTGGATCACGCAGAAGTAAAGACCAACCTCTTCCCCTCGAGCAGAGAGCCATAAGGTTTCCCAGCCATCTTACCGCCTCCTTAGAAGAGTAAAGCATCTCGCTGAATCTCAATACGCCATGCTTCGCTACAGACTCATAGGCAAATATAACGGTCAGACAGGATATGCACCGGAATATTACGAATCGAAGGATCAGCACGTCTGCAGCAAGTTCCGATCTAAAACAGAATAAGAGATGACCGCTACGATGCAGCGATTATCCATCCATGCGAGGAGCCCTAGGCGCTCTTTCCAGCCCGCACCAGAAGATCTCTAGGTCAGCGAGCGAGGCGTTCAGTTCCAAAGACACCAGGCTTGTAGTGGAGCAGATTATGTCCGCCCAAAAAATCGTGCTCAGGTAGAAAACCATAAATCCCGGAGCCAGCATCATCTACTCCTCCACGACCACATGACAGCCCTGAAAATCGTATTTTTCCCTTCCCCTGCGTGCGGGAGGCTTCGGGCCCCCGGCATACCTTCACTGACTCTGAAAGCGCAAACATCGAAAGACCTCAGGACGCACCTGAAGAAAAAAGCCGGAGGGATACTCCGGCTCTGAAACAAAAAAAGGGCCGCTCGATGTGAGCAGCCCTTAAACGACGAAAGGCTCCTGAACAGGAGCCTTTCTAAAGATAACCTTGGCATCGGCCTACTTTCCCACGTAAAAATGC
>JAHZEL010000012.1 GCA_019421865.1 Desulfovibrionaceae bacterium | reverse complement strand
GCCTTTCTTATGAATATCGGAATATTACGAAAATTACTTCTTTTTATTTAATAAAAAATCCCCCGAAGCTCTTCACTTCGGGGGATAAACGGCTCCTTTTGCGGCGCGGGCCTGTCCGGGGCATCAACGCCTGGAGCGCGGGCGGCCACCCCTTCTCACCGGAACGACTTCCCTGGCGACAGTCGGCGTAAAGCACATGCCCTCAAGCCAGAACAGAAAACCGTCGGCCAGAGTCTCGCAGGTCTTTTTCAAACTTCCGTTGCTGAGAGAACTCTTGGCAACAGTTTTCTCCAGGGAAAAGTCCTTGCGTATATAAGGTTCAGACGGCGTTGCCCTGCTGCCGTCCACCGCACGGTGCACGATCCTCAGAATGTAGTTCTGTCCAAGATCATGAATATCAAAACGAAGCTTCTGTCCCATGAATTCGAAGATATGTTCTTCAATCCAAGGGCAGCCTCTTCTTTTCAGGGCGTTTCTTATCTCTTCGTAAAGTTCCATACAGGACTCCTTGAATGTAGTGACCCCTTGTTCTGAAATTCTCTCCGCTCGGTAAAAAGATCAAGTTGAAAAGTCTTTCCGGAATATTACAAAATATTGACGTCACGAAAATCTGGTGCGGGACATGCCCCCTTCCCGGCCAAAACCTGTTCTCCTGCGCCAGAGCTGTCGCCATCAAAGAACGCCTTGTTCCTTATCCTCCAGCCGGTCACATATCCTTTCCCAGCCTCCCTTGACGTCACCCGTATCACCGTTTTAGGGTATGGCCGCCGTTCAGGACTCAAAGAGCAACTCCGCAAGATCTCTGCCCGCCATGCACTTCCCCTTTCCGGGGAACGCTTCTCGTCACGCATCTTCCGCCCTCTCTCCCGCCTGTTTTCCGGCTCCTATATTCAGCAGAAACCGCCGCGCGACTGCGTGCTGCGGTCGACTGCGCGCCTTCTGCCACGATGCAGCATATTTCCGACATGAAGTCATTTCATGCCGGCACGGTCCGCCGTGCCTGAAAGATCATTTCAAACAAATACCTGTGCATCCGCATAATCCGTGTCTCATGTAAAAAAAGGAGAAAAAACATGATCGGTCCGGAAATCAATTCGTCGTGCATTTTTTTCGGTGCAGTCATCGGCAGCTACGTCGGCAGGCTTCTGGGGGAAACCTTCCGCAGACACCTTCTGCTGGTTTTCGGCTGCATCAACATAGGAATGGGCGTATTCATGATAGGCAAGACGCAGGCGCTGCCGCCCGTCGTCTGTGCTCTTCTGATCGGAACGCTCGTGGGAGAAATGTTCAGGCTTGAGCATCTCATCATGCTTCTGGCTCAGAAGGTGGCCTCCGCATTCAGCCGCATCGGCAAAAAACAGCGCAGCTCTCTGGAATACATGCGGGAACAGTTTTCCATATTTCTTGTCGTCTTTGCCGCCAGCGGACTCGGATTCTTCGGCGCCATGCAGGAAGGACTCACCGGCGATCCTTCGCTGCTCATCATCAAGGCGCTGCTTGATTTTCCCACAGCCCTGTTCATTGCCGCCAATACCGGTGCCATCATCGGCATTCTCTGCGTTCCGCAGTTTCTGGTCCAGATGCTCGTCCTTCTTTCGGCAGGATTCGTCGGTCAGTACACCTCGCCTTTTCTTCTGGACAATTTTTCCGGCTGCGGCGGATTCATCATGCTGGCCACAGGGCTGCGGACCTGCGGCATCATGCAGTTTCCCATTCTGAGCATGCTGCCCGCCTTTCTCTTTTCCATGCCGCTTTCCATGCTCTGGCTGCGCTTCTTTGCCTGACGCCGCGCCGTCTGCGGACTTTTCAAAACGATGTCGAGCGGGTATAAGAGAGAAAGAAGATCGGTCCTTTCAGGAGAATATCAGCCATGCATACGTTTTACCTTCCGCCGGAACACTGGCAGAGCGAACTTGAAATTGCCGGAGCGGAAGCCCATCACATGGGCAGAGTACTCAGACTGCATCCCGGCGACGAAGTCCTGGTACTCGACGGCAAAGGCCGCGAGGCGCTGTGCCGTATCCTCAGGATCGGAAAACAGAACGCATCGCTGCAGATACTGAACGAAACGCGGCATCCCCGCCCGACATCCGGCGTCGTGCTGGCCGTGGGCTGGGGCAAGGAAGCCCGCCGCGGCTGGATACTGGAAAAATCCGTGGAACTGGAAGCCGACGGTCTGTGGTTCTGGCAGGCAAAGCGCAGTCAGTTCCCCGTGCCGCAGGATGCCAAGGAAACCTGGCACGCCTCGCTGGTGGCCGGCGCAAAACAGTGCCGCAATCCCTGGCTGCCGGAACTGCGTACGCTACCCGGAGGCGTAGACGAGCTTATCAGAGCCTCCGAGGGGTTTGAACATAAGCAGGTTCTTCTGGAAAGCGGTCTGCCCTCCCAGAGCTTCATGTCGGAAGCCTTTCTCGGCTTGCCGGGTAGAACGCTCTGCGTCATCGGCCCGGAAGGCGGCTTTACACCGGATGAGGCGGAAAAGCTCATCCAGGCGGGATTCCAGGCTCTGAGCATGGGAGAGCGCGTACTGCGCTGGGAAACTGCCGCCATGATGGCCCTCGGCCTGCACTGGTGGAAACGTCAGCATCCGGGAGAACAACAGTGAACCGTCCGCTGCCGGAAAGTCTTCGTCCTTCCGATCTGGAACATTTCGTGGGGCAGCCTCATCTGCGCGCGCAGATACAGGCGCTTCTGAACCGTCCGTCTCTTCCGAGCCTGCTTCTTTTCGGGCCTCCGGGGTGCGGCAAGTCCACGCTCGCCCTGCTGCTGGCCCGCGCCACCGGAAAAAAAATGCTGCGCCTCTCCGCTCCCGAAGCCGGAATCCAGCAGCTGCGCAGGCAACTCGCCGGGGTGGAAATTCTGGTTCTCGACGAACTTCACCGCTTTTCCAAGGCTCAGCAGGATTTCTTTCTGCCCATCCTTGAAAGCGGCGAGATAACCATGATCGCCACGACGACGGAGAATCCTTCGTTCAGCGTCACGCGGCAGCTTCTTTCCCGGCTTCATGTGCTCAGGCTGAAGCCGCTCGGACGCGACGACCTGCTCGCGCTGGCCCGTCGCGGCACGGAAAAAACCGGAACCGCCTTTCCCGACGACGTGCTGGAATTTCTTTCCGCTCTTTCCAACGGAGACGCCCGGACCCTGCTCAATCTCGTGGAATATGTTTCCGGTCTTCCGGAAGATCAGCGCACGCTGGCCGGGGTACAGAAAGTCATGCCGGAAGTCGTGGCGCGTCACGACAAGGACGGCGACAGCCATTACGAGCTTGCCTCCGCCATGATCAAATCCATCCGGGGAAGCGATCCGGATGCCGCGCTCTACTATCTGGCATGTCTGCTGGAAGGCGGGGAAGACCCCCGCTTCATCTGCCGGCGCCTCATCCTTTCCGCTTCGGAGGACGTGGGGCTGGCCGATCCCCATGCGCTGCCGATGGCCGTGGCCTGTCAGCAGGCCGTGGAATTCGTGGGCATGCCGGAAGGCTACATTCCTCTGGCAGAAACGACCATTTATCTGGCGCTGGCGCCGAAGAGCAATTCCACCTACGCGGCCTATCACAACGTAACGAGAGAAATAAAGAACAACGGCATGCAGCCCGTTCCCCTGCATCTGCGCAACGCCGTGACGAAGATGCAGAAGCAGTGGGGCTACGGCAAGGACTATCAGTATCCGCACAACTTTCCCGGCGCCTGGGTGGATCAGGAATATCTGCCTGAAACCGTGGTTGCGCGGCGCTACTATCAGAGCAAGGATCAGGGGGACGAACCCCGGCTCAACGCGTGGCACAAGCGTCATCGCCGTGTCGCGCCCATAGAAAAGAAATAACCGACGGAAACGAGTATGGAACAGTATTATTCCCGCAATTACCGGTCGGAGGGACATGCTGCAGGCATGTTCCCCTCCCTGCGTTTCTATCTGTCTCTGGCCGGCATCATGTACCGGGCAGGACGCGTAGCTTCCGCCGGGGGCTACGACGCAACGCGCTGGGTGTACGACAGCTATCTTGTCGGCAGACTCATGGAACGCATCGGCACGCCCGTCATCATCGAAGGCGTGGAACATCTTGAAGAGGAAGGCCCCTGCGTGTTCGAGGCCAATCACATGAGCACGCTGGAGACCTTTTTCCTGCCTTGCATCATCCAGCCCCGCAAGGACGTAACCTTCGTGGTGAAGAAATCTCTGCTCGACTATCCCTGCCTCGGCCCCGTGCTCGCCTCCCGCGATCCGCTGGCCATCGGACGCAGCAATCCCCGCGAGGATCTCACCGTGGTCATGGAAGGCGGCCTGAAGCATCTTGAATCCGGCAGATCCGTCATCATCTTTTCTCAGGGCAGCCGCAAGCCCGACGTGAAGCCCGAAGACTTCAACAGTCTCGGCGTAAAGCTGGCCCGCAAGGCTCACGTGCCCGTCGTGCCCGTGGCGCTCAAGACCGACGCCTGGGGCGAAGGATCCCTCATCAAGGACATGGGCTGGATCAAGCCCTCTCTTCCCGTTCATGTGCGCTTCGGCGAACCGGTGGAAATTAAAGGACCGGGCAGAGAAGAGCACGCGGCCATCGTGAACTTCATCAAAAACAGCTTCGACGAATGGGTTGCTGCCGATGGCAAAGCATGACTGTTCCCCCGCCATTATCGGTAAGTTGTGCGCAGATGCGGGCTTCACGCTTACGGCGGAACAGTCCTCGCAGCTTGCGGCGTATCTTGACCTGCTCATGCGCTGGAACAGGATGATGAATCTTGTGGGCGCAAGGCACTGGAGAGACGCTCTGGAAGATCTTATTCTCGACAGCTTCCACCTGGCTGCCTTTCTCAGGAAAAGCATTCTTCCGGGCCTTCCGGCGTCTCCCGAAACATGGGACCTCGGTTCCGGCGCCGGGCTTCCGGGCATTCCCCTGCGCATGGTCTGGCAGGACGGCAGCTACTGGATGGTGGAATCCCGCGACAAGCGCACCATTTTCCTTTCCACGGTGCTGGCGCGCTGTCCTCTGCCCGGAACGCAGGTGTTCAGAGGGCGGGCCGAGCAGTTCATGGAAGGCAAGAAGGCCGATCTCATCGTAAGCCGGGCCTTCATGCCCTGGAAGGAAATGCTTGCCTTTGTCCGCGGCCATCTTACCGAGGGCGGATGCGTCGTGTTTCTTACCCGGGAAGAACTTATCCCCGACAGCAGCCTGCCGTGGGCGAGCGCAGGAACCGCCCAGTATACGGTCAACGGCACCAGGCGCTTCTTCTGCGCCTTCAGGGAAACGGATCTTTCCTAGCGCAGCACGCTTGAAAGCGGCCCCTGCCCGGACTTCAAAATTCCGCTGCCTCCCCGCCGTGCGGCTCTGCCGGATGCATGAAGCTGCCGTGGCATGAGCACCGCCCGCAGGAGACGGCGTCATCCTGTAACGACACCAAAAGAGGCGGAGAAATTTTCATTTCTCCGCCTCTTTTCAATGCTCCGAAATACGGCCGAAGGCCAAAAATCAGTCGAGCTTCTGCTGTTCGTTGAACCGGTCGATATACTTCTGACGGCATTCATAGCTGCAGAAGTGCAGGGTCTGATCGCCGTTGCGCACGGTGATGGCGTTATCCTTGTCCACATAGGTTCCGCAGACGGGATCCTTGACCATTTCTCCCGAGTCCATGCGCTTCTTCTGCTGCTGGGCTTCCTTTTCCGCCCTTTTCTTGCTGTCGTTCATGAACAGTCTGTACAGCACATAGCAGACCAGCGCGAAAATGACTACCTTGATGATCATACTCTCTCCTGAGCGAGGTTATCGTTGCCACAAGAACACTGCGAAAGCAGCGCATGAGTGAATCTATTGGAAAATGACGGAACCTTCAAGACGCCAGGACAATTTATCCAGCAGACTTTTCACATTCCTTCCGTCCGGCATGACAAGATCCGGAGCAATTTCAAGCAGAGGCACCAGAACAAAGGCTCTTTCCGTCATGCGGGGATGCGGAAGAATGAGATGTTCGCCATCGCTTTTCTCTTCATTGCCGAAAAGCAACAGATCCATGTCGATGACGCGCGGGCCGAAATGATCGTCCGCATGACGCACACGTCCCATGACGAGTTCCTGCTCCAGCATGAAGTCGAGCAGCGCCCCGGCCGTCACGCCTTCCTCGCAGTCGAGCCGGATCACCTGATTCAGAAACCAGGGCTGATCCTTTCTTCCCTGCGGTTCCGTACTGTACAGCGAAGAGCAGGCCGAAACCGTCACGCCGGGCATGGTCGAAAGGGACTCTCGTGCTCCGGCAAGATGCGCCTGCGCATCCCCCATGTTGGATCCGAGGCAGACAAAGGCTTGAGTCATAATAGTTCTTTCCATCCTTTTTCAGGAAAGTATACTCCGGCACGATGTTCTGTCCAGCCCGCAGAAAGGCCGGACCGGCGTGCGCCTGGCCGCCCTTTCCCCCCATACTTCTGCGCTCTGCCCGCACAGGAAGATCACTTCCTTCGCTCCGATTTGTGCGTTTTCTTCAGGAAATACGTCGGCCTATGAAGTCCTGAGCGTGATTTCCTTCCGGCGCGTCTTCCGCCTTCCCTTGCAAGTCGGGCACACCCATGCTAGTGCTTGCAGCATGAGCATCACTGTCCGCCATATCCTGCTTACGCTGGGAACGTCGCTTCTTCTGAGCACGGTCTCCGGCTGCGGACTTTTCCGGGAAGTCTCGGAAAGCCGGACGGAAGATGCCGCTCCGCTTTTTGAAACGGATCCGGTCCGCTACAGTACGGAAATCGTAGTGGCGGGAGACAGCAGCGATGCTTCCTCCATCCGTTCCGCCATGGAGAAGCACAGCCAGCTCGTTCAGCTGAAGGATCAGCTGCCGGACGGCATGATCGGCCTCATGCGCCGCGCAAGACTGGACAGGGAAAACGCCGTAAAACTTCTGCACTCTCTCGGCTACTACGACGGCAGCGCCGCTACCGACGTGCAGGAGGCCGACACCCCGGGCGGCAGCGCCAAAGTCACGCTCACGCTTACGCCCGGCCCCCGCTATCTCATAGGAAAGACGGATCTTTCCTACATGCCGTCCCCCGCGCCCCTGCCGCCTTTTCCCGGCATTGTTCCCGATCCCGTTCCCGATGCGCTTCCCATAGCCGCTGGGCAGCCCGCCGAAGCCGACAACGTTCTTGCCGCCGTCGACAAGATACCCGAGGCGCTGCATCGTTCCGGCTATCCGGAGGCGGCTGTGGCATCCACCCGCTATACACTGAACAAGACGGAAAAAACGCTGAATGCCGACGTGGTGGTGACCCCCGGTCCGGCTTCCGTCATGGGAGAAGCGCAGATACGGGGAACGCACAAGGTCAAGCCCGAATATCTGCAGGGACTTGCCACATGGCAACAGGGCGAACCCTGGGACGACAGACGCCTGCAGGACTACAGGCGCGAACTGCAGGGGCTCGGACTGTTCCGCTTTGTGGACGTCAAGGCGGCCCCGTCCTCCGAAGGTGTAAAAACAGACTCCGTCGAGAACTCGCCTCTTCTGCTTCCGGTTCTTGTGGACGTGCGGGAATCCAGTTTCCGCACCGTCAGCGCCGGTGCGCGATACGCCACGGATACCGGCATAGGCGTTCTCGGCGAATGGCAGCACCGGAACCTTTTCGGCGCAGGAGAAAAACTCACCCTGAACGCGCCCTTTGCGCAGGACAAGCGCGGTCTTCAGGCAGATTTTGAAAAGCCCTCCTTCGGTCATCCCGACCAGAAGCTGCTGGCCGGAAGCTCCTATCTCCGTGAAGATACGGACGCCTATGATACCACGGCGCTCAATGCCTATGTAGGGCTGGAGCGCGAGCTTTCCCCCTTCTGGTGGGCCAGCGCCAAGGTATTCAGCGAAACCGGTACCGTCACCCGGGGAGAGAAGGACGAATACCGCTACAGCAGCCTCATTCTGGCGCTGCGGCGCGACACGCGCAACAATATCATGAATCCCGTCCGGGGCACCTACGCTCAGTGGGACGTGGCGCCCACGGGCGGTTACTACAACGGCAACTTTTCCGGCGTGTCCACAAAGCTGACTGCTTCCGGCTACTATGCCCCCTTCGACGACGACTTTCTCGTGCTCGCCGCCCGAACGACGATAGGCTCCTTTCTCGGCGTATCCATCAACAACATTCCCCCGTCGCTGAGATTCTACTGCGGCGGCGGAGGTTCCGTACGCGGATACTCCTATCAGGCCATCGGTCCCAAAGACAGTCAGGGCGACCCGCGCGGCGGCATTTCGTTCCATGAAGTCAATCTGGAAGCCCGCTTCAGAGTGACCGAGTCGATCGGCATCGTTCCCTTCCTCGATGGCGGTATGGTCTATCAAGAGGAATACCCGCGCCTGTTCCAGGATTTCCAGTGGGGCGCGGGCCTCGGGCTGCGCTACTTCACTCCCATAGGTCCCGTCCGTCTCGACGTCGCCGTTCCTCTGGAAAAGAAAAACGATGACAGGGACTATCAGATCTACATCAGCATCGGGCAGAGTTTCTGATGAGCGACCACGAAGAAAAAAAACACGAAACGCAGCAGACGCCTGCTGAAGCCGCCCCCGCCCCTGCCGGAACCAGATTGCGCAAGGTGCTGCGCATCGGCATGGGAAGTCTTGCCGTCATCGTCGGACTTACGGCTGCAGCAGGCGGAGGAGTGCTGCTTTTTCTGCGGAGCGATACCGGAGAAGCATGGCTGACTCGAACCGTGAACGAAGCACTGCAGCAGCTGCCCTCCGGGCTGAGCGCCCATGTGGACGCCCTCCACGGCCCTCTGCCGACCCGCATCCGACTTTCCGGCCTCACCGTAAGCGACGGCCATGGAGCATGGCTGGAAGCGGAAGGCGCCGAGCTGCGCATGGACTGGAGCGCCCTGCCTCAGACGCTTGCCGTGGCGGAGCTCACGCTCAACAGCCCGAAACTTCTGCGCCTGCCTGAAACCGTTCCTTCCCAAAACGAGCAGCCGCCTTCCGCACCTTTTTCTCTTGAAGAGACCACGCAACAGGCGGAGGATTTTTTCCGCAACTGGCCGGACTGGCTGCCCGGCGTCCGCATCGACAAGTTCGGCATCGTTCATGCCTCGCTGTCGGATACCGTTCTGAAAAACGGCTTTCAGGCCACCCTTCAGGCTTCCGCCGCGCTGAACAGAGAAGGCGCAAAGCTGTCGATCAACCTTGCCCGCGACAATGCGGACTGCCCGCCGCTGCAGCTTGAAGCCTCTCTTTCTCCCGAACTTGCGCTCAGCCTTGAAGGCGAAGGCTCGGATCTTGAGCTTCTTTCTCTGCTGCCCGACGGACTGGGCGAAGGAACGGGAGCGAGGTTCACGCTGACCGGCAGCGGCACGCCGGAAACGCTGGAAAGCGCCCTTACCGCCCGCCTTCTGGACGGCGATAACGCCATGCTGACGGCCTCCGCCGCCGTTTCGGCCAATCTTTCAGAAAAGCAGGCTTCCGCCGCGCTGAAGATGGAAAGCGGCAGGGATGCCCGGCGACTCTGGGCGCTGGCCGGGCAGAAGAACGGCAGTTTCCGGATCAATATCGATGCCGACGCCTCGGAACAGGAACACGGCACGAGTGTCCGTGCCTCTGCTGCCGTGGAACTTGCGGACATGGACTGGAGCGAACCGACCCTGAACGCCATCCTCGGGCCTTCCTGCGTTCTCAAAAGCAGCGTCCGTGCCGACAGAAAAAGCGGCGAGGATACCATCCGGACGCTGCTGGAAGAGCTTTCCCTGAGTTCCGAGCGTCTTCAGGCGCTGGTCCACGGCACCCTGCAACTTTCTCCCGACAGGCCGCTCCTTTCTTCCTCCACAAACGTGGAGCTGCACACGGCCTGCACGCTTGCCGACGCCGGAACGCTTTCTTCCGATCTTTCCGGCAGCGCCCGTTTTTCCGGAGACCTTTCCGGTACGCCGGAGGCACTGCGCGCCGCCGTTTCGCTCAAGGGCGACAAGCTGAAGATATCCGACCTGCTTCTGGAAAACATACAGGCCGGTCTGGAACTTCCGCATGCGGACATTCCCCGCCTTCTGACCGACCTGCCCCGACTGGCGGAGGAGATCGTCAAAGGACTTTCTTCCAAAACGGACGCAGCTCAGCCAGCCGAGGGAAGTTCAGCGCCCGCCGTTGCCGAACATACGCCTGCGGCCACCGTCGGTCAGGATCAAAACATATCGCCGGCAGCGTACGCCTCCCAGCCTTCCTCTTCCTCTGATCTTCCCCTTCTGAGCGGACGCCTTCACGCCGCGGCACGCATCAACGGTCAGAATACAAAATTCGACTCGCTCTGGAGTCTGGAAGAAAACGGAAGCCGTGAACATCGAGGCCTGACGTTCTCTCTCGACGCCTGCGATCTCGGCATGGAAGACAACTCCGTGCAGGGCAGGCTCCGCGCCCGTCTGCCCTTCCTTGCTGCCGAACGGAAGGAAGGCACCGTGGCCGCTCTCCTCGGCCTGACGCCCCCTGTTCTTGACGGCGAACTGAACGTGCAGGTCACGCACTGGGAACCTCTTGCACGCGTCAGCGGTCTGAAGCTTACCGGCTCCCCTCTGAGCGTGCAACTGACGCTTTCCTCACAGCATCTTCAAGCGCTGAGCTGGCAGAGCGAGCTTTCCTCCTTCCGCCTCAGCGACGCGCAGGGCGGCATTTCCCTTTCCGGTCTGAAAACGGAGCTCTCCGTCAAGGATGTCTGGGGAAAACCCGATTTTTCCCTGCAGGCCGGTTTGAACAGCCTGAAGACTCCGGGACTTTCTCTTTCCCGGGTGGCAGCCACCGCGAAGGGCAACGCCGCTGGCGCAAAGCTTTCTCTGCAGAGCTCCGGGGACGTGCGTTCCGACGTGCTTGCCTCCTGGAAGCCGGGAGAAGGCGTACTGCAGAAAGTGGAAGCCTCCGTTTCGCCCTCCCTTCTCGGCCTCTCCGGCAACTCTCCGGCCGGACTCAGACTTCTGCGCCCCGCCGCCATCCGCTACAAGGACGATACCTTCTCCACGCCGGGCATGACCTTCACCTTTCAGCCTGCGGGACAGGCCACGCTTTCCGGCTCCTGGTCCCCGAAAAAAGTTCGCCTGGCGGCGGCTCTGGAGCAGCTGGATCTCAAAAAGTTCCGTACCTTCGTTCCGGGCCTTCCGTCCGGCATGGTGGAATGCCGTGCCGATCTGGAAGGAACGCTGCAGCACCCCACGGGAAACTTAAAGCTGAACTTGAAGGATATCCGTATTCCCGGCTCATCCGTGCCTCCTGTTTCCGCCGACGTGACCGGCAGTCTCGGCGTTTCCGGCAAAAGAAGAATGCTGACGGTGCTTCTGGAACTGCCTGAAGAGAGCAAAAAGGCTCTCGGACTGACGGAAAGCGACATACGCATGCACATTCCCTTCTCCTCTCCCTCAAGCGGCACGAGCATGCCGGACATGCGCGGCCCGCTGTACGGAGAAGTCGTGCTCGACGGCGAGCTGGGGCAGCTGTGGAGACTTCTTCCCCTGACCGATCAGAGACTTGCCGGTCAGGTTCACCTTGCGGCCACACTTTCCGGCACGCCCGCCGCGCCGGTGCTGACGCTGCACGGCGCCATCGACAACGGACGCTTTGCCGAACTGGTTCAGGGTGTGGAGCTTCGCAACATCCGTCTGCGTGCCGACGCCGATAAACTGCCTCTGCTCGGCAAGTCGGACGAAAAACTGACCATCACCCTTTCTGCCGATGACAGCCGCCGCGGCAGTCTTTCCCTGAACGGCTGGATCGAGCCGTCCGGCATGCGTCTTTCTGCGGACGGTACGCTGAATCATCTCTCGCCGCTGCGCAGACAGGACATCAACATCATGCTTTCCGGCAGTCTCGGCGTGACCGGAACCGTCACCGATCCCTCGGTCAGAGGCGACATCACGGTGGAAAGGGGGCAGGTACAGCTCGTCAATCTGCCCGGCGGCGACATCGTCACCCTGCCCATCGAGGACCCCGGACAGAAAGAAGAAGCTCCGGCGACGCCGCTTCAGGGAACGCTGAACGTCCGCGTACGCATTCCCAATCAGTTCTTCATCCGCGGCTACGGACTGGAATGCGAATGGAAAGGCGACATTCTGGCGCGAGGTCTCCTTGCCCGGCCGAGCATCACCGGTGAGATACAGGCCGTGCGCGGCGGACTGGACGTGCTCGGCAAGCACTTCGATCTTTCCGAAGGCCGCATATCCCTCGACGGAGGCTGGCCCGTCAGTCCCATGCTGAACATCATCATGGAATACGAATCCTCCAGCATCACGGCCGACGTCGCCGTCAGCGGACCGGCAACAAAGCCGAACATCGCTCTTTCCAGTCAGCCTTCCCTGCCGCAGGATGAAATCATCTCTCAGATCATGTTCGGGCAGTCTGCGGGCAATCTGAGCCATGTGCAGGCCCTGCAGCTTGCGGCCGGAGCCGCGGAACTGGCGGGACTCGGCGGAGGAGCCGACGTCATGGGGCTTGGACGAAGGATTCTGGGGCTCGATGTGTTCAAGCTGAACTCGGAAACGGCCTCCGGAGAAGACGGTGGTCAGGACATGACGAAGACCTCTCTGGAAATGGGCACCTATGTGCGCGACAACATCTATGTAGGCGTGGAACAGGGCATAGGCAAAGAAAGCGAAACCGACGCCGTTGTGGAAATAGAACTTACGCCGAGCCTCGAAGCTCAGGCCAAGGCCTCGTCCACCAGAACGGAATTCGGCCTTGAGTGGAAAAAGAACTACTGATCGTCATAACCATCATCCCTGCAGAAGAAACGGCTTTTCTGCAGGCCGCACGAGGCAACCATGCCTGAACAGACAACGACGGCGGACAACTCGCTGGATATTGCATTTTCCGTCCGCTACGGAGAAATCGGAGAAAACGGCGTAGCCACGCTTTCCGCGCTGGGCAACTGGCTGCAGGAAGCCGCGGGCCGAAACGCCGACATGCTGGGCTTCGGAGAAAGCGCCCTTCTTCAGCACGGCGTTACATGGGTACTGACCAGGCTGGTACTCCGCATAGCAAGGCTTCCCCGGGCGGAAGAGAACCTGCGCATTCATACCTGGCCTTCCACCCTCGATCGCTTCGGCCACCGCGGCTATGAAGTATTCGATCAGGAAAACAATCTCATCGTCAGCGGCGGAAGCGCGTGGTCGGTCATGCGTCTGGCCGACCGCTCGCTGGCCCAGCTTCCCGAATCGCTGATTCCCCGCTATCCTGCCGCACCGCGGCCCTGCCCGCCCTTCGCCTGCCGGGTCATTCCCCGCCTGCGGGCGGATCAGCCCTCCTGCGCGCTTGTCCGCGTGCGCAGGGATGATCTGGACATCAACGGTCATGTGAACAACACCCGATACATGGCCTGGCTCATGGAAAACTTCCCGCCCTTTTCTCCGGCAGCGGCAACTCCCGGCGAGCCGCTTACTCCCCGCCTTGTGGACATCACCTTCCGGGCCGAATGCTTTCCTCAGGAAGAGCTTGCCTGTCTGTGCGCTCCTGTCGAAGCGCCCGCAGGCACGGAAACGGACGTGGCGGGCAAACACGCTCCCTGGGCGGAACTGCATTCCATTCAGCGGACCGACAGTCATGAGGAAGTCTGCCGGGCTCTCACGCTGTGGGAAACGAATCCCGAAAGCAAAAGCCTCTGATAGACCTTCCGGAGTCTGACAAAAAGGACCCCGCCCCAAAAGGAAACACCATAAGGCACGGCTCCAATGTATGACCGCGACTGCCCGGGAGAAAAGCAGCGGCACTTCCGACCGGAAGTCGCTCTTTCCCGGCAGCATTCCCGCTCCGAGAACATCCCCGAGCAGCTCGGATTCCGCATCCGGTACGGCTGCAGCAGGCACGCTACTGCCGCCTCTCAAATGGCTGCCGGTAAACGTCCATTCCCCCTGCCCGGGCGGAGGCCGCAACTGGCTCTTTGTCAGAAAGTGCAGGCGGCCGCAGGTTGACCGAACGCAGGAGCATCCAGACAACAAAGCAACGGAAAGGCGGATGATACTCACGGTTCTCATGAGTATCATCCGCCTGTTCTCTTCCCGAACGTCTTCTTTTTCGTATGCTGGCGAAAAAAGGAGACGCCATGGAAAACCTCGACGCGCTTACCGCCATCTTCACCCGCCGCAGCATCCGCAGATTCTCTTCCCGCAGTACGGATGAACAAACGCAGAACATCCTGCTCCGGGCAGCCTTTGCCGCGCCTTCCGCAGAAAACGCCCGCACAAGACACTTCATCGTCATCAGCAGCAGAGACAAGCTCGACCTTCTGCCCACGCTTCATCCTTCGGCAGGTCCGGCACGGGAAGCACCGCTCGCCATACTGATCTGCTGCGACACCTCCGCCGAGCCGCAGACCGTATTCTGGCCGCAGGACTGCGCCGCAGCAGCACAGAACATCATGCTGGCGGCCCGGGCGCTGGGTCTCGGCTCCCTCTGGTGCGGCATTCATCCGATGGAGGCAAGGGAGCAGGCCTTCATCTCCGCCTTCTCCCTGCCCGGCATGGTCCGGCCGGCAGGTCTCATCATTCTCGGCTATCCACTTCAGGACTTCTTTGAGGAAAAGCGCTATGATCCTCGCTTCCTTCATGCCGATACCTGGAAAAATGCCTATCCGCCCGCGTCTGCACCCGATGCGGAATAATGCTTTCGGGCCGGGCATCCCGGTGTTCCTTCAAATTCTGTCCTTCAGGCCCGCATAATGCAGAAAAGCCCGCTCCGGCAGTACCGGAACGGGCTTTTTTTTCATACGGAACCTTTTCAAAAAAGTGAAAGTTGCACTTTAAGAATTAACGTATAACCATATGAAATACTTCTTATCTTCAAGACTAAACAGAAGTTATTCCGCGCCCCCGTGAGGCAAGAACGCCTTCATAGACCTGCATGGTGGAGGCAAGGAAGTCATCGAGCGTCAGACCGCCCTTGAAAATACGGTCCAGACACACCGCTGCAAGCTTTTTCCTCCACGCAACGTCCAGCGCCTGTATCATGCGTTCCGCCATCGCCTGCGTGTCTCCCGGCTCGAAACAGTATTCGGCAGGAAGAAGGTCAGGCATCACCCCCGTGGTGGAGGAAATGAGCGGTACGCCGCAGGCCATGATTTCCAGAGCGGCTCTGGCGATGGCTTCCGAGCCCAGAGAGGCGAGAATGCCGAAGTCGAGCGCACAGATGACTTCCTGAGGGCGGGATACCCTCCCCGTTACCGTCACAATGTCGCCAAGCTCGCCGAGGCCGCATTCCCTGGTCCAGCGGGCCACGTCTTCGGTCGTGAACTCGGAGTCGAAGCCTATGACGAGGAAACGGATTCTGCGAGCCTCGGGCGACAGTTCCCGCGCCCGGGCAAGAGCGGTAATGCTTTCCCGTATGCCCTTGACCTCGTCCATGCGGCCGAGAAGGCCCATGACCACATCGTCGTCGCCGTAGCCGTACTGACGACGAATCTCGGCTCCGGCCTGCGGATCGGCATGAAAACGCACCGTATCCACACCGCCGAGGATGGTATGAAGGCGGTCGGAAGGAACCTGCAGGGCTTCGGAAAAATGCCGCGTCATGAGCGAATTGGTGGAAATCACGGCATCGGCCGCATGGCAGTGCAGCCAGCGATTGACCGCGCCGCCCCGGGGCAGACGCCTGTCTCCGCGGGTACGCACCAGGGCAAAATCATGCCGCTGCTTCATAAGCGCCCACAGGATGAACGCCTCACCTCGGTGACAGTTCACGATATCGGGTCTGAAACGGCGTACGAGAAGGTCCATGCCGCGCCACAGCTCCAGGAGCTTTCCCGGAGTCTGCGAATTGAAGGGCAGCGCCACCACGGGCAGGCCCAGTTCCTTCGCCTTCTCCAGAGGCGGAGTTCCGGCAAGCCCCGCCACGATGGATTCGTGCCCCGCCTTCTTCAGGCAGTGTGCGAGGGTCACTCCATACCACGCCGTGGCATTGTACCAGCGGACATTGACGACCTGTATCGTACGCATGATTCCCCCGGATCAATCGTTGAAGAGCATGCAGGCGAAGACCTGCGCTTCCTTGACCGCAAACGACAGACGGGCCGCCTCGTTGGGCGTATGGCAATTTTCAAAGATCAGCGCCCATACGGCCGCGGGAATGCCGCGTTCGCGGAAATTGACCGCCACCGTGGATCCGCCGATGCCGCCGCAGCGGCAGTCCTCGCCGAGCACTTCCTTCACGGCCTTTCTGAGGCCTGTCACCACGGCGCTCTGTTCGGAAGTAGGTGCAGCGGCAGGCTCCTGCATATACTTTTCCACCTTCACGGAGACGCCGAATCTGCGGGCCACATCGTCTCCCAGAGCACGGAAGGCGGCCAGCACGTCGTCCAGCGAGTAGCAGGGCAGCACACGGCAGTCCACATAGAACACTTCCTTGCCGGGAATGGTGTTCACGTTCGGCACGTTGGCTTCATGGCGCGTAGGAGTGAAGGTGGAACGGTCGGGAGAAAAGAGCGCGTCGCGGGCCGTGAACTTCGCCTCCACTTCCGCAGCGCCCAGAATCATGGCCGCGGCCGCAGGCAGAGCGTTTCTGCCGTCGTCGGGACGAGAGGCATGACACTGGGCGCCTTCAATTTCAACACGCAGCCACAGAATGCCCTTTTCCGCAATCTCGATGAAGCAACCGTCGGGGCTTCCGGAGTCCGGCACAAGCACAAGATCGCCTTCGGCAATGAAATCCGGTCTCTCGCGCAGAAGATGCTGAATGCCGTAGGTATTGCCCGTTTCCTCGTCGGACACAAGAATCAGCCCCAGGCCGATTTCGGGAACGATATGATTTTCCCGGAGCGCGGCCGCAAGAAGGCATCCGCTGACGATGGCCTGCTGATTGTCTTCCACGCCGCGGCCGTAAATGAGATCGGGATCGGAGGCATCGCGCGTGACCGTCCAGGGATCGCCGCGCCACAGACTTTCCTCGCCTGCGGGAACGACGTCCATATGGCCGAGAATCCAGAGAGTGCGGGAAGTGCGCCCGGGCACGCGGACAATGAGGTTGGGGCGCTTGCCGGAGGGCACCCTTTCGTCGACGGCGTCGACATGTTCGATGTCGTCCACACCGGTGGACCGGAGCCATGCCTCAAGATAGTCCGCCTTCTTCTGCTCGCCGTCTCCGCCGTTGTCGGGGCCGAGCCCTCGCAGGGCCGTCATGGCGCTCTGCAGTTCAAAAACACGTTCGGAACAGCCGGAAAGAGCATTCAGCAGCGTACGCTTTTCATCCAGAGACATATCGCAACTCCATTAAACGCCTAACACCGGGTAACGCACGGCGATACCCGGTGAAAAGCTCAAAAGAAAAAAATACAGACGACGGCTTGTTTCCGGAGAAAAAAGCCGTGCGAAGGCGTACCCGGCATATCCGCTCCGAAGAGAGGAAACGCCGTGCGGACATTCCGCGGGTACGGCCTAGCGACCCTTGGCGGCACGCTTGGAGGCCTTCAGAGGGTTCACCTTGGCCTTGGCGGCGACTTCCACCTTGATGTGGGTAGCGAAGTTGCACTTACCGGAAGTCCACTTCTTGGCGGGCATGGGATAGCTGGCGCAGAACTGCTGGCCTTCGAATTCGCAGACGCGATCGCAGCCGGCGCAGTTTTCGACGATGGGCTGAACAGGAATGCCGTTCACTTCAACACCGGCTTCGGTCTTGACGGCGTTCTGAAGAACTTTGCTCATAGGAATCCTCCAAGTAATTCCCCGCGCAGGCGGGGCTGGTTAGCGCAATAGGAACTCGAATAATTGTCCTGTAATTGCGTTTCTGTCAAGCCCCAATTGACGAAGGCTCAAAATCGGGCCGATCTGGACAGGATGCGGCCATCCATAGTATGTTGCACAGGATATCAAGAAAGGAGTCTCTCATGCCTCGTTTCCGTTCCCTGAAAAATACGCTGCGCACCTGGCTGCGCAGGGATGAATGGTCGAAAGATCAGCCTCTGCCGCCGGAATGCCGGGAAGAAGGAGTCAGCCCTCTGTCGCTGGCCAACGCCCTTTTCGCCTGCCTCACGGAAGGCGGAGCCATGGCCGAACGCGCGGCATTCTGCATGGGCGGAGTCATGGTCGAAGTTTATGCCGGATCACCCGAGGATGCCAAGAACATCGTGCGGCGCTTCATGTGGCACATGAACGAGGAGTCGGGAAACATAGGCTGGGGCATTCCCGAAGCCTTCGGAGAAACGCTGGCCCAGTGCCCTCCCCTGGCCGACACGTTCCGCCGCGTGCTGCTTCACTACATCTACGACGCACCCGAGGAAAAAAGCACCGGCTTCTGCGATCACGCGCCGCTGCGCATTTCCTGTTACCACGCCATCGCCCGGCTGCTTGAGGCCAGGCCCGATTTCGTGAACGAGGCCATGCCGCTGCTGCGCCTTTCCGCGCAGAACGAAACCGACGACGCCTGCAGAGAGGCCGCAAGAGCCCTCGTCCGCAAATACATGCTGACGGCCCTTTGATCGCTTCTTTTGAACACGCGCTCAACGTTCTAAAAACGCGACGACTGCTCCGCTGCCGGGCCGTCCATCGTCCGCCGATGCGGCCGCAGACCCAAAGACGCCCCGCTTTCCCCGCATCCTCGATGCAAAGCTGCCGGAAATCACGCATGAAAAAAGAGCGGAACACTGATGCTCCGCTCTTTTTTATTCTCGAAACGTCCGCTCTACAGAATGAGCCCGGAACCGCCGCCCTGCTGGGGATTGGGGTTCAGACCGCCGGAAGAGAGGGACAGATTGGAGCAGGCCTCCAGATATTTGTCCTGCACTTCCTGAGGAGTGTGCGAATATTCGAAAAGGAAGTGCTTGCCTTCAATGCGGCCGTTGAACTCCTGATCGAAAGGATAGCCGTAGGGCAGCATCATGAGCTGAACGCCCTGCTGGGTGGGGACGGTCTGCATGATGGCGACATCGGTCAGAGCGTTGGCATCGGCATCATACTTGCCGATGACGAGTTCACCGGTCACGATTTTTACAAGACGGATATCATAGGCCATGATAAGACTCCTTGAATGTTGTGGTAGATAAGTAGGAAGTACCGGGCATCTTGTCAAGTCGAGGAGCTATTGCCATTTGCGGAATGTGAGCCTATTTCTTTTCCGACATGAGGAGTTTATGCCATGAACAGGACAGGATTTTCCCCCGATACGCTGCGGAGACTCTCGGAGCTTGAGGAACGCCTCCAGTATCGCTTTCACGACATTTCGCTGCTGGCCACGGCGCTGACGCACAGCTCCTGGGCCAACGAGCACAACACCGTTCACAACGAGCGGCTGGAATTTCTGGGTGACGCCGTTCTGGAACTGAACGTGTCCCATGAAATATACAAGCGTTTTCCCCAGGAACGCGAAGGCGGCATGACGCGCCTTCGCTCCCGTCTGGTGAGCGAAGGCAAGCTGGCGGAGCTGGCCCGGAGCCTGAAGCTCGGCGAGATGCTGTTCATGGGCCGCGGCGAAGAAGCCCAGGGAGGCAGAGAACGTGCCGCGCTCATTGCCGACGCCATGGAAGCCGTGCTCGGCGCCGTCTATCTCGACGGCGGACACAAGGAAGCCTCCGCGCTCATTCATCGCCTGTATGCCGACAGATGGCCCGCCCCCGGCACCGACCGCAAGAGCAAGGACTACAAGACGCGCCTGCAGGAAGTCACGCAGGCCATGCTCCATTCCCTGCCGGTGTACATGCCGCTGTCGAGCAGCGGCCCCGAACACGCCAAAACCTTCCGTGTGCAGCTCGAACTTTCCGACGGCCGCTGCTTCATTGCGGAAGGCGGCAGTCTGAAGCGGGCCGAACAGGAAGCCGCGAGGCTCGCTCTGGCCGCATTCGGCGTGCAGGACTGATCCGCACCGGTTCCGGGAGAGAACGCGTCCCGTCCCTTGCGTTTTCATCACCTTCATAGTAGAGTATCCGCGTTCGATTCCCTCAGGGTGTCTTGTATGGATACAAGGTCGACCTTGACTCACATTGGTCTTGATATCGGCTCCACCACGGTGAAGCTTGTTGTCCTCGACCCGTCTACTCGTGTGCTCTATGCACGCTATCAGCGCCACATGTCCGACGTGCGGGCAACGGTGGCTCAGCTTTTCCGGGAAGCTCTCGCCAGTGAGCAGCTTGCCGGAAGGGTCTTTACGCTTGCCGCCACGGGTTCCGGTGCCATTTCCCTTACCGAAGAACTCGGCATCCCCTTCGTTCAGGAAGTCATTGCTTCGGCGGAAAGCATCCGCCGTCTCATTCCCGACGTGGATGTCACCATCGAGCTCGGCGGCGAAGACGCGAAGATCACGTTCTTCACCGGCGGCGTCGAGCAGCGCATGAATGAAACCTGCGCCGGAGGCACGGGCGCGTTCATCGATCAGATGGCCGCCTTCCTCAACACCGATGCCGCAGGCCTGAACGAGCTTGCCGCTCACAGCCGCACCATCTATCCCATTGCATCACGCTGCGGCGTTTTCGCCAAAACGGACATCCTGCCCCTGCTCAACGAAGGGTGCGCCAGAGAGGACATTGCCGCCTCCATCTTCCAGGCCGTGGTCGAACAGGCCGTCAGCGGTCTGGCCTGCGGCCGCGCCATCGAAGGCAAGGTCGCCTTTCTCGGCGGCCCGCTCGCCTTCCTGAGCAGTCTGCGTCAGCGTTTCGTGGAAACGCTGGCCCTCACGGAAGAAAACGCCGTTTTCCCGCCGTACGCCGAATATTTCGTTGCTATGGGCACCGCCATGTATTCCGTTTCTCAGCAGGAGCTTCCCGGCAACGAGCAGCAGGTTGGAGAGCGTGTATGGACAGCCGAAGAGCTGTCGGCTCTTGCTGAAAAACTGACCGGCGGCTCGCATGAGCCCGACGTGGTCTCCCTGCCTGCCCTCTTCAGCAGCGAAGAGGAACTGACTGCCTTCCGCGCAAGGCACAACGCCCACAGCGCGCAGCATGCCGATCTGGCCGACCTTGACGGCAGCGCGGAATCCCCTGCTCCAGTCTATCTCGGCATCGACGCAGGCTCCACGACCATCAAGTCCGTGCTGGTGGACGAACAGGGGCGCATCTTGCATCAGTCCTACGCGCCCAGTCAGGGACGTCCGCTGGAAGCCGCCGTGCAGATTCTCAAGGATATCTACGCGGTGCTGCCCGCCCATGTGCGCATTGCCGGCGCAGGCGTCACCGGTTACGGCGGCGGCCTTCTCCGGGCTGGCCTGCATGCCGACATCGACGAGGTGGAAACGCTGGCCCACTGCAAGGCGGCCCAGTTCTTCCTGCCCAAAGTCACCTTTGTGCTCGACATCGGCGGACAGGACATCAAGTGCCTGCACGTGAAGAACGGCATGGTGGACCGCATACAGCTCAACGAAGCCTGCTCCGCCGGATGCGGTTCCTTCATCGAAACCTTCGCCAAGTCGCTCGGCATGGATCTGCCCACCTTCGTGGACGAAGCTCTGCACGCCCAGAATCCCGTGGATCTCGGCACCCGCTGCACCGTGTTCATGAACTCGCGCGTCAAGCAGGCCCAGAAGGAAGGCCGTTCCGTGGGCGACATCGCGGCCGGTCTTTCCTATTCCGTGGTGAAGAACGCGCTCTACAAGGTCATCAAGATTTCCAGCCCTGAAGAGCTCGGCGAATACGTCATTGCTCAGGGCGGTTCCTTCAAGAACGATGCCCTGCTTCGCGCGCTCGAACTCAGTCTCGGCCGCGAAGTGCTGCGTCTGGACATCGCCGGACTCATGGGCGCCTTCGGAGCAGCGCTCATCGCCAGGGAAAACGCCTCGCCCGAAGGTTCCACCATTCTTTCCCGCGAAGAACTGGCCGCCTTCCATGCGGAACGCAGCGTCACCCGCTGCAAAGGCTGTTCCAACCACTGCCTGCTCACCGTAAACCGCTTCTCCGACGGCTCTCGCTTCGTATCCGGCAACCGCTGTGAACGCGGCGCGGGCAAAAGCGCTTCCGACAAGAGCCTGCCCAACCTCTTCGACTACAAGTACAAACGGCTCTTCGATCACTACGTTCCTCTTGCGCCGGACAAGGCTCCCCGCGGCAGCATAGGCATTCCCCGCGTGCTCAACATGTACGAGGACTACCCCATGTGGTTCACCCTGTTCACGAAACTGGGCTTCCGCGTGGTGCTCTCCTCGGCATCCTCCAAGAAAATGTATGCCCACGGCATGTCCACCATTCCGTCCCAGACGGTATGCTACCCGGCCAAGCTCAGCCACGGCCATATCATGGAACTTATCCAGAAGGGCGTACGCCGGATCTTCTACCCCTGCATTGCCTTCGAGCGGCAGGAATTCCTCACGCAGGACAACCGCTACAACTGCCCCGTGGTGGGAGGCTATCCGGAACTTCTGAAGAACAACGTGGAAAAACTGCGCGAACAGGGCGTGGAGCTCATCTGCCCCTTCCTGCCCGTGGAGCTGGACGGCCTGCTCAACATGCTCCTTCAGCTCGATCTTTTCCGCTCCATTCCCCGCTCCGAACTGCAGGAAGCGCTGGAAGCCGCCTTCAGGGAAGAGAAAAAGTTCAAGGATGACTTGAAGGAAAAGGGCCGGGAAGTTCTCGACTTCCTCAAAAAGACCGGCAAAATGGGCATCATTCTGGCCGGACACCCCTATCATGTGGATCCGGAGGTTCATCACGGCATTCCCGATCTCATCACGGCCTCCGGGCTGGCCGTGCTCACGGAAGACTCCGTGGCGCACCTCATGCCAAATCCCGGCAAGCTGAGAGTGGTCGATCAGTGGACCTTCCATGCCAGACTGTACCGTGCGGCCGCCTATGCCGCGCAGTCGGATCAGGTCTCTCTCGTGCAGCTCGTGTCCTTCGGCTGCGGCCTTGACGCCGTGACCGCCGATCAGGTGGAGGAAATTCTCGCCGCCTCCGGCAGACTCTACACCCAGATCAAGATCGACGAAGGCGCGAACCTCGGCGCGGCGCGCATACGCGTGCGTTCTCAGCTGGCCACCATGAAGGAGCGCCGGAATCACCGCGCTTCCGGCCTCATGCCGGAATTCGCCACCGTGCTGCCCATGGCCCCCGTGGAGGAAGACAACTGGACTCCGCCGAGCTTCACCGAGGAAATGCGCGAAACGCATACCATTCTCATTCCGCAGATGTCGCCCATCCACTTCCAGTTCCTGCCCTCCATGCTCAAGGGCTGCGGCTACAAGGCGGAGCTTCTGCACTCCGTATCGCGCGACGCCGTGGAAGAAGGTCTGCGCCATGTGAACAACGATGCCTGCTACCCGGCCATCACGGTCATCGGTCAGCTTCTGCACGCCATTCAGAGCGGAAAGTACGACAGGCACCGCATTGCGCTCATCATTTCCCAGACCGGCGGCGGATGCCGCGCCACCAACTACATAGGCTTCCTCTACAAGGCCCTCAAGGAATGCGGTCTGACCGACATCCCGGTCATTTCGTTCAACCTCTCGGGCCTGGGACGCAATCCGGGCTTCCGGGTCACAGGACGCATGCTTCTGCGCGGCGTGCAGGCGCTTCTGTGCGGCGACACCCTCATGCGTCTTCTGTACCGCACCCGCCCCTATGAAAGCGTCAGGGGCAGCGCGGAAGCGCTTGCCGACAAGTGGGCCGACGTGCTCGATCAGGATATCCGCGACGGCGCACTGCGCCGCACCTACCGGCATCTCGGAGAAGTCGTGAAGGCCTTCGACGCCCTGCCGCTCCGGGATGAGCCCCGGAGGCCCAGAGTCGGACTTGTGGGCGAGATTCTTTTGAAGTATCATCCCGACGCCAACAACAATGCGGTCAAGGTCGTCGAGGCCGAAGGCGGCGAAGCCGTCATGCCCGACTTCACCGATTTTATTCTGTACGGATTATACGATGAAGTGTATCGTTGGCAGCACCACAACGGCAGCATGCGTCGTGCCACGGTAAGCAATCTGCTTCTGCGCGTACTTCTTACGCTGAGACTGCCGCTCAGGTTCGTGCTGGCGCGGAGCCGGAGATTCTCTCCGCCGCTTCCGTTCCGCAAACTGCGCGAACAGGTGAACGGTGTTGTGTCCCTTGGTCAGCAGACCGGCGAAGGCTGGCTGCTTACGGCTGAAATGATTGAACTGCTTCACGGCCGCATCCGCAACATTCTCTGCATGCAGCCGTTCGGATGTCTGCCCAACCACATCACGGGCAAAGGTGTCATCAAGGAACTCAAGCGCCGCTTCCCCGAAGCCAACATCGCCGCCGTGGACTACGATCCCGGCGCCAGCGAAGTGAACCAGATCAACCGGATAAAACTCATGATGGCCGTGGCCAGGCAGAAATGCACAGGAGGTCAGCCATCAGCATAGGACAGCATGATATCCCATACTCTGCCTGAACTTCTGGCTCCCGCCGGCGACATGTCCTGCTTTCTGGCAGGCATGGCCGCCGGTGCGGACGCCACGTACCTCGGCCTCAAGAACTTTTCCGCCCGCGCCGGTGCGGAAAACTTCAGCACCACCGAACTGGCCCGCATGGTGGATCTGGCCAATCAGAACGGCCGCCGTGTCTACGTGGCCTTCAACTCGCTCATCAAGGCCAACGACATTCCCGCGGCGGGCCGCCTCATCAAGCGCCTTCAGCGCGACGCCCAGCCGCATGCGCTCATCATTCAGGACATAGGCCTCATCGACATTGCCCGTCAGGCAGGTTTTGAAGGCGAAATCCACCTCTCCACCCTTTCGAACATCTCCTACTCCCGCGACCTTGAAACCGTGCGCAAGCTCGGCGTTCAGCGCGTGGTGCTCCCGCGCGAGCTTTCCATCGACGAAATCCGCCAGATGGACGAAAAGGCTCCCGAGGACATGGACTTTGAAATGTTCGTCCACGGCGCACTGTGCTGGTGCGTATCCGGACGCTGCTACTGGTCGAGCTATCTCGGCGGCAAAAGCGGTCTGCGCGGCCGCTGCGTGCAGCCCTGCCGGAGAATCTACAAGCAGAAAGGGCGCGAAGGCCGCTTCTTCTCCTGTCAGGACCTGTCCCTCGACGTGCTCGTCAAGACGCTGGCCGAAATTCCCCATGTCCGCAGCCTCAAGATTGAAGGCCGCAAGAAGGGCCCCCATTACGTCTACCACGTGGTGGCCGCCTATCGCATGCTTCTCGACGCGCTGGGCACGCCCGACTGGCCTCAGGCCAAGAAGGATGCCGAGTCCCTCCTGGAAATGGCGCTCGGCCGCCCCGTCACCCGCGCGCGCTTCCTGCCTCAGAAGGACGCCCAGATCTCCACGCCCGACGAACCGACGAGTTCCGGCATGCTGGTGGGCAAAATTCAGTTCGAAAAGAAGAACGGCATGCCTTCCTGGCCCTTCATCAAGCCCCGGATCGAACTTCTCCCCAAGGATCTTCTGCGCGTGGGCTACGAAGACGAGCCGTGGCACGATACCGTTCCGGTAACGCGACGCACCCCCAAGGCCGGCACCTGCACCCTTCGTCTGGCCAAGCACAAGATGCCCAAGGCCGGCGTTCCGGTCTTTCTCATCGACCGCAGGGAGCCGGAGCTCATTCATATTCTTCAGGACTGGGAAAAGAAGCTGGAAAAATGCCGCAAGGTGGAAAGTCCGCTCGTGGAGTGGACGCCGCATCTTCCCCGTCCCGTGCGTGCCCGCCGTCAGCAGGACTACCTGGTGCGCTCCAGCCTTCCTCAGGGCAGGGAAACCCGCGGTTCCCGCTCCGTGATGACCGGACTCTGGATGTCGGCCAACTCCGTGCGCGCCGTATCCCGCACCGTCATGCCCCGCATTTCGTGGTGGCTGCCCCCGGTCATCTGGCCCGATGAAGAAGCCCTCTGGCAGAGACTCGTCATTGAAGCCCTGCGCGGCGGCTCCACGCACTTCGTCTGCAACTCGCCCTGGCAGGCAAGTCTGTTCCCCGCCGACGGCGACAAGCGTCGCCCCCATCTTACGGCCGGTCCTTTCTGCAACGTGGCCAACCCGGCAGCCGTGGCGCTGCTGGCCGAACTCGGCTTTGAATCGGCCTTCGTAAGCCCTGAACTTTCCGGCGAAGACTATCTGGCCCTGCCCCGTCAGTGCTGCCTGCCGCTGGGCATGGTGCTTTCCGGCTACTGGCCCGTGGGCATATCGCGCCACGGCATGAATCAGGTCAAGGCCAACGAAGCCTTCTTCAGTCCCAAGGGCGAAGGCTTCTGGGCACGCAACTACGGGCACAACCTGTGGATCTACCCCGCCTGGCCGCTGGACATTTCCGCCCACAGGCAGGAACTGGAAGCCGCCGGTTACGCCTTCTTCGCCAGACTGGAGGAAAACCTGCCTCCCAACATGCCGCCGCTGCGCCGTACCAGCGACTTCAACTGGAACGGCTCGCTGCTCTGATCCGCACGTCTCACTCATGCGGGGAGGTTATCCTCCCCGCTTTTCTCCTTTGATACGGATGGAAATATCATGCTGGACTCCGTCATGACGCCGGGCCCTTCGTGCCCGACACTGGTTCTGGACAGCGGCAGCAGCTTCACGGCCGCCCTTCTCGCCCTGCCCGGCACGCCCACGTCCCTCTGGCCCAGAACCCGGCTTTCTCTGGAGGCTCCTGCCGAACAGGCCCGCGAGTTCATTGCCCGAGGCGGTCATCCCGAACCGGAATGCACGCTGGTGTGCACCATGAATGCGCCTCTTCAGCCCGGTGATGACCGCGCGGCACGCTGTGAAAGGCGCATCCTTCGCTGGAAGGAATGGATAAAAAGCACGGGCGGCGATGCCGGCCGGTGCCTTTTTTCCGACGCCGGAGAATGGGAGTGTTCCGCCCTGCTGAGCGAGACGCGCCGCGTGTTCGGCAACGTGCTCGGAACGGATAGCGGCATGGCTGCCGCGCTGGCAGCCATGAGCCTCGAATCGCTGCGCGACCGTTCCTGGAGCGAGGGAGTCACCGTTCTGTGGGCAGGCGAGCGCCACATACAGGCCTTCATGGTCTATCAGGAAAAAATTCTGGGGCTGTACGAGCAGCACAGCGACATTTCCCGTGACGCCCTGCTGGCCGACCTGAAGGATCTGCGCCTGAACTGGCTGCCGGACGAACAGGTTCGCGCCGCGGGAGGCCACGGCTGCATCTGCGGCGATCTTCCCGCCGAAGCCGAAGGGTTCCGCCCCACATGGATTCTCGGTCCGGGCCGTGCCCACCTGGAAGGCTGCGGCCGTCTCGTCTCTCCCTGCGGAGAGGACACCTTTGACCGCTGCTTCGGTCTGCTTTACGGTCTGAGCCTCGGAAAGCCCGCATGAGCGTTTTCTTCACCGCTCTTTTTCTGGTGGCTCTCGGCATCTGCGTTCTGCTCAATCTGGTCACCCTGCCCGGCAACTGGGCCATGGTGGCCCTTGTTGCAGCATGGGCGCTACTCGTTCCCGACAGCGGACTCGGCGTTCTTTTCTTCGTGCTGTTCATAGGGCTCGCCCTGATCGGCGAAGTCGTGGAATTCGGAGCCCAGATTTGGGGCGCAAAAAAATACGGATCCTCGAAGATTTCCACATGGGCGGGCATCATCGGCGCCGTTCTCGGCGCCATTTTCGGCGCGCCCTTCATGTTCGGCGTGGGCGCGGTGTTCGGAGCGCTGTTCGGAGCCTGGGCAGGTTGCTTTCTGGCGGAACTTCTCATCCGCAGGCAGCCTTCCGCCGTTGCCTTCCGTGCCGCGCAGGGCGCCTTTGTGGGCCGCTTTCTCGGCATGGTCGTCAAATTCGGTCTGGGCATGGCCATGCTGGCGCTTACGGCCGCCCATGTCTGGCCCGATACCCTTTAAAAATATGGAGCGCAGGCTCCCGGTACTGATATGAAAAATCCTTCCGAAATCGCCGCCATGATGCGGCACCTCAGACTGGTGCTGGTGCGCACCAACTTTCCGGAAAACATCGGCATGGCCGCCCGTGCCTCGGCCAACTTCGGCCATGCGCCCCTGTATCTGGCCGAACCCAGACGCTGGATCTATGAAAAGGCGCTGCCCACGGCCACCAGTCAGGGCCGTCCTCTGCTCGACTCCATTACAGTGACCGACTCCGTACGGGAGGCCGTGGCCCCCTGCACGCTGGTCATAGGCACGACAGCCCGCACGGGCGGAGCAAGACAGCAGCTCATCATGCCGCGTCAGGCGGCGGCGGAAGTAGCCGAACGCCTTGCCCGCGGCGAAGAGGTCGCCATCATGTTCGGGCCCGAAGACCGCGGCCTCAGCAACGAGGATCTGGAAAACTGCGGCAGGCTCGTCACCATTCCCACGGCACCCGACGCCTCTTCCCTGAACCTTGCCCAGGCCGTGCTGCTCATGATCTACGAGTGCTATCTTGCCCTGCCCGACACCGCAAAGATCGACAGCCACCCCAGTCTTTCCCGGCGCGTCACGGCCGAAGAGCGGGACTTCTTCTTCCATGCCCTCAAGCAGACGCTCATGGACATCGGCACCATTCCCCGGGACAATCCGGAGCACTTCTTCCTGCCTCTGGCCAGATTCTTCGACAGAGCCGATCTGCGCCGCCATGAAATGGACATTTTCATGGGCATATGCAGACAGATGGGGCATCTTGTGGACAAGGAAGACAAGTCCTGATTCGCCGTACATCTTCAAGCCGCGGAGCCGTTTTCATGCAGACTGTGAAAACGGCTCCGCGCTTTGTAGGAAGCCTTGCAATCTTTTGAAACAAAACTCTCCTCTTTCCATTATTGACAGCAAATTTTTCCTCCTCGTATAGAGGATAGAATAATCCTTGTTAAAGTCTTCAGGAGTGCCCATGTCCGCCCGTCTTTTCCTGTGCTTTGTCTGTGCGGTGCTGCTTTCCGGCTGTTCCGGCGAATCCGAGGAAGCCGCGCCCCGTCAGACCGTCCGTACCGCTCTGGTCACGCTGGCCGTTTCCGAAACAAAAGATGTTCCCTACATGCTGGAAGCCGTAGGCACCGTGGATCCTTCCGCCTCGGTGAACGTCGTCTCGAGAACGACCGGCGAGCTGCAGGAGGTGCTGATCCAGGACGGTGAAAACGTCAAGAAAGATCAGCTTCTCTTCGTCATTGAAAAGGAGCCGTATGAAATCGCCCTGCATCAGGCGCAGGCAAAGCTGGAAAGCGACAAGGCAAAGCTGACCAAGGCGCGCGACGACTATTCCCGCACGCAGAAAATGAGCAAGAAGGGCTTTACCAGCGCTTCGGAAGCCGAAACGAGCCGGGTGACCATGATCAGCGCCCAGGCCGACGTGCAGACCGACACGGCCGCGCTGGAGAAGGCGCAGCTTGATCTTTCCTACTGCGAAATCCGCGCGCCCATGGACGGCCGCGTCGGCGACGTTCTGGTGGACAAGGGCAACGTTCTTGCGGCGCAGACGCTTCTGGTGGTGCTCGACGCCTTCCGGCCTGCCGACATCACCTTCAGCGTTCCGGAAAAGTATCTGCCGCTGATCCGACGCAACGTTTCCCGCGAGGGACTCGCGGTATCGGCCAGCTCCAAGGAAGGCAAGCCTCTTTCCGGCGACGTCGTCTTCGTTGGCAACGTGGACGCCGATACCGGCACCGTGCCCCTGAAGGCCCGCTTCGCCAACGACAACATCGAGCTGTGGCCCGGTGAATTTCTGCGCGTGCACGTGCAGCTCGATACGAGAAAGAACGCCGTCACCGTGCCGAGCCGCGCCGTCATGCTCGGCCCGGACGGCCCCTTCGTCTATGTGGTGGGAGAAGACAACGTGGCCCATGTGCGCCTCGTGACCACGGACATTGAAAATGAAGGAATCACCGTCATTTCCAGCGGCCTCAAGTCCGGAGAGCGCGTGGTGCTCGAAGGCCATGTGCGTCTGAAGGACGGCATGCCCGTACGCATTCAGGAAAAGAAAGCCGGTGAGGATGCGCGTCAATGAACATTTCAACGACATTCATCAAACGTCCCGTCGCCACCTCGCTGCTCATGATGGGCATTCTGGTGTTCGGCTGGATGAGCTACATGCGTCTTCCGCTGAGTGAAAACCCCAATATCGACTATCCCGTCATCATCGTATCCGCAACGCTGAGCGGCGCCTCGCCCGAAACCATGGCCACCTCCGTGGCCAAGCCGCTGGAAAAGCAGCTCTCCACCATTTCCAGCGTCAAGAACATGACCTCCACCAACAAGCTCGGAAGCACGATGGTGCGCGTGGAATTCGAGCTTGACCGCGACATCGACGGCGCGGCCCTCGACGTTCAGTCCGCCATATCCATCGCCTATTCCCGCATGCCGGACACCATGACGCAGATGCCCCGCTTCATGAAGCTGGACCCCGACTCCCTGCCCGTCATTCAGATCGCCCTCACCTCCAACACCCTGACCCGTCAGCAGCTGACCGACTACGCCGAAAACTACGTCTCCCAGCGCCTGTCGATGGTGAAGGGCGTGTCGAAATCCGACGTGCGAGGCGCCAAGCGCTATGCCGTGCGCGTCAACCTGCGCCCCGAACTCATGAAGGCACGCGACATCAGCGCGGAAGACATACGCAACGGCATCGACGCCGCCAACGTGACGCTCCCCACCGGCAGACTCCAGGGCACCGACCGCATACGCAACATCAAGGACAACGGTTCTCTCGTCAGCGCCGAAGACTTCGCCAAGATCGTCATCGCCTGGCGCAACGGCGCTCCCGTACGCCTCAGCGACGTGGCCGACGTGGTGGAAGGCGTGGAAGAAACCAATCAGGCCAGCTTCATCACCGGCGATCCCGGCGTCATCGTCCAGGTGACCCGCCAGCCGGGCGGCAACACCGTGCAGATCGTCAGCGACATTCTCGACATGCTTGCCGAGATCGAACAGACGCTCCCGCCCTCCATCTCCATGGACGTGGTGGAAGACACCTCCATTCCCATCAAGGAATCCGTGGAAGAAGTGGAATTCACGCTGCTTCTGACCATTCTTCTCGTGGTTCTCGTCATCTACATCTTCCTGCGCGACGGCATGGCCACCATCATTCCCAGCCTTGCGCTGCCGCTCTCCGTGGTGGCCACCTTCCCGCTCATGCTCTTTGCCGGGTTCAGTCTGGACAACATGTCGCTCATGGCGCTCATTCTGGTGGTGGGCTTCGTGGTCGACGACGCCATCGTCATGCTGGAAAACATCATACGGCACAGGGAAATGGGCAAATCCCCCTTCAATGCCGCCATCGACGGTGCCGGGGAAATCGGATTCACCATTCTTTCCATGACGATATCTCTCGGCACGGTGTTCATTCCCCTGCTCTTCCTGCCCGGAACCGCAGGCCGCATGTTCTTTGAATTCGCCGCCGTCATCATCATCGCCATTTCCATATCCTTCTTCATCTCCATCAGTCTCACCCCCATGATGAGCGCCCTCTTCCTGACGGAGCAGTCTGTCCGACAGAAGCACTCAGGCCTCAAGGCCGCCATGGAGCGCGTTTTTCTGGGACTGCTCTCCCTCTATTCGCGCAGCCTTCACTGCGTCATGAGGCATAAGTTCATCACCTTCATCGGCTCGCTGCTGCTCATCGCGGCCACATGGTGGCTTTCAACGCTGGTGCCCACCGGCTATTTCCCGGCCATCGACGGCGGTCGTATCCGCATTTTCGCCAAAGCTGAGGAATCCATTTCCTTCGAGGCGCTGAGTCAGGCCGTACAAGAACTGCATCCCATTCTTGAGGCCGATCCGGCCGTGCGCAGCTTCACCACGACCATCGGCGGCGGTACCCGCGGCGAAACCAATACCGCCAACATCATGGTCAGGCTCAAGCCCATTGCCGAACGCGGCGACATCAACACCGTCATCGCCAGACTGCGCCAATCCCTCGGCAACAACCCCACTCTCATGGTCTCGCTCCGCAACGCCAACATGCAGGGCGCAGGCGGCAGCAGCACCGGCATATACAACTACACCCTCGTGGGCAGCGACACCTCGGAACTCTACGCCTCCGCCCGGGAACTGGAAGAAGCCCTGCACCACGTGAAGAGCGTGCGCGACATCGGTTCCGACCTTCAGCTCATGAACCCCGCCATCCGGCTCATCGTGGACAGAGACAAGGCCACCATGCTCGGCATCACGCTCTCGCAGATCGAAAACGCCCTCTACTCGGCCTTCGGCACGCGGGAAATATCCACCATCTACACGGACGTGAGCGACTACGCCGTCAAGATGGAAGTGTCGCGCGATCTGCAGGACAGCGCCAGCATTCTGGACGCCATCTATCTGCGTTCCGACAAGGGCAAGCTCGTTCCTCTGGACACCCTCGTCACCAAGCGCTTCGAGGCCGGTCCCCTGTCCGTGAACCACAGAGGACAGTTCCCCTCCGTGAGCGTATCCTTCAACGTGGCGAGCGGCTACGCCATGGGCGAAGCCATGCGCGACGTGGAAGACACGGCCCGCGACATTCTCCCGGCCTCCGTGACCGGCAGCCTCACCGGTACGGCTCAGGACTTCCAGGACGCCGTACATGACATGATCCTCATCATCGTCGTGGCGCTGCTGCTCATCTACATCGTGCTCGGCATTCTCTACGAAAGCTTCATTCACCCCATCACCATTCTTTCCGGTCTGCCCTCCGCAGGCTTCGGAGCACTGTTCAGTCTCTGGCTGTTCGATTCCGAGCTGAACATGACGGCGTTCGTGGGCATCATCATGCTCATAGGCATCGTCAAGAAAAACGCCATCATGGTGCTGGACTTCGCCCTTGAAGCGGAACGCCGCGGAAGTCTTGAAACCGAGGACGCCATCATTCAGGGCTGCCTCATCCGCTTCCGTCCCATTCTCATGACCACGCTTGCCGCCGTCATGGGCGCGCTGCCTCTGGCTTTCGGCATTGGCGCCACGGGTGCGGAGGCACGTCAGCCCATCGGCATCTGCGTGTCCGGCGGCCTCATCTTCTCGCAGCTCGTCACGCTGTACATCACGCCGGTCTACTATGTGTACCTCGACAACTTCGGCAAGTGGGTGAGCAGACATATGCGCCGCATCTTCCGCAAGAGCCTTGCGGAAGACCGGACTTCCGCTTCGCCTGCCGCCGAATAGCGGATCGGCACAGATTCAACGTTCCGTATTGCCGAACGCGGAAAATTACCGCATACAGGGGCTGCGGCGGAAGCGCTTCTGCCGCAGCTTCAACAACCATAACCATCAGGGGAATACCCATGCCCGTTGAATACACGAACCGTTTCCTTTCCTCGGAAGTTCCGCCCCGTCCCGCCGATCAGGCGCGCTTCCATGTCATTCCCGTCCCGTATGAGGCCACCGTAAGCTATGCCGGCGGCACGGCACGCGGTCCGGAAGCCATTCTGGAAGCCTCCGATCAGCTTGAACTCCATGACGGAACCAGCTTCCCCGGAGAAGGCGGCATTTTCACGCAGCAGCCCGTGGACTGCTCCGGCACGTCGGAAGAGGTCATGGAAAACGTGAAGCAGGCCGTGCTCGTTGCGCTCGACGCCGGCGCCATGCCCGTCGTGCTCGGCGGCGAACATTCCCTGACCTATGGTGAAATGGCGGCGCTCAAGGAACGCTTCGGCCGTTTCGGCGTCATTCAGTTCGACGCCCATGCCGACCTGCGCGACAGCTATGAAGGCAGCAAATGGAGCCATGCCAGCGTCATGCGGCGTGCCGTCAAGGATCTCGACCTGCCCCTCGTGCAGCTCGGCAACCGCATCTTCTGCCGGGAAGAACTGGAAGCGCGGAAGGAACACGGCGTCGTCAGCTGGGACGCGCCCTATCTGTGCCGCCACGGCATTCCGGACAATCTCATTCCCGAAGACTTCCCGCGCAACATCTTCATTACCTTCGACGTGGACGGCCTTGATCCTTCCATCATGCCGGAAACGGGAACTCCCGTTCCGGGTGGTCTCGACTGGTATCTCGCTCTGGACCTTGCGGCAAAGGCTCTGGAAGGCCGCCGTCTGCTGGGCTTCGACGTGGTGGAACTCGCGCCCAGAGAAGGTCATATCCGTTCGGACTTCACCGCGGCCAGCCTGACCTATGCCCTCATGGGACTTGCTGAACGAAACAACAACGCCGAATAGCAGATTCTCCGACGGGAAAACGGCTCCGCGTTCAGGCGATCCGACAGAACGCCGCCTTCTCCGCAGCCGCCGTTGATCCATATTCGGAAAAAAGGACGGGGGAATGAAACATCCTCCCGGTCGCTCTCCGATTCATCCGGCGGCGGAGCTGTCGCCCCGGCGCGCTGAAAACGCCCTCCTGAGCGCAACCCGCTCCGACTCTCAACCATAAAAATATAAGAAAGCGCCCTTTCCTGCCCTCCATCGAGAGAGTAAGAAAGGGCGCTTCTTTTTCGACCGCTCCTTTTCAGGGACAGGCCATGCCTACAGGGCACGCTCCAGGTTGGCTTCCATTTCTTCAAGGGTCTGCATGCATTCCGCCTGCCGCTGTTCGCTGATCGAGGTAAAAAGTTTTTTCTCCAGCAGTGCATAGGCCGAACGAAAACGCTGAAGGACCTCGCTCCCGGCCGGAGTCAGCCCCACAAGATAACTGCGTCCGTCGCCGGGGTTGGGCTTCTTGAAGACATAGCCGCAATGCTCCAGACAATCCGTCGCCTTCGTTATGGACGACTTGGGACGCTTGAGCGCCACCACCAGCTCCGTCACCGGCTGCGGTATGCCCGCCTGGTTCAGGTATTCCAGCACGGCTCCGTGAGAAGGCACAAGATCGTCTATCCCCTGCCGGAGCAGTTCCCCCTGAATGATTCGATGCGCCCGGACCAGTATGCGGTTGAGCCGGTCAACGGATTCGCTGTATTCCATATTTCCCCCTTGCGCGGGAACTCCCCGCAAAGATTTCCCGCCATCGGCAGGCCGTCCTTTTCATCCTTCCCGTTTTCCCGGCGCCGGTAAATGATAATTTTTTCTTTCTGCCCCGCTCTTGTTCCCATCTTTACGGAAGACGAGTTTTTTGATATCTTGATAAAGGGAAAACGGTTGATTGTTTACTCAAACAGTATTACTTTTCTCCCGTCCGGCTGCAGGAAGGCCCCGGGCTTTCCATCCTGTGGCAGCCGTCCTATACTGGTGCATCACTTCCGCGTTTCACGCGGGAATTTTTTCCGCCCCAAGGCGGACATCCTATTGAGGAGGACTTTATGGCTAAACACATGAAGACTATGGACGGCAATACCGCCGCCGCGCACGTTGCCTACGCCCTGAGCGACGTTGCCGCCATCTACCCCATCACGCCTTCGTCCGTCATGGGCGAACTGGCCGACGAATGGTCCGCCAAAGGCCAGAAAAACCTGATGGGACAGACGGTCGCCATCCGTGAAATGCAGTCCGAAGCCGGCGCCGCCGGTGCCGTGCACGGCTCTCTGGTCTCCGGTGCTCTGACCACCACCTTCACGGCTTCTCAGGGCCTCTTGCTCATGATCCCCAACATGTACAAGATTGCCGGTGAACTTCTCCCCGGCGTCTTCCATGTGTCCGCCCGTGCGCTGGCCTCCCATGCCCTGTCCATCTTCGGTGATCATCAGGACGTCATGGCCGCCCGTCAGACCGGTTTCGCCTTCCTCTGCTCCAACAACCCCCAGGAATCCATGGATCTCGCTCTGGTGGCCCATCTTGCCGCCATCGACTCCAGCGTTCCCTTCTGCCACTTCTTCGACGGCTTCCGTACCTCTCACGAAATCCGCAAGATCGAACTCATCGACTACGAAGACATCCGCAAGGTCGTGAACTGGGACAAGGTTCAGGAATTCCGCGACAACGCCATGAATCCTGAACATCCGCATCAGCGCGGCACCGCTCAGAACCCCGACATCTACTTCCAGAACCGCGAAGCCTGCAACCCCTACTACAATGAAGTGCCCGCCATCGTGGTCGACGCCATGAAGCGCGTGGCCTCCATCACCGGCCGCAACTACAAGCCCTTCGACTACTACGGAGATCCCGAAGCCGATCGCGTGGTCGTGGCCATGGGCTCCTCCTGCGACGTCATGGAAGAAGTGGTCGACTACCTGAACGCCCGCGGCGAACGCGTCGGTATCGTGAAGGTTCGTCTGTTCCGTCCCTTCAGCGCCCAGCACATGCTGAACGTCATGCCTGCCACCGTGCAGACCGTGACCGTTCTCGACCGTACCAAGGAACCCGGCTCCCTCGGCGAACCTCTGTACGAAGACGTATGCACCGCCTTTGTGGAACACGGCGATCAGATCCGCGTGTTCCCCAAGATCCTCGCCGGCCGCTACGGCCTCGGCTCCAAGGAATTCACGCCTGCCATGGCCAAGGCCGTGTTCGACAACATGCTGGTCGCCTCTCCCAAGAACCACTTCACCGTGGGCATCAATGACGACGTGACCAACCTGTCCCTCGAAGTCGGCGCCGACATCGACACCGTGCCCGCCGGTACCGTGCAGTGCAAGTTCTTCGGCCTCGGCTCCGACGGCACCGTCGGCGCCAACAAGGACGCCATCAAGATCATCGGCGACAACACCGACATGTACGCTCAGGGCTACTTCGCCTACGACTCCAAGAAGTCCGGCGGCTTCACCGTGTCCCACCTGCGCTTCGGCAAGTCCTACCTCAAGTCCTCCTACCTGGTGAACCGCGCCGACTTCATCGCCTGCCACAAGGATTCCTACGTGCACATGTACGATGTGCTTGAAGGCATCAAGGAAGGCGGCACCTTCCTGCTGAACTCCAGCTGGACCACCGTGGAAGACATGGATCGTGAACTTCCCGGCCAGATGAAGCGCACCATCGCCCAGAAGCACCTCAAGTTCTACAACGTGGACGCCGTCAAGGTGGCCGCCGAAGTGGGCCTCGGCAACCGCATCAACATGGTTACCCAGACCGCCTTCTTCAAGCTCGCCAACGTGCTTCCCATTGAAGAAGCCATCGGCTACATCAAGGCCGCCATCAAGAAGACCTACGGCAAGAAGGGCGACAAGGTCGTCAACATGAACATCGCCGCCGTGGACAAGGCTCTTGAAGCTCTCACCGAGATCAAGTACCCCGAATCCTGGGCCGATGCCGTGGATACTCCTTCCATCTACAACGACACCGATCCCTACATCGCCAACGTCGTTCGTCCCATCCTCGCTCAGAAGGGCGACACCCTGCCCGTGTCCGCCTTCGATCCCACCGGCATCGTGCCCCTCGGCACCACTGCCTGTGAAAAGCGCGGCGTAGCCGTTGCCGTTCCTGAATGGGATTCCACCAAGTGCATTCAGTGCACCCGCTGCTCCATGGCCTGCCCCCATGCCGCCATCCGTCCCGTGCTCGCCACGGAAGAAGAACTGGAAGGCGCGCCTGAAAGCTTCGTCACCATCGACGCCATGGGCAAGGAACTCAAGGGTCTCAAGTTCCGCATGCAGGTCTACGCTCAGGACTGCCTCGGCTGCGGTTCCTGCGCCAATGTCTGCCCTGCCAAGGAAAAGGCTCTGGTCATGAAGCCTCTGGAAACCCAGCTCGACGCTCAGGTGGCCAACCTCAAGTTCGCAGAAGAAAACATCTCCATCAAGGACGATCTGGTCGACCGCGGCACCCTCAAGGGTTCCCAGCTCTGCCAGCCTCTGCTGGAATTCTCCGGCGCCTGCGCCGGCTGCGGCGAAACCCCCTATGTCAAGCTGCTCACCCAGCTGTTCGGCGAACGCATGGTCATCGCCAACGCTACGGGCTGCACCTCCATCTGGGGCGGCTCCGCTCCCACCACGCCTTACTGCCAGAACAAGGACGGCTTCGGTCCTGCTTGGGGCAACTCCCTGTTTGAAGACGCCGCCGAATACGGCCTCGGCATGCACGACGCCTACAAGCAGCGTCGCGAAGGCCTCGCTCTGGCCTGCCGTGAAGCTCTCGAAGTGCCCGGCATCAGCGAAGAGCTGAAGAAGGCTCTGCAGGGCTGGCTCGACAACATGAACGATGCGAAGCTCTCCCGCGAATACGGTGAAGCCGTTCTTGACGAACTCACCGACGTGGACAGCAACGCCGCCCTCGAAAAGCTGTGGACCATGCAGGATCTCTTCACCAAGAAGTCCTTCTGGGTGTTCGGCGGCGACGGCTGGGGCTACGACATCGGTTACGGCGGCCTTGACCACGTCATCGCTTCCGGCGCCGACATCAACATCTTCGTTGTCGATACCGAAGTGTACTCCAACACCGGCGGTCAGGCTTCCAAGGCTACGCCTCTGGGCTCCATCGCCAAGTTTGCCGCCGGCGGCAAGCCCGTGCGCAAGAAGGACCTCGGTCGTATGGCCATGACCTACGGCTACGTGTACGTCGCCAGCGTGAGCATGGGCGCCGACATGAACCAGGTGCTCAAGGCCTTCAGAGAAGCCGAAGCCTATCATGGTCCTTCCCTCATCATTGCCTACGCTCCCTGCATCAACCAGGGTATCCGCAAGGGCATGGGCCGCAGCCTCGAAGAAGCCAAGCTCGCCGTGCAGACCGGTTACTGGCCTCTGTACCGCTACAACCCCGAACTCAAGGAAGAAGGCAAGAATCCCTTCATCCTCGACTACAAGAAGGCTCCCGACGGAACTCTGGAAGAATTCCTGCTTGGTGAAAACCGTTACGCTCAGCTTGAAAAGGCCAAGCCCGAACTCGCCAAGGAACTGCGCGCCACCATGGCCAAGCAGTATCAGGAACGCTTCGACGAACTGACCGAGCTTTCCAAGTAAAACGACATAACAACGGGAGCGGAAAAATCCCTCGTTCCGCTCCCGCTCGTACAGCATGCTCCTTGTGGAGTGGCTGCGAAATATGGAATACCCTGCCTCCGGCGGGGTATTCTTTTTTAATGTCTGTCTTGCTACGCTGCCCGGCCGACCTTCCCGCCTGAGCGTTCCTTCCCGCTCCCGAGTCTATGTTGAACGGCGAAGGCGATTCTCTCCGCTTTGTTGAAAAACCTTGCTCTTAACACTGTTTGCCTTGTCGGCAAAAATGGTCTCAGTCGCTGAACGATTCTGCCAAGGATGCCCATTGACGGAAAAACGGCAAGCCTGACTTTTGTACAAAAAAAGGGAAGCACAAACGCTTCCCTTTTCATCTTCACGGAACGCCCGAAGTCAGCCGGGATATTTAAAGAATCTTATCCAGAAAATACGGGAACTGCTTCCGCCACCACGGCCAATCGTGGTCCACATCGTAGCCCCAGAAGTCGAAGAAGGCCCGTATCCCCTTTTCTTCAAAGATACGCTTCACCATGCCGGTCGTGCGTATCATCTCATCCTCCCATGCCCCCTGCCCCGTGCATATAAAAATGTTGCGCGTATTGAACATGGGAATGTAGGCGTGATCCAGAGCCAGCCCCGCCATGTAATCCACAATGGAGTTGCTGTAGAGGTTGGAGTCCATATAGTCGCCGAAGAAGTATCGGGAATCGTAGGCACCGCTCAGCGCAATGACGCCGTCGAACAGATCCGGTCTCCTCAGAAACGTATTGAGAGCATGCGTGGCTCCCATGCTGCAGCCTGTGGTCAGCGGCCCGAGGCGCGTACCGTTGATTTGCAGCATGAGCGGCAGAAACTCTTCCGTACAGTACCGGAACCACTGCTCCTGGAGCCAGGCGCGGCGCCCCTTGTCCCCGTTTTTATCAGACCAGGTCTGCTCGTCGATGGAATCGACGCAGAACAGCTGAATGCGACCGGCATGGATATGATCGGCCACCGTTTCAGGCATGCCGAACTCATTGAAATCCGTGCAGCGCCCGTTCTGCGTGGGGAACACCATCACCGGTCTTCCCGTATGCCCAAAAACAAGGAACGGCAGCTCCCGGCCGAGAATGGAACTGTACTGACTGTGACGCTGATATTCCATCAGAAGGTCTCCTGCACGAAGCGGATGAACTCGTCCTTCTGCTCGGCACTGTCGAGAATGGCCGTCCACTGATGGTTCCCCATGGCCCCTGAAATGGCTTCCGGGATATCAAGATCCATGACAATGCGGCCGGCATAGCGGGAACGGATCTCTTCCGGGGTATGCACATAGGGCTTGCCGTTGCGCCTGCCCGCATACACGGCAAAAAACTTCTGACGATCAAGATCCACAAACGTCTTGTCGTGCGTCACCATGTCGGCCCAGATGGAATACACGTCCACACTGTTGGCATAATTGAACATATCCGGCGTCCATCCTCCGGCCGGGCGCATATTCACTTCCAGCGCCACAAGTTCGCCCTTCTTCGCAAGTCCGGGCTTGTCTTCGGTCAGGCGGAAAAACTCCAGATGGAAGAAACGGCTCCGCACATTGAAGGCCTTGATCGTATTGCGGCCGGCCGTCTTGAGATCATCGGGCAGGTTGCTTGCCGTGTAGTAGGCAAGATGATCCTTATTGTTCACGATGTCGGCGATGGAAGGCGGCCAGGACGTGCACGTTTCAAAAATGACATTGGCATGGGAATCGGAAACGCCGTCATAGGACCAGATATCTCCGCTGAGATACTCTTCCATGATGTAAGGAACGTTCTCCTTGCCGGCATAAAAGCGTTTCAACTCCTCATCGTCGGAAATTTTATAGCTGCCCGAAGCCCCCATGCCGCCGTCGGGCTTGACGAACACGGGATACCCCACTTCGTGGGCAAAACGCATGCCGCTTTCCAGATCATCAATGAGATGCCACCGGGCCGCAGGAACACCCGCATCGTGATAAAATTTCTTCATGGCCGACTTGCGGCGCACGTTGGCCACTTCCGCCACGCCCATGCCGGTTTTTATATTGAAGTCATCGCGCAGTCTGGCATCCTGGCTGAGCCAGTATTCATTATTGCTCTCCACCCAGTCGATGCGACCATGCTTGAACGTAAGAAACGCCATGGCCCGATAGACCTGATCGTAATCTTCCAGGGAATCCACACGATAATACTCGGTGAGGCAGGCGCGGAGTTCTCCGGACAGTTCATCGTAGGGAGTGTCTCCGATGCCGAGCACATTGACGCCGCGCGCCTTCAGGCGATCGCAGAAGTTCCAGTACGACTGGGGAAACTGTGGAGAAATAAAAACAAAATTCATGACCGTCCTCTCGATTGGCGACTGTTTCCGCACAGGTGTCACCGCGGAAACCTGATATATTCATATTGTTGTCATTATGAAGCAGGACACCCCAAAAAGCAATCTTCTTTCCCCTCCGGGCCTGCGCCGCGGCCACCTGCACGCCTTCCTGCCGAAGGGGCATACGGTCTGTCAGGTCGATGCGAAAAGTCTGCGGCAGTGCCCGCGCCTCTTTCTCCTCGACATAATGAGATTTTCTTTTCCACGGTACGGTTCCCTTCTTGTAAGGCATATCATTGCCGTATATACTGCCTCAATGTTTCACTCCTTTTCAGAAAACGACCTCATTCCGGCAGCCCGGGCGCTGCTTGACTGGTTTGAATCCCACAAGCGTCCTCTGCCCTGGCGTCGACATTACACGCCGTATGAAATCTGGATTTCCGAAGTCATGCTTCAGCAGACGCAGATGGAGCGTGGCGTATCCTATTTCAACCGCTGGATGCAGCGCTTTCCCGATGTCCGCTCCGTGGCCGTGGCTCCGGAAGAAGAAATACTGCGTTACTGGGAGGGGCTCGGTTACTATCGCCGGGCACGTTTTCTGCATCAGGCCGCAAAAGTCATGCTCGAACGGCATGACGGCCGCGTTCCTTCCTCGAAGGAGGAGCTGTCCGCGCTGCCCGGTCTCGGAGAGTACACCGTGGCTGCCATTCTCGGCATCGCCTACGAGCAAGATGTGGTATCCGTCGACGCCAATGTCGAACGGGTATTTTCCCGTCTGCTCGACATCGACTCTCCCGTCAAAAAAAAGCCTGCCGCCTCCATCATCAGACAGGAGGCCGTTCGTCTGCTCCCCGAAGGGCAGGCCAGAACCTACAATCAGGCGCTCATGGAGCTCGGCGCCCTGGTATGCGGCAAAGCTCCCCGCTGTTCCCTGTGTCCGCTGACCGAATGGTGTCTCGCCCACAAACGCGGCGTAGAAAAAGAACGTCCCGTATCCGAAAGCAAAACGCGTGTCATCCCCGTCAGCTCGGCACACGGCATCCTTATCTGTGCAGGCCACGTCCTTCTTCTTCAGCGCTGTGCCGACGGACTGTGGGGGAACATGTGGGAGTTCCCGGGCATCATTGTTGAACGTGGAGAGCCGGAAGCCGCCCTGCTCCGATTCATGCATTCTCTCGGACTTTCAGCAGAAATCATCGCTCCCCTCGGGCAGGTGCAGCATGGATATACCAATCACAGACTCACGGCCCGCTTTTTCCGCATCGAGGCAGATCCGCCTCTTACCATGAACGAAATTTCCGCCAGGCTCGGTGATCTTCCTCATCGTTTCGTTCCCTGGAACAAAACGGGGGATCTTGCCATGCCGGCACATCACAGGAAAATGGCAGAACGCTATTTTCACAGCAACCCCCGCAAGAAGGCGGAACAACTGCCCCTTTAAGAAGGCGACTATGAAACACACTGTCTACTGGATCGAAGGCGACGGCATTGGCCCCGAAATATGGAAAGTTACCCGTCCGGTTCTCGACGAGGCCCTGAAGGTAGCCACCGGTGGCGAGCATGAACTGGAATGGATCGAACTTCTGGCCGGTGAAAAGGCCGTACGACTGACCGGCTCTCCGCTTCCTCAGGAAACCCTCGACACCCTCGCCAAGGCCTCCACGGCCATCAAGGGACCTCTCGGAACGCCCGTGGGCGGCGGTATGCGCAGCCTCAACGTCGCCATGCGTCAGGCTTTTGATCTGTATGCCTGCATCAGACCCGTGCGCTGGTTTGAAGGCATCAGCACGCCCGTCAAGCATCCCGAACTCGTCAATATGGTCATTTTCCGGGAAAACACTGAAGACGTCTACGCCGGTATCGAATATCAGGCCGGCTCCGCCGAAGCTGAAAAGCTTGGTGCCTACCTTCGTACCGAATTCGGCGCAAAAATTCGTGAAGGATCCGCCATCGGCGTTAAACCCATGTCCGAATTCTGCTCCAAACGCCTTGTCCGCAGAGCCATCCGTTACGCCATAGATCACGATCTGCCCAGCGTGACCCTTGTCCACAAGGGCAACATCATGAAATTCACCGAGGGAGGTTTCCGCGCCTGGGGCTATGAAGTAGCCCGTGAGGAATTCGGGGACATCACCATTCCTGAAAAGGAAGCGACTCCCGAAAACAGCAAGGGAAAAATCATCATCAAAGACCGCATCGCCGACGCCATGTTCCAGGAAGCTCTGCTCCACCCTGCCCAGTACAGCGTGCTGGCGCTGCCCAACCTGAACGGCGACTATATTTCCGATGCGCTTGCCGCTCAAGTCGGCGGTCTGGGCATGGCTCCGGGCGTGAACATGTCCGATACGCTGGCGCTTTTCGAGGCTACACACGGCACAGCACCTACGGCCGCCGGTAAAGACATCGCCAATCCCGGCAGTCTTCTTCTGTCCGGTGCTCTCATGCTGGAGCACCTCGGCTTTGCCGCCGCCGCAGAAAAAGTACGTGCCGCCATTGTCGGCGCCATCGCCGATAAGACCGTCACCCCTGACCTCGCCGCTGAAATGGAAGGTGCCGAGGCTGTTTCCTGCTCAAAATTTGGAGAAATTCTTCTGAATCATATCCGCTGAGCAAAAAAATTTAAAAAAATACATTTTTTTGCTTGACGAGGGGGAGCTTCTATACTAGAAACACTCCTGTCGCGGAGAGGTTTCCGAGCCCGGCTTAAGGAGCACGATTGGAAATCGTGTGTACCCGAAAGGTACCAAGAGTTCAAATCTCTTCCTCTCCGCCAGATATTTATAACCCGCTGTTTTTACAGCGGGTTTTTCTTTTAATCGCGGCTCGTTCGTACTGGATACACCTTCTGGATACGTTTCAGGTACGAGCTATGAACGACTTAGAGCCGTTGAATATCCCCGGAACAGCTTCTCACTCCCGGTACCTTTCGAAGTACAAGACCTACCTTTCTCATCATCGCGGTATCAGGTATTTTAGAATAACTGTGCCGAATCACTTGCGTTCTCTTCTGGGAAAAACTGAAATCCGCCGCTCTCTGGATGGTATGAAAAGCCGAACTGCCCGCTCCAAGGCAGTCCGGCTCTCTGTTGTTGCCCAGACATTTTTTGCCCTGGTGGAGGAGATTCAGTCGGGAAGGATACAGCTTGTGCACGGTACTTCTATGCAACACGCTGAATTTTTAAGTGGATTCGTGAGAAAGCTGGATACGTTCTGGTTCACGGCGGCCTGTGAAGAAGACCTTTCCCCTGCTGCTCTTACTCTGTCCCTACCGAAATTCATGAAGGAAGCCGGGGCGGGATTGGATGTAGGAGAAAAGAAAAACGCGCCTGCAAAAAGAACTCAGTTGAAAGAAAACTCCAGTACTCCCGTATTGCGGGTGGAAGTCAGCTCCATACTGACTTCCACCACGCGCTCAGAGGCCGCTCAGAAGTCGTTCAGAGCGACCTCCGAGCCTGCGAGTTCGGAATCACGAAAAAGCGCTTCTGGCAGTCACAGGCGCGTCAAAAGACTTCCCACAGTCTCAGAGGCGGCGGAAGCCTATATCTCTGCCAAATCCCTTACCTGGTCGAAAGGAAGCATCAAGGATATCCCGCCCCAGATCAGACAGTTTGCGGGCATCATCAAAGAACTGGAGCATGGAAAGGACATCTCTCTGCTGAACCTTACCCGCGAGCATATCCGGCGCTACCATGACACGCTGAAGAATCTGCCCTTCCGAGTAAACGGCAAAAGCGAATATAAGGGACTGTCATGGCTGAAGCTGGCGGACTTGGGGAGAGAAGGCAAGGTGGATCGTCTGCTGAGCCTCAAGACTATGCAGGTAAGACAGATCAACGTCCGAAGCTTCATCAACTGGTGCGAACTGGAATATCAGGGCAAAATTCAGGCCAGATATCTAAACTCCGGTTTTCCTCCCGCCATGACCAACAAGGATATCCGACGCAAAGGAACCAAAAGAACCGGATTCACTCACGACGAACTGCACGCGCTTTTCAGTGACAGAGCCGGTTATCTGAAAGCTACGGAAGGAAAGCCGACCAAGTTCTGGGCTCCGTGGATTGCGCTTTATACCGGTATGAGAGTCGAGGAAATCTGCCAGCTGCATATTTCCGACATCAAGGACATCGACGGCGTGACCTGCTTCTCCATCAATGAAAATGGAGGCTCTGCCCTGTTCAGCAAGCACGTCAAAACACTGGCAGGCATCAGAACCGTACCCATTCATCGCTGGTTGTGGGAGGAAGCAGGACTCAAAAAGTTCGTGGAAAACAGACGCGTCGAAATCCCCCAAAACAAGTGGTCCTCTACTCTGCTCTTCCCCGATATGCAGGAACGCCTCCATACCGTGAATCTCAGCTCCGTACAGTTCAGCGCAGGGATCATCCACTGGTTCACTCGTTATCGTCGCGCTGTAGGCGTCGGAGGACAGGAAGGCGAAACCAGCTCAAAGACTTTCCACAGCTTCAGACATACCGTCGTGGAATATCTGCTCAAGGAAGCCCGTGTGCCCTTGAACATGGTACAGACGGTAGTTGGTCATGAAGTCACGGATATGGGCGTCACTGAAGTATATGCCGGAGAATGGCCTATGAGTGTTCTGCTGGAAGAGGTCATCATGAAGCTTCGGTGGCATGAATGGTTGTGAATTATCATAATAACCATTTGAATATAATCCATATGATTACCAAACTAGCAATTTATACTTTTAAATTTTCTCTCTTTTATATCGAAATTAATGATTATTATTACTATAGTTTTTGTATGTAATATATTACCGAATAATTATTAAATTATAGTAAAAAATATATAATATCCCTTTATAAGAAAAATATTCATGAACACTTCATAATCTACGACAACAAAAAATTTATACAATATGAATAAGCCGGTAAAAAGCAATACACTGGCGTGCTGATGTCTTTGAACGGCCTTGCCACAACGAAAAGCACATGCACATATTTTTTTGATTTCAACAACTACAATAGAGAGGTCATGGCATACACTGCTACGATAGGATAAGACACCGCAGAAATGACTCAGCAGTCATGCTCGCTGTGTGGAATACCGTTTTCAAAGCAATCAGTCCAGCATCTAGAGTGACTTAATGTTAACGACTTATGCTTCAAGTATTACAAGACCGTCAGATTTAGCAAAAGCCTAGATATGGAATGCATTTTTACCGTCGTGATCTCCACCAAGAACAATGGCATGGCTGTGACTTTTTGTGAAACATTTCAAACAAAACTATGTATTCAATCATCTTTATGATACTATACGACCTATATAGTCATCTATAGTCATCATCTAACTAGATGAATAAATACAGGGTTACAACGAATATACACCCACAAATATTTACAGATGCGTTTTCTAAGAGAATTTATCCGTTCGCAGAGAATCTGAGACTAGCTATTTTTGTAGATTCGATCCATTGACGATGGATTAAGTCTTTATAAAGTTAATTAACTTATAAACAACACACATATAGGAATAACGCAATGTTATATTAATATATCTAAAATAATTGTATCTATTAATCAAAATACTAATATTATATAATAAAATTACAAATATTTATTTATACAATATCTAAAAATTCAATATTTATTATTTTAATAAAAAATTAAAATTATACTAATATTATTAATTTATTACATAAACTTATATGATTTTAACATACAATAAAAAGTTATCTTTTTTCATATCTTACATTATAATTGCATCAAATATACATTACTATACACTATAGATAAGATTATTGCTCAATTAATGGCATGTATATTTTCTTCTGAAGATACGAAAACTACTCTCCTATCGATTTTAGAGATGATACTCAGCTAATATATACCTATTTTTAACTTTACAAATTTGCTTAAACGTCATAGAGATTTAGGTTCCTTTGCAGAGTCAGGATTACAACCTCAAATTGGTAAATGAGGTGTAATATGGCCGCATCGGTACTTTACGTCAACCTGTCCAAGAGTCTTAACGATTACGAAACAAGAGCATCTCTTTCCAAAAAGCTTGCTCTGTATGGAGTAATTATTTCTGCTAAGACGATGGCAAACAACGATGCAGACAAGAAAAAAGAAGGAATAAAAAAGTCTTCTATTTCTCGTAATAAGGTTTACTATGAGAAGAACGATATTCTTGAATGGGTAATCAAGAAATTCGGCGCATAGTTTTCCCTGCATCATCCTGCTATTTATAGCTGACTGGGCAGAAAGCTGCCCGCGATGATGAACTATCAGTGTTCTTCATTCGCTTTTACCGATATCGGCATCTTGTTATGCCAGAATTAAGTGTACCTTTTTACCATGGAGAGTGCGAAAATTTTCGGGCGTTTTTTTAAGTGGAAAAACTTAGTGCTTGTTGGTATTAGTTTTCTGGACGTCATTCAAACGGGTATGGCCAAAAAGTACAGTTTTTGAATAGTTATCATAAAAATCATAATGACGCATTGTTTATTGAAGTAAACATGGCAAGAAAGGGCGGAACAGTTCATGACCGCTCCGCCCTTTCTTGCCTTTTTCATAAGAAGCGCTACCGACGTACACTCACATAATAAAGCCTTCCGGCGGCCACAAGAAAGAGCAATGCGTCCGGTCCCCATGCGGCCATGAACGGAGGCAGCGCCCCCCGCTGTCCCAGGGACTCGCCGAACATGGTCATCGCATACAGGATGAAGGTTCCCGCCATGCTCACGCCCACGGCGATATACACATTGGGGAACTTCGACACGATGGCCGCGCCGAGCAGCGCCATGACCACGAGCGAGGCCGCGTAGGAAATCTTGCCGTGCCATACGGTGCGCAGGCCGTCCACATTGGATCCGGCGGCTCCGAGCTGCTCGATGGCGTCGCCGAGCTGCCACAACGGCAGCTGCTGAAGATTGTTGGACTCCGTGGAGAAGAACAGTTCCGGATCCTGATGCAGGGGAAGCTCCAGTCGGGTCAGCAATTCGCGCTTGTAGTCGTCGGGATGGATGCGCACGGCATCAGCCAGCACCCAGCCGTTCACGCTCCCCTTCACCCGGGGCGCATGCACGATGACGTCCATGTCCACGCCGTTCTCCTTCACATGAAAGGCGGAGAATCCCGTACCCTCGCCGTCGGCCTTCAGCTTCTCCACGGAAACGGTCCAGCCGCTTTCCATGAACCATACGTCGGAAATGGTGCGCTCGCTGAGATCCTTCTTGCGCACCTCCTCCTGCCATATCTGCTGAGAGTAGCGCTCGCCCTGAACGCCCAGGAACTGCGAACAGGCGAACTGCACGCCGCCCCAGAACACGCCGCACATGACGAGAATGACGGCCACGGTGGCAAAGGAAATGCCGCCGGCATGCAGAGCGGTCAGCTCTCTGCTGTTGCCCATGAGGCAGAGCGTCACCACGGTGGCGAGCAGGAACACGGCAGGCAGAATCTGCGCAATGATGGAGGGAAGACGCACGCCGAAGTACTGAAGCACAAGCCCCAGCCCGGAGCCTGCCTCAATGAAGATGTCCACGCGCTCCACGATGTCGGTGAGCAGATAGATGCCCAGACCAAGCCCCATGATGAGCAGAAGCAGCCGGGCATGGCGCATAAAGATATAGCGGAAAAGCAGGCTCATGCGTCATTCCCCTTTTTCTTTTTGCGTCCTGCGCGGGAGTTCCAGTATTCCGTGATGCGCGGCATGCGCTCCTGCGAGGCCAGACGCATGCCGTAGATGCCGAGTATCAGAAACAAAACGTTGGGCACCCAGAGACCGATGGTCGGATCCAGATCGCCGCTTTCTCCGAGACTGATGCCCAGCATGAGCAGACTGTAGTAGACAAGGAACAGCAAGAGCGCCATGACCACGCCCGTCTGCTGCTTGAGGCCCTGAAACGAGGTGGCGATGGGGATGACGAAGATGCACAGGATCACGCAGGAAATGGGAAACACGAACCGCTTGTGCCGTTCCACCACGATTTTTCTGGCCATGCGCGGATCGGTCTTCTGCAGTTCGCGTTCATTCTGCCTGTCGTAAAGGCGCTGCCAGGTGTATTCCTTGGGCTTGACCGGGCCCATGTCCACGCCCTTGAACAGCGAGTCGAAGCTCAGGCGCACGGCGTATTCCTGGAAGCCCATGATGGAAAGCACATCGTCCTTTTCCGTGTAGCTCCGCCCGTCCTTGAGCAGAAACACGATTTCGCCGTTCTCGTAGTCGGAATCAAGACTGCCTTCCGGCGCAAGAATGGTCATTCTGGTGTCTCCGGCCCGGCGGTCCTCCACCATGACTCCGGCCAGCGTGCCGTTCACGGGATCGACCTTGCGGGCGAACATGACCATATTGGGCACGTCCTTGTTGAACACGCCGGGCTGCACCACCACGCGGGCGCTGCCGCTGGCGATGTCCAGCACTTCGGCCCGGAAATGCCCCATGCCCCAGGCCTGCAGGTACACGGAAATCCAGAAGCCGAACAGGGCGCAGAGCACGGAGAACAGAAGCGGCGCAGGCAGCATCTGATACAGGCTCACGCCGCCCGCCTTGAGCGCCACGAGTTCCCTGTCGGTGCTCATGCGCAGAAAGGTGAGGAACACGGCAAGCATGCAGGCAATGGGACAGATGATGAGCAGAAAGAACGGACTCAGATATCCGAACAGTCGCAGCGTATCCCAGATATTGAGTTCAAGCCCGAGGAGCATGTCGCGCAGCTGAAGCGCGCGCCCCATGAGGATGAACAGCAGAAGAACCGCCATGGCCAGAAAGAAGGTCTTGGCGTGTTCCAGAAACAGACGGCGCTGAAGAAGACTCATGCCTTATCCTCGTCGGACTGCAGTTCCAGCAGCCGCTCCAGAGCCTCCTGATCGAGAGGGGAAAGATTGAAGCGCGCGCCCGCGCTGTCGAGAAGTTCGGCCGTGCCCGTACCGGGGCATTCGCGTCTGCGCTCCATAATATAGTTGAGCGCGCGACGAACCAGTTCTTCATGCTGCATAACGGTGGCCATACGGGAAGTCTCCACAGGCGTGTGATAGATATTCGGCCGCGACGTGCGCCGCGACGGGAAGCAAAAGCATGATAACGCTTTTCGCGGAAATGATGAAGAAGGAAATTGGGCCTTCCGCCGCCGGAAGGAAGGGGCGATCGGCGGAAAGCATAACAGGAATTCCGGCAGAAAACTTCGGATGGATTCCGCCTCTGGGAGCATGCCGGAAAACGCAGAAAAAAGAAAAGCGTTCTCCGGAAATTTCCGGCCTGCTCCGGCCGGAGAGAAAAATACCGGAGAAGGCTTCCCCGCCCGGCGTCGGCCGAAGATTCCGGCAGCGCCCGATAAGGAAACGTTCCTTCTCCGGATGGCGATCGATAAAAAAGATCAGTCCAGAACCACCATTTCGCCGGGATTCATGACCAGCGGACGGCATTCGGGAGCGTGTTCCTTCAGCGCCTCCACGAAGGCGTCGGCATTCTGGGCGAGCACGGGGAAGGTCTTGTAGTGGATGGGCATGGCCACGGGCACACCGAGCAGGGCCGCGGCCCTGGCGGCCAGCGGACCGTCCATCGTGAACACGCCGCCCGCGGGCAGCAGGGCCAGGTCGAGCTTGAAGCGGTCGGCAATGAGCGACATGTCGCCGAAAAGACCGGTATCGCCGGCGTGATAAATGGTGTGCCCGCCGGGCATTTCGATCACGTAGCCCACGGGGGAGCCCATCGCCGCAGAGTGGAAGGCCTGGGTCATGGTGATCTTCACGCCCTTGCACTCCAGGGTTCCGTCCACGTTGCCGCCCATGCCGTAGTTGATGATCTGGCCTTCCGGCACGCCGTGTTCGCGGAAGTAGCCCACAAGATCGGCAATGCAGTAAAGCGTGGCGCCGGTGGTGCGCACGATTTCCACGGCCTGACCAAGATGATCGCCGTGGTCGTGGGTGACGGCCACGATGTCGGGACGCGGGATTTCGCGCCAGTCGGGCGCAAAGGGATTGCCTTCAAAGAACGGATCCACAAGCACGGACACGCCGTTTTCTCTGAACATGACGTTGGCGTGACCATACCAGATGATGTGCAGCTGAGACATGATTCCTCCTTAATGATAGGGGGGATGGGACGGGGAGAAGCCTCCCCTGCCCTGCCGGGACGAAGACCGGAGGGATGGAAACGGTTTATTCTTTTAATATTCCGCGGGCGCATGGTCAAGCAGGCCTCCCCGGCCTTCCCCGAAACGGGCGGCCCCGGCGTGCGCCTTCTTGACAAAAGCGCGCCTGCGGGCAACTCTCGCGGCAGGGCCGCCAGGCCTTTCTTTTAAGGAGTTCTCATGCCTCGACAGCCGCTTCTTTTTGCCGCTCTCATGCTGCTTTTTCTTGTTTCTCCGGCCCGGGCCGCCTTCGACGACGGCGTGGACAGCCTGAAATTCGCCGCGCCCGACGGCTTCGTGGAACTGACCGACCACGCTTCCGACCTCTTTCAGGACACGGAAAAGGATGCCGTGCGACGCGGCAGACTCCTTAAAATGTACCTTCCCCAGTACATGGCGCAGCAGTACCGCTACGGCAACCGCGACGCCGTGACCCGGCAGGTGCTCATCTGCGCCATGCAGGGGCAGACCCGGCCTCTGGAGCAGAAGGACGCCGATCTTCTGGCGCGCTCCACGGAAGGCCTTTTCATCGGCTTTGCGCACATTCCGCACAGCCGCACGGACACGCCCGCACAGGAGCTGGAAAACCGGGAAAAGGCGATCAACGAATCGCTCGCCACGGGTAAGCCTCTTCTGGTGGATTCGGTGCGCACCTCAAGCGCCTACCTGTACACGAGCCTCATCCACTACAACATGGCCGAGCACGGGGAAAAGATATGGCTTTCCAAGGCCATGAGCACGGCGGTGGTGCCGGTGAAGGACACGGTGCTCTTCGTGACCGTGACCTCCATGCTGGGCGCGGAGACTCCGGGCCCCCATCTGGACTGGGTGAAGGAAACGGCCTCCTCGTTTGCGGACATGATCGTGCGCGGCAACCGCGAGGAAAAGAAGAAGTAGTCCGAAGATTCGTGGCAGGGAAAGACTTGCCTTGCGCCCGAAAACAGGATATAGACCACCAGTTACACATAATGCACACATCGGCAGCGGCCAGGGTTCCCGGAAACGAACGGCGTTTACGGGTGAAGGGCCAGGGGTCGATGTGGAAGACAAACCCTTTTTTCTCAAGGAGAACTATCATGGCTTACGTCAGCATGAAGCAGATGCTGGAAACCGGTGTGCACTTCGGCCACCAGACCCGTCGCTGGAACCCCAAGATGCGTCCCTTCATCTTCGGCGCCCGCAACGGCATCCATATCATTGACCTCCAGCAGACTGTGAAGCTGTTCCGCACCGCCCATGACAAGATCGTGGAAACCGTTGCCAACGGCGGCAAGGTGCTCTTCATCGGCACCAAGCGTCAGGCTCAGGAAGCCGTGGCCGCCGAAGCTGCCCGTGCCGGTCAGCCTTCCGTGACCAACCGCTGGATGGGCGGCACCCTCACCAACTTCGTGACCATTCAGAAGAGCATCGAACGTCTGAAGAAGCTCGAAGCCATGTTCGCCGACGGTTCCATCAACCGCTATCAGAAGAAGGAAATCCTCAGCTTCCAGCGCGAACTGGACAAGCTGAACCTCACTCTCGGCGGCATCAAGGACATGGACAGCCTGCCTCAGCTCGTGTTCATCATCGACCCGCATCGTGAAGAGATCGCCGTGAAGGAATGCCGCAAGCTCGGTATCCCGATCGTGGCCGTCACCGACACCAACTGCGATCCCGACGTCATCGACTACATCATTCCCGGCAACGACGACGCCATCCGCGCCATCAAGCTGTTCGTGAACGCCATGGCCGAAGCCTGCCTCGAAGGCGCCGCCCAGAGCAAGGAAGTGGCCGATCCCGAAGCCGCCATGCAGAAGGCCGCCGAAACGGCCGAAGCCGCTGAATAACCCCTTTTTCTTTCAAGGAGCACAACCAATGGCTATTACCGCTGCTATGGTGAAGGAGCTGCGCGACAAGACCGGCGCCGGCATGATGGACTGCAAGAAGGCTCTCACCGAATGTGAAGCCGACGTGGAAAAGGCGCTCGACTGGCTGCGTCAGAAGGGCCTCTCCAAGGCCGCCAAGCGTGCCGACCGCGCCACCTCCGAAGGCGTGATCGCAAGCTGCGCCGCCGCCGACGGCAAGGCTGCCGCCATCGTTGAAGTGATGACCGAAACCGACTTCGTGGCCCGCGGCGAAAAGTTCCAGGACTTCGCCAAGACCGTGGCTGAAGAAGTGCTGGCCGGCAATCCTGAAAACCTCGACGCCTTCCAGGACCGCGTGAACGATCTGGCCGCCTCCACCGGCGAAAAGACCGTGCTCGGCCGCTTCGTGCGCATGAGCGTTGAAGGCGAAGGCGTGATCGGCTCCTACGTGCACTCCAACGGCAAGCTCGCCGTTCTCGTGGAAGTCGCCACCGACAAGCCCGCCGACGAAGCCGTGGCGGAACTCGCCAAGAACGTGGCCATGCAGATTGCCGCCGCCAACCCCCTGGCTCTCGATTCCGACAGCCTCGACCCCGCCCTTCTCGAACGCGAACGCGAAGTGTACCGTCAGAAGGCTCTGGCCGAAGGCAAGCCCGAGAAGATCATCGACAAGATCGCCGAAGGCGCCGTGAAGAAGTACTGCAAGGAAGTGTGCCTGCTCGACCAGGCCTACATCCGTGACGACAAGATGAGCGTGCAGGATCTCATCAAGGCTACCGCCAAGGCTGCCGGCTGCACCATCGCCGTCAAGCGCTTCGTGCGCATCCAGCTTGGCGCGTAATCCGCCCTCCGGGGCGACTTTTATGGAAAAGTCGCGTCGGCGCGCTTGAATCCGTCAAGAGTTCAGTATACAAGGGGGGAGATCATTCTCTCCCCTTTTTTCATGCCCTTTTTCCGGATAGCCCATGGAACCTGCCGTACGACTCACCGCACTCATCATTACGCTGAACGGAGAACGACTGCTGGGCAAATGCCTCGAATCGCTTTCCTTCTGCGATCGCATCCTCATCGTTGATTCCTTCAGCTCCGACAGTACGGAAGACATCGCCCGCGCCCACGGAGCCATATTCATTCAGAACAAATGGCCGGGCAACGCCAAGCAGATCCGCTACGGCATCGAATGGCTGGAAAAGAACGCCCCCACCGAGTGGGTGCTCATGCTCGACTGCGACGAGATCATCTCGCCCGAGCTGAGAAAGAGCATTCTGGCCGCCGTGGCCGATCCCGGCGACAAAACGGCCTTTTCCATGCCCCGCCGCACCTGGTACTTCGACCGCTTTCTCAAGCACGGCGGCTGCTATCCCGACAGGCTGTTCCGCCTGTTCCGGCCCGAAGCCATCCGCATCGAAAACAGCGGCGCGCATCAGAAGTTCGTGCCTGCGGGCGCGTACGGCGATCTTTCGGGCGACATGCTCCACTACACCTACTGCAATTTCCGGAATCAGCTCGACAAGCTCAACGACTATGCCGAGCGGGGCGCGCGCGATCTGGAATCGCAGGGCCGCAAAGGCGGCGTTCTCGTCGGCCTTCTGCACGGCACCTGGCGCTTCATCGACATGTACGTCCGCAAGGGCGGCATGCTCGACGGTCGGGCAGGCTTTCTCATGGCCGCCCACACCTCCTTCTACACGTTTCTGAAATATGTCCGCATTCACGAGGGCGGCTGGGGCGCACCCTACGACCACGGCCTCTCCGGGGCGGATTCTTCTCCACACACTGACCCGAAAAGAGGCTGATGATGAGCGAACTCAAATACCGGCGCGTGCTGCTCAAGCTGAGCGGCGAAGCTCTTGCCGGTGAAAAAGGCAGTGGCATAGATCCCGATACCGTGCAGCTCATCTGCAAGGAAATCGCCGATGTTTCCAAGCTCGGCGTGCAGCTGGCGCTGGTTATCGGCGGCGGCAACATTTTCCGCGGTCTTTCCACGTCCGCCAAGGGCATGGACCGCTCCAACGCCGACTACATCGGCATGCTCGCCACGGTGATGAACGCCGTGGCCGTACAGGACGCCCTGGAAAAGATGGACTGCCCCACCCGCGTGCTTTCCGCCATCGACATCCGCGAGCTGTGCGAACCCTACATCCATCGCCGCGCCATACGCCACATGGAAAAGGGCCGCATCATCATCTGCGCGGCGGGCACGGGCAACCCCTACTTCACCACCGACACGGCGGCGGCTCTGCGCGGCACGGAACTCAAGTGCGACGCCATCATCAAGGCCACCAAGGTGGACGGCGTATACGACAAGGATCCCATGAAATACAGCGACGCGGTACGCTTCGATCAGCTCTCCTACGATGAGACGCTGCGCCGCCACCTCAAGGTCATGGACGCCACGGCCATCACGCTGGCGCAGGAAAACAGCGTGCCCGTCATTGTGTGCAGCATGTTCGGCGGGCACATCAAACGCGTTGTCTGCGGCGAAGCGGCAGGCACCATTGTAAAGGGAGAATAACATGGATATCGAGACCTTGCAGCTCGACGCCGAAGAACGTATGGAAAAGGCCCTCGTCGCCCTCGAACGCGACTTCGGCAAACTGCGCACCGGCCGCGCCACCACGAGCCTTGTGGACAACATCAAGGTTGACTACTACGGAACGCTCACGCCCATTCAGCAGCTTGCCTCCGTGGCCGTGCCCGACAGCCGCACCGTCACCATTCAGCCCTGGGACCGCAATGCCTTCGCCCCCGTGGAAAAGGCCATTCTGAAGTCCGACCTCGGCCTGACCCCCATGAACGACGGCCGCCTCATCCGCATCACGGTTCCGCCGCTCACCGAAGAACGTCGCCGCGAGCTCACCAAGGTGAGCAAGAAGTACACCGAAGACGCCAAGGTGGCTCTGCGCAACATCCGCCGCGACGTGAACGACGCGCTCAAGAAGATGGAGAAGGACAAGGAAATCTCCGCCGACGAGCTGAAGAAGGCCATGGACGACGTGCAGAAGCTCACCGACGCCTTTGTGAAGAAGGCCGACGTGAAGGCCCAGGCCAAGGAAAAGGAAATCATGGAAATCTGACGTTTTCCGCGTCCGGCGGACGGCTCCTTCCGGGGGTCGTCCGCCTTCACATGCCCTTCGGGGCACGAAGGACGCGGAAACGGATCATGTTCTGCGGAAAGCCGGGCGCATACCCGGCTTTCCGATGCAATGGAAAGGCGCATGGAAGAACGACTGCCGCAGCACATAGCGGTCATCATGGACGGCAACGGCCGGTGGGCGAAGGAACGCGGTCTGCCCCGGTCGGAAGGACATCTTGCCGGCGTGGACGCGGTGCGCACGCTGGTCAGGGAATGCCGCAGCCGCGGCGTGTCGTACGTCACCGTTTACGCCTTCTCCAAGGAAAACTGGCAGCGCCCCGAAAAGGAAGTGGGCTTTCTTTTCGATCTGTTTCTGCGCTTCATCCGGCAGGAGCTGCCCGAACTCATGAAGCAGGACATCCGTCTTGCCTTCATCGGCGACCGGAAGGATCTCCCCTTCACCGTGCGTCAGGCGCTGGACTACGCCCTCAGAAAGACCGCGTCCAACCGCTCCATGACGTTCACGCTGGCCATCAGCTATTCCGGGCGCGAGGAAATCCTGAACGCGGCGCGCAGGGCCCTGGCCGCAGGCGTTGATCCGGAAAGGCTCGACGAACATGCGTTCCGCGCCTTTCTCTATGCTCCCGACATGCCCGATCCCGATCTCGTCATACGCACCAGCGGGGAAGAGCGTCTGAGCAACTTCCTGCTCTTCCAGAGCGCCTATGCGGAACTGTACTTCAGCCCCGTGCTCTGGCCGGACTTCGACGCACAGGAGCTGCAGAAGGCTCTCGACAGCTATGCCGGCCGCACCCGCCGCTTCGGCAGGACCGACGAACAGCTGCATCAGCGGACGACTTCAGAAGGAATGCGTTATGAATGACAAATTTCGCGCCGCAGGACTGAGCCTGCGGCTCATCACGGCCCTCGTGCTTGCGGCCGTTCTCGTCGCCGCCTGGGTTCTGGGCGGCTGGTACGTCTGCGGACTCGTCGCCGTGCTTGCCCTTGCAGGCATGGGTGAATTTCTCTTCCTGTTCCAGCCCTCGAGCGGATGGGGCATGAAGATTCTCGGCCTTCTGCTCGGCGCGCTCTACCTTGCCGCCGCCACGTTCCTGCCCTCCCTGCCCGCACAGCCCGTGCTGGCCGTCTGCATCATGGCCGCCGCCCTCTACGCCCTCGTGTGCTGGAGCCGCGAAAAGAGCCTCGATCCGCTGCGCCGCGCGACCGTCATGCTCTGCGGCCTCCTGTACATTCCCGTGCTGCTCGCTCCGGCCATGCACTTCTCCCGCTGGGAACAGCTCTTCGTGGTGCTGCTGCCCGCCGCCTCCGACATGGCCGCCTACTTTGCCGGCGTGAGCTTCGGCTCGCATCCCATCTGGCCCGGCGTCAGCCCCAAGAAGAGCGTGGAAGGCTCCATTGCCGGCCTTGCCGCCTCCGTCATCGTGGCCTGCGCCATGGGCGCCGCCTTCGGCAGCGCGCCTCTGACCGCCTTTGCCGCCCTCGGTGCGCTCATGGGCATCATGGCCCAGCTCGGCGACTTCTTTGAATCCGCCCTGAAGCGCGCGGTCAACGTCAAGGATTCCAGCCATCTTCTGCCCGGTCACGGCGGCGTGCTCGACAGACTCGACAGCATTTCCTTCTGCGTCGGCACCTATGCCGCCGCTTCCGCCCTGTATCCCTTCTTTGCCTGATCCGTACCCGCTCAGGCAGGGCAGGATCTTCCGAAGAAAGAGAAATCCGTTCCCATGATCGCACGCGCTCTCCGCTGAAATAAGGCGGCCGCGCCGCACGGCAGGCCTGCCGGCCTTTCCCGGCAGAGCGCCCTTCCTTTTGCAGGACGCCCCGCTCCGGCCGCCGGCGCGGCGCACGATCACGCCGAACCGCTCTTCAAGGAGCACCGTTTCATCGTTATGAAGTACATCAGCAGCATTCCCGGCGAAGACAGCGCCCTGCCCTTTCCCCGGCATCTTGCCCTCATGGGCTGCACCGGCTCCATAGGCACGAGCACGCTGCGCGTGCTGGAAGCCTGGAAGGATTCCGGTCGTTTCGAGATCACGGCTCTGGCCGCGGGACGCAACATCGCCCTGCTGGCCAAGCAGGCCGAAGCCTGGCGTCCGCCGTATCTTGCCGTGCTGGAAAAGGACGGCCCGCACGGCGTGGACGCGCTTTGCCGCCTGCTTCCCTCCTCCTACCGGCCCGAAATCCTCTGGGGTCAGGAAGGCTATGCCGCTCTCGCCTCGCTCGACAGCGTGGATACCGTGCTTTCCGCCCAGGTGGGCGCGGCGGGCCTGCGCGCCACCGTGGCCGCCGCAGCTTCCGGCAAAACCGTGTGCCTCGCCAACAAGGAATCCCTCGTGCTGGCCGGAGAGCTCATCCGCAACATCTGCCGCCGCACGGGAGCCGTCATTCTTCCCGTGGATTCGGAACACTTCGCCCTGTTTGAAGGCATGGTGGGCCGCCGGGAAAGCGACATCGCCCGTCTCGTGCTCACGGCCTCGGGCGGCCCGTTCCGCACGAAGGACGCCGAATTTCTGAAAAACGTCCGCCCGCAGGACGCCCTCAAGCACCCCAACTGGTCCATGGGGGCCAAGATCACCATCGATTCCGCCACGCTCATGAACAAGGGGCTGGAAATCATCGAAGCCTGCCATCTCTATCAGATGGACGTTGCCGACGTGACCGTGGTGGTGCATCCGCAGTCCATCGTCCACTCGCTGGTGGAACTTGCCGACGGCGCCATGATGGGACATTTTGCCGTGCCCGACATGCGCGTACCCATTGCCGGATGCCTTTTCTGGCCTTATCTTCCTGACGGCAGGGTCACGGGCATACGTCCGCTCGATCTGGCGCATATCGGCGCCCTCACCTTCGAGGAGCCGCGCACCGATCTTTTCCCCTGCCTCGACCTGGCGCGCCGCGCCCTGGCCGAAGGTCATACCGTGGAGCTGAACGCCGCCAACGAGGTGGCCGTGGCCCGCTTCCTGGCCGGAGATATCGGCTTTACCGACATTCCGGCGCTGGTGAAGGACGCGCTCGACACTGCTTCCACGAGGCAGAACTTCGTGCTCGACGACGGCGATGTCGCGGCGCAGGCCGCCCGCGCCGTGGAGAACGTGGAAAGCACCGACCGTGCCGCCCGTGCCGCAGCCGAGGCCTGGAGGCGCTGACAGGCGAAGCCGAAGCGGACGACGCTTCTCTCCGCCCGCCGCAGCCTGCGGAACACGCAACACAAAGCCCTTCCGATCGCGCCCCCCGGGCGATCCGGAACCGGGACGTGAAAACGGGGGCAGCCGTGAGCTGCCCATCAGGATGCCATGCAGTCACTACTTCATTATCTTTCCTACTGGGACTCCGCGCTGGCCGTGGTGCTGGTGTTCGGCGGTCTCATCTTCTTTCATGAACTCGGTCACTTCATCGCCTTCCGCGCCTTCAAGGTAGGCGTGATCACCTTTTCCATCGGCATGGGCCCGAAGCTGTGCAGCTTCCGGCGCGGCAAGACGGAATACCGCCTCTCCTGGCTGCCCTTCGGCGGCTATGTGTCGGGCGTGGGCGAATACAGCAACGAGGTGGAAAGCCTCGGCTTCACGCAGGAAGAAGCCGTGAACAACAAGCCTGCGTGGCAGCGGCTCATCATCGCCTTTGCCGGACCGTTCATGAACCTCGTCATCGCCTGGCTCATCTACTGGGGACTCACGCTGGCCTCGGGCCTTGCCGTCGCCCTGCCGCAGGCGGGCGTCATCATGGAAGGCAGCGCCGCCATGCAGGCCGGCATGCAGCCCGGCGACATGATCGTATCCATCGACGGCGTGAAGATGAACGAATGGGCGCAGGTGCCCGAAACCGTGGGCGCTTCCGGCGGCCGCACCCTCAAGATCGAGGTGGAGCGCAACGGCGAAATGCTCACCTTCGACATGACGCCCACCCGCAGCGAACGCACCAACATTTTCGGCGAAACCGAAACCGCCTGGCTCATCGGCGTGCAGGCTTCCGGCGCGGTGCGCTACGAGCCCAAGGGATTCTTCGAGTCCGCGGCTCTGGGACTGCGTCAGACCTGGAACATGATCGACGTCACCCTCACGGGCCTCAAGAAGCTCGTGACCGGCTCCGTGGCCGCCGATTCCGTGGGCGGTCCCATTCTCATCGCGCAGATGCTGGGCCAGCAGGCCGAAGCGGGCATCGTGCCGCTTCTTCTGCTCACCGCGCTCATCAGCGTGAACCTCGGTCTGCTCAACCTCTTCCCCATCCCCGTGCTGGACGGCGGCGCCATTCTCTTCTGCATCGTGGAGATCATCATCCGCCGCCCCGTGCCGGAAAAGGTGCAGGAATGGTCCATGCGCGTGGGCGCAAGTCTGCTCATCGGCCTCATGGTCTTTGCCACCTTCAACGACGTCATGCGCTGGTTCAGGTGATGCCATGCGTGAACTTACCCTTATTCTGAATACGGCGGAAAAGCGCGTTCAGTTCGCGCTGTGTGAAAACGGCGCCCTTCTCTGCGGTCAGGACTGGCTGGCCCAGCGCGGCGGCACTGAACTGCTGGCCCCGGCCCTGCGCGAGGCCTGCGCCCGGCTCGGCGCAAAGCCTGCGGACATCCGGCGCATTGCCTGCACGGCCGGCCCGGGTAACTTCACGGGCCTGCGCATTGGCCTTACCACCGCGGCGGGTCTTGCCCGCGCCGTGGGCGCAAAACAGGCCGGACTCAACTACCTGCAGTGCCTCGCCGCCAACGCGCCCGCCCGTGCCGGAGAAGAAGTGCTCGTGCTCACCAACGCCCGCAAGGGACTCGCCTACGGCGCACGCTTCACGGCAGACGAACACGGCGTTCCGCAGCCTGAAGGCCGCATCTTCCTGCTGCCGCTGCCGCCGCTGCCCGAAGGCACGGATCTCGGAAGGCCCGACTTCGTCATCGGCAGCGCGCTGGTCAGCAACCTTGCCTGCCTGAAGGCCACGCTGCCCGAAAGCTCGCGTCTGCTCGTGAACGAATCCTCGCCCACCCTCGCCGCGCTCGCCCTCATGGAAGGCAGCATCGACTGGGACGCGCAGGACGGCTCCGACATCGCGCCCCTCTACATGCGCGAATGCGACGCCGTGGAAAATCTCGACGCCATTGCCAGAGCGCAGGGCCGCACCCCGGCTCTCGTGCATGAGGAGCTTGAGCGCCTCACCCACGCGCCTCTGGCCGAAAGCGACTGATCCCCCGCCCCTTCACATCGTCAGGCGGTCTGCGAAAACGCGGGCCGCCTTTTTTGTGCCGCAGATTCTCTCCGACACGCGCTCTCCCGCCTCTCTTCTTCCCGAAAGCGCCGTCTTCCGCCCTGTCGCGAGTATCGCCTTCTGCCGCATCTCCCGCAATTGCCGCACCCCGAAACGCAACGTCGACAGCTGCGTCGTCATTTTCGATGTATTATTATTTCATTCACAAAACTAAAACACGACTTTTTCCTACTTATTGAATGTTGCGCCGCGAAAATACCTTTCGCACAGAAAAAACGACATGCGTTCCCTGCATCAGAAAAAAATTCTTTCACTCCCTTTCATGATATTAATCTCCCAAAGCCTGTATGCCGCCGGATTCACAGACCCGCAGACGCTTTTCCTCCCGAAATGTTCCGCCTCTCCGCCTGCCAGCTTCCCTTTCTGCAATGCTTTGAAACAATGTTTCATTTACCCATAAAGCGATTTTTGGTTATACCCTCTTTCTGAGGACACTTCATCGTCCGTCAGAGAACCCTTCCAAAGAGAGCCTTTCCATGAAAAAAAAGCTCCTCCTCACCATCCTCCTCGCCGCGGCAGTGTGCGCCGGCGTCTACTGGTGGTACAGTCAGCGGCAGAATGCATCCCAGGTTCATTATCTTACGGAAACCGTCGTCAAGGGCAGCATCCGTAAAACCGTCAACGCCACCGGCGAAATAGACGCCGTGCAGCTCGTGACGGTAGGCTCTCAGGCTTCGGGCAAGATCATGAAGCTCGACGCCGTCATCGGTCAGAAGGTCAAAAAAGGCGACCCCATCGCCCAGATCGACCCCACCACAAGGCAGAACGATCTCGATACCGCCCGCGCCCTGCTCAATACCTACAAGGCGCAGCTCGAATCCCGCAAAATCGCGCTCAAGGTGGCCCAGACTCAGTACGACCGCGAAGTGAAGCTCAGAAAGAGCGACTCCACCTCGCGCGCCAGTCTGGAAGACGCCGAAAACACCCTCGCCGCCGCCAAGGCCAGCGTGACGGAAATGGAATCGCAGATTCTGCAGCAGGAAATCGCCGTGAACACCGCGGAAACCAACCTCGGCTACACCAAGATCGTGGCTCCGCTCGACGGCGTGATCGTGTCCGTGCCCGTCAAGGAAGGTCAGACCGTCAACGCCAACCAGACCACCCCCACCATAGCGCAGATCGCCGACCTCTCCGACATGGAGATCAAGATCGAAGTCTCCGAAGGCGACATTCCCTTCATCAGGGAAGGCATGAACGTGCGCTACACCCTGCTCGGCGCCCCCGATACTCCCTACAGAACCAAAATATCCTCCATCGATCCCGGCGACACCACGCTTTCCGACGCCACCTCCTCCTCGTCGTCGAGCTCCAGCAGTTCCTCCTCAAGCTCCAGCAGCTCCTCCTCAAGTTCCGCGGTCTACTACTATGCCAAGGCCCGCGTGCCCAACCCCGACGGCATCCTGCGCATAGGCATGACCACCCAGAACATCATCGAAATCGACAGCGTGAAGGACGTGCTCATCGTGCCCAGCCTCGTGCTGGAAAACGACGGTCGCGGCAACTACACCGCCCGCGTGCTCGGCAGGGACAACAAGGTCGAAGTCCGCAACGTGGAAGTCGGGCTCACCAACAACGTGATGACCGAAATCCGCTCCGGCCTTGCCGAAGGCGAAAAGGTCATCTCCACCCAGATGTCCGGCGCGGAAATCCAGAACAGTCTTGCCAACCCGCGCAGCAACCGCAGACCGGGCTGATCATCCTTCCGCAGACGCGGCGGCCGGTCCTGACCGCCGCGGTTTCCACGGGAGCCTGCTCCCGGCAGCGTTCACGACTCATTCCTGCAGAGAACACCATGGTCACTCTCGAACTACGCAACATCGGCAAGCACTACGGCAGCGGAGAAAATCGCGTACAGGTGCTCAAAAACGTCAGCCTGAGCATCGAACGGGGCGATTTCGTCGCCATCATCGGACAGTCCGGCTCGGGCAAGTCCACGCTGATGAACATTCTCGGCTGTCTCGATACCCCCTCCGAAGGCTCCTACATCGTGGACGGCACCCCCGTCGAGGGTCTCTCCTCCGACGAGCTGGCCCGGCTGCGCGGTGAAAAGTTCGGCTTCATCTTCCAGCGCTACAACCTGCTCGCCAGCCTGAGCGCGCAGGAAAACGTCTCCCTGCCCGCCGTGTACGCCGGCATGGATACCGCCGCCCGCAACGAACGCGCAAAGGATCTGCTGGTCAAGCTAGGGCTGGAAGAAAAAGTCCGCAACAAACCCAACGAACTGTCCGGCGGCCAGCAGCAGCGCGTTTCCATAGCCCGCGCCATGATGAACGGCGGCGAAGTCATTCTGGCCGACGAGCCTACCGGCGCGCTCGACTCCCGAAGCGGTGAAAACGTCATGAAGCTGCTCATGCAGCTCAACGCCGAAGGCCACACCCTCATTCTCGTCACCCACGACCGGCACATCGCCGAATACGCCAACCGCATCATCGAAATCAAGGACGGCGAAGTCATCAGCGACGAACGCCGCAAAGACATCGTCTGTGCCCAGGGGGCCAAAACCGCCTCCGTGCCCGCCAGTTCGTGGAAATACGTGCGCGATCAGGTGGCCGAGGCCTTCCGCATGTCGGTACCGGCCATTATCGCCCACAAAATGCGCTCGCTGCCCACCATGCTCGACCTCCTCATAGGCCTCGCCTCCGTGGTGTCCGTGGTGGCTCTCGGCCGCGGCTCGCAGGAAAAAATCCTGGCAGGCATCAACGCCATGGGCACCAATACCATCGACATCATGCCCGGCCGCAGCTTCGGCGACCGCAACTCCGCCCGCTACACCACCCTCACCGTGGACGACGCCGACGTGCTCGCCGAGCAGAGCTACATAGCCAGCGCCACGCCCTCGGCCAGCACCAGCGGCACCTTCGTGTACCGCAACGTCACGGCCAACGGCTCGCTGAGCGGCGTGGGCGAACAGTACTTCAACGTCAAGGGCCTGGAACTCGCCCGCGGCCGACTCCTCAACGAGGCCGACATCAGGGAAGCCCGCGCCGTGGCCGTGCTCGACGACAACACCGTGCAGGAACTCTTCCCCGACGGACAGGATCCCATAGGCGAAGTCATCCTGTTCAACAAGCGCCCCTTCCAGATCGTGGCCGTCACCAAGAAGCCCAACGCCACCTTCGGTCCGCGCAGCAACCTCACCGTGTGGACGCCCTACACCGCCTACATGACCCGCCTGTCCGGCACGCGCACCATTTCCTCCATCACCGTGAAGATCGCCGACGGCATCAGCGCCCAGATCGCGGAAAAGGAACTGACCCGCCTGCTTACCTCGCGTCACCGCGGCGTGACGGACTTCTTCACCATGAATACCGACAGCATACGACAGACCATGGAAAGCACCACCGCCACCATGAGCCTGCTCATCTCCTGCATCGCCTTCATATCCCTGCTCGTCGGCGGCATCGGCGTGATGAACATCATGCTCGTGTCCGTGACGGAACGTACCCGGGAAATCGGCGTGCGCATGGCCATCGGAGCGCGGCAGTTCAACGTGCTGCAGCAGTTTCTCATCGAAGCCGTGCTCATCTGCGTCATCGGCGGCGTGACCGGCGTGCTGATATCCGGCATCATAGGAATCCTGTTCAACTCCTTCATCAAGGATTTCCCCATGTCGTTCTCCACCGGCTCCATCGTGCTCGCCATCACCTGTTCCACCTTCATCGGCATTATCTTCGGCTACATGCCGGCCCGCCGCGCCGCCACGCTCAATCCCGTGGACGCGCTCTCGCAGGAGTGATCCCATGAAAACCGCGCCTCTTCTCTGTGCCGCCCTGCTGCTTCTCTCCGGCTGCGCCGGCCGTGACTACCAGATTCCCGCCGACGACGTTCTGAGCGAATCCCAGATGCAGGAGAAATACACCATCGACCGCGAATGGTGGAAAAGCTACAACGACGAGTCCCTCAACAAGCTGGTCGACATGGCCCTTGAACGGAACATAGATCTCGCCCGCAGCGCCGTTACCGTGAACAGAGCCCTGTATCAGGCCCGCCAGCTCGGCGCGGAACTGGTGCCCTCCTTCTCCGGTTCCGGCAGCGCCAGCTCCCGCAGCAGCATGGAAACCGGCACCGCCACCCGCAGTTTCGACGCGTCCTTCGGGCTCTCCTATGAACTGGATCTCTGGGGCCGCCTGCGCGACGCCGCTTCCGCCCAGGTGTGGGAATACGAAGCCACGACGCAGGACAAGGAAGCCGCGCGCCTCGCGCTCGTCAACAGCGTGGTGAACACCTGGTACAGCCTCGCCTATACCTCCCGCGCGCTCGAACTCAGCCGGGAAAGCCTGAACTACTACGAGCGGCTGCTCACCATCATGCAGAACAAGTACCGCGAAGGCCAGACCGACGGACTCGATCCCGCCCAGACCGAGCAGAGTCTGCTTTCCCAGAAAAACACCGTGCTCACGCTGGAGGAACAGCTCAACGAGGAATGGCAGACCCTGCGCAACCTCCTCGACCTGCGCCCCGATGAAACCATAGATCTGCCGCTGCCCGACCTCCTGGCCGCAAACGTGCCTTCCGTGGACCTCAACGTGCCCGTGGAGGCCCTCGGCGCACGACCCGATGTCAACGCCGCGCGCTTCCGCCTGCTCTCAGCCTTCCGCGATCAGAACGCCGCCCGCTCCGACCTGTTCCCCGCGCTCAGCATAGGCGGCACCCTCGGCCTCTCCGCCGCCAGTGCTTCGGATCTGGTCTCCTCCTCGTTCCTGAACGGACTTGTGAGCCTGAGCCTCCCCTTCCTGGACTGGAATCGTGTAAAATGGAACGTGCGCATTGCCGAGGCTGACTTTGAAGACGCCAAACTCGCCTTCCGGCAGAGCGTGACCACGGCCCTCAACGAGGTGTCGCTCTACTACGCATCTCTCCAGAACTCCATGCAACAGTTTGAAACTATTCAGAAAAAATACGACGCCGACCAGAGAGTGGAAGCGTACCGTAAAGCACGATATGAACAGGGCGCCGATGAACTCAAGGACTGGCTCGAAGCCCTGAAGGCCTGCAACGACTCGCGTCTCTCGGTTCTTGAGCGCAAATACGGCATTATTTCCGCCTCGAATGCCGTCTGGCAGGCCATGGGAGGTCGCATACTCAGCAGATAAATAATTTATTCATGAGATTGACCTTTCTTCCATTTCATCAGAGAATCGCTCCATCTGTTTCTGACGGGGCGATTCTTTTCTGTCACGCCGAGATTGAAAATATAAGGAATATCCCATGAGTACTTTCCGCAACCTGTCCTATGCACTGCTGTTCCTGTCCGTTCTGTCGTTTGTGATGATCCTGCCCTTCTCGCAGGCCTCGGCAAGCATGACGACCTTCACCTTCATGGGCGTGTTCGTAGCCGTGTTTGCCGTCAGCCTCGTGGCGCTCATCGCATCCCTCACCATGTACTTCCACTCGAAGAACACCGCGATCACCGTTCTCAAGCGCCGCGGCGGCCGGGTCTATGCCGAACTTCTGCACCATAAGACTCTGCTCATCAGCGCCATGGACGGCGACAAGCACGTCTCCGACTGGGATCACTATCTGTACAACCCCGACGAATTCCCCCGCATCAAGAAGTTCATCGGCGAAGAATACTTCCTCCTGCTCTCCTGCGACTCGTTCTTCTGCAACTCCAAGGCAGCTGCAGCCTATAACGTGTTCAAAACCCTCCACGACGCTTTCGCTACCTTCATCCGCTCCGTCTCCTACGACCGCATAGAGTGCGCCAAATTCAAAAAACTCTATTTCCACGTCACCGGCCAGGAAATGACCTCCGCCACCCCGATGGAGGAATTCCAGACCGAACCCCTCAGAGAAGCCTACGAGGCGCTGCTCGCCGCCAATGAACAGGCCCTCAATACCGTGGAAGGCCTCCTCACAAAAATCGAAAACTACGAGCGCAACCTCGATAAGTACTATACCGCCGGTATCGACTGGAAAACCACCAAGAAAACCATCGACGCCCGCTACCAGATCTGGCTCCACGCCACCGAAGTCTAACCCCCAGAAACACGCTCTTCCCAAAGCCGGCTTCCCGCCGGCTTTTTTTGTGCCGAAAAGATCCGGAAAGGCAGGAAAGGCAGGAAAGGCAGGAAAGGCACTGGGGCGCTGCCCCAGACCCCGCCGGGGGAGATAATCCCCCCCGGCCCCCCTGGTTTCGCCTGCCGCTTCGCGACCGGCGGCCTTCTCCCGGCGGTGAGCGCGTGAGCGGAAGGCTTCTCTTCGGCTGTCTCCTTCATGCGTGTGTGCGCTGCCGCGCCCGCACGCCGTGGCCGACCGTTGTCCGGTTTCACCGGCCAACGGTGACAAAGGAAAGGATGGCAAGATATCCTGAGGAGGATGCCTTGCGGGAATATCGGCCCGGCAAAAATCAACGAGGGGAAGGGAACCGGACGGCCCAGTCTTGGTCTTCCGACACCGGAAAGCACCGCCGTTATTGCGGGCCGGCTATTCTCCTGCGTCGTCAGAGGGGGCAAGACTCTCCCCCCGAATACCTTGCGCCAAACAGAAAAACTGGTGAACGAAACGTAAACTCGAGCACCGGAGCTCCCCCAACAGCTCCCCGCTTCCTCTAGTCCGCCGATTGCCCCACAAAAACACAGCATTCCCGGTTCTTCTCCCTTGGCCCCCCAAAAATCCCCCTCCACACTTCCTCTCTATCCAAAACATCTTGAAATCCTTTCCGTAATCACGACTGTCCGGCGAAGACGAACAGGAGTCGGCCACCGCAGGGGGGGCGGCAGCACACGCCTGCACTGACGGAGCAGCCCGAACAGCGCCTGCGCCTGCCGAACCTTTCTGCCGTCAGCACTGCCCGCCAGCTTTTCTCCCCGGAAACGGCTGCCTCGCCGCAGCCCCTCCGGCCGCCTCGACTGTCCGTCCCTCCCCGCCACAAAGCGGAAACGAGGAAGGACTTGTCCCGACCTGTCGGGAAATCATTCCCCCCGATGGGATATGAGGCAAAGCCCCAATGCCTTTCCTTCTGTCCGACGAGACATGGGGCAGCTCCCCGGCATGCCCCCCTTCCGCAGCTTCCGCCTCTTTCACCTCTTCCGCCTTTCCTCTCTTCGCCCTGCCGGAATTAAAAAAGAAAGGGCGGCGCATCGGTGGGATGCGCCGCCCCGGATTTACCCGTTACAAGGCCGTCAGATAAGCCAGTTCATGGGGGTGATGGACAGTGCGGGGAAGATCGTCAGCAGCAGGAGCATGAGGATTTCCACGAACAGGAAGGGAAGCAGGTTCTTGACCAGGGCAGGCAGCTTGAGGTTGCCGATGCCGCACACCACATAGAGAACCGTGCCGACGGGGGGCGTAATAACGCCGATGCCGAGGTTCAGGATGAAGATGAGGCCGAAGTGGTAAGGATCGATACCGGCGTCCAGAATCAGCGGGTAGAACACGGGCGCGAAGATGAGGACGTTGGGGGTAAGGTCCATGACCATGCCGATCAGGAACAGGAACACGTTGATGAGCAGCAGCAGGATGATCGGCGAATCCTTGAACGGCGAGAACAGCGAGATGATCTGCTGGGGGATGTCGGCCAGAGTGATGAAGTAGCCGATGGCGGTAGCGGTGGCCACGATCATCATAACGGCGGCGGTGGTACGAGCGGAAGAAGCGCTCACACGCAGCAGGTCCTTGAGGCCGATTTCACGGTACCAGAGCAGGCACACCAGAATGGCGTACACGGCAGCGAAGGCGCCGCCTTCGGTGGGAGTGAACACACCGAAGCGGATACCGCCGAGCAGCAGCACGGGCATCATGAAGGCGGGGGTGGCGTCGATGAGAATCTTCTTCTTTTCTTCAGCGGTGAACTTGATGGTTTCATGGTAACCGTCGATACGGACGATGATGAACCACATGACCATCAGGGCGAGACCGATGAAGATACCGGGGAAGAGACCGATCATGAACAGCTTGGTGATGGACAGGCCGCTCACGCAGGAGCCGAGGATGATGAAGTTGGTGCTGGGCGGGATGATGGGGCCGAGGATGGCGCCGGAGGAGATGATGGCGCCGGCGCGGCCGGGACGATAGCCCACCTGCTTCATCATGGGCAGGAGCAGACCGCCGAGAGCGGCGGCTTCACCCACGGAGCTGCCCATGAGGCCGGCGAAGATGATGGAAGCCACGATGGCGGCATAGCCGAGGCCGCCGCGCACGCCGCCGATGAGAAGCTGGGCGAACTGCACGACGCGCTTGGACAGGCCGCCGGCAGCCATGATTTCACCGGCGAACACGAAGAAGGGAATGGCCATCAGCGGATAGTTGTTGGCGCCGTCGAGCATGCAGGACGCGATGGTCATGGGATCCCACATGTCGGCGTGGAACATGAGCACCATGGCGCAGAGCACGAGCACCATGGCGATCGGAATGCCGAAGCTCAGGAAAACGAAGAGAGATCCGAGAAAAAGAAACAGTTCCATACTCTCTCCTTAGTGCTGAAGCTCAGACAGATCGATACCCGAGGTCTTCTTGAATTCGGACGCGGGGGTACGGATGATGACGATCAGATCACGCAGCTGCAGCACGATGGCGGCAGCGGCCATGATGGGAAGCGTGGCATTGATGACCGACATGTTGACGTAGGTGGCAATGGCGTACGTATCAAGAGTCATCAGCACATAGGAGATGCCGCCCTGCAGAAGCACGACAAGCGCGGAGATGGTAAGCAGGATGGCGATGATGTTCATCGTTTTGCGGCAGTTGCCCTGGAGCATGTCCACGACCATTTCCACGGCGATGTGCTTTTTGCGGTAAAAGGCTTCGATGGCGCCGAAGAAGGTGATGTAGATGAACAGAAAGCGCGCCCATTCCTCGCTCGGCGGATAGCCGGAGTTGAAACAGTAGCGCAGAACGGCATTAAGGAACACCAGACCTATCATGCCAAGGAAAATGCAGGCGCAGAAAATCTGGAAAGCCACCGCACCGGCCTGATTGGCCTTGTTCCTCGTATTGGAGGAAGATTCACTCATATAAACCTCAGAGAACCAGCCAGAGATTCAGAGAAAAAAAGGGGAGTCCGCCCCACGCGGACTCCCGTTTCAAAGGCAAAGACTACTTGAAGCTGGCGGCCTTGTCGAAGATGGCCTGAGCGTTGGGAACGTAGGTCTTGTCGTTGGAAGAATCGGTGAACATGGTCCAGGTGCGCTTGGCAGCGGCGGTCATGTGATCCTTCATGGCCTGAGTGGGCTCGGAAACGGTGCCGCCGTGGGCTTCGATTTCAGCGATGGACTTCTTGTCCATATCCTGCACGAGCTTCCAGATGTCTTCAGCAGCCATCTTGGCGGCTTCGTTGAACCAGGCCTTGTCCTGATCAGGCAGGGACTGATACAGCTTTTCGTTGATGAAGAGGCTGTGGATAACGAGGATGTGGCCGGTCAGAGTGATCTGCGGGCACTTTTCGTACACCTTGGTGGAGGTGATGTCGGAGAGGGGGCTGTCGCCGCCGTCGATGACGCCCTGGTCAACGGAGCTCATAACTTCGGCGAAGGGCATGGCCTGGCCGTTGATGCCGCATTCCTTGGCGAAGGTGGTGTACAGGGTGATGTTCGGCACGCGGAGCTTGAGGCCCTTGATGTCGTCAATGCTGTGCACGGGGTTCTTGGTGTAGAAGTGGCGGAAGCCGAGGGGGAACATGTTGAGGGTACGGAGGCCGGACTTTTCGGTGAAGCCGTCGGTGAGCAGGTCGAACACGCCGCCGTTGATGGCCTTGTAGGCATGTTCATAGCTGTCGTACAGCATGGGGGTTTCCATCATGGCCATGGCGGGATGGAAGGAGGCAACCTGGGTACCGGTGGCGCACATTTCAATGGTGCCGCGGCGGGTATCGGCGATGTACTTGTCTTCCTTTCCGAGGGAGCTGTTGGGGTAGACCTTCACCTTGTACTTGCCGTTGGAAAGCTTTTCCAGATATTCGCCGAACTTGTGCATACCGATGGTTTCGGGTTCGCCCTCGGCCTTCATACCGGCAATCTTGATGACTTTAGCGGCCTGCGCGGTGCCGACCATGGCGGTGGCGCCAAGCATCAGACCCATGACCAGGGAAAGAGCAACAAAGCGTTTCATAAGTCCTCCTCAGAACTTGTTCAGATATGCCGTGGCATATATTAGAGTTCCCTGCTCCCGCATGAACATCGGGAGCTCTACCCGCATCAACGGTTGCCGATACGAGTATGTTTTTTGTGTACTATACTTCAGACCGTTATGCAATACGGTTTCGATTCTTTTCATCCCTGCGACGCGAAAGAGTTTTTTCCGTCCGCGCCTTCAAAAACGATGGTGGGCAGAGCCTGCACGCTCTTGCGGCCGGGATGGCAGAGTTTCATCATGGCGTTGAGATAATCGCGGCGCCTGTCGAGATAGAAGGCGAGAGGCTGGGAGAAGTTGCGTCCCACAAGGCCGTCCACGAAAAGCTGGCTGATGTCGCGCTCGCGAAGCAGCACGAGCTGGGAGCGGGCGAACACGGTTCTGTCGGCCTGACTCATGTTCCGGATCAGGCGGCGGAAGGCATCCTGCGCGCGGGGCTGGTAGAACCAGAAGTACATGAGATCGAGGGCGTTGATGATGAGCGCAAGCTCCAGCTTGCGGGCCTCCCCGGAAGGCTCGGACGCCTTTCCTTCGGAGCGGGCCAGCTTGATGAGGATGTCCTCTTCGGGGAAGAGCAGTTCCAGCCGGGTGTAGCAGGAGAACACGCGCGCGATCTTGCCGTCGTAGTCCCAGCGACGCATGCGGCGGTTGTTCTGGCTGTCGGCGTAGCCTTCGATGACCGCGGCCACGGTATCGGAAGCAAGCTTCGAGATGATGGCCGCGCTGGGCACGGAATAGAACAGCGGATCCTCCACGCCGCACAGAAGCAGTATGGCCACGAAGGCCTGGTTGTACCACGACGACACGGGAATGGCGAGGGCGCTGCGGAACAGGTTGCCTATGGCCGCCTCGCGCGGGAAGCCGCGGTAGATGTTGTGCGTGCAGATGTAGATGGCGTTCACGAAGTTCAGCACGGCGAACACCGCGCCGGGATGCTCGCGCACGCTGAGCCCGCACAGATCCTCGAGAAGCCACACGCGCACGATCACCTCAAGCAGCGCCACGGATATGCCGGTGTACATGAGCGAGTCGCATATGCGGCTGATGCTCACATGATCCTTCCAGCGCAGAAGCGTGGTGCGCGTGGTGCCGTTGCCCGCCACGACCATCTGAATGATGTTGCGTATGCCGGTGATGCCGAACCAGATGAAGGTGCCGAACCAGGCCAGGAACCACCAGTCCTGCGTGTAGAGGAACGAGGCCACCGAAGGAATGAAGCCCGCCATGACCTTGATCCAGTTGGTCACGGTGGTGCTCAGATAGGCGGAACCGGGCTTTTCCTCGCGGTGCACGGCAGGTTCCGCTCTGAGGCCGTTGTCCGGAGTGACGTTGATGCCGCCGAGACTCACCACGTTGCCGGGTCTTGCGATCTGGCTGTTGTCGTCGGGCAGCCAGGCTCTGTTTCTGGACTGGCGGAAATGGCGAAGCCCCGGAATACGTCGTACGGCACGGGTGAAGGCGGAAACGCTTTCCCTGTCGTCCTCGTAGCTCACGCGCTCCTCGATGCGGGTGTACACCGGAATCTCGCCCATGTACTGGCTGTTCTCGCGCAGGGTCTTCTTGGCGCGGGCAGGCAGGGTTTCGGTGTACACGAAGCCCATGCCGAAGGATCGGCCGTTGTTGTCGCGCACGGAGTTCGAGCCTATGCGGCTCTTCAGCGGATTCTTGCGGTAGTATTCCCAGAGCGTGGGAATGTTGCTCTGAATGCTGCGGAACTTCTCCGCCCGCTCCGTTTCGCCCTGCGCTTCCAGAGAATCGAGAATCTCGTGCACGATCTGCTTGATGCGGGGACCTCTGCCCTCGTTGAGCACGCGCTGAAGCTCGTTGATGGCGGGCAGATCGTTGAGCAGTCCTTCATGCCAGTCCTTGAGGTTGAACAGCTCAAGGTGCGTGATGCAGCAGTCGCAGTCGTAGAGCAGCTCAAGCACGTCGCGCACGTTGAGTCCGGCCAGATTCAGGATGAGCCTGTAGCCGGTATGCAGTCCGGCCAGTTCCTCCACCATCTGCGCAGGCGAACGCGTGAACATGAGCGGCACGTTTTCCTCGCCGCCGCCTATTTCGGGCAGATCCGAACCGTCCAGCCACTCTCTGGCGATGACGTCGGCGGTAAGCCCGTCCAGCTTCAGAATCTCCTGTTCAAGCGCGCCGTTCTCATCGCCTCCGGCGGCCACGCGTTCCTTGAGGGCGCGCGCCCGCTCCTTCACGAAGGGCAGCACGTAGGAGTGAATGCACTCGGCAAGATGCTCGAAGGAAGGCTGACCGAGTCCCACGCAGGCCATGAGGCGGCCGCTGTGAAGCTCGGGAATCTCCGTTCCCCAGGCGCGGGCGATGTCTCTCCTGCGTCCGGCGTTCCAGCGTTCGAGAGCTTCAAGAGTCTTCTGCTTGCGCCATTCCACGGCCTCGCGGCCCTGCGCGGTAAGCGCGCGCATCTTGTCCGATTCCAGAAATTCGAGAAAGTCGCCCGATGCCGTGAAGCCGCGCGGCACCCACACCATGCTCACGTAGCGGCCGCGGAACGGACAGCGCACCTCAAGCCCCACGCGCACATGGATGCCCATGATGGCCGCCGCTTCCAGAATTTCCTTCGCCGCCGCGTAGTCGATGTAGTTGGAATACACCACGGTGAGGTAGCGCAGACCCTTGATCCACGCGTCCATAATGAGATGCGTGGGAGTCTTGCGGCCGCGGGAATGAGCGTCGTAGACGTGATCGTCGAAGGAGAGCTGATTCCATTCCTCGGGCATTTCCGGCAGATGATAGCGCGCAAGCATCTTGCGCACCACGCGGGGCGTGCCCTGCGCGGCCTTGCGGAAGTCGTGGGCCAGCTTGAGCTGCGTGAGCGGAGAATCCTGCGCGCGCACGAGGTCCTTCATGATCTGCAGAAGCACGCGGGCGGTGTTGCGGCGCAGCATGGAATGGGCGCTGCTCATCACCTCGTCGTAGAGGGCCTGAAGCGCCATGATTCTGTCGTCGGCCTGACCGACTTCCAGATTGGTGAGCAGATTGATGACGGCATAGGCCACCCGCGACACGCGGGAAATGACCAGACCCTTGATGCCGTGCGGATGGAGATTCGCGTCGAACACCCGGCTCTGAGCCTTGTCCGGACATTCCAGTATTCTGTTGACCATGGTCAGGATCTCTCGGTCCTGCCTGTCGAAATAAAGATTTACCGACATACGGCGCCTCTCCCCCTTCGAGTGACAGCCGCCGAGCCGGGCCCGCTCCTTCCTGCGGAAGATGCGAAACGGTTCCGGCAACTTGCAGGCGCGCTTCGCGCAGCCCTGCCGGAACGGGTCCCTGTTCGACGGCGATGTTTCATGCTAGGAATAAGAAAAGGAAGTGTAGTCTTTGTTACGCCAATGTGTCAATCGTGTTTTCTTTCACACATTGACACATCGGCGACATTCTTTTCCTTGCCGAAGCGTCCCGTTGCTTCTATACTCCGGGCACACTATACGGGACGGCCTATGAACAGAGCAGACAGCAGAAAAAAGAACCTTCTGGAATTTCTCAACAAACGCGGCTACGCCACCATTGAGGAACTGGCCCAGAACTTTTCCGTCACTCCGCAGACCATGCGGCGCGACATCAATCAGCTTGCCGACGAGGGAAGGGTGCAGCGCTTCCACGGCGGCGTGGGCATGCCCCTCGGCACGGAAAACATCATTTACGACGAGCGCAAGCGCCTCTTTCCCGAAGAGAAGCGGCGCATCGCGGAACTCGTGGCCGGTCACATTCCGGACGGGGCCTCGCTGTGCATCAACATAGGCACCACCACCGAAGCCGTGGCCGTGGCGCTGCTCAATCACAAGAATCTGCGCATCCTCACCAACAACCTGAACGTGGCGCGCATCTGTGCGGGCAATCCCTCCTTTGAGGTCATCATTGCCGGCGGCACGGTACGCTCCCACGATCTCGGCGTGACCGGAACGGAAACGGAACACTTCATCCGTGAATTTCGCATGGATTTCGGTATCATAGGTATTTCCGGCGTGGATGGCGAGGGCAATCTTCTCGACTACGACTACCGGGAGGTTTCCGTGGCGCGCACCATCATCGAACATTCGCGGCGCGTGTTTCTCGCCTGCGACTCCTCCAAGTTCGGCCGCCCCGCCATGGTCCGCGCCGGACACGTTTCCCAGCTGGACGCCATATTCTCCAATGCCCCTCTGCCCGCGCGCTGGCAGACCATGATCCGCGAAGCCGGAACCAGCCTCTACCTTGCCTGATCCGTCATGATGCCGTTTTCCGCCCGCCGTCAGGTCATCACGTTCGCCCTGATCACCGCCGCCTGCGTAGCGGCGGACGCCATGCTCTACGTCACCCTGCCCGTGCACTGGAAGGAAGCCGGACTCGGCTCCCTGTGGGAAGTGGGCGTGGTGCTCTCCCTGAACAGACTTGCCCGCCTGCCGCTCAACCCCATCATGGGCTGGGTGTATTCCCGGGTGAGCATCAAAAGCTGCACCGTGTTCGCCGCCCTGCTCGCCCTGCTCATTCCGCTGGGCTATGCCGCCGCCTCGGGACTGGCCGCATGGGCCGCCCTGCGCGTGCTGTGGGGGCTGGCCTGGTCGCTGCTCAAGCTCGGCGGCCTGTTCACCGTGATGCAGGCGGCCAGCGAGCACGACCGCGGATACTTCATCGGGCTTTATACCGGCACCTATCGGCTGGGCAATCTCCTCGGCATGCTGGGCGGCGGTCTTCTGGCCGACGCCATGGGGCTGCACGTCACGCTTCTTGCGGGCGCGCTCGTGGCGGCTCCGGCCCTGCCTGCGGCCCTCTTTCTTCTGCGGCGCACCCCGCCTCAGACCGGCGCGCCGAAAAACGCCGAAAAAGCGTCCGTCTTCTCCCTGCTGCGCTCGAAGGAGCTTGTCTGGGTGCTCGTCACCTGTCTTTTCGTCACGCTCATCATCGAGGGCTTCTTCATGTCCACGCTCTCGGCGCTCATGGCCGGGCACTGGGGAGAATCCGTCACGCTGTTCGGCATCGCGGTGGGCTGCGCCACGGTGTCGGGCATGGTGCAGTCTCTGCGCTGGGGCTGGGATCCGCTGCTCTCGCCGCTGGTCGGCCGTCTTTCCGACGGCAGGCTCGGCCGCGTAACCATGTTCGCCGGAGGCTGCTGGGCTGCCGCCGCACTCTTTGCGCTCACCACGCTCCCGCTGCCGCTTCTGCCGTGGATGGCCGTGCTCATCGCCATTGAGCTGTGCTGCACCACCATGACCACCCTTTCCGACGCCCTGGCCACGGACGTGGCTTCCCGGTCGCAGGCCGTGGTGGTCATCACGGCCTACACGCTGGCCATCGATCTCGGCGCGGCGCTCGGCCCGCTCGGCGGATTCACCCTCATTTCCCTGTGGGGGCTGGAAGCCGCCTATCTTGCCGCGGCCCTACTGCTGGTGCTCTTCGCCCTGCGCTGGAGCATCCGCCCGCCCGTTCCGAGGCACGGATCCTGAGCCGGAGCGGAGTGCGCGTCAGCGCAGGCCGTTTTCGAGCTCGTTTTCCAGAAGAACCAGACGAAGAAAGCCCTCGCCGTATTCGCGGAACATGCCGAGCGCATCGGCATGGCGCAGCACGGAAGGCACACGGTTGATGTTGGCCTGACGCACGAATTCCCACGGTCTCCCGAGGCGGGCAATGTTGTTTTCGCGGCTCCAGGCCGCCCTGTCGTAGGGAATGTACACGTTGAGCCAGCGCTGCACCTGCGGCAGAAAACGCGGGCCGCGCAGCCCCACGGGATCCAGCGTGACAAGCGCCGTCACCCGCACGTCCGGGCAGGACGGCAGTACGCTGCGCGCAAGAGAACTGCCGCCCCAGCTGTGGCCTATGAGCACCACGCGGCGCTGCAGCGCGCCGTAACGGCACAGAATGCGACGGGTTCCGGCAATTTCGTCATGCTCGCGGTAATAGAGGTCGAAACCCGGACCAAGCAGCACGGACAGATCCTCCATGAGCCGGTAGGCCCTGCCGAAGAAGGCGTCCGTGAATCCGCCCATGACCAGACACAGGTCCCCGACCTCGTCGTCCGGAGCCTGATCCAGCCTGTCGAGAAACCTCTTCTCCTCCTGAGCCGAAGCTGCGCGTCCGCCCATGCCCCACGCCTCAAGCAGGCGCACGGGATTCCTTTTCCAGCGCCGGGAAAGCACCATCACGGCCTCACCTCCTGATTTTTTATTGTCGCGCGGCAGCCTCCGCCCTCATGAGGGGGCGCGCCTCCGCTGTCTGCCGAGCCGCGCCACGAACGAAAGCCGAACCGGAAAGCCGGGCCGCTATCCAGACCGCGACCGGACGACTGAACAGGGCAGCCTCACGCGCAGGGCCGCTCAACGCCCGCCTCTCACGAAAAGAAGACACGGGGACGCGCCCGGCGTCAAGTATTCTCCGGCCGGAAACCGCGCTGCGCCCGGAAAAGCGGCGGGAAAAAACGGTCAGTCGGCTTCTTCAGCGAGCAGAGCCTCCACCCGGCGCGAGAGCAGAAAAAGATCCGCATGATTCAGCTGCTGCGGATCGTATTCCAGCGCAAGCGAACCGTCCCGCGTATCAATGTTCACCGTTCTGACGCCCTGAACCGCCGAAAGAACGTCGTGCACTTTGGCCGCCCTGCCCGGATGAACCAGCGCTTCATGAAGAACGACGACCCGCCCCCTGCCGAATTCCCTGATACTGTAGGACATGCTTCTTCCTTTATGGTCGACGCCGAATCCTGCGGCCCGGCGTCTCTCTGCACGGCAAGCCTGCCCCTGCTCTTCCGTGCCGGAAATGAATAACTAAAAGTTTAGTTCATCTAACTTTTAAAGACAAGAAAAACCGTGTCCGAAGGCACGGTCTGTTCTGATGATGAAGAAGCAAAAGCGGGCGCGACCTGCTCAGGGAGAGCCAGCGCCGCAGGTGGCCGGAAGGCGCAATCCCAGACGGATCACGGGCCCAAAAAGGCAGTCTCCGAACGAGTAACGGACAGAGGCGACGGCCGCCGTTCCGGAGCGGAAAGAACGCCCTCTTCGCCGGTGCGAGGGGGCGGCGCAACGGGCTGCCGATACGTCCGACCGAGCGCAGGACAAACCGCAAAACGCCGCAGGCGGGACATACGCTCCGGTACGGCAAAAAACGCGCAAGCAAGCACTCGCGGCGGCAGTCCCCGGAAAAACGCGTCCGCCAGGGCCGGGGGCACAACTCCCCCACCCCGCTGCAACCACGTCAATCGCGGCAAAACGCCATGCTGAGCAGGCAAAAGCCCGTCTTCGGACCGAATCCGTGAGCTCCCCGCCTCACCACTGCCGCACGACGGCGTCAGCGGCGCGCCGAAAGCGAGATCACACCCGCAGCATGTCCTGCATGAAGGCGTCCGCCGGAACTTCCGTCGCAGACTCGTCTTCCGCGCTCACGCAGCGACTCTGCCAGGCTTCCGCCACGTTCACGAAATTCTGCACCCACACGGTGATGTTGGAGTCGTCCAGCATGCGCAGCGGCATGACGCCCTGCAGCGTGACGCCGGTATCCTCCCGCGCGGCCAGCGTGAAGCCCTGCGTGCCGTGAAAGAAGGTGTTGGCATCCAGAAGTGCCGCGTACAGGGATTCCCTGCCTCTTTCCGGCAGCGGCGCTACCACGGTGAACATCATGACCATGTCGGCCCCGGGCAGATAGCGCAGGCTGACCTCAAAATCGTCGATGACCAGCAGGCAGGAAGGATCATCCTCCCGCAGCGTGATCTCAGGCAGGTTCAGCGCAGGCGCCAGCGTGGAAAGAAGGGACTGAAAAACGTCAAACATCGGTGAAATCCTCACAAAAAAAGTATGCGCTTCACGCCGGAGGAGCCGGTCATGCATCGGCCCGTCCGGCGGAACGTCCTTTCGGAATCTGCGCGCGGCCCCACGCTCCGGGGGGCATCCGCCGCCTGTTTATTTCTGCTCCGCCCAAAGCCGCTCACGCGGAGCCTCCGGCCGAAGCCTGCCCCGGCGCAGAACACGGCTGTCACCGCCTCTGCGCCCCGGACTTACTCATCCGCGGCCTGAGCAGGCTGCGGGTTTCTCGCCTGCATGCGGCAGGCCGTCAGCACGCCGCGCCCGTCGGGCGTGATGGTATAGGTGTAGTCGATGTCCAGAGGCGAAGCTTCGGGCTTGTAGAAGCGCATGGTCACGTTGCCGTTCTCCTCGCGCCGCACGTCGATGTCCAGAGGCGAATGCTCGGACTCGAACACGCCGGTCATGGAACTGTTGGAGCGCACAAGGAACGCGCCGCTCTGCCCCATGCTCTGGATGACCTGCCGGGCCTGCACCTCGTTGCCGCCGCAGAGCCGCCGCGCGTGCTCCACGAGACTCCGGCTCATGGACGAAGGATTGCCCGCGCTGAACTGGGCGCGATCGTCCTCGCTCATGCCGGAAAGGTCCTGAATATGAATGACTTCCGCCTCGCCTCCGGCCGCGCCGAAGCTGATGGAGGGCGTATAGCCCGGCAGCGAGCTGTGCGTGCCGCGACGCTTGAGGTCCTTGGCCAGCGACTCTTCCACTTCCTGGAACGAACCGAGATTCGCCACGGACGTCAGCGCGGGCATGTTTCTGAAGTCGGCCAGCGTCAGCGTTACGGGCGCGCTCAGACTGGCCAGCGTCTTTTCAAAGCTCACGCCCGTCGCAAGCGCCGTCATGCCGTCGGCCGCGGCCGTGTTGCTGCCCGGACGCGCCTTGTTGAACTCTTCGCCGAGGCGGTCGAACACGGCGGTATTGAAATCGCGGAAGCTCGCTTCCTTCAGATTGCCGGGCATGGCTTCGCGGAAGCAGCCCTGCCACAGCGTTTCGCGGCTGAGCATGCCTTCAGGCTGCATGGCGCGCATCTCGTCCAGACGCTGCGCCGCCAGCGATCCCGCCGCAATGCCGGCCAGATTGCCGACCTGCACGGACAGCATGGCCATATCCGCCGCCGTACGGGGCGTGGACCACGCAAGCATGTCGCGAGCCACAAAGTCCACGTCGCCGGTCTTGCCGCAGGCATAGGCAAAGTTCTTCAGCGCCGTCAGCGAGCCTTCGGATACGGAACGATACAGCGTCTGCGCATCAAGCATCTTGCCGTTATCCGCGGCGACTTCGGCCTCATGGGCAAGAGCCATGCCCACCAGACGCCGGAACTCATGCTTCTGCGCGCCATCCAGACCGAGACGGGCGGCACTATCGTCGATGGCGGCATCCGCGCCGTGCACGGGATCGTTCATGAACGCTTCCACCTGCACGTCGTTCCAGGCCTTCTTCATGGCGGGCAGAGACGCCGTGCGGACCATCTCGGTCATGTCCGCATAGCTGAGGATCTTCTTCCCTTCCTGTCCGATCGACCGGAGCATGGCCTCGCCGAAGCGGTTCTTCAGCTGCTCGCGGGCGGCGGGAGTCACGTTCTTTCCCTCGCAGAAGGCATCGATGGCCGCGTCCAGATTGCGGGTGTCGCCCGGACCGGCATTGCCCAGCACGAAGTGACGCGCCATGTCTTCATTGATGCGGGGAATACCCGCGGACATGGCGGCCGCATCGGCCAGGATGTCGCGCACCACTCTCGCGCTGAGGGGCTTGCCTTCCTCGCGCGCGGCTCGCATCTGCGGGGCGAGGGCATCGGCCACGGCATCGCCGTACTGCTGACGCACGGCGGCAAAAAGCACGTTGCCAGCATGGCGGTTGGTACTCTTGAGCGTGAAAAAGGAACCGACCTTGCCTCTGCTTTCAAAACCGCCGTTCTTGACGACGATGTTCGCATCGTCTCCCAGCGAATTTGCCAGCTGCGTAAGATTACCGAATGTAAGACTGACGTGTGCCATGGCCATGCCTCCGGAGTGTCTTTAGTACAGGATTGCACGGAATGAACCGATATGCAAGGCGAGGACCGCCCTGCTCCGCTGAACTGTCTTTACCTTTCCTGTTGCAAGAAGCATGCCGACATGCCGCGTACTCTGCAGTCTGAGCAGGAAGTTCTGCAGTCGCGCGGGGCACGGCCTGCCGCAACAGCGTGCATCCGCGGCCTCATCCGCATGTAAAAGATGCCATCGTTGCAGAATCCGCGACTTTTTCCGGCTATGCCGACAGGGAAGCAGCAGTAGGTACGAAGAATGGACGCCGCCGCTTGGGGCCGACGCACGTTCCATCGAGCCGCGTCAGCATCATGTACAAGGCAGACATTTTCGGCCCCCACACCGAGATAGTGCCAACGTTATTGCCGGAAGTGCCGACAAACCTGTCCAAACCATGGCGTCAGGCAGAAATGTTGGCACGTATACGGCGGCGCTCACCCGACGCAGGCCATGCAGGGGGGAAGGCTTTCCGGTTCCGCGGCCCCCCGCGTCTTCGGCGGCGCGCGAGAGGAGGCGTGCGACCAGTCAGATCTCTGCTCCTGCCGCAGCGCCGCCTCATTCAATCGCCGGCGAAGGTCGGCATGGATCCGAAATCCATGCCCGCCTTCAGTGCGAGCACCTTGCCCTTCAGTTCATGCTCGTTCAGCTCTCTTCCCGAACGGACATCGGGATCGTTCTGAAGCGCGCTGAAGATCTGCGCGCGCACAACTTCCGGCGTCTGTCCGCCGAAAACCGTGTCGATGACCGCGTCCGTACGGCTCTGCAGACCGGAACGGCCGGACATATAGGCAAGCACGCTCTGTCTGTCCCGGCTGTTCAGACCGAAATCCAGCATGAGCTTCGAGACCTGCCTGCTGTCCATCGTGCCCCCGGAGCGGTCGATGAGGGAGCGTATTCTGCGCGCGCCCAGCATGCTTGTCGGCGCATGGTTCCCGCCCTCAAGGCCGTTCAGGATCTCATCTTCCGCTCTGTCCTTCGTCTCCCTGTGAAAACGGCCCGTGCGTATCATGTTCAGCCGATCCGTCACGGTCATGTCGGGATTTTCCCGGAACGCACGATCCAGAAGCGACAGTTCCTCCGTCACGGCCGCGCAGCGCAGAAGCTCGCGCTCTTCCAGATCGCCGCGCACCAGAAGACGGACGGCGTCCTTCTGCTCCCTGCCCATGTTCTCCGTCAGCTTGTACATATCCGCCATACGCTCTTCAAGCGTCGCCTCTTCCGGCAGCTCGTCGAGCTCTGCCAGCACCCGGCGTCCGGCATCCTCCACGGCCTGCTTTCTGCGGTCCGCTTCGAGCCGCGCCGCCTCGGCCTGACGTCCGGCCTGAAGCGTGTCGGCCCGATGCCGTATGCGCTCCTTCGCGCTGCCTGCGCTCCCACCAAGCACGGAGGAGAATCGCTCGACCGCGCGGGAGGCTCCGGCAATGTCGTCATGGTTGAGATAGCCGTCGATCACGCCGAGGGCCGCGCTTTTGCGCACGTCGTTCAGCACGGCGGCATTGTCGAGCCCCGGACGCATGGCGTTCACCATGCCTTCCAGATTGTCGAAGCTGTACTCCAGCCACTCCTCGTTGTCGTAGTTCTGCGACACCTGATTCAGAAAGTCGGAACACGCGCCCTCGCACACCGAGGCCTTCCATGCCTCGCGCTGCTCGTTGCCGTAGCTTCTGCCCTGTTCGGTAAAGTGCAACACGCTTCCCGCAGCCTGCCGCTCGAACTCTTCGGCAAAGGCGCCCTGAAAGCCGCCCTCCTCCAGATACTTCTGCGCCCGCTCCCCGGCGAACGCGGCAAAGTGCCGTTCCGCATCCACGGCCGCCTCGCCCCGGTTTTCCTGCATGTAGCGGTCGCGCTCCGCGGAAAGATCGGCGTTCAGCTGCTGGAGCGACTGCGACACGCGGGCCGTTTCGTCGGCCACATACCGCTTCACGGCAAGATCGGTCAGATCGTTTCCGGCCTCGAGCAGCGAGGAAAAAAGCCGTGTGCCGGCGGAATCCGCCGCATGCCGCACGGAAGGAAGAGCGTTGCCGCTCTGCACGCCCGGAACCTGCACGGCGCGGGGGCCGTTTTCATAGGTACGCACTCTTATCATGACTTCATCCCCGGAATGTACGAATTGACCTTGCGGATCATGGAAAGATTGTTCGAGGCGGCGGACGCTCCGCCGAAGCCTCCGGCCATCGCATAGGCGCCGAGTCCGGAGGTCAGGCCCGAGAGGCCCGCCGTGAGCAGCGTGGAGCCGAGCCCCTGCACCGTGCTCCTGTAGTAGCTCGCCTGACTGTCGTAGTTCTTCGCGCCGGTCAGGGCGGAGTTCACGTTCTGGCGCGTGGCCCATTCGCTCACCGCCTTCTGATAACGGTTCTCGCCCACGTTCTGCGCGTAGCGCGAAGCGTTGCCCTCCATGATGTCCAGCGCGCTGCCGGAACTCATGTCCACGCCGAGCGCGCCGAATGCGGCCGCGTTGGCCGCCTGAAGATCGGCGTACTGCCTTGTGAGCGCGCTTTTTTCGCGGTCGAGATTCTCCGCTTCGATGCGGCCCTGTTCGGCCGTGACCTTCGCCTGATTTCTGGCGGCATCGGCCTGCGCTCCGGCAAGCTCCGCCTGATACTTCGCCTGCCTGTTCTGCGAACTTACGTTTGCGGCGGCAGACAGGGCCGAAAGGCCGCCCGCCGCCAGAGCCAGAGTCATGGCACCCATACTAGAAACCTCCCTTTCCCGAATAGGATGAAACGTCCACGGTGGTGAGCAGCGCCAGAATCGTGAGGGGCGTGGCGCTTTTCACCTCGATGATGAGCGGAGACTCGTCGGCCCAGCCGCCGCACACGTCCAGCGCAAGATCCGCGCCCTCGCTGAAGAAGGGCGCAACCTCGAACGATCCCGAACGGATATGCCTGTCCACCACGGGCACGAGCGTGTCTTCCAGCCCTGCCATGAAGGACATGCTCCGGTACACGCGCACACGGACGGCGCTCACCTTTCTGTTGTGCATGAAGCTTGAGCCCTGCTGCCCTTCCACTTCCGGCAGATTGGGCACTAGGCGCGAAACGTAGGGCAGCCCCACATGCACGGACGAGGCCTTCCGGGGAAGCTCGATCTCCCCTTCCTCAGACACGGAAAGTCCGTCGATGGTGCCGCCGTCGGCAAACACCTGCACGTCCTGCCCGGCCAGATGCGAAAGCCCTGAAAACTGCGATACCGCCTCGCCCTGATAGTTCAGCGCCGCATCCAGAAAATAGGCCTCGGCAAGCTCGGCGGAATCGAAGAAGTCGTCCATGCGTTCCACGAACACGCCGCCCCTACGCCGCACCAGAAACCAGAGCTGATCGTCGGGCACGCCGGGCATGGAGGCCGTGCAGAGAAAACTCCCGTCCGTATCGTGCCGGTGCCAGCCGATGACTTCCTGCTCCTTCATGTAGGTGAGAGCGGCAAGGCTGCCGTCGGAAAGCACGCACCAGAGCACGCTGTACGGCTCCTGCTGAAAGGCCCAGGACACGATTTCCACATCCTTCACCACATGGCGGGCAAGAATGGTCAGATCCTGACTGAGGTACTTGTCGGCGGAATAGTTGTAGGCAAACTCCCGCACCGCGCCCGAGCCGCGCTGCACGTAGACGATGCTGCCGTTCAGCGACACCGCAGGCACGGCATCGCTGCCGCCGCTCGTGGTCTGCAGCTGGAACGACACCGTGGACGGCGTGAGCGCCACGCCTTCGGAAGGGGTGAGTATCCATTCGCTGCCTTCGGTGCCGAAGGAAAGCGAGGTGCGGTCGGGCTGAAGCCACACGATGCGGTTGGCCTGCGTGGCGGCAAGGGTGACTTCGATGGCGTCGTCGTCCTTGGGCGGGGTGGAGCTGGCAAAGCTCTCGAATTCGCCGGAACGAGACAGCCATACGGTGATGGGCCTGTTCGTGATGGCGGCGTAGCCCAGGCGCTGCTGATGGAAGAACACCTGCGTGGGATAGTTGCCCTCGCCCTCGAAGGGATTCCTGTATTCCGGGGGCGTGTCTTCGGTATCGGCGCCGATGTTCTTGTCGTCGTAGTAGAGCGAGGCGCCCTCGTAGATCACCTCCACCCTGTAGGGGCCCGCCGTGCCGGACGGAGCCTCGGCGCTGCTTCCGAGATCGCCGGTCTCGTACGTTTCGTACGATCCGGCAGGACTTCCGGAAGGACAGTCCGCCACGGCCCAGAAGCGTTCCGTGGTGGTGCTTTTTCTCGACTCCCAGCGCCCCGGATGATCGGGATCGTTGTTGTTGAAGACCCAGGAGGTGGTGTTCGTGGTCTTCGTCACCCACACGAAGAGCTTGCCGCCGAGCAGAAAGGCGTTCTGCTCCGCCGGCGGCACCGACAGTGGCGTGCTGGTGTCGGACGAGGGGCGCTTGTCGCCCTCGCCGGGATAGGATTCGCCGTGCCCCTTGTCCACGGTTCTCGTGATGCTTCCGGCGTAACGCAGGATGTCGGAGGTCAGCGCCCCCATGCGTATGCCGCTCACCGTGCCGCCCACGGTACTGCCGTTTTCCGTGCGGCCTATGAAGCCGAACACCCCCTGCTTCTTCTTGTAGACGCGGTAGCTGACCGCGCCTTCCACCGCGATCCAGGATATGCGGATGTGATAGTCCACGGAGTTGAGGTCCTCGGCCTCGATGGTGGAAGGAGCCGAGGGCTGCGATTCCATGCCGTTCTCATCCACGGCGGTGACGAGATAGGCATAGTCGGTTTTCGAGGAGGTCGAGGGCTTGTCCGAACGCTTGTCCAGCACGGAAAGCGAGGGCGCGGGCGGCGTGCCGACGGCGGGCATGAAGGAGAGATCGGAAAAGCGCCAGTCGTCGTCGGCATAACGGGACACCTTGCAGGGCGCGTAGGCGGGGTGGGCGAAGTAGATCACGTCCGCCGACTGGGCAAAGCGCAGCGCGGGAAGATCCTCCACGGCAAAGGGAGACTCCACCTCCAGGATTTTTCCGTCCTTTGTGACCTGCGTGCCGTCCGGTAGCCACACGCGCATGACGTGATCGCCGAATTCCAGCATGCGGCCCTGCGTGGCGGAGAACACGAAGGGAATGAGACGCGCCTTTTCATGGCAGGCCGCGCCGAGATAGCGCGTGCCCGGCCTTCTGGTGACGCCGCCCTGCGGCATGGGTACGAAGTTGCGCATTTCCCGCGTGCCCGTGGAGTAGCGAGGCTGATCCACGCGGCCGCGCAGAAGAGGCGAAATTTCGCCGCCGTTCAGAACGTTCTGCACATGACAGAAAGGCATCAGTTCACCCGCCTTTCCGCAAGCACGCGGGAAAACCACGCCGCGTCTGCGGGATGCTGCCCGGCGTCGGCCTCGGTTCTGGCCCGGTCGAGCGCCTGTTCAAAGAGTTCGTACCAGGTGCCGGCATTGCCGCCCTGCTCGAGATAGGCCGAAATCTCGAAGGCCAGCCGCCAGGCCAGCGCGTCGGCAAAGGCGTCGGGGAAGGACTGGTCGCCGTCGCCGCTCACGTAGCGCAGGCCCACGGCCCCGGCGTCGGTAAGGATGTCCTGTCCGGCGATCTCAAAGCGCGGCTCCCCGGCGCCGGAGGAAAAAAGCGTGTCCCCGCCGTCGAGAAGATGCACGTCCACCACGCGCACGCAGTCCGCCGGAAGCCTGTAGGCGTAGCGGTAGCCGAAGGCCGGAGACTCGGCGTTTCTGGCAAGGCGCACGAGGCGCACGGCAAAGGGCCACGGATACAGCGACAGGCACAGATCAAGGCAGCGCTGGTAGGCGGCGTTGGCGGTCTGCGCGGCGGGCGTGTCCTGAAAGGCCGCGTTCACGCCCTTGGCTCCGGTGCGCATGAGCGCGGTGTTGATGACGGATGTTTTGTTCTGCATGACGCATGCTCCTTTTCCGGCGAGTCTAGCAGGCGCAAACAGCGCGGCACACGCGCTCTGGCGCTTTTGCCGTTTTTGTGCCATGCTGCGGCCGCCGCGCCCGCCCTGAAGGCGGCATGCGGCGTTCAGCAAAGGACGGACGACATGGACGAGGAAAAGAAGAAAAAGTATCCCTGCCCCCACGGAGAACGCGCCAACCTGGTGGTGCTGTGCAGAAAGCCCTGCGAGGAAACCGGCTGCCGCCCCACGGACCTGACGTACGAGAAGGACGCCTTCATCGTGACCGACTACTGGTGCAGCCACTCCTGCCTGTGGTGGAAGGAGCACGGCGGGGAATTTGAAGTCAAATAACGGGAGCGGAGCGCGGGCGGGCACGGACGCCGCCCTTTTTTGCGGCACGGCTTAGGCGAAGCCGCCGGAACGAGGCCTCACGCAGGCAGGATGCCGTCGAATACCGCCGGATGGGCCGCCGAAAAGTCCACGCGCACGCCGCACTGAAACCTTCAGGCATCGCTTCAGCTTTTTACGCGTCATGCCCGACCGGGGCATGGACGCACCGTATGGAAAAGCCCCGGCTCTCATGAAGAACCGGGGCTTGACGGTAAAAAAGCGGCATTGACGGCAGGCGCGAACCGATGCCCTCCGAAGAGGCTGCGACGCAAAAAGCGCCCCGCCGCCCTGCTCTCCTCCGAAAAACGGAGACGTGCGGCCTTGTCATCCGCCGCAGAGTCTCGACAGCGGGCCCGGAGAAAGCCTCCGCTTCGGTCGGAGGCGACCAGAACCCCCCGCCTCAGAAAGCCTTCCAGCCTCCGCGGTGAGAAGCTGCGCCGCGCCTTTCCGCCGGGACTGCCGAGCTCCAAAGCGTCACGAATGTTTCCGCAGCTCCGGCGGCATCTGCATGCGGAGCCGCTCGCTCTCGTAGCTTTCCCAGCAATGCTCCTCTTCCCAGAAGAACAGCGCGTCCACCAGTCTGCGCGGCCAGTGCCGCACGCCGTCTCTGTGCCAGCGCCAGCAGCGGGAAGAAAGCGTTTCATCCGGCCAGCCGCAAAGCACGGTATTCAGAAGCTGATCTGCGCCTGTCAGCACGTTTTTGACGTACGCCACGGCAGTCCCTCCCTTTTGGCGGCATGCGCCGCCAGCGCCAGAATGAGAAGCGCAAAGGCCACGCGGTATGCGCCTGCGCGGCTCCACAGCTCGATGACGCCCATCTGCGCGAACAAGCCCCAGAACGTGCACAGCGCAAGCGCAAGCACGGTGCCGGTCTTTCGGCTGCCGAACTCATGCATGGCCACGGCTATGCTGTCGATGGTGGAACTTGTGACCGCAAGCACGGCGAAAAGCAGCAGCACGCGCATGGGCGCCGTGAAGGGAAACTGCGCCATGACCAGCACCATGAGCATGTACAGGCCGAAGAAGAAGCTCCCCCAGTAGAAGGCCGTGCCGCGCCCCGACGCTTCGGCCCGCTGCCAGTGCTGCATGTCGCCTATGGGGCCGGAAAGGAGAATGCACGCGCTCCAGGCGGCCCAGAGCAGATCGTCGCGGGAGCTCTGGGGAAACGCAAGGCGGGGAGTCTGCTCCGCCGCTCCCATGACGATGACGGCAACCACGCAGACCATGACGACGGCCCACTGCCAGCAGTCCGTCCGTATGGAGGCCTCAAGGCCCCGGCGGTACATGGCAAGCGTGAAGATCCAGCCCGTGGCGACGGCGAGCGCGTAGGCGGCATGCGCGCTCACGCCGAGATCGCCCAGCACGGCGCAGATGATGTTCATCTGAATGATGAGGCAGAAGGCCTGAATGACAAGCGCAAGCCCCTTGATTGCGCGATGCTCGAAGATGCGACGCCCGAGAAGACGGCTGCGGGTGAGAGCGCCGAAGAGCGCCAGCGCGAGCGTGTTGGCCGTCGCCCAGATGCCCCATGCGCCCAGCCCCTTCTGCTGCGCGATCTGCATGCCCAGAATGAGCGAGGTGCCCCACGCCCACGACGCGGCCACGGACACCCCGGTTTTCACATCGCTCTGCCTCATGCCGTTTTCCTGTAGAGGCGCAGCAGGTTGCGCGTCATGACGCCGGAAAGGGAAAGCGCCTCAAAAAGAGGCCTTCGCACGGATTCCCTGCGGAACACGATGCGCTCCGGCGTTTCCAGAAGCGCCGCGCGCGGACGGTACTTTTTCTGTTCGTTATAGCCCGCCCGCACCCATGAGCGGATCTTTCCCTTGCCGCTTCTGTAGGCGGCGTCGTGATTGAAGGCGAAGATGTAGTCCTTCAGGGGAATCTTGTAGTGCTGCGCATCCTGCTGCCCGTAGCGGTGAAGCACGTCGAAGTTCGACACGCTCCAGTCGTTGAAGGCCTGCGTGTCGTAGAAGTTTATCATGCGGTGCGTCACCCGGCCCGAATAGAGCGCGTCGCTGTTCACCACGATGTCGTACTTCGTGGCGAAGTTCATGAACCAGGCCAGCTCTCCGAAGGTCTTCACGGGCAGACTGCAGCGGGCAAACGCCGCCTCCCACTGCTGCACGGCGGCATCGGTTCCGATGCCCGGCGTTTCCGCCACCCACGCCTTCCAGTCCCGATGATACCAGTCCGGCCAGCGCTGGCTCACCGCGCTGCCGAAAAGCTGATCCGCCCCCCAGCCCGCAAGCGTATACCCCGTTTCCAGGAGACGCTGCTGCACGTCTTCTATCTCGCAGGCAGAACAGCGCACCATGTCGATGCCCGTGCCGCCAAGATACGTCACGAACTCCGGATACTCGTCTTCCGTGGATTCGTTGAACACCACGTGCAGATGATCAAAATTCCCCTCCGCCGCCCTGAGCACGGCAATGGTCATGGCCGTGCTGTCCACGCCGCCGGAAAGAAGGATGTACAGGTCCTTCTCCTCCCTGCGGATGCGCGCCACGATGTCGACAGCGCGCTCATCCATGAGATCGGCAAAGCTGGCCGTGCTGCCGGAAGAAGGAAACGGCAGCGCCTCTTCATAAAGACGCCAGCGGGAAAAGGCGTTCAGAAAGCCGAAGCGGTCGCGAAGCACGGGAAAGCCCGTTCTTGCGGCATACACGGCCAGCGCGTCGTCATCGCGGAACGGAAAAGTCACGCTCTGCTGCCGCACGGCAAAAATGGTTCCGCTCATGCCGCGCCCTCCCCGGAGGCATCGGACGTTTCCGCGCCGCCGGCAGCTTCCGCAGAGCTCTCCTCGGCGGAAGATGCCGTACCGTCGCCCTCATCCGCAGCGGCCTCAGGGCCGGACGCCGCCTGATCCGCTCCGCCGCCCGTCTCTTCTCCGGCCGGAGGTTCAAAGATCATGTTGGAAAAGGCGATGGTCACGCCATCCAGCTTTTCCGCGCTTTCGGCGGATTCAATGGCCTCGCGCAGCGCCCATTTCTGTTCATAGAGATAGGTGCCGTTCCGTGCGATTTCCTTCTGCAGCACCCTGAGCTGTTCCAGCGTGAGGGACTGCATGAGGTTGTCGTAGTCGCAGAATGACACGGTCTGTTCCGGCTGATCGGAAAGCAGCACGATGAGTCCGTCCACATCGCGGTAGGCCGTTTCATCGGCATCGGCGCGGAAGCCCAGAGAAGAATCGATGAAGGCGCCGGCCGAAGCCTGCTCGAACTGCAGGGAAAGCATTTCGAGCTTGGCGGCCCGTTTCGTTTCCAGCGTTTCCTCCGGCGTTTCCGGAAGCGGCGGGGCCTCGAAGTAGGTCCCCTTCTCCGGACTGAACCGGATGACGTATCCCACGTCCACGTCCTCGACGCCGGTCACGTCCAGCCAGTAGGAGGCGGGATCGAAAAGGGAACAGAATTCCGTATGTTCAAGATGAGACTGCCTGATGTCCCGTACCTTGCCGCCGTAGATGTCCGCGTAGGTGTATGTCACTGTATTCCATCCCCCCATTCCACAAGAACCGCGCCGTTGCCTCCGGGCGCCGCTCCGTTGCCGAATTCATTATATTCGCCTGCATACATTGTTCCATTCACGTTGCACTTGCCGCCGTTGCCGATGACGTAGGCTATGGTCTGCCCGGCGCTCACTTCCAGTTCCTGCACCACCTTGTAGCCGGAGCCGCCGGTATAACCGACCCGGTAGCCGTCGATGCCTCCGCCGCCACGGACGATCTTGCCGCCGCTTCCGGCATATCCGGCCACCGTGCCGTCATGCTGCTCCAGCGCAAGCGCCGCCGCGCCGTTCACCGTGGCTGCGCCGCCGCTGTACGACGTGCCGTTCGTGCTGCCCGCGCTTACCGTTGTCTGCAATATGGTGCACGACGTGCTCGCCCATGCGCCCTCTCCGTCGTAATTCACCTTCACCCGGTAGGAATGGACGGAAGAAGCGGCTCCGCCCGCCTTGATGGAGCCGAAAGACGTTTCTCCGCCCTGCACGCCGCTATAGGTATACGTACCGGATGTTGCCCCCGATCCCTCTTCCTTGTAGGGAACCGCCATGCCGCCCGCGCCGCCGCCCACGCAGGTGACGCGAAGCTTCGTGATGTTCGCCGGAACCGTGAACGAGCCGCTTGTGGTGTACAGCGCGTGATCGTAGGCGGGCACGCCTTTTGAGGCTATGGCGTACTGCGCGCCGCCGGAGCTTTTCACCCGTCCGCTCGTGGCGCGCGTGTCGGACGTGCCCACAAGGCAGGCATAGCCCTGCACCCCGTCCACCTTCACGGGCAGGTTCGGCTCTCCGCTCTCGGTCGTGGTAGAGTAGATGAGCGCCGTCTGCGCCGCCCCCGCCGAGTTCTTCATCTGAATTTTCTTTGCCAGCGTCGCCATCAGCTCACCCACAGTTCCGCTTTGTTGGAAAATACGAGATGACTGATGCCCGTGATGTTCTTGCTGTTCATGTTGATGGCGCCGGTCATGGTGCCGCCCGCCTTGGGAAGCGCGGCGGAGGCCGTGGTTTTGGCCGTGTTTGCAGTGGACTGGGCCGCATCGGCGGCGGACTGGGCATCGTCGGCCGCGCTCTGGGCCGCGGAGGCATTGGTTATGGCGGTGCTTGCCCGATCGTAGGCCGTTTTCACCGCCTTGGAACTGGCCGCCGTGGTGCTGGAAGAGCTGTTCACGGCATCGGAAAGCGCCACGGCAGGCCCCTGCGGCCCTTCCGGCCCCTGGGGGCCCTGAGGGCCTTCCGGACCGGTGGCTCCGGTCTCGCCCTTTTCTCCCTTCTCCCCCTGAATGCCCTGCGGGCCCTGCGGCCCTTCCGGACCCTGAGCGCCGGTATCGCCCTTCTCGCCCTTTTCCCCCTGAGGGCCCTGCTCGCCCTGCGGGCCCTGAGGCCCCTGCGGCCCCGTATCGCCCTTTTCCCCCTTTTCGCCCGAAGCGCCGGGCGTACCGAACACCGTCCAGAACGCTGCCTGAGAAGCCGGCTCGTAGCCGGCGGGCACATCCTTGAGCGCCAGATAGGTTCCGCCGTCGAAGGTCACCCAGTCGTAGCTGCGGTAGGTCGACTTCTCACTCCATTCGCCGCGATACACGGGGCGTACCTGCCCCAGATTGATGGTAGGCATTATACCGTCACCTCGATTTCACCGTTGTCGTTGATGACGAACACGGTTTCCGGTTCCGCGCCGGCGTAGTCCATGTACAGATCCGCCCCTTCCAGACGGAACTGTCCGAAGGCCGTGGCCCACGGCGCGTCGCCCATGGGCCCCTTTTCCCCGGGTTCGCCCTGCGGGCCGGGCGTTCCCTGCGGGCCGCGTTCGCCCTGATCGCCCTTTTCCCCCTTCTCGCCCTGGATGCCCTGCGCACCCGTGGCACCCGCAACGCCCTGAGGACCCTGCGGGCCGGTTTCGCCTTTCTCGCCCGGAACGCCCTGAAGGCCGCGCGGCCCCTGTATCCCCTGTGGCCCCTGCACCCCCTGCGGGCCTTCCGGACCGCGTTCACCCTGCGGCCCCTGCAGACCGCGCTCGCCCCTCTCGCCGCGTTCCCCCTTGGGACCGCGCGGCAGAATGAGGGTCAGCTCACCGGTGGAAGGATCGTACTGCGCGCCGGTGCTGTCTTCCGACGGAATCACGGTCACGGAAAGCTCGTACAGCTGATCGCGTATGGTCTCTGCGCGCTCGGCATCGGCGGCGGCGCTTTCGGCGGAGGCTTCGGCCTGTTCCCGCGACTCGGCGGCCTCCGCCTCGCTCCGGGCCGCCTGTCCGGCCGAGGCCACGGCCTCGTCCCTGGCCTGAAACAGGCTTTCCTGCAGTTCTTCGGGCGTCAGATCGCCCGTGACCGAAGTCTTGACGGCGCGGTCCACGTCGTCGCGCAGCTGCTGTATCATCTGCACCTGCCGGTCCAGCTCCGTCTCGAGGGACGCGCTGTCCAGTTCCGAGGTGTGGGAAAGATCCAGTTCCTGCGTTTCGGGCACGGAAGACTTCACGACCAGCGTCGCGCCTTCGGGCACGCGCCCTTCCTTCAGGGTGACCGTGCCTCCGGAGCCGCCTTCCGTCATGGACACGGCATAGTCCGCATCCATCGACAGGGTCACTTCCCCGGAGCCGTCGTTGCAGAGCACGGAAACGTCCGAGCTCTCGTACAGAGGAAAGGGTACGGCATAGCTCAGCACGCCCCGCGTGACCACATAGCTCTGGATCGTGTTGCGGCTGGTAAGCATAGACTCTGCTCCTGTGTGAAGGGGGGAAAATCCCCCCTGCTGCTTCTATCGGGCAAGGCTCGTGAGATACACGTCCACGTTGCCGGAATGGGTAGTGTCCGAAGTCACCCTGATCTTGGCGTAGCGCTGCATGTCGGGCAAAACCATCGAGCAGATGATGTCGCCGTCCTCAAAGCTGGCCGCGCCGGAAACGCTCACTTCGGGAGCGCCGGCAACGTCGGCAAATTCGCCGTCTTCGGTGTCGCAGCCCTGCACGGAGAGCTTGAACGCCTTGGAAGCGGCGAGCGTCACATTGCCGCTTGCGGCCGCGGTGACCATGAGCGAGCCGTGATGCCCGCCCACGGCCAGAGGTTCGGCGCAGACGAAACCTGCCGAGTTGATGGCCTTGCCCTTTTCAAAATACTGGTCGTACCAGCGGTGATCCTTTCCGTATGCAAAACTCATGTCTTCCTCCGGATGCTTGTTTCACCGGGGCGGAGGGCCGCCCCGTCTCTGCCGGGACGCCTAGGCCACGGCGCTTTCGGTGCCGTCGGGCAGGTTGTAGCTGCCCACGATGCGCACGCCGTTCACCGCGCCCACCACGGTCTGGATGGTATTGTCCGTGTTCACGTACATGACGTCGGCCTGCTTGATGGCCGAGAAGGTCTTCTGCACGATCTTGTGATGCCCGAAAATGAAGGTGTTGGCCGCGGTGCCGTGCACGGCGGCGATGGCGTCCTCGATCTGGGCGAGGGTGGGCAGATGCTCGGCATCCACGTTCACGAAGGCGTGAACGGCGCGTTCGGGATGGATGAGCTGCCAGCCGAAGCGGCCGCGGTATTCCACGCCGTAGCCGAGCACACCGGTCTGGGAACGCAGATGGTAGAGATTGCCGCCGTTGATGGGAGAAGGATCGAGCAGACGTCCCTGATGGAACTGGGCGGGATCGTAGATGCCGATGTTGTTCTCCTGATCGAAGCGCACCACCATGACGGTATAGGCGTTCTGCGTGGCACCGCACTTGGTCACAAGCTTGTGCTTCAGCGCGGCTCTGCGCCAGTAGTCGCGCCAGATGGCCAGTTCCGTATCCATGCCCGCCTGGCGGAAGAAGGCGTTTTCGCGGCGGGCGAAGTACTTCTGCGCGCCGCCGAACTGATCGGCCTTGTCCTTGGACACTTCCAGCTCGCCGCCGAGCAGGTTGACGAAAGTCTGACGGAGCTGGGTTTCCGCGTTCATGGTGGGCAGAGGCGCGCCGAGTTCGGTGAAGCTTGCGCCCTTGATGTTGTCGAGCACCTCTTCCACGTTCCACAGACCGTGGGTGGCGGGTATCCACTTGAGCAGCGTCAGAATGGGAGCCTCCTCGGTGAGGAAGTCCACCAGTTCCGGACGCTTTCTTGCCTTGTCCAGCGCGATTTCATGCAGAGTCTGAGCAATGGCCATAGGTTATTCCCCCCTGAACATGCCGTTATAGGTTTCTTCCGCCGTTTCGCGCATCATGCCCGCGGCGGGCGTGATGCCTGCGGAAAGACTGTCTTCCGAAAGAAGTCTGCCGATTTCATAGAAGGCGCGGACGAACGAGGGATCGTTCGCCATGCTCCGGCCCGCAGGCGAGGAGGAAAGCGCCCCGCCCATGCGCCGATCCAGCGCGGAGAAGGCGCGGAGGGCCTCGGAACGGTTCTGCTCAAAGCGCGCGCCCCAGCTGCGGCGAAGCTGTGCCGCTCCCTCCTCCACAAGGCGCTCGCGCATCTGCCTTTCCGCGCCGATCTGCCAGTCCACGAGGGCCTGCGCCTGGGCGGGCGTGATGCCTTCCTGCACGCACAGCTCGCGAAAATGCTGCTGCACGTCCCTGTCCACATGACCGGAGAAGTCTTTGGGCAGCTCCAGTCTGATGTCCTCCGCCCTTGTTGCCGGATGATAGGCAAGGCCGCGTTCCAGCGCCTCGGCGGCCTCGTCCGGATCCGCCACGTCGCGCAGCTTGTCCGCCCACGATTCGGGCAGAGACGCGCGCCAGTCGTCGGCGGCCGTCATGCCGGAGGCGAACTGTTCCGGGGCCGGGGCCGACACCGGAGTCTGCGTGCTTTCCACGGAAAAGTCGTTCATGCTCCTCTCCTTTGCTCAGAGCCGTTTCAGAGTGCGCATCACGCGCAGATAGATGTCGGGGTCGGCGGCGGCCATGCGGTCGAGAATCTGATCGGCAATGTTGCGCATGCGCATGTCCTCTTCCGAAACCATGAGCCGTCCCACGCCCATTTCCTCAAGAAGACGCACCCATACCCGGAAGGCCGCCTCGCACCGCATCATGTCGAACCAGTCGCGGCGCTCGCGCTCCTCTTCTTCCGCGCGGGCGGCCGCGCTTTCCGCGTGCGTTTCCATCATGCTCCGCCTCCTGCGGCGTCGAGCAGCGCGCCGGCCACGGTGTCCTTCGTCTTCACGCCGCCTATGCGCGCGATTTCCTGCGCGCCGGAGGCAAACGACGCCTCGGCGGCCGCGGCCTGCTGCGCCTGTTCGCGCTCCTGCCGGATCTTCGCCACCTCTTCGTCGGAACGGATGATGGAAGCCGGAACCCCCATGCGCTGCGCCAGCTCGTCCACCAGCTGATCGGCGTCGATCTTGTCCAGAATCTGCGGCGAGGCCTGCGCCAGCGGCAGCACCTCCTCCAGAAACTGCCCCGCGGCCACCGCGCCGGACTGCTCCAGCATCTGGGCCATGGGCGACTGATACGACACCGTGAGCGACGCCCAGTCCGAAAGCCCGGGCGGAGGCGGCGGCAGAAGCGCGGCCTCGTCCAGAAGCTCGTACACGCGCTCGATGAGCGGGCCGAGCACCCGCGGCTCGTAGGCCGACACCGTGGGCCCCATGAGCTCCGCGCTGCGGCGGCGTCTGTCCATGTACTCGGTCATGGTCATGCCCGCGGGCCGCGTTTCCAGGCTCATGTTGGCGAAGATGTTCGCCATCATCACGTCCTCAAGACGCAGGGCGATCTGATTGACCTCTTCCCGCACATGCTGCACGGCCGAGCCGAAATTCACCTCGTAAAGAGGCCGGAGCGCATTGCTCTGCCCGAAGGACACGTCGCTCACCACCTCGCCCGGCGAAGCCTTCACGTGGCGCTTCAGCGTGCCCGGCGCAAGAAGCGGCGGGTCGATCATCTTCTCGATGCCCACGGCCTTGCGCATTTCCCAGGCCTCAAGCCCCTTCTGATCGGCAAGCGCCTCATCGCCGGGCCCCGTGCCGTACACGCCCCGCGCCTCCTCCCACACCGTGAAGAAGAACGGCATGGAGCGGAAACCGCCCTCGGAAAGCAGGCCCGTACCGTTCTCCTCGTACCAGAACGAGGCAAAGGGCATGTTGAGGGCGTCGGCGCGCCGCTCGTCGCGCTCCTCGCGCTTCTGCACCACATGCACCACGTCCACAGGCTCGTAGGGACGCGTTTTCAGCATGGTCGCCGTGAGGGAGGAAAGCTTTTCCCGGCCGAAGCGGCCGGCCATTTCCCGCGGCGTCATCTTCACGCGGCGCACCACGCAGGAGAGACGGCGATCCTCGTCCAGCGCCACGGCATAGGTGCCGCAGGTCTGGCAGGAAAAGCGCGCCACCGTAAGCGGCGAGGCTTCGCAGGAAAGAAGCGCGCAGCCGAAGGCAAGCAGCTCCTTGTTGAAGGCGTGCACGGCCTGATAGAAGGCGCCGTCGGAAAGAACGGTGCGGATTCTGGCGTCCACGGCGTCCACATATTCCCCGGCAAAGGGCGTTTCCCTGTCCTTTCGGGAAAGAAAGGCGTGGCGGAACCATGCCTCGGACGATGGCGTGACGGCCTGCGTCATGCCCGCCGCGGCCTTTCTGAGCGCGCGCTGCGCCGCAGGATTCAGAAGATCGGCGCTGCGCAGACATTCGGTTTCCTCGCCGCGGAACAGCCCGCGGGAAGGAAGAATGAGTCTGCCTATCTCGTACTGCTGGGCCAGCCTTTTCTCGCGCAGCCCCTCAAGGTGCGAAACCAGCTGCTTCAGCTCCCTGATGTCCACGCCCATGTCCTACCCCCTGCGGCCGAGCAGGCCCGATCCCGTGCTCGCCACGGAACCCGTCGTTCCGAGAGGCGAGGTGAGCACGGTGCCGCCCATCTGTCTGCGTCTTTTGAGCTTCCTCTGCTCCTCGTCGCGCAGAGCCGCGCTTTCCGCCTCCTGCTCCGCTTCCTTCGGCGCGTCTTCGGCTTCATAGGTGATCACCGAAGGGCCATGGCTTCCGCCGCCGAAAAGTCCGCTGAAAATGCCTCCCATAGTACCTCCCTTGTTCCTGTCGTTGAAAAGCCGCGCCCGAAGCACCTGGAAAAGCCGTCGCGCCTTTTTCGCCGGGCCGGCAACAATGTCACTCTATCCCGGCACGTCACCGCGGCACAGCAGGGCGAAGCGCATGTCGGAACATCGACCGGGATGCGTCTTCGTGGGCATGGGGCAGGCCGAAGGAAACACCTCGGGCCAGAGCCGGAAGCCCAGCTGTTCGATGAAGGGCGGCAGGTGCCGGTACGCGGCGGGAAACACCGCGGCAAGCGCGGCAAAGGGCCAGGCATCGAAAAGCCAGCGCATGGCCTGTCTGCCCATGTTCACCGCATCCGGGCGAAACGCGCGGAACAGGGCAAAGTGCACCGTGCCGCACAGCCCGCTGGGAATCACCCACAGCGCGGCGGCAAGCTCGCCGGATTCCGTGCGCACAAGGCAGAGCAGCGTCTTTTCCGGATCGGCAAGGCCGAGCCAGTCCTCTTCCGAAGGCTCGCAGACGTTCCAAAGCACGGCGTGCGCAAGGCCCTCGGCCTGCATCTTCCTCCACGGCAGCAGGCGCTCCTCTCTGGAAACGGCCTGCGTGAACACATAGCGCGCGGCGTCTCTTTTCTCTTCCTGCATCAGAACGCTCCTCCTTCCGATCCGCGTCCGCTTCCCCAGCCGTAGAGAAAGCCGTGCGAATCGCGGCTTCGGCCCGGATCGCCCCCGACGGTCGGGCGGCACAGCCCCACGGGCGCGGCAAAGGTCAGGGCCAGCGCGTCCGCAATGTCGGGCGAGGCGCCGAGCCTTTCGCGTATGCGGTCCTTGGGTTCCAGCACGATTTTCCCCGCGCCGTCGTACCAGTAGCGCGGCACGGAAAGTTCCGACTTGAGCCTTGCGCCATGCCCGCCCGAAACGTCCAGACAGCCGCCCGCCTTCAGCCATTCGCGAAGGGCGAACCACATTTCCGAACGGCGGTTCACAAAGCGCCCTTCCGCCAGCGCGCGTCCGCCGAAGGGCACTTCCGCCACCTCGTGTCCCATGTGCCTGAGCCGGTCGATCACGCCCTGCCCCTGACCGGCGTCGATGAACACGGCGTCCGGCCGCAGCCTTGCGATTTCCGAGGCGATGCGGTCGGCAAGCTCCATGTTGTCCAGCCCGTGCAGCACCACGGGCGAAAGCGCCTGAAGGCCCCGCCGCGCGAAGATCACCGAAGAGTCGGAGCCGAAGCGCGCCACGTCCACGCCCATGACCACGGGCATGTTCTTCATGTCCTCAAAGGGCAGACGGCGGGCGCAGGCATCGGTCACAAGGTCGATGGGAATGAGCGTGTCGTCCGCCGACGCCGAAAAGTCGCACAGCATTTCCTGCCGCCAGGCGTTGTCGGAAAGCTCGCGGCGCAGCCGGGCCACCTCATCGGGATCCAGCGCGCCGGTCTCATCCACGTGGAAGCACAGCGCCGTCCAGGCGGAATCAAAGCGGGGCGAAGCCGGATTCATGGCCTCGCGCGCAAAGGCGTACAGCTCGGAAAAAAGATTCACGCCCTTGGGCGTACCGATGAAGAGCGCCCAGCCCCTGCGGTCGGCCAGCGCGGGCTGCACGATTTCCCGCCACACCTCGGGCTTCATCTGGGCCACTTCGTCGAGCACCACGCCGTCGAAGTACAGGCCGCGCAGCGCGTCCGGATTGTCCGCCCCGAAAAGACGCACCGTGGAACCGCCGGGAAGGCGCACGGAAAGCTCGCCCTCGTTCACCTCGCGGCCGGGCACGGGCGCGGAATAGTGCTTGAGATAGCTCCAGGCGATCTGCTTGGCCTGATTGCGGTACGGAGCAACGTAGGCGAACACGCCCCGCTCCCTGCGGCAGGTGAGCGCAGCCTTCAAAAGATGATTCACCGCAAGCACCGTTTTGCCGAAGCGCCTGTGCGCCACCAGCACCACGAAGCGGTGCGCTTCCAGTTCCCGGTGCACGTTCGGATAGCGCGGCCGGTACGGTATGGTTATGGTCATGCTGTTTCTCCTCCGCGCCCGGCATCAAAGGCAAAGCGCAGCGTGTCGTTGTCCGTTTCCGAAGGTGCGGGCGGCGCGGAGCATGAAGAGTCCGCGGAGGGCGCAAGGGGGGTGAAAACCGCGGGGGCCGCAGGAAACACGGGGGATGCGGGCGATGCGGGGGATGCGGGACCCCCGGATGGATCGGACGGCGCGGAGGGCGGTGAGCCCGGCCCGCACGACATGCGATCCGCGATTTCCCCGGCGGCGGCCTCCTTCTCGCCGTCGGACGGCGAAGGCTTCGGCGCGCTGCTCTGCGCCTGTCCGCCCTCCCAGCTGATGGAAAGATCGCCGCTTACGGGCGTGCGCGCATGCTCGGCAAACATGCCCAGATGCCTGCCCATGAGTTCCAGCGCGCGGCTTGCGGTTCTGCCGTCGAAACGCCAGACGTGACGATCTTCGCCGTCCACAAGCTGCTCGCCGCGGCGAGAAAGCACGGGAGCGCGCTGCATGGAACGCTCCACAATCTCCATGAGGTTGGAAAGCACATAGTCCGCCGTGATTTCCGTGCGCTTCTGCCGCTCCAGCATGGCGCGGCGTATGGCCGTGCGCACGGCCTCCTGCCGGAGCAGGCGACTGCCCGTTCTGGCGGCGGCATCCGCGCTGCGCACGCTGTAGCCCGCCCTTCTCGCCGACGCCGCCGCATTCAGATCAATGAGGTATTCCTGCACGAATCTCTGCTGTTTCGGCGTAAGCTTCGTCATGTCACTCCTTCATGCAGCGCTGCTGATCCAGGCCGGACTCCAGACGGATGAGACGGCGCTCATGATCGTCGGTACGCCTGAAGAACTCCCGGTGATCCTCGGCATTGCTCTTCTTGTCCGCAAAGGACTTGATGCAGCCTGTCTGATGCACCACAAGCGTATCCAGCTTTTCGTGAATGCGGCGGATCGCATACCCGCCCGCCCCTGCCACAATGAGCCACAGCGCCGAAATGACGCCGAGCAGAATACTTTCGTTCACCGCCCGTCCTCTCCCGTTACATCGTAAATCCACACGGCAAGACGCCCGGCGTCGTCCTCACTCATCCACAGGCCCGGCGTCCCGTCGAGGGACAGCCTGCGAAGACTCGCGAGCACCGGCAGCGTCGGCACGCTTTCCGAGCTGCTCAAGGAGCAGCCCTGCGCCGTCAGCACGAGCGCGATCACGCACGTTCCGGCGGCGATGGTCGCGCATCGCCTCAAGAACGGCCTGCGCGAGACGCAAAAGCGCGGCCGCCAGCGTTTTCCAGTCCACGTCATGCCGCCTTCCCGCTGCCGGAAGTCTCGTCGGCGTTCCGGGCGCGGCCCACGTTGGCGGCAAGCACGTTCAGCACGCGATAGATCACGCGGTACAGCGTTCCGCTCGTTTCCGAAGGCGCGGGCAGAAGCGCGGATACGGCCGCGCACACCCCCATGATCGAAAGAACCAGCCCCGCATAGCTGCCGAATATGTCGCTGATGACTTCTTCCATGACGTCTCCTCCTGCTGTGCGCCCTGCCGAAAACCGCAGGGATGCGGGCAGCGCGCCGTTTGCGTTCCGTGACCGCGCGTTCCGCACGACCGGAAAAACATCCCTTTTCCGGAGAACGTAAGCGTCGCAGCCACTGCGGCACAGGCGACGCAGAGAAAAAGTTTCCCGGAAGGATGCTGTGGGGGGGGGGAAAGAGAGAGAGAAGAATAAGAAGAAAGAAGGAAGAGAGAGGGATGGAGAATCGAAGGCGCGAGAGGAGTGGCAGGAGGAAGGAAGAAAGAAGGAAGGTGGAGAAGAACGCGGAGAAGGGATGGCGGATGGGAAACGGGCGGAGGAGCAGCGCGAAAACGCGGGGACGGCCGGTTACGGCGGGCGGGGGGCGGGGCACGCAGAGGAAGAAAGGGAGGAAACGACGGGAAAGCTTCTCAAAAAAGATGCCCGGCAAAGGAGACGCGGCGCGGAAAAACACCACGCGATCCTTCAAGCTTTACTTGAAAACGGATGTGTTTCGAGGGGCAGCCCCCAGGTTCCGGGCACGGAAAAATGCCCGCTCGGTGGGGAGCGTTCCTCTTCCATGTCTTTCAGGCATGGAAGGCATGCGGAATAAGTATTTGCTCCCTGCCCGCCTCTCCTCTACAACGATGATAAGAGTTCAAAAGGACGGCTTCCGGATGTCCGGACTGCCGGAACCGTCATGCGCCGGAACGCGCAGCCTGCGCGGCCGAACGCCGCCCCATACGGAGGAAACGCCATGCTTCACCGGATCATCACTTCTCTTCTCGTTCTTTCCGCCGTCGTGCTCTCCTGCCGGGCCGAGGCCGCCGAAGTGCAGCGCGTCAGACTGCTCATCAACGGCAGCGAACTGACGGCCGAACTTGCCGACGGCGCGGCGGCACGCGATTTTCAGGCGCTTCTGCCCCTGCGTCTGCCGCTGCAGGACTTCAACAGCACGGAAAAGATCAGCGATCTGCCTGAACGGCTGTCCACCAGCGGCGAGCCGGAAGGCTTCGAGCCTGTGCGCGGCGATCTGGCCTACTACGAACCGTGGGGCAATCTGGCCATCTTCTACCGGGACTACTCCTGGTCCCAGAGTCTGGTGAAGCTCGGGCACATCACCTCGGGCAGCATGGACGCGCTCTCCCATGCCGGAAACGGAGACACGCTCGTCATCGAACGCGCCGACTGATGCCCGGGGGCGCGGTCAATCGCGCCCCTGTCCAGCGGACGGACTTCCCCGGGCTGAAAGCCCCGCATCGAGTCGAGCAGAAAGACCGGAAAAACGCGTTCAGCGCCTCAGATTGGTCCTGTTCACCCGGTCATTGAAGGCGTCAAGCGCCTCCTCCCGCTTCTCTTCCACCTCGTTTACAAGGCAGCGCGCATAGTCCCCAAGCTCCTTCCCATATTTTTCCAGTTCAAGGCGGCAGCTTTCGTACTCCTCAAAGGACTCGAAGGCTCCGAAGCTTATCAGGCAGAACGGTTTCGACGGCTCGAAACAGAACGCCGCGCCGGAAGAAGGCAGAAAAAGAAGAAGGGACAGCACAAGGGGAACGCGTTTCATAAGCGGCTCCTCGGGAAAGATTCTTCGGCATCACGGCGGCGCGGAGGGCGCGATCGGGCCTGCGGTGAGCGTATGTCATTCCCCGAAAAACCGCAATGCCGGCGCGCGTTCCCCTTCCGGGACGCAGAAGTCAAAGCCTCTTTCCTTCCCCGTCGCATAGCCGCCCTTTCCTGTGCCGCGCCCGCTCCCGGATTCCCCTCTCCCTTTCAGCAGCACGCAGCTCCGCTTCGCCCTGCTTTACCCACGTCCTTTCCCCTCCTCCCCCCGCGATTTCCCGCCGCACCTTCTCCGCGCCTCCCGTTCCCCGGCTCCCCTCCAGACTCCCGGGGGCCCTCGCCTCCGCAGCTTTCCGCGCTATCCCCTTCCAAAATCCCCGCCCATCTCTTTCCGCCGTTTCGCCGGGCGCATCCCCCCCTCGATGCCCCACCCCTCCGGCCCGTGGGTTCGTGCCTTCTCCGCAGCCCCTGCCACCTCCCGCAAAGCACTCGAATACAGCCGGGTGCAGGTCGGCCGCTGACTTCATTCATCCGCTTCATCCTTGCGGCAGATTAAATAGCGTAACAAAGTGTTTCATCCTCTTGTTGAAGTGTCGCTATGTGTATATACTTATCAAACAAACATCATTCCTTACCCCTCATAAAAGGATCATTCCATGAAAAACCTTTCCCGCCGCAAATTTCTTGCTCTCGGCTGCTGCACCGCAGGAGCCGCGCTGTGCCCCGCCTTCCTTGCCTCTGCCGGAGCCGCTCCGAGTCAGACGGAAGTCAACAAGCTCTTCTCCCAGCTCGGCTCCGACAAAAAGGCTCCTCAGGCTCTGGATGCCTGGATAGATGATCCCGCGGCCCAGAAAATCGAACCGTATCAGGCCTTCGACAACGTCTGGCAGGTCGGCATTGCCTGGGTGTCCTCCTGGGCCGTCAAAACCAGCGACGGCTGGGTGCTCATCGACACCACCCACGAACCCTATGTGGACGTGCTGCTGGAAAACCTCGGCAAGGTCGGTATCGCGCATGACGACATCAAAATGGTGCTCATGACGCACGGCCACTTCGACCACGTGGGCGGCTACTACCGCCTGAAGCCGCTTTTGAAGAACGCCCGCTTCGTGATGTCCGAACGCGGCTGGAACGAAGCCTTCCGCTACGCCAAGGAAAGCAAGGGCACCCACAGAGAATGGACCATGCTTGAACAGAAGGACGTCGTGGCCCGCGACGGCGAAAAACTGGTCTGCGGCGACAGCGAGTTCACCTTGCTGGAAACCCCCGGTCACACCTGGGGCACGGCATCGTACATGTACGACGTGCGCCGCGGCGACAAGAGCTGGAAGGCCGTCACCGTGGGCGGTCAGGGCCTGAACGCCATTGAAAGCTCCGATCAGGTGCGCGCCTACCTGAAGAGCATGGAACGCCTGAGCGGTGATGATCTCGGCATCGAGGTGGACCTCACGGCGCATCCCTTCTCCTCCGGCCTTGCGGAACTGATTCCCGCCATCCGCGCCCTGAAGCCTTCCGATCCCCATCCGCTGGTCAACCGCGACGCCTACCTCGCCAGACTGAAGAAGCTCAACGCCAACGCGGAAGCCCGCCTGAAGGTGGAGCTGGAAAAGGAAGCGAAGAAGGCCTGATTGGCGGCGACGGAAAAGGCCCTGCCGTTTCCGCCGCGCCTGCAGAAAGCCGAAGCACACCGAAACAGACCTGAGCGCCGCAGCTCTCCCCCTCCCCTGAGTTCCGCCGGGCCCTGCCCTGCGCCCGCGAAACCCGACGTTCTGCGGCCTCGATCCCGACGCATTCCGCCTGCAACACATGAAGAGGACAGCCCCGAAAGGCTGCCCTCTTTCGTTATGCTCCGGCCTGAAGCGCCGCGTATCCGCCCCGGAGCGCAGGAAACGGCGCGCCGAGTCGCCCCATCCCTCCGCCTCAGAAAAGACGCGTTTTTCCACCAAGCCCCCGCCGGGACTCCCCCCCCCGCACCGCGCTCGAAAAACGCCACGCGCCGCGCCCTGAGATTCCGCCATGTATGCCGTCGCCGCCTGCCCTGCGGAAAATGGGATGGCGGGAACGCAAGGCACTCGGAAGCCGCCCGCCTGCGCCCCCGGGCGATTTCCCGGCGGCGAATCCCCGATTTCCTCCCCTAGTACGGCAGACGCATCCCCGCCTCCCCCTCCCTCCGGCGGCTCCAGGGCCCGGCGCTTGAACCATATAAAAAAAAGGCCCCTCCTCAGATTCTGGGGGAAGAACCTGAAGAGGGGGGGGACAGGGAGAAGAGCCCGTCGTATGGTACTATCCGCCGACGATTAGCGGAAAGTGGGCAGGTAGGCGTACAGCGCCGGAGAGCCGCCGGTGTGCAGGAAGAGCACGTTGGCGCCCTTGGGGAAGTAATCCTTGCGGATGAGGTCGATCATGCCGGCCATGGCCTTGCCGCTGTACACGGGGTCAAGCAGGATGGCTTCGGTCTGGGCAAGCATCTTCACCGCTTCCACCATACCGTCGTTCGGGATGGAGTAGCCGGGCTGATAGTAGTCGCCGAAGCAGACGACCTTTTCCTTGGGAAGCTGCACGCCGGCGCCGATGTAGTCCAGGGTTTCCTGAGCAAGCTTATGCACGATGCCCTGCTGCACGTCGCCGGGACGGCTCACGTCGATGCCGGACATGGGGATGTCCATGTTGTTGCCGTAGAAACCGGCGATCATACCGGCGTGGGTGCCGGCGCTGCCGCTGGGCACGACGACGTGGTCGAAGTTCAGGCCCATTTCAAACATCTGCTGCATGATTTCCTGAGCGCAGGAAACGTAGCCGAGAGCGCCGATCTTGTTGGAGGCGCCGCCGGGCACGATGTAGGGCTTCTTGCCTTCAGCGCGGAGCTTGGCAGCCACCTTTTCCATTTCTTCCATCATGGGAGAGCCGCCGGGCACCACGGTGATGCTCTTCACGCCGAGCATGTGGTACAGGAAGTTGTTGCCGGAAGCTTCGGGGTTGTAGCTGCCCTTCACGCGTTCTTCGAGCACCAGATGGCAGTCGAGGCCTTCATGCACGGCCCAGGCGAGGGTCAGACGGCAGTGGTTGGACTGCACGGCGCCGCAGGTGATGATGGTGTCGGCGCCCTGAGCCAGAGCGTCGGCGATGCTGAAGTCGAGCTTACGGGTCTTGTTGCCGCCGGCGCAGCCGGGAAGCAGGTCGTCACGCTTGATGTACACGTTGACCTTGTTGCCCAGAGCCTTGGAGAAATTGGGCAGATATTCGATGGGGGTTGCTTCCTTGACGTAGCCGCGGCGGGGGAACTTGGCGAGATTCATGATTCGCTCCTGAATGGGATGAACAGACTGAGGAAGAAACGTTACTTGCGAAGCTCTTCGAGAACTTCGCGGATGATGGCCACAATAAGATCGCAGTCCTCGGTGGTAAACGTCAGGGGCAGACGCATATCGCACATGGTTGCGAGAACTTTCTTCGTGTTGGGAAGATCGGGCAGATCGGGAATGTAGCGCCAGCTGTCGTAGCTGCTGGTGAAGCCCACGGGCACGTCATTGCCGAACCACTTGATCTGCACCCCGCGTTCGGCGGTTTTCGCCAGGAACGCACGGATGAAGTCGACGGAGGCGCCGTCGATATTGAACTGGATGGAGCTTCCTACATAGTATTCGCGGCTGTCGCGGGGCGGGCAGCTGATCCCCGGAATCTGACGGAGCAGCGCTTCCGTATGATCGTACAGTTCGTTCCAGCGTCTGCACTGCACGTCCAGCTTTTCCAGCTGCGGCAGAAGCAGCGCGGCGCGCAGGTGATCCATGCGCATGGAGAAGTTGGGAGTGACCCACTTCACTTCTTCAAAGGCTTCCAGGGCAGGACGGGAAGTATGGGTGCCGTAGATCATGTACGAACCGGAATGAATGATGGCTCTTGCCATGACCTCGTCGTCATTGGTCACGAGCAGGCCGCCTTCGCCGGAGTTCATGTGCTTGTAGGTCTGGGTGCTGTAGCAGCCCACCTTGCCGAAGGTGCCGCTCTTTTTGCCGTCCCAGGTGGCTCCCATGGTATGGGCGCAGTCTTCAATGAGCACAAGGTTGTAGCGTTCGCACACTTCCATAACCTTGTCCATGCGGGCGATGTGGCCGCGCATGTGGGAAAGCATGAGGAAACGGGCGCCGGAAGATTCCGCCTTGGCGGCAAGATCGTCCGTATCGATGGTGTAGTCGTCGAGAATGTCCACCAGAACGGTCTGCGCGCCGCAATGTTCGATGGCTCCGGGCACGGGCGCCAGCGTGTAGGCATTGCAGAGAACCTTGTCGCCGGGACGTACGCCGACACTCTTCAGGGCCAGGAACAGGGATGATCCGCAGGAAGCGCAGGCCAGGCAGTATTTCGTGCCCATGTAGGCCGCAAACTTTTCTTCCAGCTCACACACCAGCCCCTTTTCGCCGGGCAGAAGATTGTAACGGTGCAGTCTTCCGGAACGAAGCACTTCAATGGCCTTCTCTATACCCTGTTCCGGAATCGGTTCCTGCTGCGTAAAGTCCTTCTTGAAAACAAGCATGCTCTTACTCCCTTATCTGCTTGAAAGGCCTCTGTTTTATTGCCGGACCGGCGCCCGCCCCGCATGATGCGTCTCTTCCGGGCAGGGGTTCCACAAACCGGTCGCTTCCGCTTCATGCAGGCGATGACATCGGGCGACGGTCCGGCGATGCGTCAGATATAATTAATACTTGGGATGCTTGTACACATGGAAGTCCCATTCCCGTTCGGGGAAGAACTTCGTCAGACGCCAGTCGCAGGCGCGGGCATGGCCTTCCATGCCTTCCACACGAGACAGGCGGGAAGCCACGGGGCTGATGATGTCGTTGGCTTCCTTGGAGATTTCCTGATAGGTGCAGATCTTGAGGAACTTGTGCACGTTCAGGCCGCCGCTGAAGTAGCCGGCTCTCTTGGTGGGCAGAATGTGGTTGGTGCCGGAGCACTTGTCGCCCTGAGGCACGGTGCTGCCTTCGCCGAGGAACATGGAGCCGTAGCAGCGCAGACGGCCGGTCCACCAATCGAGATCCTTGGCCATGACCTGGATGTGCTCGGGAGCGTACAGGTCGGACACACGGGCGGCTTCTTCGCGGTCTTCGCAGAGAATGATTTCACCGTAGTCGGCCCAGGAGGTGGCGGGCACGTCGGGATTGGGCATGTCCTGGCAGAGTTTCGGCATGAGTTCAGCCACCTTTTCGCCCAGTTCGCGGCTGGTGGTGAAGAGCCACACCGGGGAGTTGTAGCCGTGTTCGGCCTGAGAAAGAAGGTCGATGGCCACGGTCATGGGATCGGCCGTTTCGTCGGCGATGATGCCCGATTCGGTGGGACCGGCGAACACGTCGATGCCGCAGTGGCCGGTGCCGTTGAGAACGGCCTTGGCTTCGGCCACGAAGGCGTTGCCGGGACCGACCAGAATATTGGCGGGCTTGCCGGTGAACAGACCGTACGCCATGGTGGCGATGGCCTGAATGCCGCCCATTTCAAGGATGATGTCGGCGCCGGAAAGTTCCATGGCATAGCACACGGCGGGGTCGATGGACTCGCCGCGGGGCGGGGTGGCGGCGATGACGAAGGGAACGCCGGCAGCCTTGGCGGTGGCCACGCTCATGATGGCGGAGCAGGCATGGGCGAAACGGCCGCCGGGAACGTAGCAGCCGGCCACGTCCATGGGAAGGATTCTCTGACCGAGGCGGATGCCGGGAGTCACTTCCGTTTCAAATTCCTTCAGGCTTTCTCTCTGCGCCTTGGCAAAGGTGGAAACCTGCTTGTGAGCGAACTGAAGATCCTTCTTCACCTGTTCGGGAACGGAGTCGATGAGCTTCTTCTTCTTTTCTTCGCTGAGAATGAAGTCGCCTTCCCATTTATCGAACTTGCGGGCGAGCTCGCGAACGGCCTCTTCCTTGCCTTCCTTGATGTCCGCAAGAACCTTGAGGACGACATCGCGGGCTTCCTGGCTGTTCTGTTCCGTGCTCTTAGTAGCTTTCTTCAGAAATTCCATGAGTTTCCTCCTTACAGGAATGATGATTCTTCGTTGAAATCAACCTATGCCTGACTGTGGTGGAAGTCAATATATTTTATAAAATATTTTATAAAATTTTATATTTTTTTCCGGGCCACAGGGATCAGGCACAGGCATCACAGACAATTAAAGGTTGGGCAGCCACATGATGATGCCGGGGAAGGCCGCCAGAATGATGATGGCCACGATATTCATCAGGCAGAAAGGCAGGGCTCTGGCCGAAAGCCTTTCGAGGGAAACGCCGGAAATACCGGAGGCCACGAAGAGGTTCTCGCCGAGCGGCGGCGTGGAGAAGCCGATGGCGCAGCAGCAGACCAGCACGACGCCGAAGTGGATGGGATCCACGCCGATACTGGTCATCACGGGCAGCAGCACGGGCGTGACCAGCATGATGATGGCAAGCGTTTCCATGAACATGCCGAGGAACACCAGGAAGGCGATGACCATGCCCCAGATGACGATGGGACTCGTGGAAATGGACAGCATGCCTTCCGCGATGACCGTGGGAATCTGGTACTGAACCAGGAGTCTGCCGAAGGAATAGGCGGCGAACATGATGATGAGCACGCGGCCGGTGATCCAGCAGGTGGTTTCCAGCGACTTCAGGAAGGCGCTGAAGCACAGTTCCTTATAAATGAATATGCCGACGAACAGCGTGTAGAAGATGGCCACGATGGCCGCTTCCGTGGGCGTGAACATACCGCTGTAGATGCCGCCGAGGATGAGCACGGGCGCCATGATGGCTAAGAAGCCGTCCTTGAGGCTCTTGAGCAGCCCGGAGAGGGAGAACGCTTCCATGCCCTGGGTGAGATCCTTGCCGCGGCACAGAACCAGATGCACGATGATGAGGGAAAGAGCGAAAATAAGACCGGGGAACACGCCGCCGAGGAACATCTTGGTGATGGAGGCCTGAGCGCAGACGCCGTAGATGACCATGGGAATGCTGGGCGGAATGATGATGCCGATGCCGCCCGCCGTGGCCACGGCCGTGGCCGCGTAGTCCTTGGCATAGCCGCGCTTGACCATGGCCGGAATCATGAGCATGCCTACGGCGGCGGTGGTGGCCGGGCCGGAACCGGAAATGGCGCCGAAGAACACGCAGGCAAGCACGGTGGTGATGGCAAGGCCGCCGTTCATGCGGCCGATCATGTGCTCAGCCACGCCCACGATGCGGCGGGAAATGCCCGCGCTTTCCATGAGCGCGCCGGCAAGAACGAAGGCCGGAAGCGCCATGATGGGGAAACTGTTGACCGAGGAGAAGGCGATCTGCACAAGGGTGGTCAGCTCCTGCCCCACGAAAATATAGGTAAGGGCCGCGGAGGCGGAAAGCGCCAGCGTAATGGGCGCGCCCATGAGCAGCAGCACGCCGAAAGAACTGAAAAGCAGCACGGGAGCGGTCATTTCTGGCCTCCTTCCTTCTTTTCGCCGGGAAATTCTATGGGAGCGCAGGAAACGGTAAGTTCTTCATAGGCCTCGGCATCGACTTTGTCGGGGTCTTCGATTTCCTGCTTGAGAATGTAGCGGATATAGTTGACCTGAAGAATGCGGATGTTCATCAGGCCGAAGGCGATGGGGAATATCCAGTACACATATTCCATGGATATTTCCATGGCCGGGGAAAGATACGGAAATTCATGCATGTCGGCGATGATGACAAGACTCATCTTGATCATCATGCAGTTGAAGACGATCCATATGACGTCCGTAATGAGCATGGAGAACTTTCCCACCCATTCCGGAAAGAGCTTGAACTGAATGGTCACTCGGTTATGGGCGCACAGTCTGGCCGCAAACGAAGCGCCGAAGAAAACGAACCATACGAATGAGAATCTTGAAATTTCTTCCGTCCACGGAAGAACGATGTCGAAACAGCTGCGAAGCACGGTCTGAGCGAAAATGACGCAGACGAAAAACACGAGAAGCGCCTGACTCAGATAGCACTCCAGTCTGTCCAGAATACGATAGACAACTTGCGCGGTCATACTGTCTCCCTGTTCCAGAAAGAAAAGGGGAGCGTGACGATCACCCTCCCCTGTTTTCAAGCTATTTTGCTATGGCCGTAAGCACCATGTCGATGACTTCCTTGCCGCCGACGAAGTCGTAGAATTCAGGCCAGATGGAACGGGCCCGCTTTTCCCATTCGGCTTCGTCTTCCAGCGTATCGATCTGCATGCCGGCGGCAGCCATGGCGTCGCGGGCCTTTACGCTGTTTTCCTTCTGCCATTCAAGAATGTACATCTGAGCTTCCATGCCGGCTTCAGTGAGCACGGCCTGCAGTTCGGGGCTCAGCTTCTTGAAGTGCTTTTCGCCGATGAACAGGGGCTGCAGAGAATACTGATGATGCACTTCCGTCAGATACTTCTGCACTTCGTAAATCTTGGTGGTGTAGTTCACCACGTAGGGGTTGTCCTGACCGTCGACCACGCCCTGCTGCAACGCGGTGAAGGTTTCAGCCCAGCCCATGGGAACGGGATTGGCGCCCCAGGCCTGGTAGGTGGCCACGTTGATCTTGCTGGCGGGAACGCGGATCTTGAGGCCCTTCACGTCTTCCAGCTTCTTCACGGGTCTGACGGAGTTCGTCAGGTAGCGGAAGTTCGTGTAGCAGTGACCGAGAATGCGCACGCCGCCGCGCTTGATGGCCGCTTCATTGAAGTAGTTGAACATGTCGCCCGTGGTGGCCTTCACCACTTCCTCATCCGTCGTGAGCAGGTACGGCAGCGTGTACACGCCGAGCGGAGACACGAAGGGCACGGCGTTGCCCACGCCTATGCAGGTAAGATCCAGCGTGCCGCGGCGCACGTTCTGGAACATTTCGCCTTCATCGCCCAGCGAGCAGTTGGGGAAGATCTGCACTTCCACCGCGCCGTTGGTTTTCTGCTCCACGATTTCCTTGAACTTCTGGGTAAAGACACCCGCGTCGGAGTCGATGGCGTCGCCCACCCCGACCTTAAGGATTTTTTCCGCCGCAAAGCCGTTGTTCACACTGCCGGCGCATACCAAAAGAGCTCCCAGTAACGCAACACCCAGTTTTCTGACCATGGAAAGCCTCCTTAATTATGTTTGCTCCACCGTAGTCTGATCGGGAATATTTTGTCAACTGATTTTATAAAAAAGTTCATAAAATTTATTATGAATTTTGTTTTGACAAAAAAACACTTTTCAGTATACTCTTTCCCCCGATATTTGTTCTGGGTAAAGATCAGACTCTTCAATTTTCCCGGCAGGCTCAACTCATGACAAAAACGTCCACCGTAAAGTCCCTTCAGGCCTACAATCTTATTCGCGAACTCATTCTTCAGGGAGAACTTCTTCCCGGCACGCGCCTGGTGCTGGCGGACCTCGAGGAAAAGCTCAACGTAGGACGAGGCCCCATACGGGAAGCCCTCATGCGACTCGACCGTTCCGGTCTCATTCAGAATCTTCCGTATAAGGGCGCCGTGGTGGCGCAGCTGCCGAACATCCGGGAAACGCAGTACATTTACGACATCCGCGTTCAGCTCGAGTGCATTCTCGCCACCGAAGCCATGAATCTTGCCGGTCCCAAGGAATATGAAGCGCTGGAGACCATTCTCCGCAAGATGGAAGAACCCTCTTCCGACAACTCGCTCTTCTTCCACCCGGACAGAGAGTTCCACTACACCCTGTACAAGATCGCCAAGATGCCGCATCTGCTCAACACGGCAAGCAGCCTCATGGATCATGTGGAAATCTTCCTGAACAGCCGCTACTACGGCAAGCAGGATCAGCAGATGCTCATGGAACAGCACAAGGAAATTCTGCAGGCCTTCCGCGAAAAGGACGGTCCGAGACTCTGCGAAGCGCTGAAAAAGAACATTCTCATCGGTCTTGAACTCATCCGCATGGAAATGGAGCGCATGGGCAAAAAGCTCTGGTAGCGCCCGCAGCGGGATCACTTTTCGAGCGTCCGTGCCGACTCCGGCCGGACGCTTTTTTTGCGGCAGCGCCCTGCCCGGCTGCGGAAACGCGGACCTGCCCTGATGCGCGTGACCGGCGATGCGCCGAGGAGCTGCGCCTTTCCCCGTCCGGTCCGCAGCCTGCCCTTTCTGAGCTGGCCTTCCAGACGGGCCTTTCTGACCGGCCTTCCCGGCTGCCCCTCCCGGTCTGACTGCAGGCGCTTCGGCCCCTGCCGCCTTTTCTCACGCTGGAAAAGCAAAAACGCCGCTTCCGCCGCGGCGTTCCGATTGTCTGAAAACGTTTTGTCCGGAGCTCTTTCCGTTCACGCAGGCCGGAGTCATTCCGGCGGGAAGGGAGAAACGTCGATCGCCGGAACGAACCTGACCTCTCTGCCAGATTCCACCCTCCCCCCTTCGCCTCAAAGTGCCCGCCACGCTTTCAGCGCCGAGCACCGATGCCGCCGAGGGGGAAAGGCATCGGGGAAAATTTCTGAAAGAGTCCCTTCTCAAGGGTTGCGCCGAAAGTGCCCCCTCTTCCGCGCGCCCCGCGGCGCTCCTGCCCCGCAGACGCCCCTTTGGCAGCCCCGCCGGAACATACCTGACCCCGCGCTGGAGCATGGCCATTTCACAGAGCGCTTAAACGACGAAGGGCTTACGACATACATCGTAAGCCCTTCCGAAATTTGGCTCCCCGAGACGGACTTGAA
>JAHZEL010000011.1 GCA_019421865.1 Desulfovibrionaceae bacterium | reverse complement strand
GTCCGGTAGTCCTGCGGCGTTGAACTTTCCCGGACTCCCCGCCGCGTTCCGCAAAAACAGTCCACTCAGCCTAGGTGCATACAATCCAAGCCCTTGCGGGTGCTTTACCCATTTGCCGACCCAGGCGGCCTTATCCTCGGCAGAGGCGTTTGCTTCAAGCGTCATGCCGTTGAAGCCGCCCGCATCATACTTTTCCTTGAGTTCGGGATAATCTTCAAAAAGGAACAGGGAGCCGTCCGGAAGGCCGAAGCCTTCGGGAAGCGTGGACGACGTCATAGGCACAAGGCTGCCGATCATGGATTTGCGCCATTTTTCCGCGTCGGATGTGGAAAACAACTTCTGTATGGCATTCCAGAGCTGATCGAGTTTCCCCTGCTCCGGAGTGAGTCCAGCTTTGGAAATAACGTTAATCAGTTCTTCCTGCACGCCGTTGCACCACTCAGCGGTCATCATGGTTGCCAGCTCGCCTGTTGCGGGATTCCCGTTGGAAAAGTAGCCGGGGTCATAGGAATTTTCCTGGGCGGGAGGCATAACCGATACAACACCAGAGGCTTTAATTCTTTGCATCTTCCACTCCTTGATAGGTGACAAAAACCTTGCTGTGTGCAGGCTTCTGCCGGTTCAAAATACATTCCAGGGAATCGTCGCCCCACGTACGCAGACGTTCGCCCATTCCGGACTCTCCCGTGCGAAACGCCCGTATCTGTCCACCCGAAGGTACGGAGACGAAAAACACATGATGAAAAAGGATATCGTTCAGCCTGTCCCCCATACGCGACACGCCCACGCGAAACTCACGCACGCGGGATACAACGACGTCCTCATACCCCAGAGAGCCGGCCAGCTCGACATAATAAGCTTCATTCATGAAGCCGCCGCGCTGAAGCTTTTTGACTATGGCGTCACGCCTGACGGCCACGCCGGCGCCATTCTGAGAACATTCATCCGGCAGGCCGAGTTCCTCTTCCCAGTCTTCCAGAGCTTCCAGCGACTGCTGCGGATCGAGCTCCCGGAGTAATCGTTCCGCATCGCCTTCCAGTCTGGCCAGTTCAGCACCGAACGCAGTAAGCAGACGGGCAAGGTTGGATTCCGGAGACGCGGTCCAGATAACGCCGCGCGGCAGCAGCTTTCTCAGCATGGCGGCGTACTCGGTTGCGGTATGGGCGGCCATCAGTCCACCCCCGCAAAGGTCACGTTTCCGAGCATGGGCATGACATTGTTTTCAGGAACGATGCTTTCCGTGGGGGAAACCAGCACATGATCCTCTTCACCAGCGGAGATACTCACAGCCTCATTGATATGAGACAGAGGGATAGTCACACCAGGAGCACCTTCACGGACAAACAGGTCCGCAAGCTCCTGCTTCACCGCGTTGCGCACCGCTTCCGTGTTGGGGGATATTTTCAGAGAAATATCCACCTTCAACGCCTGCGGTGCAAAGGCCAGAAAATCAGCTGTCACGGGTCTGCGTGCGTCGATATAGTCCTGGACGCGCTGCACCATTTCCTCATCCGGAAGCGGAGATTCTTCCTGGCCGTCACAAACGAAGGACAGCCCCACGGTGCCGATGCCGAGATAAAGCGGATAACACCAGGCACGGGTAACGCCGGGCACTTCCAGAGCCCAGGTCACATAATCTGCGGCCGATCCCCCCATAGGAGGAGCCTGCAACGCTGTCAGAAGCCGGGCACGGAGCTCTTCATCCGTTTCTGCGTCCACGCCTCCGGAGAGAGAGTTCACCACGGCCGAACCGGAAACGCCGGCCACAGCCTGCACCAGAGTGAGCGCCTCTCCGGCTTCCAGATTTCCGGAACTGCCTATTGCCGATGCGGTAACATTCCCTATGCCAGGCACGGAAACATCAGCGTCCACAGTAAAAAGCAGGCCGGAGTCGCTCCTGAGCACGGAGCCGGCAGGCACAAGGCCGGAACCGGAGAAAGTTATCTGCCCCACGGCATAGGCTCCGGCTTTTCTGGTAATACCCCAGGTGGAAGCCTTGCGTTCCAGATACTCCTTTTCCGCCGTCTTGGCCCAGAACTGAGTAAAATACCACTGCAAGGCACCATACATGAGATGACAGGCTCCGGCCCACACATAAACCAGCACGGAGAGCACCGACCGGGACTTAAGCGGCGCACCATCCAGAAGACGGCCGGACACGTCAGCCGCTATGCGGGAGCGCAGGGTGGAAAGAGAAGGCCTCGAAAAACTCATACTGCCCCCAGAGTGATAGTGTTTTCGGTAATATTGATCTGCCAGACATCCGTTACACGCTGGACAACGGAAGGGCTCGACCTCGTAATGGAGACCGTGAGGGTAAGCGTTCCCTGGGCAGGATTCTCCGCCGTTACACTCACAGCGCCGGCCAGACCTTCATCTATCAGCCACTGCAACGCGGACCGCGCATAGGCTTCCGCCTGCACAAGAACGGAGTCCAGCTGCTTCTGCCTGCGCAGAAGCCAGAGCTTGGAACCTGTCCCCTGCTCATCCCCCTGCATGGAAAGCAGCGCGTCAGCCCACCAGCCGCGAAGATCGCTGTACTCTGGCGGAAGCTCATCCTTTTCTGCCCGAACATCGGTAAACAGGGAAACCATGACTTCCGTGCCCAGAGAGTTGTCCCCCATAAGATCGCCCTTCCTCACGGGAAGATCGAAAAGCCCCTGCTCATCTTGAGTCATGAGAATGTCCATCTAGCCGCCCCGCATGAAATGGATGATGTGAAGAACGCTTACCAACACCACACACCAGACAATGACACGTTCCATCACCCCGGCTCTCCCGTCGTCCCTCCGCTGTCACCGGGATGGGTATGATGTTCAAGGGAAATGCCGTTGCTGATGACTTCTCCACCGGTATTTTTCAGCCCGCCCACAAAGGTGGACGCACCGCCTCCGGATTTTTCGCCCGTGGTCTGCTGTCGGCCCGTCAATGTGACAAGCGGAGAGTCCAGCTTAACTTCAGATTCTGCTGCAATCGTGGCCGTAGTACAGTTCACCTTGAACGTCGTTGTTTTGATCTCGATTTCTTTTTCGTTCTTCAGGTAAATAAAGTCGCCGTTCTTGTGGTAGACGGCCACTTCTCCGGGCTTCAGGCCTTTCTTGCGCACGCGTCTGTCATCGGCCACCACCACAATAGGATGGGAACGATCCGCGCCCACAAACACTACAGTTGCCTCAGCACCTTCTTCCGGAACAGAGGTAAAGCCGTAGTCCTGGAACCGCTCCACGTCGTCGATGACTTCATCTTCCAAGAGAGATATCTGGACGCACTGCATGTTGCCTTCGTCGTCCACGACGTTGAGCACGGCGCGGGCTACGCCGTCACGCATGAGTTGGCGAACCCTTTCCATAATGCTGTCACGGCTCATACCATGACCTCCTGCACCTTCTGCCCTTCAGCTTTGGCTTTTTCCGCCTGTTTGACGTACAGGTCCCAGTCGGCGCTGCTGCCTGAGTCAGTGCTCTTTTTCGGCTTTTCCGGTTCAGGCTGCCATGCCGCGGGATCTTTCAGGGTAAGCTGCGTCGTGGTTCCGCCACGGTCCCGCGTCCAGGTCACTTCCCCTATGAGCAAATTCTGAGATATCCCCAACGTGGGAAGATGTACCGGCACCAGCACACCGGGGGCCCAGAGTCTGCCGGCGCTGTCCCGCCAGCCCTGCACCGTGACCTGAACGGAAGTACCGTCGGCCCGTCTGGTAGTCATTTCCCACTGGGCACGCTGGCGCATGTACGCCACGTCTCCCTGCTGACTGGCACGGATAACAAGAGGTCGATAGCGCTGCATCTGTTCATCCGTGGCTTTCGCCTTGACGGAGCACGCCTTGCCGAAGTCCTTGTCTGTTCCTTTCTTCTGACAGGTGACGAGATACTCAGAATAACGTTCGGAAGCGTCATAGGTCACGGAGGCGGAAAGCACGTTCACGCCTTCCTGAAGCACGGCAGAAAGCGTTTCCTGTGCCAGTCTGGCCAGCCTGAGGCCTCCCTTTCCGTCCGGCATGGCCACAAGTTCGCGCTGCTTCAAAAGGCGCTGCATAGCTTCCGCCACACTTTCACCAGGCTGTATCTGGAACGCCGTAAAGGGCTGTCCCTGATTACCTTCAAGCGTGACAGCTACCCCAAACGGGGCACAAAGAGCCGTGCAGATATCCATGAGAGACGCCCCTTTCCAGCTGCCGGGCGTATGGACGGCGGAAGCGTCCACAAGGTCCGCGCTCTTGTCTCTGCCGGATACTGTTATGCCATGTCTGCCGGAATCGAGAGACTGAGAAACGCTGTCGATGAAGCCGGTGACAAGAGTATCGGAGCCGCACGAAAGCACGCACTCCATGCCCGGAGAGAGCGGCAGAACTGCCCCGCCGTACTGCACACGATCCGCAAGGCCGAGTGAAAATGCACCAGCCATGGCATCCACACTGCGGGAAGCCTGAATAGACTCCCACCCCGTCCAGTCCACACCGCCCACGGTCAAGGTGATATCATCCATCTATCAGCTCCAATGCCTGGCCACCAGGCACGAAGCCTGGATGCCGCAGGCCGTTGCGAACGATAAGCTCCTGTTCCGCATCCAGGCCGCCGGTCCAACGCCAGGACACGGCCAGCGAGGGCATGACCTGCTTTTCCGTCACACTAATCACATCGGGCAGCGTACGAGCCTTTTCCGCCATGGCTCTAAGCGTCACCGTCCGGAGATCAGAAAGAACAGAGAAGGTTTCATCGTCGGCCTCCGCCTGTGCGGCGTCTATCGCGTCCAGAACAGCGGCCTGAAGCTCCCCTGCTTCCTTCGTTGTGGAAGGCGTATAGCCGGCCGCCACGGAACAGGCTGCCGATACACACATCTGCCGCTGCACGTTGGCCATGATTATCCGCCCTTCCGCTGCGGCCTGCCTTGACGTACCGTACACGGCGCTTACCGCCACTTCCGGAGCAGACTTTACCAAGTCAAGCAGCGCTGCCGGCCCAGAACCGGAAGGCATATTTTCCACCCCGGCCTGCACCATATCCCAGCAGGAAGAGCCGAAACTCCCCGAAGAAATCATGCCCGTGAGCCAGCCGGTGGAGCCGGCCAGACCGGCCAACGTAGAAAGCCCTTCCGGTATGGCCAAAACACTTTTCACACTGCTGATGAAAACGCCGGCGGCTGTTTCTATCTGCGAGACTACCCAGGCTCCCTTATCCAGGTACTGCCCTACGGAATCGGCCAGCGCCTGCGCACGTTCTGCCGCCGACTTTACTCTCGCAGATACCGAGTCCATGAGGTTGGGAGCGCCCGTCAAACCTCCGGACTTTTCCACCCTCACAAAACGCGCCTGGAACTGCCAGAGTCCGCCATCCGCCGCGCTGTGCTGGGTACGTACTGGCCCGGCCAAAGCAACGTACAGACTGCCGTACCACGGATGGACAAGAGTCCCCGGCCCGGATTGCTGAAAGGCGGCTTCCAGAGCGTCGCGCTGGGTCATGTAGGACGATCCGGAAACGAAGCCCTGCACATCATAGAACTGGGGAGCCTTGCCCATGTCCTCCGGATACGGAGCTGAACCGTTGGGAAAAACATGCAGTGCCATGGAGCGCCCAAGCTCGGCGCCGGCCATATAAACTTGGAACGGTACCCCTCGAAAGGACGCCGACTGGATACGGAGTTTCCATGCCTGAGCCATGTTACACCCCCGCAAAGGACCAGCCATAGCCCATGTTATCACGCTTCACCGTGACAGCGTCGCTGGCCTGTTGATCGACTCTGGCTTCCATACCGGCAGGAACGATAAGCTCCACCTTGTGTGTTACTTCCTTCTCTTCCTTGCGCACCGTCTCAGAAGATACCGTTCCGGAGCGGGCGAGATCAGAAAAACCGGAGGTTGTGCTTTCAGCCATGGACGGAGAAGCCTGAGTCTCCCGTCCGCCTCCATTGGCGGCTTCCGCCAATATCCGGGCGTTTTCCGGGTCCATAAGCGCATCGGTGTCTTCAAGGTCTATGCCGTGCAGATCGGCAGCCTCCTGCACATCCGCCACCCCCTGGACTGCGCTTTTTATTTCCGTACAGAATTTCGAGACGCCGGCGGATATCTTCTCCCAGTTGTTATAGAGCCACCATCCGGCAGCCACGAGCGTTCCTATGGCGGTAATGAATGCACCGATGGGGTTAGTGGAAAGTGCCAGCCCGAAGGTTGCTACGGCCTTGCCGGCGTTGAACAGAGACCGGATAAACGGTGTCCCCATATACAGGGCAACGAGCTTCAGGGCATTTTCCATGCCTATGGTCCGGTCTATGAAATCCGTGCACCAGCCGAGAACCCTGCCGCCGGTGGAAAGCCAACGTTCCGCACCGTCCAGAAAGGCAGGGATATTATCCGCTATTTTCTGAACCCACTCTCCGGCCCCTACCGCAACGAGCCCCTTGTTCAGCCTCAGCCAGCCTTCAAATTTCTCCATGATGGGCGTGAATACCGGCATGAGCTGCCGCCCTATGGCATTACGCAGACCGGCCACCTGGTTTCCCACACCACTCAGAGACTCCTGAAAACGCCGGGCATCACTGCGGGCCGTGTCATCAAACACTATTCCCGCCTGTTCCGCTTCTTTTCCCAGCTCTCTGAGTCCGGAGGAGCCCTTGTTCAACACGGGAATGAGTTTGCGCCCCTCATCGCCCAAAAGCTCTATGGCCAGCTTTGTCTTTACAGGGCCGTCCTGCATACGGGAAAAAGCATCTGCCAGCTCCATGATGACCTGAGCCGAATTCTTCATGGTGCCGTCGGCGTTCTTCACGGAGACGCCCAACGCCTTGAACATCTTTTCCAGATCTTCAGAGTCGCCGGCTTCCACCATCTTCTCCGTAAGATCGGAAAGGATGTCGGTCATGTCCTCCGCTTCCACGTTCACCGTAGACGCGGCGTATTGCAGCTTCTGCAAGTCTTTGGCATTCACGCCCAGGGCCACGGCCGAACGCTCGGCAGCCTGCGCCTGCTCCGCAGTAGCAGACGCAAGCGCAAGCATGCCGCCGGACGCTCCGCCCAAAAGGAGAGTCATTTTACCAAGAGCGCCTGTCAGACGATCGAGCGACTCCATGGCACCGTCACCTATCCCTGCAACGGCGTCGGCAACGTCACCGGCGGCGCCGGCAACCTTGCTCAGTCCGCTCCGTTGACTGAACCGTGAAACCTGCGCCTGCATGCGGTTCACGGCTCCGGTCGCCGACTCAAGCTTTGCGTTGAACTTGGCGAACGCGGAAGAGAACTTGTCATAGGCCCCTATGACAAAATCTATGGAGACTTTATTTTTTGCCATGGTTTTTCTCTTTCCCGTATGCGGCCAGACATCCGGCCCAGAACTTGAGTTCCGGGCCGGTCATGGCCATGATCTCACTCGGCGGCGTGTGGCACTCCGCCAGAAGAAAGCCTGCAGCTATTCGCCAGTCGTCCGGCCATTCCCTAAAAAAGGTGTGGCCGCCTCCATGACTCGGGCTATATCGTCGCCTTCCAGGCGCATGATGATCAGTCTGTCCTGTCCGGTAAGCCTGCCGATAATGCGGGCCATATCTCCCATGCTCAAGGTGCCGGCCGTGGCGTCGGCCATATCCGAAAACCTCACGCGACGGGTGAACTTCAGCTCCGTAACCAGTTCGTCCCCGAACTGTATGGGATAGTTCAGCTTCACGGTAACGGGAGTAACGTCGTTCATCACTTCACCTCCTGGGCGCGACTCTTGGATTCAAAACGAACGGGAATTTCCGCCTCTTCGGTGGACGCCGTGCCGTCGCCTGCGAACCACGCTCGGGACAGTGTGATGATCTTCCCGTTATTGAGTTCCAGCGTGACGGTGCACTCATCGGCACCGACAAGAGCTTCCAGATCCAGGTCCTCTCTGTCGGTGACGGCACCTTCGATATAGGACACCTGCGGCGTTTCCTTGTAACCGTGCACACCGTCGGCGCCGATAATGGCCTCTCTTAAGTCAAGGCCCAGGTTGTAGCTGAAACTGCCTTTTGCCTCGTACAGCGTGCCGTCTATCTTGAAAGAAATACGGCCCGCACGGCGGTTGCCTATGGCCATGATGATGCTCCTTTACAGTCTGAACTGAATCTGTACCGCGGCCACGCGGAACTGGTTGACAAGATCGGGAGTGATAAGCCAGTCCAGGCGGTTCACATCCGTGGCATTGCGTTCGCACACAAGGCCAGCCTTGAACTTGGCGATATCTTCCACAAGTCCGAGTTCCTGCCAGTCCTGGAAGGCGGCCACGGCTTCGGCCCGGCCCTGCTTCGGGGTCATGATCGCCTGCCCCGGGGCTATGGTTTCCGTGTCGCCGGCCAGCTTGTGGCGGGGATACTTGCGCAGGATGCGGGAACGGAAGTCGTAACGGAGATACGAGAGCGTGAGCAGCGTGTTCACGTCCTGATAACTGGTATCCGCCGCGCCGGTGGACGTGGTGAGATAGTTGGTCACCATGCGCTCAATGGTCACATTGCCGCCGGCATCGGTCACCGTTGTGGCTATGCCGGCCTTCAGCAGCAGGTTGCGTTCTTCAAGGGTAAGCCGGTCTTCCTGCGCCGGCGCAAGATCGCCGGCAATGGTCAGTGTCTGGAACGGCCGTGCAGGGTCGTTGTTGCCGTAGTAGGCTACAAGCGACGCCACGGCCGCAGCACGCACTACCGGAAGCGTGGGAGTTTTGCAGGCTTCCACAATGGAGATATGCGCGTAGTTCCCCTTGTCTTCCCCGCTGCCGAACTCCTGAAGATCGGAAAACGTGCCGGCTTTGGACGTGATCGCCACGCCGTCGATATGACGCAGAGGGCCCCAACGGTCTTCAAGCTCGGCTTCCAGCGTGCGCAGACTGCTGCGGTCGTTCCACGGCCAGGCTATGACGTGGTACCAGGTATCGCCCCAGGCGGCGATAAGCTCTTCCACATCGGGCTGGCCGGCGCCCTTACTCATGGCCGTAATGGTCAGCTTGATGCCTTCGGGCATGGTTTCGTTGTAGTAGGCCTGGCGGATATCTATATCATTGCCCAGAGTACCGCCGTTTCTGGCCGTAAGCGTGACCGTGGTGTCGCTTGCCTGTGCCGTTACAGGCAGGTCCGCTTCCGCATTGATTGCGGCAGCCATGGCCGTGGCCAGCGCTGCCGCTTCAGTCCCCGTTGCACATGCCACGGATACAGCCTGTCCCGCGATATACAGATAGATGGGAGCGCCCAGCGTGGCCGTACCTGCCACGGATATGGTGCCCGTGGCTTTGGTCAGCTCTTCTCCATCTTCCACGCCGATCATGCGGAGGCTCGTGTAGCTGTTGTTTTCAAGAAACGCCTTCGCCATGAGGTGGGCCTGAGAACCGCGGCCGAAAAGCTCAGCCGCACGCTCTGCGCTGGTCACGCTGTAGGCCTTGAGCGGCTTCGCCGTTCCGCCTTCCAGCATCTGGGCACAGATAAGCGCCGTGTAGTCCATGAGGCTTGCACCCTGCATGGCCTGGCTGTTGTCGAACTCGATATAGGCGCCGGGAACAAGAATGCCCTGCGGCACTTCATTGAACGATATGGCCATTATTCCGTCTCCTTCCTTTCCTCATGGATTTTCTCCACGTCGCCGTCCCTGAGCCTCCGCAGCCAGAACTGCGTTTTCTCCACCACCGCGCCGCCTTCAGGAAGCGGCAGACCGGTGGACGGGTCGCGCACCACGCGCCCGGGTGCAGGCTTCACAAACATCTGTTCGCGCTGCATGTCATTCTCCTTTGCTTTCGTCCCCATCCTGCGGAAGGGTGACTATGTCCGTTGCCTCTTTGCGTCCGTCGGGATGATTCATCCCGTCGGCAAGATCCCATTCGACGTATCCGGTCCGGAACAGGTCCACGGTCCCCTCACGCGGCGGCATCCGGTAAAAGGCCGTAAACGTGAGCGTGAGACAGGCCACGGTGATTTCTCCGTTATCGGCCTTGCCGAGCTCCATGCCGGAATATTCAAAGTTTTCCAGCTGGCCACCGCGGGCGGTGAACTCCCTGTCCACAGCCTCAAAGGACAGCGCCCTGTCCACAGTGAGCTCCAATGCCTCTATGCGATCATCGAGGGGAAGATCCGTACCCCGCACGGCTTCCAGTATGTCCACCGCAAGCGTGGCCTCCCTACTGTCGGGAACCGGAGAAAGATCCGTATCCGGCCGGGATTCTTCCGTGATGTACACGCCCACACTCGGAAATGAGGGAGCGTCCCAGGGCTCTTCAGGGTTCAGGTACACACGGCCGGAAAAGCCCGCCTGTTCGATAAGAGCCCCTACGGCCTGCCTGAGCGCCGTACGCGGATGTGCAGGCAATGTGCCCATGATGTCGGCGCTCATTCGTCCCTGCCTTCAAACATGGATGCCATAAGCCACCAGACCACACCGGCTACAAGGCAACCCAAAAAAGACGCCATTACCATCAGCAAAAAAGCATTCATCGGCTATCTCCTTCCCCATGCAGAACGCCGCGCGCCTTACGGTCGGCAAGCTTCCGGCAGCAGTCCTGCCCTATTTCTTCCAGCGTCCAGCCGCACTGCTTCGCCATGCGCGACACGCACCAGAAAACATCTCCAAGCTCATCTTTTATGCCTTTGAACTGAGGAGAATCTCGATCAAATCCGGCGTCCCTGCCCCACTTCTTTACTTTACCCAGGACTTCCCCGGCTTCTTCACCGAGTACGATTGCGCAGTGGTCCACGCTGTCGAAGTACGGCTCACTGAAGGTCTCCGCCTTGTCCTGGAACTCATTAAGAGTCATTGCCCGTCTCCTGTCTCTTCAGCTTGCACACAAGGCCTCCTATGCCGTCGGGCCGGATAACCTCGATGCGGAACGCCTTGCCGCGAACGGTGAGCACATCCCCACGTTTCAGCTTGCGGCCGAGCTTCGCTTTCACCTCCGAAACCAGCAGCGTGGCATACGGAGCCCGCACCGGTGTGGCCACCCGCGCGGAACCGGGCTGCACGTCTTCCGTGGGGTATTCATAAAAGCAGCGCAGGGCCACGTTCTCCACAACACAGGCTTCCGTTATGCCGTCTTCTTGGGAGAACACGGCGTTCATGTCTGCATCCAGTCTGTCCAGAATGTTCATGTCGCCCTTCTCCTTTTCTTGCGGGACAACATTAGATCGAGCTGACCTATGACGGCGCGTTGCATATACAGCCCAACGTCTTCACGCAACATGTCCAGTTCCGGAAGCCGGTGACGTGTCTCCTGAAGTATCTCAAGGCCCGCCGTGGTGCTTACGGTGGTGATATACTCGCGCAGCCACCCCTTTTCATTTGTGTAAAATTTCCCCGTGCGGCGATAGGCAAGCTCCTTGCCGCCGAAGCCAGAGCCGAGAAACGACGTTCTGATTTCCTTCTCAGGTCCTTGTCGCAGCACACGGAACTTGAGTCCTTTTTTTCCGCGTACAGGATTCCATTCGACGATATTCACCTTTTTGGGGCCCTTCACCCGAACACGTCCGCCGACGATATTCTTGTAGGCGGTGCCATACTTCTTCGTGGTATGAAGGGCCCTTCTTCCCTTCGGATACTTCACCGTTACAAAAGGCTGCCAATAGGAACGATCCTTCACATATCGGCGTGCAAGTATCTGCACTATGCCTGCACGGTAAGCCTTAAGCGTGTTCACCAGTGCGGCCACTTCCACGGCCGCTACTTCCGCAGGATCGAGCTCCAGCTTGCGGGCTTTCAGCTCCTCTGTCAGAACGCCGTGGGCCACGATGGCGGGCATAAAAAGAGTTCTGGTATTTCGGCCTCCCGTTTTCCAGAAAGGGTCTACTCTTCGCCCGGCCCTATGCTGGGAAAGCAGACCATTACTTTTGCTTCGAGCCATCACCGCCTCCTGCAATCCCCACAGCGGAAGGGACAGTTCCTGGCATGCTCTTCCTGCTGCCTCGGAGACATTCCCCGGCGTATGTCATTGATGTCCGCCGGGTCCATAAGGTCCACCACCGACAGGCCCATGAATCGGCGAAGCACCACGTCCATGCCCTTGACGCCGAACACGCAGACAAAGATGACCACGCCTATTTCCATGCCCCTGGTCGGTTCGGGAGCTACCAGCGGCAGCAGAGCCACCGCCCCCAGCGCCAGAAATCCCGTCACCAGCGCAGACCAAAGCATGTTACCGATAATCTGCCCACGGCTGCGCTGGCGGTAACTGCGCTTGATGTGCCCGGCCGCCACAAGGAAGGCCAGCACACTGGCCAGAAGCGCCAGCGGCCATATTCCCCGGAACCAGTCCAAATACTCGGCGGCATGGCGGGACTCGTCCCCCAGATCATTCATCGGCATTTTTCCTCCGCCTGCTTCACCCACAAAAGGAGATTTCCCGCTTCCCCTGCGGGCAGGTGAACCCATGTACCTTCTTCTGTAATTTCCCTTCCGCCGTGAACGTAGGACCAGCCTTCAGTGACCAGCGCTCCCGGTGTTGTCGGCGCTGCTTCCAGAACTTCCCCTTCTGTCCGTCCCTCCCATGAGGCGCACCCACTCGCCGGCAGGATCAGCAAGCACAGAAGCACGAAACTCCTCAGCTTTCTTTTCATCCAGCCGTTCCAGAAGACGCACCCCAAGGGAGAGCAGGAGATAAAGGATTTCAGTGACACGGCTCACGCCCGGCCCTTTCGCACCTGGGCGGCTGCATCGTCAGCGTTCTGAGCCTTGCCCGCATTGAAGCCTATGGCGTTCACCACTGCGTACAGAATCCGGACAAAGATATTCGCGTCATCGGAAGGCCTAGGCCAGCAGGCCGCTATGGCCGCGCATACCGTCACCACCAGCGTTACCCATCCGCCCCAGGAAGCAGGCAGATACGTGAGCAATACAGCCACAATGTCCGCGCCCAGCGGAGCCTCTTCCACCGCTTCCTCAGCCATGGCCCCCGTTGCGACAAAGAGCAGCATCAGCCCCATCAGAAAAAGAGTCTTCACACAGCACTCCTTATTTCTTTTTCCAGCGCCTTCATGCGGTTTTCCCAGCCGCGGGAAAACTTCTCCAGAGCAGGATTGTTCCGCACCAGCGCCGCGTAACGCTCCCGGCGGCGCTCTACCATGGCAAGGGCTGCCGCCTTGGGATCAGAACAGGCCTTTACGGCCGCCCAGGTCAGCGGGCCCCAGCGGCCGTCTGCCTCTATAAAAAGAGCCTTCTGCGTCAGCATCTTGGCCTGCCCCACTCCCATATTCACGGCCGTGTCATACACGGCCAGGGCCAGAGGGTCTGGCACGGCATCGAGCGGAAACACATCCCAGAACGTGCGGCGGAGAACTCCCGCCGCTCGCTCCGGAGTAAGCGCACGGATATCGTCGGCATCTATGTCGCCGTCGCCGTCGATGTCCCCGACTTCAAGCCCCTGAGACTTGAGAAAGCGCAGGGATACACCGTAGTTCGTGGTTCCGCCGGGGTCGGCGGGATCGTCCACAAAGCCGCCTTCCATGCGCTCCACGAAGGCATGGGCTTTTTCAAAGCAGCCCATACGACTAGCCCGCGTTATAGGCCGAAGGGTCCACGCCGAAGTTCAGCATAACCTTGACCGTGGCATCCGAACTTCCGGCAGCGGCAAAGGCCCGGCCGCAATAAGCCTTGTCCGTTGCCGTGACCGTCACCTTGCCGTCGCTGCCGACATACAGCGGCGCGCCCTGGGTAACGGCGCCGGTGACCTTGGGAAGCTCGAAAACACCGTCCGTATCAACAATGCCGGTTTCATTCACGGCAAGGTCATTCACCGCCACGCCGTAAAAAGAGTCTCCCAGTTTCACGAGGTCGCCACCCTTCACAGGAGTGGACGACGGCGCGTAGCTCATGAGATGGGTTCCCTGAATCTTGTTCTGCATGTTCTCTCTCCTTTTCTTCAGCTCGCAGACTTGCACAGCCCCTGCCAGGCCACAGCCTTGGCGGCCACGTCAAGGCGCACCTTGTATTCCACACCGTCCACACGCCAGCCTTCCTTGTACTCAAGGTAAGGAGCCGTCGCGCCGTTCAGCGTGAATATGGTCACCGTCTTGCCCTTGGGGCCGGCCAGATACCAATCGGAGGCGGAAACGTCGTCCAGTTCCGCGTCATACACACGAGTCAGCACGCTGCCCGCGTAGATGTTCGCCTGATTGGGCTTTTCCTGCGTACCGATAAGCTGAGAGTTGAAGAAGACTTCGGCGCCGGTTTCCAGCGCGGCCGGCGCAATGAAGAACTGCGGACGGATCTGAACGCGATTGCCCAGGGCGTCCTTCTGCGTGCGCATCTTCAGGAAGGCTGCGCCCAGCGTTTCCACGGTGGGCACGTTACCGCCGGACGATACAAGGTTTCCGTGATCGTCGTGGAAGAGCGCCGTGCCGTCGCCCATGGTCGGGTTGGCGGTGAGCACACGGCAGGCAAGGCGGTTCACCATGCGGGCGGCCGCTTCGCCGTGGTTGCGGGCAATGCGGGCAAACGCGCCCAGATCGTCGTTCACAATGGCCTGGCGGGTGAGCGGGAAAATCTTGCCGTAGGTCTCAATCTTCACGCTTTCCGCATGCTCGGCGGCACGGCCGTTCTGGTATTCGCCGCCTTCAGGAATAAGGGCCAGATCGTCACCGCTCGCAAAGTCCAGCAGCGTGAGCTCCTTGAAGTCGGAAACAGAGTCCAGTCCGCACCAGACTTCCCACTGTCTGTCAGCCGATTCCCAGCCGTCCATGAGTACGCGGTTGGCCGTATCGGTGAGAAGGTTAGGCAGATCGGTGGTGGAGAGCGCACGGCCCACCATTTCCACCACGTTGCCGCCTGTAGGCTGTCCGCTTCTCATGAGCATCTCACGGCACACCTCGCGCATGCTCATGCCCGAGAACTCACGGGCGCCGGCAGCAATTTTGCCGTTATTGATACGGGCTTCTGCCACACCGCAGCGCAGCAGCAGGCCGTGGGAAACGGCCTCACGCACTTTTTCCTGTTCGGTACGGCCCACATCCACACGGGCAAAGGCGGCAGAGCTCCGTCCTTCAAGGCGGGTAAGAACGGCCGCACGGGACTTGTCCAGACTGTAGCCCTTGCGGATCATCTCTTCCTCCATGTTGGCGGGCATGTTGTGCGCGCGGCACATGGCCGAGATTTCCATAATGCGGGCGCGTTCTTCTTCCACGGCGTCTTCCCTGGTCTTGTCGTCCGGCTCGCAGGCTCGGCCGTCGCCTTCACCAGTAGGGCTTTCCGGTATGGCCGCAGGTTCGTTACTATCTTCCGCAGTATCGTCCGTCTTCTCTTCTTCCGGTTCCGTAAGCACTGCTGCCAGCGCGTTCAGAGCTTCAACGGCGGTGCTCAGCTGCTCCTTCGCGGCGGATGCGTCAAAACGCTTCCCCTGTCCGGGCTTTCTGTTCATGGATTGTCCTCCGATGTTGATGATTTTTCCCCGTACCTTCGCCCTGTCGTCCGCACCTACGGGACAAAGCGACACCTCAAAAAGTTTCCATGCCGTGGTCACGCGCACAGGTCCCGTGTATTCCACGCCTTCCACCATGGCCGTGGCGCCGCTCTCCACCCAGGTGGAAGCCAGAACCTCGTAGCCCACGGAAACGTCGGTAATGTGCCCTTCAGCCACACGGCGGAAGGCATCCGCTCCGGCCTGCACTCCGGAAAACGTGGCGCGCCCTATGAGCTGGCCATCTTCCGTGCGAAAGGCTCCGAAGCTGCCGAGCACGTTCTGCACGCTCGTGCCGTCGTGAGTGTCCAGCAGCGGCACCTGCCCCGAAGATGGAAGCTGTACGCCGTCCATCCTCAGCACCTCTGGAACGACATCCCACTTGTCCCAGTCCCACACGTTCACCGGCTGCTCCGTGGCCGCCGTAAACTCCACGCTGCGGGTCGCCTCATCGAGGGAAAGAGGCGCTCCACGTACGGCCAGCACCGCGGACCGGCTCGACGCGTGAACTTCCCTTTGTTTATTCGGCATTGCTACCTCCATTCGTTCCGGCGTCGCCCAGAAGCTCCTCCGCTTCTTCATGAGTAAGGCCGAACGCAGTTTCCAGAATCTTTATTCCTGTATCGCGGGGAATCTCTCCAGCGGACACGGAAGACACTACATCCACCATGCTGGTGACCTGAGCGCCGTTCAAAAGCTCCTGCGTCTCACCGGCTCCCCCTTCTTCCGTGGACGGCTCTTCCTCCGAAGGCATGCTCACCGGCTGATCTTCCAGCGCCGCCGGATTGCTGCTCAGGCTTTCGGATACCTGGCCGAAGGTCACGCCGCGCTCATCCGCCATGCGCTGCCATTCCGCCAGCTGATCGAGCACTTCTTCGGGATCGCCGCCTCGGCCGAGAATGGCTTCCTGCGGAGACTTGAGGCCCGCGGCTATGGCCTCGATATCGGCCCGGCCGTCACGCTGCGGGTCCACGCTCGGCATGCCCGCGGGTATCCACATGCAGCGCTGATACCCTTCCCGGCCCAGCCAGTACCCCGGCAGGTAATCCTGCGTGAGGGCTTCCATATCCAGCCAATGGCGGAACACCGGCATGGAAAAACGGTTCTGCATCATGAAGTGATGGGGCCGGAGCAGCATGAGGGCGTCACCGCGGCTGGCCTTGGACGTGCTGTAGTTGATGCCCGTGTAGTCGCCGGAAAGCACCTCATAGGGCACGTCTATGCTCACGGCCACCATGCGGGCCGCAAAGCGGTTGAAACGGTCAAAGGCATCGCCCGGGCGGCTCGCGCCTTCGGCAAAGCGGATATCTTCACCGGGGCGCAGGTATTCGATGATGGAGTTTTCCAGACTTTCTATGGGCGTGCCCTGCGTCGTCTTCTTTGCGCCGGCAATGCCGCGCGCCGCCTGGTACACGTCCGGCTGATCCGTGGTCACTATGGCCAGATACTTGGCGGCCTTGCGCGCCGCGTCCAGCTCGCTCTCCACAAACTGGCTCATGGCGCGGGCCGTGAGTATGGCCGGAGCAAAGGGCGTGACGCCGCGAAGCTGGCCGGGCCGCAGGTGCTGGTAAACGTGCAGCATCTCATCGGCAGGCACGCGGGTCACGTCCGCGCTGTAGCCGTCGTTCATGATGTGATAGGCCAGCTTTTCCCCGGTAAGTCTGTCGTATTCCACACCGGCAAAATGCCCTACGCGCTCCGTATCCCGGCCGCCGCCCAATTCCGTGAGGCGGTCCGCCTCTATGGGCATGAGCGCAAGCGGCGACACATGGTAGTGAGACCGGCGGCAGAACGTGAAAAAGCCTTCCCCGCATTCCATGATCTGGCGGCACAAAAGCTGCTGAAGCTCATAAAAATGCAGCCCTCCGGAGATATCGGCATCCTGTTCCATCCATGCGCGGAACCTGTCCTCTATGCGACGACGCGCCTCATAGGCGGGAGAGCCGTCGGGATGCACGGCCAGCGACTGAAAGCGGGCTCCGCGGCCCACCATGTAAGCGGTGTACACGTTCACACCGCGGGCAAAGAGCGGGAAATTGCGCACCAGATCGCGCACACGGGCCCGAAGACGCGGAGAAGCCCGACCTATGAGCCAGTTGATCTGTTCGTTGACCGTGTGCCACTCGTTTGCTTCCGAAAGGGAAGCGCCGTCATAGCCCCAGCTTCTGAGCAGCGCACGGGCGCGACGCACGCGCCAGCTCCGTATACTCTGCAACACTCCCATGCTCAGGACCTCCCGGCGCTGCCCGCGCAGGTTCGCCCCACATAGGGAACCTTGCCGCTCTCCATGGCGCAACGGCTCTGAACATAGGCAAGCAAATCCTTCAGCTCAGACAGCGTCCGATAGCTGAAATTACGGGAGCCGCCCGCCGTGCTCACGCTGTAGCTCTGGACTTTTCCGAAGCCGCCGGAGGCCATGTCTTCCAGAAGCTGCTCTTCCAGTTCACACCAGGTATAGGTCATGTTTTTGCCCCATGTTTTCCCGCGGACACCATGCCCGCGAACATGGAAAAAAGCGTAACCCCGGAAAATGGCCATGTCGGAATTTTCCGATGTATACGCGCAAAAGGACCATCTTTTCCGATAAACGACCTATATTTTCCGTTGACACGTTTTTTAAGAGCGGCCGATTTACGGAAAAATCCGGGCAAAAAAAAGCCCCTCCAAAGAGGGGCAAAACCATGCCGGGGAATACTCGTCATGGTCGCTTTATCCTGCCGCGATGTTCACCGCGCCCAGCCTGCTGTTCAATTCAAGGTTCTCTATTTCCAGTTCGGCAATCTCGTTTCTCAGGTGGTTGATAGTGGCGTGAGATATGTCGAGCATTTCCGCGTACTCCTCACGGCTCCGGCGCACGGCGGTCATGAGGCGGGCGTTTACCTTGCGCAGGCGTTCCACTTCCGCATTCAGGTCAAGGGAGAGCTTCTTCATGCCGATACCCTCCCGGCGGAACGCATATCACGAAAATGCTCTATCACGGCGTCCAGAGCTTCCGCGTAGTCGCCGATGATGAGTCCGAGGCCGTCCATGTCGGCAATGGGCTCTCCTTCGCTCTGCTGGCCCGTGAGCTCGGAAAGCGTACGCAGCCGCGTCTGCAGGTTCTCAAGGTCAACGTAGATGTAATAGCCAAGGTCCGTTACGGCGTTCTGGGCCGAACGGTCGAGGGATGAGAACCACTTGCCGCCGCACTTTTCCAGGGATTCAAACTTCATAAGGCACCTCGCAAAGTTTTTCTATGAGCCTTCTGCGGAACGCAAAAAAGGCCGGGAGCTAGAAACCGCTTTGCGACGGCTGGCCTATTCCCCCGAAGGGTATTGTATTAGCCAACTCCCGGCCATAAATAGCCGATAGGGTACCGCTGCTTTTCAGGCGCAGGGTACAAAAACAGCCACGCTTACCGGGGTGACTTATCCGGGCAAAGGAGGTTTCTAAGCTCCGTGCGTTCAGTGAATTAAATTTTCACGGGAATGTCAAGAGGGGCCAGGGAGCGGAACGCTCTGAGCTCCGCTCCCTGGCCCAAGGAGGGGGACGGGGAGATTCCCCCATCTCTCTGAGTACTCAGGTGCCTCCGTTACGGCGTGCTCCGGTCTTCCAAAGAGTCGTTCCGCATGACCACACGGTGGGCTGGTGGCCACCACACCATGCACGCCTGAAGATTTTTCGTCAATCCTCTGCCTCTTTCACAAGGCCAAGTTTAATATTCAGTTCCAGATTCTCCATCTTCAATTCGGAAACTTTCTTCCGGAGAGCGACAATCGTTGTCTGTGCCACTGAAAGTATCTCTTCCCCTTCTTCCCTCTGCCTATGAAGCTGCGCAGCCAGACGAGCATTTGCCAGACACAGACGCTCTACTTCCGCGCTTGTTACATGCCCCCGTCTCATTTTTTCGCTCTCCTGTTCCAGTCTCTGGCGGCCTTGATGACTGCCGCCTGTCGCCCTTCTGTCACGGATTGTGCCCATTCTGGAGCACGGTGAGCGCCGCAAAGCCTGCACGCAGCATACACATACAAACCGCCTCCAGAGATATCCGTATCCATTCTCACCTCGGCTTCCCCGCCGCAAAATGGACACCGCTTCAAGACTCCCTGTATCAAGCTGCTCATATCTTCACCCCCAGCACACGAACGCATGAGTCCGCATAAATGTTTACCACGGCCTGCACCATGGCCACGTCGTTGGGAAACCAGTGATCCGCAAACGTGGAAAATACCCTGTCCAGCATAAGTACGGAGCTCCGGCTCTCGTGCGTAGCCTGCACCAGTACGGAAAGCATGAAGCTCAGCACCTTGGTGCATGTCACCAGTTCATGAAGCTCTCCAGAGACGCCCGAAACATACTGACGCAAGCTCCCATTCATGACCGATATTTTTTCGTTGACACTGCGATACTGCCCGGAATTGAGGCAATAACGGCCATGATAACCCAGAAGCTCAAAACACTCCGCCATGCGACGGTACACGCGGTCCAGCTGAAAGCGCGCCCATCGTGATTCACTCCCGCACATGTCCAGTGCCGGAATAATATCATCATCTCTGGAGTCACCACCTCCGATACCCATCATCCACTGGTCATAAACGGTCATGATGATAAGCAGAAGATGAAGAAGCCTGTCCCGCTTTTCCGCTTCCGCCCTGCGGTCATCTTTTTTTCCCATGTTTCAAATCCTTGATTTTCTCCCGCAGCCATACATTGATAAGCTCACTGTCCGATATCCATTCACCTTCAATCTTCACCGCAGGGAGTTCATGCAGACGTATGAGCTTACGTACCGTGCGGTCGCTGCGCTTCATGTAAGCGCATATCTCCTTCATCCCCACAAGCTGCATCACGCCCCCTTCTGCTCGACAAAGGCGGGCTCTTCCTCTTCCACAGTTTCCAATATGCGCGAAAGGCTCGGCGTCCAGGTGGAATGTGCGGCCGCCGTGCACAGGCAAAGGCAGTCAAACCAGTGATTGTCCTTGCGGCGCTGCTTCCACACGCGTTTGCCCTTCTCCCGCACCAGCTGTTCCGCCGTGAGCTGTCTGGCCAGGGCTTCATCGCATCCGGCATGCAGGCGGAAGGGCTGGCGGCTTCCGGGCTGAAGGCGGGCCGTTGTCCATGTTTTGAAGTAGTCAGTGTCCAGAATATAAAGACGCAGCCCGCCCCTGATAGACGTTCGGCTCTGAGGCATCCGTTCCATGAGACTCCACTGCACGGGAAGGCTCTGGCGGTGACTTGCACCTTTGGTTCCCCACAGTACCCCCATCCCATACTGGCGCAGGAACTCATAGGCCTGTTCCGTGCGGGATATGGCGTCCCCTTCCAGACCGCCGCCGGTATCGAGCGCGGCGCGCCATACGGGCACGGGATCGTCCTGCCCCTGCACGGCGTATTCCGTTTCAAAGACTTTGCGGTACACCTCCTCCCAGTCCTGAAGGCGGCCGTAGTCAATGACCGCGCCGTCCAGCCGCCGTGTCCAGGCAACGGCCATGTACCAGAAGCCAACACGCTGCATGTCTATCCCCAGCGTAACTGCCCGATATCCGGCGGGCAGCGTGCACGGCGGCAGGTCGCGGTCCACCAGCTCCAGCACTTCGTCCTCACTGGTTTTGGCAATGACCGGAGTATAGGGCCTGGCCAGAATGCCGTTGGCGTATGCCTGATGGGCGTCGGCATCGTCCGTCTTTTCCAGTTCCAGCTGCGCCGCCCGAACCTCAGAAAGAGACACTGCGGAAGAAAGGTAAGCCGGCAGGTGGAAGCCCACGCGGTGGGGAGACGGAAGCGGGTTGTCCGCCTCCCAGCGGCCGCGCGCCACGGCCTGGTCGCGGGCGTAGTCCGTCCAGTGATAGGCGCAGTGCGGGCAGCGGTAGCGCCCCAGCTTTTCGCGCCGTACCCGCACGGGGTCCTTCACGCCGTGCTCGGAAATGATGTTCTCCGGCTGCATCACCTGTTCCGTCCCGCAGGCCGGGCACACCACCCGGTAACGGCGCACCTCATCCATGGCGGCCAGGTCTGCCCATATCGTGCTCGTTTCATCGCCCACGGGCTTACTGATACGCATGATCTTGTGCGTATAGGGATAGGAGCGCGTTCTCTCCCTAAAGTCCGTCACCGGGTCTCCGTGGCCTGCAAACGCACGGAACAGAGATTCCTCGTCCAGAAACAAATCCTGCACGGAAATGGACGCGCGCTGGCTAGCACTGGCCGCGCTGGACAGGTACAGGGCCGTTCCGTCGGCAAAGCCCGTGCGGCCGCCCTTGCTCTTGCCGAGAAGCTCGCGCACGGGCCGTGTTTTGCGGAACATGGGCTTAAGTTTGGCTTCCACCACGCGGGCCAGCGTTTCGTCGTCCGGCATGGCCAGCATGCGCGGCGCCGGCCTGTAGTCGATGCACCAGCACAGGCATGCGTACAGGCACAGCGTTTTTCCTGCCTGGGGAGCACCGCAGACCACCACTTCCTCCACGCTGCGCTCGGAAAATGCGTCCATGATGCCTGCCAGGTACGGATTCACGTCGCGCCGGTACCGTGCCCCGGCATAGGGGCCGTCAGGCACAATGAGATGCTGTGCCGCCCAGCGCGACACAGGAGGAATATCTCGCTTGCGGAATATGCGCCGTTCCGCCTCAGTCAAGGATAGTCTCATCATCGGCCTCCACGTCTTCGGCGGCGTCGCCGTCCTGCGTCACAAATTCCTGCTCCGTGCTCCATGCGTCCATCCAGTCCGCCGTAGCCCCTTCCCACCAGGCAATAAGCTCCGGTACGGCATCTTCACGGCCTCCAACGAGTGCGATGATCTCCCCGGCCTTGCGGTGTATGAAGCTCTGCACTTCCGACTTGAAGAACACCGCACGGGCTGCAAGGTCCTGCTCGTGAACCTCTACGCTCATGAGCTTGCCCTGTTCCCGTTCCAGCTTCAGGCGCTCACGGGCGGCCCGCACGGTTTTTAGTTCAGAGTCTGCACTCATTTTCCCCAGGGCCACGCTCCTGCTCTCAGCATCATCTATGCGGGCCACAGGCTGAAGCTGTGCTGCCGCATAGCCGAGAAGGGCCGACGCGGTAAAAAAGCCGTCTCCGTCACGGGCAATCTTTCCGGCCCTGAAATGCCGGGAGAACTGCGGAGCGCTGATCTTGTACCCCTGCATCTTCAGCCACTCCACAGCATCCGCAGCCGTGCGGAACGTGGTCCCTGCCTGGCTCATATCAAAGCCCCTCCTCGTCGGTAGCGTTCAATAGAACACCATTTTTCAGGCGCCATTTTCTGAGACAGGCAGGGCAACGAAAGTCTGTGGTCATCCGGTCGCAGTCGTGGCACTTATGCAGATACAGTGCATCCTTTGCCACATGAAAGCGCGGGTCGTGCTCCCCGTTTCTCTTTCCCTTGCGGTCTCTAGGCTTAAACATGGGTTTCTCCCCCGCGCATACGGCGTATTGTCGCTATTAGTATCGGAATGGCCTTCATCATTGCCTGGACATACTCATCACCAGCATGATCCGAAGCTACATACTTTGAGTTCTTCTTCAAATTAGCGCGCTTCTGCTCCACATCATCAATCAACTCGTCAATATCTTCATCATATTGCAGTCTTTCTACTTCTTTCCGCAGGCATTCTATCTCGTCACAAAGTTCTGGAAGAACTGCCCATGCGTCCACATCCATATCTCTGGCCATCTGCCTGTAGTATTCAAGATCATTGTTCAGCATTATTCTGTCCCCATATCTTTTGCTATTTCATCGAGATATTCTCTGTGCCTCCTCAGGAAAGGCAGCAGCTTGACGTATTCACTTTTCGGCAACTGGCGGTCTCCACGGATTCTCACGTCACCCGGTACAGGCACCAGGGTAAGGCCGTTGGCGTGCAGGCACTGCTTCACCAGTTCCTTGCCCATGTAATAGCCGTTCAGATCCCATACAGGATGCGTTGGAAAGGAAGGCTCCGGTCGTTGCTGGTTTTGCGGCCGCACCGGTTCAGGTTGCGGCTCTGAATCTTTCAGGGGCTCCGCTGACGTTTCCTGTGGAACTTCCTTCTTTTCTGCTCTGCGGGCGACTTCCGCGTACACAGGGGGCAAGCCAGCGATTACCCACTCCCGGATATTCTCATGACCGTGGCCGGGTACTGAAGCCTGAAACATCTCTCCCGGGTCCTTGCCATTGATACACGGCCAGCGTTCCGCCTGTGAAAACGTCTCTTTCCAGAGTTCCCACCCCTTGCCGCCGGCGCCGTTATCGTCCACGTCCAGGGCCACCAGAATCACGGGGAAACACTTCAGTCTGTTCATAAGAACGACGGGCAGGCGCCGAAGGTGGGCCGTACCCACAGCCAGAGCCGCGCAGATATCTCCGGCCGCCCGGTGTACCAGCATGGCGTCAAGCTCTGCCTCCACGACCACACAGGCCGGAGCGTTGCGGAATGCTCCGTGCCTCATGTCGAGAAAAAGAGGCGTGCCGCCGCTACCCGGCATGACATAGTATTTCAGATTCGGCAGCGCCTGCCTGCGGTCTGCGTCCGGGCGGCGGATACGGATTCGTTCAATTCCGCCTTCGGCAGAAGGACAGGGAATCACGATGCCGCGGGGGATCCATACCGCCCGGCGAGTACGGCCACCCGGTTCCCGTGCCGCTTCATCAGGCAGCCCCCACTTCTTGCGCAGGCGCATGATGTGTCCCCTGCCGTTTTCACCACACTGCCATCCCAGCCTGTAGTCCCGTACAGCTACTTCATCGAGTCCGCGCCCAGCCAGGTACTGCCGGGCTTCCGTCTGTGTCCAGATTGCCTTGTGCCGTGTCTCGACAAAATGAGCCGCTTCTTCGTGCCACTGAGCGACGTCCTGCACTCGTTCCGACTCTGTCCGTGTCTCGATACGCGCAGGTTCCTTTTCGTGCCTTCGCGGGGCTTGTGGCGTGCTTCTTACCGGACGACCTTCCAGCTTACGTCCTGCGGCCTTCGCCGCCTCCTGGAACGTCATACCTTCCACGTCCATGAGCCACTGGATCACGTCGCCGCTTATGCCGCACTGCCGGCAGCTGTAAGAGCCGTGACCGTCGTTCTGTTCTGGCCACACCAGGAACCGATCTCGACCGCCGCACAGCGGGCACGGCCCGGCGAACTCCGCGCCGCGACTGTTGCGGCCCTTGCCCTTCAACGCCAGCCCCCGCGCCGTGTACAGATCCGTGATGGTCAGCATGTCGCGCCCCCCAGCACCCGCCAGGCTATCAGGCCGACCAGGAAAAGATGCACCAATGTCGTCAGCAGAGACTCTGCCATGACACCATGATACTGCCATGATACTTGCATGATACTTTTTTCTGAAAGTGTCATGGCAAATTTTTCCATTGTTTTTCTATAGTTACTTTCTATTTTTTTAAAAAACATGATACTATGACAGTATATATGCGCGCGCGTGAGAAAATTTTTGCATATATATAGTTTTACGGGGAAAAGTATCATGGTGTCATGTTTGATATATAATCTGCCGTTTTCCTTGAAATTCTGTCCATGACACCAGTGTCTTGGCAGTGTCATGCAAGTATCATGATAGGCGGTGAAGTTAAAGCAACGCTTCAAGTTACGCATGTTCCTTCACCTCCTTGGGATAGTCGAATTCCGCCTGCTCGTTGAATTTGTATCCGTAATACCAGACGCGCCCGCCGGCCTTTTCACAGCGGATAACCCGCTTGGCCAGTTTGCCGAACGTGGAAATAGACGGGCATCCCCGGCGGCTCATTTTGTCCTCGAACCACGCCTTGAACACGGTATAGATATGCGCAGCAGATAAACGAGGCGCTTCCGGATCTTCTTCCAGGCATGCATCTACGAATTGCAGGATGATACTTTCTTCTCTGCGGTAGGCGTCGGTATCCCTCTTTATCTTCTCTGGAGGAGTGAGTCCCTCTATCTCGTAGAGCTGATATCCACGCACCAGCCATGCCAGAACCCCGGAGGCCTCTTCTGAAAGAATCTCCCTCTTGAGGTTCTTGTTGACCAGCCGCTCCATGGGATTGTTCGGATCAGGATTTGAGACGAAGGAATACGGGCAATCCACCAGCTTGAGGCGCTTCCAGAAAGCAGAGTCATTATCCCCCGCCCTCATCTTGTGGTTTGTCAGGAGAAAAAGCGTATGCGTCGGCCGGAACTTCGTATTGCCTTTGTCATAGGGGGATCGCCCCACCAAGGAGTCGTCGCCGCTCATGAGTTTGATCTTGTCCACAGAGAAGCGCCTGTTCTCTCCCGGCTCCGATGCCCAGGCTATTCTCTGCCCTTTCATTTCAAGAACTGCCGGCGTAGGACTGTTGGGGTTCTGCGGTGTGCCCTGGTCGAGAAGCAACTCCACAGGCATGGGCGCGGCATAACCGGTCTCACTCGTGCCGTCGCTACCCGTGAGTATCTCGTACAGAATTTCAAATATCGTCGTCTTGCCAGAGTCGCCTTCTGCGCCCAGAAGAACCACGAATATCTTTTCCGATATATCGCCGCACAGAGCCATGCCGAGAAGCTTCTGCATGTAATGCAGCACGTCCGGGTCCTCGCCCAGAATCTCGAACAGCATCTTCTCCCACTTGGGACAGGCTGCCTCTATTCCCTGCCAGTCTACTGAACAGTGGCGGGTGAAGTAGTCTTCTGGCTTTCCAGGTCTCAGCTTGCCGGAGCGCAGCTCTACAACGCCGTTCTTCGCCACGATGATGAAGTTGTCCGCGTCCGTTTTCACGCCCGGCACCGTGAGCCGGCTACTATGAGAAAGAGACAAATCCAAACAGGCGTTGATCCCCTGCTTCTGGTGAAGCTTGTCCGCCGCGCTTCTGAGCTTTTTGCTCCTGGAGTCCAGCCCCTTGGCTCGTTCGCTATCATCTTCTGCCCGGGCCGATGCCGCCATGATCCGAAGGCGTTCCGCCGCTTCCAGGTACGCCTGGGAAACTCTCTCTACCCTGTCCGTTGCTTCAAACGGCCATATTCTCGCCCAGTACTGTTCTCGCCATTCCAGCCAGGTGTTCCACTCGGGGACGAATATCAGCTCTCCCCTGTTCAGCTCATTGAACAGGATACCTGATCCCTTCTGTCCGGCAGCGGCGCACTCTTCCACGAAGCGCTGCCGCTCTTCCACTTCCTTGTCCCGCTGAAGCTTTCCAGAGCCGTCCTTGCTCTCCTCGGCGTCAGCCTTCAGTCGTGCAAGATTTTCGGCCTCTTCTTCAGCCTTGCGCTGCACCTCTGCCTTAATGATCTCATCGCGCAACCATTCCTTCGGAGAGTTCGGGGTGCCGTTCTGGTGGTCGCTCATGCCGCCACCTCCTCACATACGGAGACGCAGCCGGTTTTCCAAATTTCAAATTTTTTTTCAAAAATTTTCTGAGAGTTATTGCGCTCGATAAGCTCCCGCATACGTTCAGGCCCAGAAAGGACCCAAGATTTACCACGGAGGGCTATGACACCATGGCTGGAAGTCTTTTTATTGGGGGAACGGGGGATGACGTAGCAAGTGGACCGCCTTCCGCTGGCTGCATGGAGCAGGCTGTCCATAGCATTGAGGAGATATAGAGGAGATAAACAGATTATGTCTGTATGAATAATCTGACGAATAAAAATAAATAAGTTCCTACTGATAGAGTAAGAGCTTATAGAGATAGAAGTAGTAGAATAAAAACTTCCGCTACAAGTTCTAAAAAGCTGAGCGCCGCCCGATCCGGCGCACGCTGACCATCAGAAAACTCGGACGTTTGTCCTGACGCCACCGCCGCTCTTCTCTGTCATTCCGGAAGATCGCCGGTCCCTCTGGCGGAAGGATAGGAAAAGGCCGGCTCCCCCGGGAGCCGGCCTTCTTGTCGTTCCTTGCCGTTTCACGCTGCGAAACGGGTCTCTGTTCAAACGAAAAACGCTACTGCCTGACGATGCCCGCGCCAAAAAACATGATGGCGCACAGAAGAACCACCACGCTCATGGCGGCCTGAAGGCCGACCACCGCACCAAGCATGCCGATGAGCGGAGGAATGAACAGCTGCCCGCTCGCGGCCAGCATGGAAAGAAAAGCCGTGACCGTGCCGGTGGGAAGATCCTTCCGCCTGCCCGCCGCACTGAACAGAATGGGCACGCTCACCGAAAGACCCAATCCCATGAAAGCATAACCGACAAGGCAGATCAAAGGCCAGGGAGAAAGCAGTGCCAGAATCATGCCCGCCAGCGCGCACCCGGAGCACACGCGCAGCAGTCTCGCGTCGCCGAAATGCTCACGCAGCCGGTCACCGAAAAAGCGCATGACCACCATGGCCACGGAAAAGGACGCATAGGCCAGCGCGGCAGTATGTTCCGAGGCCCCCTTGACTTCATGCAGGAGAAGCACGCCCCACTCGCCCACCGAACCTTCCGAAGAATAGGAACAGAGCATGAGCAGGCCGAAGATGAGCACCCAGAGCGGGGGACGCGTCAGCCTGCCGTTCTTCGGCCCGGGGCGCGGAGAATCCTGCAGAAGCTGCGCGGCAAAAAACGGCATCAGGCAGGCAAGAACGCAGGCCACGGAAAAAAAATGTCCCAGCGGCGTCACGTTCAGGGCCGCCATGCAGGATCCCGCCAGCGCGCCCAGCAGTCCGCCCAGACTGTACAGCGCATGCATGGAGGAAATGACGGCCCGGCGCATGAACGTTTCCACCAGAATGGATCCGGCATTGATGCCCACATCGTTCATACCTATGGCAAAACCCAGCACGGCGAAAAGTGCGCAGGCCGAAAAAAAGCCGGAAATCAGGCCCATGCAGGGAAAAAGCAGAATAAGCGCCGCGGAAACCAGAGTAAGCACCCGGCGGCAGCTCGTACGGGAAATCGCCCAGCCTGCCAGCGGAAAGGATACGAGACCTCCCAGCCCCATGCACAGAAGCATGACGCCCACGTCGGCATCGCTCAAGGCGGCCTGCGCCTTGAGGGCCGGCATGCGGGACATGACGCTGCCGTAGACGATACCCACGACGGCAAAGAAAAAAGAACAGGCCCACCTCGGCCCGACGGACGGCATTTTCATGATTCATCTCCTGTCGGCGCGGCACGTTTCCACGCCATGCCCTGCTGTGCCCGAAGCAAAAATACGTTCCGGCAACCGGTCTCTCCAGCCTCCGGGCGCAGGGTTGCCCATGTGTAGGCGCGGACCTTTTCCCTGTCAAGCCGAGGCTGTACTTCATGAGAAAAACGGGGCACTATGGCGCAAAGGAGAACATCATGGAAAACAGCGGCTGCGCCTGGAGCCGGAGCGACGATCTCCTGCGCCGTTACCACGATACGGAATGGGGAGTGCCCGTTCATGACGACCGCGTCCTTTTCGAACATCTGGCGCTGGAAGTCATGCAGTGCGGCCTGAACTGGCTGCTCATGCTGAAAAAACGGGAGATATTCCGCCGCTGTCTTGCCGGGTTCGATCCAGAAAAGCTGGCCCGCTTCACGGAAAAGGACATGGAGGCCGCGCTGGCGGAACCGGGCATGATACGCTCAAGGCGCAAGGTGGAGGCGCTGATCGCCGATGCTCGGGCCTTCCTTGCCATGCAGCAGGAGTTCGGCTCCTTTCACTCCTGGCTGTGGAGCTTCACGGACGGACGCATGCTGATCTATGAAAGCCATGCGCATGCCGTTCCCCCGAGCAACGAGCTTTCCGACCGCATAAGCGCTCAGCTCAAGAAACGGGGATTCCGCTATGTAGGCAGCATCACCATCTATTCCATGCTGCAGGCCTGCGGCATCATCAACGACCACGAAAGAACCTGTCCACGCTTTCAGGAAGTCATGCGCGGCCATCCCGCAGCACGACTCGACAGCTGAACCTCTTCCCTCATGCGGAGAACACCATGAAGTCTCTTCCCCTCGCCCTTTCCTGCTGCCTGCTTGCTGCGGTCACGTCTATTTCTGCTTCCGCCTCGGAACCGGCAGCCTCGAAATACACGGAACATTCGACGGTACTGAACATCGAGGCCTCCTGGCAGCGTTTCGACATGTCCCGCCCCGACGAGGCTTCCGATTCTCTGGTGCAGAACGCCGTAAAGGCATTCCGAACGTCGGCTCAGGAGGAATATCTTGCGCTCGAAGACCTGCGGAAAAGCGATCCCGACTTTGTTCAGCATCCGTATGAAATGGTGCTTACGGGCACGATTTCCGGCAACGGCAAAACGGCGGGCGTGCTGTGGCAGGACTATCAGTATCTCGGAGGCGCGCACGGCAATCTTGCCTTGATCGCTCAGAACTACACGGTTCCGGAAGGAAAGGCCTTCACGCTTGCCGATCTCTTCGGCAAGCCGGATACGGCCCTGCGCCTTCTCAGCGAACAGACCAGACGGGAACTCCTCGGCCGGGACCTGCCGCCGGACATGGTGAACCCCGGCACGGAACCCGAATCTGAAAACTTTCAAACCTTTCTGCTGACGGCGGACGGCATCACGCTCTACTTCAGCCCCTATCAGGTTGCGCCGTGGTCGGAAGGCGTCGTTACGGTCACGCTGCCGATCGACGGTCTTGCCGAAGCCAAACCTCATGCCGAATACTGGAAGTAGCATCTCTGAACCGGGCCGATTCCCGGCCCGGGACGAGTACCGCGAAAGTCGGTCCTATAAACAGCGCCGGACAGCCAGCCGGGAGGCATACGGACGCATCTTACTCTGAGGCGGCCGCCTTCTGCGCTTCCGCCAGTCTTTCCTTCATGACTTCAATGCGTTGCCACGAAATCTTCAGCCTCTCGACAGGCACCACGCCTTCCTTCACCAGCGCCATCACCGCCTGAAACAGACGCTCGTGCAGCAGAGGATCATACTCCAGGTGATTGCCGAAAAGCAGAATATCGTTGCCTGCAAGCAACGCCAGACGAACGCGCTCTTCCAGTGAATGCCCCTTGGATGCGGCTCCCATCTGCAGATCGTCGCTGATGACGACGCCATTCCAGCCCAGTTCTTCACGCAGAAGCCCGTCCACGACGGCGGGAGAAAGCGACGAGGGGAAATTCTCATCAAGGTTCCGGTTGTAGACGTGCGCCACGAGCACCATGCCCGGCCAGTCTCCGGCAAAGGCGGTTCTGTAGGGAAGAAGTTCATCCCGGCTCCAGCTGTTCGTCACATCGGGAAGCGAAAGATGGGAATCCTTTCCCGCGCTGCCGAGTCCGGGAAAATGCTTGAGCGCCGGCAGAACACCTGCCTGAAACAGCCCGTCGCCGAAGGCCAGCGCCTGACGCGTCACCTTTTCCGGGTCATCGCCGAACAGTCTCCCGGCATCGCCGAGTCCGGGGCTCCGTCTGGAGCGGCGGATGTCCGCCACGGGAGCAAGATCCACGTTAATGCCGAGAGACGCCATTTCCCTGCCGGCACGATAGCCGAACTGCCATACTTCGGAGGTCTCCATCCGCCCCATCGTTGCGGCGGAAGGAAGCGCGGAAAAGCCCCGCGTGGTCTTCAGGCGGCGCACCTGACCGCCTTCCTGATCCACGGCCACGAGCAGCGTGCGCGGCGCGGCGTTCTGAAGAGAGGCCACAAGGCGTTTCAGCTGCTCGGGCGACTCAATATTGTACGGCTCTCCCGGCTTCTTGCCTCTTTCGAAAAGAATAATGCCGCCGATTTTTCCCTCGGATACGGCATGCAGCACGGAAGGCGGCGCTTCCGTACCGCGAAAGCCCGTCATGATCATGGCTCCGGCCATCTCTTCCACGGAAGGACGGTGGGAAACGGCACAGCCCTGCCCGGCCAGACAGAGCAGCAGCAGCACAAAAAACGCCGCGAGTTTACGCACGATCGTTCTCGGCCTCCCCGGCGTCCTCTCTTCTCGTTACGGCGGGAAGCTCGCCCGCCGCGTAGCGCGCGCCGAAGGAACGCAACGCGTCAAAGAGCATCAGCTTGAAATGACGGTTCACATCTTCCTTGCGGTAGTCAAACACCTTCGTCAGCACACGGGCCATGTCCCGCTGAACGCAGAGCATGAGAAGATAGGGAGCCATCACCGTGATGATGCAGCACTGAAGCGCCGGATCCTCACGGGGAATGCCCGTCATTTCCGAAAGAAGGGAACTTATGCTCTTTTCCTTGGACAGCGTGCCCGCAAGAAATGCGGCTCCGCCCTGCGGCGACGGAGAAATCAGCTCATGCGCCCAGATTCTGGTATACCAGCCCTCGCCGTCATAGGCGGCGGCAATGTAGGCGTCGAGCACCCGCTCCAGCTTTTGCTCCACGGAAAGCTCGGCGGACGTGATGAGCTCCATCTGACGTTCGTTCACGATGTGCTCGTGCACCTCGTCGAGCACGGCGCGATACAGATCGTCTCTGCTTCCAAAATAATAGTTCACGGCCGCAATGTTGACGCCCGCCTCCCGGCAGATCATCTTGCTGGTGGTATCGGCATAGCCGTGTTCGGCAAAAAGCCGTACGGCCGTTTCGAGAATCTGGCGGCGCGTGGACTCGCCGTCCTCGCGCGAGTGTTTCTTGCGGGAGAAGAAAAGCATAGGGGGAACCTCTCGTCATGGGACGCTGCATCAAGCATACGGCAAGAACAGCCGGGCCGCAACGGCTCAGCCTGAAATGCAACGGTAAAAACGGCATAAAAAAGGCCGGGGCAGCGTGGACGGCCATGCCCCGGAACCTTCACGGCCGCCGAGGGGTGGCGGGCGTCATGCGTATCTCTTTCACGACGTCCTCACCGTCCTTCCCCTGCAAGCGGCCCGCGCGACAATGGAATGGAGAGGTGATATCCAGAGCGCGCCACGAGCGAAATTTGTCCCATAGTACGGGAAACGCTGTTTCCAGCCATCTCAAATCTAAATTTGAATTTGAACTACTCTCCCCTTTCTGTCAAGCCCTAAAATCATATTCCGGTGCATAAACAGGAACATACGGCGACATTCTGCCAGACGGACGAATCTTCCGGCTCCTGTCGCCACGCATTTCTCTTTCCTGCCGCAGCGACAGCGCAACCAGCTGTTTTCTCAAGGTCATTTCCAGGCTTGACAAAAGGCGGAAAACTGGCACAAGGGCAGCGCATCTTCTGTCTGCGAGGATTACGCCATGTCCTTTCTTCCCTCTGCCAGTCACAAGGCCACGCTCATCGGACTTACGGCCCCCGTCTGCTGGGGCATGTCGGTAGGCATCGTACGCAACATCACGGAGCAGTTCGGTCTCGCGGCCGGCCTCACCATGCTCTATCTGGCCACATGCCTCTTCCTCGTCTTCTTTCTCGGGCGTCCTAAACTGAGCGCCTTTCCCAAAAAATATCTCTGGCTCGGCATTCCGACGGCGAATCTCTGCTCCATCTGCTTTGCGCTGTCGCTCTATCTTTCCGACGGCGGCCAGCAGACCGTGGAAGTGGGCATGGTCAACTATCTGTGGCCGTGTCTTGTGGTGCTGTTCGCCGTGCTGTTCAACGGACAGAAGGCCCGCTGGTGGATAGCTCCCGGCGTGGTGATCAGCTTCATCGGCGTCATGCTGGTTCTCGGCGGAGAACAGGGAATACAGCCAGCACAGATCATGCTGCACATCCGGCAGAATCCCTGGAGCTATTTTCTCGCCTTCTGCGGCGCCGTGGCCTGGGCAGCCTATTCCAATCTGACGAGAGCCTGGTCCGGCGGCGAAAATCCCACGCTCATCGTCTTTCTCATCGATACCGCCATTTTTTCCAGTCTCTGGGCCGCAGGCTACGGCGACCTTTCCCATGCCTCGCTCATGGGCTGGGTGAGCGTCATCATCGGAGCCGTGGCCGTAGGCGGATCCTATGCGGCATGGAGCTACGGCGTGACCAAAGGCAACATCACCGTTCTTGCCATCGCCTCCTACTTCACGCCCGTGCTGTCCTGTCTTTTCGCCACGGTATGGATAGGCGCGCATCTTGACGGCGCGTTCTGGAAGGGGGTCGCCGTCGTCGTATTCGGCTCTCTTCTGTGCTGGAGTTCCACAGTGATGCGCAAATAACGGCCTCCGCCGCATGGCCGGAAGCCGCCTTCAAAAACGCTTTTTCGACGCATCAGGCAGGATCAGCGGCGTTCTGTGCCGCCGCGGCATCGTGCGCCGCACGGAGCTGACCGCAGGCCGCCTCGATGTCCTGCCCCTTGCTCTTGCGGACAATGGCCGTAATGTCCTTGGCCCAGAGCGCCTTTTCAAAACGCAGCAGCTCTTCGGGAGAAGGAGCCTTGTACGGCGTGCCCGGCGTGGGATTGTAGGGAATCAGATTCAGCTTGGCCTTGAGCCGGGCGCAGATGCGCGCCAGCTGCTTTACATGTTCCGGCTGATCGTTGACCCCGGCAATGACGAGATACTCCAGAGTGATGCGTTCCCTGGTCTTGAGCGGATAATTTTCCAGAGCCTCGATGAGCTTATCCAGCGGCCAGTGCGCGGCGCGCGGCATGAGCTTTTCCCGCAAAGGCTGATTGGGAGCATGGAGCGATACGGCAAGAAAGGCCAGACCGCTGTCACCGAATTCCCGCATGCCGGATTCAATGCCGCAGGTGGACACCGTGATGCGCCGGGGCGAGAAGGCCAGCCCCTTGGGATGCTCCAGCGTTCTCAGAGAATCCATGACCGTGGCAAGATTGAGCAGAGGTTCGCCCATGCCCATGTACACGAGATTGCGTATGATGGGCCGCTCCGGCTGCGTGTCGTTCATGTATGCGCGGGCCACCTGCACCTGTCCGAGAATTTCACCCATCGTCATGTTGCGGCGGAAGCCGAGCTTGCCCGTACTGCAGAAGGAACAGGCCATGGCGCAGCCCACCTGCGTGGAGACGCACTGCGTCATGCGCACCGTCACGTCGTTGGGACGCTTGGGGGCATCGCTCGGAATGAGCACCGTTTCGATGAGTTCTCTGTCGGCAAGCTCCAGCAGAAACTTGGTGGTTCCGTCGGAACTGACGCGCACGTCGGCAATGGACGGCCAGCGGATCTCAGCCTTTTCCGCCAGCTTTGCCCGGTCCCCCTGAGAGATGTCGGTCATGGCATCAAAGCCGGAGGCGTTCTTCACCCAGATCCACTGCCACAGCTGCATGGCACGAAATTTCTTGAAGCCGAGCTCGTCCACGACGAAACGTTCAAGGGCGGGGTACGGCAGATCGCAGAGATTGATTTTGCTTGAGCTGGACATGACTATCCTCGGCCGCAGTGCGGGCAGTTTCTCACATCGCCGAAATGGCGTTCCAGAATATCGTAGAGCGTATCCCAGTCGGAGCAGGACACGATTTCCTGACGCAGCGCTCTGGCTCCGTCCAGATTCTTGACGTAGCGCGGCACGAAGGTCCGCATTTTCAAAAGCGCATGCTGCGGCGCATAGCGCCGGGCAAGAACGGCATGGCGGCGTATGACGGCAGCAAGTTCCTCCCGGTTCACGGGCAGCGCGTCCAATAGATCGCAGGAGTGCTGCACGTCGGATGCGGCGTTCTCGCTGGAAAGTCCTGATGAGGGCGGCATATCGCCCTGAAGCGCCCCTGCCCGCAGAAGATTGCCGTGCGCGGTAAAAATGGCGGGATTTCTGAGCGCGCCGCGCGCGTACATCACCGTGGCGGCTCCGGTTTCACGGATGACCCGGATGCCGTCGGCCGCGGTGAACAGATCGCCGCTCGCCACCACCGGAACCGGCAGCTCCTCGACCAGCTCTTTTATGGCCGACCAGCGGGGCACGCCGGAAAATCCCTGTACCGCATGACGCGGGTGCAGCGTCACCCAGCCTGCACCCATGTCGGCAAGACGCCGGGCCAGATCGAGATAGACCTCATGTTCCGCATCCCAGCCGAGGCGGATCTTGAATCCCGCCCTGCCCTCGCCTGCCGCCCGGATGACGGATTCGGCCACGCGCAGGGCATTGGGCACATCGCGCAGCATGCCTGCGCCTGCGCCGGTTTTCGTCACCTTGGGAACGGAACAGCCCATGTTCACGTCGAACCAGGAAAAACCGCGCTCCTGAAGCAGGCGCACCGCCTGTTCCATGAACGACTCTTCCGCCCCGAAAATCTGCACGACAAGAGGATGATCGCAAACAAGGCTTCCATCCTCCAGAGTATCCCCTTCACGCGGCGTGGTGGCCAGAAGTTCCTCGGTATTGCGGCCTCCGTAGACAAGTCCCTTGGCGCTGACCATTTCCGTACAGCAGACGGCAGCGCCAAGCTCCCGGCACAGAAGACGGAAAGGCAGATCGGACCAGCCGGCCAGCGGGGCCAGCCACGGGGCATCGGGACGAAGAGGCAGTTCTGACATGGAGCATCCTTGCATGGGACTGACGCCTGCGGCGCCGTTTGACGGCGTTATGCATAGCAGGCGAAGGGCCATCATGGCAAGGATGACGCTCCCGCCCGTACGGGCTCATGGAGAGAGGCTCTGGCAAGCACCACCACGTCCACACGCGAGGCTCCCGCGTTCAGAAGACAGCGCGCAGCCCGATCGAGCGTCGCGCCCGTGGTGCATACGTCGTCCACAAGAAGAACATGAAGGCCGTCCGCCCGGCATGTTGTCTCAAAAGGCTGTTTCAGATCCTGCCGCTGCTCACGATTCAGCGCTTCCTGCGGCACCGAGGCATGTCTTTTGACGAGCATCTCCGTGCAGACGGGCATGCCGAGAATCCTTTCCGCCGAACGGATCAGCTCGCGGCACTGATTGAAGCCCCGCTCATGCAGTCTTTTTTTATCCAGCGGCACGGGAACAAGCACGTCCGGCAGACCGGAAGGCGCATAATGTTCCAGACAGAGCGCGGCCATAAGACGGCCGAGCATATCGGCCGTCGCCAGCGAGCCGCCGAATTTGACACGCAGAATCAGCTCGCGCAGTCGGCCGCCGTATATGCCGAAAAAGAGAAAGTCCCGCCAGGGCGGCATCTTCTCCATGCACCGTCCGCACGGCATGCAGGGAGCCTCCTCCAGCACCGAAGGTTCTCCGCAGTAGGGGCAGAACCCGGCCTCCCTCCGCGGAAGATCGCGGCGGCAGTCCGGGCAGACGAAGTTCCGTAACACGCCCTCTACGGAAAGACCTTCCTTCGGAACAAACAGCGCTTCCCGCTCGAACGGCTCGCGGCAGATCACACAGCGGCGCTCAAGAAATCCTGCGACCCGCAACACCTTTTCCGCACCGCGGAAAAAACGCGCCCGCCCCTCCGGGGAAAACACAGCTACAGCCCCGCCCGCTCACGAAGAGAGAGCGCAAACGCACGCACCCGCTCCTGAGCCTCGGGATTTTGGGCGAAGTCCTGCGGACCGTCCAGCCCGTAGAGGCGCAGCGGTTCCGTCCATGAAAGTCCCAGCGAAAGCGCCATGTAGCGCAGCGTCCGCTCCGCGCCCTCAAAAAGCTTTTCTCCGCGCGGACGGGCGCCGTAGAGAACGGCCGTGACGGGCTGCCCTGCCCCCGGTCTCGAGTCCCCGGCCCAGAAGCACTGGGCGCGGTCCACCCAGGCCTTGGCCTGCGCCGGAAGATGATAGAAGTACACCGGAGAGACAATGACCCCGACCCGAGCCCGGCACAAATCCCGGAACAGCGCCATGGCGCCATCCTTCGGATCATCAAGCGCGCACGCTCCCGGATGTTCCGCACAGAAGCCGCAGGAAATGCAGGGACGCACGTTCTCGTCGGCAACGCGCTTCACCTGCACTTTGCCGGGCAGCGCCGAAGACATCAGCGAAGAGATGCCGTCGCCATTGCCGCCCCTTCTCGGACTGCACGACACCAGAAAAACAGGCGCAGCCGGAGAGCTCTCTGCCCGGATCATCATGCCTGAGCGCGGCAGAAACCGTTATGCACGGCTTCGTAGCCGATGCTGGTTTCCGGGCCGTGGCCGGGATAGACCATCACGTTGCCGGGCAGCACATAGAGCTTCTCGCGGATGGAACGCATCAGCTCCTCGCCGTTGCCGCCGGGAAGGTCGGAGCGCCCCACGGAACGGAAGAACAACACGTCACCCGTCACCACGAGTCCGAGATCGGCAAAATAGTAGCACAAGCTGCCCGCAGAATGGCCGGGCGTATGAATGACGCGGCAGGACAGGCTTCCCCACTGCACCTCGCCGGGCGCAAGGATCTGCGCGTCAAAGCTCTTCAGATTCATGCCGAAGCACATGCCCTTGCACAGAAGAAGAGAACGTTCTTCCCAGTCCTCGGCTCCGACCAGAGGCACAAGTCCCGTAGCCGCCGCAAGATCAGCGCAGCCGATGCAGTGGTCGCAGTGCAGGTGCGTAAGCGCCACGGCGCGGAGCGTGAGATTATTGCCGGCAAGGTTCTTCAACACAAGATCGGTGTCGTCCGAAGGGTCGAAAACCACGGCGTCCCTGCCGTTGTGGACGATATAGCAGTTTGCTTCCAGAGGGCCGAAGGGAAGAGTGATGACGGGCATGGGAATCTCCTGAAAAACGGTGCTTTCAGGTCGGATGTATCTTTTTTGACGCCGTTGCGCAATGACGGGGCACCGGATATTCCGGCCCCCGTCATCGACAACGCGCCGTTCAGATTCCCATGGCCGGACGATGTTCCTTCCACTTCCGGCACATATCGAGAAAGAACGCATGAAAGCGCTCATCCTGCGTAAGCTCGGGATGAAAGGCGGCTCCCAGAACGTTACCCTGACGAACGGCCACGGGAAGCGGACCTTCCAGGCCGTCCACGCGGGCAAGCACGTCCACATCCGGGCCGCAGGACACGATGACCGGCGCCCGTATGAACACGGCCCGGCAGTTTTCCGCCACGCCTCTGACCAGGAACTCCGTTTCAAAGCTGTCGATCTGCCGCCCGAAGGCGTTGCGCCGGACGCGGGCGTCGAGAAGGCCCAGTCCGGGCTGCGTGAGAAGTTGTCCGTCCGGCCCTTCCACCTCGCGGCAGAGCAGAATAAGTCCCGCGCAGGTGCCGAACAGAGGCATGCCCCTGCGCCCGCACTCCCGCAAGGGTTCCAGCAGCTGCCAGTCCGTGAGCAGGCGTCCCATGGTCGTGCTCTCTCCGCCCGGAAGAACAATGCCGTCGAACCTCTCCAGTCCGCCGAGGGCCGACGTGTCGGATGAGCGGCGTATTTCCGTTACCTCGGCGCCGCAGCGCTCAAGCATGAGCCGGTGCTCACGGAACGCGCCCTGCACCGCCAGCACGCCGATATGAAGAGGCTCTACCATCCCCGCTCCTGCATACGCTGCTCCGGCGCGATGGAGGAGATTTCCAGCCCGGGCATGGCATCGCCGAGTCCTTCTGAAACTTCCGCCAGCACGGCAGGATCGTTGTAGTTGGTGGTGGCGGCGACAATGGCCTTGGCAAAGGCCGCCGGATTGGCCGACTTGAAGATGCCCGAACCGACGAAGATGCCGTCGCAGCCGAGCTGCATCATCAGCGCGGCATCCGCAGGCGTAGATATGCCGCCCGCCGCAAAATTGACCACGGGAAGTCCGCCCTTTTCCCGGACGATGTTGAGAAGTTCCAGAGGCGCTCCCAGTTCCTTGGCATAGCCGGGCACTTCCTCTTCGGGCAGAGAAAGAAGATGACGCAGCTGACCGGTCACCATGCGGATATGGCGCACGGCTTCAATCACGTTGCCCGTACCGGGCTCTCCCTTGGTACGGATCATGGCCGCGCCCTCGGCAATTCTGCGCAGCGCTTCGCCGAGATTGCGTGCGCCGCAGACAAAGGGCACGCGAAAGTCGTGCTTGTTCAGGTGATACTTATCGTCCGCCGGGGTGAGCACTTCGCTCTCGTCGATGTAGTCCACGCCAAGATGCTCAAGAATGCGGGCTTCCGTAATATGCCCGATGCGCACCTTGGCCATGACGGGAATGCTCACTGCTTCCATGATGCGCTTGACGATGACCGGATCTGCCATACGGGCCACGCCGCCCGCCCGGCGTATGTCTGCCGGAACCCGTTCCAGAGCCATGACGGCGCAGGCTCCGGCTTCCTGAGCAATAACGGCCTGCTCCGGCGTGGTCACATCCATGATGACGCCGCCCTTGAGCATCTGTGCCAGTCCCGTCTTCAATCTCAAGGTTCCCTTTTCCATAGCAAACACTCCTTGTTTCTGCGGCAGAGGCCGCCGTTTCAGTCCGTCGGCCTTCCGGCTCCGGGATACGGATACGGTCGTATCCCTCCCCCTTGCTCTTTGCCAGAAAATGCGGCAATGCAGAGACAATAAACATTGTCACCATGACATTATAACGCGCTCAGCTGCGCTTCCTGTCACTTCACAGAAAAAGAGAAAAATCATGCTGCAGATCATGAAGACCCTGTACGAGGAATCCTCCGCTTCCTGCCGCTATCAGCGCATAGCGGCCGCCATCGAGGAAGGCCTGCGCCGCAATCTGCTGAAGGCGGGCGACGCCCTGCCCACCCAGCGTGCCCTTGCCGGGGCCCTGCAGCTTACCGTGGGTACGGTCACCCACGGCTACAGCGAGGCGGCACGGCGGGGACTCATCACCGGCGTTACGGGGCGGGGAACCTTCGTTGCCTCCGCGGGGTCGGATGTGGACGTTCTGCCGCCGCCCGCGCCTCTGCCTCCGGCCACCGAATGGCCGGGAACGGGCACGAACCGGGCCTCTTCCGAAACGTCTTCAGACAACACGGAGCCGCGCTGGAATCTCGGTTTCATCGCTCCGTTCGAGCACCTCAACCCTACGCTGTATTCTGCGCTGGAAGATCTGACGAAGTCTGCGGACGCCCGCACGCTGGCGGAGCTTCAGAGCTATCACCGCCCCGCGGGCATGGAGCGCCATCGCACGGCGGGCGCCGTCTGGGCCGGGAAATACGGCGTACATGTTTCCGCGCGCGATCTTCTGATATGCGCCGGTTCCCAGCACGCCCTCATGACCATACTGACCACGCTCTGTGCTCCCGGCGACCGCATCGCCGTGGAAACGCTGAGCTACCCGCTGCTGCGCCAGCTTTCCTGGAGGCTGCGTCTGCCGCTCTGCCCCGTGCGTACGGATGCCTGCGGCATGCTGCCCGACGCTCTGGATGCCGCCTGCAGAAGCGGCGGCGTGAAGGCCGTCTATCTCATGCCGTCATGCCGCAATCCCACGCTCACGCGCATGCCTGAATCCCGCAGAAAAGACATCGTGGAAGTATGTCGCAGGCACGACGTGCTCATCATCGAAGACGACGTCTACGCCCTGGCCCTGAACAGAACGCATGCCGCGCCGCCTCTGGCCGCCCTGGCGCCTGAAAGAACCTGCTTCATTGCCGCCACCAGCGAAATTCTCGGCGGCGGGCTGCGCGTGGCCTATCTCTGCCCGCCGCAGCATCTGATCGAGGAGCTGGAAAGAACCATATCCTACACCATTTCCATGGTTCCTCCGCTCATGGCCGAACTGGCCTTCCGCTGGATCACGGACGGCACGGCCGACCGCGTGCTTCAGGCAAAAAGGGACGAAGCGGAAATCCGCAACGCTCTCGTCCGCGACATTCTCGACGGCCATCCGCTTCTTTCCCGGCCCACGGGCTTTTTCTGCTGGCTCAATCTTCCCGAATCCTGGACCGGCCTGAAGCTTGCCGCCGCCGCACGGGAAAAAGGCGTACTCGTCGCGGAAGGCGAGCACTTCCGCATGACGCCGTCGGCGGCAGAAAACGGCGTGCGCCTTGCGCTCGGCGGCGTACCGGGCAGTGAAGATCTTGCCGAAGCCGTGCGCATCATTGCCGATCTGCTTGAAGGGTGAGCCGCCTTCTCCGGCAGGCTCGTCACAGGTCTCACAAGAGAGAGGCTCCGTCATTGACGTACTCTTCCGAGAGGCTATGATAAAACGTCTCTATCATCAGGAGAAAAGGTTATGCTCACCGCAATGTTTCTTTACTGCGTTCTCGGCGCAGTCGCCGGTCTTCTGGCCGGTCTTCTCGGTATAGGCGGCGGCGCCGTGGTGGTGCCCATGCTCGTTTTCGCCTTCCAGTGGCTGAACATCTCGCCGGAAGTGGCCATGCACATGGCCGTAGGCACCTCGCTGGGCAGCATCATGTTCACGGCCGTGTCCAGCGCTCTTGCCCATCACAGGCACGGCAGCGTGGACTGGAGCGTCTTCCGCTGCATCGCCCTCGGCATTCTCATCGGCACCTACGGCGGCTCCTTCATCGCCGCCCGCATCCCCGCCCGCTATCTTCAGATGTTCTTCGTGGTCTTTCTGTACTACGTGGCCACCAACATGCTGCTGAACAAGAAGCCCGCCGCCAGCCGCACCCTGCCCGGCTTTGCCGGAATGACGGGAGCGGGACTCTTCATCGGCGCCATTTCCAGCCTTGTGGGCATAGGCGGCGGCACGCTTTCCGTGCCCTTCCTCGTCTGGCACAACGTGGACATGCGCCGGGCCGTGGGCACCTCCGCCGCCATAGGCTTTCCCATCGCCTTTGCCGGCTGTCTCGGCTTCATCTGCAACGGCTGGAACGCGCCGGGACTGCCGGAATATTCGCTGGGCTTCGTCTATCTTCCCGCGCTTGCGGGCATCGTTGCCGTCAGCATGCTCACCGCTCCCATCGGCGCCGGCATCGCGCACAAGCTCCCGGTGCCGAAGCTCAAGAAATTCTTTGCCTGCTTTTTATACGTCATTGCCACCAAAATGCTGCTGGACGTTCTGTAAGAGCGTAGATCACTGAAAGAAAAAAGGGCCGCAGTCTTTCGGACTGCGGCCCTTTTCGTTACGGCAACAACAAAAACGTATCTCTCAGCGCAGCGCCATGAGCAGCGGCACGATGACGGGAACCAGAAGCGTAAGGCACATGCCGGAAAACACCGCAAGAATGGCGCAGCGCTCTCCGCTCACCTGTGCAATGACCGGCAGACAGGTGTCCATGGCGGCGGCTCCGCCCGCAAGCACGGGACCGAGCCGCCCCGTCAGGCGCACGACAAGCGGAGGCAGAAGAAGCGCCAAGGCCTCATGGATCATGTTGGAGAGCAGCGCCACCGATCCGAGCGCAGGATCGCCCAGTCGGGTGATGATGACGGTGGCGAGGCTGTAGTAGCCGAACCCTGCGCCCACGGCGAGCGATTCCGGCAGGGAAAGATCGGAAAATCTGGAAAGAATCAGCCAGGCAAGCGTGCTTCCGCAAAGCGTACCCGCCACCACGCCCAGAGGAATGAGCAGGATGCGGCCGCGAAGTTCGCGCACGATACCGAGAGCCTTCAGGTCGAAGCCCACGGTCATGCCCGCCAGAACCAGCAGAAGATACAGCACCCACACCGCGGCATCCGCCGCAGCCACGTTCTGCGGCAGCACCCTGAGCCAGCCGATGAGAAGGCCCGCGATGAAAAAGCCCAGAGCGATGAAGGATCCGCGGCTGCCGCCCCGCTCCGGCCCGGAGGCAGCGTCCGAACCCGCCGCGTATTCAGGAAACACGTAGCGGCCGAGCAACCTTGCCGCCATGAAGCAGCCGGCGATGGAGAACGAACTGATGAAGGCGGCATACAGTCCGAGGCTCTGAAGCTGACTGAGGAGCGTGTCGTCCAGTCCGAGGGAAAGTCCGAGGAAGAAAAGCATGATGCGCACGGTCCAGCCGAGCGCCGTATTGGCAAGCTTCACCACGAGCGCCCTGCGCCGCAGAAGCCATCCCGCGGGAATGCCTCCCGCGATAAGTCCCATTTCCAGAAGCATGGTGATCTCCGACGTCGCTCCGGCACAAGGATCAGAGACGGAAAGCCTCTTCCCCTGCGGGCGACCTGAAGCATGTGTCCGGGCTTTTGCACCAACATCGGGCATGCCCATGCGCCGCTGCCGGAACAAAGCCTGTTCGGTAAAACTAGCGCGATCTGCCGTATCGCAGCCAAGCGGCGCCCTCTTCCAGCATACGCACCTCTTCAAGAGCAAAGGAAGCCGTCACGCTGCGGTCGAACAGGCTTCTGTCGCCCTCCGAAGAGGTGACCGGCATCATGACGAGGCTCAGCTCGTCAATGAGGTCTTCACGAAGAAACGATCCGTTCAGCAGACTTCCGCCTTCCAGCAGCAGTCGCCGTATGCCGAAGATTTCCCTCAGCTTGCGCAGGGCCAGAGACAGATCGATTTCATCCTTGCCCGCAAAAATATAGGATACACCGACGCTGTGGAGATAGGAAAGGCAGGCCTGCGGTACGCTCTCGCAAAGCACTTCCACAATATGCGCTCCGCCGTAGCCGGGATCCTCGTCCTCGATGCAGGGCGTCTTCCAGCCGAGACTGCCGTGCCTGTCGAAGGCTACGGCAAAGAACGAGGCGTTTTCATCGGCCACATGATCCATGGGAGGAATGACGGAACCGTCGAAGCGGGAAAGGTCGGGCCTGTGACCGAGCGTAAAGCTCTCCTCCATCGTCACGCGGCCGCAGGCAAAAGCGTCGGCGCCGTATTCCCGGTTGATGCGGTAATAGGCTCTGGTTGCGGCCTCACACTGCGGCAGACGAAGAAAGCTGCCCGTCACTCTGCCGTCCAGCGACATGGACATATGGCAGGCGACAAAAGGCCGATCCTGAGACTTCATGGCCTCTCTCATCAAAATCCTCCAGGCGGATGCTTCCCGGCAACAGCTCTCCGGGAAAAAGATTGACCATGAAAATCCTTCCGGCGGTCATGGCACTGAATCGCCATAACAGAAAAAGGCTGTACGCCGCGTCATGGCTGCGACATATTACCCGATCGGAAAAAAAAGGCCAGAGGCCGAAAAGAGACAAAAAAAGCCCCTCCCGAAAGGAAGGGGCTTTTTTTTACGCTCTGAAGAAAAATCAGAACTTGTAGCCGATGGTCAGGCCGAAGTTGTGGGCATAGCTGTTGTGAGCCTTGCCAGCGTAGGTGCGGACCATGCCGCGATCATCATAATGCGTGCTGTAGTTGATGTCGCGCACGTCGATGTACATATAGGCCAGATCAAGCGTCCAGTTCTCGTACTTGAAGCCGGCGCCCAGCGTGTAGTAGTTGCGGCCGTTGGAAGGCACGAGGTAGTCGTAATAGTTGACGTCCTGCAGGGGCGAGGTTTCATAAGTGAAACCGGCGCGCAGGGTCATCCAGTCGATGGGAGCGTATTCCACGCCGAAGGTGAAGGCCCAGGTGTCGCGCCAGTTCTTCTGCTCAAAGAACTGCGGCGTGTTGTTGTCGTGCATATTGATGGTGAGATTGCGGAAACGGCTCCACACGGTGTAGGCCACGTCGCCTTCAAAACTCAGGTTGGGCAGAGGCTTGTACATGACGCCGAGGGTGATCACGTCGGGAATGGAGAGCTTGCCGTCGGCATTGCAGGTACGCATCTGCTTCTTCATCATTCCCACCACGGCATCATCACCGGAGAAGCGGAAACGGGTCTGTCCCTTGAAGGTCATGTCTTCGCTGGCGCGATAGGTAAGACCGGCGCTCCACTGATCGTTGAAACGGGCATGCAGGCCGAAGTTGTAGCCGAAGGCATAGCCGTTCTCAGAATGGATGCGGGCATCGGCCTGCCCCATGCCACGTCCAAGAGCCGCACCGTCGATATTGTACTGCTGATTCAGGCTGAGATAGCCCCAGGTGTAGCTCACACCGGCGCTCACCGACCAGATGTCGTTGATCTTGTAGGCGATGTTGGGGTTGATGGTGCTCGAGAGCAGCGTGACCGACTTGAGTCCGCTGGAAGCACGAAGAGGAACAGGCACACCTTCCACACGGAACATAGATTCATTAGTGGAATGAGGCGCCGCCCAGTTGTCCGGGAACTGGGAACCGAGGCCGTAGCGGGTGAACGTACCGATACCGAACCACCACTTGTCGTTGAGCTGATGGGTCAGGTAGAAATGAGGAATGGGCCAGGCCTGATCGGAGGAGGAAACAGTGGTGTGGTTGTCGTAGCGGGTAAGATCGAAGTTCAGCATGGACACGGCAAGGCCCATCTGCGTGGCGGTGCCGGGAATCTGCGTGATGCCTGCAGGGTTGTAGGCCACGGCGGAAGGATCGTCCGCACGGGCCACCATGCCGCCGCCGGCGCCGCCGCCGAGAGCCATGCCTCGGGCGCTCCATTCAGTGATGGCGAAACCTTCGGCGTGAGCGCCGGAAACGGAACCCGCCACCAGCCCGAAGGAAAGCAGGGCTGCGGCGGCAAATCTGGCCTGACGACGCGCGGCACAAAAGACCCCGCGCATCACATTGAGAGATACGTTCATGAGTTCCTCGGATATGGGATATGTATGTTGCCCGGCCTCTGCCGGAGTCGTATCATTTCCGAAAAAGGACAGGAAAAACCTGCCGAAACCGGCCTCTCTCCGGCATCGGAAAAATAATACGGTCGTTCAGGAATATCCCTCTTTGTAAAAAAAATAAAGCACTATTTTATGAAAAATCGCCCTTAAAACCATCAGAAAGCTGATGGAAATTTTTCAGCTCATCACCTTCACCGGCCAGCAATCCTGAATATAACTCCCTGTTATTCCCTGCAGGACAACGAAATACGAAAAGAGCCCCCAATGATTCCCGCCCTTCAAAGCAGCCCCTCCTCGCCCTCTTTTAGAAAGAAGAGAAAAAATGCAGGCGTCAAAAAAATTTTCTTCGGCAGCGTACTTGAAAAGGAGGCTTACACGGAGCGAATCCAGATGAAACTTCCCTGACGGCCATCCTCGCTGCCCATCCGGCGGAAATGCCGGTAGGAAAAAAACAGATCCGCATTATCGAAGGTGCACATGTCGATGCCGAGAATACGCCCGGGCAGAAGTCCCGCCCGCTCAAGCTGATGCCGGGCCAGCGACCACAGATCCATGGTGCGCCGGGACTCATCGTACCACGACAGAAATTCAGGCCCCCATTCGCTGTCGAAATTCACGAATTCCGAAGCGGCGGGACCGAGGCTCGGCCCCCGCACGGCCCAGAGCTGCCGGGGATCCAGACCGTAATGCTCGCAGAACGAGCATACCGCCGTGTACGGGTAGTCCTGCCTGTTGCCCCTCCAGCCTGCATGAATGGCCATGACGTAACGCCCCGATTCATGCGCAATCAGGATGGGCTGACAGTCCGCCGTCTTTATCATGAGCGCAAGGCCCGGACGGCTGGTCGCAAGGCCGTCGGCCTGCTCCGAAGGCGTGGAGGCCGGATCCTGTTCCTGCGGCTCGAACAGCGTGCGCACACCGTGCACCTGATGCACCTCGGCAAAGGCCCGTACCCCGAACAGCGACGGAATGGACGCCCGCCTTTCTGCGGAAGAGGCGTCCCCCGAAGAAAGAGAAACACTGCCGAATGCGCGCATGGTAAAGGCGCATCCCACTCCGGGAATGCCGGGAAACTGAAAGGGAATCATGGTCAGAGACAAAGCAGTTCCTCCTCGGTGCAGACGGCTCCTACAGGTCTGTCCCACGCCTCGCGGGGAAGACGATCCAGCAGAAGCTCATGATAGGTCAGCCCCACGCTGAAACAGCGCGCGGCATCAAGCATGCGGTCATAATAGCCTCCGCCGTAGCCCAGGCGAAAGCCGTTTCTGTCGAAGGCCAGCGCAGGCACAACGATTAACGTATGCTCTCCGTCCTCAAGCTCCCGCGGAGAAAGGAGACGGGACGATGCGGAAAGCTCCGGTTCCGGGATGCCGAAGTGCGACAGAACAAGCTCCTCCGGGCCGCGGCAGGCGATCATGTCCATGAGCCCCGGCTCTTCCGGGCGGCAGCGCGGCAGAAACACTTCTCTTCCTTCTTTCCAGGCTCGTTCAAGAAGAAGGGACGTATCCACCTCTCCCTTCACCGCAACATACAAGACAACTCGGCGGCTTTTCTGCCAGAATACGCTTTCCAGAAGGCGTGTCTGCACGGCGGAGGATCGCCGGCAACCGGCCTCCCCCTCCGCAAGCTCCGCCCGCCTTTTCCGCAGTCTTCTTCGCAGCTCCCTCTTGTCCAGCATGTCGCAGTCCGTCATTTCCGTCCGCCTTAAAAAAATTACCGCAATAAATCAGCGCAATGCCAGAAATATGTCCTGCCGTGCGCATTTTCATACATTTGCCTGCATCCCCCCCTTTGTCAAACGAAAAAAAATAGTCTATATTGCGCGCCAGCAGAACAGCTCTGCCGGTATTTTCGACCGCTCAAGCGAAAAGGATCTTCCCTACATGCCAAGCCCCGTTCCGGAATCAGCTCCGTACATTCCGAGCTGTTCCTCTCCGTCGGCGCGTTTTACACGCATTGCCGGCTCCACGGACGCAGAAGACCAGCCCGATTACGGGCGTCTCTGGGTCGTGCTCGGCGACGTCCACGGTTGCATCCGCCGTGTGAGGGAAATCCCCGAACTGGAAAAAGCGGCCGGAGTCATTCTCACCGGCGATCTGACCAATCTGGGAGGCGTTGCCGCCGCCCGCAGAGTGATCGAGGCCTTTCACGCCGTCAATCCCGTCATTCTCGCCCAGATAGGCAACATGGATCGTGCGGAAGTCAATGACTGGCTTGAGGAGAGGGGCATCAACCTGCACCGCAATGTGCGGGAACTCAGCCCGGATGTCGCCCTGCTCGGCGTGGGCGGCTCCACGTTCAGCCCCTTTGGAACCCCATCGGAATTTCCAGAGGCACGTTTTTCGGAATGGCTGGAGGATCTTGCGCAGCGTGCAGCCGGCTACAGGGAACTGGTGCTGGTCGCCCACAATCCTCCGTACAACACGGCCTGTGACCGTATCGACAGCGGATTCCACGTAGGATCCACCGCCATACGGGACTTCATAGAGGAATATCAACCCGCCGCCTGCCTGTGCGGGCACATTCACGAATCAGCAGGAATACAGCGCGTCGGACGCACACTCGTTGCCAACCCGGGTTCCTTTTCCACCGGGGGATACGCCCTGCTTACGCTCTCCGATACGGGCGTAAAGGTGGCATTGCGCAGACTTGAGAGCTGACGCCGCATTAAATTTTTTGAGGATCACATGAGTCAGAATCCCGCTCTTCCCGAAGAGAACACCGAAGAAATCAAAACTACCAGAACCCGCCGCACCAGAAAGACCGCCAAAGACGCAGGCGAACCGCCCGCCGAAGAAAAGAAGACCGTCCGCCGCAGAAAAAGCGCATCTTCCACTGCGGAAGACGCCCCTCTCACCGGCGAAGGCGAAGAAAAGAAAGTCCGCCGCCGCTCGACGAAGAAGAGTGCGGCTGCGGAGGAAACGCCCTCAGCGGCAGCTCCCGCAGAAGAGACTTCGCCCATGGAAAGCGCAGCGGAAGAAGCGGCCCCCGTCCGCAGAACGCGTACCCGCAAAGCCTCCGCCTCCCGCAAAAAGACCGGCGCCGAGACCTCTTCCGAGGATGAAATCATCCATCTCGGTTCCGCGCTGGTGCTCGACGACATGCTTCCCCCCTTCTCCTTCACGGCCGCGCCCGAAGAGGAAAAGCCCGCGCCCGAAAAGAAGCGCCGTACCAGAAAGGCTGCCTCCAAAGCGGAAGCGCCTGCGCCCGCGACGGAAAACACGCCGGTAACCGAGGCCGCCCCTGCCGCAGTGGAAACTCCTGCCCTCGAACAGGCTGCCTCCGAAGAGACGGAAAGCTCCGCTGCCGCCCCTGAAAAAAAGCGCGGCCGCCGTCGCTCCGGTCGTAAAAACGTCAAGGAAGAACCCGTTTCTGTGGAAGAAGTCGCTTCCGGCGAGGAAGAAGAAATCATCCACCTCGGCTCCGCGCTGGTGCTCGACGACATGCTTCCCCCCTTCTCCCTCACGGTGGAAGACGAAGAAGAACCTTCCGGAAAAGGCCGCCGCGCCCGCCGTTCCGCCAGAGACCGTCGCGCCCAGTCTGCGCCGAAGGCCGAAGAAAACGTCGTGAGTGAAGCTTCTGACGACAATATCGGCAACAGAGTCGACGCGCCTTCCAATCAGACGGCAGCAGGCAACGAACAGCCCTGGTTCGATGACGGCATCGTCACCAACATTCTGCCCTATCCCGGAGAATTTCCCGACGATGCCCGCGCCCATTCCCGCTCGCGCAAGAACCGCAGAAACCGCGACGCTCAGCCTGTGTCCAACGGTTCTCCCTATCTGCCCGGTTCCTACCAGCAGGGCTTTTACGACCAGACGCAGGCGCTCGTTTCCGACAGCCCCTTCGGCTGTCGCAACAATCGCAAGAACCGCAAGAACCGCCGCAATCAGTCTCAGGTGCCCGTGCTTCCGGACGACTTCGACTTCAATGCCGCCATGCTGAACGACAGCGTGCTCGGCGTGGCCCTCGGAAACCGTGAAGACGACTTTCTGCCCGAAGACGACGGCCCCCAGCCTGCTCTGCCCGGCCAGCCCGTAGCGCTGCCGCTCGCCGCAGGCGAACTGGCCGAAGAGGATCTGGCCGCCCTCGATGCCGCCGTGAACGGCAACCGCATCGACATGCCCGCCCCCTCGCAGCAGAAGGAAAACCGCCAGAACCGCAAGAACAAAAAGGCGCAGAAGGAAGAAAAGAACGCTCCCCGCGCCGAAAAGAAGGCGGAACAGGAAGAAGTGGCTCATCCGCGCCGCATTCTGTATGTGAGCGTGGTGCCCGACGAACAGGTGGAAGTCGTCATCACCGAAGACGGTCAGGTCACCGAATATTTCGTGGAAATGGCCCATCAGGTCAAAATCCGCGGCAACATCTACAAGGGCGTCATCAACAACATCGACACCAACCTGCAGGCCGCCTTCGTCAATTTCGGCAACGGCAAGAACGGCTTCCTCCAGATCGACGAGGTACACCCCGAATACTACCTCGTTCCGCACGATCCTTCCCACGGCCCCAAGTATCCGCCCATCCAGAAGGTGCTGAAGGTCGGTCAGGAAGTGCTGGTGCAGGTGGTCAAGGAACCTTCCGGATCCAAGGGTGCCTTTCTCACCACCTGGATCTCCATTGCCGGACGCTTCCTCGTGCTCACGCCCGGACAGGAACAGATCGGCGTTTCCCGCAAGGTGGAGGATCCTGAAGAGCGAGCCCGTCTCAAGGATCTTCTGAACGGCATACAGCCCGGCGAGAACATGGGTGTCATCATCCGTACGGCCAGCGAGGGCGCGAGCAAGTCCAGCATTCAGCAGGATCTGCAATACCTCAAGAAGCTCTGGAAGGATATCCAGAAAAAGGCCCCCACGGAAAAGTCGCCGTCCCTCATCTATCAGGAAGCCGACCTTGCCACACGTTCCGTGCGCGACTATCTGTCCGAAGACATCGTGGAAATCTGGACGGACGACGAGGCCACCAAGGCCAGAGTGGAGGAAATCGCCTCGCTCATCTTCCCCGACAGAGCGGGAGACATCGTCAAGCTGCACAAGGATCAGCGCCAGAGCATGTGGGAACGCTTCAACCTGCTCAGGCAGCTTGAAACCGTGACCAGCAGAGAAGTGGTGCTGCCTTCCGGCGGACGCCTCGTCTTCGATCAGACCGAAGCGCTCATGGCCATCGACATCAACTCCGGCAAGACGCAGGGCAAGACGAACTTCGAAGCCATGGTCTTCCGCACCAACATGGAAGCGGCCGAAGCCATTGCCAGACATCTGCGCCTGAGAGACATCGGCGGGCAGGTGGTCATTGACTTCATCGAAATGCGCGACAAGAACCACTGCCGCGAAGTGGAACGCACGCTCAGAAACGCCATGCGCAAGGACCGCGCCCGTCACGACGTCGGTCACATGAGTTCCTTCGGCCTGCTGGAACTGGTGCGTCAGCGTACCGGCACGTCGGCCATCTCCATTTCCTGCGAACCCTGCCCCCACTGCCACGGCACGGGCGTGCGGCGCAACATGGAATGGCAGTCTCTGCAGGCTCTGCGCGATCTGCAGAGCAAACTGTGCCGCAGCCTCGACAACGGCAAGGGAAAGAAGAACGAAAAGTCTTCCGAACCGTCCACCTTCATCTACGAAAGCGATACGGAGCTTGCCCTGTACCTGCTCAACCGCAAACGCGACCGCATAGCGGCCCTTGAGGAAAAATACGGGGTACACATAGAAATCCGGCTGAAGTAACAGCAAGAAGGCCCCGTTCTTTCAGAAAACGGGGCCTTCTTTTTTCAGGATATGCCATGCTGAGAACCATCGTCGTCCTTTTTCTGCTCGCCCTCGGCGGCTTCTACGTTTATCAGAAGCAGCAGGAGGAAGTTCCCGTCGACACCTCTGCGGCCCGCGTCGTAGACGAATCCGCCCTGCAGAGTCTGCAGGGCAGAATTCCTGCCGTCATCTTTGAAAAGGACATTCAACCCGTCATTGAACGCAACAGAAACGGCGGGCTGACCCCAAAAGAGCTCAACACTCTGCTCGACAAGCTGGACACCATAGGCCGGGCCCTCGGCGACAAGGCCACCGAGGCCGTCAATCAGGCCGGTCACGCCATTGCCCCCGACCTGTTCCCGAAAAAGACGCTGGCAGAGCAGGCTGCCGGAGTCGCGGAATCGCTGGCGCAGGCCGGAGCAGAAGGCGCCAAAAGCGCCATGCCGGTGCTCAAGGATCTGGCCGGAGATCTGCTGAAGGCGCTGGCCTCCGCCCTCTCCTTCCTGCTCGACAAGGCCGCCGATCTCATTCAGGGGTCCTAGCGGAGGGAATGCCGTGCTGAAAGGCCTCCGGCTATCCGTTCAGCCGGAATACAGGCTAATACATTCAATGAAAAAGGCACAGAGCTGGAAACGCTCCGTGCCTTTTCTGTATCAGATAAGAAAGCCTACGCCGAGGACAGCAGAAAAAACAAGCGGCAGTTTTGCCGCACGCCCTTTGCACTTTGCAGCAGGCATAATCTTCCCGATCCATTCTTCCCTTTTCTGGAGTGCGGCGGAAGCCTTCGCCCGATGAAAAGACGTACTCCGCCCATCTGCGGTGTCGGCAGAAAAAAACGACTGCAGATTCGGGGAGGATTGCAAACGCTCCGGTTCAAAGTTTCGCCCCCAAATATGATTCTGGAGGATCAGGCGTCTCCCTCTGTCCGGCAATCAGTGGAGATTCTCTCAGTGCAGAGGCAACATCATTAAAAAAATAAAGCGGGTACGAAAACCGTATCCCCGCCTCTGCCCGCGTTCATGCAGGCCTGTTCCGGCACGATGCTGCCGCCCGGCCAAGAACCATGATGCCTGAAAACGCTCCGGTCGTCATCTCCGGAAAAGGCCGCCTCCTGCATGGAGTCGGCCTTCTCCGGAATCATAGTGATTGAAAAGCATGGGGGCGTGGCCCTACTTTGCCGCCGCTTCACGCGCCATGGCGCGCTTTTCCCAAAGCTTCATGTCCTTCATCTTCTGACGACGGGCACGCTGAAGTTCCTTGCAGGTGAGAGGAGTACCTTTCTTGAAGCCCCACTTTGCGCGATAGGAAGCCGCATCAAGACCATGCAGGATAAGATGCTTCTTGGTGATGACCTTGAACGTCTTGCCGCATTCAAGGCAGACAATGCTCTTTTCCTTGATGGAGCGCTTGGGATCAATGGCAGGAGCCTCCGCAGTGGGACAGGCTTCTTCAGGCTCTTCACAGCAATCAAGCTTCTTCAGCTTGCTGGACAGAGAGGAAATCATTTCCGCCATTTCATCTTCCGACATGACGCGGACAGAAGCCTGAGCCTTGACAAGTTCTATAGCATGCTTGAGATAATCTTCCATAGTGGACCTCCTTATAAGAAAGTAATGTATCTTATGTAAACGCAATCAGAAATTCTGTCAAATGCAGGAAAAAAAAAGACAAAGTTTCAAAATAAAAGAGGCATGAGACCGCTCTTCCTAGTGCCGCAATGAAATCCGAGAATACACAGGCGGATGAGTCACGGAGCTGCGTCAGAAAAAAAAGAAAAGAAAAATATCGCTCAGGCCTGATTCAGCAGGAAAGGCACAGTGAGAAAGCTGCATCATGAACCGGCGCTGCACAGATGGAGTAAACCTGAAAAAGCGCTTTTCACAGGCAGCACAGAAAGAAAATTTATGCTTTCCTTATCATAAAAGTACATCGGCGGATAATATAGAATACTATATTCAATAACAGCATTGTCTCGCCGTATATACAGATTGACCGCACGCCCAAATTCTCCCGCCTCGAGAAGCCTCTTGCCCTGTCCATCCGGGTCTCTCCGGCCCATTCGGAAGCGCTGCTTCTCTTTGGCAAACTTAGAAAGAGCGCTTTTGAAAGAAGAATCCGACCGATAAAAAAGGGGAAGCCTGAGATTCCCCTCTTCATTTGTCTCTGCGCAGCTAGCTCCGCTCGGGCAGCGGATAGCGACCGCAGGTAAATTTTTCTCCTTCCGGACAGTACCCGAGTCTTTCGCATCTGGCTCCGGCATGACGGAATACCTCGGGCAGAACCTCACGGCACAGCGCCAGCATGGAGCGGGCCACACCGCGGATCTCCCACTGAGCCCGGGTACAGCAGCGATGCTCGAAGAAGTTCAGCAGCGTACGGCAGTTCATGGTGACAACGATGCTCGAAGCCGCCGCCTGAGGAAGCACGAAACGCGCGTCTTCACAGGAAGACGAGCCGCGGCCGTCTTCTTCCAGCAGTTCCTTGAGATCGCGATAGGCACTGCCCACTTCTTCCATGAAGCTCAGAAAACGCTCACGGGCACGCGGATTTGCCGCAATTGCCGGAGGCATGATGAAATTCATGTCGGAAGCGTCCACATAACGCTGGCTCTGCTGAGAATAGCTCGCAATGCGATGCCTGACGAGCTGATGGGTCAGGGCTCGCGATACCCCGGACAGCGCAAAGGTAAAGCTCACATGTTCGATGGGACTGGCATGCCCGGATGCCATGATGTTTTCCACGAAGGCCGCCTGCTTTTCCCGGCTGATCTCGCCGGAAAGCAGACGAGGCCACATATCCGCCACGTCACCGGCATGGTAGCACTGGCGGAATGCCGCATAAATAAGCGCAAGCGGATCCGGCGTATGCGCCAGAAGCTCCACACGTGCTTTGACTTCGGACATATTCTCCTCCTGCGCACGATGCAGCGCTCCGCCCCGTACGCATATCTGGTCTGATGAAGGTATCTGAGCGCCTTTCAGCGTCATGCTAAAGCAGACTGCCCTGCGCTGTTCCGCCGTACAGTCTGTTGAGGTGGCGGTATGCCTTGGGCGTAGCCACACGGCCTCTCGGCGTCCGGTTCAGGAAACCGCACTGAATGAGATAAGGCTCGTAGATGTCCTCGATGGTGCGTATTTCCTCGGAGCAGGCAACGGCCAGAGTTTTCACGCCCACAGGACCGCCGTTGAAATGATCGATGAGCACGGAAAGAATCTTCCGGTCCATCTCATCCAGACCGGCCTCATCCACATCAAGGCGTACAAGCGCCGCACGCGCCTGTTCTCCATCCACAATACCCTGACCGTATACTGCGGCAAAGTCCCTTACACGACGAAGCAGACGGTTGGCAATACGCGGCGTCCCGCGGGAACGGCGACCGATTTCCAGTGCGCCTTCCTCCGTGACCTGTACGCCGAGGATACGGGCCGAGCGCTGCACCACGCGGGAAAGTTCCTCCGGAGTATAGAACTCCAGACGGCTGATGATGCCGAACCGGTCCCGAAGGGGAGAGGAAAGAAGGCCGAGCCTTGTCGTCGCCCCCACCAGTGTAAACGGTTCGATATCAAGCTTCACGGTGCGCGCCGCCGGCCCCTGACCGATGATGAGGTCAAGCGTGAAGTCCTCCATCGCCGGATACAGCACTTCTTCCACGCTGATCGGCATGCGATGGATTTCGTCCACAAAAAGGATGTCATGGCGCGAAAGATTGGTCAGAATGGCGGCCAGATCTCCGCTGCGCTCCAGCACGGGACCGGACGTGGTGACAAGATTCACCCCCAGCTCCGCCGCCATGATGCGGGCAAGTGTCGTCTTGCCGAGGCCGGGATTTCCATAGAACAGCACATGGTCCATGGACTGACCGCGCTCCTTGGCCGCGTTCAGGTACACGCGCAGATTGGCCCGCAGTTCTTCCTGACCTATGAAATCTTCCAGACGCTGCGGACGGATATTCTCATCGGTACTGTCCTGCGCCATGCTCTTGGGTACAAATTCTGCCATTTAGTTCTTTCCTCTGGCCAGCGCCTTCAGCGCGGCACGCAGGGCCTCGCCGACCTCAAGGTCGGGCTCTTCCTCCAGTACCTTTCTGAGCACCTGACCGGCCGTATTCTCGTCATAGCCCAGATTGGCCAGACCGGTCAGCGCATCACGGTACACTGAAGACTTGCCGGACGCTGCGGCCGAACCCGTCGTCACGGCGGCCTCTCCCTTCAGCTTGTATTTCAGCTCCAGAAAAATCTGCTGCGCCGTCTTCTTGCCGATGCCGGAAACCTGCGTAAGCGCCGCTGCGTCATCCTCCGCCACAATGCGGCGGAGATCATCCGGTCTGTACCGGGAAAGAATGGCCAGGGCCGTACGGGCACCGACGCGATTGATTCCCGTCAGCAGAATAAACGTCTGCCGCTCATCCCAGGAAGGAAATCCGAACAGCTCCTGCGCATCTTCACGGACAATGAAGCTGGTATAAAAAGCCGCATTGCCGCCCTGAGCGGGAAGAAGAGACAGTGCGTGTTCCGGCAGAAAAATCTCGTATCCGACGCCTCCGGCCGTCACCAGCACACAGCTGTTCTCGGTGCGTTCCAGCACCCTGCCCTCAAGATACGCAAGCATACGTTCTCCCTCGCGCAATAACAGCGCAGAATATATGATTTTATGTAATAGGATAGCCTACGTTATTATAAGGAAAAACGCAAGGTTGTCCGTTCTGCTGCCGACGGTGCCTTTCCACGCGGAACGTTCCGCGTTCTGGCGACTTTTTTCGCCCTGTTGTTCACGTTACCCGCCTTTTGCCTTTCCTTTTTTCATGCCGTACATCGCGAGGGGACAACATGTTCCAGCCAGTCACCAGATGCAGCTGTGTTATGTTCATAACTGGACATGTACAATGTTACATGTCTTTTAAACAGACATCAAAAACGAATGGTTCAAAAGAGTGGCTTGTATTTTAATTAATTATTTTAATGTATTATAATACATCATTTTTATCTTCGTTTTTTGGCACAGGTTATGCATTGTTAAAAAGGGGAAATATTCCCTCCATTCAGGCCCGCTTTATGAACCTCGCGGAGCAGTCGGTCTTCCCTGCCGTCACGGAAAAGTTCTTCCCCTCCGGTGTAAGGACTGTTTCCCCTGCAGAGGATGCCTTCTTCCGGCATCCTCTGCAGGCGGATCTAAAACATTGCAGAAGACCATACTGTCTTCCTTAATTTCCCAAAAGCCGCGGGGGAAATGCCAGGGCCGGAGCAGCAGACCAGAATATGCCGAATCGAAAAGATCGCGCATGAAAGCTCCCCAAACGGTCTATGAACAGCACTCACATCAAAGGATCAGTTTATGGAAATCAGACGCTATGAAGGCAAAACAGCAGTAGTAACAGGAGCAGGAAACGGCATAGGCGCCTGCATGGTCCAGCGGCTCCTCAAGGAAGGCGCCAAAGTCGCTGCTCTGGATATCGATATGGATGCGCTGACCAAGCTCTATGACGGCAACAACAGTGTTCTGACTCTCCGCTGCGACGTTTCGAGCAGTAAAAACGTCGAGGAAGCCGTTACCGCCGCCGTCGAACACTTCGGCCGTATCGACTGCCTTTTCAACAACGCTGGCATCATCGGCCGTCACTCCCTTCTGGACACCACGGACGAGGACTGGAAAAAAGTCATCGATATCAATCTTACCGGCACATTCTACATCAATCGTGCCGTGCTGCGCGTGATGGTGGAAAAAGGCATCAAGGGGTCCGTGGTCAACACCAGCTCCTGTGCAGCCTTCGTCGTCTCGCCCAATACCGGAGCCTATGCCGCAAGCAAGGGCGGCGTCAGCCAGTTCACGAAGTTTGCCGCCATAGAAATGGCGCCTCACGGCATCCGGGTCAATGCCATTGCTCCCGGAGCAAGCACGACAAGAATCACGGAAGGAACCCGCTTTAATGAGGAAAGAAACAAGATGTTCCTTTCAAACATCCCCATGGGCCGCTACGGAACGCCTGAAGAAGCAGTTTCCGCGGCTCTCTATCTGGGCAGCGACGACGCATCCTACATTACAGGCGTCACCCTGCTGGAAGACGGCGGCTTCACGCTCTTCTAAGAGGCTTTGAGCGAATCTCCCCTTCCGTATTCGCAAAAAAAACGCCTTAGCTCTGGTGTCGACTGCCGCTGACGCCAGAGCTTTTTTTATGGCTGCCGACGAAACAGGAAACACAGAAGCCAGAGGAAGAGAAGTCCTTTTCCCCTTAGCTATGTATGAACTAAAGGCATAAAATGAAATTACCCGAAAGATAGCGCACTTGATTCTCTTCTCAGCCCAAAAACTTCAAAAAGTACACGAGCAACCTTCAGCCTTCATGAAAAAAATCAAACGAAGCATTCCATAAAGAAGCGATTCCGCTAGTTCCCAATATGTCTCTTTTGAAAAGCCTTTTCTCCCGGAAGAATGAACAGCTCATTCTCCCCCAAAAGCACAAACTCAGACAAGAAAACTCCTTTCAGTACCCTACCGTCTTTACCCTATCCATGGCAGTCAGATAGCCTGAGAAGCCTTATTGCCCCTCCTCTGATATAGGAGAAATTCAGCCTCCCCCGGCATACCGTCATCGATTCTGAAGGCGCAAACATCAAAAGGCCACAGACGTTCCCAAAGAAAAAAGCCGGAGGAATCTCCGGCTATGAAACAAAAAAAGGGCCGCTCGGGGAGAGCAGCCCTTAAACGACGAAAGGCTCC
>JAHZEL010000010.1 GCA_019421865.1 Desulfovibrionaceae bacterium | reverse complement strand
GTCTGGAACTCTTCCTCCAACACTTCTTCAACGCGCGCACCCTGGGGTCGCTGTACGGTCTCATCGCCATCGGCTACACCATGGTCTACGGCATTCTGCGCCTCATCAACTTCGCCCACGGCGACATCCTCATGCTCGGCGCCTATTTCGTGTTCTACGGCACCACGCTCTTCTGTCTGCCCTGGCCCGTGGCCGTGGTGGTCGCCATTCTCGGCTCCGCCGCGCTCGGCGTGCTCATGGACAAGATCGCCTACCGCCCCCTGCGCGACGCTCCCCGCATTTCCGCCCTCATCAGCGCCATTGCCGTTTCCTTCTTCCTTGAAAGCCTCGCCGTGGTGGTCTTCACGGGACTGCCCAGACCCGTGCATCAGCCCGAATGGCTCGTGAGCATCATCACCATAGGCGGCGCAAGACTCATGCCCCTCACCCTGCTCGTTCCCGGCGTGACCGCCATTCTCGTGGCCGCTCTGCTCTATGTGGTCTACCACACCAAGCCCGGTCTCGCCATGCAGGCCATATCAAAAGACATCGAAACTACCCGCATGCTCGGCGTGTCCGTGGACAAGATCATCGCCCTCACCTTCGCCATCGGCTCCGCTCTGGCCGCCGCCTCCGGCATCATGTGGGCGCTGCGCTATCCGCAGATCAACCCCTACATGGGCGTGTTCCCCGGCTTCAAGGCCTTCATCGCCGCCGTGTTCGGCGGCATCGGCTCCATTCAGGGCGCCGTGATCGGCGGCCTCATGCTCGGCTTCATCGAAATCATGGCCGTCGCCTTCTTCCCGGAACTGTCCGGCTACCGCGACGCCTTCGCCTTCATTCTGCTGGTCGTTGTCCTTCTGGTGAAGCCCACCGGCCTGTTCGGTGAAAAACAGAAGGAGAAGATCTGATGAGCGCATCCCCTTCTTCCACACTCATGCGGAACCGCATGCTCACCGTTGCGGCCGTGGCTCTGCTCTTTGTCTTCCTCTGGTGGGCCGACGGAAGCATGGCCGAAGATCTCGGCCTCTCCTTCCTGCCCGATCCGCTCAACGGCTATGAAGTCCAGATTCTCAACCTCGTGGCCGTGTACGGCATCCTCGCCATCTCCCTCAATATCATCTACGGCTTCACGGGCATGTTTTCTCTCGGGCACGCCGGTTTCATGGCCATAGGCGCCTACGTCTCCGCCATATGCGTGCTCACCCCGGACCAGAAGGAGATGATGTGGATCATCGACGAGATCCTTCCCTCCCTCGCCGCGCTCCATACTCCCTTCTGGTTCTCCGTGATCCTCGGCGGCATCGTGGCCACGCTCTTCGCCCTCGTCATCGGCATTCCCGTGCTGAGACTCGGCGGCGACTACCTCGGCATCGCCACCCTGGGCTTCTCGGAAATCATCCGCGTGCTCATCGTCAACGCCACGCCCATCACCAACGGTTCCCTCGGCATCAAGGGCATTCCCTGCCATACCGACCTCTTCACCAGCTTCATCTGGCTCATCGTGGTCGTGTTCTGCACGGTACGCCTTCTCTCCAGCAACTTCGGCAACGTGCTCAAGGCCGTGCGCGACGACGAAATCGCCGCTCAGGTCATGGGCATCAACGTGTTCCACACCAAGCTCTTCTCCTTCTGCCTCGGCGCCTTCCTCGCTGGCGTGGGCGGTGCCCTGCTCGGCAACCTGCTCACCACCATCGACCCCAAGATGTTCACCTTCCTGCTCACCTACAACATCCTCATGATCGTGGTGGCAGGCGGACTCGGTTCCATCACCGGCTCCATCATCGGCAGCGTCATCATCACGGTGCTGCTCGAATGGCTCCGCGTGGTGGAAGAACCCCTCAATCTCGGCTTCATCGAAATTCCCGGCATCCCCGGCATGCGCATGGTGGTCTTCTCCGTGTGCCTGCTCATCATCATTCTGTACCGGCGCGAAGGCATCATGGGCATGCGCGAAATCACCTGGGACAGCATAGCCGCCTTCCTTTCCCGCCTCGGACGCAAGAAGGAGAACAGGGCATGAGCCGGAAAAACATCATTGAAGTGAGAAACGTCACCATGCGATTCGGCGGCGTCACCGCCGTGAGCGAGCTCGACATGGACATCGAACAGGGCAGCATCGTGGGGCTCATCGGCCCCAACGGCGCGGGAAAAACCACCGCCTTCAACGTGATCACCGGCTTCTACCGCCCCACCGAAGGCGAAGTGGTCTTCGCCGGAAGACGCATCACCGGCATGGAGCCCCACAAAATATGCAGCCTCGGCATGGCCAGAACCTTCCAGAACATACGGCTCTTCTACAACGAAACCGCTCTGGAAAACGTCATGATCGGCCGCCACGTCCGCCGCAGCGGTCACTGGTGGGGCGCTGTGCTCGGTCTGCCCGGGACCGTGCGCGAAGAAAGAGACATCCGCGCCAAAGCCCTCGAACTTCTGGATCGCGTGGGACTTTCCGCCTACGCCGACGAAGCCGCCTCGTCGCTTCCCTACGGCGCGCAGCGACGCCTCGAAATCGCCCGCGCCCTCGCCACGGAACCTTCGTTCCTGCTGCTCGACGAACCCGCCGCAGGCATGAATCCGCAGGAAAGCCTCGAACTTATGAACTTCATCCGGCAGATCCGCGACGAGTTCCATCTGACCATCCTGCTCATCGAGCACGACATGAAGGTGGTCATGGGCGTGTGCGAACATATCTGGGTGCTGGAATACGGCAAGCTCATCGCCGAGGGTAATGCCGACGCCATCCGCTCCAACCCCCGCGTGATCGAAGCCTACCTCGGCGAGGACGTGAACCATGCTGCAGATTAAGGATCTTCATGTGCATTACGGCGGCATCCATGCCGTCAAGGGCGTTTCGCTCTCCATTCCCAGAGGCAGCGTCGTTACCCTCATCGGGGCCAACGGCGCGGGCAAAAGCAGCATCATCCGCTCCATCGCCGGACTCGTGAAGGGCGCAAGCGGCGAAATTCTGCTCACCAGAAACGAAGGCGACAAGCCCGTGAACCTGCTCGGCATGCCCGCGGAAAACATGGTGAGAAACGGCATCGCCCTCAGCCCCGAAGGCAGACGAATCCTGCCCCACCTCACCGTGGCCGAAAACCTCACCCTCGGCGCATGGTGCCGCAAGGATGAAGACGGCATCGCCCGCGACAGGGAACTCGTCTACAAGCTCTTCCCGCGCCTCAAGGAGCGCAGCTGGCAGAAGGGGGGCACCCTCTCCGGCGGTGAACAGCAGATGCTCGCCGTGGGCCGCGCCCTCATGAGCCGACCCGACCTCATCATGCTCGATGAACCGTCCCTCGGCCTTGCCCCCATCCTCGTGCGCGAAATCTTCGACATCATCCGCCGCATCAACGAAGACGGTAAAACCGTGCTCCTCGTGGAACAGAACGCCTACGCCGCCCTCTCCATCGCGGACTACGCCTACATCCTCGAAGTCGGCTCCGTCGTGCTCGAAGGCCCCGGCAAGGACATGCTCAAAAATCCCAAAGTCCGCGAAGCCTACCTCGGCGGCTAGGAAAAGACAGGAAAGACGGGAAAAGTACGCTCGCAGCCTCTCGGGGAAGCGGGCGTTTTTCTTTAATCAGGGCGGGCGAAACTCTCGAATCGTTTAAAAACTCCAGCTCATTTATCCAACATCCTGCAATCCCTTCCTCAGTCACGACTGTCCGGCGAAGGCCGGACAGGAGTCGGCCACCGCAGGTGGGTGCGAAAGCACACACCTGCACTGCCGCGGCAGCCCGGACATCGCCCTCCGAGACTTCCGGCTTCCGCGGTACGTTCTTCGCCCCCCCCTTTCCCCCGCCATACAGCGAACCTCGCCCCGTCTCCGCAATCCCTTTTGCGCTGCAACCGAGGGGGTTCGGGGGGAATCATTCCCCCCGGCGGGGTACGGGGCGGAGCCCCGCCTGCCTTTCCTGCCTTTCCTGCCTTTCCTGCCTTTCCTGCCTTTCCTGCCTTTCCTGCCTTTTCCAACTTTTCTCTGCCTCCTCCCTCCGTTTCAGGCCTCCGGCACGGGACTTGACAGAAACGGCAGTTCAGGCACAGTGATTTCTTTTCGGCCGCACCCATCATCCATCCGTCCGGCGGACCGGGACATCCGGCTTTTCCGCTGCGCGGCCACTTCAACGGGACATTTCCCTTTTTCAGGATGCATCATGAAAATCTTTTCCTTTCTGCTCTGCCTTGTGCTGGGGCTGGCCTCTCCCGCGTTTGCGGCGGACAGGCAGATCGTCGCCTCGGTTTTTCCGGTCTGGCTGCTGCTGAGGCAGGTAACGCGGGACGTGCCGGGCGTTGAAGTCGGACTGCTTCTGCCTGCAGGCACGGGCTGTCCTCACGACTATTCCATGACGCCGCAGGACAGGCGCGCTCTTGCACGGGCCGATGTGCTGGTCATCAACGGCCTCGGACTCGAGAGCTTTCTCGGCGAGCCCGGCAAGGTCGCACATCTCATGAAGGAAGGCTCCGCCATCATCGACATCTCCAGCCGCGTGGATCATCTGCTGGCCGAGGAAGAAGCCGGACATGAGGGACACGATCACGGGCACGGCGAGAATCCGCACATCTTTGCCAGCCCATCCATGATGGCGTGCATGGCGGGTTCGCTGGCCGGGCAGCTGGCTCAGCATGATCCGGAGCACGCCGCGCTGTACGAAGAAAACGGCAGGCGCACCGCGGAACGGATGCAGGCGCTTGCCGGAGAATTTTCGCGGCTCGGCAAAAAAATCGGCGGACGCGGCGTACTTGTGCAGCACAACGTTTTCGACTATCTGGCCCGCGACGCCGAGCTTACCGTGGACGCCGTGGTTCAGCCCCACGAAGGCCAGGAGCCTTCCGCCCGGGAAATGCTGGATCTGGTACGGATAATCCGCGAAAAGCACACGGCCGCCGTGATCACCGAACCGCAGTACCCCGCCCGCACGGGCAGAACGCTGGCCGCCGAAACCGGCATTCCCTGCATTTCGCTCGATCCCGTGGCCTCCGGTCCGTCCGACGCGCCCGCGGACTACTACGACAACGTCATGCGCGAGAATCTGCGCGTTCTGGAGACTACGCTTGGAACCGAATAACACTCCCGCCATCGTCTTCGATCACGTCAGCGTGACGCGAAGCGGGCTCAACATTCTCGATCAGGTCAACGCCACCGTGCCGCAGGGCAGCTGCACGGTGCTCATCGGCCCCAACGGCGCGGGCAAGACCACGCTGCTGCTGGCCCTGCTCGGCGAAGTGGGCTATCGGGGCAACATCACGCTCGGCGGCGGCAAGGGCCTGCGCATAGGCTATGTGCCGCAGAAAATTGCGCTCGACCGGGGCATGCCCTTCACCGTGGCGGAGTTTCTTTCCATGGGCATACAGAAGCGGCCGCTGTGGCTGGGCATTTCCCGCAAGGCCAAAAAGCAGGCGCTCGAACTGCTGGACGAAGTGCATGCCACGCACCTCATCCGTCGCCGCGTGGGCACGCTTTCCGGCGGCGAAATGCAGCGCGTGCTGCTCGCGCTTGCCCTGCAGCAGAACCCGGAACTGCTCGTGCTCGACGAACCTTCCGCAGGCGTGGACTTTGAAGGCGGCAGACTGTTCTGCGAGCTTCTCGACGATCTGCGCAAGAGTCAGGGCTTCACGCAGATCATGGTCAGCCATGATCTCGGCATGGTGGCGCATCACGCCACCTGCGTCATCTGCCTGAAGCGGCGCGTCATTGCGCAGGGCCCGCCCGACAAGGTTCTCAACGGCGAGGTTCTGCAGGCGCTCTTCGGCATGCACATGGGACTCATCTGCGCGCAGGATCACATGCACGCCATGCCCGGCAACGGCACGGCCGATTCCTCCTGCGGGGAGCATCATCATGGTTGATCTTTCCTGGCTCTTTCATCTGGCCTCGCTCTTTCCCCTGGACGGCATGGACATGCGCTTCATGCAGCAGGCGCTTGTGGCCCTCGTGCTGCTCGCGCCCATGACCGCGGCTCTCGGCGTTCAGGTTGTCTACTACCGCATGGCCTTCTTTTCCGACGCCGTGGGCCATTCCGCCTTTGCCGGCGTGGCCATCGGTCTGGTGCTGGGCGTGAATCCCCACATCTCCATGCCGCTGTTCGGGCTGGCGGTGGGCCTCATCATCATGTTCATGCAGAGGTTCAGCGCCCTGCCTTCCGACACCGTCATCGGCGTGGTGTTTTCCGCCGTGGTGGCCGCAGGTCTGGCCGTGGTGAGCCGCAACAACACCATCGCCCGCGATCTGCAGCAGTTCCTCTACGGCGACATCCTCACCATGACCGAAACCGACATCGGCTGGCTGCTCGTGCTGTTCGCGCTGTTCGTGCTGTTCCAGATCTTCGCCTTCAACCGCCTGCTCTACTCGGGCACGAGCGGCATCATCGCCCGGGCGCACCGCGTGCCCGTGGCGCTGTTTGAATACCTTTTCGCCGCGCTGCTCGCGCTCGTGGTGATGTTCTCGGTGTGGGGCGTGGGCGTGCTGCTCGTCACGGCCATGCTCATCGTGCCCGCCGCCTCGGCCCGCAACTTCGCCCGAAGCGCCGGAGGCATGTTCTGGTGGGCCATTCTCGTGAGCCTGACCTCGGCCGTGGCAGGACTTGCGCTTTCCGTGCAGCCGTGGATGGGCACCGCCACGGGCGCCACCATCATTCTTGTGAGCTGCGCATGGTTCGTGGCAAGCGTAGTGTGCTCCTCGGTGCGCAACGAACGGCAGCTCTGATGCAAACACGGCGGACGGCTCTTTCCTCCACCGGATCCCCTCCGCCAGCGACCTCCAGAACCAACGACAAAAGGGCGCGGAACTCATCCGCGCCCTTTTTTGCAGGCAGAATTCGGGCAGATCGCCGGATGTGGGTCTGGCGGCAGGAAGGCTTTCCTGCGCCGCGATAAGGAAAACAAGCTCCGCTACTTTCGTGCAACTTGTCGATTTCTTTTCCGGAACGGCCGTAACAGACTTGATGTTTCTCTGCAACGCGCTACACTTGTTCTTCCAGACTGAGCGCATGATCGGCGACACAACGGACGACACAAATCGCTGAAGCGACCTTTTTCTTCTCCGCCGCTCCCCTGCAGGACACGAATCTTTTCGTCCTGCCGTCAATCGCTGCGTACGCCGTATTTCCTCCGCTCCGACCTCAGAAAAGGAGATTGCCTGTGGGACATCATCTCATGCTTGAAAAGCAGTCCGCCTACGGACGCATGATCGACAGACTCAACCGTTTTCCGCAGGGCGCGCCGGAATCGAAAACCCTGTACTCCATTCTGAAGATGCTCTTCACGGAAAAGGAAGCCGACCTTGTGGCGCAGATGCCCATCCGGCCCTTCACCGCGGCCGACGCGGCCAAGCGCTGGAACGTTTCCGAAACCGAAGCCCACAAGGTGCTGGACAATCTGGCGAGCCGCGCCATGCTCGTGGACATGGACGTGAAGGGCGAGCAGATGTACTGCCTGCCGCCGCCCATGGCCGGATTCTTTGAATTTTCCATGATGCGCGTGCGCAAGGACGTGGATCAGAAAACCCTCGCCGAGCTCTTCAACCAGTACATCAACGTGGAAGAAGACTTCATGCGCGAGCTGTTCGTCACCGGCGATACGGGGCTCGGCCGCGTGTTCGTGCAGGAACCCACGGTCAAGGAACCCTACGCCATGGAAATCCTCGACTGGGAACGCGCCACGAACGTCATTGAAACCGCGTCCCAGTGCGGCATAAGCATGTGCTACTGCCGCCACAAGAAGCAGCATCTGGGCACCGCCTGCGACGCCCCCATGGACATCTGCATGACCTTCAACACCGCGGCGCATTCGCTCATCAAGCACGGACACGCCCGCGAGGTCAGCAAGAGCGAATGTCTGGAGCTTCTGCATCAGGCCTGGGAACACAATCTCGTGCAGTTCGGGGAAAACGTGCGCGAAGGCGTGAACTTCATCTGCAACTGCTGCGGCTGCTGCTGCGAGGCTCTCGGCGCGGTGAAGCGCTTCCAGATGACGCAGACCATCCACTCCAACTTCATCATGCAGATGGACGAGTCCGCCTGCGTCAAGTGCGGTCGCTGCGCCCAGCTGTGCCCCGTGAACGCCCTCACCATGGTCCGCAACGAAGACGGCACCCGCCGCATCGACTTCAACGCGGAACTGTGCCTCGGCTGCGGCGTGTGTACCCGCGGCTGCTCGCACGGCGCGCTCATGCTGGTGCCCCGTCCCGAACGCACCATCACTCCGCTGAACACCACCCACCGCGCCGTGGTTATGGCCACGGAACGCGGCAACCTGCAGGATCTCATCTTCGACAACCGCATGCTCTTCAGCCACAGACTGCTGGCGGGCGTGCTCGGCGCCATTCTCAAGATGCCCGCCGTGAAGCGCTCTCTTGCGCAGAAGCAGCTCAAGTCGCGCTTCATTGAAAAGATCTGCGAAAAAATCTGACCTCGTTCCGCCAGCGGCGGAGTCTCCCTGTTCCGGGGCGGATGCGGCAAACGCCGCACCCGCCCTTTTTGCGCCCGCTGCAGGAAAGGCAAAAGAATCGGCAAAAAAACGCCCTTCTGCAGGGCGGTGCGAAAAAAACGACAGGAGACCCGTGAGGAAAAGGCAAGGCGCCTCTCTCCTGGCAGCGCGAAGAAGCAGACGAGGGAATAGGAGGAGGGAAAAACGCCGACTCGGCCCCGAAGGAGCGCGGACTTCTGCAGGCGCCCCGCCCGGACTTGCTCATGAGGCCCCGCGCCGCTCCCCTGAAAAACGCGCCGGAGACGCGCCGGCCGCTCCGAAAAAAGGCAAACAGCGTCAGACACCCCGCAGCAACGCTTGCAGCCATGCGGAGAGCAATACTGCAGCGTGGAAACAGCAGAGAAAAAAGAGAGGGAAGAAGAAGAAGAAGAAAAGGGTGACGAGCCCCCCTGCGTCGATCAGCGCAGCGAATCCATGATGCCGCGGAAGCTTGCAAAGTCCAGACATTCGATCACGTCGATATGCCTGTACATGGGAAGCTCTCTGCGTATGGTCATCTTTGAGAGCGTGGTCATGTAGTTTTCGTAGAACAGAAACAGCAGTTCCTGATCGTGCTTCAGAATGCCAAGAATATACCTTCTGTCTTTGCGCGTATAGTCGGCCCCGGAAATCATCATATGAACAGACACGCACGTGCACTCGACATAGGATTTTGCCGACAGTACGGCCAAGGCCTTGCGCCTCATGTCAGGTTCTTCCGGAACATCGTGAAGAACAAGATACTTATTATTTGCCTGCTCTATGCATATGGAAGTGACAAAATAATCGAAGTCACTCAACATACCGCTTATTATATATTTATATCTGTTTCTCTTACGATTCACACAATATAATATGCATATTGAAGTGAATACTATACACGCATAAAAAACAGACATATCAGATAATTCGTAATTATCAAAAGACATACGTCTTATCCGTCATTCCGATTTTACACAGATCTCCGTCATGCATCATGAATGAGAAAAAAATAAGAAAATACTTATGATTGTCATTCGTGCAAAACGATCTTACATCGGCGGCGTACAATATCAAATCCATGCCGCACGGAAAACATCAAAGGAAATCTCAAAAGGAATCTTTACTGAAAACGTAAGAAAACAACATGGTTATTTTCTCGAAGGAACGTTTTCTCCGCACATTACACCGTATATATGCGGTGTTTACTTTGTAGACTAGTCCATATCTTAAGTCAATGGAAACCGTTGACCTTCGTTTCGCCAAAGCATTGAAAATGTTGAGAAAGGCCAAAGGTCTGACTCAGGAAAGTCTGGCTCAGAGAGCAGGAGTAGACTACAAATACCTTCAAAAACTGGAGGGCAGCAATCCATCTTCCCCCACCCTTGCCACCATGGAAAAATTGTCCGAGGGGCTGGGCGTGTCGCTGGTCGAGCTCATCATACTCATTGAAAATCCGAATTGATCTTCAAAGCCCTCAGCGCCGCAGAAAGGCGGGAAGCTTCCCCTCAGACGGTCGCTTCGACAGGGGGGGCTTCGGAAATTAACTAAAAAGCGGACGAAATGAAACATTCCGTCCGCTTTTCATGCATAAAAGGTGGTGGACCCGGCAGGCTTCGAACCTACGACAATCCGGTTATGAGCCGGGGGCTCTACCAACTGAGCTACGGGTCCAACAGACGGAATATGCCTCCATTCCCGCCGTTTGGCAAGAAAAAAAAAGACGTTCCGCCGGGAATTTCCCGAACGGAGAAGCTCCGGAACACTCTGCCCCGCGCCTGCCGAGCCTTCCGCCTCTGCGGCCTCAATCCGTCTTGCCGGAATTGGGCGGACGCGTCCCCTCACTCCGAAAAGAATACTTTGCCCATGGGGAGCCGCACGGCAGCGCATCCCCCGCTCCTGCGGCGGCCCATCCCCTCAAGGAAAGCCTTGCAGCTGCACGGTGCCTGATCGGCGCCAGCCCCGCGCTCTCCCCGCCGGGCCGCAACGTCTGCAACGCACCGGCAGACCAGCCCTGACCGCTCCGCATTTCATAAGCGCCCCGGCACAAGAACGGCTTCCGACCAGCCGGGGCTCTTTTCATGCCGGGCGTTTTGCTCGTGCGCCGTGCCGGATCAAACACACCTCGCTTTACGGAATACGCGAAAAAACGATACCCCGGGCAGCCCTCAGTCTGCCTGCAGGTCTCACCCTCCGGGCTATTTCTCTCCGGCCCCTCCCGCCCGGCAATCGACCACAAAAAAAGCCCTCTCTCCCGAAGGAAAGAGGGCCTTGCTCCCCGCATGGCCGGAAGGGATCCGAAGATCCCCCGGCCGTCTGCGGGGAAGCGCCGAGGAAATAATGCGCGGCAGGAAACGACGTTTTTACGGGAACAGCCATCATTCCGGGGCAGGAGGAATGCCCTTTTGCAGGCGATCCGGAGGGAGGTGAGGATGCAGACTCGCAGATCTTCCGCAGAATCGTTCCCTGCACGCGCTTTTAATGCTTACAGAGCCTGGAAATATTCGCGGGGATGCGCGCAGGCCGGGCAGGATTCGGGAGCTTCGAGGCCTTCGTGCACGTAGCCGCAGTTCTGGCAGCGCCACACGCGGGGCTTGTCGGACTTGAACACGGTGCCGGCTTCGATGGCGGCGGCAAAGGCGAGGAAGCGTTCTTCGTGATGCTTTTCAGCCACGGCGATGTTGCGCATGACGGCGGCGATGGCGGGGAAGCCTTCGGCGTCGGCCACATCGGCGAAGGAGGGATACATATCGGAGTATTCCTCGTTTTCACCGGCGGCGGCAGCCTTCAGGTTGTCGAGCGTGGAGCCGATCACACCGGCGGGGAAGGTGGCCGTGATTTCCACGGCGCCGCCTTCGAGGAACTTGAACAGACGCTTGGCGTGTTCCTTTTCCTGGTTGGCGATTTCTTCAAAGGCCTTCTGCATTTCCACGTAGCCGTCCTTCTTGGCCTGAGAGGCGAAGTAGGTGTAGCGGTTGCGGGCCTGAGATTCACCGGCGAAGGCGGTGAGAAGATTCTTTTCGGTCTGGGTACCCTTCAACGATTTCATGACATATTCTCCTGATGGCAGAGGGGTATCGTCAGCAGGCGCGCCTCTGATTCGCAGCCTGTACCTCGTCCGCCGCAGCGGCGGACTTGCGTTCACATTCTTCACAGATGCCGTCGTATTCCACCCTCACGGTGGTGATCCGGAATCCGGGAACACGAAGGCTTCCTATCACCGGCTCATCTTTTCCGTCGGTGAAAACGTCGGCCACCCTGCCGCAGGCCTGGCAGCGCACATGGCGGTGAGGTTCCACTCTTCCGTCAAAGCGGCGCATGTTCCCGGCGGAGTCTATCCTTAACACTTCTCCCATGTCAGCCAGAAGATCGAGATTCCGATACACGGTCCCCAGACTGATATGCGGCATACGGGCCTTGACTATGGTGTACAGCTCATCAACCGTGGGATGAGTGTTCACCTTGCGCAGTTCCTCAAGAATGATCCGGCGTTGATTCGTCATTCTTGTCTTGGGCATATTTGCTCCTCAAAATCACTGGTGACTTATTGGTAACAATAATAAGAACGATTGTCAATAAGCTTTTGTCATTCATTCCCGTTATTTTTCCGCCTCCCCGGAAGATGCCTGCCGCGGGTCGTACGCCGCCCGCCCCTCGCACTCCCCCCGCCCGGAAAAATCATGGTTCTATCACGACTGCTGCGGCAGGGTCGGTTCATCGGCGTTCCTTCATCACGCCGCAAGGAGGCTTCATGGACAAAGACCCCGACTCCGCGCGCTTTTCCCCCACGCGACGGACGTTTCTGCGCTCCTCGCTTCTGGCCGCGGCGCTGGCCGGCGTGACGCGTTCCTTCTTTCCCTGCGTGAAGCAGGCGCTGGCCGAAACGCTCACGTTTCAGCGGCCGCCGGTGTTCTGGCTGCAGGGCATGGGCTGCACGGGCTGCTCCGTGTCCGTGCTGAACAGTCTTCATCCGCGTATTGCGGACGTGCTGCTTCAGGTCATCCGCATGGATTTTCACCCCACCCTCATGGCCGACGAGGGCGAAGGCGCCATAGAATTCATGCTGCGCTCAGCCGAAGAAAACAGCGGCGGCTTCGTGCTGGTGCAGGAAGGCGCGGTGTCCGAAGCGGAAGGCGGACGCTTCTGCGTGATCGGCGAGGCCGGACACGAGGAACTGCCGCTTTCCCTCATGCTCGAGAAGGTCGCGCCGCATGCGGCCGTCGTGCTGGCCGTGGGCAGCTGCGCGGCCTACGGCGGCGTGAGCGCGGCGAAAGGCTCGGTGACGGGAGCCGTGGGCGTGCAGGAATTCTTACGGAGACAGGGCATACGCAGGCCGGTCGTCACAGTGCACGGCTGCACGCCGCATCCGGACTGGATGGTGGGTTCCATTCTCCTGCTGCTGGCCGCCGCGGAAAAGAAGGGACTTACCGCAGGCGTGGAGGAACTGGCGTCCACGCTGGATGCGTGGGGGCGCCCGAAGGCCTTCTACGGCAGCACCACCCACGAAAACTGCCCCTACCTGTATCTCTTCGATCAGGGACGCATGGCAGAAAGCTTTCCGGACAAGGCCGGATGCCGCTATGCGCTGGGCTGCAAGGGGCCGGGAGCCTGGTGCGACTCGCCCCTGAGGCGCTGGAACGACCGCGTGAACTGGTGCGTGGAAAACGCCCTGTGCATAGGCTGCGTGCAGCCCGACTTCCCCGACGGGCAGTCGCCCTTCTACCGGAAAAATCTCTGGTAGCGCCTCACCCCGCCCGCCACGGCGCGGGAACAACACCAAGCATGCAAGGAAAAAACCATGGCCGTATCCATAGCCATTGATCCCATCACCCGCATTGAAGGGCATCTCAAGGCCCATATCGACGTGGAAGGCGGCGTCATCGAGGACGCGCGTCTCACGGGCGGCATGTTCCGCGGCTTTGAGAACATCCTTCTCGGCCGCGATCCTACCGACGCGCCGCAGCTTGTGCAGCGCATCTGCGGGGTCTGCCCCGTCTCCCACGCGCTGGCCTCGTGCATGGCGCTCGAAAACGCGGCCTGCCTCACGCCGCCGAGGCAGGGGAGGATTCTGCGCAATCTCATGCAGGGCGCGAACTTTCTTCAGTCGCACATTCTGAGCTTCTATCAGCTCTCCAGTCAGGACTTCTTCCAGGGGCCGGACACGCCGCCCTTCTCTCCCCGTCAGAAAAAGCCGGATCTCCGCCTCGGCGAGGCGGCCACGCGCATGATGCTCGATCAGTATCTGGAATCGCTGGACATCCGAGCGCTGTGCCATGAAATGGCGGCCATTTTCGGAGGCCGCATGCCGCATGTGCACGGCATCGTGCCCGGAGGCACCTCCGCCACGGCCACGGCCGGACAGATTCAGGAATTCCGATCCCGGCTGAAAACGGTGCGCGCATTCGTTGAGCAGCGCTATCTTCCCCTGATCTACATGCTCTCGCAGGTCTACGACGATCTTGCCCGCATGGGCAAAGGCTGGGCCAGCGCCATGTGCATGGGCGTGTTTCCGCATCCAGACACGGGCGAGAACGCCATACAGGCGGGCGTGTGGGCCGGAGGCAGGGAGTACCCCTTCGATCCGGAAAACATTGTGGAAAACGTACGCTACAGCTGGTTCACCGCATCCTCGGGCGGCAGCCCCTTCAGCGCTCCGCCGCCCGCCGTGGATCTGAACAAACCCGGAGCCTACAGCTTTTCCAAGGCCGCCCGCTACAGGGGCATGCCCGTGGAAGTGGGCCCGCACGCCAGAATGTGGATCGGCAATCTGGAGCTTTCCCCGGCGGGCCGGGAGCTGGCGAAGCGTCACCTCGGAGTGAAGGCCGTACGCTTCCGCGATCTCGGAGAAACGTTCGTGTTCTCCATCATGGGCAGGCATCTGGCCCGTGCCGAGGAAACCTGGTTCGTGGCCGATGTCATGGAACGCTGGCTCGACGCGCTGGTGCCCGGCGAAAACGCCTTCATGCCCCTGCCGGAGCTGAAAAACGCCGACGGCTGCTCGCTCACGGAAGCGCCGCGCGGCTCGCTGCTGCACAGCCTGCAGGTACGGGACGGCAGACTCAGCTTCTATCAGGTGCTGCCCGCCACGCTGTGGAACGCCTCCCCCCGCGACGACGCCGGACTGCGCGGCCCCATGGAGGAAGCGCTTGTGGGCGTGAGCGTGCCCGACGAGGCCAGTCCGGTCAACGCCGGAAGACTGATCCGCGCCTTTGATCCGTGACTGGGCTGCGCCGTGCATGTCATGCACGCCGAAAACGCCCCGGACGGGGACGGAAAAAGATAAGACTCCCGCCGAAGAGGCAGGGGCTGAAAAAAGCGGCTTCCGCAGGGGAAGCCGCTTTTTGTGTCATGCAGAAGCGCTCATGCAAAACAAAAGCGCCCGCGGCTCAGGGCCGCATCATAAAGAATGGCCTCAGGCCTTTTCCGCCTTTCTCCGGCCCGCCATGCGGAAGAAGAACAGCACGAGCAGGCTGGAGAGCACCGCCACGGCGGCCATGGGCAACGCCGTATCCGCGCCGCCGAGCCCCACCAGCGGGGACGCCGCCGCGCCGAACACGAAGGACGTCACGCCGAGCAGGCCGGACGCGCTGCCCGCGCCTTCCTTCTGGGAGGCGATGGCCAGCGAGAAGCTCGTGGTCGTGGTGATGCCGATGCAGGAAACGAACAGGAACAGCGCGCCGATCATGAACGGCACCGGAAGATGCAGCACGCTGACCGCCGCCACCAGACAGGAAGCCAGAAGCGAAAGCACCACGCCTGCGCCGAGCACGGCTCTGTCGCCGTAGGCGGTGCAGACTCTGCCGGTGATCTGGGCGAAGATCATGATGCCGAAGCCGTTCAGGCCGAAGCACATGGCATAATGCTGGGCGGACAGGCCGTAGATGTTCTGCAGCACGAAGGGGGAGGCGGAAATGTAGCCGAAGAATCCGGCCATGACGAAGCCCTGAATGAGCATGTAGGCCAGAAAGACGCGGTTGCCGAACAGACGGAACATGGCGCGCAGCGACTGTCCCATGCCGCCCTGCACGCGGCGTTCCGGGGGCAGGGTTTCGGGGCATCCGAAGGCCACCAGCGAAAACTGGGCCACGCCGCACACGGCAAGAAACACGAAGATGCCGGCCCAGCTGGAAAGGCTCAGGATCTGCCCGCCCACGACAGGGCCGAAGATGGGGGCCACGCCGTTGATGAGCATGAGCAGGGAGAAGAATTTTGTCAGCTCCGTGCCGCGGAACAGATCGCAGGCAATGGCGCGGGAAAGCACCACGCCGCCGCTGCCGGCAAGGCCCTGCAGAAAGCGCAGAGCGATGAGTTCGCCGACTCCCGTGGCACGGCTGCACAGAAAGGATGCCACGATGAACACCGCAAGAGACACAAGCAGCGGCAGCTTGCGGCCCCGCGCATCACTCAGGGGGCCGAGTACCACCTGCCCGAGGGAAAGTCCCAGCAGGCAGGCCGTGATGCTGAGCTGCATCTGCGAAGCGCTGCTGGAGAGTTCCTCCGCCATTTCGGGCAGAGCGGGAAGATAAAGATCCGTGCACAGGGGGCCCATGGCAGCCAGAAAACCGAGAATGGAGGCCATGAACAGACGCGCCCCGGCGCTTTTAAAAGGTGAAACAGGCATGAAAACTCCGTAGGACGAAAGGAACCGATTATGGCTCGGCACAGCTCGACCGCGCCCTCCGAGACGCGGACCGGAAATACATAGAGGGGAAAAAAGATTTCGTCCAGTGGCTGAGGAGCCTGTCAGGGAAGGATTTTCCGAAATTTTCCCGTCTGCCGCGCGGATCCATTCAAAAGGGACCCGCGAAGAGTCGGGAAAGAAGCGTTGCGAGCCGTTCCGCGTGAAGGCCGGGCCATGCCGGAACGCCCGTCGATACGCCGTCGCCTTTTCCCCGCATGATGACGGCATAACAAAGCCCTTCCGAAATTCCGGAAGGGCCGAATGGTACGTTATGAGGCCGAAAGCCGCTTATTTTGCGTCGGCGGCAGGAGCCGGGACGGCGGGAGCCGCGGAAGAAAACGCCGGTGTCTCGGAGGCCGTGACGGGTGCGGCGGCAGGAGTCGCGGAAGAGGCCGCAGGAGTGGAAACCGCAGAGGAACCCGGGATCGCAGATTCGAAAGAACCGGCGGCAGGAACGGGCTCGACGGGCGTTGCGGCCGGAGCAGCTGGAGCAGAAGCAGGCGCGCTTTCCGCAGCAGACGGGGCGGGGGTGACAGGGGAAGCCGCTGCAGGAACCGCCGGGGCAGAAGCTCCGGCGCTCTGTTCAGCGGCGGCCCTCGGCGCTTCGGCGGCAGGCTCCTTCACCAGCTTGCCGTAAGCTTCCGTGCCCGACGAAGAGCGGTCTGCAAACGAGACACGCCCCTTGCCGGTGGAAACGTCAGGCGACGCCTTCTTCGGCTCGGCTTCCTTCACGGCCGCCGTTGCGGGAACCGCGCTTTCCTGCGCAGGAGCCGCAGCTTCGGCAGGCGCGCTTTCCGGATGAAGAATGCGTTCCGCGCGCTGCCGCATGAGTTCCGCGGTGCGGAGGCAGATGTCTCCGGCGGTGTGCACGGCTTCCGGAGAAGCATGACGACGGCTCAGCCATTCGCCGAGGAACAGAAGTTCCGCCGAAGAAAGAGTTTTGTCCGACGCGTTGCGGCGGATGGCGTACACCATGTCGTTTCTCGCCCGTTCCTGACGGTCGGCGTACATGCCCGCAATGCGGGTGCTTTCCGCCATGCGGCGGCTTTGTATGGCCACTTCGTCGCTGCGGCCGTGCTCCCGGGCAAGGGAAAGCGCGGTGTAGGCTCTGGCAAAATCATCGTTGGCGGCGGCTTCACGCGCCGCCTCGCGGTGCACGGTTGCGGAAAGCGCGGCCAGATCCACGCCCGAAGCCGCTTCCAGAGAGGTTCCGAGCCTGTGGAAGGCCTCGGCATATACCATGAACATATCGGCCACATGGGCGTCGTCCAGCGGGACACGGCGTTTTTCGTCGCGCGCGGCGCGTTCCATTTCCTCCAGAAGAGAGGGGGAATACATGCGGAACAGCGCTTCCATCATGCCGGAAGAAAACACATAGTTCAGAATTCCGGCCCGGCCCTTCAGCGGATCGCGCTCCGCGCTGCGCAGGGTGCCGGAGGTGCTGTAACGGAAATTTGCGTTGACGATTGTGCGGGAGGTGCGGCCCTTCTCGCCTTCCTTTCGGGGCGGCACATAGCCGGAAGCCAGCCACGAGCCCATGTCGCGCACAAAGCCCGCCGTGACCACGGAGTCCTGCCGTACTTCCCCCGGCTGCGGCGGACGGTTTTCCACCGCGCCGGACACGCTGTCGCCGCCGGGCACGGTCGTGCCGTTCTGCTGCATGGCCTTTTCCACGCGGGCCAGAAGTTCGGCCTCGGGATCGACGGCTGCGGGCGCTCCGCCCGAACCGAGCGCAGCCGACACTTCCTGCGGACCGGCCGATTCCGCAATGCGGCCGGAAGTTTCCTTTCCCTCTTCCGCAGAGGAGGAGGCCGAAGCAGTTTCCGTTCCGGCGGCTCCTTCAGCGGCCGAGCCGCTCTTCGCCTCTTCCTGCGCAGCCGTCTGTGCGGCTCCGGCGCTCTTGTCTCCGGCTCCGGGCGTCTGCGTTCCGGCGGAATCCGCCTCGCCCGAGCCGCCCGTCAGATTCTCGGCCATCTGCACGACTGCCGCCACAGGATCCTCCGCTCCTTCGGGAAGAAGAAGCCACCAGACTCCTCCCAGACAGCTCAGAACAAGAATACACGCGGCAAGATTACGGAAGGTTCGGGAAGATTGAGCCATGGGAGGGCACTCCGTCTTTCCGGGCGGGCCGGAAGCTGAGAATACGGTAAATTTACACTTTCCCCATTTTAGCGTATTCCTCTGCATCTGTGAAGTGCGCAAACGATCCCGTTGGCGCTTCCGCAGCCATGAATCGTCAGCTTTTCACGAGGTTTTTCCATGAAGTGCCGCCGCTGTCACGCACGCGCCGTCGTAGCCCTGCCCAGTCACAACACCGCCTTCTGCCCGGACTGCTTTCTCGACTTCTTCTCCAAGCAGGTGGACAGAGGCATACGCGAGCACAACCTCATGACGAAGAAGGATCGCGTGCTCGTGGCGCTTTCCGGCGGCAAGGACTCGCTGGCCCTCATGCTGGAGCTGGGCCGTCAGGGATACGACGTCACGGCCCTGCACATCGACCTCGGCATACCGGAATCCTCTCCCGCCGCGCGCGGCGTGGTGGAGCGCTTCTGCAACAAGTACGGCTTTCCCCTCATCGTGCGCGACATGACCGCCGAAGGTCTGGCCATTCCCAGGGTGAAGGCCACCCTGCGCAGACCCGTGTGTTCCGCCTGCGGCAAGATCAAGCGCTACTTCTTCAACCAGACGGCCCGCGAAGGCGGCTTCAACGTGCTGGCCACCGGCCATAATCTCGACGACGAAGTCGCCCGGCTCACCAGCAACACCCTGCGCTGGGACCGCGCCTATCTCAGCGATCAGGGCCCGCTTCTGGAGGATTCCGACGGCTTCACCCGCAAGGTCAAGCCCTTCTGGCGGCTCACCGAATTTGAAACCGCCAACTACGCCTTTCTCATGGGCATAGAAAACCACTACGCGCCCTGCCCCTACAGCGAAGGCGCCAGCTTCTCCACGCTGAAGAGCATGTGGATCGATCTGGAAGAAAAAATGCCCGGCCGCAAGATGGACTTCTACCACGGCTTCCTCGAACGCGGAAAGCCCGCCTTCCGGAAGGAAGAGGAAGTCAGCGGCGAAAAGCTCTCCCCCTGCCTTCGCTGCGGCTACCCCACCTCCACGGAAGTGTGCGGCGTCTGCCGCATCCGCGAGGCCCTGAACGAGTCGAAGTAAGTCTTGTCTTTTCCGGCGGAACGACTATGATTTTATAAGTAAGGGCGGGATTTCCCCGCCCTTCTCATCCCGAGTCCGCTCCGGCGGCACAGGGGGCCGATTCCGCGCAGCCTTCGCGCGGCATATCCCGCCGCCCCTGCCGGAGACCGTTCAGGGAGGCTGTCATGAAGCTTGGTCTTCTCGCCCTTCTTTCCGTTCTCGCCCTTTCCGGCTGCGCCGCCGATCCCTACGGACCGGACGTAGCCGGCAGCGTCACCGTAGGATCGGGGGGCTTTTACGGCGGCGGTGTCAGCGTAGGCACGGGAACCTGGGGGCCCCATACCTATTACGGCACCTCGCTTGTCTTTCCCGTGCTCCCGCCGCCCGTCGTGGTTCCTCCGCCGCACAGGCCGCCCATCGTCGTGCCTGCGCCGCCTCCGAGACCGCTGCCTCCGCACGGCGGCATGGTTCCTCCGCCCCCGCAAAGGCCGGGCATCGTGCATCCCGCGCCCCGTCCGCCCCAGCATCCGGGCGTGACTCCGCCGGGACACAGGCCCCCGAATCTTCCCCCCGGCAGACCGGGCGTCGTTCCCCCTTCGCGGCCCGGCGGCCCGAAGCCGCCCGCCCTGCGTCCGGGCGCTCCCGGCATGAAACCGCCCTCGCTGCGTCCGCCTTCGGGAGGAAGGCCGCCGCGGCCCGTGCTGCGCCCCGGCACATCCGGTCCCAAACCGCCGACGCTCCGCCCCGCAGGCGGTCATGTGTCGCGGCCGCCCGCCATGCGCCCTGCAGGAGGAAATCCCCGTCCGCCGGCGATGAGACCTGCCGGAACCACTCCGGCAAGACCCGTCATGCGACCTTCCGGCAGCGCTTCCCGGCCGCCGTCCGCCGCGCACCTGCGCCCGGCTTCCTCCCGGCCCGGACCTCACCGGCGCTGAGATCATCATTCCCCCGCGCATGAGCAGCGCCTCTCCCGGACAGGAGAAGGCGCCGCAGGCGCAGACATGAACCGCCGTTTCCTCAAAAAAGAAAGGCCCGTTTTCCGCAAGAACTCGGAAAGCGGGCCTTTTTTCGGGCAGAAGGGAGCGCCGCCGGAGTATCCGGCGTTCCTCAAAAAAATGCAGACAACGCTACTTGTGGAAGAAAAACTTCATGCACCAGCAGAACACCGGCACCATGAGAATGACGATGTAGAGGCGCGTCATCTGAAAGGCCATGATCTTCGGCAGGTTCTCGTTGGCATCGGCAAGGCCGATCACGGCATTGAGTCCGCCGGGCGAGGTGGCGAGAATGGAGCCGATCACGTCGATATTGGTCATGTGCCGCACCACGAAGGCCGCGCCGAGTCCCGCCGCCAGCAGAATGCAGGTGCTGAGGATCATCACGGGGATCTGATCCTTCATAAGAGAGAGCATGTCGAGCGACAGCATGGCTCCCACGCAGATGCCCATGCCGATCTGAGCGGCGTTGTAGAAAAGCGAGGGCATCTGGATGTCGGCAAGGCCGAGCAGCTTCACGGCCATGCTGCCCACCACGGCGCCGAGCATGCAGCCGCCGGGAATGTTGAGGTACTTGAAGAGACAACCTGACACCGTTCCGCACACGATGAGCATAACAATCTGATGATTCATGGCTTTCCTACCTTTTCATGGGTCCGGTATAACGTGAAGGGTTCCGCCTTGTAAACGTTTTGGAAAAAGCGATGTCCCCCTGCGCTTCGCCTGCGGAGCGGCAGAGCGCGCGTTTTCCGCCGCCGCAGAGCCTTCCGGAAAAAAATGCTTCCCCGGAAGGGAAACCCGGCCACAGCGCCGGATGAACAGGGGAGGATGGAGAAAGAAGGCAAAACGTCCCCGCACGCCGGAAAGCCGTCTTTTTTCCGGCCCGCCTTGACAGGATTCCGGCCATCTCCTATCCTGAAACCAAAGTTTTCGAGTCGGTCCGGCTACCGTCGTTCGACCATGCCGCTCCGACCTGAGCTTCCGCTCACAGGGTGGTCGCCGGAAACGGGTCCGCCTCCTGAATGCCTCCGGGCATGGAAAGAAAACGCTGCGATGAACCGTGCATGAATGCCCCCGCATTCATGGTTCCGGTGTTTTCTCCCGTGAGCGACACACCGGCAGCGCGCAGGCGCAACATGGAGCATCGCATGACGAAGAATTCTCCCCATGCTTCCGCCATCCGGACCCGCAATGTTCCCGTCCGGACCGCTCTTTCTGCTCGCGCTCCTGCTGCCCCGGCCTCATGCCTTCCGTCGCCGGAACAGGCAAAGCGCTCCATCAGGCGGGAAACGCCGCTTTTTCTGCCCGCTTATCCGCGCTGTGCGCATCTGCCGCCTCTTTTCCTTCCGGTCCCCGGTCTCGACCGGCGGAACGGGTGCCGTGCCGCCGCCTCCGGGACGCCGCGCCTTCGCGTCGCCCTTCCGGGGGCGGTCTCCGGCGCATGACGTCCGACCGCGGAAAAAAGGCCGGGGAGCGCCTTCTTTCCGCAGAAACAGGGGCCGGAACCGTCCGCGCAGCCAGCGCCGATGTTCCGCTTCCCCCGCCCGATCCGGCGGCGTGCTCAAGTACGCCGGGCATGCCGCCGGGCGGGCTTTTTCTCCCGGAACACTTTTTTCTGCCGAAACGGAAAGCCCCCGCCGCTCAATCCGCCCGAACGATCCCTCCCCGCGCCATCCCTCGTCCCTCCCCACTTCTCCCCCTCCGGCTCGTTCCCGCCCCTCCTGCCGTACGCCCAAAAAAAGCGGCGGACAACGTATCCTTCCGTCTTTCCTCTCTTTACGAAATGCGCTTTTTTCCCTACATATGACAAATAAGTCTGCAAAGGACATGCACGGGCAGAAGCATCCGCTTTCCGGCCCGCCATCATACCGCATCACCAAGGAGGCTCTGCCCTATGCCGCAGCTCATTTACGGCGTCTGGGACAATGTCGTGTACGACAACCGCGGAACCGCGGCTCCCAGCGTTCCTCAGGACCTGCCGCTGGAACTTTTCGATCAGTTCAACGAGGGAAATCCCACGGAAATCTTTCTCAGCAACCGGGGTTTTCTGGTGTTTTCCCGCACGGCAAGCCTCGTGTGGGCGCTGTGGAAGCATCATCAGCGCCTTGCCGCCGAATCCTGCGGCAAGTGCTCTCCCTGCCGCGCCGGTTCCCCCATCATTGCCCAGGAGCTGGAAAAGGCCTGCCGCGGCGAGCTCGTCAAGTGGGAACAGGTGCGCGACATCACCGAACAGATGCATGAAACCGCGCTCTGCGGCGTGGGTCGCACCGGCACCACTCCCCTGCTCAATGCCCTCTCCCATTTCCCCGACGAACTGCGCCCCTTCCCCTTCCACGGCGATGAGGGCTTCTATTCCGTGACCACGAGCCCCTGCATCGAGGCCTGCCCGAGCCACGTGAACGTGCCCCGCTACATCGACTACCTGCAGGACGGTCACAACGATCTTGCCGCGGGCGTGGTGCTCAATCACTATCCGCTCGCCGGCAGCTGCGGCCGCGTGTGCGTGCGCTACTGCGAAAAGGCCTGCCGCCGCGGTCAGGTGGACAAGCCCGTGGACATCAAGAATCTCAAGCGCTTCGCCGCCGACGAAACCATCGTGCCCGGCATTCTCAAGCCCGAGCCCTGCCCCACCACCAAGAACAAGCGCGTGGCGGTCATCGGCGCAGGCCCCGTGGGCGTGACGTGCGCCTATCAGCTTCTGGAAACCGGCTACCCCGTGGACATCTACGAGGCCCACGACAAGGCCGGCGGCATGGTGCGCTACGGCATTCCCTTCTACCGCCTGCCCAAGAACGTGCTCATGCAGGAAAACGAGCTGGTCAAGGCCATGGGCGGCATGTTCTTCTTCAATCAGAAGCTCGGCCGCGACTTCCACATCGACGATCTGTTCCGCCGCGGCTACCGCGCCGTATTCATTGCCACGGGCTGCCCGCTGGGCGGCTATCTCGGCATGGAAGGCGAAGACACGAGCCTGCCCGGATATGAGAACGGCATAGACTTTCTGGAAAAGGTGCACGACACGCTGGAAGCGGGCGAAACGCCCGAACTTGAAGGCGACGTGGTGGTCGTGGGCGGCGGCAACGTGGCCATGGACTGCTGCCGCTCCGCCGTGCGCATGACGAAGGGCAAGGTGCACCTCGTGTACCGCCGCACCGAAGCCGACGCTCCCGCCGACCGCGAGGAAATCGTGGAAGCCGGTCGCGAAGGCGTGGAATTCCACTTCCTCACCGGTCAGGATCGTCTGGTGGTGGAAAACGGCAAGATCACGGGCCTGCGCTGCGTGAAGATGCAGCAGACCGAACCCGACGAAAGCGGACGGCGCGGCGTGAAGCCCGTGCCCGGTTCGGAATTCGTCATTCCCTGCGACCACGTCATCGCCGCCATCGGCCAGAAGAGCGATCCCGCCATGCTCACCGAAGCGGACGGCATCGCCCTCGACCGCAAGAACTGCATCATCGTGGACGAATATCAGGCCACCTCTCGTCCCGGCGTGTTCGCCGGCGGCGACGGCACCACCGGTCCCCGCACCAAGGGCCCGAGCGTGCTCATTCACGGCATGGCGCAGGGCTCCATCGGCGCGCAGGCCATTGCCAGCTATCTGGAATACGACAGACCGCCCTTCCTCGCGCGCGAACGCATGAGCCGCCTCATCCGTGAAGCCGGTCTGCTCGGTGACGATCCCGTATGCGGAGAGGAAAAGAAGCCCCGCGTGAAGCTGAACGAGCTTTCGCCCGCCGAACGCGCCCACAACTTCAAGGAAGTGGAACTCGGCATGAGCCAGGAGGAAGCCTGGCAGGAAGCCAGGCGCTGCATGCGCTGCTACCGCATCATGTCCGTGGTGACCCGCTCCCCCATTCCCGGCTTCAAGGCCTAGCCCCGCTTCTGCCGGAAAAGGCAGGCCCGAGGCCGCGCCCCGTGCCGGGACGCGCGGCTTCGCCATGAAACTCTCCAACCGTTTATGAGAGAATCCGCCATGAACGCATCCATCAACGGACGTGACTATACTTTCGAGCCGGGAGAAACCATCCTTCAGGTGGCCCGGCGCAACGGCATCTTCATTCCCACGCTCTGCCACTTCCAGCCCCTCGGCCACAAGCCCGGCACCTGCCGCGTCTGCCTGGCCGAAGTGACCGACAAGAACGGCCGCACCGAAATGCTCACCACCTGCAACACGCCCATGCAGGAAGGCATGCGGGTGAACACCCGTTCCTCCCGCGTGCGCAACATGCAGCGCCTGCAGGTTGAGCTCATCTTCGCCGATCACGATCAGGACTGCGCCGCCTGCGCCCGTCACGGCGACTGCGAACTTCAGGATCTGGCCGAATACGTGGGCCTTTCCACCAACCGCTTCGCCCCGCGCATCAACCACGACCGCCCCTTCGACGACACCATGCACGGCATGGTGCGCGACATGTCGAAGTGCATCCGCTGCCTGCGCTGCGTGGAAGTGTGCCGCAAGGTGCAGGGCGTGGCCGCCCTCACCGTGGACGGCACCGGCACGGGCGCCCACATCGGCGTGGGCATGGCCCCCAGCCAGAACACCTCGGCCTGCATCCAGTGCGGTCAGTGCACGCTGGTCTGCCCCACGGGCGCGCTGGCCGAACGCGACGAGAACGACGACGTGCTCGATTATCTGGCCAACCCCGAGCTGACCACGGTATTCGCCTTCGCCCCCTCGGTGCGCGTGGTCATCGGCGAGGAATTCGGCATGACGCCCGGTGAAAACGTGGAAGGCCGCATCGTGGCCGCCCTGCGCAGACTCGGCGCCGACATCGTCATCGACACCGACTTCGCCGCCGACGTGGTCATCATGGAGGAAGGCACGGAACTGCTCGGCCGCATCAGAAACGGCGGCAAGCTCCCCATGTTCACCTCCTGCTGCCCCGGCTGGATCAACTACGCCGAAAAGCACTGCCCGGACATTCTGCCCTACCTGTCCACCACCCGCTCGCCACAGGCCGTTTCCGGCTCGCTGGTCAAAACCTATCTGGCGGAAAAGTCGGGCATCGCGCCCAAGAAGATCCGCACCATCTCCATCATGCCCTGCACGGCCAAGAAGGATGAGGCCGCACGGCCCCAGCTGCACGTGCACGGCACCCCGGATACCGACGTGGTGCTCACCGTGCGCGAACTTTCCCGCCTCTTCCGCCGCTGCGGCATCGACCTCGCTTCCATAGAGCCCGAGCCGTTCGACAATCCCTACATGAGCGACTCCACCGGCGCGGCCGTGATCTTCGGCGCCACCGGCGGCGTGATGGAAGCCGCCGTGCGTACCGTGTACGCCGTGCTCAACAACAAGGAACTTCCCGGCGTGGACGTGATGCCCGTGCGCGGCACCGAAGGCCTGCGTGAGGCCGACGTCGATCTCGGCGAAGGCAACGGCGTCATCAAGGTGGCCGTGGCCCACGGTCTGGGCAACGCGCGCAAGCTGGCCGAACAGGCCCTTGCCGGAGAATCGCCCTATACCTTCATCGAAGTCATGGCCTGCCCCGGCGGCTGCATCGCTGGCGGCGGCACCTGCCGCATCAAGCAGGACTACCAGCCCCATGCCGCCGAACGCCGCAAGGGACTGTTCACCACCGACAACAAGATGCCGCGCCGCCAGTCCCACAACAACCCGCAGATCAAGAAGCTCTATGCGGAATTCCTCGGCGAGCCCAATTCCCACAAGGCCCACGAGCTTCTGCATACGCACTACACCGATCGCAGCAAGGTGCAGACCGAAAGCATCACCGCCACCAAGAAAAAGCTGACCCTCACCGATCAGTCGGCCTGAGGATTCCAAAACGAAAAAGAGGGGAAGAGCCGGGGATCCGCCCCGCTCCCGCCGGAGGAAGGAAGGTTCCTCCGGCTCCCCTTGAGCCTCCTATATCTGCCGCGCTCCTGCCGCTCCGCCGCCTGCGGAACAGGGGCGCGGCTTTTTCTTTCTCCTCCGGCCGTGCGTTCCCTCCCGGCCCCTTCCGCCCATCCGCCGCCCGCCGTTCTCTCTCAGGGCCGCGGCCGTTTATCCCGTCATCCCCCTGCTGACTCCCCCTTCGCAGGCAAGACCGCCATCTTCCGCAGCACACAAAGGATGTTGCCCCTGCCCCTCCTGCGACCGACACAGTCCCGTCCTTCTCCGAAGCGCGGGCCGAACATCCGGCCCTGCGCGCGACAGGAAAGCGGGAGGGAAAAGTCTGCCCGAACCTCGTGAAAAAAGACGCTTCCTGCCGGAATCATGACATTTTCTCCCCCGGTTCCCCGAGAAGTCCTTGACCGGAACAGGATGCCGTGCTAGTTTGTCCCCGACTGAAAAAACAGCGCAAGCTGTTTTGCCAAAGCGCATAGAGCCGGTATGGACTTGGATGAAGAAACCGGGAGAGACCGCCCTTCGGGCGGCGCCGAAGGGGCCGCAAGAACTCTCAGGCAAAAGGACCGGTTTTGGACAAACTCTGGAAAGCAGACATGCACCCATGAGGCAATCCGCGCTGCGGAGAATCTTTCAGGTAGGTAACAGAGGCACAGCTGACGAGTTTCGCTCGTCGACTGTGCCTCTTTTTTGTTTTTCCCTTTTTCAGGAGCTGGTTCATGGAACGCAAAACCCCTCTTTACGACGTGCACATTGCCGAAGGCGGCAAAATCGTGCCCTTTGCGGGCTATCTTCTGCCCGTGCAGTATGCGGGCGGCGTCATCAAGGAACACATGGCCGTGCGTCAGGCGGCCGGTCTGTTCGATGTCTCCCACATGGGAGAAATCCTTTTCACCGGCCCCACGGCGCTGGACACCCTCAACCACCTGCTCACCAACGACTTCACCGACATGCCCCTGGGCCGGGTGCGCTACAGCGTGATGTGCAATGAGAAGGGCGGCGTCATCGACGATCTCGTCATCTACAAGTTCGGGGACGAAGAATATCTGGCCGTGGTGAACGCCGCCAACCGCCACAAGGACTACGCCCACATGGCCGCGAACCTTCTGCCCGGCACGAAGGCCGAGGACATTTCCGACTCCGTGGCGCAGCTCGCCCTGCAGGGCCCTGCCGCTCCCGCGATTCTGGGCAGGCTCGTTCCCGAGGACCGGCTGCCGAAGAAGTACTACACCGCCGTGCGCGACGTGGACATAAGCGGCATGAAGTGCATGATTTCCCGCACGGGCTACACCGGCGAACTCGGCTACGAAATCTACACCGCACCGGAAAACGCCGTCGAGCTCTGGAAGACGCTGCGCGAAGCCGGCAAGGAAGACAGCCTCATTCCCTGCGGACTCGGCGCGCGCGACACTCTGCGCCTTGAAGCAGCCATGCCCCTGTACGGCCATGAAATGGACGAAGACATCTCGCCGCTGGAAGCCGGTCTCGGCTTCGGCGTGAAGATGGGCAAGAGCGACTTCATCGGAAAGGCCGCCCTGGAAGCCGCGGGCGAACCTTCCCGCGTGCGCGTGGGGCTTGAAATCACCGGCAGAGGCATCGCCCGCGAACATCAGGACGTGTTCCTCGGCGAAGAGAAGATCGGCGTCACCACCTCGGGCACGCACTGTCCGGCCGTGGGCAAGGCCGTGGCCATGGCGCTTGTGAGCGCGGACCGCGCCGCCGTCGGCACGGAAGTGGACGTGGACATCCGCGGCCGCCGCGTGAGCGCCGTCATCGTTCCCCTTCCCTTCTACCATCGCTGATCCGTTTTTTCCGGGAGGCCCGGCAGCGCCGCGGTCTGCTCCGAACCTTTTACCCGCTTTCTGGAGGATACCATGTCCAACATTCCCGCCGAACTCAAATACACCGCTTCCCACGAATGGATTAAGAACGAAGACGGCGTTGTCGTCATCGGCCTGACCGACTTTGCCCAGAGCTCTCTCGGCGACATCGTGTTCATCGACCTGCCCCAGGAAGGCGACGCCGTGACCATGGGCGACTCCTTTGCCGACGTGGAATCCGTGAAGGCCGTGTCCGGCGTGTTCAGCCCCGTTTCCGGCACCGTGAGCGCCGTGAACAGCGCGCTCATCGACAACCCCGCCCTGCTCAACGAAAATCCCTACGACGCCTGGCTCATCAAGGTTTCCGACGTGAGCGAAACGGGCGAACTGCTCGACGCCGCCGCCTACGAAGCCGTGTGCAAGTCCGAGGAGGCCTAGGCATGGGAAGCTACATTCCCGCCACTGCGGATGAACGCAGGGCCATGCTTGCCACGCTCGGGCTCTCTTCGACCGACGAACTGTTCGCCGCCGTGCCCGATTCCGTGCGTGTGCGCTCCCTCGATCTGCCGGAAGGCATGAGCGAAATGGAAGTGGCGCGCAAGGTCGGCGGCATGGCGGAAAAGAACGTCCGCTTCCGCAGCGTGTTCCGGGGCGCAGGCGCGTACCGTCACTACATTCCCGCCATCGTGAAGACCGTCACCTCCCGCGAGGAATTCGTCACGGCCTACACGCCCTATCAGGCGGAAATCAGTCAGGGCGTGCTGCAGTCCATCTTCGAGTATCAGACCCAGATCTGCGAACTCACCGGCATGGACGTCTCCAACGCCTCCGTCTACGACGGCGCCGTGGCCGCGGCCGAAGCCGTGCTCATGTGCCTTGAACGCCGCAGAAACAGCGTGATCGTGGCAGGCAGCGCCGACCCGCAGACCATCGCCACGGTGCAGACCTACTGCGAAAGCCGCAGCGTGCCCGTCACCGTGCTGCCCGTGAAGAACGGCGCCACGGATCCGGCCGATCTTGCCGCCGCCCTTGCCGACGACACCGCCTGCCTCTACGTGCAGAGCCCGAACTACTACGGCGTGCTCGAAGACGTGGACGCCCTCGTTGCCGCCGCGCATGAGGCCGGAGCCAGAGTGGTCATGGGCGCGAATCCCATTTCCCTCGGCATTCTGAAGACGCCCGGCGAATACGGCGCCGACATCGCCGTGGGCGAAGGTCAGCCGCTCGGCATGCCTCTCGGCTTCGGCGGCCCCTACCTCGGCTTCATGGCCTGCAGAAAGGATCTCATGCGCCGCCTGCCCGGCCGCATCGTGGGCGAAACCACCGACCACGACGGCCGCCGCGCCTTCGTGCTCACCCTGCAGGCCAGAGAGCAGCACATCCGCCGCGAAAAGGCGTCCTCCAACATCTGCTCCAACGAAGCGCTGTGCGCCATGACCGCCTCGGTGTACCTCGCCGCCAACGGTCCGCACGGCCTTGCCCGCGTGGCCGAAAACTGCGCCGCCAACGCCCATTATCTGGCCGCGGAACTTGCCGGGATTCCGGGATTTGCCCTGCGGCACGAAGGTAGGGAGTTCTTCCATGAATTCCTCACCGACTGCCCCGTGGATCCGGAAGCGCTCTGCGCCAGGCTTGCCGAAAAGGGCATCCTCGGCGGCCTTCCCGTTGAAGGCGGCCTGCTCTGGTGCTGCACCGAACTGTGCGGCAAACGCGACATGGATGAACTTCTCACCGCCATCCGGGAGGTGTGCGCCTCATGAAACTGCTGTTTGAAAGAAGCCGTCCCGGTCGCCGCGAAAGCCTGATTCCCGCCTGCGACGTGCCCGCTGTCCAGTTTTCCGCTTCCGTGCGGCGCGCTTCGGCGCCCCGTCTGCCGGAAATCTCGGAAATCGACCTCGGCAGGCACTATACCGAACTCGCGTCCCAGACCCACGGCGTGAACAAGGGATTCTATCCGCTCGGCTCCTGCACCATGAAGTACAATCCCCGCATCAACGAGGAAATGGCTTCTCTGCCCGGCTTTGCGGACATTCATCCCCTTCAGCCCGTGGAAACCGCGCAGGGCTGCCTTGAGGTGCTCTACGAAGCCGAAAGACTGCTGTGCGAAATCACCGGCATGGACGGCATGACCTTCCAGCCCGCCGCGGGCGCGCACGGTGAATACACCGGTCTTCTGCTCATCCGCCGCTACCATCAGTCGAGGGGCGATACGGCCCGCACGAAGATCCTCGTGCCCGACTCCGCCCACGGCACCAATCCGGCCTCGGCCACCATGGCGGGCTTTGCCGTGGTTTCCGTGCCCTCCAACGAGAAGGGCGGCGTGGACATCGAGGCTCTGAAGAAGCTCGCCGGGCCGGACACCGCCGGTCTCATGCTCACCAATCCCAACACCGTGGGCCTGTTCGACGAGAACATTCTTGAAATCACCCGCATCGTGCACGAAGCCGGCGGCCTCTGCTACTACGACGGCGCGAACCTGAACGCCGTCATGGGTCAGGCCCGCCCCGGCGACATGGGCTTCGACTGCGTGCACCTCAACCTGCACAAGACCTTCTCCACGCCGCACGGCGGCGGCGGTCCGGGCAGCGGTCCGGCCGGCTGCAAGGCCTTCCTCGAACCCTTCCTGCCCTCGCCCCGCGTGCGGAAAACCGACGCAGGCTTCCGTCTGTACGATCCAGAGCAGAGCATGGGCCGGGTGCGCAGCTTCTACGGCAACTTCCTCGTGGTGGTGCGCGCGCTCACCTACGTTCTCACCCTGGGCCGCGAAGGCATTCCCGAAGCGTCGGCTTCCGCCGTGCTCAACGCCAACTACCTCATGAAGAAGCTCGCGGGCCGCTATCACATGGCCTACGACGGGCTGTGCATGCACGAATTCGTCATGAGTCTGGAAAAGCAGAAGAACGAGCTCGGCATCACCGCCATGGACGTGGCCAAGTCCCTGCTCGACTACGGCATTCATCCGCCGACCATGTACTTCCCGCTCATCGTGCACGAAGCGCTCATGGTGGAGCCCACGGAAACCGAAAGTCCCGAAACGCTGGATGCCGCAGCCGACGCCTTCCTGGCCATTCTGGAACAGGGACAGACCGATCCTGCGGCCCTGCACGGCGCGCCGCACCGCTGCCCCATCGGCAGACCCGACGAAGTGAAGGCCGCCCGTACCCCCGTGCTGCGCTATGACTTCGACGCCGCCGGCAACTAAACTCTTCTGACATCCTGCGGGGCCATCCCCCGCCTTCAGCGGCACGCCGTTTCTGCGGTGTGCCGCTTTTTTTTGCCTTTTTCCGCCGCGCATGCTCAGGAACCTGCTGGCGGACAGCATGCTGAAAACATATGCAACACAAGCAAAAACACATTCATCATCACTTAAAAATGGAAACAACTTATTGCTGAAAAATATAACATAGCGAAAAAGTGTACTTTTATGTCGCCATTTTTCATGCAGTATTTCCGCGCCGTTTTTATCACAAAAACCCTGCAAATTCCAGAAAAAATAATTTCACATTCCTTTGAGTTCACAGCTATCCAAAAAGTACACTTTTTTGACGCTCGACATCGAAGGAATTATGAGCACAATAAAGAAAAATATCGAAGGGATATCCGTTTCCGACGATGCCATGCTTCTGGAAACGTTCGTCCGCGACCGGTATCTCCCCTTCATTCGGGAACACAAGAAAAGCTGGCGAACGGACGAACGATATCTGACAGGGCACATACTGCCGCATCTCGGCCCGTATCCCCTGAAGGAGATTTCCGAAGAAACGCTTCGTACATGGCTCTGCACGCTGGAACTTTCGGGTCTTTCCCGCTCCTCCTGCTACCGTCTCTTCTGGCTCGTCAAATACATGCTGAACTGCGCCGTGCGCTGGGGACTGCTCGAAAATGACGACGCCTTCCGCAACATGGTCTTTTCCCGTGAGAAAAAACGCGCTCCGGAACTGCTTTCCGCCGAAGAATTTCTGCGGCTTCTGCACATTCTCGACGAGTACGCCGAGCGCCCCAGCGCGCAGGCCATTCGTCTGATTCTGCTTACCGGCGCGGGAAAATCCGAAATACTCTCCGCCCGATGGGAAGACGTGCAGCTGAAGGATGCCGTTCTTGCCGCCACCAGCGCCTTTACCGGACGCAGGCGCCTCATTCCGCTGAACGCGGAAGCCGTCAGACTCATCCGCAGTCTTCCCCGGCGCGAACAGGTTCCGTGGCTGTTCTCATCAAGCTCCGGCCGGCGCCTCAGCTCCGTGTTTCACACATGGAATCTGATCCGCATGCGTCTCGGCCGTCCCGACCTGCGCCTTCAGGATCTGCGCTACAGCTTTGCCGGATTTCTCATGAACATGGGCGTCAATAAAAGCAGTCTGAAGTTCATGCTGGGAAGCTACAGCGTGCGCACTCTTGAGCTGGTGCAGGAAGTATATACTACGGAAGTGAACCATGCATGAAATGATTCATGTCGTTCTTGCCGCCGACGATCGATATGCCGTGCATCTCGGTGTCGTCATGACTTCCATTCTTCTCCACCGCGGCGGAGAATCCGTGACGTTTCACGTTCTTGACGGCGGCATAGGCCATGAAAACCAGGAAAAGCTGCGTGTTGCGGCAAGAAGCGGCAATGCGGAACTCTCATTCATCTCCGTCAATGCCGATCTTTTCTCACGCCTGGATCTGCGCATAAAGGAAGGCGATCACGTAACGCAGGCCGCCTACTACCGTCTGCTTCTGCCAACCCTGCTGGAGACCCGGCGCTGCCTTTACATGGACTGCGACATGATCTGCCGAACCAGCCTGAAGCCGCTCTGGGAAACGGATCTCGGAGACTGTCCGGCCGCGGCCGTCCGGGACATCGACGAAGACAGGCATGCCGCAAGACTCGGACTTGCCCGCTACTTCAACTCGGGCCTTCTTCTCATGGATCTGGACCGCATGAGAACGGAAGGCATGCAGCAGCGCTTTCTCCGCTGCATGGCGGAACAGGCGGAACGCATCGTCATGCACGATCAGGATGTGATCAACCTCGTTCTTCAGGGCCGCATTCAGGAACTCGACATGACCTGGAACTGCCAGGTCGCCCGCACCCGCAAGTGCCGGGAAACTGGCTTCCGCGCCCTGAGCCGCACGGCGGCCGTTCTGCACTTCATCGGCCACAGAAAACCCTGGACGCGCGGCTGCCGTGCGCCCGAACGACGGGAGTACTGGAAATATCTTCAGCGCACTCCCTGGAAAGAAAATCCTGCAAGGCACCTGTTGCGCTGGTTCTGCTGACAGGCGCCCCCGTCTGCGCCGCCGATCCATGCATTTCCAACGCCTTTCAACCGCTTTTGTTTACAGAGTCCTGTCATGAAAGCCATGTTTCATCGCTCACGCTTCAAACTGATCCTGCATATCCTTCTTTTTCTCCTTGTGAACATCTCCCTGCTCGGAGAAATCTCCTACCGCGTCATCAAGTACGTCTTCGGCACCGTATCCGTCGATCAGATTCTGTTTCACATCAATGCCCCGGTCGACGCCGTGGATACCTCCATTCTGATTCCCATACTGGTCGGAGCGCTCGTCTACGCCGTTTTCATAGGGCTGTACGCCTATGTCGTCTTCCGCGTGGCCATCATCAAAAAGCCCCTCACCAGCTATCACACGGAAAAAATATACATCATCTACAAGAACATCTTTACCGGCGACACCAAAACAAAAACCATCATGCCGCCCGCCTACACCGGCATTGTCTGCTACACCGTCGCCTGCCTGAGCATATTCGTGCTTTCCCTTCATCATATCGACAGGCGCTATCACATCGTCGACTACCTGAACAAACCGACGTCCGACTTCATCGAAAAGAACTACGTCTCTCCCTCCATCAGTTTCGGGCAGAAGAAGAATCTTGTGCTCATCGTTCTGGAATCCATTGAAAAGGGGTACAACAACAAGCTCATCTTCGGGCAGAATCTGATTCAGGAGCTGGACGACCTTACCATCGACAACATTTCCTTCTCAGGACACGTGGAAACATACGCCTCGGAGTGGACCCAGTCCGCGCATGTCAATATGCTCATGGGCATTCCCATGCTGTCCATGGTAAAAAACTCCTCCGTTCCCTCCGACCTCTTTCTCGGCCACGCATGGTCCGTGACGGATGAGCTGAACAGGCAGGGCTACGCCATCGCCTGCTTCTTCGGAGCCACCGGCCAGTTTTCCGACATGAAAAAGCTCTTTCTCTCCCACGGCGTGAAGGACGTGAGGGAACGCGACTACTTCGACGCCAGAGAAAAGAATCCCTACCTCCACTACGGAACGAACTGGGGATACAAGGACAGCTATATCTATGCCCGCATGTATGAGGAATACGCCAGGCTGCGCCAGGGAAACCGCCCGTTCTGCCTCATCATGCGTACGGTGGACACGCATTTTCCCGGCGGCTTCGTGGAAAACTCGAAGAAGGTCTACGGCGACACGAGAGACGCCATCATGGAAAGCAGCCGGATGTGCGCAGACTTCGTTTCCGCTATACGGAAATTCGGTGATGATACCGCCATCGTCATCGTGGGCGATCACCTGTGGATGGACTCGCCGCTGGACAACTTCACGAAGTTCACGGAGCAGCTGAAGCACAGGGAAATCTACAACGTGTTCATCAATACCGTGTTCGACCCCAAAAGCGTCAATCCCCGCCGAAAATTCGCCACCTTCGATCTTGCGCCGACCATTCTTGAAAGCATCGGCGCCCGGGTGGAGGGGCACAGGTTCGGCCTCGGCACCTCGCTGTTTTCCGAAGAAAAAACGCTGTGCGAACGCTACGATCCGGACTGGATCAATCAGGAGTTTCAGAAGCGGCATCCCTTCTACCAGAAGCTGTTCTAAAAGAAGGACGGGCGGCCCGCAAAGCCGCCTTTTTCCGGCCTTCTCCGGGGACGGGCGATGATTTTGGCCTTGCGAAACGGCCGAAAAACGGCTATATGACTCTTTTGGTCCCCCTCAAAACACAAAGCGAACGCGATGAACAGCCGCCAGCCGGTTCACACCGGAAGCCCGAAGATGTCCGCCCGCAGCGCGGACCGTGCCGCCCATGCCGCATGGTCCGGAGGCTCTGCTGCGGCCTGCCGTTTCCGGAAGGGCCGCGTTCTGCGTACGCCCGGCATCACGGCCGGAACACCGGGCATCAACCGTCCGGCAAAGACGGCAGCACACATCTGCGCGCATGCCCGGAAGGGGAGAACCATATGCCGCAGGCCGACAAAGGGCAGCCTTCCCGCAGGGGACAAAGCTGCCCTTTTCCATTCTTCCGGCAGGGGCGCGGAACCGCGCTGCTGCCCCGCCGTTTCACTCGCAACCCCTCATCAGGGAGGAATCTGTCATGAATCTCGTGTATACCGGTAAGACCAAGAACGTGTACGCTCTCGACAACGGCAACTATCTTCTGAAGTTCAAGGACGACTGCACCGGCAAGGACGGCGTGTTCGATCCCGGCGAAAACTCCGTCGGTCTCACCATCGAAGGCGTGGGCGACGTGAACCTGCGCATGTCCATCTACTTCTTTGAAAAGATCAACGCCGCCGGCATCAAGACCCACTATGTGAACGCCAACCTCGCCGACACCACCATGGAAGTGCTGCCCGCCAAGGTGTTCGGTCACGGCCTCGAAGTCATCTGCCGCCTGAAGGCCGTCGGCAGCTTCATCCGCCGCTACGGCGACTACATCGAATCCGGCGCCGATCTGCCCGCCTATGTGGAAACCACCTTCAAGAACGACGCCCTCGGCGATCCCCTCGTCACCAAGGACGCTCTCGTGGCCCTCGGCGTGATGACCGATCAGCAGTACGAAGACATCAAGGAAATGACCCAGAAGATCACCCGCATCGTGGCCGACGATCTCGCCGAAAAGGGCCTCACCCTCTACGACATCAAGTTCGAATACGGCTACGACGCCGACGGCAAGGTCATGCTCATCGACGAAATCGCCTCCGGCAACATGCGCGTGTACAAGGACGGCGAATACATCGACCCCATGACCCTCTCCAAGCTCTTCTTCGCGTAGGAGCGGAAGAACATGGGAGGATTCTTCGGAGCCATTTCCAAAGAGGACTGCGTCCTGGACATCTTCTTCGGCGTGGACTACCACTCCCACCTCGGCACGCGCCGGGGCGGCATGGCCGTCTACGATCCGAAGCTCGGATTCCAGCGTCAGATTCACGACATTGAAAACACCCCTTTCCGAACCAAGTTCGAAAAGGATCTCGCGGACTTTCACGGTTGCGCGGGCATAGGCTGCATCAGCGACATCGATCCGCAGCCTCTTCTGGTGCGTTCTCATCTGGGACTGTACGCCATCTCCACGGTCGGCATCATCAACAATGCCGAGCAGCTGGTGCGCGAATACTTTTCCAGCCACGGCCATCAGTTCATGGCTACCGGCTCCGGCAAGATCAACCCCACGGAACTGGTGGCAGCCCTCATCAACAATGAGGACGACATCGTCTCCGGCATACGCCACGCTCAGGACGTCATTCAGGGTTCCATGACCATTCTGCTTCTCACGGAAGATTCCATCATCACCGCCAGAGACAGAATGGGCAGACTGCCGGTGCACATCGGCAGAAGCCGCATGGGCCACAGCGTGTCCTTTGAATCCTTCGCCTACCACAAGCTGGGATACGAGGACGCCTACGAACTCGGCCCCAGCGAAATCGTGCGCATCACGGCCGAAGGATTCGAGACGCTCTCTCCGGCGGAAAAGCCCATGAAGATCTGCGCCTTCCTCTGGACGTACTACGGGTACCCCAACTCCAACTACGAAGGGGTGAACGTGGAACTCATGCGCTACCGCAACGGCGAGATCATGGCCCGCGACGAAATGGCCCGCGGCACCCTGCCCGACGTGGATCATGTGGCCGGCGTGCCCGATTCCGGCACGCCCCATGCCATAGGCTACGCCAACCACTGCAAGCTGCCCTTCGCGAGACCCTTCGTGAAGTACACCCCCACCTGGCCGCGCTCGTTCATGCCCGTGAATCAGGCCGTGCGCAATCAGGTGGCCAAGATGAAGCAGATTCCCGTGCCCGAACTCATTCAGGGCAAGAAGCTCCTGTTCGTGGACGATTCCATCGTGCGCGGCACGCAGCTTCGGGAAACCGTGGACTTTCTGTTCGCCTCCAGCGCAGGCGAAGTGCACATGCGCTCCGCCTGTCCTCCCATCATGTACAGCTGCAAGTACCTCAACTTCTCCCGCGGCAACTCCGACATGGACCTGCTGGCCCGGCGCATCGTGCAGGAACTGGAAGGCCATGAAGGACACAACCACCTCGAGGAGTACGCCGACGCCTCCACCGCCCGCGGCAAGAGTCTGCTCAGGGCCATCTGCCGCAAGATGGGCTTCGATTCGCTCGGCTACCAGTCGCTGGACGGCCTGCTCGAAGCCATCGGCATCGACAGGGAAAAGATCTGCACCTACTGCTGGAACGGCAAAGGATAACCCATGAACAATTCCCATTCCGCATCCTACGCCGCCGCCGGCGTCAACATCGAAGCGGGCTATGAGGGCGTGCGCCTCATGAAGCGCCATGTGGAGCGCACCATCATTCCCGGCGTGGTCTCCGATCTCGGCGGCTTCGGCGGTCTCTTCGAGCCGGATCTGTCCGGCATGGCCCGTCCGGTGTTCGTTTCCGGCACCGACGGCGTGGGCACCAAGCAGCGCATCGCGCAGCTCATGAACCGTCACGACACCGTGGGCATCGACTGCGTGGCCATGTGCGTGAACGACATCGTCTGCTGCGGCGCGAAGCCCCTGTTCTTCCTCGACTACATCGCCATAGGCAAAAACGAGCCTGAAAAGGTGGCCACCCTCGTTTCCGGCGTGGCCGAAGGCTGCGTGCAGGCGGGCTGCGCCCTCATCGGCGGCGAAACCGCCGAACATCCCGGCGTGATGGAGCCCGACGACTACGACATGGCGGGCTTCTCCGTGGGCGTGGTGGACCGCGAAAAGGTCATCGACCGCTCCTCCATGCGCGAAGGCGACGTTCTGCTGGCCCTGCCCTCCTCGGGCATCCACTCCAACGGCTACTCGCTGGTGCGCAAGGTGTTCGACGTGGAAAACGGCGCGCTGGACCGCGTCTGCCCCGATCTCGGCATGACGCTCGGCGAAGCGCTCCTCACGCCCACGATCATCTACGTGAAGCCCGTGCTTGCGGCCATCGCCGCGGCGGAAGTGCACGGCATCAGCCACATCACCGGCGGCGGCTTCTATGAGAACATCCCCCGCTGCGTGCCCGACGGACTCTCCGTGCGCGTGGAAAAGGCCGCCGTGCGCACGCCGGCCATCTTCCCCCTGCTGCAGCGCGAGGGCAACATTCCCGAACGCGACATGTTCAACACCTACAACATGGGCGTGGGCATGACCCTCATCGTGTCGCGCGACACGGCGGACAAGGCTCTCGAGGCGCTGAAGGGCGCAGGCTGCGATGCCTATGTGCTCGGCGACGTCGCCCGCGGCGAGGAAAAGGTCGTCCTCGCCTGACAACGATGATTCCGGGGCCGCATCCGTACTGTGCGGGTGCGGCCCTCTTTCCCCAGCATCTGACGGCGGCTCGCCCGCTGTGAAGGATATCAAGAATGGTAAGACGCATTTATGTAGAGAAAAAGCCCGCCCTGAGACATGAAGCCGCCGCGCTGTACGGAGAGCTGCGCAGCCTGCTGGGCATCTCTTCCCTTGCCGGTCTGCGCCTCGTCAACCGCTACGACGTGGAAGGTCTGGACGAGGATGTCTTTCAGCGCGCGGTGAACACGGTCTTCTCCGAGCCTCAGGTCGACGACGTGTACGAAGCCCTTCCCGGCGAAGGCGTCGCCTTTGCCGTGGAATACCTGCCCGGTCAGTTCGATCAGCGCGCCGACTCCGCCAGTCAGTGCATCCAGCTCATGACGCAGGGTGAACGCCCCGCCGTACGCACGGCCCGCGTCTACCTGCTCTCCGGCGATCTTTCCGCGGACGACGTGGAAAAGATCAAACGCTATCTCATCAACCCCGTGGAAGCCCGCGAGGCCTCGCTCGATCCTGTGGACACCCTGCACATGGAATACGAGCTGCCCACGAGCGTGAGCACCGTGGAAGGCTTCACCACGCTCGACGAGGCCGGTCTCTCCGCCCTGCTCGACTCGCTCGGCCTCGCCATGGATCTCGACGATCTCAAATTTCTCCAGGCGCATTTCCGCGACGAGGAAAAGCGCGACCCCACCATCACCGAAGTGCGCGTGGTGGATACCTACTGGTCCGATCACTGCCGCCACACCACCTTCTCCACGCACATCGACTCCGTGGAGATTCTGGACGAAAAGACCCTTGCCGCCTACCAGCGCTACCTTGATGCGCGCGTGGAAGTCTACGGCGAGGAAAAGGCGGCCCTCCGGCCCCGGACCCTCATGGACATGGCCACCATTGCCGCCAAGACTCTGAAAAAGCGCGGCCTGCTCACCAACATGGACGAGAGCGAGGAAATCAACGCCTGCTCCATTCATGTGACCGCCACCGTGAACGGTGAAGAGCAGGACTGGCTGCTCATGTTCAAGAACGAAACGCACAACCATCCCACGGAAATCGAGCCCTTCGGCGGCGCGGCCACCTGCATCGGCGGCTGCATCCGCGATCCGCTCTCCGGCCGCGCCTACGTCTATCAGGCCATGCGCGTCACCGGCTGCGGCGATCCGCGCACGCCCGTTTCCGAAACCATTCCCGGCAAGCTCCCCCAGCGCAAGCTGGCACAGACCGCCGCCGCAGGCTATTCCTCCTACGGCAACCAGATCGGTCTTGCCACCGGCATGGTCTCCGAAATCTATCATCCCGGCTATGTGGCCAAGCATCTTGAAGTGGGCGCCGTGGTGGCTGCGGCTCCTGCCGCCAACGTGGTGCGCGAACGTCCGGCTCCCGGCGACGTGGTCATCCTGCTCGGCGGACGCACCGGCCGCGACGGCATAGGCGGCGCCACCGGTTCCTCCAAGAGCCACAACAGAAAGTCCCTCGTGACCATGGCCTCGGAAGTGCAGAAGGGCAACGCCCCCGAAGAACGCAAGATCCAGCGCCTGTTCCGCAACGGCGACGTCACCCGCCTCATCAAGCGCTGCAACGACTTCGGCGCGGGCGGCGTGTCCGTGGCCATAGGCGAACTCGCTCCGGGCCTCGCCATCAATCTCGACGCCGTGCGCAAGAAGTACGAAGGCCTCGACGGTACGGAACTCGCCATTTCCGAATCCCAGGAACGCATGGCCTGCGTGGTGGCCGCAAAAGACGCCGCCGCCTTCATCGCCGCCGCGGAAAAGGAAAACCTTGAGGCCTATCAGGTGGCCGTGGTCACCGAAAGCCCCCGCATGGTCATGAACTGGCAGGGCAGCACCATCGTGAATCTCTCCCGCGCCTTCCTCGATACCAACGGCGCGGCCAAGCACACCCGCGTTACCGTGGAAAAGGCCGACCGCTCCGCACTCGACGCTCCGGCTGCCTCCTCGCTGCGCGAAACCGCCAGAAGCCTCAAGTGCGCCTCGCGCCGCGGCCTTGCCGAACGCTTCGACTCCACCATCGGCGCCGGTTCCGTGCTCATGCCCTTCGGCGGAGAGCGTCAGCGCACGCCTTCGCAGGTCATGGCGGCGCTGCTTCCCGTGCTGCCCGGTCAGGAAACCGAAAACTGCTCCGTCATGGCCTGGGGCTTCGACGCCGATCAGATGAGCGCCGATCCCTATGAAGGCGCCTACCGTTCCGTGATCGGCTCCGTGGCCAGACTCGCGGCCGCCGGCTGCGACTACCGCAAGGCCTACCTGTCCCTGCAGGAATACTTTGAAAAGCTGCGCAACGAACCTTCGCGCTGGGGCAAGCCCTTCGCCGCCCTGCTCGGCGCCCTCGACGCCCAGCTCGACCTCGGCGTGGCCGCCATCGGCGGCAAGGACTCCATGTCCGGTTCCTTCCTCGACATGGACGTGCCCCCCACCCTCATTTCCTTTGCCGTGGTTCCGGCCCTCGCCTCCGAACTGCTTTCGCCCGAATTCAAGGAAGCCGGTCATCCGGTCTGCCTGGTCGCGCCCAGGGACAACAGCGCCGAAGCGCTCAAGGCCTGCTGGGACTCCTTTGCCGCCCTGCACGCCGAAGGCAAGGTGAAGGCCGCCTGGGCCGTGGACAACAGCGTGGCTGAAGCCGTCATGAACATGAGCTTCGGCAACAACGTGGGCTTCGCCGCCTCCGCCGACATCGACTGGTATCGTCCCATGCCCGGCGCCATCGTGGCGGAACTTGCCGAAGGCTGCTCCGCCGGTCTCATCATCGGCGCCACGACCGCAAACGCCGAAGTGAACCTCGGCGCAGACAGCGCCTCCATCGACGAGCTTCTCGCCCTGAACGAAGGCGTGCTGGAAAACATCTATCCCAGCCGCACCGAAGGCGGGGATGCGGATGTGCCCGTGATCACGTCGGAAAAGCAGCCCGTGGTCGTGCCCCGCTCAGGATCCGCAAAGCCCCGCGTGGCCATTCCCGTGTTCCCCGGCACCAACTGCGAATACGACAGCGCCCGCGCCGTGATGCGCGCCGGTCTTGAGCCCGAAATCGTGGTGCTGCGCAACCAGTCCGCCGCAGACGTGGCGGAATCGGCCGCCCGCTTCGCTGAAGTCGTGCGGAAAAGCCAGATCATCTTCGTGCCCGGCGGCTTCTCCGGCGGCGACGAACCCGAAGGCTCCGGCAAATTCATCACGGCCTTCTTCCGCAACCCCGAAGTCACCGACGCCACCATGAACCTGCTCAAGCAGCGCGACGGCCTCATGCTCGGCATCTGCAACGGCTTCCAGGCCCTCATCAAGCTCGGTCTCGTGCCCTACGGCGAAATCATCGATACCGATGCCGCCTGCCCCACCCTCAGCTTCAACGTAATCGGCCGCCATCAGTCGAAAATCGTGCGCACCCGCGTCTCGTCCCGGCTCTCGCCCTGGCTGAGCCGCGTCGCCGCCGGCGACATCGTCTCCGTGCCGATCTCCCACGGCGAAGGCCGCTTCCTGTGCGACCCCGCCCTGCTCCGGAAACTCGCGGAAAACGGACAGATCGCCACCCAGTACGTTGATCTCGACGGCAGACCGACCATGAACGTGGACTTCAACCCCAACGGCTCCATCTGGGCCGTGGAAGGCATCACCTCGCCCGACGGCCGCGTGCTCGGCAAGATGGGCCACTCCGAACGTATCGGCGCCGGCCTCTACAAGAACGTGCCCGGCAACTACGACCTCCACCTCTTCGAGGCTGCCAAAGACTACTTCAGCATCTGAAAAGACGGGAAAGGCATGCGGGGGAAATGATTTCCCCCGCGCCCCCTCGGTTCCGCCTCGCGGCTTCGCCGCCGCGGCGGCAGAAACAACAAAGGGCAGACATGACGCACCTCGCGCCGTGCCTGCCCTTTCTTTTTCAGCCTGAACAATCAGAAAAACGTTTGTTCCCGCCGCTCACGGAATCCCGCCTCCGGAGCCATTCCGTAAGCGTTTTCCCCCAAAAAACCACCTTCCCCCTTCCCGGCTCTGTGCAACGATACGACCGCCCCCCTATTAAAAGTTTTAGGAAGGAGGATGGGGGTGCGGGGGAAGGAGGAAACCCTTTTTCAAAAGGGTTTCCTCCTTCCCCCGCATCACTCTCCCCCTCTCTCCTCCATCTCTCCTACTTCACGCGAACGATGCGGTTCGGGAGGGGGGCAGGAAGGGGGGAGTGAGTTTTGATGTAGTCGGTAACGACGTCGACGACGAGGGGGTCGGGGGCGCTCACGGGGGTTCCGTTCTTGAGGGAAGCGTAGCCGTCGCCGCCGTCGGCGAGGAAGTCGGCAAGGGTGATTCTGTAGCGGGCCTCGGGGTCGAGCGGCTCGGCGTTTCCTTTGTCATCCACGATTTCGGCCTTCAGTACTCGGCTTCCGGCCGGGCGGGAGGCGTCCACCTCGTAGCGCAGGCCTGCCGTCTGCAGAAGCTGCGGGCCCATGGCTCCTTCGCCGGACACGCCGTGTTCCAGCGCCGTCAGGATATCCCGGCCGCTGTATTCGCGCACGAAAAGCGCGTTGCCGAAGGGATGCACGGCGAGCACATCGCCCCGCGTGATGGTTCCCTGTGGAAGGGCCGCACGCAGGGCGCCGCCGTTGCACAGGGCGGCCACGGCTCCGAAGGGCCGGGCGTAGTCCAGCATGGCGTCGGTAGTGACCATGCCGCCGAGGCAGTCGTTTTCACGGCACAGGTCCATGCCGTCAGGCAGAGAAAGGGCATGGCTGCCCACAACTTCGGAACGCAGGCTTTCCAGCGTGGCGGCATAGCGGTCAATGAGCGTCTGCACGGCAGGATCCACGGGCATGTCCGTGGTCAGCTCCACGGCGGAGCCGCTCCAGAGGGAAGGCACGCCGTTTTCATCGAACTGCACCGTCAGCTCGCCCAGGTATTTCGCGCCGCGCCCGGCCGTGACCACCAGCACGGGAGAGCCGTCCGGCGAGTGTTCCACGATGGGGTACGGGCCGTCGGAAGGTTCCGGCCCGAGGTAGTTGTGGGTATGACCGCCCACAATCACGTCCACACCGCTTACGCTGCGGGCCAGTTCCCGATCTTCGGGAAGACCGAGGTGCGTTACCGCCACGATATGCCGGACGCCTTCCGCCTCCAGCGCCTTCACCTCACGCCGCAACGTTTCCTCCGCAGGCAGAAAGGCGGTATGCGGACAGGCCGCGGCCAGCGTGGCCACCTTGTCGTTGGCAAGGCCCACAATGCCCACCTTCTCGCCGCGCACATTCTTTATGACATGCGAGGAGGAACGCGCCCCGCGCAGAGGGCAGCCCTCTTCCGGCGCAAGGTTGGCCGCCAGTACGGGAACGGGCGTGGCTTCCATGAAGCGGGCCAGTTCTTCGCAGCCTTCGTCGAATTCATGATTGCCCAGCGTCATGGCGTCCCACGCCACCGCGCGATCCGCATCGGCGATCATGGGCCACTTATTCACGCTGTAGAACAGCGTCCCCTGAAACTGATCCCCCGCATCCAGGGCAATTACGTTGTCCCGGCCTTCGCGGGCCGCCTTCACGGCCGCAGACACGCGGCCCAGTCCGCCGCGGCTGCCTACGCCGTCGAGACTGGCATTGCCGTACTTGTCCATGCCGGCAAGAAAGGCGTGCGTGTCGTTGGTGTGCAGAAGCACCAGCTCAAGTCCCCCGTTCTGCTGCGGGGAGTTTTTCGGGGCGCAGGCCAGCAGGCTGCCCGTCAGAAGAAGCGCCAGAACCAGCGTTCCCGTTTTTCGTATTGCTTTCATGATGTTTCCTTGTTGCTGATTCACCTCTTTTTCCGTGCGACCGCCTCAGCCGTACAGCAGAAAAAAGAGCCGCGGACAGGATACGCCCGGCGGCTCTTTACCGTCAACAGCTGGGGAAAACAGACGAAAAACGTTGCAGATCCACGCCGAACGCCGTCAGCCGCGCTTCGGCGCGGATCTGCATAAGCCGCTGCCGGCATGTCCCCCCTGATGGCAGCGGGTGAAAATCAGCGGACAGGTCAGGGCCTGTTTCCGAAAAAGCGCCCTGCGGACCGGAGGCGCTCAATCGGCCTGAAGGGTGGCGGCTATCACCATTTCCCTCACGCACACACTCTGCGGCATGCGGTAGGCAAAAAGGGCGCAGTCCGCCACATCGCCGGCCTCAAGGCCTCCATGAATGCTCTTTTTCCATTCGTTGTAGTCCGCCTTGATCTGTTCGTCGGACGTATGGGAGAGAAGAGGCGTGTCCACAACGCCGGGCGCAATCACGATAAGGCGTACGCTGCTGCCGGAGACTTCCCGACGGACGGCTTCGGTCATGGCGTGGACGGCATACTTGGTTCCGCAGTACACGGCATGATTGTCGAAGGTCTTTCTGCCCGCAATGGAACTGATATTGATGACGGTTCCCTCGCGACGGGCGATCATGTCCTTGAGCACGGCGTTCATACCGGCAAGAACGCCCTTGACGTTCACGTCAATCATGCGATCCCATTCCTCAAAAGACTGCGTTTCGGGATGTCCCAGCAGCATGATGCCTGCCGCATTGATCAGCAGATCGGTTTTCCCGTACATGGCTTCGGCTTCGGCCACGGCCTTTTTCACATCTTCAGGCCGGGTGACGTCCACGCTGCGGCAGAGACAGTGGGGAAGATGAAGCTCCTCCATAGGCTCCAGCCGTCGGGCAAGCAGAAGCAGAGGATGACCTTCTTCGGAAAAACGCTTTGCCATTTCTCTGCCGATGCCCGAACTTGCGCCTGTAACCACAACCAGTTTTTTCATAGTATTTCTCCATGAGAAAATGTTCATCGAGGATCGCCGTTCCATACGTTTCCATAAACATCGCACATTTTCCGTTCATAAAAAAAATATTACAATAAAAGAATGCATAATATGGAAAATGGTATCTTATTCCCCATGCTCAATACCACTGAATCATGACTTTCAGGATATTTACGGAACCGCATGAAACGGCTATACTCACGTCATACCGTCATGCAGAAAAACAGACAAGTACGCACAATACATTCATATAGTGAAAAAAAGTTCACTAAAGGAGGTTGTTCTGGACAAGATTCAAGTGACCTGTGAGATGGAAGTCACCCTGAAGATGATCGGCGGAAAGTACAAGCCGCTGATACTCGACAGCCTCATACGCAAAGGGACAAGGCGTTTCGGCGAACTTATGCGTGATCTTTCCGGAGTATCGCAGAGAACTCTGACGAATCAGCTGCGCGAACTGGAAGGCGACGGACTGATTCTCCGCACCGTTTATGCCGAAGTGCCGCCGAAGGTGGAGTATTCCATCACGGAGAAAGGACGCTCACTGAGCACCATTCTGGAACTGATGTGCGAGTGGGGAGAGGAACACCTCGATGAACGCTTCGTGCTGACCGATCCGCAATGTACCGGAAACTGACGGAGACTCATCCCCCGCCGCCTTCCGCTTTCGGCGCGAAAAAAACGGAATGCCATCCGAGGGCAGTAAAGAAGAAAAAGGTCGCAGTCGGCAGCCGCTTACCATAGGGCAGAACATATCCTGAAATCACGGCGACCGATCGAAACCAGGAGCTGTCCTGAAAAAAGAAACGTCTCCAAAGACGCCGAAATGCAGGGTGCTCCGCCCTTTTTGATAAAGAATGCCCCTTCCTCCTTTTCGGCAGGAAAGGCAGCAGGGAAACCTACGCTACGACACGGCACCCCGCTTTTCTCCGCTCCTGCTCTTTGCCGCGGAATGGTTCTCGTAGTTGCTTCTTCAGGGAAAAAATATCGATGGTGCGGCTCAGGCCGCCCTCCCGGCGACGATTCGCCCGGAGCAGAGAGCGCTACGGCTTAAAAACAAAAAGCCGCAGAATTTCTGCGGCTCGCATGTTCAACTGGTGCCCAGGGGGAGACTCGAACTCCCACGCCATTCGGCGCTACCACCTCAAGATAGTGTGTCTACCAATTCCACCACCTGGGCACAGCTGTTTTTGTATAGAAAACACTCCGGCTTGGCAAGTCTTTTTTTCAGGCATTTGTCTTTTTTTTTGAAGACAGGGCCGTGCAGCCCCTCCGCTCACGCTCTTTCCGGGCACGTTTTCCACAGAAAACGACACGGAGATTCACAGAAGGCAGGCGGCGATTCCGCAACAAGCTTCCTGAAGCAACCGGAAGAAGGCCCGGGCTGAAACGAACACGCTCCGTTCCGGCTGCTTTCGGTAGGAAGACCGCCGCGCAAAAACAGAAAGGAGGGCGCCCCTCAAAAAACGTCTTTCGGAGAAGGCGGACGAGCCGCTCCGCCTCCCCTTCCCGTCCGGGGCGCAGCGGACCTTTTCCCTGCCGGTTGACAGCGTCCTCTTCCCCAGCTATAGTAACCATCGCTTCGTAAGCATACCGGGAACCGGACGGCGGTCGCGCCGCCAACCCCGCCAGGTCCGAAAGGAAGCAACGGTAACGGTTGTTGCCGGGTGTCCGGTTCCCAAAAGGGCGCAACGCTGTTGCGCCCTTTTGTTTTTCCTGCGCCTTCCTTCCCTGTGAAAGCGCCTTCCGGGGCCGCCCGCCCCACGCCCTTCGGCGGATCTTCTTTCCGGCACGCCTTCATTCCCCATCTCCGCTCATTCCTCCCCCGCCCACGATATTTTCCTCGGCAAACGCCTTTTGCTTCCCGCCCCTTTCCCATCCTCCGCAGCAACTACGGCGGCGCAAAAAATGCTTCCTCCTCTGCTGGAGCAGCCCTGCTGCGCGCCGCCTCCCCCAAAAAGCACATTCCTTAAACAAAAAGGACGAAGACCATGACGCCTTCGCCCATATTCTCCTTCGCTGGCAGGAAGGAGACGTGTCCGCATCAGACTCTGCGCTCTCTTTCCCCGACCTGACGATCATCCAGCGCAGAGGAAGCGCTCATTCCGGCGGCCTGTCCCTGAAAGGCGCCGGGAGTGACATGGGGAGCATCATTTCTTGCGGAGACCAGAGTATATCCGAGTTTGCCCGCCATGTACTCCAGCGGCTTGGTATCCCCCGTCTGCAACATGATCTGAAGCAGCGTTTCCGCGCCGAGCTTGGCTCCCGTATCATACGGATTCACTTCTCTCAGCAGCGTGGAATACGGCTTTCCGATAGCCTTGGCCAGATCTTTGGCGGGCACCGGATTGTCGAGAACAAGATTGTGAATGAGAGTGGAAAGTTCAGACACCATAACAACCTCCTCACTTTTCCCGAAAGTAATTTTTCCTCCAGAAAATCCTATTACTTCCATGAGAAAACAACATATCACACTGATAAAAGCATATTTCACGATTTATATATGAGGTCAATAACCATGCAATAAAAAATAATACGTTCCCATGTTATAGATAAAATACATCAAGCAAAACAATATGTTTTATTTTAATATATTTTTATAATACATATTCATCACACATCATGCAGTTCCCCTCAAAGGTGTTCTGCTTGCACTTTTTTTCTTTATGATCTAAAAGAGAAATATTAAACCTGTATCTGCTCAACTCAGCGGGACAGCCATGACGACACTTCGCTTCTCCTCCTTTGCCCGATTCCTTCCGCTGCTGCTTCTGTGCGCAGCCATGATTCTGACCGCCGGCTGCGGCAAACAGACCTACCGACCGAACCAGTACGCCGCTCCGCAGATCAATGCGGCCAGCGGCAGCGGAGCAGCCATCGCCGCCACGGCCAAAAGTCAGCTCGGCCGTCCGTATGTTTTCGGCGGAGCCTCTCCCTCCAAGGGTTTCGACTGCTCCGGTCTCGTGTACTGGGCCTGCGCCAGCAACGGCATCAGCGTTCCCCGCATCAGCCGCGATCAGGCCAATGCCGGGCAGCGCATTTCCCGCAACAGTCTGCGCCCCGGAGACATCGTGGTCTTCAGGATTCCCCGCTCCGGCTACCATACCGGCATCTACATCGGGCAGAACAACTTCGTGCACAGCCCCAAGCCCCGCGCCCGGGTGCGCATAGAATCGCTTTCCGTCAACTACTGGGACCGCTATTACGTCACGGCGCGCCGCGTTACCCGCCGATAAGCCGGACGGCGCGGCATGCGGAAGCTGGGTCCTTCGGATCCCCGGTTCCCGCATGAACAGCCCCGCTACCATCCCTTCAACAGGAAAGGTCGCCCCTTTCCGCGAGCAGGCCTCTGCCGAAACCTCCCACGGAAAAGAAACGAAACCACGCCCCTTCGAACTCAGCAATTCGTAAAACATACAAAATCCATTGCAGCACAACATTTTTTAGAAAAAATATCGCGTTTTAAACCATTATTATCAAAAAACCTATAAACTTAATTATCCTGTTTGTAAATTATAAAGCGCAAACAGGTTATTTTCTTTTATTTATTAAATATTACAATATATTATCCACAGATATCCCCCTACATTTCCATCGAGGACGGAAAAAATTTTTCCGCCGCGCGGACTTCTGCAGTGCCTGTCCGGCCTCCTTTTCCATGCCCGAAAGCGCTTCTCCCGCATCTTCCCTCTCATGCCTCTGCCTCCCTGCGCGGTTCCACGAGCGCAGGCCGCCGGACCTCTTTCTGCCGACTGAGTCGCCCGCCCGATTGTGCCCCGCAGCCTGCCCCCCCCTTTCGCGCTCTCCGCTTTCCGAAGCAGCCGCCCGGCCAGGTTCCCCCGCTCCCTGCCCACGGCTCCTCTTTCCCCGATCGCCGAACCTCCCGCTCCGAGGCCGGGCGCTTCTTTTATGCGGGAGCACCGCGGCCCCCTCACCCCTCACCTCCCCTGCCAGTCGTACGCAGCCCCTCCTGGCCACAGCCCCCACCGATGCAGCCCAGCCATCCTCCCCTGCCTGCCGGTCGGGCGATTCTCCCCCCTCCTGCCGCACCCTTCCTTTTCCTCTTCCCTCCGCATGGTGCAGATGCCGGTTATGCCTGCCGCATGGAGCGAAGCGCATTAAAAAACAGGAGCCTTCCGTCATGCTGCCGCATCACGAAAGGCCCCTGCTTCATCCGTATTCCGGACTCAGAAAAGCGAGTTTTCCTCCTCAAAGGCGATCTGATAAAACTCTTTCAAATCCTTGCAAAGTGTATCAAGAATGTCACGTCGACTGAAGGCATTGTTCCAGATGAGGTAGATATTGTGGGTCATCAGCGCCACGGTATCCATGTCGAGAATCACCAGATTGCGCATGGATTCGTCCCGGCTGATGCGCCGCGCAAGCCCCAGCGGCACCGCCGCCCAGCCGATGCCGAGCGAAGCCCAGTACAGCGTGGCAAGAACGTCGTTCACTTCCCAATACTGAGAATTAAGAATGTAATTCTGAGCTCTTACGCTGTTGAATACGATCTGGCGATACCTCGACAGCGCCTCCACGTTGACTTTCTTCATCTGCCCCAGCGGCGAATTGCGCGAAGCCACCAGACAGTAGCGCATCTGCCCGAGGCATACCATTTCACAATTGTTTTTTATGGTCGGCAGCTGGCCGTGCACGATGCCGATCTGTGCCTTTCCTTCGCTGACCTGAGTCCACACTTCATCAAGCGAGATGAGATGGAAGCTTCCGCTCAGGAAGGAATAACGTTCACAAAGTGCTGCAATACTTTCGGAAACTCCTTGAAACGGCACTCCGTGACTTACCACGATGTTGAGTCTTACGGCGTCGCCTCCGTACTGGGCGATGGCGCAGGAATCAAAGCGATGACTCTGTCTGAGCACCGCGTGCGCCTCGGGCAGAAGCGCCTTTCCGGCTTCCGTCAGAACGGGCGAGCGGGACGAGCGATCAAAAAGCTCGATGCCGATGCTGTCTTCCAGCATGGCAATATGGGTGCTCACCACGGACTGTGCCTTGCCCATCGCCCTTCCCGCCGCGGAAAACGAGCCTTTCTCCGCGGCGGTGACAAAAGCTCTGAGCTGTTCTATGGTCCAGTTCATAAGTTCCTCTTTCGCCTGGTATTAACATTTTGTTACCATCATTTTTTTGATGGTTCTTGATTTTTTATAACAAGAAAGATAAGGTATGTCCACACGAGCTGAATGTGCACTCTTTTGTAAAAAGAGGGATGCCGATTTTGGAAAAAAATGCTGACGGAGCCGACCGACCCCCTGCCGTCTTCGACCGGCATTTTATGCATATCCGGCATGTTGCTCACTATAAAGGATACAGGAGCCTCTTTATGGTCAAAATGCTGTCGATTCTTGCTCCGGCTCTCATGCTGATGCTCACGGGCTGCAGCCTCGCCCCGGACTATCAGCGCCCGGAAATGGATATTCCACAAACCTGGGACGCCTCTCAGTCGCAGGCGCTCCAGACCAAATGGTGGGAACGCTTCCACGATGAAACGCTGAATGCGCTGGTGGAAGAAGCCCTCGCCCACAACAAGAACATCGATCAGGCGATGGCCAACGTGGATCAGGCCCAGGCCGGACTCGGCATTGCCCGCGATGCCCTCCTGCCCGTTCCCAGCGCTTCGGGCGACGCCTCGCGCACCATGGCGCGCTCCGAAACTTCTCCCGCCGCTCTGCAGAACGGCGGAAAGAACACGCACAGCTTCTCCGGCGCGCTCGCCGCAAGCTGGACGCTCGACTTCTGGGGCAAGTACTGGAACGCCGCGGAATCCGCCCGCGCCTCTCTGGTAGCCACCGAAGCCGCGCGCGACAACGTGATTCTCACCGTGGCCGCGAGCACCGTGGAATCCTACTTCTGGCTGAGCGCCTACACCTGGCAGGAGGAAATCGCCCGCGAGGTGCTGAAGAACCGCGAAGATTCGCTCAAGATCTACCAGAACCGCTTCGACAACGGTCAGATCAGCGACCTCGACATTCTGAGCATCCGCGCCAACGTGGAAACCGCCCGCAACGCGCTTGCCTCGGCAAGAATCGCCAAGAATGCCGCGGAAACCTCTCTTGCCGTGCTGCTCGGCCGCTCGCCCGCCGAAATCATGAAGATGGACGACATCAAGGCGCCCTCCTCCCTCATGAAGTCTCTGGACAAGACGCCCGCCCTGCCTGCCGGCATTCCTTCCGACATTCTGGAACACCGTCCCGACATCCGTCAGGCCGAAGCCAACCTGCAGGCCGCCAACTACGACATCGGCACGGCCCGCGCCTCGTTCTTCCCGTCCTTCTCGCTGACGGGTCTGCTCGGCAGCGCCAGCCTTGAGCTGAACGAAGTGCTCCGCAGCTCCAACCAGTACGCCAACCTCGGCGCCGGCCTGAGCCTGCCGCTGAACTTCTGGACCATCAAGCGCACCGTGGACAGCGCCGAAGCCGCCAAGAAGGCCGCCGTTGCCACCTACGAGCTGACCGTGCAGAACGCCTTCAAGGACGTGCGCGACGCCCTCGTTTCCCAGACGGAGTACGCCAACTCCGTGGACGCCCTCGCTCGTCAGGTGGATTATCTTTCCCGTGCCGTCACGCACGCCCGCACCCGCTACGACAACGGCTTTGCCTCCTATCTGGATCTGCTCACCGCGGAAAGCAATCTGTTCACCGCCCAGCAGTCCCTTGCCGTGGCCCATGCCAACCACCTCGTCAGCATAGCCGAAGTGTGCCTCGCCCTCGGCGGCGGCTGGCAGGAATAAACGCTCACCCATTACTCCATTCCCATCAAGGAGCATAATATAATGGCCAGAATTTATAAGATTGCGCCCGCTCTGCTGGCGCTGCCCTTCCTTCTTGTCGGCTGCGATCAGCTGAGCGGTCTCATATCCAAGAAGGACAGCGCCGCTCCTGCGGCCGCTCAGGCCCGCGTGACCCGCGTGACCACCATTGAAATGAAGCCCCACAAGGTGGACATTCAGCGCGAGCTCACCGGCCGTACCGTTGCCTACCGCTGGGCCGAAGTGCGCCCCGAAGTGAGCGGCATTCTCAAGGAACGCTGCTTCACCGAAGGTTCTCTGGTCAAGGAAGGCGACGTGCTCTACCGCATCGAGCCCGACACCTACAAGGCCGCCCTCGACAAGGCCAAGGCCGATCTCGCCAGCGCTGAAGCCAACCTCAACGTGACCAAGCTGCGCGAACGCCGTACCGCCAGCATGCTGAAGACCAAGTCCGTGAGCCAGCAGGATTACGATGACGTGAAGGCCACCCTCCGTCAGGCCGAAGCCACCGTGCAGTCCTGCAAGGCCGCCGTAGACTCCGCGGAAATCAACTACCGCCGTACCGAAGTGCGCGCCCCCATCAGCGGCCGCATCGGTCTCAGCAACTTCACCGTGGGCGCCCTGCTCACCGCCAGCCAGGCCACGCCGCTCGCCACCATCTATCAGACCGATCCCATGTACGTGGAACTGTCCCAGTCTTCCGACGACCTGTATTCCCTCAAGAAGCAGTTCGACGAACGCGGCGGCAGCGTGAAGAGCGTGAATCCCTCCAACATCAAGGCCACGCTCACCATGCACGACGGATCCTACTATCCCGCCGCCGGTCATCTGAACTTCACCGGCGTGGACGTGGATCAGAACACCAACACCGTCACCATGCGTGCCGAATTCCCGAACCCCGACGGCGTGCTGCTGCCCGGACTGTTCGTGCGCACCAGCGTGGTCATGGGTCAGGACGATCAGGCCGTTCTCGCCCCGCAGAAGGCCGTTCTGCGCGATCTGAAGGGCCTGCCCTACGTCTACCTCGTGAAGGACGGCAAGGCCGAACGCCAGTACATCACCATCAGCCACGCCATCGGCAACGACTGGTACGTCACCGACGGCCTCAAGGTCGGCGACGAAATCGTGCTGAACGGCATCAACAACGTGCGCGGCGGCCAGCCTGTGCAGGTCGTGAGCGAAGAGGCCATGCAGGCTGAACAGTCCGCCGGAGGCAATAAGTAATGCTTTCCCGCTTTTTCATTCACCACCCCATATTTGCATGGGTGCTGGCCATCGTCACCATGCTTTTCGGTGTGCTGGCCATCTTCACCATGCCGATATCGCAGTACCCGGAAGTGGCCTCGCCTTCCATCCGCATCAACACGCGGTACTCGGGCGCTTCCCCCACCACCGTGGACCAGACCGTCACCCAGGTCATTGAACAGAACATGACCGGTATCGACAACCTGGTGTACATGCAGTCGAAGTCCGACTCCTCCGGTTCGTCCACCATCACCCTGACCTTCGAAGTGGGCACCGACCCCGACGTCGCCCACATGCAGGTGCAGAACAAGGTGCAGCAGGTGCAGTCGCAGCTGCCCGCCGCCGTGCAGAGCTACGGCGTGTCCGTGTCCAAGGGCAATGACAACATGTTCATGGTCATCACCCTGTACTCGCCGGACAACAGCCAGGAGAACATCGACCTCGCCGACTACATCAGCACCAACATCAAGGACGAAATCAGCCGTACGCAGGGCGTCGGTACCGTGCAGGTGTTCGGCGGCAAGTACGTCATGCGCATCTGGCTCGACGCCGACAAGCTCGCCAAGTACAAGCTCACGCCTTCCGACGTGCGCACCGCAATTTCCGCCCAGAACGCGGAAGTTACGGCCGGTCAGCTCGGCGCCAACATCATCGGCGGCACGAACGATCAGGCCCTCAACGTCATCATCAAGGCTCAGAGCCTCCTGCGCAACGCCGAAGACTTTGAAAACGTGCTGCTCAAGGTGACCGAGAGCGGCGAACGCGTGCATATCCGCGACGTGGCCCGCGTGGCCATGGGCACGGAAATGGACGGCATCACCTCCTACTACAACGGACATCCCGCCTCGGGTATCGGTCTGACCCTCGCCCCCGGCGCCAACGGCCTCGAAACCGCCAACCTCGTGAAGGCCAAGATCGAGGAACTCTCCCACTACTTCCCCGACGGCATGGCCTACGACCTTGCCTTCGATACCACTCCCCCGGTCATCGCCTCCATTGAAGAAGTGGTGAAGACCCTCGTTGAAGCCATCATTCTGGTGTTCCTCGTCATGTGGCTCTTCCTGCAGAGCTTCCGGGCCACCATCATTCCCACCATCGCCGTGCCCGTCGTTCTGCTCGGCACCATGGGCGTGCTGCTCGCCTTCGGCTACAGCATCAACACTCTGACGCTGTTCGCCATGGTTCTGGCCATCGGTCTGCTCGTGGACGACGCCATCGTCGTCGTCGAAAACGTGGAACGCGTGATTCAGGAAGAACACCTCAGCCCCGTGGAAGCCACGGAAAAGTCCATGGACCAGATCAGCTCCTCCCTGATCGGCATCGGCGTGGTGCTCTCCGCCGTGTTCCTGCCCATGGCCTTCATGAGCGGTTCCACGGGCGTGATCTACCGGCAGTTCTCGGTGACCATCGTGTCCGCCATGACGCTGTCGGTGCTTGTGGCCCTTATTCTTACCCCCTCGCTGTGCGCAAGCCTGCTCAAGCCTCATTCTCAGGGCGCGCAGCACGGCTTCTTCGGCTGGTTCAACCGCATGTTCACCAAGAACCAGCACCGCTATGCCGGCGGCGTGCACGCCCTCGTGCAGCGCGGCGGCAGACTCATGATCATCTACGCCCTGCTCGTTGCCGGACTCGGCTTCGTGTACAAGCAGCTGCCCACCTCCTTCCTGCCTTCGGAAGACCAGGGCGCCATCATCACCATGCTGCAGATGCCCCCGAACGCCACCCTGGCTCAGACCACGGCGCAGTTCAAGGAAGTCTCCGACTACGTGCTCAATGAAGAAAAGGATTCCGTGGAATCCATGATGTTCGTGGCCGGCTTCGGCATGGGCGGCATCTCCGAAAACACCGGTATGGGCTTCGTGAAGCTCAAGGACTACGACGAACGTACCAAGCCCGGTCAGGACGCCGCTTCCGTGGCGGCCCGCATCCGTCAGCGGTTCGCCGGCATTCTGGACGGCCAGTTCATCGCCTCCATTCCCCCGGCCATCATCTCCCTCGGCATGACCAACGGCTTCACCATGGAACTGCAGGACCGCGGCGGCGTGGGACATGAAAAGCTCATGGAAGCCGGCAAGAAGCTCATGGGCGCGGCCTTCGCCAACCCGCAGATCGCCTACATCCGTCCCACCGGCATGGACGACATCACGCAGTTCAACATTCATCTGGACAACACCAAGGCCACCAGCATGGGCCTTACCCTCTCCAGCGTGAACTCCGACATCTCCACCATGCTCGGCGGCTCCTACGTGAACGACTTCGTGCACAACGAACGCGTGAAGAAGGTGTACGTGCAGGGCGACGCCGACGTGCGCAGAAACCCCGAAAGCCTGAACCGCATCCAGTTCCGCAACCAGTACGGCGAAATGGTGCCCTTCAACGCCGTGTTCTCCACCGACTGGAGCTTCGGTCCCGCCGTTCTGCAGCGCTACAACGCCATGCCCGCTCTGGAATATCAGGGCGAACCCGTGCCCGGCGTGGCTTCCGGTCTTGCCATGGCCATCATGGAAGAGGAAGTCAGAAAGCTCGGCAACGACTTCGGCATGGAATGGACGGGCCTCTCCTATCAGGAAAAGATGGCCGGTTCGCAGACCACCATGCTATATGCGCTGTCCGTACTGGTCGTGTTCCTGGCCCTTGCGGCTCTGTATGAAAGCTGGTCCATCCCCTTCGCCGTGCTGCTCGTCATCCCGCTCGGTATTCTGGGCGCCGTGCTCGGCACCTACTTCAAGGGCCTGACCAACGACGTGTACTTCCAGGTCGGTATTCTGGCCGTCATGGGCCTCTCGTCCAAGAACGCCATTCTGATCGTGGAATTCGCACGAAACCTCATGACGGAAGGAAGAACCCTGCTCGAGGCCACCGTGGAAGCCTGCCGACTCCGTCTGCGCCCCATTCTCATGACCTCTCTGGCCTTCGGTCTGGGCGTGCTGCCCATGATGTCGGCCTCGGGCGCCGGCGCCGCCAGCCAGCATGCCGTGGGTACGGCCGTGTTCTGGGGCACCGTGTGCGCCACCACGCTGGGTATCTTCTTCATTCCCACCTTCTTCGTGGTGATCTGCTCTCTGACCGCCTGGTTCCGCAAGGTCCTGACCAGAAAGCCCCGCTATGAATAATCGCTAACCCGGAGCGCGGTTTCTCCCGCCGCGCCTCCTCCATACAAAAGAAGAGCCGCCCCAAAAGGACGGCTCTTCTTTTATGCGCTGAGCGGAAAGCAAACGAGGAAGGGGAAGAGGGACGAAAAGACCTCCGGTCAACAGATTCTCAACGCCGAAGCTCCGAAGCGAACGGTGCCTCTTTCCTGCCGATCCCGCCTTCTTCGAGAAGCCCGACCGGAATCCCCCCAAAAAAACACACAACGGCGCCCGTCAGGACGCCGCCCTCACTCAATTTTCCTGATACGCCCGCTCTATAAGATATCGTGCCCGGTTCAGATCTTCCATCGAATGCAGAGCAAGCTCAAGATCGCCCGTGCCCCAGTCTCTGCCCTTCTCTTCCCCGTAAACAAAAAATCTGCCCGCAGTTTCCTGCAGACAGACCTCACCTATCAAAAAGTTTTGAAAGAAGGATGGGGGGTGCGGGGGGAAGGAGGAAAAACTTTTTCAAAAGTTTTCCTCCTTCCCCCCGCCTCATCTCCCCTCTTCCTTTCTATTCCGTTCCGAATTCGTACTGTTCGAGCTTGTCGAGGATGGCGGACAGGATCATGGCCATGACGCCGGAGACGGTGGCCGCCGCAGCGGCGGGAACCTCGGCCACGTCCTTATTCAGCAGGCGGCGGAAGAACACGGAGGGGCATTCCTGCGTTCTGGTTCTGACCATGGGGTCCACATAGGCGCGGAAGGCGCCGTCCACGAAGTCCTCGGCCTCCTTCGGCGCGTAGCCCAGGCTGCCGAGCATCTGCTGCGTCACGCGGAGGTATTCCACAACCACCACGTTGGGCGCCTGCACCATGAGTCCGTAGAGGACGGCGGCATGCACGAAGGCGCGCCACTCAAGCATGAGCGCCTTCTTTTCCTCGTCCGTCGCGCAGGGCAGGTCCGCCTTTCCGGCCAGCGCCAGCACGCCGGACTCGCCCGTATTCAGTTCAAAAAGTATGGAAGCCGCCTTCACGGCCTCAGCTACGGTCAGCTTACGCTTCATGCCCGCTCTCCTTCGTTTCTTCCGTTTCCTCGCCGAAGGCTATGCCCGCCATCATGAGTCCTATGGACTCCACACGCGCCTCGTCGCTTCTGGGGAATACGTCGATGAAGCGCCCGCGGTACATGACGGCAAAGGTATCGGCCAGCGTCATGGCCTCGTGAAGGTCGCTCGTCACGAGCAGCACGCCCGCATGGTCGCGCGCCTCAAGAATACGGCGCCACACCTCTTCCATGGCTCCGATGTCCAGCCCCTGCGTGGGGTTCTCCGCCACGATGAGCCTCGGTTCCCGGAAAAATTCGCGGCCGAGCACCATTTTCTGCAGATTGCCGCCGGAAAGCGATCCGGCCGTGGCGTGCAGGCCGTCGGCCACCACCTGATATTCCTCCATGACGTCCGTGGCGGCGGTGGAGGAGTGTCGCCTGTCCAGAAAACCGAAGTTCTGGAAGCCGTTGCGGTTGGTCAGAAGAAAGTTGTCCAGCAGATCCAGCGAGGGACAGGTGGCAAGGCCCTTTCTGTCCTCGGGAATGTAGACCATGCTCTTCTTGTCCTGCCGGGAGCGCATGAAGTCCTGCCAGTTTTTCCCGAGAATGCGCACGGTGTCGCTGCCGCTCTCCGGCTTCGCACAGCCCGTCACCATTTCCACGAGCTCACGCTGGCCGTTGCCCGCCACGCCCACCACGGCGAGCACTTCGCCCCGCCGCAGCGTACAGGCAAGATCCCGCGCCATGCCGCAGCAGGCGCCGGAAAGTTCCAGCAGCACCTCGCCCTTTTCCACGGGCGTCTGCTCCACTTCCTGTTCCATGCGGCGGCCCACCATGCGCTCGGCCAGGGCGCGCTCGCCCGGCACTTCGGAGCGCAGGAAGTGATCCACGATCTCGCCGCGACGCAGAATGCTGATTTCCGTGGCCAGATCCAGCACTTCCTTCATCTTGTGGCTGATGAACACGATGGCCTTGCCGTCTGCCGCCATGCGGCGCAGCGCGGCAAAGAGCTGTTCGATTTCCGGCGGGGTGAGCACGGCGGTAGGCTCGTCGAGAATGAGCACCCGGCAGTCGCGGTACAGAAGCTTGAGAATTTCCACCCTCTGCCGCTCGCCCATGGAAAGATCGGAAATGAGCGCGTCGGGATTGATCTCGAAGCCGTAACGCTCCGCCAGTTCCAGCACGCGGGCGCGCATGGCGGAAGGCCTGAGTATGCCGTGCGCCTGACCGAGCATGAGGTTCTGCGTCACGGTCATGGCCTCCACCAGCATGAAGTGCTGGTACACCATGCCGATGCCCGCGGCGAGCGCGTCGCGCGGGGAACGGAACGGCGCAGGCAGGCCGTCCACGAAAATGGTGCCGGAATCCTGCCGCGACTTGCCGGAAAGAATGGACATGAGCGTGGACTTGCCCGCTCCGTTTTCGCCGAGCAGCGCAAGAATCTCTCCCGCGCGGATCTCGACGGAAATGTCCTTGTTGGCCTGCACCGGGCCGTAGCTTTTGCAGATGCGGTCCAGACGAATCAGCGGCGGCGTGCCCCTGTCCTTGTCCTGCGTCGAAGAAAGACGCCTCTGTTCCATGATCATTTTCCTTCCGGCCGGACATCGGCCGCGGTATCGGAGCTTTTTCCCAGAAGATTCGCGCCGTCGGTCGGGCGCAGCAGCATGAAGATGAACGCGGAAGCGGCGGTCATGAGGCCCACGGCAATGAAGGTGGCGTGCAGGGCGTGAAGTTCTCCGCCCGAGCCGGAAAAGACGCGCAGCAGCGCGGTGCTGATGGCCACGCCGAAGCTGACGCTGAGATTCTGCGCCACGGAAAGCAGACTGTTGCCGTCGCTGGCGGTTTCCGCGGGAAGATCGCCGAGCGTGATGGTGTTCATGGACGTGAACTGGCCGGACATGAGCATGCCCTGCACGAAAAGCTGCACCACGAGCAGGGAGAGCGGCCAGCCGGGCTGCTGCAGGCTCATGCACATGAAGATGGCCGCAATGGCGAGCGTGAGGAAAAGAAGCGCGCGCCGGTAGCCGAAGCGGTGCAGAATACGCAGCACCACGGTCTTGGTCATGATGGAACCGACGGCCGGGGCGATGAGAATGAGACCCGCCACGTCGGCGGAATAATCCAGGCCCACCTGAAGCATGAGCGGCACGAGGAAGGGTATGCTGCCGATGCCGAGCCGCGCCACGATATTGCCCGTGATGCCCACGCAAAAGGTGCGGGTATGAAAAACCTTGAGATTGATGATGGCATGACTGATCTTTCGCGCGTGAACCACGTAAAGCCACAGGGCGAAAACGCCGAAGACCACAAGGCCGCCCGCCAGCAGCGGAGAAGCGCCGTGGCCGCCGGTCAGCTCCAGTCCCACGGACATGCTGAGCACGCCCACGCCGATGAGCAGAAAGCCCGTGCAGTCGAAGGCTCCGCGCGGCTGCCTGAAGTCGGAGAAGGAATGCAGCGAGCACAGAAGAATGGCAAGGCCGAGGGGAACGTTGATGAGGAAGATCCAGTGCCAGGAAGCGTAGGTGACCAGCCAGCCGCCCACGATGGGGCCGACCACGGGCCCGACCAGACCGGGAATGGTGATGAAATTGAACACCCGGACAAAGTCCTCGCGCGTATAGGCGCGCATGAGCGTCAGGCGGGATACGGGCACCATCATGGCGCCGCCTATGCCCTGCGCCACGCGCGAGGCCACAAGCTGGGGCAGATTCGTGGAAACGGCGCACAGTACCGAGCCTATCACGAACATGACCACGGATCCGAGGAACACGCGCCTTGTACCGAAGCTGTCGGCGAGCCAGCCGCTCAGCGGAATGAGCAGCGCCACGGTAAGCGCATAGCTTATGACGGCAAGCTGCATGGAAAACGGCGAGCGCCCCATGGAATCGGCAATGGCGGGCAGGGCCGTGTTCATGATGGTGGAATTGAACATCTGCATGAAAAAGGCCGCAGCCGTAATCATGGGAAGTCCGGTAAACATGTCGCGAGAACTCAGCATAGGGAATCCTTGACTTTGCGGCTTTCTTCCGGGAGAAAGCCGCTCCTCACGCGATCTCTTCCGAGGAAGGGGCACCGCCCCTCTGCGCCGCGCCCCGCACGGAGCATGAGGCGCGCCCTTCTTCGGAGAAATCCGCTTGCGGAGGCGCCGGAAACAGCGTTCCGACCGGTTACGCACCCGGAGAAATGTTTTCTCCCAGCGCTGCGGGAGCGCTTCTGCCCTTGCCCCGGGCGGAGGAGAAGAGCAGCGCGAGAATGGTGAGCAAATAGGGGAGCATCATCATGAGCGACGAAGGAATGGTGGTTCCGAGCGCCTGCAGCCGGAGCTGCAGCGCCATGATGCCGCCGAAGAGATACGCGCCCAGAATGGCCCGGCGCGGCCGCCAAAACGCGAAAATGACCAGCGCCACGGCTATCCAGCCCTTGCCTGCGGTGAGGTTGTGCGTCCACATGTGGGTGGCGCAGAGGGAAAGATAGGCGCCGCCCATGCCCACAAGGAAGGCTCCGGCAAAAATGCCCAGCCAGCGCATGCGCACGGGATCAAGGCCTGCGGCCTGCACGGCGTCGGGAGATTCGCCGGAAGCGCAGAGCGCAAGGCCCAGCGAAGTGCGGCGGAAGAACCACATGACGGCCCAGGGCAGCAGATAGGAAATGTAGACCAGAGGATCGTGCTGGAAGAAGACCTGTCCGAAGAAGGGAATGTCGGAGAGCAGCGGAATGTCGAAGGGCTGGAAGCCCACGGTCTTCTCGCCGATGAAGGGCGCGCCGAGATAGTCGGAAAGGCCCACGCCGAAGATGGTGAGCGCAAGGCCCGACACGGTCTGATTGCCCTGAAAGACCAGGCAGACCACGCCGTGCAGAAGGCCCATGGCTCCGGCGCCGAGACCGGCGGCCAGCACGGCCAGCCACGGATTGCCCGTTTTGAGCTGCACGATGAAGGCAAAGAAGGCGCCCATGATCATCATGCCTTCCACGCCGAGATTGAGCACGCCCGAACGTTCGGTCACAAGTTCGCCCAGCGTGGCGTACAGAAGCGGCGTTCCGGCCAGCACGGTGGCGGCCAGCAGCGCGACGAAGATATCCCAGGTCATGCCGCACCTCCCTGCCCGCGACCCGTTCTTACAAAGGTGTAGGAATAAAAGAACTGTCCGGCCAGCACGCAGAGCAGGATGAAGCCTTCGAGAATGCCGCCGAACGCGGCAGGCACCTGCATGTCGACCTGCAGGCTGTCCGTACCCACGAGCAGACCCGCCACGAACACGGAAAACAGCGCAATGGAGGAAATGCGCAGTCTTGAAAGCCAGGCCACCACGATGGCGGTATAGCCGTAGCCCGTGCAGAGATTGGGCTGAAGACGGTTGAACGTGGCCGAAACCTCCACGCAGCCCGCCATGCCCGCCAGCGCGCCCGAGACGGTCAGCACGAAGACCAGCAGAAAACCGTAGGGAATGCGGGCATAGCGCGCGGCGCGGGGATTCTCGCCCGCGGCGCACAGCTCGAAGCCGAGCTTCGTGCGGTACAGAAACACGGCCACGATCACGGCCGCCACCACGCAGACCACGAGACCGGCATGCACGTATCCCAGCACTTCGGGGAACACGGCCTCATCGGGGAACATGGCGGTCATGGGGAAGCCCATGCTTTCCGGATCCTTCCAGGGACCGTACACGAGGTAGCGCATGAACTCGATGCCGATGTAGTTGAGCATGAGCGTGGAAATGATTTCGTTCAGCCCGAACTTCAGACGGAGGAAGCCCGGCAGAAGACCCCACAGGCCGCCGGTGACCGCCGCGCACAGCAGCATGAGCGAAAGCATGAGGGGCATGGGCAGTCCGGGAAAGGTAATCACGGCCCAGGTGGCTCCCACCGCGCCCAGCGCAAACTGCCCTTCCGCACCGATGTTCCACACCTTCATGCGGAAGGCCACGGACACGCCGAGCGAGCAGAGAAAGATGGGAATGGCCTTGAGCATGGTGTCCTGCAGGGCGTAAAGACTGCCGAAGCCGCCCTGAAACAGCACCACGGCGGCTTCTACGGGCGACTTGTCCTGAATCATCAGAAGCAGGGAACAGAATGCCAGGGCGACGAGAAGCGCCGCCGGAAGCACGACAAGCCCGGCCCACCGAAGCGGGGTCTGCCGCCTGACGACTCTGAAACCGTCCATGAATCCTCCGAGAAACTACGTTGATATCCTGCGCAGCGCCGGTAAAAACCCGCGTCCGGCGCGTGCGCGATAAAGGCAAAGCGGCGGAAAGGCCCGCCGCAGCATACTCCGCCCCTGCGGAAAAACGTTCCGAGCCGCCTTCCCGCAGAATATGCCCCTGTGCCCGGAAGCGGAAACAGCTCCTGCAAAAACACCGCCAAACAAAGCCGCGGCCTTCCGGGACTTCGCCTGTCCGGGCGAAAGGGCATGAATAAAAAAGCCCCGCCTCGCGGGCGGAGCTTTCCTGAAATTACCGGGTCGTTCCTATGACCCCTTCCACAAACCAGTCCATGCTGAGGAGCATGTCGTCGGGCGCAACCTGACCGGCGGGCACGCGTTCCTTGCCTTCCTGATCCTTCACGGGGCCGGTGAACACCTTGTACTTGCCGGCGGCGATGTCGGCCTTCACGGCGTCGACCTTGGCGCGCACGTCGGCGGGAACCATGTCGCCGTAGGCGGAAATGTTCACGATGCCGTCACCGAGGCCGTACCAGTAGTTGCCGTTCTTCCAGGTGCCGGCGCGGTATTCCTCGATGAACTTCTTATAGAACTTTTCCCAGTCCCAGATGGCCGACACGAGGTGAGCCCTGGGGGCCGCCGAGGACATGTCGGTATTGTAGCCCACGGAATAGGCGCCGCGTTCCTCGGCCGCGATCTGCGGACCGGCGGAATTCTGATGCTGGGCGATCACGTCCACGCCCACGTCCAGCAGGCCTTCGGCAGCCTTCTTCTCATCGTCGGGGCTGTACCAGGTACGGGTCCACACCACGCGCACCTTCGCTTCGGGGTTCACGGCGCGCACGCCCAGAGTGAAGGCGTTGATGCCGCGCACCACTTCGGGAATGGGGAAGGCGGCCACATAGCCGATTTCGTTGGTCTTGGTCATGGCGCCGGCGACCATGCCCGTGAGATAGCGGGCTTCGTAGACTCTGCCGAAGTAGCAGGTCATGTTGTCGCTGTGCTTGTAGCCGGAGCAGTGCAGGAAGGTGATCTTCGGATTGCGCTTGGCCAGCTTGGCCATGGCGTCCATGTAGCCGAAGCTCGTGCCCACGATGACGTCGTAGCCGCGGGAGCACATGTTCTTGATGGCGCGCTCGCCGTCCGGTCCTTCAGGGACGCTTTCCATCATGCCGGTTTCCACGTCGGGCATGGCTTCCAGAAGCTTGCGGCCCTGATCGTGCATCCACGACCAGCCTTCGTCGCCCACAGGGGAAACATAGATGAAGCCGACCTTGATCTTCTTTGCCGCCTCTTCGGCGTGAGCGGAGGAAGCAAGCGGCGAAAACGCCATACCGCAAACGGCAAGACAAGCCGCGGCATAGTTGAGAAAACGCATCCCGAACTCTCCCGTGTTAAAATGATAATGAACGGCGATCCCGCCGGACGGACGGGTTTTCCCGGAAAACGGACGCTTCCTGCAGAAGCCCCCTTCCGAAGGAAAAAAGGGATGATACTCCATAATCACGCGCTCTTCAAGCGGCGAGCCGCCCCTTTCGAGCGCAAAAAGGGCCGGAAACCGGCGTTTTCAAGCCCTTCTTCCGGGCGCTCCGCCTTCCCCGCCTCCTGCCGTGCTCCGACCTCTTTTCCGCCTCCCCCGAAAAAAGCCCCTCCCCTCTCCTGCCGAGGCGCAACATCGCCGCGCACAAAAAGCTCCGCCGCCCGACGAATCGCATGTCGGGCAGCGGAGCCGAAACAACAGCACAGGCGGATAGCGAATCCGCCGGAAAGCATCAGGAAAGGCAGCAGTTGCCGTCCAGACCGCAGGCGCCGGCGGAAACGCCGGTCATGGAAGCGCCCGATGCAAGCGCCGCGGCGATCTTGGCCTCCACGTCCTCAAAGGGCGCGTAGCCGCGGGCCACGGCGTGCAGTTCGCCGTCGTCGGTCTTCACGAACAGCGTGGGATACACCACGAAGTCGCCGAGAATCTCCTCGGCTTCGTCCATCTCGCGCTGCGCCTTGTCCTGCACGGCTTCCGAAGCAAGGGCCTTTTCCAGATCCGCCGCGTTCACGCCCCAGCGCGAGGCAACGTCCGCCTGCACGGCAAGGGAAAGCACGTCGCGTCCGTCGCGGTAGAAGGCGTCCTGAAAAGCCTCCATCTGTTCCAGCGCATGACCGGGAGCCAGCTTCTTGAGCGCCGCCATGAGACGCGCGGAAAGGGAGGAATCCATGAGCACGCTGTGCTCCTCTTCCATGAGGCGGAAAAAGTCTTCGCCGAGTTCCCGGCCCGTGGTGTCGGAAAGGCGGCGGAAGAAGGCCAGAAGGCGCGGCGAGTTCATGGTGGACGTCTGCGAAGGATTATCCACGAGATTGCCGCAGAGCACGCGCACGGGGAAGGAATGAAGAGCGGCAAGGCGCTGCATGACGGGCGCAAAGCCGAAGCACCAGGGACAGAAAACGTCGGTCACATAAACGAAGGACGGCATGATTTGCCTCGTGAAGGATTCAGGATAAGGAAAAAGGGCGGAAGAAAGAGCGCCCTGCCCGCCCGGAAGGCGCGCGGAACAACGCGCAGAGGCGGCACGAGCGCAGGAAGAAAGCTCTCCTGCGGCGCACGATGCCCCGACTGCCGAAGCAGGTTCAAAGTGAAACACCTCTACTCCAAAACCGCGCGGAGGCCAAGAGGAAAACGCCGGAGGCCGCGCCGGGGGAAAGGAACTTGACGAAGCGGGAATCTTTCCCTAGAAATATGAATTCCCCGGCATATCCATGTTCCGCACTACGAGAAGGCTACACCATGATTCAGAGCGATATCATCAGGATCATTGAACAGACGGCCCCCCTTTCGCTTATGGCGGAATGGGATCATTCCGGCGTTCAGGTGGCTTCGACGCGTGCCGAGATACGACATCTGGCCGTCTGCCTCGACCCTGCGCCCGAACAGCTGCATGCGGCGGTCGCCGCGGGAGCGGACATGGTGCTCACCCACCATCCGCTGGCCATGCGTCCTTTCTGGACGGACAGGCTGAACGGCATCACCGATGCGCTCGGCATTCTGTACCGCCACGACATGCCGCTCTACGCAAGCCACACCACGCTTGACGCCAATCCTCTCGGACCGGCCTCCTGGCTGCCCGACGAGCTGGGCCTTTCCGACCGCGTGATTCTCGAAAAAACGGGAACCTTCCTTGCGCCGGACGGCTCGCAGGCGGACGGCGGATTCGGCTGCGCGGGCACGCTTCCCTCGCCGATGACGCTCCGCGAAGTGTGCGCCGTCATGCGCAAGTTTCTGCCGCTTGAGCGCATGTGCGGTGTGGCTCGTCTCATCGGGGATCCGGAACGGACGATCCGGCGCGTGGCGGTGTGCACGGGATCCGGCTCCTCGCTTCTGGAAGAGGCCGTTGCCGCCGGCGCGGACCTTTTCATCACCGGCGACGTGAAGTATCACGACGCCCTGGCCCTGGCTTCGCGTCATGACGGACGCAGCCCGAATTTCTGTCCCACGGCAATTCTTGATGTGGGGCATTTTTCCCTGGAAGAAGAAATGATCCGTCGCTTCGCGCAGCTTCTGGAAAAGAAGCTCGACGGCGTGACGGTAACATTTTTGCCGGGCAGGGACCCCTTCCTGCCCATGACCTTTCTTTCTGAAGTACCGGAGGTACTGTCGTGAGCCTCTATATCGAACAGATCCGTCAGCTTGTGGCTCTTCAGCACGTTGACGACGGCATTCACGCCGTTCAGGCCGAACTCGAAGCCGCTCCCAAGGAAGTGGAAGCCCTGCAGAAGCGCTTCAACTCCCAGGATACGCAGCGCAACTGGATTCTGGAAAAGCTCCAGCATCTGCAGGAACAGCAGAAGCGCCTCGACGCCGACATTCAGGACGACGAATCCCGCCTGATGAACAGCAAGAACAAGCTCATGCAGGTGGAGAACGACCGCGAATACCAGGCCATGATCCGCGAGATGGACAGCATGGAACGCCAGAACCAGAGCCGCGAGGAAGAACGCATGGCTCTGCAGGAAGAACGTTCCCTGCAGGAAAGCAATCTGCAGTCCGTGGAAGAAACCTGGAACGAACTCAAGGCCGAGCTCGACAGCCAGCGTGAAAATCTGGAAAAGCGTCTTTCCGAATGCCGCGCCAGGCTGGATGAAATGGAAGCGCAGCGCGCCGAAGTGAGCGCCCTCATCACGCCGCCCGTGCTGAGCCGCTACGAATTCATCCGCAACCGCCTGCGTCATCCCGTCATCGTGCCCGTGGAAGCGGGCATCTGCTCCGGCTGCCACATCGCCATTCCGCCGCAGGTGTTCATCGACCTGCAGCGCGGCAACCACATCATGAGCTGCCCCAACTGCCAGCGCCTCATGTACTGGGCGCACGACTATCAGGATCCCAACGCTCCGAAGCCTGAAGTCAGGCACGAGGAAACCGAAGAATAAGGTTTATCCTCGACATCGGGCGCAAAGAACGCCGGACCTGTCCGGCGCATTCGGCTGCAACGTTTCGGAGTCGGACGGACTGTCGCTGCGGATCGTTTGATCCGGGGAGGAAAGTCCGGGCTTCACAGGGCAGGATGCTGGCTAACGGCCAGAGCGGGCGACCGCTGGAAAGCGCAACAGAAAGCAGACCGCCGTTCGCAGGAACGGTAAGGGTGAAACGGTGAGGTAAGAGCTCACCGGCTGGCGTGGCGACACGTCAGGCCAGGCAAGCCCCATCCGAAGCAAAACCAAATAGGGAAACCGGCTGGCCCGGCCCATGGTTTCCGGGTAGGTTGCTTGAAGGCGCGGGCAACCGCGTCTCTAGAGGAATGACAGTCGCCGATCCTCCGGGATCGGAACAAAACCCGGCTTACAGTCCGACTCCCTTTGTCATGGGGAGGGAGCGAAAGTTCCCTCCCCATGCTTCATTTTCCGAGGTCATCATGCTCAACGAATGCTGGGGCGTCATCCTTGCCGCAGGCCAGGGCAGCCGCATGGCGCAGGCCACCGGCGGCAGGGCCAAGCAGTTTCTCTCCTACGAAGGCGAACCGCTCTGGCGGCATTCCGCCCTTGCCATGGCCGCCTCTCCGCGTATTCACGGCCTTGTGATCGTTTTTCCCGCAGACAAACTCGAAGAAGCGAAGGCCGAAGCCCTCACGCTCGACAAAAAGCGCTCCTGCGGCGTGCCGCTGCGCTTTGCCGCGGGCGGCGAGCGGAGGCAGGACTCCGTGCGGCACGCGCTTGCCGCACTTCCCGAAAGCTGCGGCAGCGTTCTCATTCACGACGGCGCGCGCCCGTTTCTGCGCACGGCCCTCGTCACCAGGCTGGCCGTCGCCCTGGAAACGGAGCAGGTCTCCGGCGTGATTCCCGGCGTGCCCGTGACCGACACCGTGAAGGAAACCGATGCCTCCGGCCTTGTGCTGCGCACGCCCGAGCGCGAAACTCTCCGCGCCGTGCAGACCCCGCAGGCCTTCCGCGTTGCGGAGCTTTGCGCCGCTCATGAACGCGCCGAAAGCGAAGGCTGGAACGTCACCGACGATGCCTCGCTCATGGAACGCTGCCATCTTGCCGTTCTCGTCATCGAGGGCGACGAGGGCAACGTGAAAATCACCAATCCCCAGGATCTTGCCTTGCTTGCCGAATCGAAGATGCCCCTTCCCTGCTGCGGCTACGGCTACGACGTGCACGCCTACGGCGGCAACCGTCCTCTCATGCTGGGCGGCGTGGAAATCGGCGGAGAGTACCTCATCCGCGCCCACTCCGACGGCGACGTGCTGCTCCATGCCCTCATGGACGCCATTCTCGGCTGCTTTGCCGGCGGCGACATCGGCCGTCTCTTTCCCGACAACGATCCCGCCTTCGAGAACATTTCCTCCTCGGCGCTGCTCGATCACGTCATGACGCTGGCCGCCGAGGCGGGCGTGCGCATCGTGCACGCCGATCTCACCGTCATCGCCCAGAAGCCCCGGCTCGCGCCCCGTGCCGACGCCATCCGCCGCAACGTGGCCCGTCTTCTGGATCTTTCCCCGGATCATGTGGCCTTCAAGGCCACCACGGAAGAAAAGCTGGGCTTCACCGGAGAACTCAAGGGCATCAAGGCCGTGGCGCTGGTCACGGCGCTGAGAAAGGCCTAGCCCGAAAAGGGGCGCTTTTCGCCGTACCTTCTGCGTCCGCCCTCATCCAAAGGCAAGGACGCTTCAAAGCCGCCCCTCCTGTCCGCCGGGCAAAGGGCGCGCTCCCGCCCCTCGGCGCTTCCCCGTTTCCTCCCCCGCCGCGCGGCGCTTCTTCCGGGCCGCCGCCCTTTCAGGAGTTTGCATGTACCGTTACGACGTCGCCGTCATAGGAGCCGGCCCTGCCGGACTCATCTGCGCCAGAAACGCGGCCCGCAAAGGGCTTTCCGTTCTTCTTGTCGACAGTCACGAGCACCCCGGCGTCAAGCTGGCCGTGGCCGGCGGCGGACGAGGCAACTTCACCAACCGCACCCTGACCGAACGGCATTACGTCACGGGCGATCCCTCGCTCGTGCGCGCCGTGCTGCGCGCCTTCCCCTGCGAAAAGGTGCTCGATCTTCTGCGCGAACTGCGCCTTCCCTTTGAAGAGCGCGACTTCGGACAGATCTTCGGCCTGCGTCCGGCCGCCTTTCTGGCCGACCGACTGACCATGCAGTGCGAGGATGAAGGCGTCGATCTTCTTTTCGGCGCAACGGCGGCCTCCTTCACGCGGCCGAGCGGGCATCCCGCCTTCGGACGCACGGAAAACGGCGGCTTCTCGTTCAGCGCAGGAGGGGAACACTTCGAGGCCCGGAATCTTGTGATCGCTTCCGGATCTCCGGCCTGCCCCGCGCTCGGCGCAAACGACGGTCTGGCCCGCCTCGCCGCCGCCTGGGGGCATGAACTCGTGCCCTTCCGCCCCGTGCTGGTGCCGCTCGTCATGCCCGGCGACTGGCCGCTTTCCGGCCTTGAAGGCATCAGCCTCAACGTGCGGATCCGCGTGATGCGCAAGGGCGAAGCGCTGCCGCCGGATCCGGAAGGCATACGCCCGCTTCTCTTCACGCATCGCGGCATCAGCGGCCCGGCCGTTCTCGTGGCCTCCTGCTTCTGGATGCCCGGCGACGAACTTCTCATCGACTTTCTGCCGGAACTGCCCGTCCTTGAGCTTCTGAACGAAAAGGAACACGGCAGACTGATCGTGCGCAATCTTCTCTCCCGCTTCATGCCCGCCCGCCTTGCCGACGCCCTCTGCCCCGAAGATCTTGCCCGCAGAAAATGCGCGGAGCTGGGCAAAAAGGATCGCCTGCGCCTTGAACAGGCCGTGCACGCCTTCTCCTGCCGCCCCTCGGGCACCGAAGGACTGAAGCGCTCCGAAGCCGCCGCCGGAGGCGTGACCCTTTCCGGCCTTTCGCGCCGCCTGGAAAGCCGCACGACGCCCGGACTCTACTTCTGCGGCGAAGTGCTCGACGTGACGGGCCTGCTCGGCGGCTACAACATCCACTGGGCGCTGGCCAGCGGTTCGCTCGTGGCGCAGGACCTTGCGGAAAAGGCCGCCCCGCCCCGCAAAAGTCGCGCCTCCTCACGCTGAAAAACGCGCCTCCGCAACGACGACGCCTCGTCCGGAAACGGCGGAAAAAAGGCGTTCCCATGCAACGCTCATATACCTCTCTTTCGTTGCGCCGCAGGGGAAAAACATCCGTATCCCGGAGTGTTCCGTCAGTGTAACAGTCTGTAACGAACATTGACAATTTCACACGGGCAGACTATGCCATAGCATGAACCGTGCAGTCGTTCCGCGCCTTTTTTGCGTCAGAAGATGCGGCCGCACCCGTTCCGCAGCAGCCTTCCTTTCCTGTTTTGCGGGTTCGCCGCCCTGCTGCGGAATTCACCCTTTCCGGAAAAAACGGCACGACAGCGCACGACGTTTTCGTCAGACTGAGTCGCCCGGTCCGCTTTTCCTGCAAAAGCACAACGCGATAAAGGACCACTATGAAGATCACCGTGATAGGTTCGGGCTACGTGGGGCTGGTGACGGCCGCATGCTTTTCCGAAACAGGACTCGACGTCTGGTGCATGGATACCGATGAGGCCAAGGTGGCCCGGCTCAACGCCGGAGAATGCCCCATCTATGAACCTTCTCTTCCCGAACTTCTCCAGCGCAACGCCGCGGCAGGACGGCTTCACTTCACCTCCGATCTTTCCCTCAGCCTCGACGGCGCGGACGTGGCCTTCATCGCCGTGGGCACGCCCGAAGGCGAAGACGGCAGCGCCGACGTCAGCTACGTGCGCAACGTGGCCCACTCGGTAGGCCGCCTCATGCAGAACGATCTCGTGGTCGTGGTCAAATCCACGGTACCGGTGGGCACCTGCGCCGAGGTCGAGCAGATTCTGGCCGAAGAGCTTCGCGAAAGACATTCCTCCCTGACCTTCGACGTGGTCTCCAATCCCGAATTTCTCAAGGAAGGCCATGCCGTGAACGACTTCATGACGCCCGACCGCGTCATCATCGGCGTGGAGAGCGACCGCGCCCGCGCCGTCATGGCCGAGCTGTACCGCCCCTTCATGATGACCGCCGACCGCATTCTGTTCATGGACCGCGCCTCCTCGGAGCTGACCAAGTACACGGCCAACGCCATGCTCGCCACGCGCATATCCTTCATGAACGACATCGCCAACCTGTGCGAACGCGTGGGCGCGAGGGTGGACATGGTGCGCAAGGGCATAGGCATGGATCAGCGCATCGGCCCCAAGTTCCTGTATGCAGGCTGCGGCTACGGCGGCTCCTGCTTCCCCAAGGACGTGAAGGCGCTCATCGCCACCGCCGCGCAGCACGGCTGCAGTCTGGACGTGCTCGAAGCGGTCGAACGCGTGAACGCCCGTCAGAAAACCGTGCTTTTTGAAAAGATTTCCCGTCACTTCGGCGGTCAGCCCGCCGGACGCACCGTGGCCGTGTGGGGCCTCGCCTTCAAGCCCGGCACCGACGACATGCGCGAAGCGCCTTCGCTCGTGCTCATCCATGCGCTGCTTGAGGCCGGATGCCGCGTGCGCGCCTTTGATCCCGTGGCCATGGACCGGGCCCGTACCCTGCTCGGCGACGGCGTGTTCTTCGCGCCGGACATGTACACGGCCGCCGAAGGGGCCGACGCCCTTGCCGTGGTGACCGAATGGAAGGAATTCCGCCTGCCCGACTGGAAGAGGCTGCGCTCGGTCATGGTCTCTCCCGTGGTGTTCGACGGACGCAACATCTACCGGGAAGAGAGCCTTGCCCAGGTCGGATTCACCGGCTACAGAATAGGCTGATCGTCTTTTCTCTCCGACGGCGTCTTCCGGCTCCTTCTTCCGCGTGAACGAGGAGCCGTTTGCATGAAAAAAGGACCGCATATGAACATACTCATCACCGGCGCGGCAGGATTCATCGGTCATGCTCTTTCCGAAAGACTGCTGAGTCTCGGCCACCACGTCACGGGTCTGGACGAAATCAACGACTACTACGCCCCCGCGCTCAAGAGGGCCCGCCTTGCCAGGCTCGGCATCCGTGGCGACGAACCTGCCTGGGGCGATGTGCTGACAAGCGAAACCCATCCCGGCTTCCGCTTCGTGAGAATGCGTCTGGAAGATCGGGAAGGCCTCGAAAAGCTGTTTGCCGAAGGCGCCTTCGACATGGCCGTGAACCTTGCCGGACAGGCGGGCGTGCGCTACTCGCTGGAGAATCCCTTCTCCTATGTGCAGAGCAACGTGCTCGGCTTCGTCAATCTGCTGGAGTGCTGCCGCAGTCATCCCGTGCGGCATCTGCTCTTCGCATCCTCAAGCTCGGTCTACGGCGGCAATGAAAAGACGCCCTTCAACGAAGAGGATCCGGTCAACACGCCCGTCTCCCTCTACGCCGCCACCAAGCGCTGCGACGAGCTCATCGCCCATGTCTACGCCCATCTCTACCGCATTCCCTCCACGGCCCTGCGCTTCTTCACCGTGTACGGCCCCTGGGGCAGACCCGACATGGCTCCCGTGCTCTTCACCCGCGCCATTCTGGCCGGGAAGCCCATCAAGGTGTTCAACAACGGCAATCTCTCGCGCGACTTCACCTATGTGGACGACATCATAGAATCGGTGGTGCGCCTCATGGATCACGCGCCGCAGGGCCCCGTTCCCACCGACATCTACAACGTGGGCTGCGGGCACCCCATGCAGCTTATGGACTTCATCCACACGCTGGAGAACGCGCTGGGCAGAAAGGCCGAAATGCAGATGCTGCCCATGCAGAAAGGGGACGTGCATCAGACCTACGCCGACACCACGAAGCTTCAGAACGTCACGGGCTTCCGCCCCTCCACCACGCTGGCCGACGGCATCGGCCGCTTCGTGGACTGGTACATGTCCGACGAGAATCCCATCCGGGAAGACTGATCGTCTTCCCCCGAAAGCGCCGCAAAAACGCCTTTTCCGTGGCGCAACGCCCCCCCCCCGCGGGCCCTCTCTCACCTCTTCCTGACGGCGCAGCGCGCCGGGGAGAACCGCATGACAAGCCAGCAGAATCAGACCGCCGACTATGATCTGACCATTCTCGTTCCCGTATACAACGAAGAAGACAACATGGAGAACCTCGCCTCCCGCCTGGCAGCCTATCTGCCCCGCGCGGCCATGCGCTCCTGCGTGCTCTTCATCAACGACGGCTCCTCCGACAGAAGCGGCGAACGCATCCGCACAGCCTGCGCCGAAAACGAGCACTTCTTCTTCATCGAGCTTTCCTGCAACACCGGCCTGAGCAGCGCGCTCAAGGCAGGCATGGATCAGGTCTGCTCCCCCTACCTCGCCTACATCGACGCCGATCTTCAGACCGCGCCCGAAGAACTCGATCTGCTCACGCCCCACCTTGCCGAATACGAGCTTGTCACCGGCGTGCGCGCCAACCGCAAGGACACGGGCTTCAAAAAGTTCCAGTCGCGCTTCGCCAACGGCTTCCGCCGCATGATGGTGAAGGACGGCGCCCGCGATACCGGCTGTCCGCTCAAGGTCATGCATACCGGCATCGCCCGCTCCCTGCCCTTCTTCAAGGGCATGCACCGCTTCTTCCCCGCCCTCATACAGCTTGAAGGCGGCCGGGTGAAGCAGGTGGACGTATCGCATTTTCCGCGCGTGGCGGGCGTTTCCAAGTTCAACCTGTGGAACAGGCTGCTCTCGCCCTTCGTGGACTGCCTCGCCGTGCGCTGGATGCAGAAACGCCACATCGCCTACAAGGTTGCGTCCGACAATCTCCGGAAGGACTGATCCGTCGTCTCTTTTTCCCACGCGGGGCGGAAGATCCCTTCCGCTCCGCGCAGACTTCTCCCTGAGGCCGCAGCCGCCGGATCCTTCCGTACTCTGCGCCTCTTTTTCCGCCCGACAGAAAGACAAGGCACTTTTCAAGGATTCGCGCATGAAGGAATATCTCTTCGTCACCGGTGTGGGCCTGCTCGCCCAGGGCTTCTTTTCCCTGCGCATGCTCCACCAGTGGATCAAAACGGAGCGGGCAAAAAAAATCATTTCTCCCGCCCTGTTCTGGGTGTTCAGCATCTGCGGATCCTATCTTCTCATGGTCTACGGCTGGCTGAGAAACGATTTTGCCATCATTCTCGGGCAGTTCATCTCCTATTACATCTATCTGTGGAACCTCAAGGCCAGCGGCATCTGGCAGAAATGCCCGCCTCTTCTGCGCGCGCTTCTGCTCGTCACGCCGCCTCTCGCCGCCGTCAGCCTTTCCCTCGGCGGCGCAGACATCGCCGGAACGCTGTTCAGAAACCCCGACATCCCCCTGCCGCTGCTCATCTTCGGCTGCTTCAGTCAGGCGCTGTTCACCCTGCGCTTCGTCTATCAGTGGTGGTACTCCTCGCGCAGACACGTTTCCGTGCTGCCGCTCGGCTTCTGGATCATCAGCCTTACCGGTTCCCTGCTCATCTGCCTCTACGCCGTCATCCGGCTCGATCTCGTGCTCATTCTCGGTCAGGCGCTCGGCCTTGCGGCCTATGCCAGAAACATCATGATCGGGCTGCGCAGCGCGCGCTCCGAGCATTCCGCACGATCCTGAACCCCGCCGCCCGAGCGGAGGACATCCCATGAAACAGCGCATCACCATCTACGTCTTTTCCGTGCTCCTCCTTCTGCCGCTCGTATACGTGTTCGGCACCAGCATCATGGAGGCACGCAATCTCATCTCCGCCCAGTCCATGAGCCTCGACGGCGACTGGCTCATCCCTCATCTCTACACCGAGATACGCCTCAACAAGCCGCCCCTGCCCGTGTGGCTCACCACGCCCGTCTTTCTTCTGAGCGATCATCCCTCCATGGTGGCGCTGCATCTGCCCGTCATTCTCGTCACGGGTCTGCTCGGCGTGTTCTGCTTCGATCTGTACCGCACCCTGTTCGGCGATGAAAAAACCGCCTTCCGCGCCGGACTTGTGGTTTCCTCCATGCTGCTCACCCTCAAGCTCGGCACCACAAACTCCTGGGACATCTACTCCGTGGTGTTCATGACGGGCGCGCTCACGGCGCTCATGCGCCCCGAACGCGGCTGGCTCGCGGCCGGCGTGCTGCTCATGGCCGCTTCCGTGCTCAGCAAGGGACCGGTGCAGCTCTACACCATGCTGCTGCCCTTCCTCGCCACGCTGCTCTTCTTCCGCAGAAGCGTTCCCTGGAAGCGCCTTGCCGTCATTCTCGGCGGCGGATGCCTGCTCGGCTCGCTCTGGTATCTCTACGTCTATCTGGCCGTGCCGCACGTGGCCACTACCGTGGCGCAGGGCGAAGTGAGCGCCTGGAGCAACATGCATACGGCCTCGTTCTTCTTCTACCTGTCCTTCCCGGCCTTTGCCGGAGCCTGGGCGCTGCCCTCCCTCGCGGGACTCTTCCACCGCTGGCTGGACAAGAGCGACGAAAATAAGGACGAGCTGCGCTTTCTGCTCTGCTGGTTCCTGCTCTCGCTTCTGCTGCTCTCCCTCGTGCCTGAAAAGAAGGAACGCTACCTCATGCCCGCGATGGTGCCGCTGGCGCTTCTTGCCGCCTGCACGCTCCGTCACTGGATAAGAGGTCTTGAAACGCGCAGTCTCTCCCGCCTGGAAAAGGGCATCATCACCGTGCATCTCGGTCTGGGCACGCTGGCGGCCGTGGGCATCTGCATCTTCGTGGGCGTCAGCCACAGCGAATATCTGCTCTATGCCCTGGTGTTCGCCGTGCTCTGCGCAGGGCTCGGCGCATTCGGCCTGAAGTACCCCACTCTCCTGGTGCCCGTTTCCTGCATCATGGTGCTGCTTGTGGTTCTGGCCTCCTGCCGCATGGAATCCACCAGACCGGTGGTGCAGAAAACCGCGCCCACCTGTTCGCTGGAAGAGTTGCGCACGCTGCCGGAACTGGAAGGCATCCCCTGCTATTCCTTCGACAACTTCTCTCCCACGGAAGAGTGGGAAATCGGCCGCGACACCACGAGAATCGCCTCGATCGACGAAGTGCCCGAACCGCGCTTTCTGCTGCTCCGCACCAACACCAACCCGCCCGCCGTGGTTTCGGAAGGCAAGGTGGAGGTGGAAAAGCGCTTCCTCGTGCAGACCAGCCGAAACGACTACCTTCTGCTTTACATCGTGCACAAGAAATAACGCGTAACAGGTCAGGCCCGTAACGACAGCCCCCGCGTCTTCCGTTTTCTTCGGAAAGGCGCGGGGGCTTTTTTTTCGCGGCGGACAACCTCTGGACTGCTAAAGACGGAAAACGCCCGGCAGAGCGCCGGGTGTGCGGGAAAAAGGCCCCTGCGCCCGGAATACCCCCTCATACTTCTCCCGTATTTCTCCCCCGCCTTCCTTGCGTTCCCTGCGCCTTTCACCGGCGTTTTCCGCCATGCTCCCTTCGCCTTCACCTCCCCTCGGCTTTCCCGCTCCCTTCTCCCCGCATCCCTTTCCGCACTTCCCGCCAGCAGTTCCGCCCCTTCTGCGGCCGCCTGCGGCTTTCGCGAGCATTTCCGCAACTTGTCCCTCGCGGCTCAACGCTCTCCCCAACCACCTGCCTAGCTCCCGACGTTTCGATCAGCGCCCCCCTGCCCGCTGCCGGGGCTCTTCGAACACAAAAAAGCCGCCCTCCCGAAGGAAGGCGGCATTGCATCAATGCAGGCGGAGCATTGCTCCGCGTATGTTCCGTTTACTTGGAAGCGGCGTCGGCAAGAGCGGCCACGGCGGGCAGAGTCTTGCCTTCAAGCACTTCGAGGAAGGCGCCGCCGCCGGTGGAAAGATAGCCCATCTTCGCGGCCACGCCGAAGGTTTCCACAGCGGCCACGGTATCGCCGCCGCACACCAGGGTGTAGGCATCAGAATCGGCCAGAATGTCGGCAAGAGCACGACTGCCCTTGTCGAAGGGCACGGTTTCAAACGCGCCCACAGGGCCGTTCCACACGATGGTGCGGGCGTCGGCCAAGAGCTTCGCGTATTCCTTCACCGTTTCTTCGCCGATGTCGAAGGCGCAGTCTTCGGCGGAAAGTTCGGACACCTTCTTCGTCACCGCTTCGGAAGCGCGTTCAAAGCTCGGGGCCACCACCACGTCAGAAGGCAGAGGCAGCATGACGTTGCGTTCCTTCGCCATGTCGATGAGACGCTTGGCTTCGGGAATGAGGTCCTTTTCCACAAGAGAGGAACCCATGTTGTAACCGGCGGCTTCCAGGAAGGTGTTGGCGATGCCGCCGCCCACGATGAGGCCGTCCACATGCTTGAGCAGGTTTTCCAGCACGGTGAGCTTGGTGGACACCTTGGATCCGCCGATGATGGCAAAGAGAGGACGTTCGGGCTTGTCGAGAAGCTTGGTGGCGGCTTCCATTTCCGCAAACATGAGGGGACCGGCCACGGCCACGGGGGCCTTGCGCAGGGCGCCTTCGGTGGAAGCCTGAGCGCGATGGGCCGCGCCGAAGGCATCCATCACATAGATGTCGCCCATGGCGGCATACTGCGCGGCAAGTTCTTCATTGTTCTTCTTTTCGCCCTTGAAGAAGCGCACGTTCTCGCAGAGCACGACCTGACCGGGCCGGCACTCCACGCCCTTCAGAGGTTCGGCGCAGAATTCCACGGGCATGCCGAGGAGCTTGCCCATGTGAGCAGCCACGGGGCGCAGGGAGAACTGCTCTTCAAAAACGCCCTCGGTGGGACGGCCCAGGTGGGCGAGCAGAATGACGCCCGCGCCCGCATCCAGAGCCTTTCTGATGGTGGGCAGCACGGCGCGGATGCGCTTGTCGCTGGTGATGACGCCGTCGTGGATGGGAACATTCACGTCCACGCGCATGACGACGCGCTTGCCCTTCATGTCCACATCATTCATGGTCAGTGCTTTCATCGGTTGTTCTCCTTTCCTTACAGCAGCTCAAGAGCCTGCTGCACAATGTTTTCTACCGTAAAGCCAAACTTCGGGAACAGTTTACCCGCCGGAGCGGAGGCTCCGAATGTTTCCATACCAATGACGCGACCGTCAAGTCCCACATATTTCCACCACCAGGCCGAGCTCTGCGCTTCCACGGCCACGCGGGCGCGCACGGCGGAAGGCAGTACGGATTCACGGTAGGCGGCGTCCTGACGATCGAAGACTTCGCAGGAAGGCATGGAAACCACGCGGACGCGACGGCCCTGAGCGGTCAGCTGTTCGGCCGCCTGTACGGCGAGAGCCACTTCGGAACCCGTGGCAATGAGAATGAGTTCCGGTTCGCCTTCGCAATCGCAAAGCACATAGCCGCCGCGGCTGATGTTCGCCACGCAGTCTTCGCTGCGCTTCTGCTGAGGCAGATTCTGACGGCTCATCACGAGGCACACGGGGCCGTCCTTGTATTCCACGGCCTGCGTCCAGGCCACGGCGGCCTCGGTGCTGTCGCAGGGACGCCAGACCTGCACGCCGGGCGTCATGCGCAGCGCGGCGATCTGTTCCACGGGCTGATGGGTGGGGCCGTCCTCGCCCACGCCGATGGAGTCATGCGTCAGCACCCAGATGACGCGGATCTTCATGATGGCCGCGGAACGGATGATGCTCTTGGCATAGTCGGAAAACACGAAGAAGGTGCCGGCATAGGGAATGAAGCCGCCGTGGAGCTTCAGGCCGTTCATCACGGCGCCCATGCCGAATTCGCGCACGCCGTAGCGGATGTAGTTGCCGGAGTAGTCGGCGACATCCAGCGTCTTCGCGCCCTTGTGCTCGGTTCCCACGGAGCCGCTGAGGTCGGCGGAACCGCCCACCAGTTCGGGCAGCGCAGGAGCGATGACGTTGAGCACGTTCTTGCCCGCGGCACGGGTGGCCACGTCCTTGGTTTCGGCCATGGCCGCGCTCACGGCTTCGGCCGCGGCGGCAGGCCAGCCTTCGGGCAGATCGCCGGCCATGCGGCGACGGAATTCGGCGGCCAGTTCGGGATAGGCCTTTGCATAGGCGGCGAACATGTCTTCCCAGGCCTTCTGGGCGGCGGCGCCCTTTTCACGGGCATCCCATGCGGCGCGGATGTCTTCGGGAACGGTGAAGGGATCGGCGGTCCAGTTCATGGCCGCGCGGGCGGCGGCAGCCTCTTCCGCGCCGAGGGGGGAACCGTGGCAGGAAGCCGTGCCCGCCTTGGTGGGAGCAAAGCGGCCGATCACGGTCTTGCAGCAGATGAGGGAAGGCTTGTCCGTAACGGCCATGGCCTGACGGATGGCAAGATCCAGAGCCTCGGAGTCGTGACCGTCCACGCCGCGCACCACATGCCAGCCCATGGCCTCGAAACGGGCGGGCGTATCGTCGGTGAACCAGCCTTCGACCTTGCCGTCGATGGAAATGTCGTTGTCGTCATAGAGGGCGATGAGGCGGCCGAGCTTCCAGGTTCCGGCGAGGGAGCAGGCTTCCTGCGCCACGCCTTCCATGAGGCAGCCGTCGCCGAGGAAGACCCAGGTGTAGTGATCCATGACGAGGAAGCCTTCACGGTTGAAGGCATGAGCCATCATGCGTTCGGCAAGAGCCATGCCCACGGCCGTGGCGATGCCCTGACCGAGCGGACCGGTGGTCATTTCCACGCCGGGAGTCATGCCGTATTCGGGATGACCGGGAGTTCTCGCGTCGAGCTGACGGAAGTTGCGCAGATCGTCGGCGGAAAGCTCGTATCCGGTCAGATGCAGCAGAGAATAGAGCAGCATGGAGGCGTGACCGTTGGACAGCACGAAGCGGTCGCGGTTGGCCCAGGAAGGATCGGCAGGATTATGCTTCAGAAAGCCGCGCCACAGGGCTTCGGCCATGTCGGCCATGCCGAGAGGCGCGCCGGGATGACCGGATTTGGATTTTTCAATGGCGTCGATGGACAGGGCGCGGATGGCGTTGGCAAGTTCTGCGCGGGTAGGCATGGGGGGAACTCCTTGAGTATTGCGGGAAAAAACTCAGCGTGCCGCAGCGGCCGTGAAGGCGGCGAGACGTTCACTGAAGGGCGGATGGCCGAAGAAGGCGGAGCCGGAAACCAGCACGTCGGCTCCGGCCTGAACCAGAGCTCCGGCATTGTCGAGATTCACGCCGCCGTCGACCTGCACAAGGCAGTCCGACCGGCCTGCGGCGTTGAGCTTTGCCCGCAGTTCCGCCACCTTGCGGAGCGTGGCGGGCAGAAATTTCTGTCCCCCGAAGCCGGGGTTCACGCTCATGATGAGCACCATGTCCACGTCGTCCAAAACGTAGTCGAGCACAGAGAGAGGCGTGGCGGGATTGAGCGCCACACCGGCTTTCATGCCCAGGCGGCGTATTTCCGCCAGCGTGCGCTGCAGATGCACCGTGGCCTCGGCATGCACGACGAGCATATCCGCTCCGGCATCCTTGAAATCGGCCAGATAGCGTTCCGGCTGCTCGATCATGAGATGCACGTCAAAAAAAAGACCCGCCGCAGGGCGCAGGCCTTTGATGACATGCTGTCCGAAGGTGATGTTGGGCACGAACTGCCCGTCCATCACGTCCCAGTGCACCCACTTCACCCCGGCGGCTTCCAGATGTTTGAGAGTCTCGGCCAGGTTTCCGCAGTCGGCGGAAAGAAGCGAAGGCGAAAGTATCATGAACGGTTCTCCTTGGACGGATTGTTGGTGAGCAGCGCACGGATCTCCATGAGCTCCTGCAGCGCTTCGGCAAGCACCTTCCGGCACTCGCCGTCGGCCTCCGCCGGACGGACGGAAAGCGCCTCGGCCAGTTCCGGCATGGCTTCTCCGGCAAGCACGCGGCGTGCGCCTTCAATGGTCATGCCCTGCTCATGCAGCAGGGAGCGGATTCTGCGCAGCAGTTCCATGTCGCTTTCCGAATACAGACGCTGGCCCTTGGGCGTGCGTACGGGCTGAAGTCCGGGGAATTCGCCCTCCCAGAAACGGAGCACGCTGGTCTGAAGGTTCAGCGCACGGGCGGCTTCGCCGATGCGGTACACCCGGGCGGACTGCGGCTTTTTCCTGTGCATGGTGCTGTCCTTGGTCTGCGATCTGAAAAAGTGGCACTGCAAATACTTCTGATCGATCACGAGGCTCTCCTGAGAAAAAGAGAAACGGCTTGCCGACCTTCGTTCGTATCCACCCCGATAGTCACCCTTTCCCGGAAAAATTTCCAGAAAAAAATCAGCGGGGCAGCGCCATTTTCACGACAACGTCCGCCAGCATGGCACAGAACTGAGTCAGTATGATGACAGCGGAACGATTTTTCGGCGAATCCGAACACGCGGAAAGGACAGGGAAAAGCCTGCGCCCGGCACGTTGGCAGGGGCTGATCCGGCCCTTCGGCCCGAGGCGCCGCAGGGAAAAAAGCGGGCAATCCTGCCGCGCTCCTTCTTTCGCAGGCTTTTTTCAAACGAACGAACAAAGATGAAGGAAAACTACTCTCCCCCGTCGAGGGACAGCGCCGCCCGGCGCGCCTCCAGTTCGGAGATCTGCGCCTCCAGCTCGCCGAGCGCTTCCAGCTCCTTCTCGGAGCGCTCCTGAAGCGCATGAAACTCCTTGAGAAGCTCGGCCGCCTTCGCGCCGTCGGCATACACGGCGGGATCGGCCAGCAGGCCTTCCACTTCCTCCTGACGGGCCAGCACGGCTTCCAGCGATTTTTCCTGTTCCGCATAGCGGGCCTGCAGGGGCTTGAGCTGCTTGTAGAGGGCGTTGCGCTGTTCCGCCTGCTCGCGCTTGAGCTTCTTGAGATCCTCGCGCGACATGCCCGTGCCCGGAGCAGGCTTGCCCGCGGGCGCGGCGGAAGAGGCGGCGGCAGGTTCGGCCTGCTGTTTTGCGGCGGCGCTGCGCGCGGCGCGGCGGGCCGCGTCGTATTCGGCAAAGCCTTCCTTGTAGACCGTGATGCCCTTCTCGTCCACGGCCCATATTTCGTCCACGGCTTCGGAGAGCAGGTGTCTGTCGTGGGCCACCACGAGGAGCGTGCCGTCAAAGGCTTCCAGCGCCTCCACCAGCGCGTCGCGGCTTTCCAGGTCCAGATGGTTGGTCGGTTCGTCGAGCACGAGGAAGTTGCAGCGGCGCAGAAAGAGCAACGCCAGCACAAGACGGCTGCGCTCGCCGCCGGAAAGCGATTCCACGGCTCTGTCGAAATAGCCCTGTCCGAGCATGAACAGGCCGAGCACGCTCATGAGTTCCTCTTCCGTGGTATGCGGATCGGAAAGACGGCGCATTTCGCCGAGCACCGTGCCGCCGAGATCGAGGGTTTCGGCCTGCTGCTGGCTGTAGTAGCCCATGCGGGTGGTGGATCCCATGGTCAGGGTGCCGCCCGTGCGGGAGAGCTTGCCGGCAAGCACCTTGAGCAGTGTGGACTTGCCGCAGCCGTTGTGTCCCACAAGGCCTACGCGCTGCCCGCGGAACAGGGAAAAGGTGAGCGGAGGCCAGAGCGTGGTGCCGTCCGGAAAATGGAAGGCCAGATCCGCGGTGGAGAGCACCACCTTTTCCGAAGGAGCGGCTTCGGGCCACTTGAAGGAAAGTTCTCTTCTCTTCGGTTCGGGGCGATACTGTTCCAGTTCCTTTTCCAGCTTCTTCGCCTGCTTCTGCCGCGAACCCGCCTGCCTCGCCTTGGTGGCCTTGGCCTTGAAGCGGCGCACGAAATCCATCTTGTGGGCTATCTCGTCGGCGATCTGCTTGGCCTCGCGTTCGCGCTGCTCCTCGATTTCCTCCTGAAGTTCCAGGAATTTGGTGTAGGAGCACTTGCGGAACATGGGCCGGGATGCGCCGAGATACAGAACGTGCGTGCCCACATGGTCCATGAACACGCGGTCATGCGCCACGAACACCAGAATGCCCTTGAACTCCATGAGGAACTCTTCCAGCCATTCCACGGCCTCAAGGTCCAGATGGTTGGTCGGTTCGTCGAGAAAGAGCACGTCTGCGCCGGCGGTGAGCACGCGCGCAAGCTTGGCGCGTTCGCGCCAGCCGCCGGAAAGCTGACGGATGGGAAGCTGCCACTTCTCCTTCGAGAAGCCGAGGCCGGAAAGCACGGTCTGGGCGCGCTGTTCGGGATTGTAGCCGTAGCGCGTCTCAAGGTCGTGCTGGCGCGCCATGAGGCGGTTCATGGCCGCATCGTCGCCCGCGCTCTGGGCCTTTTCCCACTCCTGCCAGAAATCCCCCCAGTCGGGGAGCGCCGCCTGCACCCATTCCAGAAGCGGCACATCCAGCGTCTTCTCGTCCAGCATCTGTTCCACATAGCCGACGCGGCAGCCGTGCGGAATGATCACGCGGCCGCCGTCCGGCGCGGCCACGCCCGCCAGCATACGCAGCAGCGTGGACTTGCCCGTACCGTTGGGGCCGCACACGCAAAGGCGCATGCCGTCCACGATGTCCAGCGAAAAGTCATGGAAAATGTCGCGGCCGCCGTATGACTTGGAAAGATTCTGAATGGTAATGTTCATGGGAATGCATCCGGGGTTTGTCCCCGTGTTGTGGTGAAAAGACCGGGCCTCTCTTCCGCCCGAAGGGGGGCGGCACCCGCAAAGGAGCTCTTTCCCCGCTTCTTCCGCGCGTTTTCGCGGCAGGGGAAGAAGGAAAACGCCCTCCGGAACAGGGGGAAGCTGCGCGCCGCTCCGGCAGAAAATGGCGGAAAAAGCGGCTCCATGCCCCACGGGGCAAGGAAGGCCGCTCTTTCGGGCGGAAGCGGGAATGCCCCGGCTCCGCCGCCGTGTACGTTAGATGTCGTAATCCACGCTGTCGGGATCTTCGCCGCGGGCGGCGGCAAGACGGGCCTGACGGGCGGCCTCCTGCTTGCGTTCGCGGGTTCCCAGAGGAATGAGGGCGTCCCAGTCGGCGCTGCGCTCCTGAATTCTCGTAAACACGAGGAAGGCGGTGTGCGCGCTCATGCGGTCGGCAGGACGCAGGCGTCCCGGCACGACCTTCCACGGACGCACCAGCACCTCGCAGACTTCCGTTTCCTCGAAGGGCTCGATTTCCAGCGCCTTGATGAGTTCGGACACCTGCTCGATGGTGGGCAGAAGGAACGCGATGGGCGCGCCGGGCACAAGAGCCTCGCGCGCGGCGTCGAGGTATTCCCAGGGCGTACGCACGTCGAGGAAGAGCGCGTCGCCCTTCTGACCGTTCAGCACGTCGGGATCATCCACGCCGAAACCGTTGGCAATGTCGCGCAGATGGAAGGTGACGTTGTCGCCCACACCGGCCCATTCCAGGTTGCGTTTCGCGAGCTTGTGGAACTCCTCGCGGGCCTCGAAGCTGTGCACATGACCGTTCGGGCCGGAAAACCACGACAGCGCCAGCGTGAAGCCGCCGGAACCGGAACCGGCCTCAAGAATGGTGCGTCCGTTGCCTACGCCGAGCTTGAAGCAGATGAGTCCCATGTCCTTGGGATACATGATCTGCGTCTGCCTTTTGATGCCCATGACGAGGTCATGAAGCTGGGGCTTCTGAAGGCGGAAGGGAACGCCGAGAGCCGTACGCACTTCCGTGCCGAAATCGGCGGCCACCACATCGGCTGCGCGCATGACGCCGTCCTGCGTGTGCAGATCGTGCCCTTCCTCGATGCGGTAAATGTGCCGCTTGCCGCGGGGGGAAGCCAGAATGACGAGATCGCCGTACTGAGGCATAATAAGTTCCTGCTACATGAGATGGTTGAAGAAATAATCGTACAGACGCCGCAGAAACAGCGCCATGCCCACAAGCCCCGCCTGATCCGGCTCCCGTCCCGCCCGGCGGAACACTTCCCTCGCCGTGGGGGTGAAGTCCTCGGTTCCGCTGGACGGCAGAAACGAAGCCATGTCGCGTACAAGCACCGCCTGTGCGTCGGCATCCTTCATCTTCGTCCAGAGCGAGGCGATATACCGTTCAAAAGCCGCGTCGCACCGGTCGGGCACGGCCCTTTTCAGGGCCAGCCGCCACAGCCCCGCGCAAAGGGCCGTGAACACGGACTGCATGTTCCGCCTTGCCGACAGGGAAAAGCGGCCTATGCCTAAAATCCGGAAAAAGGCGGCGACATCCGATTCCGCAAGCAGGGCCTCGAAGGTGTTCACCAGCTCTTCGGGGCCGGAGTTGTCCGCCTGCGGATCGATCACCGTTTCAGGTATGCGCACGGGTCTTACTCCGCGTCGCCCGCCTGTGCGGAAACGTCGTTTCCGGCCTCGGATCCGTTTTCCTGCGAAGAACGCCTGCGCGATCTGCGGCGCGGACGGCGCTTTCTTCCTTCGCCCTCGCGGGCCGGTTCCGCGTCGCCCTGAGGCGCGGCGGCTTCTTCGGCGGATGCGGAGGCGTCTGCTGCGGCCGAGGCTTCAGCGGCCCCTTCCGCTCCGGCGGGAGCATCCTTTCTGCGCTTGCGCCGGCGGGAACGGGAACCTTCGCCCTCGCCTTCGGAGGCGGATCTGTTGCCCTTGCGGCGGGAGGAACGCTGTTCGTTCTCGCGTTCGGCGCGGGGACGGGGCAGCGTCTGTTCCATGCCGAGGCTGCGCTGATAGTCGGCATCCATGAGCAGGGCCAGAAGCAGCAGCTGATCCTCATCCTCGCTCTGGGCCATGTCCTTCACGAGGGAAAGATAACGGCGGGCGCGTTCCAGCTGAAGGCCGGTGCAGGCTCTGCGGCGCGCGTCGAGCAGCGCGGTTTCGCGGCGACCGGCGGCCAGCGCCACATCCTCGTCGGTGGGATTGGCGAGCGGCACAAGGTCGATGCGGTAGAAGGAGGCGATGCGCTGCAGCTCCATCTTTTCCATGATGTCCACAAGGGAGATCACCGTACCGGCAGCCCCGGCGCGACCCGTGCGGCCCGCGCGGTGGATATAGGACTCGCGGTCTTCCGGAGGCTGATACAGAAACACATGGGAAAGCTCGGGAATGTCGATGCCGCGGGCCGCCACGTCGGTGGCCACGAGCATGCGGATCTTCCCTTCGCGCAGACGGGCGAGCACGTCCTCGCGCTTGTTCTGCGAAAGATCGGCGGAAAGCTCGTCCGCGTTGTAGCCGAAGCCCTTGAGCACGGCGGTCACATAGTGCACGTCGGACTTGGTATTGCAGAAAATGATGGCCGAGGTGGGATTCTCGGTTTCCATGAGGCGCACAAGGGTGCGGTCCTTGTCCATGCGGCCGCACTCCACATAGAGATGCTGAATGGCCGCCACGTGCACCTGCCCCTGCGAGAGGCTGAGCATCTGCGGATCGCGCAGAAATTCTCCGGCAAGGTTCAGAACGTGCTGGGGATAGGTGGCGGAGAACAGCGCGGACAGGATGGGCCGGGAAGGCAGATAGCGCTGAATCTCCTTCATGTCGGGATAGAAACCGATGGAGAGCATGCGGTCGGCTTCATCGAAGATGAGCGCGCGCAGCGAGTCCAGAGAGAGCGTCCGGCGCAGAAGATGATCGAGCACGCGGCCGGGCGTGCCCACGATGAGCTGCACGCCTTCACGCAGCGCCTCAAGCTGACGGCCGTACCCCACGCCGCCGTAAAGCGCCGCCACGGAAAGGCCCGTGCCTTCAAAGAGCGTGCGGGCTTCGTGTTCGACCTGGCTGGCCAGCTCGCGCGTGGGCGCAAGAATGAGGGCCTGCGCCTTTCTTTCCCCGGCGTCGAGCAGGGTAAGAAGCGGCAGAAGATAGGCGCCGGTCTTGCCGCTGCCCGTGCGGGACTGCACCATGATGTCGCGTCCGGCCATGAGATAGGGCAGCGCATGCGCCTGCACGGGCATGAGGCGCGTCCATCCGGCACGGGCGCAGGCCTGCTGCACGGTTTCGGGCAGGTCTTCCAGCGTGCAGGGCGGAAGGGAATCTTCAGGAGCCGTGATCTTCAGCTCCTCGTCGTTTATCATCGTATCCGACATAATAGAATCCTGATAGAAGGAAATAAAAAACATATGACTTGAAAGAACATGACATCATAGCTGATTCTTTTTCCCTTGCCAAGAGCGACCCCTGCTCCGCCGCCGTGGGCCGAAGCGCCGGAAAAGGGAAGCACATCGGGCCCGGGAGGAGCGCACAGGACGTGTGGCTTCCGGGAGTCTTCAGCAGAGCAGGCAGGGCTTTCAGGCAAAGCGCATGCCGAAACGACAAAAAACACCCGCGATGCGCCCGACGCTTTTCGGGAATGCTTCCGAGGGGCTTTGCGGGGAGGGGGGGGAAATGTGGGGGGGGGATGGAATGGAGGCGGGGGCGACAAGCGCTGCCGCTCCGGCCGACGCCCCGCCCTCTTCCGGAGTTTGCGATCCAGGGCTTCACCCCGTATGTGCTTTCCGCCCGGCGCGCCCACACGCACTTGCCGTCTGCACGCAAGTTTCTCCCCCCCCCACACACGGTCAGCTCTCGGTTGCACACGCCTTGCGTCGCCTGCGGTCTTTCTGCCTTTCGCACGTCAGTCCAGGTACGATTTTTCCCCGCACGGTCCCCCTTCTCTCCGACCTCCCCCCTGAGTTCCTCTCTGATTGCCCTGGGGGTCGCGCCGCCCCCCATGAACGCCGCCTCGCCCGGACAATGCTCTTCCGCCCCGCGCGTCCGGCGGAAAACACAGAGCAGCCTCACCACACCTGTCCTCTCCCCCAAAAGCCCGCCATCCCCCCGAAAGACGACAAAAGGCCCGGCGCCTCGAAACGCCGGGCCCTGTTCAGCCGTGTCGGCCGCATGAAAAGGCGGGCCGAGTGTTGCATCGAAACGCTCCGAAGCGGACAAACTTGCGCCTGCCGCCGCGAAGCGCAGGAAATTACAGCTTGTTCTGAGAGATGATCTGCTTGGCGCGGGTGGCCTCAGGAGCCTTGGGGAACTTGCGCACCAGCTCGTTCAGACGCTGCTTGGCCGCCGCCTTCTTGTCGAGCTGCAGGAAGGCCATGCCCTGCTTCAGATAGGAAGCCGGAGCCTTCACGCTGTTGGGATAGCCGGAGATCACGTTCTCATAGGCCAGAGCCGCCTCGGCATAGTTCTTCATCTGATACTGGCATTCGCCCTGCCAGAACCAGGCGTTGGAAATCAGCTTGTTCTTGGGATAGGTCTTAGTGAAGTCGCTGAAGGAGCGCAGAGCGGCCTGATACTGGCGGGAGTTGAAGGACTTCATGCCGTTGTCGTACAGGGCCTGAGCCATGTCCACGTTCTGCTGAGCGGCAGGCGCGGCGCCCGCTGCGGGAGCGGCGGGTACGACAGGGGCGGCGGGAGCGATGCCCGCATTGGGCTGGGTCTGCGGCATGGAAGCGCCCGCCATGGGATCCGTTCCGGGAATGCCGGTCATGCCGCCGGCCATGCCGGCCTGCGCGGAGGGATCGCCGTCGAGCTGCAGATCAAGCGCCATCTGGCTTTCCAGAAGACGCAGGGCGCGGTCATGCATGGCCAGGGTGTCGGCCATCTTCTGAGCGCCGCCCGCACGCTGAAGCGCGTAATTGAGGGTGTCGATCTGACCGCGCAGTTCCGACACTTCCTGACGCAGTTCCATGAGCTGCGACCAGCTGTCGGCCTGATTGGTCTGACTGCTGCTCACCTGACGGTTGATCTGATTGACCTGGGCCTGAAGGGCATTATGCTCGCCGGTCGTCACGCACGCCGTCAGCATCAGAGGCAGGGACAAAAGGGCAAGGTTGCGGCCCCATGTGAAAAGTTCCATAACCTTTTTCTCCTGAAAGATGAGGACTCGGGCCTCTCCGGCCCCTTATCGAAAAAGCCCGGCGCCCTGCACGGAAACATTGCCGCGGGAGAAGTCTCTCCGCGCATGTTCCGCGCCGCGCGCCCGGCCTCGTCATACGTCGTTACGCCGTCAGCTCCTGCGGACATCGTCGGGGCAGCCGAAGGACCAGTCGTCGCCCCGGGGCGCGGTCTTTTCCGGTGCGCGCCTCTCCTCCGGCCGTGCGGACTCGCGATCCGCCTCTTCCGAAAGCGCGGCGGGAGCTTCAACAACCGGAGCTTCGACAGGCGCTGCGACAGCTTCGGAAACTGCGGCAGCTTCCTGCACGGCCGCATCCGCAGAAGGCTCGACAGCCCCCGCTTCCTGCGCCCTGGCAGCCCGTTCCGCCTCGATTCTTGCGCGGATGTCCACCTTTTCCTTGCTGGCGTGCTTTCTGCCCACAAAGTAGTAGGCGATGCCGCCGAGGCAGGGGATGAACACGCAGGCCATCATCCAGCGATACTTTTCCTTCGGCGTGGGAAAGTCGTGATACATGGCATGCTTCAGCGCCCACATGTTGGGCAGCGCCGGAACGATGAGCATGAGCAGCTGTTCGCTGCTGAGATCTGAAATGAGCACGGTTACTTTCTCCCGTCGTCTTCACGCCCCTGCCTGAGAAGAACGATTCCGGCAAGGAACACGCCCAGACAGATGGCGATGTCGGCCACGTTGAAGGCGGGCCAGTGCCAGTTTCCCCAGTATACGTCCAGAAAATCGGTGACGGCACGGCTTCTCACGCGGTCGATGAGGTTGCCCACCGCTCCGCCGAGAATGCTGCCCAGTCCGAAAAAGAGCACGCGGCTGTAGGCGGATGTGCGCGCAATGTGCACGATGATGCCGCACACCAGCACGGCCGCCGCCAGAAAGAGCCAGAACTGCCAGCCGGATTCCTGACCGCCGAGAAAGCCGAAGGCCGCTCCCCTGTTCAGAACATGAACGATGTTGAAGCAGCCGTCAATGACGCTGAAGCCGTGTCCGACCGCAATGCGGGCCGTTACCGCCGCCTTGGTGAGCTGGTCCAGCACAAGCCAGACCAGCGCCACCGAAAAGACGACGACATGGCGGTTCAACGCCGCCTTCACTCCTTCACTCCGGCCCCGGCGGCCTCAAGCGTCCTCATGACTTCGGCGCAGCGGGGGCAGAGGGTGGGATGTTCGGGATCGGTGCCCAGTTCTTCGGAGTACATCCAGCAGCGTTCGCACTTGTCGCCGCCGGCCTTCTTCACGCGCACGGCAAGGCCGGGGCATTCATCGAGCTGAGCGGTGGCAAGGGCGTCCACGGGAGCATCCTTGAACGCGGCGATGTCGAGCTGCGAGACGATGCACACCGAACGCATGTCCGCGCCGCTGTCGGCAATGGCCGCACGGAGCTTGTCGTCCACATACAGGGTCACATGGGTGTCGAGCGCATGGCCGATCACGCCTTCCTTGCGCAGAGGCTCGATGGCGCGGGTCACGCCGGCACGGATGTCCATGACCATTTCCCAGGCGCCGCGCTCATCGTCAGACAGGTGGAACTGGGCCACGTCCTTCTGCGGAAGGGCGAACACCGTGATCACGGGCTTGCCTTCGGCGTCCACGGGCTTCAGGGCTTCGGGAAGGTGACGGAACACTTCTTCCGCCGTGAAGCTCATGATGGGCGCCATGTCGCGCAGCATGATGAGCAGCATGTGGTAGAGCGCGCTCTGTGCGGAACGACGCTCGGCGCTGTCCGGCAGGGAGGAATACAGGCGATCCTTGAGCACGTCCAGATAGAAGGCCGAGAGATCGGTGGCGCACAGGCCGTGCAGGCCCTGGAACACCTTGTGGAATTCGTATTCCTGATACGCGGTCTCGGCGCTTTCATGGAAGGCGGCCACAAGGCTGAGCGCATAGCGGTCCAGCGGCTTCATGGAAGCGAAGGGCACGAGATCGGCGGGGGTAAGATCATGAATGCTGCCGAGAAGGTAACGGCAGGTGTTGCGGATGCGGCGGTAGGCGTCCACAAGGCGCTTCATGATTTCTTCGGAGTAGCGGATGTCTTCGCGGTAATCCACCGAGGCCACCCACAGACGCAGCAGTTCCGCGCCGTACTTGTCGATGACTTCCTGAGGCGCCACCACGTTGCCGATGGACTTGGACATCTTGCGGCCCGTGCCGTCCACCACGTAACCGTGGGTGAGCACGGCCTTGTAGGGAGGAATGTCGCGGGTCCCCACGGAAGCCAGCAGGGAGCTGTGGAACCAGCCGCGGTGCTGATCGGAGCCTTCCAGATACAGGTCGGCGGGCACGCGGCCTTCAGGACGCTGTTCCATGACGGCGGCAAAGCTGGTGCCGGAGTCGAACCACACGTCGAGAATGTCGTCTTCCTTCTCCCAGTGCCTGCCGCCGCAGTGCGGGCAGACAAGACCTTCGGGAACGATTTCGGAAATGTCGCGTTCATACCAGTAGTCGCAGCCGGTGGGATGCGAGGCGAAACGGGAGGCGATGTCGCGCATCCAGGCCGGATCGTTCCACACTTCGCCGCAGTCCTTGCAGATGAGGGCGAGAATCGGCACGCCCCACATGCGCTGACGGGAAATGCACCAGTCGGGGCGCGATTCCACCATGTTGTAGATGCGGCCCTGGCCCCAGGAAGGAATCCACTTCACCTTGTTCTGGATGGCGTCGAGCGCCTTGCCGCGCAGGTTGTTGGGTTCCATGCCGATGAACCACTGGGTGGTGGCGCGGAAGATGACGGGGTTCTTGCAGCGCCAGCAGCAGGGATAGGAGTGCGTGATGTCCTGACGGGCGAGAAGATGACCGAGTTCCTGCACCTTGGCAATAACGGCGGGGTTGGCGTCGAACACCTGCATGCCGGCGAAAAATTCCACGGAAGGCAGGAAACGGCCTTCGTCGTCGAGGGGGGAGTACACGTCGAGACCGTACTTCATGCCCACTTCATAGTCCTCGCGGCCGTGGCCGGGAGCGGTGTGGACGCAGCCCGTACCGGCGTCGAGGGTGACGTGTCCGCCGTTGATGATGAGAGACGGACGGTCGATGAAGGGATGACGGGCCTCCAGCTTCTCCAGCTTGTCGCCGGTGGTTTCGCCGAGCACGGTGTACTCGCTCCAGCCGAAGGTCTTGGCGCAGCCTTCCACCAGTTCGGAAGCCAGAATGTACTGGCTGCCGCCGGTTTCCACGAGGGCGTAGCGGAATTCAGGATGCACGCACACGGCAAGGTTGCTCGGCAGCGTCCAGGGCGTGGTGGTCCAGATCACGATATAGGCGCGGGAAACGTCGGCCTGAGGGAACACGTCCTTCAGACGGGGATCAGGCAGGGGGAAGCGCACATAGATGGAGGGAGAGGAAAGATCGCGGTATTCCACTTCCGCTTCGGCGAGCGCGGTCTTGCAGTGGCAGCACCAGTAGATGGGCTTCTTGCTGCGCACCACGCCGCCGCGTTCCACGAAGGTGGCCAGTTCCGCGGCGGTCACGGCCTCGTAGGCCGGATCCATGGACATGTAGGGATGTTCCCAGTCGCCGAGCACGCCGAGACGCTTGAATTCCTTGCGCTGGATGTCCAGGAACTTCTGGGCGTACTGACGGCAGCGCTTGCGGATGACGTGCGCGGGCAGATCCTTCTTCTTGTCGCCAAGTTCAAGTTCCACGTTGTGTTCGATGGGCAGACCGTGGCAGTCCCAGCCGGGAATGTAGCCGGTCTTCCAGCCCATGAGGTTACGGGACTTGATGATCATGTCCTTGAGAATCTTGTTCAGCGCCGTGCCGAGATGAATGTGACCGTTGGCATAGGGCGGGCCGTCGTGCAGCACGAATTCACCGCGCGAGCCGGAAGCATCCTGCATGAGCTGGAACACATTGTTTTCTTCCCAGAACTTCAGCGTTTCCGGTTCCTTCTGAACCAGATTCGCCTTCATGGGAAAACCGGTGACGGGCAGATTCAACGTTTTCTTATATTCAGCCATCAGGCTTCCTCCGGGCGCGGATGCGCGCATGGTATTCTTGCGGGGCGAGCGATCAGAGATCGCTCTCCGAAAGCAGTCAGAAAAAGGTATGTTTTCCCGCGTCGCGGGCAAATGTCAAGCGAATTTCCCATACATGGGAAGCGGATGCGCTTCCGCCCTCCCCGTGCCTTTCCCGCCTTGACGCTGCCTTCGACGCTTCGCTATGGTGAGGCAAGAGCAAGATGAGGAGGTGCCTTATGGACAGACTTGTTGTTCTCGGCACAGGAGCGGCCAGCGCATTACAATACTACAACACCTGCTTCATGCTTCAGGGGCCGCAGGGCGGTCTGCTGGTGGACGGAGGCGGCGGCAACGGCATTCTCGTTCAGCTGGCCAAAGCGGACATTCCGCTTCTCTCCCTCACGGACGTCTTCGTCACCCATGCCCACATCGATCACTCGCTCGGCATCATCTGGATCGTGCGCATGGTCTCCTCCCTCTTTCTCAAGGAGAAACGCAGCGACATTCTGCGCATCCACTGCCACGCGCGACTGGCCGAAAAGCTGCGGTCCATCTGCCAGTTCACGCTGAGCGAAAAGCAGTTCTCCCCGGTGGGCACGAGCATACGCTTCGTTCCCGTGGCCGACGGCGAGCAGCGCAGCATTGCCGGGCACACCGTCACCTTCTTCAACACCCATGCCCGCAAGGCCGAACAGTTCGGCTTCCACATGGAAAGCCCGGACGGACAGCGCATCGTCTGCACCGGGGACGAACCCTGCCGCCCCGCCTGCACCCACTATCTGGAAGGCGCGGACTGGCTCCTGCACGAAGCCTTCTGTCTGGATGCCGAAGCGAACATCTTCCATCCGCATCTCATCGGACACGGCACCGTGAAGGAAGCCGCCCTGCTCGCCGGAAAACACCGGGTACGCAATCTCGTGCTCTGGCACACCGAAGACCGCACGCCTCCGAAACTGCGCCGGGAACGCTATGAAGAGGAAGCCCGCAGCGCCTTCCGCGGCGGCGTGTACGTGCCTTCGGATCTGGACGTCATCGACCTGCGCAAAAAGCCGTAACGCCGCATCGCCCGGCGCATGAAACGATAAAGGGCCGCCCTTCCGCATCGCCCGCAAAGGCGACTGCGGATACGCGGCCCGTTTTCTTTCCGGTCTTTTCCGCCGGAGGCACATTCCGGGCGCGGCAATGTCCGCGCCCTTTTTTCAGCATGAGCGCAGAAGCTCTCCGGCCGTTTTGCGGCAGGCGAACCAGGCGGGAAGGAAGGCGGCGGCACAGCCGCATCCGGCCGCAGCAAGCGCAGTCAGGCATTCTCCCGCCGACAGGGAAACCATGAGCGCCACGCCCGTTTCCGCCTGAATCCACTGCGCCGCGGCAACGGCCGTGAGGTAGCCGAGGCCCACGCCGAGCGCGCAGCCCGCCGCCATGATGCCCGACACCATGAGCCATACGCTCACGGCAAGAAAGCCGTGCGACGCGCCGAGAGCCCTGAGAAGCGCCATGGCCCGCACGCGCATGGCCACGGCAAAGAATCCGGAAACCAGCGCGGCGGCAAGCGCCGCAGCCTGCGCGCCGGAGCCGAGCAGCAGCATGACGTCGTGCATCTGCTCCAGCGTGCCGAAAAGCCGGGTCAGCACTTCGCCGGAAAACACCGCCTGCGTTCTGTCGTCATTGAGCGCGCTGCGCAGCCTGTAGGCGTCGGCCACGGTAACGGGCTTCACCACCACCGCGGAGCAGCGGCCGTAACCGCCGTCGTGCATGGCCCACAACGCTTCCACCGGCACGATGACCGCCCTGTCCCAGGGCGTGCCCGTGGCGGGCATTCTGCCCACAACGCGGAAATCGTGCGCATGCTCCGTTCCGTTGCCCAGCGCCGCTTCCGCCACGCTGCCGTGACTCGGCGCAAAACTCTCGCCCACCTGCAGAGGAACGCCCGCGCCCACCACGGCCTCGTTGTTGCTGACGAACATCCGTCCCGAGGCCAGCGGACGCCTGCCCCCGAGCGTGACGAGTTCCGAAGACGTGCCTGCTATGGGGTAATCCCGCCAGCAGTCGCCGAAGGCCAGAGGCGCGGCCCAGCGTATGCCGCCGTGCGCCTTCACGTTCTCCAGCGTTCCCTCGGGCAGCAGGGAGAGCGGTTCCGGCCTGAGATACACCGCGCCCAGCACCAGATCCACGGCGCTGCCCTTCGTGCCGACAAGAAGGTCAAAGGCGTCGGCCGACTGCGCCATGCCGGACCGGACCGCCCGCTCCAGCATGGACACCGCAGGACTGAGACTTCCGGCAAAGGCCAGCACCAGAGCCAGTGCCAGCGCGCCGCCCCACGAACGGCGAAATTCGCCGCGAAGAAAAAGAAACGGATTCATACGCTACCTTCAGAACCTTGTATCGTTGCGGGCCGCCGCCCGGACCGCTATTTCGACTTCAGCGCCTCGTCGATGCCGGAAAGAAGACGTCCCCGCTCCAGCCGGAAGCGCTTATCCATTCTGCCGTGCAGCCCCTGCTCATGCGTGACCACAAGCAGCGTGCAGCCTTCCGAGCGCGCCAGATCCACCAGCTCGTCGATGACAAGCTGGGCATTGCTGCGGTCAAGGCTTGCCGTGGGCTCATCGGCCAGAAGCACGGACGGCCGGAACAGCACGGCCCGGGCCAGCGCCACCCGCTGCTGTTCGCCGCGGGAAAACACGCCGGTGTTCATGTCCATGCGGTTTATGCCGAGTCGCCGGAGAAGGTCGCGCGCACGATTCTTCAGATCGGAAGGAATGGAAAAATGCCGGAACGTGGCCGGAAGAAGCACGTTTTCCAGCGCCGACATCTGAGGAAAAAGCTGAAAATCCTGAAAAATCATACCCACATGACGTCCGCGCCACTCATCGCGGCGGCGCTCCGGCATGAGCATGAGATCATCCTTTCCCCAGCGCAGTTCGCAGCCGCGGCAGGGTTCGGGCAGTATCAGCCCGCAGAGCAGATTGAGCAGCGACGTCTTGCCCGAACCGGAATCGCCGTAAATGCCCGCCAAAGTTCCGCCGGGAAGAAACAGCTCCGGAATGTCGAGCACGCGGCGCAGACGGCCTCCGTCCTGAACGCTGTAGCTGATGTTTTTCAGATGAAGATCGTTGTCCATATCGCCTCACAGCTTCTGAAACGTGGCATTGCGCAGACGCAGCTGACTCACGAAGCCGGTTTCTTCGTCCGTCCAGGAGCCGACCTCCAGATCGCCTTCCACCTCAATGACGGCGTTGTTCTGCACGAAGCGCTGCTTTTCCGAAAGGTAGACCACCAGAATGTTGTCCGGCCAGTCGGAGTCGGACTGGCAGAACGGACACAGGGCCACCGGTTCCTTCGTCAGCACGAAGAAATCCGCATCCGCCTTCAGGGGCGGCGCCATGAATCCTCGTATGACCACATGCTTTCCCTTGAACGAGAGCACCTTGTCGGAAAAGCGCAGACCCAGCGCGCCTCCTCCGCTGTACAGTTCCTCGAAGCTCAGCCTGTTTTCCGACGCCGCCCATGCCGTCTGCACGCCGATAAGCAGGCACAGCAGCGCCGTCAGCCAGATTTTCATATTGCCTTCCGTTGCGGATAAGGTTCACAAAAACTCGGGAATGACGGCGTGTTGCCGAAAAAGACCGTACATTCCGGAAAAGGCGCCCCGAATATTCAGGGCGCCCAGCCTGCATGGAAAGGAAGTCAGATGCCTTCCTTTCCCCATCCGTCATTACTTGCCGAGGGCCAGAGCCTCAGCCATGATGCGGAAGATTTCCGTGCTGTTCATGAAGCCGTGAATCTGATCGGCGTTCGGGCCTCTTGCGCCCACCACCAGGTCGTCGATGGCATGCACGCCCGTGGATTCCGTACGGGGCAGGTTGCCGGGCACGAACTGGGCGCCGGGCACGTCCTTGTAGGCGGCGTTGGCGATGTAGTGACCGTTTTCATCCTTCACCGCGGGAACGAAGGGACCGTCGAGCTTGGGACGATAGGTCTCGTAGTGGTCGGGATAGTTGCCGATGAAGGCCGCCAGACGCTTCGACACGTTCACGCTGTCGGGATAGCCGTCGCCGTCGGCATCCTTGTAGTTGGGATAGCCTGCGGCCGCATAGATGCCCACCTTGTCGCGCATGAGCTCGCCGGGCAGATTGTCATCCACGGTGCCGATGATGCTGAGGGCGTGGGTATGGTCGCCGGTGACGATGAGCAGCGTATCGGGGTTGGCGTCGCAGAAGGCCTGAGCCTGAGCCACCACCTTGTCGAACATGATGGTGTCGTAAATGGCGCGTTCCCAGTCCAGAGGATGGGTGTACTTGTCCACGAGACCGGCTTCCAGCATGAGGAAGAAGCCGTTGGGATTCTTGGAAAGCACCTTGAGCGCGGCGTTCATGGAGTCCGTGAGATCGGGCTGATCCGGGAACTTGGACACCGTGCCCTTCTTCAGCTGCTTGCGGTCGAGCGCGCCGTCGAGGTTGCCGGTGTGGAACAGGCCGAGCAGTCGGTCGGGAGTATTCTTCATCACTTCCGTAAGCTCGGTACGCGTGGTGGCAAGGCTGTAGCCGGCCTTGCGGAAGTCTTCCACATAGTCCTTTTCGTCCTTGCGCTTGGAACCGGGAACCGTGCGGGGCAGGAAGTACGCGGAACCGCCGCCGATGAGCACTTCAGGGCGGATATCGGCGAACATGCCCACGATGGCCGCCTTTTCCGAACGCAGACGCGTATGCGAGACCACGGCGGCAGGCGTGGCGTCTTCGATTTCCGCGTCGGACACGATGCCGATGGACTTGTTCGTCTTGCGGCGCAGAATCTCGGCGATGGTTTCCTGACGGGGATCGTCAAAGGGATCCTTGGTGCGGTCGGCGTACACGCCGATGGCGTTCACGCTGGACTTGTGGCCGGTCATGTAGGCGGAAGCGGTGTTCGCGGAGTCGGCGGCAATGGAGTCCACGCTGCAGGTGCCGAGCATGCCGGTATAGGGAAGCGTGTCCATGGAAAGATAGCCGTTGTACATGCCGTTGGTCACGCCCTTGGAGAGAAGACGCGCGCCGGTGCGGTGTCCCATGCTCAGACCGTCGGCAATGAGCAGAATCACGTTCTTGGCCTTGGGCGTGTCGGGCGTGCCGTACACGTCCCACTTGGCGGAAGACTCGTCCTTACCGTCACGGGCGGTCACGGTATACTTGCCGGGATCAAGGGAAACATTGCGCAGAATGACGGCCGAACCCTTGCCGTCTTCGTTTCTGATGAATTCAGGCCTGGTTCCGAACACCTCGGCAACGCTCTTGCCGTTGATGCGCACATCAATGTCGGACTCTTTGAGCTCCTGATCGAACTCCACCTTGAAGTCGAATTTCGAGGTGCCCAGGAAGCGCGCGGTATCCACGGGATAAATGGTCGGCGCAGCCTCGGCCTGCGCGGTCAGAAGCGCCATGCCCAGGCACAGCGGCATCATCACGGTAGCTTTCATAACATCCTCCAGGTTTGTTTTCAGCTGCCGCCACTATGGCCGGGGCCTGTGCAGGCTTTATGAAGACCTTATATATTCTCTGTGAAGAAACGTAGCGGGAATATGACGGCCGTCACGCGCCGCATACGCTGCTCCAAAGGCATGATACCTGAGCGCAACCAAGAAAGGCGGCCCGCCCTTTTCCGCAGGTGGCTGTCGTCTGCGCCGGTACATTCCAGCCCCCACAGAAGTGAAGCGCAACGCAGGCAACAAGTCGGCAGACGGGAACGGCAGGGACTGGTTCGGCGTCCGGGGAGGAGAGAAATGAGGCGACCTGCCCGGCGCTCCGGATATCCCTCCGGCATGCCCATGCCGGGATCATCTGCGCCAAGGCCCTCAGCGACCGAATGAAGGATCAGGTAAGGCGTGGTAAAGATGACCCGCTCTTTCCCAGACTGCAGCCCCCCTCGCAACCCGGCCGCACACTTCTGCGAAGAAGACGCCATCTTCTCAATATACTCTTTTTCCGCCCCGTTCCGACGCCCTCCTCCGGGAAACTCCGTGGTCCGCCCGTTTCTCTCCGGGATCCGCCCTTCCGCCAAGCCGCAGGCACTCACGCCAGCCCGGCCGAACCGACTCTGCGGGAAGACTCCTTCCCCATGGGAAAACTTCTTTTCCAGAACGGCATCCTTCGGTCGCTCCCTCAGCCGCACGCTCGTCCTCTCCCGGCACTGTTCATTCTCTGGAAAGCTCCGCGCCGCCATAGCCTCTCCCCTGTCTATCCGGCCCGCCCGTCACCGCTTCAGCGATACCCTTCCCCGGGCGGAGCCATGCCTGCCGCCGTTTCCCCTCGCCAGACTTGTCTTCCGCCAGCCCCCCCTCTGCCGCAGAACTTCCCTTCTCAGCCTCGGCCAGCACCACTTCGGAGATTCCCCTCCCAGGCTCGGCCGCCACGGCTACCACGTCCCATTCTCCCCCGGTCTGCCTCTGCTCAGCGCAGGCAAAGAGGAATTAAACGCAGAAAGGGGATGTCCTTTCGGGACATCCCCTTCTGTTATTTCTGTATCAGCATGGCGACCGGATGCGCCGTTTCAAACCTTGTCATGCCGACGAGCTCTCCGCACGGCATGCAGGCGTCAACGGCATCCTTCGCATTTCCCGAAGGAAACGCTCCGGCACGATACCAGTATCAGCGCCTGGCTACACGGATACGGGCAATGGCTCTGGTGAGCGCAAGCTCGGCTCTGTGCACGTCCGTATCAGGCTTGGGATCGGCCAGACGCTGCTCAGCGCGCGCCTTGGCCTGCTCTGCTCTGTCCACGTCGATGTCGGAGGCCAGTTCGGCGGCTTCCGCCAGAATGGTCACCTTGTTCTCCGAGATCTGAGCAAAGCCGCCGGATACGAAGACCCAGTGCGTCGTGCCGCCCTGACGATAATACAGGTCGCCAATCTTCAGTGCGGAAAGCATGGCCGCATGGGCAGGCATGAGACCGAACTGGCCGTCCACGCCGCTTGCGCCCACGTATTCCACTTCTTCCTGAAGCACAACCTTATCGGGAGTGACGATATCGAGACGAAGACCTTCCATAGCGGTCTCCTCTTATGCCTGCTGACGCTTGTTGTACTTTTCAATGGCCATGTCGATGCTGCCGACGTTGAACACGTCCGTCTCGGAGAGATAGTCGTATTCACCTTCAAGCAGACCCTTGAAGCCCTTGATGGTGTCTTCCAGTTTCACATACACGCCGGGGATGCCGGAGAACACTTCTGCCACGTGGAAAGGCTGAGACAGGAAGCGCTGGATGCGGCGGGCACGGGCCACGGTCATCTTATCCTCGTCGGACAGTTCGTCCATGCCGAGAATGGCGATGATGTCCTGCAGATCCTTGTACTTCTGCAGCACCTGCTGAACACGGCGGGCAACGGAATAGTGTTCCGCGCCGACCACGTTCGGATCGAGGATGCGGGAGGTGGAGTCAAGCGGGTCCACGGCCGGGTAGATACCCAGTTCGGCGATGGAACGGTTGAGCACCAGCGTACCGTCGAGGTGAGCGAAGGTGGTGGCAGGAGCCGGGTCGGTAAGGTCGTCGGCGGGAACGTACACGGCCTGCACGGAGGTGATGGAACCAGCGGAGGTGGAGGTGATGCGTTCCTGCAGACCGCCGAGGTCGGTGCCGAGGGTGGGCTGATAGCCCACGGCCGAAGGCATGCGGCCCAGGAGGGCGGACACTTCGGAACCGGCCTGGGTGAAGCGGAAGATGTTGTCGATGAAGAGCAGCACGTCCT
>JAHZEL010000001.1:118703-205000 GCA_019421865.1 Desulfovibrionaceae bacterium | reverse complement strand
CACCCGCGCCATTGCCGATCAGGCCCGCACCATCCGCATTCCGGTGCATATGATCGAGACCATCAACAAGCTCATCCGCACCTCCCGCTATCTGGTGCAGGAGCTCGGCCGCGATCCCACCCCCGAGGAAATCGCGGAACGCATGGACTATCCCGTGGACAAGGTGAAGAAGGTGCTCAAGATCGCCAAGGAACCCATTTCCCTCGAAACCCCCATCGGCGACGAGGAAGATTCCAGCCTCGGCGATTTCATCGAGGACAAGAAGGCCGTGGCTCCTGCCGAGGAAGTGGTGAACACCAAGCTTTCCGAGCAGATCGCCTCCGTGCTTGCCGACCTCACCCCCCGCGAAGAGCAGGTGCTGCGCAAGCGCTTCGGCATCGGCGAAAAGTCCGACCACACCCTTGAGGAAGTGGGCAAGCTCTTCAACGTCACCCGTGAACGTATCCGTCAGATCGAAGCCAAGGCCCTGCGCAAGCTCCGCCATCCGGTGAGAAGCCAGACCCTGCGTTCCTTCTACGAAAACTGATCCGGCGCCCGGAACGCCTCCTCCGCAGATTCCTCCGTCTGCACGGGAAACGCGTTCCGGCGCTTTTTGTTCTCCCCTTTCCATGAGGCTGCCCTCCGGCACGGTCCGGTTGCGCGGCCTCATGGCATACCGGGCCCTTTCCGCGGCAGAACCCGGGCTCGCCTTCCGGCGAATCGTTCCTTCCCGGCTGCCTGCCAACCTTTCTCAGCTCAACGTTTTATTGCCATGACACATTATTCCTGCATCGTCGTCGGGGCCGGACACGCCGGCTGTGAAGCGGCTATGGCGCTCGCCCGTCTGGGCCATGACGTTCTCGTCATCACCAGCAACGTGGACCGCATAGGTCACCTGTCCTGCAATCCGGCCATAGGCGGCCTCGCCAAGGGGCATCTCGTGCGCGAAATCGACGCGCTCGGCGGCTGCATGGGCCGCTGGGCCGACGAATCCGGCATCCAGTTCCGCGTGCTCAACGCCAGCAAGGGCCCCGCCGTGCGCGCCCGCCGCGCTCAGATCGACCGCGAATCCTACCTTGCCGCCGCCAAGCGCGACATGTTCGCCCAGGAAGGACTCACCATCTGGCAGGACATGGTCACGGAAATTCTTGCGGAAAACGGCAGGGTGACGGGCGTGCGCACCCAGCTCGGCAAGGAATTTGCCGCCGATCACGTGCTGCTCACCACGGGCACCTTCCTCTGCGGCCTCGTGCATGTGGGCCTCGTGCACTACAGCGCGGGCCGCTTCGGCGACTCCGCGGCCATGCAGCTTTCCGACTCCCTGCGCTCGCTGGGACTCACCCTCGGCCGCCTGAAAACCGGTACCACGCCGCGTCTTCTGGCCAGCACCATCGATTTCGACGCCATGGAGGCCCAGTACGGCGACAATCCGCCGCAGGGCTTCAGCTTCAGCGGCCCCGGTCCGGTGCTTCCGCAGGTGCCCTGCTACATCACCTGGACCAACGAGAACACGCACGACATCATCCGCTCCGGCATGGACCGCTCGCCGCTGTTCACCGGCGTCATCACCGGCGTGGGCGCGCGCTACTGCCCTTCCGTGGAAGACAAGGTGGCACGCTTCCCCGAGCGGGAACGCCATCATGTGTTCATCGAGCCGGAAGGCCTGAACCGGCAGGAATACTATGCCAACGGCATTTCCACCAGCCTGCCGCTGGACATTCAGGAAAAGATGGTTCACTCCATCCGCGGTCTTGAGGAAGCAAAAATCGTGCGCCCGGGCTACGCCATCGAATACGACTACGTGAACCCCGTGCAGCTGCGCCCCACCTTTGAAACCCGCAAGGTCGAGGGCCTGTGGCTGGCCGGTCAGATCAACGGCACCTCCGGCTACGAGGAAGCCGCGGCGCAGGGCCTGTGGGCCGCCCTCAACATGGATGCGAAGATCAGGGGACGCGAACCCTTCCTGCCCGCCCGCAGCGAAGCCTACATGGCGGTGCTGGCGGACGAGCTGGTGACCAAGGGCACCAACGAGCCCTTCCGCATGTTCACCTCCCGCGCGGAATACCGTCTGCTCCTGCGCGAAGACAACGCCGACTCCCGCCTCACCCCGCGCGGCCGCGACATCGGCCTTGTGGGCGACGAGCAGTGGGACACGTTCCGCGACCGGCAGAAGAGCCTGCATGCCCTCATGGACAGCCTCTCCTCCGTGCGCCTCACGCCCGACGCCGCCACGCAGGCCGCCTTTGCCGACATGGATGAACCCTGCCCCACGCAGGCCGTCACGCTGGCCGATCTGGGGAGACGCCCGCAGCGGCCCCTGCGCCGGCTCTCCCGCTTCCTGCCCGCCCTGGAAGAGGCTCCGGAAGACATTCTGCAGGAGGCGGAAATCATTCTGCGCTACTCCGGCTATCTGGAACTGCAGGATGAACTCGTGCGCCGGGCGGCGAGACTGGAGTCCGTACGCCTTCCCGAAGACATGGACTATACCGGCATCGCCGGGCTTTCCCGCGAGATTCAGGAAAAGCTGAACGCCGTGCGTCCGCTCACCCTCGGACAGGCCGGACGCATCTCCGGCGTGACTCCGGCGGCTCTCGCCTGCCTCGAAGTGGAACTGAAAAAGCGCGGTCTTTTTAACCAGAGCCGGGCATAAAGAATATTATAAAATAAAATCAATAGATTAAGTATATATTCCGTACTTTTTCCAAAAAAAATTAAAAAAAGCCTCATTTTTCTGTTGACAGAAGGGGCCATTTTCCATAAACACATACCTGCGCATGGGCAGTTAGCTCAGTTGGTAGAGCATCGCCTTCACACGGCGGGGGTCACAGGTTCAAGTCCTGTACTGCCCACCATGCACAAAAGGGGAGCGGTAGTTCAGTTGGTTAGAACGCCGGCCTGTCACGCCGGAGGTCGTGGGTTCAAGTCCCATCCGCTTCGCCACTTTTGTTTAACAGGGTTTTTCACCCACTCCATATTTGGAGCGGTAGTTCAGTTGGTTAGAACGCCGGCCTGTCACGCCGGAGGTCGTGGGTTCAAGTCCCATCCGCTTCGCCATTCAAGGTCCTGCAAACATGGTTTGCAGGGCTTTTTTTTTCCTTCTTCATTAACCTGCTTTTCCGGCCCTGCGTTTCCGCCCGTGTGATCGCCCGTCTCTTTCAACGACCGGCCCGGGCTTCCGGCGGCATGAGAGTCCCCTCCCCGCAGAACGCCGCCTCACGAAAAAACGCCGCACGAAACGCCCGCCGCTTCGCAAGGCCCGCCCTTCCCTTTTTCCGGGAAACCTCTCAGCTGAATCGCCCGACGCGGAACGCCGGAGCGCTGCGGCTTTCTTTCCCCGGCCATGCCGCCGAAGCTTGTGACCGGCGGCGGCAAGAGGCGCATGCCATAGGCGCCCCATCTGCACGCAGGTACCTGAGACCACTACCTTTTCCCCGCTGGACATGCCGGCGGAAAGTGATACGTTATACCATATTCCACGCTGCCTTTCGGCGGACAACCCTCTGTACCTCTCGGCATGAAGGAGACTCCGATGGGACATTCCCAGCACATGGATATGCTGCACGGCCCCCTGATGGGCAAACTCATCATGTTTGCCCTGCCCATTGCCATGAGCAGCATCATGCAGCAGCTCTTCATTTCGGCGAACGTTGCGGTCGTCGGACACTTCGTCGGTGCGCAGGCCGTTGCGGCGGTCGGCGGCAACGGCCCCATCGTCAACCTCATCATCAACCTCTTTCTCGGCCTCTCCGTGGGCGCCAACGTGGTCATTGCGCGCTATGTCGGCAGAGAGGACGTGAACGAATGTCAGTCCGCCGTGCATACGGTCATGGCGGTTTCGCTGCTGAGCGGATTCTTCCTGCTCGTCGCCGGGCAGTTCCTCGCCCCCCTCATGCTCAGGCTCGTGGACGTGCCGCACGACGTCATGGATCTCGCCGTGCTGTACCTGCGCATATACTTCATCGGCATGCCCTGCATCATGGTCTACAACTTCGGCGCCGCCGTGCTGCGCAGCGTGGGCGACACGAAACGCCCCATGTACAGCCTCATTGCCGCAGGCGTGGTCAACGTGTCGCTGAGTCTCCTTCTCGTCATCGGCTTCGACATGGGCGTGGCAGGCGTGGGCATCGCCACGCTCTCGGGCAACCTGATCAGCGCCGGTCTCGTGGTCTGGTTCCTTCTGAATGAAGACGATCTGATCCGCCTGAGCCTCCGCAAGCTGACCATCGTGCGCATTCATCTTTCCCGGGTCATCCGCATCGGCGCGCCCGCCGGCCTTCAGGGCATGATCTTCTCCCTGTCCAACGTGTGCATTCTCTCCGGCATCAACGGCTTCGGCGCCGCCACGGCGGCCGGTTCCGCCACGGCCATCAACTTTGAATTCATATCCTTCTTCTTCATCAACGGCTTCTGTCAGGCCACCGTCACCTTCACCAGTCAGAACTACGCCATGTGCCAGCTCGACCGCTGCCGCAAGGTGTTTCGTGAAAGCATGGCCTGCGGCATTCTGCTCTCCGGAGCCACCTGCCTGATCTTCACGCTGGGCGCGGCCTTCTTCTGCAGCCTGTACACCTCCGATCCCGAAGTCATCCGCCAGGCGGTCACGAGAGTCAGCATCGTGGAAAGCATGCAGTGGCTTTCCGCCACCTATGAAATCAGCGGCGCCGCCCTGCGCGGCATGGGCGTTTCCATGCTTCCGGCCATGGTCACCCTCATCGGTTCGTGCCTGCTGCGCATCGTATGGGTCTACACCGTCTTCCCGCTGTATCCCACCTACGAAATGCTGCTCACCGTCTATCCCGTCTCGTGGGCCATCACCGGCGTCATCATGCTTACCGCCTACTTCATCATCCGCAGACGGCTCTTTGCCGAACGTGGGGACGGCGGCTACTGCAAGCCTCTGGAATTCTAACCCCTCACCGACGGCCTGAAGCTCTTTTTCCGCACAGGGTCGCAAAAATCCGCTCATAACAAAAAATCCCCGGTCACCGCACAGGTCACCGGGGATTTTCTTTTCCACCCTTCCGGCAAAAGTCGCGCCATCGGACTGCCGGAAAACTCGTCAGGAAGGACGACGCAGCCCGTTCAGAAGATCGCGTGCCTCATCCAGCCTGCGCGCCGGAGAGCCTTCCTTCAAAAGCGAAAGCTCCAGCGTGGCCGGAGGCTGAAGCCGTATGCGGTCGCGATGCGCCACCACAAGCTGCACGATGGCTTCCGGCTGCACCTTTTTCTGTCCGTCGGCCCAGGTCACGCGCACGCGGTCGGCCATGATGTCCGCCCGGGCCACGCCCAGCGCATTGACGCTCTCCTTGAAGGACAGCACCGCAAGGAAGGTTTCCAGAGGCTCGGGGAACGAGCCGAAACGGTCCCGGATCTCCAGCTCCACGTTCTCCCTCGCCGCGGCGTCCACCGAAGACGACAGCATCTTGTAATACTTCAGGCGCTCATGGGCATCCTCAATGTAGGTGTCGGGAATATGCGCCGGAATGGCAAGATTGATTTCCGTTTCCGTGCGCAGAAGTTCCTCTTCGCCCTTGAGCTTCGCCACGGCGTCTTCCAGCATTTCCAGGTAGAGATCGAGTCCCACACGGGCCATGTGTCCGGACTGCGCCTCGCCGAGAATGTTGCCCGCGCCGCGCAGCCGCAGATCTTCCATGGCCACCTGAAAACCCGCGCCGAGATAGTCCATTTCCAGAATGATGCGCAGCCGCTCCCGGGCCAGCGACGGAAGATGCTCCACGTCGGACACCACGAAGACCGCATACGCCTGCCTGTCGGAACGCCCCACCCGGCCGCGGAGCTGATAGAGCTGCCCCAGACCGAACATCTGCGCCTGATCCACGATAAGCGTGTTCGCCCGCGGAAAATCCAGACCCGATTCCACGATGGCCGTGCAGACCAGCACGTCCAGCTCGCCGTGCCAGAAGCGGTGCATGGTCTCTTCCAGCTCCTTTTCCGCCATCTGGCCGTGCGCCATGCCCACGCGGGCGTCGGGCACAAGCTCCTTCACCATGGCCGCCGTGCGGGGCAGCGTCTGCACCCTGTTGTGCACGAAGAACACCTGCCCCTGCCTGTCCAGCTCGCGCTGCATGACCTGCCGGATGGCGGCGCGGTCCCGGTCGATGATGGCCGTGGCCACGGGCTTGCGTTCGGCTGGTGCGGTTTCCAGCACGGAAAGCTCGCGTATGCCCGACATGGAAAGCTGAAGCGTGCGGGGAATGGGCGTTGCCGTCAGCGTGAGCGCGTCCACGTTTTTCCGGAGTTCCTTCAGCTTTTCCTTGTGCCGCACGCCGAAGCGCTGTTCCTCGTCCAGAATCAGCAGGCCGAGGTTGGGCAGCTCCACATCCTTGGAAAGCAGACGGTGCGTACCTATGAGAATGTCGATCTGACCGCGGGCCGCCGCCTTCAGGGTTTCCGTCTGCCTCGCCTTCGGCACGAAGCGGCTGAGCAGTCCCACGTTGATGGGAAAGCCCGCCATGCGCGAGCGGAAGGTCTGGTAATGCTGCTCCGCCAGCACCGTGGTGGGGCACAGAAGTGCCACCTGTCTGCCGTCGCAGGCCGCGCGGAACGCTGCGCGCAACGCCACTTCCGTCTTGCCGAAGCCCACGTCGCCGCAGATCAGACGGTCCATGGGCACGGGGCGGTCCATGTCCTGAAACACTTCCTGTATGGCCCGGGCCTGATCGGGCGTTTCATCAAAGCCGAAGGTCGCCTCAAACTCGTGATACATCTCGCCCACGGGCGAATAGGAAAAGCCCTTGGCCACCTTGCGCCAGGCGTACATCTGCATGAGGTCGGCCGCCACCTTCTCCACCGCCTTGCGCGCCTTCTCCCGGCTGCTCGTCCACGACGTGCCGCCGAGCTTGTCCAGAGCAGGCGGCGGGCCGTCGGCCTTGAACTTCTGCACCACGGAAAGACGGTCCACCGGCAGGTACAGCTTCGCTCCTTCTGCGTATTCCAGCAGAAGATAGTCGTTGTCCACGCCGGAGCCTCCGGGACTCATGCGGTGCAGGCCGCCGAAGCGTCCCACGCCGTAGTCGCGGTGCACCAGAAGATCCCCGACTCTGAGATCATCGTAGCGGTCGAGTCCTCGGAACGCCCCCGAGGCCACACGGTGCGAGCTTTCCGCCTTGGGCTGAAGCAGCTCCTCGCCGAGCACGAGGCAGTCGTCCCACACGAGCTCCGCGCCCTGACGGTACGGCGCCACCACGGCAAACAGGCCGCGCCCCGCAGGATCGTAGCGCAGCGTGGGCAGTATGCCGTCCTGCTCCGCCAGCTTCAGAAATTTGCGACGCCCCCGCTCCGAGGCAAAGGCCAGCACCACCTGACGATGCTGCGCCGTCCACGCTTTCAGTCCGGCCGCAAGCTGCTGCCAGGGCCGGTCCTGTTCCGTGCGTCCGGGGAAAAGGTCGGCAAAGGAGTGGAACGAACGCTCCAGCAGATCCTCGCCGCTCTGCTCCGTGCCCATGAGAAGCGGTTCGGCATACAGGCGCGGGCGGCTCAGGAAGGCCTTTTCCGCCTCGTCCGCGTTGCGCAGCGCCATGTGCACGGGCTGCACCAGACTGGTTTCCTCCGACTGCACTCGGAAATGCTCCCGCCAGCGGCGCTCCGCCTCGTCGAGCTCCTCGCGAAGCTCACGGCGGCCCGGAAGAAAACACATGGTATCCGGCGCAAGCCAGTCGTCCAGCGTGGAAGCCGAAGCGTGCACGCAGCCGGGAAGAAGGCGCATGTCGTCCATCTCCAGCGCGTGTTCCAGCGAATGGCGCGACAGCTCGCTCAGGCTGCCCGCTCCGGCCCGTGCCTTCCAGAAGGCCCGCGTCTTTTTCTTCCACGCGTCGCCGAAGCCGAGCGGCGTCACCGGCAGCAGCGTCACTTCGTCGAGCTGCCCCACGGAACGCTGCGTCACAAAGTCGAACACGCGCATCTCATCCACGGTGTCGCCGAAGAACTCCAGCCGCAGCGGCTTTTCATAGCCCGGAGGAAGCACGTCGAGAATGTCGCCGCGCCGCGCCATATCGCCCGCATGGGCCACCATGGGCACGCGCTGATAGCCCCACTCCGCAAGCTGATCCGTAAGTAGTTCCGGGGCGATGTCCTCCCCGCGGCGCACGGTCATCACGCGCCCGTCAAGAAAATCCAGAGGCGGCAGCAGCGGAATCATGTTGTCCGCCGTCAGCACCACGCCCTTTGCCGCGCCCGTGCGCAGGGCATACAGCACGGCAAAGCGCTCCGCCCAGCCCTCGCGGCTGAGGGAACGCGCGCTGAACGGCGGCAGAAAGACCCACGGCTTCTCCCAGACGGGAGCCTCCGTCCAGCGGCGGGCGGACTCCCCGGAAGCGGAGCCTCCCGGATGTCCGACGGAAAGGGACGGCGTAAACAGCGTGGTCAGGCCGCGCATGACCGCAAGCGCATCGCGGCTGCGCACGACCACCGCCGCATGACGGCCTGCGCGCACCGCTTCCACGGCCAGACGGGCCAGCGTGGCGGAGCCGGCGCGGGACACCTCAAGCCCCGCGTTCTCCTCCATCCTGCGAAGCAGCGATTCTTTATCCATCATATAAACAACATATCGGAAAAAAATGATGCTCGAAAAAAGCCCTCCACGGGGCACCATACCGTGATATCAGCAAGGCCGCCCGTGCGCAAGGCGCGCGGAATGAGAGTCTCGCGCCTATTCCCCTTCGCGGCCTGCGGGCGTAACTCCCGGCTTTCGGGGAGAGACGGCAGGAACGTTTCCGGCAGGCTTGCCTTCCTCTGCGGAGTGGGCTACCCTTGTTTTCATGCAACATAACAGACGGATACTCTCCCGGCTGTTCTTTGCCATGATGGCGGAACGCCACTGGCGCAGCCACCTTTAGAAAGGAGCTTCGGCATCGGATCCGATTCCGAAGCGTCTGTCGTGCTGCCCTCCTGAAACGAACGCGTTCCTGAGCCTGCCCTTCCGAAGGCCTTCTTTCCGGTCCATGCGACCGCCCTCGATCTGCGCACGGCAGGCGCGTTCCCTGCCGCGCAGCCGGCGCCCTTCTCCCGTTCGGACTTCCATGCCGCAAAGCCGTTCCTGACATCGCCCTGCGATATCAGGCAGGTTCGCCCTGTTCCGGGCATGCCTCCCGCATCCTTTCATTCCTGGAGTGTTCCATGCTTTTCGGCATTTCTCCCCGGCTGTGCCTTCTCAATCTCGCAGGCAGCGCCATTCTTTCCTTCGGTCTTTACAACATCCATTCCCTTTCGGGCGTCACGGAAGGCGGCATACTCGGCGCCACGCTGCTTCTTCAGCACTGGTTTCAGATTTCTCCCGCCTGGTCGGGACTTGTCATGAACGCGCTGTGCTACCTGCTCGGCTGGGTGCTCATGGGCAGAGACTTCGTGCTCTACTCCATCGTGGCGGGCACGGGCTTCTCCCTTTTCTACGCCTTTTTCGAGTCCTTCCCGCCGCTCTGGCCCGGACTTGCCCACATGCCCCTTTTCGCCTCGCTGATCGGCGCCGTTTTCGTGGGCATAGGCGTGGGCCTCTGCGTCCGCGCCAAGGGGGCGCCCGGCGGTGACGACGCGCTCGCCATGAGCATTTCCCACATCACCGGCTGGAACATACGCTGGCCCTATCTTGCAAGCGATCTCATCGTGCTGCTTCTCTCGCTCTCCTACATTCCGCTGGAGCGCATGGGCTACTCGCTGCTTACCGTCATTCTTTCCGGGCAGATCATCGGCTTCGTGCAGAGCTTCCGCATGCCCGAACGCGCGGCGTCCTGATCTCTTCCGAACGCCGTCGATCTGAGGCGCGCCCCCCGCAATGAGGCGGAGGTGGCAGAATAAACCAGCTTTTCCGCCGCCCTGTCTACGGTTCATGCCGGACAGGGCGGCGGTCGTTTTTATTGTTCGTCATTTTTTCCGCGCCGTTTAATTTCCGGAAAAACGCCGATGGCCCACGTTCCGCACGCAGAATAAAAAATGCTTTTTTGTGGGAACGCCCCATGCTGTTCCACGAAAAACACGCCGCCTTCACCCCGGCATTCTTTCTTTTTCACGCAACGGCTCTTCTTTTTTCTGCAAAACGGGACGAAATGATACTCTTTCGTCTGCTTTTCGCTGAAAAGTCAAAGGAAAGCTCAGCGCTTTTTCTGCGCCTCAAGAGTCCTGCTTTTCGCCGCCGAGCCGAAAAAAGAGCATCCGGACCACTTACTGCTCAAACGCATATTTTCCATGCCGCGCATGATAATAAGGAATAATACCGCCGCCCGCGCAGGAACGACTTGACTCCGCTCTTAAAAATCATTTTTATCAGGCAGCGCCTTCTTGGGCATGTTTCTTTTTTCCCAACAGTCTCAGCAGGAGATTCCCATGATAACCAACTGGCCTCTTGTTTTCTTCACTGTCCTTTCCCAGCTCGGCACCGGTCTGGCTCTCTTCGCCTGGTGGAAAGACCGGCACGGCGACTCCCCCAGCTACAGAACGTGGCAGAGCGCCGCAGTAAGCGCCGCCGTCGCCGCCGTCGCCTCTCTGGTCGCCTTCGGCGGCATCGCCTCCGGAAGCCTGCTCATCGCGCAGACGGCCTGCCTGCTGCTTCTCGTCTGCTCGGCAGCTGCCATGAAAAAATGCTCCGTCTGCGGACTTGTCGCCTGGATTGCGGGCGCCGTCTGCGTCATGTCCGAAGCGCTGGCCGCCGTTCCCGGAGAAATCCTCACCACCTCCGGCCTCTTCCCGCTCGTGCTCTTCCCGCTGTGCACCGTCATTCTCGGCGCCGTTTTCGCCCAGCTCAAGCAGATGGGCGAACCCGACGATCCCGCCGTGCGCTACGGCCGCTTCTACATGCCCCTACGCATCTGCCTGTGGATCATGCTCGTCATTACCGCCATCGCACCCTGCGTGGCCTGGGATGATCCCTTCATGAGAAAATCCGCCATCATCTGGATGCAGACCCAGCTGTACTGGATGGGCGTCATCTTCAGCGGCGTGGTCATCGGCCTCTCCCACATGGGTCGCATCACCCTGCTCGTGCAGGCCATCGTGGCCATCGTCAGTATTACCGGCCTGCGTACCGCCTTCTACGCCGACGGCGTGCACGGCGTCATCGACATGACCACCCTCTACATGCACTGATACCGTAAAATTCCTGTTGTGCGGGACTTGACAAGCTACGCTACTTCGTGTAGCTATGTCCCCGTTGCGCATAACACTGCGCTTCATGGCGCGGAGAGATGTCCGAGTCGGCCGAAGGAGCTCGCCTGCTAAGCGAGTATACGGGCATAAACCTGTATCGAGGGTTCAAATCCCTCTCTCTCCGCCATCTGAGAAGATAACCCGTTGATTTCATCAACGGGTTTTTTCTTTTAATCCGACAGAACATATCGGCAAAAGAAAATCTGCAGACGCCTTTGAGGCATTCGTACTATTTTCTCAAATTTTGCACTCTTCCTCTGGAGATCGCGGACAGTACGTAAGCAGTTCATAGTCACCATGCAAAAAAATCAACACCGATAAAAAATTAACATATTGATATTAATAAATAATATTATACATACACGATCTTTATTTTGACTTAATGTCAAAAAAAAATTGACTTTTTACCAGCTTCAAACTATTTACTTCCCATGAGCAGGCGTTCCGCCTGAAACGTTCTTTGACAATCTCAGCGAATAACTATCTCTTCTAGTGGCATTCTTTTGTCCTTAAAAGGACCTATGCCCCCTTGCGGGGCCCCCATTTGGGGTTCTTGGACCTGTGGCCACGCCCGGCGACACGATGTCGCGGCGTGGCATGCGTGTCTTAGATCAGCAACTCTGCATTATTTTATAATGCTTATTTGTGACTCTGGTCGAGCGCGGAGAACGTTCAGCCATTTTTAAGAAGAGATACGGTGTCTCTTCAGCTGCGTCTCCGTTGCTCTTGCCATGAGCTACAAAGGAGCATTATAATATGAGACTCTTTTTGATAATGCAGATTATTTTTTATGCATTTTTATCAGGAAGTAAACACTTACTTGTCGCTGGGAAGCGCGTGCCATTTTCTAAACTCGTAATCGTGTTAAAACTTGTACGGGATATTCTCCATTATCTCTTTGAGATATGCAAGTTTTTTCAGTTTTGATGGTAGTTGGAGGTGGATGTAGACCAAAGCGCACAAATTTCAATCCTAATGGAGGTTGATGATGGCGTCCGTTGGGTCAATACTAAAAGCTCTTAGAGTGGCAAAGAATATCAGCCAAGGAGAAATGGCTCAAAAACTTGAAGTCAGTCAAAACTTTCTTTCACTTGTCGAAAACGATAAAAAAACTGTAAGTTTAACTACACTCACAAGTTTTGCAGAGAAATTAAATATTTCAAAAGAATTTATTTTGATTGCTGCAAGTGATATTCCTCCAGAACTTACAGAAAGACAAAAGAAATTTTTTGAAAAAATGCAACAATCCATGCTAAAATATTTAACCTTGAAGTAACTATGCTAAATATTAGAAGTGTACGACATCTTGCTTATCGACTCCATACCGATGAAGATCAGCTTAGAAAATTAGCTGATAATATCAGTAATTATTATTCAGAAAAAACAATTATTAGAAAAGGTAAATCCCGTAATATAGTTGTAGTTAAAAAAGAATTAGATAATATACAGAAAAAGATACTTCGCTTGCTATACAAACACGTTCCAGTTAGTTCTGCTGCTTATGGATGGTGTCCACAAAAATCTAGCATAGAAAATGCAGCTCAGCATATAGGCCATCGAGCAAAACTATGTATAGATATAAAGGATTGCTTTAATAATATTCATTCTTCGCGTGTAAGAAAAATTTTTGAAAAGAAACTTCACTGCAGTCCACAAGTAGCAACAATACTTACCAAACTAACAACTTATAACTACAGTCTTCCTCAGGGGACGGCTACAAGCGGATATCTTGTAAATATTCTTTTAGAGAATTTAGACCGTAAACTTTTACGAGTGACAAAAGAATTATGCTATACTAGATATGGCGACGACATGACTTTTTCTGGAGATTTTATATCTATTAATAAAAAAAATCAAATTATTAACATAATTTCATCTCATAATCTTAAAATAAACTATAAAAAATTACAATATACAAAAGGAGAAAAAACTATAGTAATTACTGGTGCAATTCCTTTAAAAAAGCATCTTATCGCGCCGCGCTCATTTATGAGAAGACTTCGAGCTGCAAGATATCAAGTACATCAAGCTGCTACCTCAAAAAGACGAATCATGGAACGCTCAATTTCAGGACGCGTGACTTATCTGGAGCAACTTAAAAAATTTTCAGAACTCCACCTTTTGTCGTCTATGGAGCACTGACATCCGCCGATTGCCGATGATAAAAAGCGCCGAACCGCCCCTCACGGCAGTCCGGCGCTCTTGTCTATACGAGCTTCCCCTCTGGGCATCCGTCATCCGACGAAGCCCTCATCGTGAGAAGACGGGCATTGCCTTGCGACTGGTACAAGTACACGCAGGGCGCGCCCGCGGCCCCCGACTCCCCTCTTCTTCTCAGCCGTCCAGCTTCCGGCCGACATCTCCTCCGCCCTTCCGGCTGAGCACGTCCTTCAGCGTGGCAAACAGCATGGGAAAATCAATGGGCTTGGAGACATGCCCGTCCATGCCCGCTTCCGTGGTGGCGGCGATGTCCTCGGCAAAGGCGTTGGCCGTAACGGCAATGATGGGCACGCTGCGGGCGTCGGGCCTGTTCAGAGCACGGATGCAGCGGGCCGCCTCGCAGCCGTCCATTTCCGGCATCTGCATATCCATGAGGATCACGTCGAAGTGATACGGCTCCGACTTCTTGAAGGCTTCCACCGCTTCCCGGCCGTTCCAGGCCTGTTCCACCTTCATGTCGTTGCAGGAAAGAATTTCATCGGCCACTTCCATGTTGATGGCATTGTCTTCCACCAGCAGAATACGTTTGCCCGCCAGCGACACGCCCGGCTCGTCCTTTCTGGGGGCCGGAGCGGATTCCGGGGCTGCTGTCTGCTGCGCCAGCAGGAAGGGAAGAATGATGGTGAACGTGGTTCCGACATCCGGCGTGCTTTCGACATTGATATGGCCGTTCATCAGCTCCACCAGCTTTTTCACGATGGGCATGCCGAGTCCGGTGCCCGTGATGCGGGAAGAAAACCGGCTTTCGCGCGAGTAAGGCTCGAACAGTCTGCCCAGAAATTCGGGAGACATGCCTTTGCCGGTATCCGCCACAATGATCTTGTACTGCGGATTCCCCTGCTGCGTCAGCTGCGAAACGCGCACGGAAACGGAATCGCCGGGCTCCGTGAACTTCAGCGCATTGGAAAGCAGATTGTTCATGATCTGCGTCAGGCGAAGTTCGTCGCCCATCACCTGCGCCTGTTCCAGATGGCACTCATAGGTGAACGGCTTTCCGTCCCGCGCCGCCTGAATGCGGAAAGGAGCCAGACTGTCCTCAAGGCAGCGCGGCAGATTCATGGGATGGCTGGCCACCTCGGTTCTGCCCTGTTCAAGACTCGACAGCTCAAGAATCTCGTTGACGAGCTGAAGCATGTGACGGCTGGAGAGATTGATCTTCTTGAGATAGTTGCTGATTTTTTCCGGATCGCCTGCCGCCTGTTCCGCAAGCTCGGACAGGTTCACGATGGCGTTCAGCGGCGTGCGCATTTCGTGCGACATATTGCTGAAGAAGGCCTGCTTGGCCTTTTCGCTCTGCTTCGACTTTTCCAGCGAAGCCTCGATGAGTCTGCGTTCCTGAAATTCCTTCTGCTTCTCCTGATCGATCATCCTGAAACAGAGAATCACCTCGCCGGGCGCGAGCGACTCGTCGAACAGCACGCGCACGCTCACCCAGTGATAGCGGTCGCCGAAGCGGCGGCGGAAGTCGCCGCCGAAGTCGCGGATCCGGTGCGACACAAGCCTCTGCATGTTCTGCAGGGAAAAGTTGTCCCGGTACTCCTGCAGACAGTCGGACTCCACCACCTCGCACAATACGTCCATGAGCGCGTCATAATCTCCTTTGGAAGGAAGTCTGCTCCGCACCAGATCGGACGCCTTGATCATTTCATAGGTCTTCTGAACAATGTCTATGCGGTATATGGCGTAGTAGCTGTTGCCGAGCACTCGTATGGCCTCGTTGGTGCGCTTGAACCTTCGCCAGTTGCACATATCCCGCCAGGTCAGAATTCCCATACCGGTCACGGTGATGAGAAAGAGCACGAGAAAGACGCTTTTGAACAGCTCCAGTCCGCCGAAAATGGTCTTGAAGGGAATCGTTATCATGGAAAGCCAGCCGTTCGGCATTTCATAATAATAGATCCCGCTCTGCCGGTTGTTCAGATCCATGATGCTTGCGGAATAGCCGGACATATCCTGTTCGTGAATGAGCGTGAACAGATTCCGGACGTATTTCTGCATGGTATCCTCGTCGACTCCGGCATCGGTCTGCGCGTGGATGATGGCGCCCGTACGATCACAGATGAAGAAGGAACCGGCTTCGGGAAGATCAAGTTCCCTGTAGGTGCTCTTCAGGTTCTCAGGAAAAATATCAAAGGCCAGAATGGAACCGGAGTCGCAGCGCCGGGCAATGGTGATGATAGGATTGCCGGAGATGGCATCGGTGTAAAGATCGGTGAAGACGGCCCTGTCGGGATGCTGTTCGGCCAGCTTGTACCATTCCGCATTGCTGAAGTCGTATTCCTCGTCGCCATCCCAGGGATTGAGCGCAATGATCTGCGAGCCCTTGACCAGATACGGATCCACGATGCCCTTGCCGAAAATGCTCTGCAGCATCTCAAAATACATCAGTATGCGCTTTGTCTTGACACTGATGCTCATCTGTTCCTGATCGATGCTGTTCACGGTATAGGCGCCGAAGGAGAGCATCATCTCATAGAACTTCAGATGATTCTGATAGTCGGAAGAATAGCTGCGTGAAAGTGCATAGCCGAGCTGCTGGGCATTTTTCAACATATTGTTCTTCATCAACAGATAACCTGCGATGGAAAACAACATAACCATGAAGAATATAAGAGCACTGAATCGAACTCTTTTGAATATTGTCGGCTGACGCCATTTATTTAACGCCTTCATGAATTATTCCTCATGGTTAAAAGACTCTCTCTTATCCGACAACATTTGTTGCACATTCTGCACTTTGTTATTTTATGCACAGAAAGCAATGCCGGTTCAACATACTACAGGCATCCGTTTGAAAAAAGCGAAATACATGACGAATTGCAGTCGCAGAATAGGCCTGCAAAGATTTGCCTGTCTGATCACTTTTTACGGAAGAATATAGCATTAATACGAAGGTAACAAGAGAGCAAAAGCGTCTGAAGAAAAAGGGGCTGCCCTTCATCTGTACAGCGCAGATCATGGTTGCCTCTCGTTGAAAAAGGCCGAGACTGAAGCAGGTGGAGCTTTTCACCCGTCTCCGCTTGTCGCCGACGCACGCTCCTGTTATTTTCCCCGCGGGAGGCATGCCATGAATGACTACATGATCGAAATTCCTCTTCATGAGATTCCCGGATTCCGTATCGGCCACGCGCAGGACCGGACGGGCGTTACCGGCTGCACCGTTCTTCTGGCCGACAGCGACATGGCCGCGGCCGTGGATGTTCGGGGCGGAGGCCCGGCCTCCCGGGAAACGGAGCTGCTGGCGCCTACCGCCGCCTGCGAGCGCATTCATGCGCTGCTTCTGAGCGGCGGCAGCGCGTTCGGACTCTCTGCGGCGGACGGAGTCATGCGCTATCTGGAAGAAAAGGGGCAGGGCTTCGACACGGGATTTGCCAGAGTTCCTCTGGTGTGCGCCTCATGTCTGTACGATCTGCAGATGAGCGCAAGCTGTGCCCGCCCCGACGCCGATACGGGCTACGCCGCCTGTCTCGATGCCGGAAAGCATGCCGATGCCTGCGGCAACGTGGGCGCAGGTACGGGGTGCAGCGTGGGCAAGCTCAACGGCGTGTCCACCATGATGAAGTCGGGACTCGGCACCTTTGCCGTGCGCATCGGCGAAGTGATGGTAGGAGCCGTGGTGGCCGTCAACGCGCTGGGCGACATTTTCGACATTGACACGGGAAGGCAGATCGCCGGCATGCTTTCTGCCGACGGCACGGGCTTTGCGGGCAGTGAGGACGCGCTTTTCAGAACCTGTGCCGGTCGGGCCGACAATCTTTTCACCGGCAACACGACCATCGGCGCCGTCATCACCAATGCCGCCTTCAGCAAAAGCCAGCTGAAAAAGATCGCCGCCATGGCGCACAACGGTCTGGCCAGAACCATCCGTCCCGTGCACACCTCGGCCGACGGCGACAGCCTCTATGCGCTCTCCACGGGCAACGTCCGCGCCAATCAGGACGCCGTGGGCACGCTGGCCGCCTATGTCATGGGAAAAGCCGTCAACAGGGCCGTGCGCTCCGCCGAAAGCACGGAAGCGTGTCCGGCTGCCGCCGATCTGCCCTTCTGCGACATGGGCTGATGGCGCAGGTTCGGAGAGGCCGATTCGAGCGGCCGGCACAGCCCTGAAAAGCGCAGCCAGACGCCCCGCCCCCCGTTCAGAACGGAGCGGACGACCCGTCCGGCTCGTGACTGATGCGGACCGGAACCACAGACACGACGTTTCAGCAGGAGCCTTCCGAGCCGCATTTCAGCGTGGCCGCCAGAGCAGGCATGACACGCACCGACACGATGAAGAGAACAAGTCCCAGACATGGGGCCGCGGCAAGCGCCAGAAAGGCCGTACTGTAGCTTATGTGATGCGCGAACAGCCCGCCGTAGGTGCTGCTTAGCGAAGCGCCCACTCCCTGTACTGTCAGCACGATGCCGAGGCCCATGTTGATGTGCCCGCTCCCCTGCAGCAGGCGGGCAATGATGCCGGGCGTAGCCACGCCGAGCAGACCTGCGCCCACGCCGTCGAGCATCTGTACCGGAATGATGTTCCAGGGACTTGCCCACAGGCCTGCAATGGCCCCGCGAAGCGGAAGCGCCGCCAGCGCAATGAGAAAAAGCCAGCCGTAACCTCTGGTCTGCGCCATGCGCGCGCCCCAGAGCGCCACGAGAATCATGGTGGCCTGCGCCAGCACCACGGTACCAGCGGTATAAGCCGCGCCGTTCACGCTGAATCTGGCCACGGCCGACTGCCCCAGCAGAGGAAGAAGCGCCGCATTGCCCAGATGAAAGAAAAACAGCGTCAGTGCCACGGCAAAGAGCGCCCGGTTGCGGAGAAAAAGACGAAGACTCTGCCCGTGACTGCCCGGGCGGCGCGCCTGCGCCGCATCCAGACCGCGGGCCGCGGCATAGTCGATATGCTCCGGGTTGATGCATTTCAGGCTGAAGAGCGCGAGAGCTCCCATGACGGCCATGACAAGAAACACGCCGGGAATGCCGTACAGGTAGCCGACCACGCCGCCGAGAACGGCCGTCACCGCGTTTCCGGCATGGCTCCATGCCTCGTTGACGCCCAGTCTGGCGGGAAGTCCCTGCTGCCCCACCATGCCCAGCGTGATGCCCGTGAGCGCAGGCATCACGGCCGCGGCCGCCACGCTCTGCAGAATACGGGAAACGCCGGCTGAAAAGGCGCCGTTCCATAAAAAAATCATGCCGCAGGCGGCCAGAATGAGAAGCACGCTTGCGGCAATGAGTCCGCGCTTGCGCCTGGTATGGTCGGCCAGAGCACCGAGCGGCGTAATGCAGAACAGTTCCGCCAGTCCGCCGACCGTCATGACAAAGCCTATTTCATCGGGCGTCCAGCCCTGTTCCTGAAGGTACACACCGAGAAAAGGCCCCAGCCCGTCGCGTACGTCGGCAAGGGCAAAGCAGAGAAGAGAAAGAAATATCAGAGAGGTCCGTCTGTCGGTCCCGAGCGTCATGTGTCGCCTCCGGCTCTGTGAAGTCGTGCTTGACGAAATGCGCTGACACTTCTAGCAGCCTGCCCGGGAAAGTCAATATACGTGAAGAAAACGCATAATACCGTTCTCAAACACGCAACATACGGGCATGTTGCGTTCATAAAGCGGCAAAGAGCGCTCTTCCGTTCTCACGAAAAGAGAATAAAACTCGTGGCAAAGCAGGAACAGTGCCCCCCCCCTTTCTGCATCATACCGCGCGTTCCGTTTCCACTTGCGTCATCTGAAGCTTCCCGCTTCGGCGCGCCCTGTCATAAAAACGACGTTCTCATGCCCCGCTGCCGTCTCTTCCGCGCACACATCCGACGCTTCCCGGCAGCGCTGTAACTGGCGTACCTCTCCCACGGCTCTGCCGGGCGATTTTCTGCGATTGTCCGCTGACTTGCCGAAGGCGATAACATTCTTCCGCCCCCAAAGGGGCCATAGCCCGACAGTTCTTTCACACGCTTTCTTATCGGAGAGCATGCCGTGCGACGGGCAGCAGCCCCCAAAGCGCCTGTCCGGCTTTCTTCTTCAATCGTACGAACAGGACAAGAAACTCTGGAGTCTGCCGCACCGCATTAAAATCGGCAACACTCTCAAAAGCCTCAACAGAAGCCTCTGGAGTACAGCCTCTCCATTTCTCCAGAAAGCTGCAGAGGCCGCAACATCCTGCCGCAAACTCGCAAGACAGGCTTAAACCTACGCCCCGAATGCTTAAGGTCTACTTCTGCCGCTAAAGGCTTTAAACGAAAAATGGCAGGAAAAAATTCCTGCCATTACTGTTCTTTTTTGGCGTCCCCAGGCGGATAAATTTTACAATGTAATATATTGAATTAATATATTTAATATATACCATCAAGCAATCATACCCACAAAAATATCTACGTTTTTAAAAATATCTCCATCAAAAATGGAAAACTTCCTTGCCGGGGGAACGGACATATCGCCACCCCTTCCTCATGCCTCTGTCTCTCATTGCCGAACATTCCGGAATCTCAACAAAAAAAACACATTGTAACGTTAACAAGGCAAAAACTGAGTAAAATCTCTGCATGTCGCCACCACCCCTTATGCTCGCGTTATCAGAATTCCCTTCTCAGCTAGTCTTGACCAGAAAACGATACTTTTCTGTCCCATGAGCGACAAATCAATCTTTATCTCCAAAGTCAAAAGGCTGAACTTGTCGTCATTCTTTGTCTGAATGACATTACTTGAGGAAATGCGGCAGGCCTTTTTCTGGAACCAGAAAGTTGCTATAGTCAATGCTTCGGCAGACGGATTTCTGACAATAAATATGTGTTTGGGGATCCGCAATAAACGTATGGAGGTTCTCCGAAATGAGCGAAAGTAAACACAACGACCATATACTATTTGAAATACTGACAAGCTCTCCCAGCTCTCGAACAGAGCAAATCGCCATGCTTCAGAGCGCCGTCATCTTTCCCGAAATAACGGATCGGGCTTTTGAACTGTTCTCGTCTTTCATTGCTCCACGCCGTGCAGTAAGAAAACATTTTTTGCTACTTACGGATTCTGAGCTGAGTTATAATGTAAGAGCGCTCAAAACAGCCATTGCCGAACACTTCGCCTCATTGTCGGCACAAACTTTTTCAAGAGAGTGCATCATTAAAATTTATGGAAAAAATATCCCCTTTTCTCCGAACACTCAACTTTATAAAGAAAATCACGACAAGCTGAAAGTTTCCGATCTTCTTGAAATAACAGGTTACGCGCTTGAAGGGGCAAAGCAATTCTGCGATATGGAGACTTCGAAATTGGAAGAAGGATTACTGGTAATTAAAAGCATTGACCTTGCCTTGAACAACAAACCCTATGACCGGCCGGATTTTAAAGCGGTAAATCTTGCCTTGGATATTTTTTCCTCACTGGCGCAGAAAATGGAGTCCGACCCTGAAGTTAGGAAACATATTTCAGGTGGAATGAAAGCGGTTCAGCTGGCGATTAAATTCTTTAAAAGAGATTAGCTCCCACCGTTCCGTCCAAGACGGAAAAGCACCTAAAAAAAGTGTTGCGAAGCCTAGGACGAAGACTGTATCCTTCTTCTGCCTTATCTCTTGTTTCCCTTCTTGTTTTTTACGGTGGTCCCATGCTGGAACAGGATATAGAACAACAGCTCATTGCCAAGCTGACGGATGATCTCAAGTACACCTATCGATCGGACATTCATGACCGCGCAGCGCTGGAAAAGAACTTCCGTACCCACTTTGAAACGCTGAATCGGGTTCACCTTTCCGAAGCCGAATTCTCCAGACTCATGGACATGATCGTCAGCGGCGATGTTTATGAGGCGTCCTGCACCCTTCGCGAGCCTCAAACCTTGGAGCGGGATGACGGCACGCCTCTTTCCTTCACTCTGGTAAATACGCGCGACTGGTGCAAAAACAGTTTTGAAGTCGTCAACCAGCTTCGCATCAATACGGCCAGCAGTCACCACCGCTATGACGTCATCATTCTGCTCAACGGGATTCCCGTCGTACAGATAGAACTGAAAAATCTTGCCGTCAGTCCTCGCCGGGCCATGAAACAGATTGTGGATTACAAGCATGATCCCGGTAACGGATATACCAGAACGCTGCTTTGCTTCATCCAGTTGTTCATTGTCAGCAACCGCAGCGAAACCTGGTACTTTGCCAACAACAACGATCGACATTTTTCCTTCGACGCCGATGAGCGCTTCCTGCCCGTGTATCAATTTGCAGACCGGGAAAACAACAAGATCACGGCGCTGGATGCCTTTACCGACGCCTTTCTGTCCAAGTGCGTGCTGAGCGAAATGATAAGCCGTTACATGGTGCTGGTGGCCTGCGAACAAAAGCTGCTCATGATGCGCCCTTACCAGATATACGCCGTGCAGGCCATCATGGACTGCATACGCCGCAACGACGGCAACGGCTACATCTGGCACACCACCGGCAGCGGCAAGACGCTGACCTCCTTCAAGGCGTCAACGCTGCTCAAAAGCAATCCCGACATCGCAAAATGTCTCTTCGTGGTGGACCGCAAGGACCTTGACCGCCAGACCCGGCAGGAATTCAACCGCTTTCAGGAAGGCTGTGTGGAGGAGAACACCAACACGGCCACACTGGTGAGACGTTTGCTTTCCACCAGCTACGCCGACAAGGTCATCGTCACCACCATTCAGAAGCTGTCCCTTGCGCTGTCCGGCAGCAATCGCGCTGCCTATCGTGAACAGCTGGAGCCGCTGCGTCATCAGCGCATGGTCTTTATTTTCGATGAGTGTCACCGCTCTCAGTTCGGCGACAACCATCAGGCCATCCGCGATTTTTTCCCCAACGCCCAGTTGTTCGGCTTTACCGGTACGCCCATTTTCGACGATAATGCCTACTATCAGCAGAGGGAAGGCCAGCAGGCATCCTACAAGACTACGGAAGACATTTTCCAGCGCCTGCTGCACGCCTATACCATCACCAATGCCATTGAAGACCGCAACGTCCTGCGCTTTCATGTGGATTATTTTCGTCTGCAGGGAGAAAATACGCCCCGTCCCGGCACGGACGAAGCGCGACGCGCCGTGGTGAACACTATTCTGGACAAACACGATAAGGCCACTGCAGAACGCAAATTCAATGCGCTGATGGCCACCGGCTCCATCAATGAAGCCATTGCCTATTATAATTTGTTCAAGGAAAGTCAGGCCGCGCGACAGGCAGATAACCCGACCTTCCGCCCGCTGAACATAGCCTGCGTGTTTTCCCCGCCTGCCGAAGGCAACAAGGATGTACAGCAGCTTCAGGAAGATCTGCCGCAGGAAAAGGCGGACAACCTTATTGACCCCGAAGGCAAAAAGGCCGCCCTGCGCTCCATCATGGCCGATTACAACGCACAGTACGGCACAAACCACAGCATAGGGGAATTCGACCAGTATTATCAGGACGTGCAGACTCGCATCAAGTCGCAGAAATTTCCTCTTTCCGACGTGCCTCATGCAAAAAAAATAGACATCACCATCGTGGTGGACATGCTTCTCACCGGTTTCGATTCCCAGTATCTGAACACACTCTATGTGGATAAAAAACTGCGCTATCATGGTCTCATTCAGGCCTTTTCGCGCACCAACCGAGTGCTCAACGATACCAAACCTTACGGGAATATTCTCGACTTCCGTCAGCAGCAGGATGCCGTCAACGAGGCTATCAAGCTCTTCTCCGGAGAACATGCCAACGAAACGGCCCGCACCGTGTGGCTGGTGGATCCCGTTCCTCTTGTCATCGAAAGATTCCGCGGAGCCGTGGATCGTCTGCGCGACTTCATGGAATCGCAGGATCTGCCCTGTACGCCGGAAGCCGTAGCGAACCTCAAGGGCGATCAGGCCCGCGCCGGATTCATCCGCCTGTTCAAGGAAGTGCAACGCCTCAAGATGCAGCTCGACCAGTACACCGACCGTACCCCGGAACATGACGCCGACATCGAGTCCATTCTGTCTGCCGACGACTTGCAGGCCTTCCGTGGTGTGTACCTAGACACTGCGCATGACATGCGCGAAAAGCAGGACAAGCCCGATGCCGACACGTCCGAGCAAGTCCAGGCGCTGGATTTTGAACTGGTGCTCTTTGCGTCTACGCTCATTGACTATGATTACATCATGTCCCTGATTGCCGATTACACCAATCAGACGCCGGAGCAGATGAAGCTCACGCGCAAACAGCTTGTGGGACTTATTGCGTCCGACGCCAAATTCATGGACGAACGCGACACTATAGCAGCCTATATCGACACCCTTTCCGCAGGAGAAGCGCTGGATGAACAGGCCATCCGCGAGGGATATCTGGCATTCCGCGATCAGACTCGGCAACGACAGATCGACGACCTTGCCTCCCATCACGGACTGGATGCCGCCTTGCTGCGCAAGCTCATACAGACCGTCCTGCAACGCAGTCGTTTTGATGAGGAAGACCTCCGCAGTCTGCTTGAACCTCTGGAACTGGGCTGGAAAGCCCGGAGCCGCAAGGAAGTGGAAGTCATGACCGATCTGACTCCCCTTCTGCGCCGCCTTGCCGATGGGCAGGAAATACACGGACTTGAAGTGTATGAAGGGTAACATGTTATTGATACAAGAGAAGTCTGAATTTTCTCTTCTCAATGTAGTTTTATTACTTTTAGGACGTCAATATGGAAAACATAGATAAAAAACATGCTATGAGATTACGGTTTTCACAATTTATAGCAAACAAATGGAATTATACAAAGGCAAAAGACATATTTTTTAACTCTAATGAAAAAAATTGTAATTTATTAAATTTACCACTACTTTCAATAACGCAAGACAATGGAGCTATACCTAGAGAATATATTAATTATAATGTTATTATAGATCACAAAAATATAAAAAATTACAAAATAGTAAAAAAGGGTGATTTTATAATTAGTCTTAGATCATTTCAAGGAGGCATTGAATATTCATTATATAATGGTTTATGTAGTCCAGCATATATTATAATAAGAAAAAAAGAAAACATAAAATATCATGATGTATTTTTTAAATATCTATTTAAAACTAAACCATTTATACAAAAATTAAATAAAGATTTAACTGGAATAAGAGATGGCAAAATCATTTCTTATAACCATTTCTCTAATATATATTTACCAGTTCCAACAATTCCTGAACAACAAAAAATAGCTGACTGCCTTTCTTCTCTTGATGAGCTTATCGACGCCCATAAGCGGAAACTCGGCGCCCTCAAACAGCACAAGAAAGGCCTAATGCAGCGCCTTTTCCCCGCTGAAGGAGAAACGACCCCTCGCTGGCGTTTTCCTGAATTTCGGAATAATGGAGAATGGGAGAATATAGCCTTAGGAAAATTATTAACGCAGTCGCCTGATTATGGAGTAAATGCTCCCGCTGTCCCCTATTCTTCCAATTTACCAACCTATATCAGAATAACGGATATTTCAGATAATGGAAAGTTTATTAAAGAAAAAAGAATGTCTGTCAATATTGAAGTAACAGAAAAAAATTACCTTCATACTGGAGATATAGTATTGGCAAGAACTGGTGCAAGTGTTGGAAAATCTTATAAATATCAAGAAACAGATGGAAGTCTTGTATTTGCAGGATTCTTAATACGCATATCACCAGACATTAATAAAAGTAACTCTGAGTTCATAAATCAATTTTTTCATACTCAACAGTATTGGAATTGGGTACATTTCACATCTATGCGAAGTGGTCAACCAGGTATCAACGGAACAGAATATGCATCTTTACCTGTACCTATTCCTTCCCTCCCCGAACAGCAAAAAATTGCCGATTGTCTTAGCTCCCTTGATGAACAAATGGAATCGCAGGAAAAAAAAATTGCGGCATTGAAAGAACATAAAAAAGGTATGATGCAACAGCTTTTTCCTTCGTTATAAGAGTTGAATCATGAGCACCGTCAAAGCAGTCAAAGCACAGTTCGGCACATCCCAATCTTTGGAACAGCTTGCAACCAATATGCGAGATCTGTTTCAAGCTACTTCTGAAAATGGTCAAAAACTCCCTGAAGTTCTATTGCTCTTTGCCTACAACGGCACTGGCAAGACCCGTCTTTCCATGGAGTTCACACGACAGGGAACTGTGAACGACAAGAGCGATACGCTTTACTTCAACGCCTTCACGGAAGACCTTTTTTCCTGGGATAACGACCTTGAAAACGACGAACATCGGGTGCTGAAGCTCAACTCGGACTCTCGATTTTTCTCAGGCGTGTACGGCATAGAAATGGAAACGCGCGTACGCTCCTTCCTGCATCGCTATACGAACTTCGACTTCTCCATCGACACCAAGACATGGGAAATCTCCTTTTCCTGTGGAGAACAGGAAAACGAAGAAACAAATATTAAAATTTCCCGTGGAGAAGAACGCCTGTTCATATGGTGCTTCTTTCTTGCCATTCTTCAGCTTGTCTTTGATGGCGACGACGCATACTCATGGGTAAAGTATGTTTATATCGACGACCCCATATCGTCGCTTGATGATAATAATGTCGTATCAATGGCCTGCAATTTTTCAAAAATGTTCAAAGAAAGAAACAATAAAGAAATAAAACTTATTATATCAACACATCATGCTCTTTTCTATAATATACTACATAATGAATTTAATGAAAGAAAAATACATTTACCATATTTTTATTCTATAAATCAAAATGGATACACACTAACCGGCAGCAATGACTCTCCGTTCCTTCACCACCTTGCACTTTTAAAAGACCTGAAAGAAGCCGCAGACACCGGAAATCTCTATACTTTTCACTTCAATATGCTGCGTGTCATTTTAGAAAAAACGGCGCAATTTCACGGCTTCAAAAAATTTTCAGACTGTCTCAGTGATGCAAAAACGGAAGAGGAAGTGCAGGAAAACGCACGTCTGATAAACCTCATGAGTCACGGCAATTATTCTCTTTTTGAACCTCGGGAGATGGTGCCGGACAATAAGGAACACTTCAAAAACGCCCTGAACCGCTTTCTTACCCGTTACCCCTTCAACCTGGACGCCTTCACTCAAAACTGAACGGGATAAAACATGACCGAACAGATACATAAACTGGGAGCCACGCTCTGGAACATTGCCGACGAGCTGCGCGGCTCTATGAATGCGGATGATTTCCGTGACTATATGCTCTCATTTCTCTTTCTGCGCTACCTCTCGGATACGTATGAAGACACGGTGCGGAAAGAATTGGGACCGGATTATCCGACAGCTTCAAAGGGGCGCACCCCCTTGCAGATATGGTACGACGCCAATCCCGCTGATGTACCGGAACTGGAAAAGCTGCTGCGTCGCCGTCTGCATTATGTCATTCCGCCGGATTACCTCTGGAGCAATATTGCGGAGCTGGCCCGCACGCAAAGCGAATACCTCCTGGATACGCTTCTGAAGGGCTTTCGGCACATTGAAAACGAATCTTTTGAAAACACCTTCCAGGGTCTGTTCTCTGAAATCAATCTCACGTCCGAAAAACTGGGAAAAAATACTAAAGAACGCAATGCCCTTCTCTGCCGGGTCATCACAAGGCTGGCCGAAGAACTGTCCGCCTTTTCTACGGATACGGATACGCTTGGCGACGCGTATGAATATCTTATCAGCCAGTTCGCCGCGGGTTCAGGAAAAAAGGCCGGTGAATTCTATACCCCGCAGCAGATTTCCAGCATTCTTTCCGGCATTGTCACCCTGGACTGCCAGACCCCTGAGGCGGGCAGAAAGCCCTATCTCAACAGCGTACTGGACTTCGCCTGCGGTTCCGGCTCCCTGCTGCTCAACGTGCGCAAGCGCATGGACAAAGACGACATCGGCATGATCTACGGGCAGGAAAAAAACGTCACAACCTACAACCTTGCCCGCATGAACATGCTGCTGCACGGCGTAAGCGACTCCGCGTTTACCATCTTTCACGGCGACACGCTGACCAACGACTGGGACATGTTGCGCGAATCCAATCCGGCCAAGGTACCGCAGTTCGACGCAGTCGTTGCCAATCCACCGTTCAGCTATCGCTGGAACCCGGATGAAGACATGGCCAATGATGTCCGCTTCAAAAACTACGGACTCGCCCCAAGATCGGCAGCGGACTTTGCCTTTCTGCTGCACGGGTTCCATTATCTGAAGCAGGATGGCGTCATGGCCATTATTCTGCCTCACGGCGTGCTGTTCCGGGGAGGCGTAGAGGCGCGCATCCGCAAAAAACTGCTGGACGACGGCAACATCGACGCCGTCATCGGGCTGCCCGCCAATCTGTTCTTTTCCACAGGTATTCCCGTCTGCATCCTGGTCTTGAAAAAATGCAGAAGGGCGGACGATGTCCTTTTCATCAATGCCGCGGACTATTTTGAAAAAGGCAAGCGTCAGAATCGCCTTCTGGATGAACACATCGAAAAAATTCTGGAAACCTACCAGTACCGCCGGGAAGAAGAGCGTTTCTCTCGCCGCGTTTCCATGGAAGAAATAGGGGAAAACGACTATAATCTGAACATCTCCCGCTATATCTCCACCGCTGAACCGGAACCGGAAATAGACCTCGCTGCCGTTCATAAACAACTGATGGAAATTGACGAACGCATTGCCTCCGCCACGGCAAAGCATAACTCCTTCCTGCGGGAACTCGGCCTGCCGGAAATAAAATAATAATGAGGAATACAGAATGGCCGGACGTTTCTTATCAGTTTCATGTATGCAATGCCAAAGTAACGACATCGCTTGCCATAGAATCCCGTCCATCGACTCATATAAAATTTTCAATCATAACAATCAAAAAGAACATATAGAATTTACATGTAATAAAGGACATAAAAATATTATTTTAATTAATGAATTACCATTTGAAACGCTAATACATATGGCATTTGATGATTTTATAAACCAGTATTATAGAGAATCTGTATTTAATTTTGCATCAGCACAGGAAAGATTTTTTGAATTTGTTATTAGAGTTCTTTGTCATGAACAAAGTATAAAAAATAATAACTTTATAACATTATGGAAAATAATTCAAAACCAATCAGAACGTTAGTTTGGTTCTTTTTGTGCATTATATTTTCAACGTTTCCAATGTTTACCTTTTACACAAAGAAATTTTGAAGAGAATGCAAAAATACGAAACAATGTCGTTCATAAAGGAAACAGTCCCACAGAAGAGGAAGCAAAAACTTATGGCTCTTTTGTTATAGAAAATCTACATACTATTATGAAAAATATTCTTGAAAATATAGATAGTAACATTATTTTTGATATAAAGCAGAATATCATCCGTGAAACTTTTGAAAATAGAGGCCCTATTCCCAACGGAGCTCATATAACAACAGTATCAAGCTCAATAATTTCGTGGAGTTTGCTAAGTGACGCCGAGATCGACAATGGGAAAAAACTAGGAGAATACTCCAGAAGACATTCTAAAGAATATGCACAAATGGCTTCAGAAGCCAATAGGCAACATAAAATATTACATATTGACGACCATGGTAAACTTGATTTGGTAGAGCAAGACTTTTACAAAAAAGAAAAAAAATTTTATCGAGGAGAAAAAAACTTTGAAGACTATATTAATAGTGCAAAAACATATAATATAATCTACCAAAGATCACAGCATTTAATATAACAAATTTTTAACAAGTTAAATATATCTAACCAAACTTCTTTCCAGGCAAGTGCTCGCCGATATGACCAATATAAACTATCTTCTTACCGGAATCAGAGGTGAAATAAATGCGATCTCCATCAGTAATATACATATGAGCTTCACAAAGCAGGTCCAGAGTTATGGTATTTCCCTGTGTATCCGATTCCACAAATCTAAAAGTATGCTTCTGTCTGTTTTTGCCCTGCGTAGCGGTGTCACTTTCTGCCGGTGTATATCTGAATCCCTGAGGTAAAAAGGCTTGCTGCCTACCCACAGCTTCCTGCATAGAATTATGGAGAGTTTCAAGTATGGTGCGGATGCGCGGCAGTAAAAAATATCCACGCTGCATATTCGCAAGCTGATCTTCCGCCGTAGAACTGAAAGCTAGAGAGGTCAGTCGTTCACGAGCATACTCAAGCAACTCCTCCCCGGTAGAAATCGAAACACTCAGTCGATCCTTAATGTCTTCCTCATGAAAAGAAACATCTTCTTCTCGGCAGATGAGACCAACACGGCACTCTTCCTCAAAGACCTCTATAGCATCTTCATGCAAACTGTTGTGTACTAGCGTAACGAATGGCGGCACAAAACGACTATCTCCAGCCAAAGAAAGAGCGGGAATATCCCAGAGAGAAGCCAAGGCCAACCCTTTACATATATCTTGATCTATCGTGTACTCCTCAAGAACCGTCATACCTGCATCCAGGCAAAGCTTTTCCACATACGGAGCATCCGTAAATCGGCTTAACAGCAACTGCTGTAATGTTTTTTCCTTCCCTCCGACGGAACGCCTCAAATATTCGTGAATTGTACAGTCCGGCGTTATACGACGCACGGCAAAATCTTCCGTCACACGAATATGTGCGGAAAGTCCAAAGCCCATCAATCTGTCGGAAGCTTTTTTCAGACTCAGAAGAGCATCATAGGCGGCATAATTGTCAGGCAGTGACGCAGAAAGAGATAGCTCATTGAAAACCTGATCCATACCTATCTCCTATAGCAATTCTGAGAGCTGTTTGTCCCACTCGTCAAAAAAGTCTTCCGGCCACTGATCGATATGCCCATCCCTGTCGATTTGAGGAGTATATACGCAGCTTGCTCCATCATGCTGATGAAAGAAGTTGATCTGCACGTCCTCATGACCAACCAACCCTTGCTTGACGGCAACTCGTATACCATTAAGCACATGATCACTGTGTGTTTCGATGACAATCTGAACACCACAGGCTGCGGCACGTGCTAAAAAATGCCCCATAAGCGCTTGGCCTTTCGGGTGAAGATGCGCCTCTGGATTCTCTACAATAAGCAGTGAACCAACAGGAGCACGCAGTGCCGCGATAAAAATTGGCAACGCATAGGTCAAACCAAAACCAACATTGGTAGGACGATAGTAGCTACGCGAAATATCTGGAAAAGAAAAACGCATAACCACGGTATCCGTGCCTGATGGTCTTTCTGTCTGAATACGTACCGGAGCCCCCAGTTGGGAAAGCCAAGCTTCCGTCTGCATTTGCAACGTCGTGGAGTTTCCGGCAGCTTCGGGAGCCAGAAGATTGGGGCCAGAGCTGTCGGCATGTAAAATTTTCGTCTGACCAAAAGCGTACAGATGATACGCTGCAAACTCGCCCTTGTTGCCAATGGCGTTGAAGGCGAGCTGTCCAGCCTCTGGAATAGGAAACAGCGTTGTCGGGCACAGACGTTCTGCGTGCAGATATTGAAAAGAGGCAGTATCGGGTAAAGAGGCAAAATCCCATACCACGTTCAGCTCACTGCCATTGAGAACTCCCTTCAGAGAAAAATTTGCTCTATCCTGCTCGATTCTGACCTCGAAAGAATCATCATCGGCATTACTGTGCAGTATATCCTCAGGTAAACCTAAATTTACCAGCCCTCCAGCCAGTTGCAGACTTTTTTCTTCATATGCGTTACTGAGCTTCGACAAGCCACACCATTCAGCATCTCCCCGATAAAGGGCAAGATTCTGTCGCAGCAAGAGCAATGCCTGAATAACAGTGCTCTTCCCCGCACTGTTGACCCCCGTCAACAGCGTCAGAGGGCGAAAAGCAATCTGTTGTCTATGAAAGCATTTGAAATTTGTTAGCTCCATAGCCTTAATCATGTAATACCCCCTGAATCAAGTCGCGAATTTTTTGAAAACGGCATTTAACTCTGGAAATTGATCCCGTACCTTGCGTTACTGCCTTATCAAAAATATTGTCCTCCTGCATAAGTTTTATAAATGCATCTCTAAGAATATATTTTTTATGCTCTAAAATATTCAGTTCTTCATCTGTACAAGCGTCCAAATTAACGCTCCAACTCTCAAACAAAGCCTTGTTGACAGGAAAACGAGTAGCATCAGAGTGATAACGCTTACGGAATGCATCATTGCCAAAAATACGTTCTGCCGCCTGCATGGCGCGCAAAAAACGACGTTGCAAGTCTTCCAGAAGACACGCATGTTCATTCAGATAGCGCATTCCGGTATTCAGGAAAGCATCAAAGTCATCTTTGTCATAGCTCTCTGGAGGAAAAACAGAAAACACCAAAAAACGGGTCACACATTCACGGTCATCCATACGCTTGGCTGAAATACCACAGGCCGTCGCGCTCTTGAACTCGTCACTTTCCGCCAACACCCTAATGATATCTGTCACCGGCTTACCGTTGAGTGCATGACGAATTTCTTGCGAGCTGAGCGGCAATCCACCGGTATTGATGCGGCGAAAAACATCGAACTTCACGTTTGCTGGGGTACCGGGCATGATAAGATACCAGACAAGGTCCGCTTCCCGAATGGCCCGCTGCAAAGGCCGTGGAAGTTCAGAAAAAGTCTTACCTTCATGTTCCTTAAGGTACTCAAGATCACTCAATCTCAAATCTTGATCAATAACAAAGCGACGAATAGCTGTTAGACGTTGTAACCCATCTACGACAAGCCATTTTTCATCATTGGTACCATCAAAATAAAAGGCGGGAATAGGAATACGCAACATGAGCGACTCCATCAGTCGAGACTGATTCCTCTCATTCCAAATCCCTGCTTGCCGTTGAAAATCAGGGGCAAGATCAATTTCATCATTTTCCAGTCGATCCAACAGGGTATTCATGTTGCCGGACTTAGAATCAATACGAATGGCACGCGTATCAAATGGTTGGGTAATGAGCTCCTCTTTCTCTTCAGGAAGAGTGCTGGTATCACTTCCTTCCATTACAGCTTCCGATTCAGAAACCTGTACCATACTCATGGCATTATTCTTATGCATATCTTCCGTCATTATCAGACCCTTTCAACATGTTGCCGACTATAATAGAATATTAATAAATAATAGTATTAATTATCTTCATATCATTTATATTAATTTATTGAGAAAATATTTTTAATAAAAACATCACATGACAATTTTAAATATTTTTAATACAGGCCAACATTTGAAAGCTTACCAATATAAGATTTTCTAGTATTTGTTCATTAATATAAACTTTTCTATCAAACTCCGCAAGCTCTGCTGCTTCAAGGAGATCATCAAAAGCTAGTCTATCGAGTCTTGAAAGAATTACAATTGGCCAATCCTATTCTGCTAATATCAGCCATGAGTCAAATACGCCCATGGCTGATAATCTCCTATGTCTTTTGACTTTCTGGTCGAGCGGAACGGTCGCCCACGCTTCACAAAGTGAAGCATAGTGGGCTATATCTTCGCCCTTTGCGAAGATTTCCCGCCGACGCCTTACCTCATTCTCATGCCACAGGCGGAACGCGCCTGCTGACGCTCGCTGTCCCGCGCGTCCTGCTCCCGCCACTGCAGTCCCTCTTCCTGGTGCTTGAGCTGTTCGGCACGCTTGCGCTCCACAAACTCAAGATGCAGTGGTCTGATTTCCGGCAGAAGCAAAAATTCCCGATAGCCGGCCATGACTCTCTTCATTTTCTTCAATTGAGATTCCAGCGCCTCTTGTTCCTCATGGCTTTGTTTCCTGTGGGACGTGTATTCCGCTTCAAGGCGTGTCTGTTTTTTGCGCAGCGAGTCCACTTCCCGTTTCAGGATTTCCTTCTCTGTCTGGACAAGATGCTTGACGGCCAGCGCTTTTTTCAGCTCCTCAATAATAAAGGAGGCTTTTTCCAGCACAGACGGATAATTGAAAAGTGAGACTTTCGGCAAGGAAGAGTTCTGGCGAAGGACTTTTTCCGCCTCCTCGGCCTGCCGCTCATACGCTTCGATGCTCTTTTTCAATTCCTCTTCGCGTTGCCCCAGAATCCCAAGTGACCGCAGAGAATCCCGCATCAGCACAGCAGCTTCCTGCGCCAGACGTGCCAGTTCCTCCTTCTGTTGTTTGAACTCGCGGGTATCCAGATGCTTTTTGGCGGAACCGGACGTCTGCTCCACGCCTCGTTCAATGGCAAAACCCCGGCTTTGCAGATAGGCGGGAAGTTCGGATTGCAGTTTTCGCAGACTCTGACGCGTATAAATTTTGTTGGCGTTGAGTCTCCCGTCCTGCGTGACCGGCACATGGAAAAAGTGCATATGCGGCGTCTTTTCATCCATGTGAACCATTGCGGAAACGACATTCTCCGCCCCTACAAACTCGGCGAGAAAGGCTTTGCTCTCCTCAAAGAATCGCCTGGTGTCCTCTGGAGAAAGGCTCTGAAAAAAGGCGCTGTCGGAGGTAACGATAAGCCCGCACATGCGCACGGCGTCCTTTCTCACTGCTTTGGCCAACTGAAGAGCGTCAATGCGGCGCTGAATGGTCTCGGCATAGTTTGTCGACGCGGATTCGTGCAGTTCGTAATTCGCTGAGTTTCTGTCGTAGTCAATATCGGGGTTGCTGCGGCTCTCCCGTTCCCGCCGGTTATGGCTCTGGATGCCGCGTATGGCTTCTTTCTTGAACTTATCCATATGGAGGACGAGGTAGGACATGATGAAACTTCCTTGTATCCATGACTGCACCATTTCTGATGCGGCAGAAAAGCGGTACACTTTTCCCGTTCAGGCGGTACAAAAGGGGATGACGTATTCGGACCTGACCGGACATCACCGGATAACTGACGGATCGAATATTGCGGGTGTACCGCTGTACCACGGCGTAAGAGGCGGTACAGCGGTACACCTGATCATATGAGCCTTCAGAAATGTTCCTCCAATTTCTTTTTCAGCCTCTGGATGGCCCCCTTGGATTTCCCCATTTCCTCTGCGCAGTCGCGGATGCTGTAGCCTTCTTTTAAAAGTCGTCTCAAGCTTTCCAGTTCAACGTCTTCCAGCTCTCTGACCTGCCAGTGCAGCGCATTACCTTCGGTAACCAGATTGGCCTCAAACGGTTTGGCGTCATCACCCAGTATGCCCCGTGCCTTGGTCAGGTGGACCTCAAAACGTGCTCCTTCGGCCATACTGTATTCCCTGGGTCTGCGCAGGCTGATCACCGTGTCCATAATGTCTTCCCTGGCGCTGGTGCCGCGCTGGTCGCCGGATTTTCCGGCATGATGGATAAGCAGGACGGTCATACCCCTGCGGCGCAACTCCAGCAGCCATGCCTGCATGGTCTGCCAGGACTGCGATTCATTTTCCTTGCCGGTGCGGCACAAGGTAGCAATGTTGTCCAGCACCACCATGTCCACGCCTTGCAGAAAAGGCTCAATCATACTCTGCCCACCGGCGGTGGACAAATCCGGCATGGGACAGGGTTGCAGGTCCGGTGTGATGAGCGCCATGTTTTTCAACGTATGCGGAGGAACGGACATACCGCTGACAAGCGCTGCAAGACGACTCTGCATGGATGTGGCAGGCATTTCCCCGTCCACATACAGCGTTCGTTTAGGCATCGGCGCACGCCAGTTGAACACCGCACCGCCGGAAGCCACGGCAACGGCTATGCTCAGGGCCGCAAACGTCTTGCCGATACCGCGCGGAGCATACAGAATGCCTATCCCTTGAACCGGAAGAATGGGGGATAAAAGATACCCCCGTTCAGGTATGGACATGGAAAGAAACTCCCCCATGTCCAGAGAAATCAGAGACGGACGGGCAGCTGTATGCATGGCCTCTTCCACCTGATGGCGAACTTCTTCCAGCCCCTCACTCTGATGCAGGTCGTTGAAGTCTTTCCCCTCGCCGGTGGTAAACTTGGGCAGGGCCAATCGAGCCTGTGCTGCTTGAGCAGCTTCCTGCCCTTTACTGCGGCCTGCTTCATCATTGTCGCCACAAATGAGGATGGAAGCATCCGGGAATCTGTGTCTCACAAGATTGGCCACGACAGGCAGGTTATTGGCTGAGAACGTCACATATACGATACAGTTGACGGCAAGATGGATGCTTGCTCCCGTAGCGTAACCTTCGCAAAGAACTAGAGGCTTTCCCGACTTGCCGGGAATAATGAAATGTCCTCCCTGTACTTTGCCGCCCATGAGAAAGCGCTTTGTCCCGTCCGGGGCGATATATTGCAGGCTTTGTAAGGTTCCCGATATATCCCTGACGGGAAGGAGCAGCAGACCGCTCCGGGTCTGACGTATGTCCCCAAGCGCGGGAACGCCTTTACGCCGTAAATATGGGTGTTCCGACGAGCAGGGAAAAGATGCCTCCAAGACGCCCTGGGCCTGTTTTGCCGCTGCTTCATACCGGCGGGCACATTCTTCCTCTCGTTGATGACGAATGTTGCGTTGCCGTTTCTGCCATGCTTCCTTTTCAGCCGGGGAGAACGTTCTCTGATCCATTTCAGTAAACGTCCCCTGGTCTCCGCTCTCCCAGTTGCACCACCAGAGCGTGGCAGGAGGGTCAACATGCGCGATGTATGCGCCGTTCTGTTTATGCGGCCTGGTCTGCGTGGGACAACGATGCAGTTTCCCGTCCGCTTCGATGTCAGACGGAATCAAGCCCTTGTCGGTCAGGAGGTCCCGAAAATTTTGCAGGGGATTACTCATGTTCTTCCCCCTGTCTGCCAAGACTTTCGATGAACGCGGCAATGTCCTCTGCTCTCCAGACCGTAGTTCTGGGGCCGAGTTTCACGGGTTTGGGATAACGCCCGGTCCGACAGCCTTCCCACCAGGCGCTCTTGCTTATGGGTATCATGCTGAGAACCTGAGGAAGACGCAAAAGGCCGTGAGCGGGAATGGACGGTTGATGCTGTTTCATAAAAAATCTCCTGAATCTGTTTGGATTTCAGGAGACTCTGGCACACGTCCAAAGATTCCCGTGAGGGAATCGGACGGGGAAAGAACGGGAACTTCTCAAAAAGACGGGAAAACAGCAGGCTGGTCACGCCTTGATTATGGCGTATGTCTCCGCTTCCTTGAGGAGCATATCCATCAAATTGCGATAGGATTTGTCGTCCCTGTACTCTTTGCCCGCAAGCAAACGTCCCACATGCGTCTTTCTGCCCTGCGGAGTTTTGTGACTGGTCTCGGATTTTTGAGGACCACACCAGTACAGGAGAACATAAGCGATGACTGAAAGAGGATACTTTTCTTTCATGGCGTCACGGACAGCGGCGTCCGGCCTTCCTTCCCAGAAGGCTCTGGGAATACGGAAAATAAGTTTTTCATCCTGCGGTGACCTTTCACACAGGGGAACTGCCGCCCCTTTGTCGGCAACGGACGATTCCGGCGAAGCTGTCTGTAAAACGACCTCCACAAGGGCACGGGTGATGCCTTTCACTTCCCGGCACAGAGGATAATAACGGAGATATCTGATAGCAACGTCCCTATCCACCATTATGGTATCGGCAAAGATATGCGCGATGAAGTGATAACTTGAGGCAGGAATGGAGAATATCGGCTTCTCAAAGAGAGGCGAGTCCGATGAATACTGCTCGAAGAAGTCTTCTGTTTTCAGTCTCTCCAGACTGCTGAACAGAAATTCTCGTGCCTCGGGAAAGACAAAAGCCGTATCTTCAAAGGATTCTTCAAGAATGACATTCAGTCCATATCGCAGGGAGTTAAGAGGAACAATCGTTGATATCTTTCTGAAAAATTCCATTACATCAAAACCAAGCAGATACGTCTGAATGCCCATATTCGGTTCCGGCACTGAAGGAAATTCCGGTATCTGCGTTCCATATGCGGCGTGTCTGCCCGCAACAAATGCCTGCCAGCAGGATTCATATGTGGTGCGCCACAATTCCAGAGGCTGAACGGCGTCAGGCCAGAGCGCCTGAACAAGCATGTCGCCTTCTCTGGCGGTCAGGCCATACGCCTGCCGTACTCTGCCTAGGGTAATGATTTGCCGGTCTGTCATGGAGAAAAGCATAGTCTGTCGTCAAAAAATGGACAACAAAAAACAGCGGCAGGGACTTCCCATGTCCTTGCTACCGCTGTTTTCCTGTAAAACCTTTTTCAGCTATACCACGCCCGGATAATGTCCATGTCGTCATAGCCGTATTGTCTCATACGGTCCTTTTCTTCTTCGCTCCAGCCAGTGTCGTTATCCGTCACCTGAGTTTCATCCTCTGTTTTCCCGATAACGATACAGACATCCCGTTCTGTCATGGCGTCCTCTTTCATACCGTATCTCCGCTTCCTTTCCGCTTTGCGTTGCGCAGCCCATCCAGATAATCCGCCCAAGCCTGCATCATCTCTCTGCGTTCCGGAAGGTATTCCGCGTAATTGTATGCTGCCCGCACTTCGTCCTGTTCTCCGTGGGCAAGCTGTCGCTCTATCCAGTCTCGGTTGTAGCCGAGTTCGTTGAGCAGTGTGGATGCGATGGAGCGAAAACCATGCACGCTCATTTCGTGCTTCTGGTAGCCCATGCGCCGAAGCGCATTGAGCATGGTCGCATCGGAAATGGGCCGTACCTCCGTGCGGATGGAGGGAAAAAGGTATGTTCCCTCCCCGGAATATTTTTGAAGTTCTTGGAGAATGGTCATTGCCTGTCGGGACAGGGGCACAAGATGCTGGCGGCGCATTTTCATGCGTTCGGCAGGGATACGCCATTCCCCGGCCTCAAGGTCAAATTCCTTCCATTGAGCGGCCCTCAGTTCCGTGGGACGGGTGAAGACCAGCGGAGCCAGCTTCAAGGCACAGATCAGAGGGAAATAGCCTTCGTAGGCGTCGATGTCCCGCAGAAGCTGACCGACTTTTTCCGGTTCCAGCACCGCCGCGCGGTGGATCGTTTTTCTCGGCCTCAAGGCTCCTCGGAGATCGGCTGCGATATTGTGCTTTGCCCGGCCCGTGATGACTGCATAGCGGAACACCTGATTGATGATTTGCAGCACTCTCCGGGAAGTCTCGTAGTTTCCCCTCTGCTCCAGAGGCTTGACCACATCCATGATCTCCCGTGTTTCCAGCTTGGCGATATGCGTTTTGCCGATGCGCGGAAAGATGTAGGTTTTCAGCCTGTACATGACGGTTCCCTGATGCTTTTCAGAAAACTCCGCCATGCGGGTTTCATGCCATTCTCTGGCGATATTCTGAAAACTGTCGCGTTCCGCCATGACTCTGGCCTGTCGTATCTGCCGTTTATGGTCTGACGGGTCGATGCCTCTGGACAACATACGCTTCGCGTCTTCGCGGCGTTCTCTGGCATCCTTGAGAGATACGGTAGGGTATTCCCCGAAACTGAGCAGCTTGCTCTTTCCGTCAAAACGGTAGGCCATTCTCCAGAGCTTGCTTCCACTGGTGGGAATGAAGAGAAAAAGGCCGCCGCCGTCGAAATACTTGCGGGGCTTCATGTCGGGTTTCAGACTGCGGATATGGGTATCGGTAAGAGGCATGGGCACTCCTTGGCTGTCGTTGGACGAAGAAATACCCACATGGATAAAAATATTTTTGATTCCGCGCGGTTATTCATGTAGGTATCAGAAATGTCATACCACATTTCTACCTACGGATATACCCATAAAATGTTTGGATGCAAGCGGACGAGGCTGGACTTCGGGAAACCATACCGGAAAGAAAAAACAAAGAACGCCAAGATGTTATGCATCTTGGCGTTCTTCATTGTACTCAAATTTGGCGTCCCCAGGCGGATTTGAACCGCTGTTGACGGCGTGAAAGGCCGATAACTAATGTTTGATACAATTTGCCCCACTTTTACTATCTTTTATATTCTAAATAGTTACAAAACATTTCTTGGATAGAAAAGCCGATGACATCGACTGAACTTTACGTTATCTGTGGGGCAGAGTGTGGGGCAGAAAGAAACAGCTATTTTCGCCGTTATCAATAAGTTATGCCCTATCAAGCTATATACGTGTGGGGCAAATCCAGTAAAAAAGGAAAAAACTCTATGGCAAGCAGAAAAAGGCAGACCGTAGTTGGCTACGCAGGTGTCTTCTTTGTGGAGGCTCCTCGCGCCAACGGAAATGGTCTCGAAAAAGTCTATTTCATCCGCTATCGCAAGAACGGCAAGCTCATCGAAGAAAAGGTCGGTGGCCAGTTCCGGGACAACATGACCGCGTCGAAGGCTTCGGCTATCCGTGGCCTGCGTATCGAAGGCAAGGACAAGTCCAACGAGGAGAAGCGTGAGGCCATAAGGCAGGCCAGAGCTGAAGAGCTGTCCCGCTACTCCCTCGACCGTATCTGGAAGATGTTCGAGGAAAGCAAAAGCCGCAACCGCAGTATCAACGATGACCGCACCCGTTTCAATCTGCACATTTCTCCCCATCTGGGGCATAAGACCATCGAAGAGCTGACCAGCTCCGACCTCGATTCCTTGACCCGTCGCATGGAGAAGGCAGGTCGAGCCCCGCAGACAATCAAGCACGTCCTCACCCTTTTAAAACGTATGCTGAACTTCGCTGTCGAGAAGGAGCTGATCGAATCCATTCCCGGACGGCTTCGCATTATCATGCCGACTGTGGACAACTGCGTTACAGAAAACCTTACTTCTGAACAGGTAAAGCGACTGCTGAAGGTTCTGGATGAAGCGCCGGATCAGCTCATGTCCTCGCTGGTGCGTCTCGCGCTGTTCACCGGTATGAGGCGCAGTGCGCTCCTCAATCTCCGCTGGGATGATCTCGACTTTGAGCGCGGCTATATCACGCTTCGTGGCGAAATAGCCAAGAAAGGCAAGACTGATACCATTCCCATGAACGACCAGGCACGGATGATTCTGAGCGGCATTCCACGCTCCGGCAGTCCGTATGTGTTCCCCGGCAAGGATCCGAGTAAACCTCGTGCCAACATCTCTGGCTTTCTTAATGATATACGCGAGAAGGCCGGTCTGCCGGAAAATTTCCGCCCTCTGCATGGCCTGCGACACGCCTTTGCCTCATGGCTTGCCAGCTCCGGCGAGGTTTCCATGTACGAACTCCAGAAGCTGATGACACATTCCAGCCCGCAGATGACTCAGCGTTATGCTCACCTGCATGATGAGGCTCTGCGCAGGGCTTCCGGCGTAGCCTCTTCTCTTTTCGGAGAAGCAGGAAAATAGTTTTATATCCTTTCTGAACAGCAGTCGCCTCGTTGACACGTTGCGCTGTTGCTGGGATACTGAAAAGAGCTCAAGGAGATCATACTATGTCAGCTTCCAATATCCTCATTGGCGGCGAATCTTTCCGGCGCATCCGGGAAGACAACTGCTACTATATTGATAAGACGATGTTCCTGGAGGAACTGCTCTCGCAGACGCCTCCCATGGTCTCTCTCATCACACGCCCTCGTCGTTTCGGCAAAACGCTGAACATGACCATGCTTCAGGAATTTTTCGACATCCGTCAGGACAGCAGAAAACTTTTTGAAGGGCTGGCAATTTCTAGGAATGAGAGCCTTTGCGGTGCGTGGATGAACAAATATCCCTCCGTGTTTCTCTCCTTGAAGCTTATCGAAGGTCAGAATTTTAAGCACGCTCTTGAGCATGTTGCTGCCATTATCAGCGGTCTCTGCATTGAGCATGAATATCTTGTCACCTCGCCCAAGGTTAGTGAATCAGATCGGCAAGATCTCTCCACCCTGATGTTCAAAAAAGGCTCTCCCGCCCTGCTGGAAGTCTCTTTGTTTACACTCTGCCGAGCTCTTCACTCCCATTGGGGCAAGCCTGCCATCCTGCTCATCGATGAATACGATGTGCCGCTCGCGCGAGCCGAACAGAACGGCTATTATTCCGAGATGGTCACGTTCATCCGTAATATGCTGGGTGCCGCTCTTAAGACCAACCCCTCCCTTCAGCTTGCAGTTTTGACTGGCTGTCTGCGTATCGCCAAAGAGAGCATCTTCACCGGGCTTAACAACTTTAAATGCTACGGCATTTCCGATCCGAAATTCTCCGACAAATTCGGCTTCACCTCTCAGGAGGTCGATGCTTTGCTCTCTGACGCCCATTTTTCCGACAAGAAAGATGTGATGCGTGAGTGGTACGACGGCTATCGTTTCGGCCTCGGTCAGGAAATCTACTGTCCGTGGGACATCCTCCAGTATGTGGACGATCTTCAGACCGATCCCAACGCAAAGCCGCAGGCCTACTGGAGCAATACCAGCAGTAACAGCATCATTAAGAAGTTCATTGGAAGAACGGATTTCAACACTAACAAGAAGTTCGAGACGCTCCTATCCGGCGAAAGTATCGAAGTCGAGCTTGTCGAAAGTCTGACCTATGACACGGTACATTCTTCCGAAGAGAATCTCTGGAGTATGCTCTATCTTACCGGCTATCTGACTAAAGCTCAGGAAGAGGGCTTTGGCGATAAGACGCGCCTTGTCATTCCTAACAAGGAAATCCGCAAGATTTTCATCAAATCTGTCCGCACATGGTTCACCGACACTATGAAGGTGACTCCGCGTGAAGAACTGCTCGATGCCTTCTGGGCTGGCGACGGCGAACGCTTCACCAGGCAGCTCGCTCAAATTCTGCTGAACAGCATCAGTTTTCATGACGACCATCATGAAGATTTCTATCATGCTGTCCTTGTCGGCCTCTTCATCGGCTGTGGCTACGATGTGGAGTCTAATCACGAAGTCGGCTACGGACGACCAGATATCGTCATCATCGACCGTCGAAATGCACGCGCAGCCGTTATCGAAACCAAGCACTCCAGTACGCTGAAGGATCTCGATGCGAACGTCAGCGAAGCGCTCCGCCAGATCGTAGAAAAAAAATACGATGCGGAAGTGAGGGAAGAACTCGACAATGTCCTCCTCTGGGGCATGGCCTTCTTCAAAAAGCGCTGTCTGGCAAGAGCCGAACGATAACAGCTTCCACCAATTCAAAGAAAAGGCTGCCGTGAATTTCACGGTGGCCTTTTTTCGTATCTTCTTCCCCTCAACCACAACATCCAAAGGACATCTATGGAACTTTCCGACAAGAAACTCAACACATTTCAAAAAGGTATTTGGCAGAAAATTTTCAGTCTGGCAGTCTATGGGGTATGCAGCGTTGCCGTGACATATGCTATCGACCGACTAATCCAGCACGATATTAATAACGCTCTGGCTTCACTCCAAAAAAAGGCTGATATTTCCGAGCAGTCTCTTCATATGCTGGCGAACATCCTTGCTGAAAGAGGATTTGCGCTTGCCAGCATCATTATCTTCTGCTCCATTCTTTTAGCCCTCGTAAGCTGGCTCATCATCCGCTGGGCAGGCAATCGAAACTGGTCAACTCCCGTAATCCTGCCTTGTGCGGTGGAGTTCCGTTCTGCCATGGACAGACTCGGCGTGCAGAAACCGCGCGACCGCTTCGACATCATCGAAAAGTTCCGCATCCCGCTTTACATCACCGAAAAGCCGCTTCTTGAGCCGGAGAATGAAAACGTCCAGGCTCGCTACTACCGCCACGGGGCTCAGGCGGATATGCGCAGTCTTGCCTTGCTGGAAACGCTTATCGGCTCTCAGAAGCTCTGCCTCGATGCCGGGGATTTCGACTTCCTTGCATCAGAATACAAGCGTACTTTCGGCACGGTGAACTCTTCGGCCCTTGCCTCCTTGAAAGACCAGAACGACAAGCTCAAGGCCGCGCTTTCCATTAAAGAACACGATGCCCACGAAGCCGACCAGGAACTCGTCCGACTGCGCGAAGAGAACGCCGAAATCTTCAACAAAGCGAAGACCGCCGATGCTCGTGAAGGCAAGGCCGACAAGCGTGAGCGCGACAGGATAGCCTTCTGGCGAGTCGCCGCGCCGCTGGTCAACGATCTCCTTGCCACGCCGAATACGGAGTACACAAGGCCGCAAATACAGCAGGCCTTCGAGGACGAATTGGAACGTCACCCCGAGCTCAAACCGACTATCAAGGCTCTGCTTCACACTCCGAAGAAAGAGCAGGATGGTACGCCGTATTCCCTCGAAGGCTGGGGAATGGCACTCATTCGCGAAGCCCTTGGCGACAGGGCGAAAAGCTCGCCGGGAGCTGGTCAAAAACGTTAGAATTACAGAGTTCTGAGTCAAATTTTTTATGCGCGGCACAGAACTCACAGATAATACAACCAGCTAAAATCAAAGAATATCTATTCAAAAATCTCCGAGTTTTTCAGAGCTCGGAGATTTTTCTTTAATCTTTTTTCAGAGCGGCAGATTTTATTTCTCCGCCCGCTGGCTATTCTCCTTTGCAATCCCCCGATTCCCATCGTCGGCGGCAAAAATCCAAAGGAGAAAACATGAACGAAACCCAAAAGAAACTGAACACCGCCGAGGCGGCTGAGTATCTCGGTGTCCGGCCCAACACACTGGAAGTATGGCGATGCAAACACAAAGGCCCGCGCTATTCCAAAATAGGTTCGCGCGTCCTCTACGACATGGCCGACCTCGAAGCCTTCTTCCATGCCCGTTCCGTATCCACGCTGGAAAGCCCGGATTCGGCACAGCGCAGAACTCCGAAGAGGGAATAGGCGATGCGCCCAAACAACGGCGGGAGCTATTCTGAAAGGCTACTCCGGTACCTCATCCTGTTCCCGCCGAACAGTCGTTCCAAATCGGCAATCCATCGCACTCCTCAGAAGCAGAGCAAAAAGTCTGTCCGAAACTCCGGGCTTCTTTCTGAAGGCCAGCATACGTTTCGTATAGACGCTCCGCGCCTACTCACGGCTGGCGATGGGCTGCCGCCCCTTCGAACCCCGCTTCAGAAAAACGGAACTGAATGAAGAAAACAACACACGCCCGCTCAACGGCGGTGGTCATCCGCGTTCATCCGGAAGAGCGCGACCTGCTCAAGCTGAACGCAGGAATCCACGGCATGAGCGTTTCGGACTACATCCGGCAGACCTGTCTGGGCCTGCGCCTGAGACGCACGCCGGAGGAAAAAAGGCTACTCCGCGAGCTGGCACGCATCGGATCGAACCTGAACCAGATAGCACGCTGGGCCAATACCTATAAGGAATCGTTGGAAGCCGTAGAAGTTCTCGCAGCGCTGACGAACCTTGAGACGCAGATAGAAAACTTCGCACTCGGCGCGACTGGCGAGAACGGGGATGAATGCATCCTTGCTGATGAAAGTATTCCCCCACGGCACGGGTGATGGTGATCGTCCTGTCCGCTACCTCATCCGTGAGGATGTACCGTCACGCAAAGAGTTTCCGCCCGAAGTGCTTCGTGGCGACCCGAAGCTCACAGCCGCGCTTATCAACAGCATCGAACGGCGTTGGAAATTCACGTCTGGTGTGCTCGCATGGCATCCCGACGATGACGTGAACGAGGCACAGGAGCGCGATGTTATGGACGCTTTCGAGCGCGTAGCTTTTGCCGGACTGGAAGCAGATCAGCGGCACATACTCTGGGTACGTCACAGACACGCCGGGCATCACGAACTTCACTTCCTCATCCCACGCATGGAGCTATCGAGCGGCAAGGATTTCAATGCCTGTCCGCCCGGATGGCAGAAAGACTTCGCCGTCTTTCGCGAGCTCTTCAACTGGCGCGAAGGCTGGGCAAGACCGGACGATCCAGCACGCGCCCGCGACTTTCTTCCCGATAAGGCAGATCTCCTTCACGCGCAGGCCGCGCGCTGGAATCACGAAATCAAAAGCTCTGATCGCGACGAGGCGAAAGCGTCCATTGCAGAACTTCTAAAAGGTAGACTCATTCAAGGCGACATCAAAAGCCGTGAGGATGTGCTTCGCATCCTGAAGGAAGAAGGCCTGCATATATCACGCGCTGGCAGGGATTACATCGGCGTGGTCGTGCCGGAATCCGGTCTTCGTGTGAGGCTCAGGGGCGGCATCTTCTTGGAGACATGGAGGCAGAAAGAGGAGAGTCTCGAGAAGGAAGTTCGACCTAACAAACAGGAGATTCAGAAACGTATCATCAGCTTGGAAGAAGAGCTGGAGCGCGTTCTGGAGAAACGAAAACGCATCAACCGAAAACGCTATCCGGCTCGATGGCCGGAGCAAGCGGAAAATTTAGAGGACAGAATCATCAATGAAAGAAACCGAACGCCTGCTTATCGAGGCGCTGAAAAAGATGGAATCGGAGAACCGGCAGAACGCCAGGGACTTTGCCAGCCGTCTGCTCCGGCAGGAGGAAGCGATGCTTCGCCTGAAAGCCGAAGTGGACGAACTGCGGAGCTCCTGCGGCGATGCTGGGAAGCTGTACGAGAACTTGCAGAGCTTATTGCTCAGGCTGAACGGCGGAAGCGCGAACGCAAAGAGGACAGCTTCCGCATGAGGATGTGAGCATGGGAAAAGTTATACGCATCGAAGATGACAGCATCAGATCCATGCGGAAAACGCTGGATGACCTGCCGGACAAGAGGCTCGGCAAGACCCGCGACGAAGCGGCAGAGATGCTCTTCGAACATCTGAAAAAGGCTATGGAGAAAGGCTACAGCTTCAAGGAGCTGGCGGACATTCTGGAAAAAGGAAATGTTTCCATCCCCGTCACTACGCTGAGAAAGAAGCTGGCCGAAGTGAAGGCTGAGACCCAAAAAGAGCCGCAGGGGAAGCCGTCAAAAGACAGGCATCCTTCTGCGACAGAGAGGAAAACGAAGCGCTCTCCCGAAGCAAAACGGGAGGAGAAGAAAAACGTTCCGGCTTATTTCACGCCGGACAAACCCGACTCGGAACTCTAAATGAAAGATGCCAATGTTTATTATGTGGGCGGCAGTAAGGGCGGCGTGGGCAAGAGCCTCTTCGCCTTTGCGCTGGTGGATTATCTGCTGGAGCGAGGGCAGAACATCCTGCTCGTGGATACGGATACTGACAACCCCGACGTGTATAAGGCGCACGCCAGCCTTGGCCTGCCGAATCTTCAGTGCCGTATGAACAGTCTGGATGATGCGGACGGCTGGGTGGGTCTGCTCGATACCGTGCAGGAATATTCTGATTATGCGGTGGTCATCAACGCGGCGGCGCGGACGAAAACAAGCACGGCGAGCTATGGCGAGATCATGAAGTCCGCACTGAAGGAAATGGGGCGAGAGCTGGTGGTCTTCTGGATCATCAATCGCCACCGCGACTCCGTGGAACTCCTGCATTCGTTCATGGAAGCCCTCCCGGAAACGACCATCCATGTATGCCGCAACCTGTACTTTGGCGAGGCGAACCGCTTCGACATCTACAACAACTCTCGGGCCAAGATTGCCATTGAACAGCGAGGAATGACGCTCAACTTTCCGGCTGTGGCGAATCGTGTGGCCGACTGGCTGTACTCGAAGCGATGCTCCATTCAGAAGGCATTGGAGGAAATGCCGTTCGGCACGAGAGCCGAAACCCAGCGCTGGCGACGGGCCTGTGCCGTCGTACTGGATGCTGCACTGGAGGTGAATCATGGCAGTTAGCGCCATCAAACATCTGGAACGGATGCGCGGAAGCAAGGTCACTCGCGAGGAATACCATCGGCTGACCATGATGCAGCAGGCGCTGAATCTGCAAGACGATGATGCCGTATGGATGCTGTTCATCGCCATGGAGTACCAGAAGGCATACTACGAACAGCTGCCGAAAAAGATTACAGACTCGACTTCGGAACTGCTGAAACGAGTGAGTGAAACCGCCGACCACGAGGCCGCAAACGCCCAGAACCGGCTGATACAAAGCGTCATCGAACAGACGGAAAAGCTGACAGCCCGAGTGCATATCATGCCGCTGATGCCGATCTATCTGCTCATCATCCTCTGCCTGATGGCCTTCGGAAGTATGACCTACTGGGCAGGACTTTGTGCGGGACTGGGGAAATCTCTGCCGCTGGAGAATGCTTACTATGTCCCGGCAGGCATGGTCATAGGAGGACTTGGGATAACAGTTCTCATATTTTTAGTAGGTGTTTCGATATGGAAGATTTTCTATAAATAGTAAGAAGGATGGCTATGCCTCGTTGTGAACTTACCAAAGCGGCTGTGGGACGCATAAAGGGGACTGCACATATCAAAAGAACAATCTATATGGATGCCGACATCCCCGGTTTTCTGCTGGAGTATCGCCCAAACGGGGCGGGTACATGGTACTTTCGAATACGTAAAAAGCTTAAAAAGCAAAAGCTGATACGGATAGGTTCCCTTGCCGAAATGGATGTACTGGAGGCTAGAGTACGGGCATATGAAATCCATAAATTCGTGGAATCCGGCGGCTCCTTGGAAACTTTAGACGTTCGTTCAGGAAACAGGCTGACCTTTTCCGCCTTCATTCACGAGCATTATATGCCCCACGCGAAGAGCAGAAAACGGAGCTGGAAGGCGGAACAGGGCATACTCCGACGCGATATCCTGCCCGAACTTGGAGAGATGCCTTTAGGGACGATAACTCGTCTCACGTTGGTTCACTGGCAGGAAGGCATGCTGGGTAGAGGACTTGCTCCTTCGACCTGCAATCGAGCCTTGTTCTTGCTGAAATATGTCTTCAACTGTGCTCAACGCTGGGGATTTATTTCGAATTCCCCGGCGCGGGACGTTCAGGTCTTGCCGGAAAAGGAGTTCCGGGAGCGCTATCTGTCAGAAGACGAGGCTAGGCGTCTCCTTGAAGTTCTAAAAGAGGAGAAGGATCAGCAGACAGCCCACGTGATTCGACTTCTGCTGTTCACCGGGGCGCGAAAGTCGGAGATCCTGGCCGCGCGATGGGAGAGTGTGGATTTAGTTCGGCGTATTCTTACGGTTCCACTCTCGAAATCAGGCAAGGCGCGGCACATTCCGCTTTCAGATGCCGCCTTGCAGGTTCTGGCAGATCTCCCTCGCCGTTCAGAATGGCTGTTCCCGAGTCCGAGAACGGCAGGGCATATTACTTCGGTTTTCACCGTCTGGGACAGAGTGCGTACAGAGGCTGGATTGAAGGACGTACGCCTGCATGACCTGCGGCACAGCTTTGCCAGTTTTCTCGTCAACGACGGCTGTACTTTATATGAGGTGCAGAAAATCCTTGGGCATCACGACCCTAAGGTAACGACCCGCTATGCCCATCTGGCACAGGATTCGCTTTTGAAGGCCGCCAATATCGTAGGAAGGAGGCTGGGATAAGAAGAAATTTTATATCAGTCTGACTGTCAGTAAGAAGCAAAAAAGTCTTATGAATTCAAATAGATAATTTTACAGGTGGTCACGGTTATATTAGTTCCAAAAGAGAAATCTGAAGCGGTTACAAAATCTTCATTATATTTTAGGTGATTACATGAAACAGTTTAGAATGATTGTTATCATACTGAAAAAATAAGATTTTTTACCAAGGTCACAAGTTGCCATTTCCAAATCGAATTTTTTAACCTTGCTATTACATACAGATAAACTATATAATTCCATATAATTTACTGACAGTCAGACTGTGGCCATCATAGGACTGTCAGCAAGAGACACGCAAACGTCAATGGTTTCAGATGGATATGTTGTTACTGTCAGACAAAGACAACATTCGTGAAGAAGAAAGACGCAAGGGCCGGCACGAGCATGTGTCGAATGACGCGTATAGTTTTTCCGCTCTCTCTCCTCTGCTGAGCGACTTCGTCGAACAGCGCTATCTGCCTTTTGCGCAGGAGAACAAGCGAAGCTGGAAAGCCGACAAGGGCAATCTTGAACGCCATGTCCTGCCTCATCTCGGCGCGTCGCGTCTTTCGGATATCACGACCGATACCCTTATGGAGTGGGTGCGCACGCTGGAGCTCATCGGGCTTTCGTACAGCTCCCGTTTCCGTCTGTTCTGGCTGGTCAAGTCTATCCTTCATTGCGCTGTCCAGTGGGGCATTCTGCCCGACAGCCGCAATTTTGCCTCTGCCAATCTTCCCGCAAAGCCGACGAGAGCTCCTATCCTGCTGGATTCTGCTGAAGTTATCCGACTTCTCGACGTGCTCAGGGACTTTCCTCATCGCGCCGCAGCCAACGCCATTCATCTGATGCTTCTCACCGGCGCCAGCAAGTCCGAGATCCTCTACGCCCGCTGGGAAGACGTGGACTTCAAGAACGGCACACTCTTCACTGACAAGACCTTCACCGGCCGCCCGCATCTCATCCCGCTGAACAACGAAGCCCTGAAGCTCATCCAGAAACTGCCGCGCCGCGATGACGTGCCGTGGCTGTTCTTCACGCGCAACGGAACTCGCCTCGCATCCATCACCTACCAGTGGCAGCAGGTGCGCGAGATATTCGGCCGCCCTGAACTGCGCATCCAGGATCTGCGCCATTCCTTCGCGAATTTCCTCGTCAGCATCGGCATCAACCAGCGCGATCTGCGAACTATTTTAGGTCATTACAAGCCGGAAACTCTGGCTCTGGTGCGGAATAATTCCTTTGAGAACAATGTGAGGGTGTGATGAAAGATTGCATTCATATTGTACTTTCATCCGATGATAATTACGCCAAATTTCTAGCCGTAACTATCGTATCTGTTCTTGCCAATCGGTCAGTGGAAGACAGACTGTCCTTCCACATTCTTGATGGCGGCATAACGCAGGAAAACAGGGACAAAATAAAATCGATGACAGCAGAACGAGGTGCTTCCATTGAGTTTCTGCCCATCGATCAAGCTCTGTTCTCTGGCAAGGTACTGAACATCACCGAAAAGAACCATGTCACTCTGGCTACCTATTATCGGCTGCTCATTCCATCTTTGATACAGGTTGACCGCTGTATCTACATGGACTGCGACATGATCTGCCGAGCCAGTCTCGCCCCTGTATGGAAAACAAAGCTTGATGACTGTATCGCGGCCGCAGTGAAGGACATCGATGAAGACAAGCAGTCCGAAAGGCTTAGTCTGAGTCGTTACTTCAACGCGGGATTCTTCCTCATGGATTTGAAAGCCATGCGTGAGGAAAGAACGCAGGAACAGTTTTTCCGCTTTATCGAAGAGCATCACGACCGCATCGTCATGCACGATCAAGACGTGCTGAACTGTGTACTCCAAGGTAGAATCCATGAGCTCGAAATGACATGGAACTGTCAGGTCACCAAAACACATAAGTGTAAGGAGACAGGTTTCCATGATTTGAGCCGTACAGCGAATATTCTGCACTATGTAGGACACAGAAAACCATGGGTAAAAGGATGCAGAGCTCCGGGACGTGGTGAGTACTGGGATTATGAGGCTGTTTGGGAAAAGCGATCTTTGGGGGGCACCCTCATAAGAAAGCTCTTCTTCTGTCACTGCATAAACTAACAATAGCATGGTGAGAATGTTTTTATGAAAGTAGCAATCCTTGCTGGCGGTTTCGGTACTCGCCTTGGAGAAGAAACTTCCGTACGGCCCAAGCCGATGGTCGAGATTGGCGGCAAGCCCATTCTCTGGCATATTATGAAGATATACTCCCATTACGGGTTCAATGAATTCATAGTGCTTTGCGGCTACAAGCAGGAATTCATCAAGGAGTATTTCGAGAGCTATTTTCGCGCCCATTCTAATATTACGTTTGACCTCTCTAACAACGAGATAATGGTACACGAGAAGAATGTGGAACCGTGGAAGGTTACCCTGCTCGATACCGGAATTGACACGATGACCGGCGGTCGCATCAAGCGGGCCCAGGAGTATATCGGCAACGCGCCATTCATGCTCACCTATGGCGACGGTGTTTCTGATGTAAACATCGCCGAGCTAGTTAAGTTCCACCAGCAGAGCAAGCGTCTAGCTACGCTTACCGCAGTTCAGCCTCAGGGGCGTTTCGGCGTACTCGATATGGATGAAAGCAGTACCATCCGATCCTTCCAGGAAAAGCCCAAGACAGCCTCTTCCGCTTGGATCAATGCCGGCTTCTTTGTGCTCGAACCGCAGATCTTCGACTATATCACTGAAGGAGACAAGACCATCTGGGAACGCACTCCTCTTATGAATCTTGCCCGAGATGGCGAACTCAAGGCCTTCAAACATGATGGGTTCTGGCACCCCATGGACATGCTCAAAGACAAAGTAGAGCTGAATGAACTGTGGGATTCCGGCAAAGCGCCGTGGAAGGTGTGGGAGTAAGCCATGATGTCTTTCGACCTTGGATTCTTCCACGGTAAGCGTGTTTTCGTCACCGGGCATACGGGCTTCAAAGGCTCATGGATGTGCCGTGTTCTCGTGAGTGCCGGAGCCGAAGTCACTGGCTACAGCCTACCCGCGCCTACGGAGCCGAACCTCTTCGCTCTGGCCGGACTTGAGGGAAAGATGACTAGTGTCATCGGCGACATACGCGACCTTCCCGCCCTTAAGTCCGCCTTTGGTGCCGCCCAGCCGGAGATAGTCATACACCTTGCTGCCCAGCCCATCGTCCGCGATTCCTACAAAGATCCGCACTACACCTACGAGACCAACGTTATGGGTACGGTGAACCTGCTGGAATGCGTACGCCTTTCCAACTGCGTGAAGAGTTTCCTCAACGTCACCACGGACAAAGTGTACCATAACAACGAATGGTGCTGGGGCTACCGAGAAAACGAGCCGCTGGACGGTTTCGACCCGTATTCCAACAGCAAGAGCTGTTCGGAACTGGTCACGCACAGCTACAAAAACAGCTTTTTTACCGATGGCAGACTCCCCATCAGCACGGCCCGCGCGGGCAATGTCATCGGCGGCGGCGACTTTGCCAACGACCGTATCATACCCGACTGCGTGCGCGCCCAGCAGGCAGGCAAGATCATCGGAGTGCGCAATCCTTTCTCAACACGCCCCTATCAGCATGTGCTCGAGCCTGTCATGGCCTACCTCATGATAGTGCAAGCACAGTGGGAAAAGCCCGAGCTTGCGGGCTGGTACAACGTAGGTCCGGATGACTGCGACTGTGTGACCACAGGCCAGCTAGTAGATCTGTTCTGCGAAAAGTGGGGTAGTGAAGCCCGCTGGGAAAATCAAGCCGAGGCCAACGCTCCTCACGAAGCCAATTTCCTCAAGCTGGACTGTACCCTGCTCAAGAATACCTTTGGCTGGTCCCCTCGCTGGCATATCGCCGAGGCCGTGGAGCTGACCTGCGAATGGTCCAAGGTGTGGCTCGAAGGCGGCGACATCCCCGCTGTGATGGATAGGCAGATAGCCGAATTTGTGGAAACCAGATGAGACTGCGCCAAGATCTGCTGAATGCCATTCAGCTGTTGCGGCGGGCGAATATCGATGCTCGTGATGGCCTGCCTGAGGAGCTTTTTCTTCTGATCTCAGGGCTTACACCAATTCCCAATATCGATCTTCTAATCACAGATGAGTCAGAAAGGATACTCCTTTCAAGAAGAAACGACGAATTTTTTGAAAAGAGTTGGCACATTCCTGGAGGATGTATTCGCTACGGAGAAAGAATCGAGGAGCGACTGCAAAAAACCGCGCTGAAGGAAATAGGTTGCGAAGTGCTTTTCGCCCCAGTCCCTTTGGCCGTTCGTTCCGTTTGGCGAGGAAGGAAAGGCAGCCTTCCGTATCCCGCAGAACGAGGACATAATATAGCCATACTTTTCAACTGTAGGCTTCCTGAGGGATTCATCCTCAATAACGGTGACCGTACTGAGGACAGCAATGGTTTTTTACAATGGTTTCAGGAATTACCTGATGATTTCATGTCGATACAGCATGTGTACGACGATGTTTTGCAACGCTGGATAAAGAAGGTGGATTGAGATGGCCGCGTGGAAAAACGAAGCTGAAGCTAGGGAAAACATTAAAACTTTAGTTGTTGAATACTATAAGGAATTCAAGGCGCCTCGGAAAGAATTCGCTGCCGGAGACAGAATCAGCTACGCCTCTCGAGTGTTTGATGAAAAGGAAATGTGCGCCCTTACTGATGCCACTCTTGATTTCTGGCTCACAACTGGTCGTTTCGCTGACGAGTTCGAAAAAAAGTTCGCCGAATGGATAGGCGTACGCTTCGCTCACCTTGTCAACAGCGGCTCCTCGGCTAACCTCATTGCCTTCATGACTCTTACCGCTCCAGAGCTTGGCAACAGACAGATCAGGAAGGGAGATGAGATTATCACCGTTGCCTGCGGTTTCCCCACTACGGTGACTCCGGCACTGCAGTATGGAGCCGTTCCCGTTTTTGTGGACGTGACCATCCCTCAGTACAATATTGATGTCGATAAGCTCGAGGCGGCTCTTTCGCCAAAAACCAAGGCTGTGATGGTGGCTCATACCTTGGGCAATCCCTTCGATCTTTCCTCTGTGAAAGCTTTCTGTGACAAGCATGGCCTTTGGCTCGTGGAAGACAACTGCGATGCTCTCGGCTCTCAGTATACCATCGGCGAAGAGACCCGCTTCACTGGTACTTGGGGCGATATCGGCACTTCCAGTTTTTATCCTCCCCACCACATGACCATGGGAGAAGGCGGCTGTGTCTATACCAACAATCCTCGCCTCAGCCGCCTCATCCTGAGTTACCGGGACTGGGGCCGCGACTGCATCTGCCCCTCCGGTCAGGATAATTTCTGCAAGCATCGTTTCGATGGCCAGTACGGAGAACTGCCTCACGGCTATGACCACAAGTATGTGTACAGCCATTTTGGCTACAATCTGAAAGTCACCGATATGCAGGCCGCTGTTGGATGCGAACAGCTTAAGAAGTTCCCCTCCTTCATCGAACGGCGTCGCCACAACTGGGATCGCCTGCGTGCCGCCCTTGAACCAGCTGCCGACCGTCTCATTCTTCCTGAAGCCGCTGCTAACAGCCGTCCTTCCTGGTTCGGCTTCCTCATCACGGTGCGCCCCGAAAGTGGTCTTGACCGTAATGCGGTTACTGCTTTCATCGAAGCTCGCAATGTGCAGACCCGCCTTCTCTTCAGCGGTAATCTTATCAAGCATCCCTGCTTCGACCAGATCCGCAGAACTGAAGCCTATAGGGTCGTTGGCGACCTTACCAATACCGATACAGTCATGAACAATACCTTCTGGGTTGGCGTCTATCCTGGCATGACTGATGCCATGATCGACTACATGGCTCAGACTATCCTTGAAGCGGTAGGAGTTAACTGATGACTCTGAGTAGCAGACTCGAGCTTGAACGGACGGCGCTGAAAATCAGACTTGGCATCATCCGGGCCATCAAATCTAACCGCGGTGGCCATATAGGCGGCTCCCTTGACTTGGCTGAAATGCTGGCAGTCGTTTACTCTGACTTCATGCGTGTTCGCCCTGATGAACCAGATTGGGATCAGCGTGATTTTATGATTTTTTCTAAAGGGCACGCAGGACCGGCTTTGTATTCAACCCTTTCTCTGCAGGGCTTCTTTCCGGGAGAGCGACTTGATAATCTGAACAAGCCGAACTCTCTCTTGCCCGGACACTGTGATCGCAATCATGTCCCAGGGGTCGATGCTACCACCGGCAGCCTTGGGCAGGGGCTTTCGCTTGCATGCGGGGTAGCCCTTGCCGCACGTCTGCGCAGAACTGATCAGCGTGTCTTCTGTGTGACCGGAGATGGAGAATCTGCTGAAGGCCAAATCTGGGAAGCGGCACAGTTTGCGGCACATTATAAACTGGGCAATCTCATTACGTTCCTTGATTGGAACAAAAAACAGATAGACGGCACCAACGATGAAGTTCTGCGCCTGGGGGATGCCGTGGCCAAATACAAAGCTTTCGGCTGGGATGCAGTATGCGTAAAGGGCGATGACGTCATCGCTATACAGCAGGCTGTGGCAGAAGCTGTTCAGAAAAATGGAGATAAACCCACCATGATTGTGCTCGACACTATCAAAGGCAATGGCCTTCAATGTGTCGCTAATCTGGTAAATAATCATTGCATAGGTTTCCCGGAAGCCATGCAGGTTGAGGCCGAACAGGATTTCGAAGCTCAGGCGGCCAGACTCGGTATGGAGGTCGAATAACATGCAGATCCGCTACACCGGAGAAAAGCCGGAAAAAGAAATTTTTCAGGTCATTGGCGAAACCTTAGAACAGCTTTTCCAAGAAGATGATCGGGTCGTTTATCTGGATGCCGACCTCATGGGGTCTTTGAAAACGCAGGGGATCTGGAAACAGTACCCCAAAAACGTTTTTAACGCGGGCATTCAGGAAGCGAACATGGTGGGCGTAGCCTGCGGTATGTTTCTTAATGGCTTCAAGCCCTATGTCCACAGTTTCACCCCTTTTGCCAGTCGCCGCGTCTTTGATCAGATTTTTCTGAGCATTGGCTATGGGCAGAAGAGTGTCCGTGTCATCGGTTCGGATGCCGGCATCATGGCTACCCACAATGGCGGTACCCATATGTGCTTTGAAGATGTCGCCATGATGCGCACGGTTCCCGGTGCCTGCATCGTGGATGTGAGCGATGCCGTCATGTGCGCGTATTTCCTGCGTAAGACCAAGGACAGGCCCGGCCTTACCTATATACGAACTCCAAGAAGAGATTTGTGTGACATCTACCTTCCAGAGACTGAATTCGAGGAAGGCAAGGGCAAAGTGCTCCGCGAAGGTTCTGATGTAACGCTGATTGGCAGCGGCATCATGGTCTCGACCTGCCTCAAGGCGGCAGAGATGCTGTCCAAGGAAGGAATCGAAGCCAGAGTCGTCGATATCATCACAGTGAAGCCTCTTGATGAAGCTCTCGTTCTGGAGAGTGCGAAGAAAACCGGTTTCATCGTCACGGCTGAAAACGCCAGCGTAATCGGTGGATTGGGCAGTGCCGTTGCGGAGTTTTTGTCGTCTGTTCATCCTGTTTCTGTGAAAAGGATTGGCGTGCAGGACTCCTACGGTTGTGTAGGAACTGAGCCATTCCTCAGGGAAAAATATGGGCTTACAGCAGAGAATATTTGCAAGTGTGTTTTTAGCTCACTTAAAGCCAATAGAGGCGTATAATGTCCATATCTAGCTGGTTGAAAAAGATAAAAGAAAAATGCCTTCCCCCTTCTGCGAGAAAGGTGAAGGCAATGGAGAGCAACATTCTTTTTCGCTTAGATACACTGACGAAAAAGCTTGAGGAACTCGACAATCTGGCAGGCCAGCATGGCTATCTTGATCAAAAGATTCATGACGCTGTGGCTAGAAACGAGTTGCTCTTCTGGTTCAGTCAGATGAAACAGGGACAAAGCCTAGTGCACGTGAAAAAAGAATTCTTTCAAAAAATAGGAAAGGAAGACGGATTCTTCAGAAATGTTCAGCTGGTTATTCTTAATTTGCTGGATGTTGTTGATGACATATGTGCAAAAAATAATCTTACATACTTTTTATGGGGAGGAACCCTACTTGGAGCCGTTAGGCATCAAGGCTTTATCCCTTGGGATGAAGATGCCGATATAGGTATGATGCGGGAAGATTTTTTGAAGTTGCGCGAACTCTTGAAAGAGCAGTCACGGTACCAACTTATTGACTACTATGAAGCTGGTTGCCGAAGAGCTTCTTGTGGACGATTCGCAAAATTCCGTGATTCAGAACTGCCTTTACAGCTTTATCTCGATATTTTTGTCTTTGATTGGGAAAGTTCCGCCAATGACGCTGAGGCCGCGCAGGAGTACTATTCTGCACGTGAACCCATTCGCGACAGGATATGGCAGACTGCAACCGCATTGGGCTGTCACGCTGAATCGCGACCTATTGACGACCGAGAAGTTAAATCCAAACTCGACTCCATTTTTGATGAGTACGTCTATCCCTATCGCAAAGCTGGATCATCCATCCAATGGGGGCTGGATCTTTTTCAGGCTCCATTCATACGCTGTTGGAAAAAAGAATTCATGTTTCCCGTTAAACGTGTGCCTTTCGAAACTAAAGCCCTTGGCGAAGGCTTAAGAGAGAGAGAGAGAGAGAGAGAGAGAGAGAGAGAGAGGCTTTTGTGTTCCGCAGCAGCCTGAACTTGTCTGCTCACTGCTGTATGGGGATTGGTTGAAGATTCCCAATGACTGCTATTCAAACTTCCACTCTCAGTATTTTGATTTCTGGGGCAAAGACGAAATCATTAAAAACTATCTTAAAAACCATGGGTGTTCCGACCCAGAGGAATAACAATGAAACTTACCCTGCTTGACTGCACGCTACGCGATGGCGGCTATGTGAACGACTGGCGTTTTGGCAAAGATGCCATTGTGGATATGACCCGCAAACTTGAATCTACGGGTGTGGAGATCCTCGAACTGGGCTTCATCAAGGATGAGCCTTATGATAAAGACCGCACCGTATTCAACAGCATGGAGCAGGTCAAAAAGCTCACCCCGAACAAGGTGCTGGGAGTACAGTATGCCGTCAGGGCTGAAGTCGTGAATCCTCTTCCCTTGGAAAAACTTGCGCCCGCCGATCCCGAAGGCCCGGAAATCATCCGTGTCATTGTGTGGAAACGTATGCTCAAGGAAGGCTACGAGTACTGCAAGGGTATTGTGGAGAAGGGGTATAAGCTCTGCGTCCAGCCTGCCCGTGTGAGCCAGTATTCCGATGAAGAATTCGTGGAAATGGTGGAGCTTTTCAACCAGCTCGATCCTCTGGCCATCTATGTGGTGGACAGCTGGGGAACCATGTATTCCGATACGCTTCTTCACTATATGCGCCTTGCCGACAAACACATGAAGCCTGGCATCGCAGTTGGCTATCATGGGCACAATAACATGATGCAGGCCTTCGATGTTGCCTGTGCGTTTGCCCGGCAAAACCTTGAACGCGACATGATCATTGACGCCAGCGTGTACGGCATTGGTCGCGGAGCTGGCAACCTCAACCTTGAGCTGTTTGCAAAGTGGATGAACGATGCCATGGGAAGAGCCTATGACCTTGCTCCCATGATGGCCGTTTACGATAAGTACATCAAGGATATCTACCAGCAGACAGCATGGGGCTTCTCTCTTCCGTATTTCGTTTCTGCAAAGTACAACTGCAATCCCAACTTTGCCAGTTACTTCGACGAAAAAGGACTGAGTGTTGCAGAGATAGAGAAAATCATTTCTGCTATGCCAGAAGATGAAAGAATTATATTTAGTAAAGAAAAGGCGGATAAAAAAATTCGTTTTTTTAAGGAAAGCGTTTGGAAGAATATTCTTTGCATTGTTGTACCAACGTGCAATCGTCCAAATGTTATCGATGAATTCCTTGAAAAATCTGTAGAGTCTGCATATAATTATTGTATAGATATCATTATATATGACAGTAGTAACGACACAAAAACAAAAAATATCGTCGATAAATATAAAAATATAGGATATTCAAATGTTTATTATGATTTTTATGATGGAGTATATAATGGAGTTTCTATAGATGAGAAGGTTATATCTGCATATAAAAAATATGGATTAATATATGAATATGTATGGCTACATAGGGATGGTCTTGGAATTGATATTAAAAATGTTATTTTAGGTATTGAAAAATATATTTTAAATAAATTTGATTTAATAATCGTAGACTGGAAATATAGAGATTATAAGCATCATGGAAATAAAGTCTATACGGATTGTGGAAAGCTTTTTCATGAGCAATGCCATCAGTTAACTGTTTTAGGTGCTTCAGTAATAAAGGGAAAATGCGCAGTCGAAATGGTTGATACTGTTCCATTGGACGAGGAAAAAAATTTGGGAATTTGGCAGCCGTATGCTATTTTTAAATATTTTTCTGATAGGAAATTTTTAGCTGCAAGCTGGGTCGGAGATCTATGGATTGTGTTATCAAATGTAGAAGGTGGATCTTTTTGGCATTGCCAAACTCTTTGGCAATGGGGTGAACGCTGGTATAAAGCGATTACATATCTCCCTGATGTATATAACCATTATAAAAAAGAAGTTTTAAAGTTTGAACTTATAGACTGCAAACCTTTCAAGCCTGAATTTATAGCTAAAACTCGATCTCTTGGAGGATTAAATATTAAAAAGATAAACCAATACAAGCAATACCTCCCTCACGTTTGTAATACTCCAATATGGAAATTTTATGCCATAGCACTACTTCCTAAAAAGCATGCTTTTAAAATAGTAAATAGAATTCAAAGATTAAAAAATAATTACCATCATTTCATTAATAAACATATCCGTAGATGTAATACGGTATAATACAAGTAAAAGGAGAACCTATGACCCCCATTTCCAAACAGCTACGCAAAGATGCGCTGTATCTGTCCCATAAATGCAAGGACGGAAATCTGCAGAGCGTGTTTTCGTGCCTCGACATAGTGTGGACTCTTTATGACAAAGTGATGAACTGGTCTCCGGAAAAACCTCTGGACGATGACCGAGACTTCTTCATCATAAGCAAGGGGCAGGCTACCCTCGCCCTCTATCCTGTACTTATACAGAAGGGCTTTTTCTCCATGGAAGAAGTGTCGGCAGAGATTGGCTCTTTCCATAGCCGTTACTGCATCCAGACCGACCTCACCAAATTCCAAGGCGGCATAGAAAACAATGCCGGTTCCCTTGGTCATGGCCTTCCTTTTGCCGTAGGCATCGCCTACGCCAACAAGATCAAGAAGTCCCCTTCTCAGGTCTATGTGCTTTGCGGTGACGGTGAGTTCTGTGAAGGCACCATGTGGGAATCCTGCATCTTTGCTGGAGCGAAAAAGCTCGATGACCTTTGCCTCATCATCGATGACAACGACTCCGTCGGGGCGATGGTCGATATGGGCGATATGCGCACGAAGCTCGAAGCGTTCAACTTCGACGTGCGCGTGGTTAACGGGCACGATATGGAAGAGCTGGAAAAGACTTTTCTGGAGCTCCGCGAGATGAAGAACGGCCGCCCCAAGGCCGTCATAGCCAAGACAGTCAGAGGCTATGGCAGTGCAACCATGACGGCCCATGATATTTGGTTCCACAAATCTCCCAATGCCGAAGAACTGGCTATACTGGAGAAGGAGGTTGATGCGTTTTGAGACGTTCTTTCCTGAAAAGAGTAGCGGACATGATCCGCAACGAGGCAGATACCACCTTCTTCACGGTTGACATCGGTATGTGGGCTATTCGTGACGTTCTGGCTGAATTCCCCGATCGCTGTACCAACGTGGGTATTTACGAAGACGGTATGTTTACCATTGCCGCCGGCATGGCTCGCAGAGGGCTTGTGCCTACCATTTTCGGTATCCAGCCATATCTTATCGAGCGTACGCTTGAGCAAATCAAAATGGATCTTGCCTACCAGAAGCTCGGCATCAACGTGATTGGTACCGGCGCAGCTGTGGATTATCCGAAGTATGGCTACTCCCACTACTGCGCGGAAGATCTTATGGTCATTAAAGCTATTCCCGGCTGTGAATTTGTTGCACCTGGCACGGCAAAGCAGTTTATCCAGCTCTTTGACCAGTCCTACCGCAACGGGCATCCCACGTTTTTCCGTGTCAGCGATCATCCCAATCTTGCCTATGATCCCGACGTGCAGTTCGGCAAGGCAAATGTCATACAGCAGGGCAGCAAAGCCACGGTGATCGCTGTCTCCGTGATGCTCGATACCGTGATGGAAGCGTGTGCCGACAAGGATGTTACGGTCTTGTATTACACGACCCTCGAACCCTTTGATTGCGAAACGCTTGCCGCGAACTGTCCTTCTGGAAAAATTCTGATTGTAGAGCCGGAATACGAAGGCAGCCTGCTTTATGATATCCATAAGGCTCTGCCCGGACGTTCTCTGCTTATCGAGCACGTAGCCTTCCCTCGCGAAATTTTCCGTAACTACGGCACTTACGACGAAAAGATGGCCTACTACAAGCTTACGTCGAAGGATATTGCTGAAAAATTGGCCGCTATTCTGTAAAAAGGGAGATGGGGCATGACTCTTGAAGGGAAAGTAGCCCTCGTGACTGGAGCGACCTCGGGCATCGGGGAAGCTTGTGCTAGGATTTTTGCCAAGAATGGTGCACAGGTCATCATTTCTGGTCGCAATGAAGAAAGAGGAAATGCGGTGGCAGAGGATATCTGCCGTTACGGCGGCAAAGCCTTGTTCATTCAATGCGATACAAGTGATGAAAGTCAGGTCGTCCAGTTGCTGGATGTGATAACGAAGAGTTTCGGTCGCCTTGATATCCTTATGAATAATGCCGGAACCATGCTTCCTTCCATGGAAATAGAGAGAATGCCAGTTGAGGATTGGCGGCAGACCTTTGATGTGAACATTACGGGTTATTTCCTCGTAACTCGTTATGCGAAGCCTCTCCTGCTTGCCAGCAAAGGATGCATCCTCAATAACGCCTCCATCGCTGGCATGCAGCATTACGCAGCCGGGCGTTCGTATGCGTACAGTGCATCAAAGGCGGCTGTGATCCAGTTTTCACACCAGATGGCGAAAAACTATGGCGAAGAAGGTATTCGGGTGAACTGTATCTGTCCTGGCATCATCCTAACCCCTATTTTGCATGGCAGAGATCCGAAGATCTATGAGGACAGAATCCCTTTGGGAAGAGTCGGAACTCCTGATGATGTGGCGAAAGTAGCGCTCTTCCTTGTTTCCGATGCAGCATCTTATCTAACAGGTGTAGTTCTCCCCATCGATGGTGGAGCGTCTTTGTAGTCGCAGTATATAATCACAATAGGAGGGAGAGACATCTCCCTCTTATGTTATGGAGGAAAGGTATGGCCTATCAAGAATTTGGAATAAATAAGGAATCGTTTCGCCATATCGATTCTTATCACGACTCCTTTGCCAAAATCAAAAATGTCCAGACAGACCTTCTCTATGGTGATAGGAGTATTGATGCTACGCCTTTTCTTTCCGTGCTAATTCCAACCTATTCCCGCGCGGCTTTTTTTCGCGAAGCTCTCGAAAGTGTGTTACGTCAGGAAGATCCGGGATGCTGCTGGGAAATCATTGTTGTTGACAACACGCCACTGACAGAACAGGGGAACACTCCTGCGTTGGAGATTGTTCAAGATATCAACTGTGAACGCGTACTCTTCTATCACAATCGAGAAAACATAGGAGCAGGCTACAACTGGAATCGGGGAGTTGAACTGGCCCGAGGGGAATGGGTTAGTTTTCTTCACGACGATGATCTGCTCCTTCCTGATGCTCTTAGGAACATTTTTCTTGTAATTCAGCGATATAAAGACAAGCTGAAGAATCTTGGCTTTATTCGATCTCGGGCATACGAATTTTCAGGAAAATTCGATCATAATAAGGCTATAAAACGTAGCAAAAAATATCTTCAGGTTTATACGCGCCTCGGAGCTCTTATTAAAGGCGGCCCTCAAACAAATGCGCCGACTTGTGGCACTACCATTTTAAAAAAGGCTTACATTGAAACTGGTGGTATAAATTATGATTACGGAGCCTGCGCCGATCAGGTTCTTGGTTATCAAATCATGAAGGACTATTCTGTTATACACCTTGGGTGCGTCACGGGAGGATATCGGTGGAGTGATAATGCCAGTACCCGTAAAGACGTAATTATTAGCATGGTGGAGAGCGATTACTTTTTCTCCCTCTATCGATATAGTGTTTCCTTTTGGTCCAAACTTTTTGGAAAATTATTCTGGCGAGTAGAACTCAATAGAAATATTTGTTCCAAGCAAGGTATTGCTCGAAGAAGTAATTTTATCATTGAAGAACATGATTTTACACAACTTCCGATGCTTAAAAAAAACTTTTTTCTATCCATTTTTATCTATAGATCCATACAACAAGTTTACCACCAATTAGAAAAAATATGGCGGCTATATTAAACATATACAGATGTTGGTATAGTTTCTGAATCTTTTTACACACGGTATTGTCTACTCGCTCAAACAGCTCGGCTCTCTCTTAAAGAAGGGGGTAGGGATAAAACAAAAGGCATACCACGGGTGTGATATGCCTACAGGGTAACCATTCCGACCAAGGAAGGAGAGCCCTATGAAAAGGATCATATTTTGTCTGCCGGATATGGCAATATCGAAAGTAGTGTCGCTGTCGCCGTGCGTTCTGGAAGTGCGCTGGGAAGGGGAAAACCGCTGTCCGCATTGCGGCGGGGAAGAGCTTCGGATCAAGGACTCGTTCTGGCGCGAGATAAAAAGCTACCGCGTAGCCGTGAATCCCGTGCGGCTGCGTAGATAACATCCATAGTTTTTCGCACAATTTGTAGCTCAATCGGTTAGAAATTTTCCTCTAGCCAAGTTCCCCGAAGGTTTTCATATTGAGATAGCGTTCGGTTCCCCACTTTTTGCCAGCAAGATACCGCAGGCGAGCCGCTACGAGCATCAGGGCAGAATGTCCATCGGGGAAATTCCCTACCACTCGTGTACGCCTCCTAATTTCACGATTAAGTCGCTCAAGCGGATTGTTTGTGCGGATATGTCGCCAGTGATTAGAAGGAAAGTCGTAAAAGGCAAATGTCTCCTCTGCTCCTGCCTGGACAATTCGTGCTGCTTTGTCCAGTCGCAGGGCCTTGAGTTTGGCTGAAATTTGTTCTGCCTTTTGCTGGGCCGATTCTCTGTCCTCTTGGGCATGGATAGCTTTCAGCATGGCAGAAACTTCTTTCGATTTTCCAACAGGAACCGCATTCAAAACATTCCGGTAGAAGTGAACCACGCATCGTTGCCAGCGACTTTCCGGGAAGAAGTCACCTATGGCATCAAGAATACCAGTGCTTTTGTCAGATACGATAAGTCGAACACGTTGGAGGCCTCGTTTCTTCAAGTAGCGGAAGAAATTCTTCCAGCTTTCAGCATCTTCTCGACTTCCTTCTGCAACTCCGAGAATCTCCCGAAATCCTTCCTTATTGACGCCGATGGCCACAAGCACGGATACTGACTGAACAACACCTCCCCATGAGCGTTTGAGCCATATTCCATCTACAAACATATAGGGATATACGGCCTCAAGTGGGCTGTTTCTCCATTCCTCGATGTTCTTATAGATTTTCTGATTCAGTTCACTGATAGTGCTGGAACTAACCCGGCTTCCCCATAGAGCCTCGGTGATATCCTCCACCCGACGTACGGAAACACCCGCCAGATACATCTCGACCAGTGCTTCTTCGACGGAACTTTCACGCCTTCTGTATCGCTCTATGATGGCTGTCTCGAAAGGCAGATTCCGAAGTTTAGGCACCTTCAGCGTCACCTCCCCAGAAGTCGTCTGCAAGCTCCTTGTGTAGTGGCCTGCGCGAGTACTGGCTCGCTCCGCATTGCGTTCATAGCGCCTTGCCTGGCATAGCTGATCTGCTTCCAACAGGCCGTTGAGTGTCTCTTCCACGCTCTCCCGTACAATTTCCGAGACGTGCCTTTTGAGTTCTCCCTCGTTTACCTGAATAACTCTCGCTTCCTTTTTTCTGAAGTCCTTGTTACTTTCCATGGCAGTGGCTCTTTTTTTTCGATTGGGTTTCGTGTGGTAACAAAACTCTAACCGATTTCTGGAGCCACTTCCATTTTCGGAATGTGCGAAACTTTCCTTACACTACCGCTGCGTATACGATGCCACAAGTTCCGCTGTAAGCGATGTGGACGCTATTTCAACACACGACTTCCGGGAGTCAGACCGTGGAACCGCGCCACGGAACTCTTGAAAAAGAACGTCTTCCTCGAATACAACAAGGGTGTTTCCAATAAGGATATCGCAGAGTTGCAAGGTATATCCGTGGCCACGGCCGAACGCTTCTACCATCAGATGATTCTGCTTGAGGACTCGCAGTTCCAGAACCGGCTGTGTCCGCGTTTTCTTGGCATCGACGAGCATCGCTTCACGCGCTGTGTCGGCTTCGCCATCACGTTCTGCGACCTCGGGAAGAACAAAATTTTCGACATCGCCCTCGGCAAGAGCGTCGCCACTCTTCATGCGTTTCTTTGTTCTCTGGAAGGCCGCGACCGCGTACGCGTGGCGTGCATCGACATGAACAATGCGTATCGGAACATCGTACGGCAGTATTTCCCGAAAGCTATGATAGTGTCAGACCGATTCCACGTTATTCGTTTGATAAACCAGCATGTTACCGCGCTCTGCAAAATGCTGGACGAAGAATATTTCAACGGCCGGAATCTGCGTCAGCTCCGCCTGATGTTCATGCGCCGGGACAGCCTTTCGGAAGCGCAGGAACAGAAATTACGGGAGTCGTTCAGCAGGAATCCTGCCTTGCAGGCTGTGTACGAATTCTGCCAGGAGCTGTGCGAACTTTTGCGGATACGCCGACAGAATAAGGAACAATGCCGGGAAGTTGTGTCGCGTCTGCTGTCCTGCATAGACGAGCTTTGCCGCAGTCCGTGCAAGCCCATGAGCTCACTGGGCCGTATGTTGGACTCGTGGAAGGAAGAGATAGCCCGGATGTTCCGCTTCTCGAAGAACAACGGGATCACCGAAGGCTTCCACCGGAAAATGAAACTCATCCAGCAACGGGCGTACGGATTCAGGAATTTCGAGAACTACAGCTTGCGCGTCCACGTCCTCTGCGGATAGGCTGGAGAAAACGTGCCGGAATGGCCGCCCCAAATTTCCTTTGCCCCTGTTTTTGAAGTAGAGCCCTTTTATCCCGCTCGAAAAAATTTTATTAAACTTTTCGAAATCTGTGGGGCAGAGTGTGGGGCAGGAATGCCCCACATACGAAAAAAGGACTTAGATTTTACTCTAAGTCCTTGAATTTCCTTGGCGTCCCCAAGGGGATTTGAACCCCTGTTGACGGCGTGAAAGGCCGCTGTCCTGGGCCGGCTAGACGATGGGGACATATTTTGCTGTGGCTGGGCTACAAGGACTCGAACCTTGATTATCGGAGCCAGAATCCGACGTCCTGCCAATTGAACGATAGCCCATCAGCGAAGAAAGACGATAGCAGAATCAGCCGGAATGTCAATGCGTATTCGACCTTAAAAAAAATATTTTCCAAGGGGCGCCTTTCCGGCAGGCCGCCTGCCCCGAAAGCCCGCTCTTTTCTGCCCAAGTCCGGCAAAAAAAAACAAAAGCACTATCCCTCCCCTCAGAGCCGGAGGCTACCGCTGAACAACGAAAAAACGCCCTGTGATTTCTCACAGGGCGTTGATTTCTTTTTGGCGTCCCCAGGCGGATTTGAACCGCCGTTGACGGCGTGAAAGGCCGCTGTCCTGGGCCGGCTAGACGATGGGGACATATTTTGCTGTGGCTGGGCTACAAGGACTCGAACCTTGATTATCGGAGCCAGAATCCGACGTCCTGCCAATTGAACGATAGCCCATCAGCGAGAAAGAAAAATACCGGAATCGCCGGAGAAGTCAAGCGATTTTTCCCGGAATTTTTTATTTTTTTTATTCACAGCTCAGCCGAGGCGTCTATGGGAGGAAAAACGTATGATAATCAAATGACATATCCACCATACGGCAATAACGGAAACAAGACCGATCAGCCATCCTACGACAATATCGAACGGATAGTTCTTGCCGGTATACACCTGAGAGAAGCCCACGCTGAACGGCAGCAGGTACACCCAGGGATTGGAACGGTAGAACAGCAGGGAGAGAACCACGGCCACGGCCATGCAGGCCGCCGAGGGCGAAGACGGCATGGAACCGCCGAGTCCTTCCGTCTCGGTGGTGTTTTCGTCGATGACCAGCCACTGATCAGTGGCGGTGTCGTAATAGTTCGTGCCCACGAGTACCTGACAGGGTCTGTCCCTGTCGATGGAGGATTTCATCGCGCTGGTGGTGATGTCGGTCACGCCCACGGAAAGGCCCATGAGCAGCACCAGCATGAGCACGCGGCCCACCGGCTCCAGCGAGCTGCGCCAGCAGTGCACCGCATAGGTCACCACGCAGATCAGCGCGCCGACCCACATGAGCCAGACCTGGGAAAAGAGCGGAACAACGAAGTTGAAGACGGCGTTATGCGCCGAAATGTTGATGAGCTCAAACAAAGACTGGTCAATAATCTGAAACATAAAAGCCTCTTGTATGCTGTGATCATTCCAGACCGCAACGCGGTGCGCGCGGCACAGGGGCACGGCGGACCTCTCCTTTCCGCCGCGTGTCAGGCTACTCTATGCCGTCTGCGGCGCTGCCGTCAATTGCGGTGCCGTCGAGACGGTTCTGTTCCCACTGCCAGCGGGCAAGACCGTTGAAGATGTTCTTCCGGCGGACCTTGCTGCCCGCGCACATGGTGTCGAGCAGATCCATCATGTCGGCGCGCTTCGTTTTTCCGGCCGAGGGGCAGGGATTGGAAAACACCGGCAGTTCCCACTGCCGTGCCGCGCGCATGATTTCCGCCTTGGAAAGCAGCATGAGCGGACGGATGACCTGAAGCGCCCCGCCGAAGAACGGCTCGTTCATGCTCATGCCCGCCACCTTGCCGGTCTGCACCAGATTCATGAGGAAATTGGAGACGAGATCGTCGTTGTTGTGCCCGAAGGCCAGATGCGTCAGCTTGTATTCCCGGCACAGCGTGAACAGGCGCTTGCGGCGCAGACGGGCGCAGTAGAAACAGGGAGAGCTGCGCAGATTCTCTTCGGAATGGCCGCGCGGACCGTAGTCGGTGACTTCGAGATGTCCGGCAATGCCCTCCTCCGCCAGCCACTTCGCCAGCGGCGCATGATTGTCCGGATCAAAGCCCGGATTGAGATGAATGGCCATGATCTCGAAGGGGAAGGGAACAATGCGCTGACGAATGCTCAGCACCTTGAGCAGCACGAAACTGTCCACCCCGCCCGACACGGCCACGCCCACGCGCGCCCCCGGGCGCAGCATGCCCGTGGACTGCATGGCTCTTCCTGCGGACTTCACGCACACCTGCTGCGCGAAGCTGAGCTTGTTTATCCGGCTCACACCTTCTCCCCTACGGGACTGTCCCGTTCTGTTGTTCCGCCGGCGGAACGTTTCCGGCTGATCCGAAAGCGCCGCGGCAGAAGATTGCACCGGAGGGCGACAACTGTGCCCGGCCCGGCGGTCTGTAGTGAGAAAGACCGGAGCGAGCAGCATAGCTCTCTCCGGTCTCCTTAATTAATGACTACTGCAGGAGGTCGTCCGTTCCGCCCCACACGGCGGAGAGAAGCGTACGCACGCCGAAGCCCGTGGCCCCCTTGGCGTTGATGGGATTCTCGGCATTGTCGGCCGAAGCCATGTCGATATGCGCCCAGGCCACGCCGTCGCGGACGAACTGACGGAGGAACACGGCGGCATTGATGGCTCCGCCCTCGCGCGGACCGGAGTTGACCATGTCCGCACAGGGGCTCTTGAGGGCCTCAAGCGCGGTATCCGTCCACAGGGGAAGATGCCAGTTGCGTTCGCCAAGTCTGGTTCCGGCCTCATGGAGCGAGGCGGCCAGCGCGTCGTCGGAAGCAAAAAGTCCGGCGGCTCCCATGCCGAGCGCCACGGCGCAGGCGCCGGTAAGGGTGGCGATGTCGATGAGCTTTCCGGGCTGATACTGTTCCTGCGCCCAGGCAAGGGCGTCGGCCAGCACGAGACGGCCTTCGGCGTCGGTATTCACGATTTCCACGGACTTGCCGTTCTTCGCCACCACGATGTCGCCGGGACGAGTGGCATGACCGTCGGGCATGTTCTCCGCGCAGGCCATGATGCCCACCACGGGGCATTCCGGCTGCAGCGAAGGCGCAAGCTGCCCCAGAGCTTCCATGACGCCCAGCACCGCAGCGGCGCCGGACATGTCGCCCTTCATTTCCTCCATGCCCTTGGCGGGCTTCAGGCTGATGCCGCCGGAATCGAAGCACAGGCCCTTGCCCACGAAGACCACGGGAGCCTTTCCTTCCGTACCGGCGGGAACGTACTCCATGACCACCATGCGGGGCGCTTCGGAGGAGCCGCGCGCCACGGCAAGATAGGCGTTCATGTTCTCCGCCTTCAGCTCCTCTTCACCGAGCACGCGGATCTTCATGCCGTGAGCGGTTGCCACGGACTGCGCCTTTTCGGCAAAGGCCGAAGGCGTCATCACATTGGCCGGATCATTGGCCGCGTCGCGGGCGATGCGGATGCCGCAGGCCTCGGCCTCGGCCGTTCTGGCCGCGCGGCGCACGGCATCCTCGAGAAATTCGTCTTCCAGCATGACGGCCAGCCAACGAGGATCGGCGTGCTCCTCTTTGCCGCTCTTCCAGCGGTCGTAGCGGTACAGGCCGAGGAAGGCGGAAAGCACGGCCTCGCGCACGAGATCGGCCAGGGACACGCCGAGTTTTGCGGCCACGCGGGCAAGCGAAGCGCCGTCCAGTCCCACGGTTTCAAGATCGTATTCGCGGCAACGGCGGATCGCCCGGCCCACGGCATAGCGGAACGTTCTCATATCCAGAGCCTCGGCCTTGCCGAGACCTGCGCCGAGCACACGGGAAATGTCCATGGCCTGGGGGCCGTAGAACATGACCAGTTCTTCCCGGCGACCGCGGAAATCGCGCCACGCCGGAGCAATGCCGAGCCACAGCGCGTTCTGGGCCAGCACGCCGCAGGCCTCTTCCACGCCTTCGCCTTCAAAAACGAAACTTATGACGACATCAGCCTTCCAGCGGGACGGGCCGCCGGTTTGAAAACGAATATCCATAACGTACCTCGTTCTTTTTATTTTGCATTTCCGGGCATGACGCCCGCATCCAGTCCCACGGCCCGGCGCAGCGCCGACACTTCGGCCTGCGAAAGCGGACGCACCCGGCCGGGAAGCAGTCCTCCCAGCTCCAGCGGGCCTTCCTTCACCCGCTTCAGCCGCAGAACGGTGAAATCCACATCACGGCACATGCGGCGGATCTGCCGGTTCAGCCCCTGATGCAGCACCATTTCCAGAAGAATGCCGCGATCGGAGGAAGAAGGCAGCACGCGCACCTCCACGGGGGCGAGCCTGTCGCCTTCGGCCAGCGTCATGCCGCGCCGCATGAGCGCCAGCGCGGCCTGCACGGCCCCTTCTCCCCGCTCCGGCCGGACAAGCACATGATACACCTTGGAAAGATGCCAGCGCGGATGCGTAAGGCGGTGCGCCAGCTCGCCGTCGTCGGTGAGAAGCAGCAGGCCCTCGGAAAAGAAGTCGAGCCTGCCCACAGGAAAAAGACGCCTGCGGCACCACGGCTCCGGCACCAGATCAAGCACGGTCTGCCGACCTTCGGGATCGCTGGCCGTGGACACGATGCGCACGGGCTTGTGCAGCATGAGCCAGCACGGACGCACGCTTTCCGTCTTCATTTTGACGGGACGCCCGTCCAGCGATACGGCGTCGCCGGGCATGACGCGCTCGCCCGGGCTTTCCGCCACCTTGCCGTTGATGCGCACCCGGCCTTCAAAAATGAGTTCGTCGGCTCTGCGGCGTGAGCATACCCCGGCATCGGCCAGGGCCTTGTTCAATCGTATTCCTTCCGCCACGTGTCTGCTCTCCTGATGCGGAGCGTCCGTACGCCCCGGAAAAAAGTCGTCTTTCGCCACTGGCACATCGGGATAATGTGGGCTATCATATCTTCCGTCAAGACCATTGCTGAGGCGAAAGCCGTTTTTCCCATCCTTAAACACTGCGCCGCAGACAACGCGGGAACCGTTACACATGCATCTGCCCCCAGCACTCACGTCCGCCCTGTTCACGCATCTTTATACCGCCATCTGCGCCACGCTCCGCATCAAAGAAGAAAACCGCGCGGAAGTGGATGCCGTTCACGCCCGGGGAGAACGCCTCATCTTCTGCCTCTGGCATGACGAGCTTTTCTCCCTCATTCCCGTGGCGCGTCAGCTGCGCGTGGTCTCCATCGTCAGCCCCAGCAGGGACGGCGACATGCTGGCCAGAATTCTGGCTTCCAAAAACGTGGGAGCCGTGCGCGGCTCCAGCACCCGCGGCGGCGTGCGCGCCCTGCTCGGCCTGGCCCGCATGATGCAGAACGAACAGGTGCACGCCTGCATCACGGTGGACGGCCCGGCCGGCCCCCGGCACAAAAGCAAGGAAGGCCCCTTCTTTCTGGCCAACCGCACCAATGCCCGCATCATGCCGGTGCGCATTCATCCCCGTCTCGCCCTGCGCTGCCCCACGTGGGACAAGTTTCAGGTGCCCCTGCCCTTCTCCGGCGTGGACATCCGCTTCGGTCACGCCTGGGACGAAGGAAAGAAGGAAGTGCCCGACATTGAGGAAGGCACCATCGCCCGCGCCAGGGAACGTCTGGAGCGGGAACTGCACGAGCTTGCCGTGGGCCTCATTCCGGGAGTAACCGCATGACCGGAAAAACGCTTCTCCGCTTCCGTCTTCTCCGCGGCACGGGCGCCGTGCTCCGCCTGCTCGGCTTTCCGGGCGTGGCTCTGGCCGGACGATTCATCGGCCACCTCATCTGGTATTTCGTGCCGCAGCGGCGCAACCTTGCCGTGAACAACATCATGCGCCACCTCGACAAAAGCCGAGCCGAGGCCGAACGCATCGCCCATGAGAGCTTCTGCCACACCGGCCGGGCCTTTCTGGAAATTCTGCTCACCAGCTCCTTCGGCATGAATTCGCCGAAGCTGCGCATCGCCTCGCCCGAACTCATGCAGAAGCTGCGCGAGTGCGACCGCCCCATCGTGGCCGCCACGGCCCATTTCGGCTCCTGGGAACTGCTCGCCTCCATGCTCGGTCAGCTCTATGCGCCGCCGCGCCCCCGCATGGTGGTCGTGCGCCGCTATCACGACGAGGCCGTGCAGGCCTTCATCGCCTCCTGCCGCGAAGCCACCGGCGCGGACATGGTGGGCCACCGCAACGCGGCCATGAGCGTGATCCGCGCCCTGCACAAGAAGGGCATCGTGGCCTTTCTCGTGGATCACAACACCTCCACCTCCGAAGCGGAGTTTCTGCCCTTCCTGAACGAAGTGGCCGCCGTGAACATGGGCCCCGCGCTTCTGGCCGTGCGGGCCAAGGCGCTCATCTGGCCCGTGGTGCTCGTGCGCGAAGGAGGAGAATACGTGTTCCAGCTTCAGGAACCGCTCGACACCGCCACGCTCGAAGGCAGCCGAGAGGAACAGATCAGAGCCGCCGCCGCCTTCTACACGCAGGCCATGGAACGCTTCATTCGTGAAAAACCGGAACAATGGTTCTGGATGCACGACCGCTGGAAAACCAAGGAACACGCCTCCCGCCCGCAGAACTGACCGGACTCAGCATGGACATGTCCATTCTGTACATGTCCAAAAAAAGGTCACACCCTCTTCTCTTCAGCCGCTTATTATTGCGGTATCCCTTATTTTTTCCCGATAGTAATTTCTGGCACAATTATTGCATAAGCCGCCGCGGTACATTGGTACAATTTTTCCTATGGAGTGGTTCATGGCTTTTGCATTGACAAGAGAGGGCATCAAGCCCTTCGCCAAGGCTCTGGCACTGGCTCTGGCTCTTTTCCAGATCTGGTTCACCTCTGGCTTCGGAGTGCTGGACGGTTCCATGATGCGCGTCGTGTTCGTGGCGTGCATCACGGCTCTGATCTTCCTGTACATTCCGTTCCGAAAATTCGAGAAGGATGAGAAGGAGCCCACATGGTGCGTTCTTCTCGACCTCTGTCTGGCCCTTCTGGCTCTCTCGGTAGCCGTCTGGTACGGCATGCACCTCGACGAAATCACCACGCGCATGCGTTATATCGACGAGGTGTCCACGTCCGCCAAGTTCTTCGGCTGCGTCACCGTTCTTCTGGTGTTTGAAATCACCCGCCGTACCACGGGTTGGGCTCTGGTCATCGTGTCCGGCGCCCTCGTGCTCTACACCTTCTTCGGTGACATGCTCCCCCGCGCCGTCAAGCATACGGGCTTCGACTTCGGCACCATCGTCGAGCATCTCTTCCTGCTCAACGAAGGCGTGTACGGCATTCCGATCGGTACCGCCACCTCCACGCTGTTCGGCTTCATCATGTTCGGCACCTTCCTTGAAAAGTCCGGCATGAGCTCCATCTTCATGGATCTGGCCTGCTACCTCACCCGCAACTCCCAGGGCGGCCCCGCCAAGGTGGCCATCTTCGCCTCGGCCCTGTTCGGCACCATTTCCGGTTCCGCTTCCGCCAACGTGTACGGCACCGGCATCTTCACCATTCCGCTCATGAAGAAGGTGGGCTATCGCGCTCCCTTCGCGGGCGCTGTGGAAGCAGTGGCCTCCACCGGCGGCCAGCTCATGCCTCCGGTCATGGGCACCGCGGCCTTCCTCATGGCCGACCTTTCCGGCGCGGGCTACCTGGCCGTGGCCAAGGCTGCGCTCATCCCCGCCATTCTCTACTACCTCTCCCTGCTCTTCATGATCCATTTCGAAGCCGTGAAGTACAACCTCGGCAAGCTTGATCCCGAAATGGTGCCTACCGGCAAGAGCATTCTGCGCCGTCTGTACTACCTGCTGCCCATCGGCGTGCTCATCGCCCTGCTCGCCTGCGGCCGCAACGTGGTGTTCTGCGCCAACGTGGCCACGCTCAGCATCATCATCCTCGGCATGTTCCGCAAGGAAACCCGCTTCACCTTCCGCAGCTTCCTTGACGCGCTCATCGCCTCCTCCCGCGGCGCCCTCATGGTCTCCGCCTGCTGCGCCGCTTCCGGCGTCATCGTGGGCACCCTGTCCCTCACCGGCATCGGCTACAAGTTCATCAACCTCATCACCATCATCGCCGGCGACAGCATGATCCTGCTCATGGTGCTGCTCATGCTCACCAGCTTCGTGCTCGGCATGGGCGTGCCCACCACCCCGGCCTACATCGTGGTGGCCACCCTCGGCGCTCCCGCCCTCATCAAGGCCGGCGCTCCCGTGCTGGTTTCCCACATGTTCGTGTTCTACTACGCCATTCTGTCCTTCATCACGCCTCCCGTGTGCGTAGCCGCCTTCGCAGGTGCGGCCATCGCAGGCAGCAGAGCCATGGAGACAGGCTTCATAGCCATGAAGCTCGGCATCGTGGCCTTCATCGTGCCCTACATGTTCGTGTTTGAACCCGCCCTTCTGAGCATCGGTTCCACCGGCGAAATCCTCTGGGCCGCCACCTCGGCCATCATCGGTTCCATCGCCATCGCGGGCGGCATGCAGGGCTATCTGCTCGCCAACGCCACCATCCTCGAGCGCATCCTGCTCCTGACCAGCGGCGTTTCCTGCATCTACCCCGGCCTCTACACCGACTTCCTCGGCTTCGGCTGCCTCGCCCTCACCATCGTTCTTCAGCTGATCCGCCGCCGCTCCTCCGGTGCGCGGCCCCAGCAGGCATAACCTTCTTCCAAGGAGTATTTTCCCATGATCATCGACTTCCGCATGCGCCCGCCGGCGCGAGGCTTCCTCAACATCGGCGTGTACGACAACGTGGAACGCACCGCCAAGCTGACCGAATGCTTCTCTCTGAAGCAGGCCCCCTCCGTGGCCCAGAAGTCCCCTGAACTCATGCTTCAGGAAATGGACGAAGCCGGCGTCACCATGGGCGTCATTCCCGGTCGCAACGGTCACTTCAAGGGCACCATCTCCAACGACGACATCATCAAGCTGCTCGACGACTTCCCCGGCCGCTTCGTGGGTATCGCCGGTCTGAACGCTTCCAACAAGACCGAAGCCCTGGAAGAAATCCACCGCACCGTGCTGAACGGCCCGCTCAAGGGCGTGTGCATGGAACCCGGCGCGCTGGCCAAGCCCATGTACGCCGACGATCCCCGCATCTACCCCATCTATGAGCTGTGCGAACAGCATCAGATCCCGGTGATCCTCATGCTCGGCGGTCGCGCCGGCCCCGACATCACCTACAGCGATCCCAAGATCATCAACCGCATCGCCGCGGACTTCCCGAAGACCAACTTCATCATCTCCCACGGCGGCTGGCCCTGGGTGCAGCAGATCCTCGGCGTGTGCTTCTTCCAGAAGAACATCTACCTCTGCCCCGACATGTATCTGTTCAACTGCTCCGGTTGCATGGACTACGTGATGGCGGCCAACAACTTCATGCAGGACCGTTTCCTCTACGGTTCCGCCTATCCTCTCATGCCCATCGTTGACTGCGTGAAGCACTTCAAGGGCCTCTTCAAGCCCGAAGTGCTGCCCAAGCTGCTGTGGAAAAACGCTGCAAAGGTCCTGAAGCTCGATCTTCCCGAGGAGGCATAACATGAACTTCACCACCGTTCTCAAGACCCTGACCGCCGCTGTGGCCGTCGTGGCCGTGTGCACCGCTCCCGCCCTCGCCAAGGAGTTCACCGAACTCAAGGCCGCAGCCTCTCCCGCAGGCGGCGCCTGGTACGTGGGCGTCGGCGCCATGGGTAAGGCCGTGTCCACCCACTATCCCGACATCGACGTGTCCATCTTCCCCGGCGGCGGCCTGGCCAACGTGCTGCACGTCGACCGCGGCGCCAGCGACTTCGGCATTGCCGCCCACTCCGTGATCGTGGCTGCCGCCAAGGGCATCGAACCCTACAAGAAGCCCACCGACAACGTGGCCGGCATGCTCAACCTGCATGACTCCACCCTCATGCACTTCATCGTGAACAAGGCCTCCGGCATCACCTCTCTCGAGCAGATCGCCGAAAAGAAGATGCCCATCCGCATCTCCATGAGCCACACCGCCGGTAACTCCTACCTCTTCGGCCGCTGGATTCTTGAAGAATACGGCATCAGCCAGAAGAACATCACCGAATGGGGCGGCAAGATCTACACGCCTTCCACCAACGACGCCGCTGCCATGATGAAGGACGGCCAGCTCGACATCGCTCTCTGGATCGGACCCGGCGAAGCCTTCATGATCCGCGACATGATGAACAGCGTGGACCTCGACATCCTGCCCGTGAGCGACAAGGTCATCGAAGCCGTGCATGAAAAGTACGGTCTCGACCGCGGCGTCATTCCCGCCACCTACTACGACGGCAAGTTCGGCCGCGACATCGTCACCGTGTCCGCCAGCACCGAACTCATGGTCAACAAGAGCGTGCCCGAAGACACCGTGTACAAGCTCGTGAAGGCCATCTGCGAAAGCCGCGACGACATCGTCATCGCCAGCCCCTTCTGGAAGAGCTTCACCGCCAAGGAAGCCGGCACCGGCCTCGCCGTGCCGCTGCATCCCGGCGCTGCCAAGTACTATAAGGAAATGGGCTACATCCAGTAGTCGGCACACCATCTGAAAAAAGAGGCGGCTCCTTGCGGAACCGCCTCTTTTTTATCTGCTCATGCCGCATGAACGGCCATGTCGTTCTTCGGCGCTTGCATTGCGAACGCGCACGCCCGGACGCAAGCGCCCGCTTCCGGTCATGCCCGGAACGGCAACGCTACCGGCACTGATCCGGCGAAATGCCGAACTTCTTCATTTTCACGTACAGGCCGCTGCGCGAAATGCCGAGCTTCTGCGCCGTGGCGCGGATGTTGCCTCCGCACTCCTGCAGCACCCGGATAATGCTTTCCCGCTCCTGCACGCGAAGCACGCCCGGTTCGTCGAACCTCCGTTCCGCAGGATGCGCTCCCCGCACCACGTGCAGAATGTTGGCAGGCACGGATTCCACGTCGATGAGCCCGGAATCAGGGGCCAGAAACACCATACGCTCCACGGTGTTTTCCAGTTCGCGCACGTTGCCGGGCCAGGAATAGTGCTCCAGAATCCGCATCACCTCTTCGGTCATGCGCAGTTCAGGATTGTTCTGCGTCATCATGAAGTGGGCCAGAAAATGCTGGATCAGCGGCCGTATGTCCGACATTCTCTCCCGCAGCGGCGGAATGGTGAGGGAAAACACGTTGAGCCGGTAATACAGATCCTCGCGGAAGGAGCGTTCCCGTATGGATTCCTGCAGGTTGCGGTTGGTGGCGGCGATCACGCGCACGTTGACCTGGCGGGTGTACTTGCTGCCCACGCGGGTGACCTCGCCGTTCTGCAGCAGGCGCAGCAGCGAGACCTGCGCGTCCATGGGCATTTCGCCGATTTCATCGAGAAAAATAGTGCCGTTGTCGGCCAGTTCGAACTTGCCTGGCTTGCCCAGGCGGCTCGCGCCGGTGAAGGCTCCTTCGTCGTAGCCGAACAGCTCGCTCTGCACGAGCTCACGGGGAAGCGCGCCGCAGTTCACCGTAATGAAGGCGCCGGTGGCACGGCTGCTGGCGTTGTGCATGGACTGGGCGAACAGTTCCTTGCCCGTGCCGCTTTCGCCGAGAATGAGCGTGGTGGCATCGCTCTTGGCGGCCTTGCGGGCCTGCTCGATGACGTTCTGGAACGAAGGCGCGCTTCCCACGATGTGATTGAAGGTGAACACGGCTTTGGCGCCGGTGACGCGGGCGGCGGACTCCTTCATGCGCTTGACTTCGCGCATGGTGAGCACGCGGCTCCCGCTCTCGCCCGCGCAGGAAACCGAAAGCATGCAGCTCAAAGTGCCGGTCTTGAGCTGAAGCAGCGCTTCCTGATCGCTGAAGCTGGCCTTTTCCGAAAGGATGGCGCGCAGAATGTCGCGGGAAAGAATGATGTCGCTGATGTGCTGCGCCCCGTTCCAGTTCACAATCGAGAGCATCTGCTGCGCCTTCTTGTTGATGAAGCGGATGTCGCCGCCGTTGTCGAGAACCACGAGGCCCTCGTCCATCATCTCGAAGATGACGCGCTGATCCTCCAGAAGATAGTGCAGACGCAGCTGCTCGGAAATGGCATAGGCCGCGCTTTCGATCATGCCGCGCGTGTGGTTGTGGAACATGTCCCAGGGGAGCGTGACGTTGAGCACGGCCACAAGCTCATGGTTCGTGTTCCAGATGGGCGCGGCCACACAGTACCAGTTGTGCAGCTGACGGCAGTAGTGTTCGGCGGCCCAGGTTTCCGCGGGGCGCTTTTCCACAAGGCAGATGCTGACGGCGTTGCTGCCCGAGGAACTTTCCAGCGTAATGCTGCCCGGTTCGATGTTCGGTATGGGATAGCTCTTCTTTTCGTCGCGCAGGCAGGAAAGAATGACGCCGTCGGCATCCACGATGGAAATGATGCTGCCCGACGAGCTGATGGGGCTGTAGAGGCGCTCCATGATGCCCCGCGCAATGTGTATGATGAGGGCGTTCTTCTGCAGAACCCGTTCCAGTTCACGGGCCTCAAGACGTCGCCTGCTGGGCTCGTCGGGATCCACATGCAGAAGGCGGCAGCGCTGCCAGGCCCGGAGAATGTACGGAGCTATGACGGAACCGTCCACCTCCTGTCCGTTCTGAAAATGTTCCCATTCGCGATAGATGGCTTCACGTCTGGCCTGTATGTCCATGCAAGCTCCTTGGTTCGGGGTTCGGCCTGAAAAATACACACAGAGAGTGGACATGTCCAGACGAACATGTCCACATTTTGAGCAGTAAAAAAATATAACCTTCCAAAATCACAGGGAAAAAGATATCATCGCCCGTGGCATGATTATTGCAGCTCTGCAGCCGTTTCAGACTCACATTTTCTTTTTTCATCATGATGGAGCCATACATGAAGCTTTTTTCTCCCGTTCAGATCGGTTCTCTGACCGTGAAGAACCGTATCGTTTTCCCCCCCATGTCCACCAAGTTTGCCGCGGCGGACGGTACGGTGACCGAGCGCATGATCAACTACTATGAAGCGCGTGCGAAGGGCGGAGCCGGACTCGTCACCGTGGAGGCGACCTATATTCATCCTTCCGGCAACTCCTTCTCCCGCGGACTCGGCCTTTCCGACGACCGCATGATCCCCGGCCTGAAGGACATGGTTGCGCGCATGAAGAAGCACGGCGCCCGTGTGTCCATTCAGCTTCAGCACGGCGGCCGCGCGGCCAACTCCGCTGCCACCGGACAGGCCGTTCTCGTGGTTTCTTCCATCCCCGGCCGCACCTCCTACACGGACACCAGAGAAATTTCCGAAGACGAAATCGTCATGCTCATCAAGGCCTGGGGCGATGCCGCCGTCCGCGCGCGGGAAGCCGGGCTTGACGTCATCGAGCTGCACGGCGCCCACGGCTACCTCATCAGCCAGTTTTTCTCGCCCTACACCAACCGCCGTCAGGACGCCTGGGGCGGATCTCTGGAAAACCGCATGCGCTTCGCCATGGAAGTGTACCGCGAAGTGCGCCGCCGCGTGGGCGACGACTTCCCCATCACCTACCGCATGAGCGCCGTCGAAGGCCTTGCGGGCGGCATCACGCTGGAAGACTCGCAGGCGCTGGCCAGGGCGCTGGTGGCGGAAGGCATCAACGGTCTGCACGTTTCCGTGGGTCTGCGTGAAACCAACTTCATGGTGTCGCCGCCTTCCTGCGTGCCCAGAGGCTGGAACGCTGATCTTGCCCGCAGCATCCGCGAAGCCGTCAACGGCGCGGTTCCCGTCATCGTGGCCGGCAGAGTCACCGACGAAGATGTGGCTGAAGACATTCTGCAGGCCGAAAAGGCCGATCTCGTGGCCATGGGACGCCCGCTCATTGCCGATCCCTTCCTGCCCGAAAAGGTGCAGAACACCCACGAACCCGTCATCCGCTGCATTTCCTGCAACGAAGGCTGCGTGGGCGGTTCGGCCCGCGGCACCGGCATCGGCTGCGCGCTGAATCCGCTGACCGGTCTGGAAAAGGCCTACAACACGGCCCCCGCGGCCACGCCCAAGCGCGTCATGGTCATAGGCGCAGGCCCCGCCGGCATGGAAGCCGCCCTCACGGCCGCCCGCCGCGGCCACAAGGTCACGCTGATCGACAAGAGCGACAGCCTCGGCGGTCTGCTCAAGACGGCCGCGCTTCCGCCCTACAAGGAAGACATCAACCGCATCATGGGTTACTACGAAAAGGCCCTCGAGCTGGCCGGCGTGACCGTGCGCCTCAACGAGGAAGTCACCGTCGAGACCGTGAAGCGCGAAGCCCCCGAAGCCGTGGTGCTCGCCGCAGGCAGCCAGCCCGCCTTCCCCTGCTTCTGCCGCGTGCCCGGCGCCATGACCGCCGCCGACGCTCTGCACGGCGCGGAGACCGGCGAGAATCCCCTGATTCTCGGCGGCGGCCTCATCGGTGCGGAAACGGCCGACTTCCTTTCTGAAAAGGGCAAGAAGGTCACGCTGCTGGAAATGCAGCCCGACATCGCCAAGGACATGGAAGGCAGAACCCGCCGCTACCTGCTGCTGCGCCTGAAGGATCGCGCGGTGACCATACTCACCAGCACGCAGGTGCAGGAAATCACCCCCGAGCGCATGGTGCGCGTGAAGGACGAGGACTGCGTGGAACGCTGGATCGGCCCCTTCTCTTCCGTGGTGGTGGCCGTGGGCTATCGTTCCAACCGTTCTCTCGCCTCCGACCTGAAGGCGGCGGGCATTCCCTTCACGGCCGTGGGCGACTGCGCCAAGGTCGGCAAGATCATGACGGCCGTGGAAGGAGGCTTCAAGGCGGGCCTCAGCCTGTAAACGCTCCGCATCGGGAGTTTGTTCACTAAAGCACAAAGGTATACAGACGCCTAAACCTTACAATATGTCCAATCCTTGGTCATGTCGACAGCTCATGTCCAAGGGTTGGACATATTTTTTGACAAAATGTCGACAATCCTTTACGGCTAATTCACTAATTCCCCGGAAAAAATCTTTTCTTTCAAAAAATAACAAGATTGGCACATACTTTGCATAAAAAGGTACAAATATCCGGGCACGCCCGTATGTTCAGGTTTTATTTCAAAGGAGTCAGTCGTGAAACTTTCCGTCAACAGAGCCTGCCTCAAACCCGTCGCCTATGTGGTGGGCGTGGCGCTCGCAATCTTCCAGATCCTCTTTACCGGCGGTTTCTTCATCCTTGAACCGCCCCTGCTGCGCGGCATTCATCTGTCCGCCATCATGGTGCTGGTCTTCCTCCTCGTACCGCCGCTGAAGAAGTATAAGGGAAAGGAAGAGCCGATCATCTTCATCGGCATCGACCTCATTCTGTGCGCCATCGCCATTGCCATCGGCTGCTACTTCTATGTGGAGCTGGAGAACCTGCTCAACCGCATCGTGTATGTGGATGAAGTCACAAACGTTGACCTTTTCCTCGGCACGGCCTGCATTCTGCTGGTTCTTGAGATCACCCGCAGAACCACGGGCTTCCCCCTGTTCTGCGTGGCTCTCGCCTTCCTTCTGTACGGTCTGTTCGGTTCCTACCTGCCTGCCGCCATCGGACACAACGGCATCGCCTACGACCGACTCATCGAAATGGAATTCCTGCTCTCCGACGGCATCTTCGGCACCTGCCTCGCCACCGGCGCAACCATGATCTTCGCCTTCATCATGTTCGGCGCGTTCCTGGAACGCAGCAACATGAGCAGCATCTTCATGGATCTGGCCTGCCTGCTCACCAGAAAGTCCCAGGGCGGCCCGGCCAAGGTGGCCATTTTCGCCTCCGCCCTGTTCGGCACCATTTCCGGCTCCTCCCCGGCCAACGTGTACAGCACCGGCATCTTCACCATTCCGCTGATGAAGAAGGTCGGCTACTCCCCCGCCTTTGCCGGCGCCGTTGAAGCCGTGGCCTCCACCGGCGGTCAGATCATGCCCCCCGTCATGGGCGCCGCCGCCTTCATCATGGCCGACATCACCGGCCTCGGCTACCTGCCCATCGCCACGGCCGCCCTGCTGCCCGCCGTGCTCTACTACTGGGCCCTGCTTTCCATGATTCACCTTGAAGCCGTGCGCAAGAACCTCGGCTACCTGCCCCCCGAAATGGTGCCCGACGCCAAGATGGTCGTCAGAAAGCTCTACTACCTGCTGCCCATCATCATCCTCATCATTGCCCTGTGGATGGGACGAAGCGTCATTTCCTCGGCCTTCTTCGCCACGGCCTCCATCTTCGTGATCTCCCAGTTCAGCAAGGAAACCCGCCTTACCTTCAAGGGCGTGCTCGACGCGCTGGCCCTCTCCTCCAAGAACGCCATGATGATCTCCTCCTGCTGCGCCGCGGCCGGCATCATCGTGGGCGTCATCACCCTCACCGGCGTGGGCTACAAGTTCATCAGCGTGATCACCGACCTTGCGGGCAACAACCTCTTCCTGCTCATGCTCTTCCTTGCGGTGACCTGCATCATCCTCGGCATGGGCGTGCCCACCGCTCCCGCCTACGTCATCGTGGCCACCCTCGGCGCTCCCGCCCTCATGAAGGCCGGCGTGCCCATGATCAGCGCTCACCTGTTCGTGTTCTACTTCGCCATTCTGTCGGTCATCACGCCGCCGGTATGCGTAACGGCATTCGCAGGCGCGGCCATAGCGGAGGCGCATCCCATGAGAACGGGCTTCGTCTCCTGCAAGCTCGGTCTCGTGGCCTTCATCATTCCCTTCATGTTCGTGTATCAGCCCGCTCTGCTGCTCATCGGTTCCACCACCGAAGTCACCATCGCCTGCATCACCTCCATTCTCGGCGTGGTGGGCCTGGCCTCCGGTCTTCAGGGATATCTGGTTACCGAAGCCAAGCTCTGGGAACGCCCGGTGCTGTTCTTCGGCGGCCTCATGATGATCTACCCCGGCACCTACAGCGACCTCGTCGGCCTCGCCATGATCCTCGCCGTCACGGCGCTGCAGCTCATCCGTCGTCGTTCCTCCGGCAGACCTGCGGCGGCCTGATCGAGTCCGGTCGACTGCTGCTTCCGGAACCTTTTACCATTCTGGAGTATCCAGCATGAAAAAAGCCTTCTGTTCCCTCATGGCCGGCCTGATGCTCTGCGCCGCCCCCGTCATGTTCCCCGCTCATGCGAGCGCTGAAGGTCTTGCCATCACCGCCACCGCCGGACCCGTGGCCGGTACCGGCTACATCGGCATGGGCGCTCTCGGCAAGTTCTATTCCGACACCAACAACGGCGCCTCCGTCACCATGCTGCCCGGCAGCGACGTGTCCAACCCCATCCGTCTGGAAAAGGGCGAAGTGGACGTGGCCATCGAAACCGCCTGTCTGGCCGTCTGCGCCAGAGACGGCGCCGCGCCCTTCAAGAAGGCCGTGGGCAATCTGAGCGCCGTGGCCAACCTGCGCACCATTTCCCGCATGAACATCGTGGTGCGTGCCGATACCGGCATCACCTCCCTCGAGCAGCTCAAGGCGGAAAAGCGTCCCATCCGCCTCGCCACCGGACCCCGCGGTTCCGCCAGCGAAGTCATGGGCCGCTGGGTGCTCGAAGAATACGGCATCACCTACAAGGACATCACCTCCTGGGGCGGCAAGCTCATCTCCAACAACTTCGGCGACGCCGCCGATCTGGCCAAGGACGGCCAGGTGGACATGATCTTCTGGGGCGGTCCCGGCGAAGCCTGGTTCTTCACCGACCTCATCACCAACACGCCTCTGCGCTGGCTGCCCGTGAACGCCGACGTGGCCGCCAAGGTGAACGAGAAGTACATGCTCGCTCCCGCCAAGTTCGAAGCGTCCGAGTACAACGGAAAGATGGGACAGGATGTGCCCACCGTGCACACCTCCCTTGAAATTCTCGTGCGCTCCGACCTTTCCGAAGACATCGTCTACCGTCTCACCAAGGCCATGTGCGAAGGTGCCGACGAAATCATCGCCGCCAACCCCACCTGGGGCAACTTCAAGCAGGAAGTCGCCTTTGAAGGCGTGACTCATCCCCTGCATCCCGGCGCCGTGAAGTATTACAAGGAAAAAGGCTGGCTCAAGTAGCCCGCTCTGACAACAAGGAGAAGAACATATGAAAAAGACTCTCAGCACCATTCTGGCAGGACTGATGCTCTGCGCCGCGCCCGTCATGCTTCCCGCACAGGCCAGCGCCGAAAATCTCGCCATCACCGCCACCGCCGGTCCCGTGGCCGGTACGGGCTACATCGGCATGGGCGCTCTCGGCAAGGTCTACGCCGACACCAATCCCGGCGCCTCCGTCACCATGCTGCCCGGCAGCGACGTGTCCAACCCCATCCGTCTGGAAAAGGGTGAAGTGGACGTGGCCGTGGAAACCACCTGCCTCGCCATCTGCGCCAGAGACGGCGCCGCTCCCTTCAAGAAGCCCGTGGGCAATCTGAGCGCCCTGCTCAACCTGCGCAACATCTCCCGCATGAACATCGTGGTGCGCGCCGATACCGGCATCACCTCTCTGGAACAGCTCAAGAACGAAAAGAAGGCCATCCGCCTTGCCACCGGTCCCCGCGGATCCGGCAGCGAAGTCATGGGCCGCTGGGTGCTCGAAGAATACGGCATCACCTACAAGGACATCACCTCCTGGGGCGGCAAGCTCATCTCCAACAACTTCGGCGACGTGGCCGACATGGCCAAGGACGGCCAGGTGGACATGATGTTCTGGGTCGGACCCGGCGAAGCCTGGTTCTTCACCGACCTCATCAGCAACACGCCTCTTCGCTGGCTGCCCGTGAACGATGAAGTGGCCGCCAAGGTCAACGAAAAGTACATGCTCACCCGTACCAAGTTCGAAGCTTCCGAATACAACGGCAAGATGGGACAGGACGTGCCCGGCGTGACCACCTCGCAGGAAATCCTCGTCCGCTCCGACCTTTCCGAAGACGTCGCCTACCGCATCACCAAGGCCATGTGCGAAGGCTATCAGGAAGTCATCACCGCCAACCCCACCTGGGGCAACTTCAAGGCTGAAACGGCCTTTGAAGGCGTGACGCATCCTCTGCACCCCGGTGCCGTGAAGTACTATAAGGAAAAGGGCTGGATGAAGTAGTCATCCACCGGGCCGGAAGGAAACTTCCGGCCCTTTTCTCTCTCCGGGAACCGATGAACACCGACTGAACACTGTGTACATGTCCACCATGAACATGTACACACTTTGGACAGAATCGCCCCGGATCAGAACTGCCGATATCCCGTAAAGGCAGGCAGTTAGAGAAGTATGCCGAAATGGCATGCTTTTTGCTTTCCCTTTTCCCGTCATGGACATGTTCCGCCGCGGGATCGCCGCTGCGGATCCGAACCCATCAGTTTTTCAAGGAGATTATCCGCCATGATCATCGACTTTCGTCTTCGCCCCGCCACGCGCGGCTTTCTCAACATGCACATCTTCCGCAACCAGGAGCGCATCGCCCGCTGGAGCGGCAATCTCGGCATGACTCCTCCGCCTTCCGCCAAGGCCGGCAACATGGACATGATGCTCAAGGAAATGGAAGAAGGCGGCGTGACCATGGGCGTCGTGCCCGGCCGTCAGGCCAATGCCTTCATGGGCAACGTGCCCAATGACGACATCGTGGAAATCGTGAAGGAATGGCCCGACAAGTTCATCGGCGTGGCCGGCATCGATCCCACCAATCCCACGGCCGCCATCGCTGAAATCGAACGCGTGGTCGAAAACGGCCCGCTCTGCGCCGTTGGCATGGAACCCGGCGTGCTCGCCAACCCCATGTATGCCGACGACCGCCGCATCTACCCCGTGTATGAACACTGCGCCTCCAAGGGCATTCCGGTGCTCCTCATGGGCGGCGGCGGCAACGGTCCCGACCTCAGCCACAGCGATCCCGTCATCATCGACCGCGTGTGCGGCGACTTCCCGAACCTCACCATCATCAACACGCACGGCGGCTACCCCTGGGTGCAGCAGATCCTCTTCGTGGCCTTCAAGCGCCCCAACCTGTATCTGTGCCCCGACATGTACATGTTCAACGTGCCCGGCGTGAGCGATTACGTCATGGCCGCCAACTCCTTCATGCGCGACCGCATCGTGTTCGGTACCGCCTATCCCTTCGTGGGCTTCAAGGAAGGCGTGGAAGCCTTCTGCGCCCTGCCCTTCAAGCCTGAAGTGCTGCCCGGCCTGCTCTACAAGAACGCCGCCCGCGCCCTCAAGCTCGACATCGCCGACTAATCCTGTCGTACATGCAGAGGGGGGCGTCTCTTCCGGGAGGCGCCCCCCTCCATTACCCTTTTACGACCCCGAACCCCTTTTTTCCCGTTTTTTCCCCCACGCTCAGGAGCTTCTATGACGCCCGCCAGAAAGGCCGACATCAGAAAATACGCATGGTTCCTCTTCTTTCTGCTTACGGCCTGCTATGCGCTCGTCAGCTTTTTCCGCACCTCGACAAGCACGCTGGCCGTCGACATCATGAGGGACTTTGCCGTGGGCGGCGGCCTCATGTCCGTCATGAGTTCCGCCTTTTTCTACCCTTACGGCTTCATGCAGATTCCCGCCGGCATTCTCTCCGACCGCTGGGGCTCCCGCAACACCATCACGCTCTTCATGCTGCTCGGCGCGGCGGGCGTGCTGCTTTTCGCGCTGGCTCCCAATGTAGGGCTCGCCACCACCGGGCGCGTCGTCATCGGCATGGGCATGGGCATGGTCTTCGTGCCCTCGCTGCGCGTGTTCCTGCGCTGGTTCCCCATGCATCAGCACGTGCTCATCACCGGACTCATTCTCTCCCTCGGCTCCGGAGGCATGCTTCTTGCCACCTGGCCGCTCATGAAGCTTACCGAACTTGCCGGATGGAGAGGCAGCATGCTGATCGCCGCCGTGCTCACCGTGGCCATGAGCATTGCCGTGTGGATCTGGGCCAGAAACACGCCTGAGGAAAAGTTCGGCGACGACATCGTCATCCACGGCCGCATTCCCG
>JAHZEL010000001.1:0-118693 GCA_019421865.1 Desulfovibrionaceae bacterium | reverse complement strand
ATACAACTACAACACGTCACATCCACTGCAAAGCACATTAAAACGCAGCTCTGAGCCAACAACAAACATGAGCACAACTACCACGACAAAACCATTATCCACCGCAGCATTCCCGTTTCCACCGCGAAAAAGAAGCCTCTTCCCCTGCGGCTCGTCATGGCCTCCATCGTGCGCAAGCCCGCCTACTGGGGCATTTCCGTCTGGTTCTTCTGCCTTTACGGCTCGTTCTTCGCCATCACCAGCCTCTGGGCCGGCCCCTACTTCATTCAGGGCTACGGCATGAGCAAGGACGCCGCGGGCGGCGTGCTCTTCTTCATGGCTCTCGGCGCGGTGCTCGGCCCCTCCCTTGCCGGATTCATCGCCCAGCGCGGCACCTTCTCCAAGAAGTTCCTGCTGCTGCTCTCCTGCGTCATATCGCTCGTCTTGGGCGCGCCTCTTCTCGTGCCCAGCCCCGTGCTGCCCGAATTCATCCTGCCCGCGTGGGCGCTCATGTTCGGCATTTTCTGCGGCGGCTTCGGCGGCATAGCCCTGGCCAAGATTCAGGATGAATTTCCCTCCCAGATCGTGGGCACCGCCACCGGTATGATCAATATTTACTGCTATATAGGAACCGCCCTCCTTCAGCTTGTCAGCGGATGCATCATGGAATGGCAGGCTCCGGGGCAGAGTTCCTATCAGATTTCGCAGTATGCCGTCATGTTCATACTCTTCATGACCATGTTCTTCTGCGCTCTTGTCGCCGTTTTCTTCTGCCTGCGGTCGGAAGAAAAAAAGGCCCCCTCTTCCGCAACCGCAAAGGAGTGACTCATGAGCAACGCCTCATTCCCTCATCTCACGGCGCCCATCACCATCAACAGCAGGCTTTCGCTTCGCAACCGCATGGTCAAGGCTCCGCAGTCGAGCTGGTTCTTTGAAAAGGACGGCTCCACCGGCGACCGCGCCACGGACTTCTATGAAGCCCTGGCCGCCGGCGGCGTCGGCCTGCTCATCGTCTCCGCCATCACCTGGAGACCCGACCATCCCTACGGCCCCTACGGCGCGCTCAGCGACGACCGCTTCATCCCCGGCATGAAGCATCTCGTGGAGCGTGTGCACAGCCACAACTGCCCGGTCATGTGCCAGCTGCATCACGGCGGACCTTCCGCCGCTGCCGGACACGGCGGCGGACTGCCCGTCGGCTCCTCCTCCGTGGACGCCGCCGACATCCCCAGCCCCGGCAAGCCCGTGCACGGCCTCACCCGCGAGGAAATCGAAGAAGACAAGAAGCTCTACTTCGAGGCTGCGGAACGCGTGGTGGCCTGCGGCTTCGACGGCATCGAAGTGCACTGCGCACACGGCTACTATCTGGAAAGCTTCCTGAGCCGCGTGTGGAACCACAGAGACGACGAATACGGCCCCCAGAACATGGAAAACCGTACCCGCCTCATCGTGGAGATCATCACCGAGCTGCGCCGCCGCTTCGGCCCGGATTTCCCCATCGGCCTGCGCATGAACGGCCATGAATGGGGCGCCAAGGGCGGTCTCACCGTGGAAGAAGCCGTGGAAGCGGCCAAAATCTTTGAAAAGGCCGGCGTGAACTACATCAGCGTGTCCGGCTACGGCTACGGCCCCCTGCCCTTCCGTTATCTGCCCGACTACTGGCCCTATCCCGAGCCGGAAGCTCACATGAAGCCCTACATGGACGACTACCGCGGACTCGGCCTGCTCGTGCCCGGCGCGGAAGCCATCAAGAAGGCCGTGTCCATTCCCGTCATCGCCGTGGGCCGCATGGACGAAACCAAGGGCGAAGCCGTTCTTGCCCAGGGCAAGGCCGACCTCATCGCCTTCGGCCGCTATCTCTGGGCCGATCCGGAATTCCCCAACAAGGTCATGGAAGGCCGCATCGACGACATCGTGCGCTGCACGCGCTGCGGCACCTGCGAAGATCCGCCTGCGGGCCGTCCCCGTCGCTGCCGCGTGAATCCCGCCATGGGCCGCGAAGCCGAACTGCGCATCGTGCCGACCGACAAGCCCAAGAAGGTGCTCATCATCGGCGGCGGCCCCGCCGGCATGGAAACCGCCCGCGTGGCGGCCATGCGCGGTCATAAGGTCATTCTCTGCGAAAAGAGCCGCACCCTCGGCGGCAAGCTGCCCCTCGCCTCCATGATCAAGGGCTCCGACGTGGAAGACATCCGCTCCATCGTGCCCTACTACACGGGTCAGCTCGCCAAGCTGCCGGTGGACATCCGTCTGAACACCACCGTGGATGCGGACTATGTGCGTCGCGAAGCTCCCGACGCCGTGGTCATCGCCACGGGCGGTCTGTACACCCTGCCCGGCCTGCCCGGTGTGAACGGCAGAAACGTGAGCGGCGTCAACTCGCTGAGCAAGCAGGTCAAGCTGCCTCTCGTGGTCTTCGGCCCCGACCTTCTGCACAAGCTCACCAAGATCTTCCTGCCCATCGGCAGACGCGTCGTCATCATCGGCGGCAAGATCGAGGGCGTGCAGGGCGCCATCTTCCTGAACAAGCGCGGCCGCGAAGTCTGCGTGCTCGAAGACGGTGCGGAACTCGGCAAGGGTATCCCGCCCCGCTACATGGACAGGGTGCGCCCCTGGTTTGAAAAGCGCGGCATCACGGCCCACACCGAAGTCACGTTCAAGGAAATCACCTCCAAGGGCGTCGTCTATCTGGACAAGGACGGCAGAGAACATCTGGCCGAAGGCGACTCCGTCATGGTGCTCACCTCTCAGGTGCCGGATCTCTCCCTCAAGAACAGCATTGAAGGCTTCGTGCCCGAAGTCCACATGGCCGGCTCCGTCAACGGCGCCGAAGTGGGCAGCCTCATCGTCAATGCCATAGAAAACGGCCGCCGCATCGGCTGCGCTCTGTAACAAGGCATTCCACAGCCTTAAGTATGCAACGGGGGCGCTTCCCTTTTCGGGGAGCGCCCCTTTTTCGCGCCGCATTCTGAGCCTGTTTCAGACTTTTGCGCCACTTTTCGCCGGGCCTTCCCCGCCTTGCGCCACGGCCTTCCGCTACCATCCCCCGCCGAGAGCCACGCATACCTGCGCCACCGCGGAAAGCTGCGCCGCCCGGCGGGAAGCCAGCTGCATCTGCGAGGCGTAAAGCGTGCGCTCCGCTTCCAGAACGTCCAGATACGGCGCGTATCCCGCCGCATAGCGCAGCCTTGCCAGTTCGGCCGCCCGTTCCATGCGCCGCACCGCCTCTTCAAGGCTCGTCACGCTCTCTGCCGCGCCCTTCTGCGCAGCCAGCGCGGAACGGATGTCGGAAAAGGCCTGCTGCACGGCAAGCTCGTAGGCTGCCGCGGCCTCCCGCACTTCCGCTTCCGCCTGACGCACGCCGCTCATGGTCCGGCCGAAGGTCAGAAGCGGCAGCCCCACGTTGCCGCCGAAGCTCCAGGTTCTGGAAGGGCCCGAGAACAGTTCATCGAGCTCGCTGCCGGCCGTACCGAAGCTGCCCGTGAGGGAAATGGACGGAAAAAAGGCCGCCCGGGCAACGCCCACCTGAAAGTGCGCGGCACGAAGCGCCGCCTCGGCGGAAAGAATGTCGGGCCGCCTCTCAAGAAGCGCCGAAGGCAGTCCCGCCGGAAGAACCGGCGCGGCGGCAAACGCCTCAAGCTCCCGGCCCGGCTCCGTTGTTCCCGAAAAAATCTCCGCCGGAGAAGCGCCCGTCAAAAGAAGGAGCGCGCCTTCGGCCTGCTCCAGACGTGTTTTCGCCTGCGAAAGCGAATCCTTCAGATCATCCACCTGCGTGCGGACCTGAAGAATGTCCGCCTCGCTGATCGCGCCTTCGGCATACCGCACTTCATAAAGCGCCGCATAATGCTCCCGCACCGCCAGCGTACGCTCGGTCAGCGCCCGCTGCGCCCGGTAGTTCAGCACATCGAAATAGGCCGAACAGACCTGCCCGGCCAGCGAAAGTTCCATCGCCCGCTGCGCCTGCTGCGCAGAGAGCAGCTTTTCCCGAGCTTCGGCCTCAAGGTTGCGGTAACGCCCCCAGAAGTCCAGCTCCCAGGCGGCCTGCACGGCTCCGCTCCACAGCGTATCCGTGCGCGAGGGGGCGGGAACGGCGAAACCCCGTCCGTCAAGCGCGTTCACGCGCTCCTCCAGCGCGCCGAGGGCCTTCATGGTTCCGTAGGAGGCGGATGCGTCCGCGCTGCTCTTCGCCCTCTCGCCGCTGCCCTGCGCCGAAAGCTGAGGAAACAGATCCGCGCGGGCCATGCCGAGCGCGGCGCGCGCCATGTCCACGCGGGCCAGCGCCTGCTCCAGATCCCGGTTTCCGACAAGCGCCCGCTGCACGAGCGCGTTCAGCGTTTCATCGTTGAAGCGCCGCCACCACTCCCGGGCAAGCGGAGCCTCTTCTCCGCCTCCCTCCGGCCAGGCGGCGGGAAGATCCGTCTGCGGCCTGTGATAGTCCGGGGCGAAACTGCATCCGGAAAGCATCAGCGCCGTCATAAATGCCGCCATCGTCCTTTTCATGCCTTCTCCTCCCTGCGCCCCTTGCCCGAAAGCCGTTCCGAAACGCGCATGACAAGCACGAAGAAATACGGCACGATGAGCGGAGCCAGCACCGTGGCCGCCAGCATGCCGCACACCACGCTCACCCCTATGGACACACGGCTCGCCGCGCCCGCGCCGGAACTGAACGCCAGAGGAAGACAGCCCAGAATGAAGGCTATGGACGTCATGACGATGGGCCGAAAGCGCAGTCTTGCCGCCTCCACGGCGGCCTCTTCCAGCGACTTTCCCTGATCGCGCAGCTCCACGGCGAACTCGATGATGAGAATGGCGTTCTTGCATGCCAGCCCCAGCAAGGTGATGATGGCCACCTGCGTGTAGATGTCGTTGGAAAGGCCCGTGAGCCAGTTGCCCAGAATGGCCCCGAACACCGCGAAGGGCACGGCGGAAAGCACGGCCAGCGGCAGACTCCAGCGCTCGTACTGGGCGGCGAGAATGAGAAAGATCATGAGCACGCTCAGACCGAGTACCCCGAAGTCCGTGCCGCCGTTTTCCACTTCCTGATAGGTAACGCCCGACCAGGCATAGCTGTAGCCCGCAGGCAGCGATTCGGCCACGCGCTCCAGCGCCGCAATGGCCTGCCCCGAACTTACGCCCGGCGCAGGATTGCCCGTGATTTTCGCGGACATGAGTCCGTTGAAGTGCGTGATGCTCGACGGGCCTCCGCGCGTGCTGACCGACACCAGCGACGTCAGGGGAATCTGACTGCCGTCCGAAGCGCTCACATACAAAGAACGCATGCTGTCGGGCAGGCCCCGGTAACGCTCGTCGGCCTGCATCATCACCTTGAAGGTGCGTCCGGAAAGGTTGAAGTCGTTGATGTAGGTGGAACCGAGCGTGGCGCCGATCATGGTGTACACCGCGCTGCAGTCCACGCCGGACATCATGGCCTTTTCCCTGTCCAGATCCACAAAAAGACGCGGAGAATCCACGCTGAAGGAACTGCTCACCCGCGAAAGCTCCGGCTGTTTTGAGGCTTCGGCGGCAAAGCGCGCCGCCACGTCGGCCAGTTCCCGGGCGGAACCTGTCGTCGTCTGCACGGCCATGTCGAAGCCGCCGGTATTGCTCATGCCCATGATGGGCGGCGGATTGAAGGGCATCACCACGCCCCGGGCGTCCTTCAGACCCAGCGCATAGATCTGCCGTAGCGTATCCTCCACGGAAAGTCCCGCCTTTTCCCGTTCGTCCCAGGGGCGGAGCTGAATGAACAGCGTGCCCGCGCCGGTATCGAGAGAACTCGTGATGAGATCATACCCGGAAAGGCTGAGCACATGCTCCACCGCGGGCAGACGGCTCACGGCCCGGCTCACGTTCATGACCAGATCCCGCGTTCTGGTGAGCGCCGAACCTTCAGGCAGCGCAATGGTGCACATGAGCGCGCCCTGATCCTCTTCCGGCACCAGCGTGGTGGGCACGCGCGAAAAAAGTTCCGCCGTTGCCGCGCACAGCAGAAGAAGAATGCCGCCAGAGATCACGCCGTGCCTTATGAACACGCCCACCAGATGCGCAAAGCCGTCGGTCAGCGCGTCGAAAAAGCGGTTGAACCAGCGAAACGGCGCCCACGGCTCCCTGTGCCCTTCCTTCAGAAGCAGCATGCACAGCGCGGGAGTCAGCGTGAGCGCCACCACGCCGGAAATCACCACGGCCATGGCGATGGTGACGGCGAACTGCCGGTACATCACCCCGGCCAGTCCGCCGAGAAATCCCACGGGAATGAACACGGAGCACAGCACGAACACAATGGCCACAACCGCCGAAGTAACCTCGTTCATGGCCGCGGCCGTGGCTCCGGCCACGCCGAGTCCTTCGGTACGCAGCACGCGCTCCACGTTTTCCAGCACCACGATGGCGTCATCCACCACCATGCCTATGGCCAGAACCAGAGCAAAGAGCGTGAGCGTGTTGATGGAAAAATCCAGAAGATACACGCCCGCAAACGTGCCCACCAGCGCGATGGGCACGGCAAGGCAGGGAATGAGCGTGGCCCGCCAGTCCTGAAGAAAGAGATAGACCACCGCAAACACGAGCAGCATGGCCTCCACCAGCGTGCGCACCACTTCCTCCACGGAAAGCCGCACGAAAATGGTGGTGTCGTACGGAACGATGTAGTCCATGCCCGCCGGAAAGAGCCGGGACGCTTCCTCCATGTAGGCCGCCACGTTCTTCGCCGTATTCAGCGCGTTGCTCCCGGGTGCCAGGAAGATGGCCAGCGGCACGGCCGTGGCTCCGTCGATGGCGCAGGCGAAGTTGTAGCTTTCCGCACCGAGTTCCACGCGGCCCACGTCGCGAAGGCGCAGCACCCCGCCTTCGGGCGAGGCCCGCAGAATGATGTCGGCAAACTCTTCCGCCGTGGCAAGACGCCCCTGCCCCTCAAGCTGCCAGGTCATGGCAATCGCTTCCGAGCCGGGCTGACTGCCCACGCTGCCGAGGGAATACTGCGCGTTCTGATCCTTCACCGCCTGCGCGATGTCGGACGTGCTTATGCCGAGCTGCGCCATGCGCGGAGGATCCAGCCAGATGCGCATGGCGTGATCGCTGTTGCCTATGATCTGCGCCTGTCCCACGCCCGGCAGGCGCTTGAGCCCGTCGAGCAGGTTCACGAGCGCGTAGTTGCTGAGCGCCGTGGCGTCGAACCGGCCGTCCTTTGAATACAGAGCCACGATTTCCAGAATGGCGGGCGAAAAGGTGTCCACGGTCACGCCGTACTGCCGCACTATTTCCGGCAGCATGGGCGTGGCGGCCTGCACTCTGTTGTTCACGTTCACCTGCGCCACGTCCGCATCGGTGCCCACGGCAAAGGTCACGGAAATCTGCATGGCGCCGCTGGAAGAGCTGACCGAACTCATGTAGATCATGTCGGACACGCCGTTGATCTGCTCCTCTATGGGCGTGGCCACGGTTTCGGCAATGACCTCGGGACTGGCGCCGGGATACTGCGCGCTCACCGTGATGGTGGGAGGGATGAGATCGGGATACTGCGCCACGGGCAGCGCCCGTATGGAAAGCAGTCCGGCCAGCACGATGAACACCGACAGAACAATGGAAAGAACGGGTCTGAGCAGGAAAAATCCCGCGCGGGGAGCGGCCGCCTGCAAAGAGGCCTGTCTGCTGCCTGATGCGTCACTCATGGGGAGCCTCCCTGACCGGCGCAGGCGCGTCCTCCACGCCGCCGCCTGAACCTGAAGAGGAAGAGGCCGCCGCATCCAGAGGATCGGGCGTCACGGCCTGATGCTGAAGTTCAACCTGTACCATGCCTCCCGGCCGCACCTTGTTCTGCCCCTCCACGATGACCCGCTGCCCCGGCTCAAGCCCCTCTTCCAGAAGGAAGCTTCCGCCGAACGCCGGCCCGAGCTTCACATCCTTCAGCTCCACGCGATCCGACGCATCGAGCGCATACACGGCCGTGCCCTTTTCCGTCTGCATGACGGTCTCCTGCGGCAGCATGAGCGCATCGACAAGTTTCGCCCCGCCCACGCGCACGAGAACGAACTGGCCGGGCAGCAGCCTGCCGTCGGGATTGGGAAAACGCGCTCTGGCCCGCACGGCGCTTTGCGGCGTATCCACCTGCGTATCCAGAAAGACCACGCGGCCCTGCCGGTCGTAGTTTGCGCCGTCGATCAGCGAAAGCGAGGCCGAGGACCCTTCTCCGTAGCTCACGGCCTTTCCCCGCGACTCCATGTCGCGCATGGAAAAAAGCTCCACGCTCGGCACGGAAAATTCCACGTCCATGGGATCGGTCTGATTGATGTACGTGAGCGTGCTCTGCGCATCGACAAGATTGCCCACCGTGGTCACCTCCCGGCTGGTATAACCGGAAATCGGCGCTTCCACGCGGCAGTAGCCGAGCCGGATGCGGGCGTCGTCCACGGCGGCGCGGGAGGCCGCATGCCGCCCCTGCGCTTCTCGCCAGGCGGCGTAGGCGCTGTCGCGCTGCTGCGCGCTTACGGCATTGCCCGCATAGAGCTTCCGCACGCGCTCGTATTCCTTCCGGGCGTTCTCAAGCGCGCTCACGGATTCGGCAAGCTGACCTTCCGCCTGCCGGAGCGCGGCCTCGAACGGCGCGGGATCGATCTCGAACAATACGCTTCCCTGCTGCACATAGGCCCCTTCCTCAAAGAGTCGCCTGATAAGCAGGCCGGAAACCTGCGGTCTGACCGAGGCATGCCGCCGCCCCTGCGTCTGCCCCATGAACACGGCATACAGCGGCACGTCCATGCGCTGAAGCTCCACGGCCCTGACGAGGGGCGGCGGAAGGGATGCTTCGGCCTGCTCCCTTTTCCTCTCATCGTCGCAGGCGACAAGACAAAGACCGAGCAGCACGGCTCCTCCCGTACGCAGGATATCCATGACCCTTTCCTCCTCTCTGAACGGTTCGCCGCCGGAACGCCCGGCTCCGGCATCATCCCGAAGGCGGCGCATGCGCCGCAAAAACGTCTTCCGCCGCCCGCGCATTGACAAAAAGACGGGCGCACGTACATTATGGCAATCTCCTTTCTCTTAATACGGCGCAGAAAAACGTGCCATGAGGTTCTGTATGAGTCCTTTTATAGTTCGAGGTTTTCTGATCGGCAGCTCCATCGGCATCTTTGCCGTGCTTCTCGGCTTCGTGAACGCGGCGGAAGGCATTGTGTTCGGCGCGACGATGGGCCTGCTTGCCGGACTCACGTCTGCCAGACTCCATGAAAAAAGAGAGCAGATGAAGGCGGAAAGGGAAAAGCAGCGCCGCGCATAGCTTCACACGACCGGCCCGCTGAGCCTGCCGCTGTCTGCCGCATCTGTCTGCTGCACACGGGGGGCAGCCCCCCTGTCTCGCCTCTTTCTTCAAGAGCAGCACATACAAAAAAAGCCTTTCTCTTCCGAAACGAAGAGAAAGGCTTTTTCGTAATGAATAGGGAAGAATCCGGCTTGTCGCTTCCTAGGCCTGACGCCGGGCGCAGAAGCTCAAAAGCCTTGCCAGAAAGGCCTGCGCGCGCCGGAACGAGGCTTCATCCGCCGCAAGGGACTGCGGGCGGGGCAGCTGAATGACCAGTCTGCCGTTCACGCGCTCCTGACAGAAAGGCAGCAGCGTTTTGGGCATGGAAAGAACGTCGCGGGCATCGGAACCGAACAGCAGCAGCACACGGGGATTGAGCAGCTTCACGCCCGACCAGAAGAGATCCGGCCCGTCGCCGGGCTGCTCTCCCTGAAGGCCGCAGGGCCAGAACACATGCGTTCCGCCGGGATGCCGCAGTTCCATGAGCATGCGCACGATGACCTGCCTGCGCGTTTCGTCGGGCGTGCCGGTCAGATCCTCGCCGAGTCCGGCATAGGTCCAGAGCACCAGCGGGCGCGGCGGCAGCGGACGGCGGTTCTTGAGCGCAAGCCAGCTTGCGGGCCACTCCTCCACGGGGCGCGCTCCGGGCGTGGCAAGAAGCGCGGAAGCCGGAGTCGAAGACGTTTGTGCCGCCGGACGCTCATCCTTACGCGGAGCGCTCCTGAGGGCAGGCGCGGCTGCGGGAGAAGGCTGCGGCGAAGGCTGGGCGGCAGGTGCGGCATACGCCTGCGAAGCTTTGGCTGCAGGCACACGGGAAGGCGTCGCCGCGCGGGGTGCTGCGGGGGAAGGCTCCGCAGAGACGTTCTCACCGCGCAGCTCGGCAACGCGCGAGGCGTTTTCCAGAAGCAGCACGGAAAGACCGGCCTTCAGCCACGGTCCTGCTATGACGGATCGGGTCATCATACGAAAAGCGTACGCAGCCAGTCGATGATCTTCCAGGCCACCTGCGGCTTGGGCATGTCGGGCCACACTTCCTCACGCCCCTGCACGTCGGCCACATACACGCGGTTGGCCGCACGACCGAAGCCGTCGGAAATGCGGTTGCCCACAATGATGTCCGCGCCCTTGGTGGACAGCTTGTGATGCACGGCAAGACCGAGCGCATCCATGTCGGGCACGCTTTCGGCGGCAAAGCCTGCAATCACCTGACCTTCGGAGCGCTCCTCGGCCAGCGTGCGCAGAATGTCCGCGTTGGGCAGGAAGGAAAGACTGAAGCCATCCGAGGCTCTGTCCTTCTTGAACTTGCCCGGTCCGTGCGGTTCCGGACGGAAATCGGCCACGGCGGCGGTGAATATGCCCGCATCGGCCGAGGGCCAGAGTTCCCGTGCCGTTTCCAGCATCTCAAGGGCGCTCGTCACGTTGTGTCTGTGGAAGGCCGGATCGTCGGGCATCCAGACATCCACGGGGCCGCACACCGCATGCACCTCCGCGCCGCGCAGCCAGGCCGCCACGGCCAGAGACGCGCCCATGACGCCCGTGGAGGCGTTGGTCCAGAAGCGCACGTCGTCCCACGTTTCGCGGGTGGGGCCGAGCGTGATCATGACGGTTCTGCCTTCCATGTCCTGCGGGGTGAGTGCCTTGAGTCCGGCAAGGTAGATCATGCGAAGATCCGCCAGACGCCCCTGCCCTTCGTCGTGACAGGCAACCACACCCGAGTCCGGCCCCACGAAGGTGAAGCCGCGCTCGCGCAGGATGTCCACATTGGCCTGCGTGGCCGGATTGCGCCACATGCGCGGATTCATGGCCGGAGCCAGCACCACGGGTCCGTCGAAGGCGAGCGCCTGCGCGGAGAGCATGTCGTCCGCAAGGCCGTGGGCAAGACGGGCGATCATGTCGGCCGAGGCCGGCGCGATGACCATGGCATGGGCGACCTGCCCGGGTTCCAGATGCTCGAAGGGCGATTCTCCCGAGAACATCGCGCCGTACACGGGCGACGCGCCGAGAGCCTCGAAGGTGAGCGGCGTAATGAATTTCTGTGCGGCCGCCGTGAGCGTGGCGCTCACCGCGGCTCCGGTATCCTGCCAGCGGTGCACAAGCTCGGCTGCACGGAACGCGGCCACGGAACCGCATACGCCAAGATGCAGCCTTTTATCCGCAAAGCGCTTGAACAGCAGATGCTTTTCCATAATGCACCTATTCGGAAAGACTCGTCACACGCCCGGAGGAGGCGCCGTCGTAGGAGGACGAAGCGCCGGAGTAGGACGAACCGGAATAGGAGGATCCGGAGTAGGACGAGGAGGAAGACGAGTAGCTGTTGTTCACCCTGTTGTGCACTTCAGGCACCAGGCTCAGAATGTCGACGTTCACGCCGTTGACGACCCACACATCCATGGAGGTGTTCACCACGCCCTCGCGATAGAAGATGGCCGCATAGTGCGGGGACTTCTCATAGAGCTGCACCGAGCGCACGCCCACGCTGGAGCCGCGCAGCTGCCAGCCCTGGCGGGCCATGTTCTGCATCATGACGTTGGCAAGGGAGGTGCCGTCCACGCGGCCGCTGAAGGATTCCAGACCGAACTTGCTGCCGTCGGGTCCCACGGTGACCAGCGTTTCCGAAGGAATGGTGCTCATGGGCGCGGGAATGGGCACGTCGCGGAACTGAGAGAAGTAGGTCTCGGTGATGCTGGGCTGTTCAAAGGGATTGCTGATGGAAGAAGACAGGTTGGAGCAGCCGGTAAGCATGAGCGCGGCGGCCACGCCGGCAACCATCGTGCGAACGTTCATGGAAACACCTCCGAAAGGGAAGATTCTGTCGATAATGAGGAACGAAGAAGCGGAAAAACGCCTGATTTTCCGTCTTCCATCCATGAGTACCCTATGACAAAACGCAGGGATGTGCAAACGACTTTCCGTGCCCGGCGGGGCGCGGAATCATCAGCAGCCGCCGCCCCCGCCGCCACCGCCGCCGCTTCCCGCGCCGCCTCCGCCGCCGTCGAACGAGCTTGACGAAGACGAGTGCGACGAGGCATGGGAGGCCATGCTCCTGTCCGCCTCGGAAGCGAGGGATCCGGCCAGCGCAGGCGTGATTTCCCGCGCGCCCGAAGAGGCCGCCGCGGAAAGCGCGGCGGCAAAATGCGCGCCCCAGGCCTGTTCAAGGCCGAGGGCCACGGCGTAGGGAAGGATCTCCCTGTAGTGCGCAAGCGTGCGCTGCGGCGGATTGAGGGCGTTCAGGGTCGGGCTTTCCGCCATGCGGATGTAGAGCGCCAGGCCCTCGATGGCGTCGAGCATGTCGCGCCCCTCGCCGGAGGGAGCGTCCATGATGAGGGAAAAGCCGCAGGGTATGAGAAGCGCGAGCAGCGCAAGGCAGAGTTCCGCATTCGAGAGCACGGCCAGATCATCCCGGAAGGCGCTGAACAGGAAAAAAACCATGAAGCCCAGCACCGCCGCCTGAAAGATCAGTGAAAACACAAAAGCGCCGCGGCGGCCCGACCGGAAAAGCGACGCGGAGCCCTGAAGCCCCTTGCGGAAGAAGAAAAAGAAGAAAAAGAGGATCATGAGAAGCGCCGGGAACTGTTCGGGCAGCGCTCCTCCCGTCACGAAGGCGGTCACGGCCGCAAGACCGAGGAGCGTGGCCGCAAGGCCGAGGAACATCCAGACCGAACCGAACAGGCCGCCGGTTCCCTTCCACATGCCGCCGTAGTCGCGTCGAAGCTGATCCTTCAGGGCGGAGCGCATGGCATACAGCCGCTCGCCGTCCGAGCAGGAGATCGTCTCCCCTTCTTCCATGAGATCAAGGATACGGTTCTCCTCGGCATGGGGAGAGCGGCCTTTGCCCTTCTTCAGAGAAAAGCCTTCCGAAGCGCTGCCCTCGATGATGCAGCAGCCCCGCCCGGCCAGCGATATCACCGCCGCGCCGAAGCAGGCCGCCGTCATGTGCATCTTCTGGAAGACATAGGCGGCTGCCGCGGCGGAAAGTTCCTTCTCCCTCGCTTCCCCCTTCTTTCCCGTACGAACGAGGGGCGGATGAAAGAGGGGAACAATGACGCCCTTTTCCGGATCCCTGCCGGTCATGAACCAGACGATGAGAAAATAGAGAAGCAGCAGCGCATCCAGCACGGCGAACAGCACGACGCCGGAAAACAGGCCCTGCCCGCTTTCCACAACGACGAATCCCTTCTGCCAGCCCGCGGCCACGGTGAAATCCTCGCCGGGCTGCACGGGCCGCTGTGCCTCAAAACGCATGACAAGGCGGTCATTTTTTATCGCGTACGACATGGCGACGGGGGATTCATGGCTTCCCGGCTTTCCCAGCCATGCCGTCTGTCCGAAGAAAGGCGCCCCCACCGGACAGAGAACGGTGCAGGCGGCGCTGTCGATGGGAGCCTCCCAGCCCGGACCGGTCACGTTCCAGGTCAGCTCGTCGTTGTTCTTGAAAAGCCACGTCTGACCGGTCATGCGGTAGGAAAGAAAGAACTCATGCCTGCCCGGCGACAGCGTTTTCTCCCTGTCGCGCTGATACACGCGCAGAAGGCCGCGCTCGCGGCGTATGTCGTCCACGGCAAGATTCCGCCCGTCCAGCCGGACGGCCAGCACGTCGACGGCGGCTGCTCTCTGCCCCGGACGTCTTGATCCCAGAGGAATGTCGCGGAAAATGCCGTGGAACGTCCCCTCCGCGGGAATGTCCACGCTCAGCGTTTCGCTGACCACGATGTTGCCGTTCTTCTCCACGTCGACAAGCACGTCGAAGTTCCGCACATGCACGGGCGCGGCCGCACACTCCGCCGCCAGAAACAGCCAGAACAAGAATGCCGGAAGCCAGTGCCTCATGTCTCCTCCACGGAACGGATCATGGTTCTTTAATATAGGTAATGAAGCCCGCCTGAACGCGCGCCTCATGCGGAAAGACTTTTCCCCATTGTGCCGGAAAACAGGCCGTCCCCGCAACGCCCCGCCTGCCCCCGGAATAAAAAAACGGGAAGAAGCCTTCTGCCTCTTCCCGCCTGTGTGCGTACCGTACGCGCAGCGGACCTTCTCCGCCCGCGGTGCTGCCGCCTCTCTCCGCCTTCTACAGGTCGGAATAAAGCGGCGGCGTCTTTCCTTCCGTCTCGTCGGAAAGCTCGAAATATTCCAGTTTCTCAAAGCCGAACCATCCGGCCACCAGATTTCCCGGGAACTGCAGGATGCGGTTGTTCTGATCGCGCACCGTGCCGTTGTAGTAGCGGCGGGCCATCTGAATGTCGTTTTCCAGTTCGGAGAGCGAGTGCTGCAGATGAAGAAAGTTTTCGTCGGCCTTGAGTTCGGGGTAGGCTTCCGCCACGGCCAGAAGACGACCGAGCGCGACATCCAGCCCCTTTTCCGCCGCGCCCACGGCCTGCGTGCCCTGCCCTGCGGCCTTCATGCCCGCCTCGCGGGCGCCGGCCACGGCGGCAAGCACATCCTTTTCATGGGCGGCGTAGCCCTGCACCGCGGCCAGAAGCGCGGGCACAAGATCATGCCTGCGCCGAAGCTGCACGTTGATGCCGCTCCATGCCTCCTCGGCCAGATTGCGCCCCCGCACGAGGGCGTTGTAGAGAAGGATGAGGGCAAAGCCCAGAGCCAGGGCAAGAACAGCGACGATACCGGCAACGATCATGAACACTCCGGGCGGGACAGACTCAGGAAGGCTCCTGCTCAGAAAGCGGCGCGTCCCCTTCCTTCCGGGAAAAGGGCCAGGGCCGCACCTCGAAGGGCACCGTGCTCTTCATGCTCTCCAGAAGAGCGAGCAGCTCCTCCTTCTGATGCGGAGAAAACAGGAGCTTGAACAGGGCCTCGGCAGGATCGAGCACCGTAAGCATGGCCAGATGCCCGCCCCCGCCTTCCAGAAGATAACGAAAAAGACCCGTATCACGCGGAGCAATACGGATCAGCAGCATCTCGGATGCGTGGGCCGCAGGAAGCCGTACGGGCTTCCGCCTCCTTGTTCCCGTACCGGAAGGCGAGGGCGCCCGCCTTTCCTCCGGAGGAAACGTTGCGGAAGCGCCCATGACTACTTCATGCGGTAGGTGATGCGGCCGCGGGTAAGGTCGTAGGGCGAAAGCTCGACCTTCACGCGATCGCCGGGCAGAATGCGGATGTAGAACTTGCGCATCTTACCGGAAATATGGGAAAGCACTTCGTGGCCGTTTTCCAGCTTCACGCGGAACATGGCATTGGGAAGGGCTTCTTCCACGATGCCGTCCACTTCAATGGCGTCTTCTTTAGGCATGGTTCCTCCAAAAAAACTATCGAGACACCTTCCCTGAATATGCCTCCGCTGTCAAGGAAAACTCGCTCTCCGCCGCCCTTTTCCCCCGCGTTGCCCATCTTTTTCTTCTGTCCTATACTTTCCGCCGCCCATCAGGGCCGTCATCCCCGCTTTTCCGGAATCCTGCCATGTCCTTTTCCGCCTCCACTTCCCGCCACGCCCTGCGCCTTCTTCTGCTTCTTGCGGGTCTGTACGCGTGTTTCGCCTCGCCGGACGCCTTTGTCTCCGGTCTGCCCGGTCCGGGACTCTGGCCCCGTCTTGCCGGTGCGGGCCTTGCGCTTGCCGCGCTGCTCATGCCCGGCGACGCAGGCAGAAAAGCCCCGGGACAGGAAGAAAAGAAAGGTGCGCTCGGACTCGTGGCGGCCTGCCTTGTCTGGATTCTCACGCTGCCTCTGGCGGGCTGGATGCCTGCCTGCGTGCTTGCCGCATTCACGGCCTGCCGCAGCGGCGGCTGCTCCCTGAAGGAAAGCCTTGCGCTCCCGCTGCTGCTCACGCTGGTTCTGTGGCTCGGCATGGAGCGCCTTCTGCACTGGTCCATGCCGCAGGGCCTGCTGTTCTCTTCCGGAGGCTTCTGATGGATGCGGCTCTTTTCGATCCTTCGCTGTTTGCCGGAGTCTGGGCGGGGCTTACCTCCGTGCTCTCGCCGGAGCTGTGGCTTCTCGTGCTCACGGGCGTCTTTCTCGGCATGACCGTGGGCGTGCTGCCCGGCTTCGGCCCGCCCGCTGCCGTGGCCCTGCTCTTTCCTCTGGTGTATGTGCTTGATCCGCTGCCCGGCATATCCCTGCTTTCGGGCATCTTCTACGGCGCCAAGTACGGCGGCGCCGTCACCTCCATACTCATAGGCATTCCGGGCGAGGCCGACGCCGTGGCCACGCTCTTTGAAGGACATCCGCTGGCTGCGGGAGGAAAGGCGAAACAGGCGCTTGCCGCCGCCACGCTGGCTTCCTTCACCGGCGGCATGTGCGCCACGTTCGGCATGGTGCTGCTTGCGCCCGTGCTTTCCGACGTCGCCCTGTATCTCGGCCCCTCGGGCCGGGCGGCCGTCATGGCGGGCGCGCTTCTTCTCGTGGCCTTCACAAGCCCCGGCGGCTTGCGGCGCAGCCTGTGCATGATCTTTCTGGGCTTCGTGCTGGCGCTGCCCGGCGCGGATCCCGTCTACGGCGCCTCCCGCCTCACCTTCGGCACATGGCAGTTCTCCGACGGCGTGGAACTGACGGCCCTTCTGCTCGGCGTCTTCGGACTCGGCGACCTGCTCGACTCCTTCCGCCTGACAGGCGCGGGCGCAAGGAAGAGCGGCGAAGAGGAAGTTCCGGCCCTTTCGCGGCGCTCCGCCTTTCTGGCCGCCCTGCGCGGCAGTCTGCTCGGCTTTGCCACGGGGCTCATTCCCTGCGGGGCGGGCGTGACCGCAAGCTTTGCCTCCCACGCGCTGGAAAAGAAGCTCAGCCGCCGTCCCGAACAGTTCGGACACGGCGCATGGGAAGGCCTTACCGGCCCGGAAGCCTCCAACAACGCCGCGGCCATCGCCTCGTTCGCGCCGCTGCTTCTGCTGGGCCTGCCCACCAATCCCATCATGGCCGCCCTGCTCGGCGCGCTCACCGTGGTGGGCGTGGTGCCCGGCCCCATGCTGTCTGCCGAACAGCCCGACTTCTACTGGGGGCTGATCTTCTGCCTGCTGCTCGGCAACGTGCTCCTGCTGGTGCTCGGACTGGGGCTGTCCTCCTTCTGGGCGCGCCTCGCCGCCCTGCCCCTCCGTCTGCTGCGCCCCGCCATTCTCGTTCTCTGCATGGTCGGCTCCTACACGGGCGCGGACGGCATTTCCGGCCCCGTGCAATGCGTACTGTTCGGACTGCTCTCCGTCGTCCTTAAAAGACACGGCTTTTCTCCGGCTCCGCTGGTGCTCGCCTTCGTGCTCGGACCTGCGCTGGAAACCCATCTTCTGCAGGTGATTCTTTCCACATGGTAAAGCCCCTGTGGCCCCTTTCCGGGCTCCTTCCGCCCGAAAGGTTGAAAACTGATTGAACACTCAATGAACGGCCGACATTAATAATCGTGAAATTATAATAAGTTACAAACAACTCTCCAGAGCGCTTATGTGAAAAATTTTTTTATGCTTGCCGATTTTCTTTTTACCTGTACAGATAACGACTATGAAATGGAGTAGATTAAAAATTTCCCGTCTAGCGATCCGGCTTCTTCTGATATCCCTGCTCAGCACGTCGTACGCTTTTGCCGACAGCGGCCCCGTACGGCTTTCCATTGCCTTCAGCCCGGGAGGCGCTCTTGACGCCGCAGCACGCGTGCTTGCGGGAGAGGCCGAAAAGGAGCTGGGGGTCGACATCATCGTACAGAATACGCCGAGCGGCGGCGGCAGCACCGCGGTGGCCAGACTGGCCGCGGCGAAAGCCGACGGCACCCAGCTTGCTGCATGCGTGAGCAACGCCCTCATCTTCATTCCCCAGCGCAACAACGTGCCCTACCGGCCTCTGGAAGACGTGGAGCCTCTGCTCATCTTCGGTCAGGCATCTCCGGTGCTGGTCACGAAGCCCGACGCGCCGTGGAAGGACATGGACGCCTTTCTCGAAGCCGCCCGCAGCAGCAAAGACGGGCTGCGCATAGGCGTTCCCGGACTGGGCACGCCTTCCCACATCGCTCTTGCCGTCATGGCCGCCAAAGATCCCTCGCTGAAGTGGCGCTTCATTCCCTTCGGCGGTCCGGGCGAAGCGGAAACGGCCCTGCTCGGCGGACACGTGGACGCTGCGGCCAGCGGCGCCCTTCCCCGTGTGAAGAAGGGGCAGCTCAAGCCGCTCATGGTTCTTGCGGGCAGCGGCATTCCGGCTCTGCCCGGCACTCCCTCGCTTTCCGACAAGGGATTTTCCGATCCCGGACAGGGAGATTCCTCCTTCGTTCTTCTCGCCCCTGCGGGCGTGCCGGACGAAGCGAAGGAACGCCTCTGCCGCGCCTTTGAAAAGGCGGCCGGAAGCGAAGCGTACCGCAAGGCGCTCGCCAACTATTCCGTTTCTCCCGTCCTCATGAACGCCGGGGAGGCTGCGGCCTTCCTGCGCCGGGCATGGAATGAGGAAGCCGACAATCTCAAGGCGGCAGGCATTGCCGACATGCCCGCCGCTTCCCCTTCCGGGGAAAAACGCTGACCCTGCCCTGCGGCAGAGCTCAGGCCCGTTCAGGACGGAACGACTCCACCGACCAGAAGCCTCTTTTCTGCGCACGGACGCCGGTCATGCCGGCGCGGGGAGTCAGTCCGGTCCGAACATGTCCCGCAAGGGACGCAAGCTGTACCCTGCGCGTCACCGTGATGCGCACGATCCAGGAATGTACCAGGAGGATACCAACATGTCTTGCAACTGCACGGCCGAACCCATTGACCTTGCTCCGCTCAAGGACATCCTGAAACCCTACCTGCAGAATCCGAAGGGAGCCCTCATTCCCGTTCTGCAGCAGGCTCAGGACATCTACGGCTATCTGCCGCAGGAAGTCCTTGAAACCATCGCCTCGGAACTGCGCATTCCCGTTGCGGAAGTCTTCGGCGTGGTCACCTTCTACGCCCAGTTCCATCTCAATCCGCGCGGCAAAAACATCGTCCGCGTATGCCAGGGTACCGCCTGCCACGTCCGCGGCGGCGCCGCTGTGCTGGAAGCGGTGAGCCATCACCTCGACATCAAGCCCGGCGAAACCACCAAGGACCTGAACTTCACGCTGGAAACCGTGGCCTGCCTCGGCGCCTGCGGTCTGGCCCCCGTCATGATGGTCAACGACCATACGCACGGCCGACTGACCCCCGACGACATTCCCGGTATTCTCGACAGCTACCTGGCATAAAGGAGAGGACGACATGCTTGAACTCAAACGACTCACTTCCGTCGACGCCCTCAACAGACTCCAGGAAGAAGCCGCGCCCCTGCTCAGTCTGCGTCATTACGAGCGCACGGACCACGAAAAGAAATATCAGATTCTCATCTGCGGCGGCACGGGCTGCACCTCCTCGGGCAGCATGAACATCCGCGACGCCCTGCAGAAGGCCATCGACGACAACGGCCTGCACGACAGAGTGAGCATCGTGGTCACCGGCTGCCACGGCTTCTGCGAACTCGGACCGCTCGTCATCTTCTATCCCGGCGGCATCTTCTACGTGCGCGTGCAGCCCGAAGACGCCGAAGAGCTCGTGAAGACCACCGTGCTCGAAGGCAAGACCGTGGAACGCCTGCACTATCAGGGCCGTACCGGCAAGACCCCGCGCCACAGCTACCGCGACATGCTCTTCTACAACCTGCAGAAGCGCCTCGTGCTGCGCAACTGCGGCCGCATCGATCCGGAAAACATTTTTGAATACATCGCCAACGGCGGCTATCAGGGCATTGCCAAGGCCATCAGCATGGGCCGCGAAGCCACGCTGGAAGAAGTGTACGCCTCGGGCCTGCGCGGCCGCGGCGGCGCCGGCTTCCCCACCGGTCTCAAGTGGAAGTTCATGGCTTCCGAAAAGGCCGAACCCAAGTACATGCTCTGCAACGCCGACGAAGGCGATCCCGGCGCGTTCATGGACAGATCCGTCCTTGAAGGCGATCCCAACGCCGTGATCGAAGGCATGCTCATCGGCGCATGGGCTACCGGAGCCACCGAAGGCTACGTGTACGTGCGCGCCGAATATCCGCTTGCCATCAAGCGCCTCGGCATCGCCCTTGCCGAAGCCGAAGCCCTCGGCCTCATCGGCGACAACATTCTCGGCACGGACTTCTGCTTCCATCTGAAGATCAAGCAGGGCGCCGGCGCCTTCGTGTGCGGCGAAGAAACCGCCCTCATGCGCTCCATCGAAGGCAAGAGAGGCATGCCCCGCGTGCGTCCGCCCTTCCCCGCCAAGCAGGGTCTGTGGGAAAAGCCCACGGTTCTCAACAACGTGGAAACCTTTGCCAACATCGCCCGCATCATCACCGACGGCGCTGCTGCCTTCCGTCAGGACGGCACGGAAAAGTCCCCGGGCACCAAGATCTTCGCCGTCACCGGCAAGGTGCGCAACACCGGTCTTGTGGAAATCCCCATGGGCGTTTCCATGCGCCACATCATTTTCGACATCTGCGCGGGCATCAAGAACGGCAAGAAGTTCAAGGCCGTGCAGATCGGCGGTCCTTCCGGCGCCTGTCTGCCCGCCTCCATGCTCGACAATCCCGTCGACTATGATTCCCTCACCGCCGCAGGCGCCATGATGGGCTCCGGCGGCCTGGTCGTCGTGGACGAGGACACCTGCATGGTCGACCTCGCCCGCTTCTTCCTCACCTTCACTCAGGCCGAAAGCTGCGGCAAGTGCACCCCCTGCCGTGAAGGCAGCAAGCGCATGCTGGAAATTCTGGAACGCATCTGCGGCGGCGAAGGCCGCGAAGGCGACATCGAGGAACTCGAAAGACTCGCGCACACCATGCGCACCTCCTCGCTCTGCGCCCTCGGTCAGACCGCGCCCAACCCCGTGCTCTCCACCCTGCGCTTCTTCCGTTCGGAATACGAGGCACACATCTACGACAAGAAGTGTCCTGCCGGCGTATGCACCAAGCTGCTGCAGTACAAGATCGATCCTGAAAAGTGCAAGGGCTGCACCCTCTGCGCCCGCAACTGCCCCGTGGGCGCCATCACCGGCAAGGTGCGCGAACCCCACCTGATCAATCCCAACAAGTGCATCAAGTGCGGCACCTGCATGGACAAGTGCAAGCACGGCGCCATCAGCCGCGTGTAAGCCCGACCTCGAGGAGAATCATCATGAGTGATACCGTTACTCTGACTATAGACGGCCAGAAAGTGACCGCCCCCGCGGACGCCACCATCCTGGAAGCCGCAAAACTTGTCGGCATCAACGTTCCCACGCTCTGCCACCATCCCCTGCTGCGCCCCGAAGGCTCCTGCCGCGTGTGCGTGTGCAAGGTCACCAAGGCCCGCTCCTTCCTGCCCGCCTGCATCACCAAGGTGAGCGAAGGCATGGAAGTGTTCACCAACGATCCCGAAGTGCTCGAAGCGCGCAAGAACATCGTCGAGCTGCTGCTCGCCAACCATCCGGCCGACTGCCTGGCCTGCTCGCGTTCCGGCAACTGCGAACTGCAGCGCGTGGCCAACAACCTGGGCATCCGTCGCGTGCGCTACGAATACAACCGTCCTGAAATGGAAAAGGACGAAAGCAACCCCTGCATCGTGCGCGATCCGTCCAAGTGCATTCTCTGCGGCCGCTGCGTGCGCATGTGCGCCGAAGTGCAGGGCGTGAGCATCTACTCCTTCGCCTACCGCGGCCTCAACGCCCGCGTGACCCCGGCCTTCAACCTCGGCCTCGGCGAAGTGTCCTGCACCTTCTGCGGTCAGTGCCGCAAGGTCTGCCCCACCGGCGCCATCACCATGAAGAGCGACATCGACCGCGCCTGGAAGGCCCTGCGCGATCCCGACAAGATCGTCATGGTGCAGACCGCTCCCTCCGTGCGCGTGGCCATCAGCGAGCCCTTCGGCGGCAAGCCCGGCGACATCGCCACCGGTCAGATGGTCAGCGCCCTGCGCCGCCTCGGCTTCGACAAAGTGTTCGACACCAACTGGTCCGCCGACCTCACCATCATCGAAGAAGGCCATGAACTCATCAGCCGCGTGAAGAACGGCGGTCAGCTTCCCATGATCACCAGCTGCTCGCCCGGCTGGATCAACTTCATCGAGCTGTACTACCCCGATCTGCTGCCGCACCTGTCCACGGCCAAGAGCCCGCAGTCCATGTTCGGCGCCATGCTCAAGACCTACTATGCGCAGAAGCAGGGCATCGATCCCTCCAAGATCGTGTCCGTTTCCATCATGCCCTGTACCGCCAAGAAGTTCGAGGCCGAACGCCGCGAACTCTCCGCCAGCGGCTTTGCCGATACCGACATCGTGCTCACCACGGCGGAACTGGCTCAGATGATCAAGGAAGCCAACATCAGCTTCTTCGCTCTGCCTGAAGAAGACTTCGATCCCATCATGGGCGCCGGTTCCGGCGCAGGCACCATCTTCGGCGCCACCGGCGGCGTGATGGAAGCCGCCATGCGTACCGCCTACAAGGTCATCACCGGCGAAGAAATGGAGCCCATCGAACTGGAAGCCGTGCGCGGCATGGAAGGCATCCGCGAAGCCGAAGTGGACTTCAACGGCGCCCTCAAGCTCAAGGTGGCCGTGGCTCACGGTCTCGCCAACGCCCGCAAGATCTGCGACATGATCCGTGAAGGCAACCCGCGCGGCTGGAACTTCATCGAAATCATGGCCTGCCCCGGCGGCTGCATCAACGGCGGCGGTCAGCCCATCAACCTCGATCCCGAAACGCCCCGTCTGCGCATCGAGGCCCTGTACCGGAACGACCGCAATCTGCCCCTGCGCAGAAGCCACGACAACCCCGAAATTCAGGAGCTGTACCGCGAGTTCCTCGGCGAGCCCAACAGCCACAAGGCGCACGAACTGCTCCATACCCGCTACTATGAACAGTACAGAGACTGCCGCAGCAAGTAATCTCTGCCGCTGAAAAAAAATCAGGCGTCCCGGTCTTGTCGGCCGGGGCGCCTTTTTTCTGCCCGGCGCAGGCGAAAGCGCAGGCATGAGGCCTGCTCCGGCGACGCCGATGAAGGGGGCAGCAAAAAGAATCTGCCGTCGATACCTGCCGGGCTTTGACTTTTGCTGCGCTTGCCGCCAATATGGAGCGCACAACGGATTTCATTTTCTGGAGGATCTATGTCCGACACCCGTTATCTTTCCGAAATGTTCAACATCCAGCCCCCGAACTGGGGGCTTCGCGGCGATCCCTATCTCTGGCAGGACATGAAGAAGGCCTTTGCCGATACCCCCTTCCCCTACAGCGCCCACGAGCTTGTCGTAGACGTGCACCGCATCTTCCTCGAAAAGACCGGCGAGGAACTGAGCAACACCGCCCGCCCCTACGTGGAGGCCTACGATCACGGCGGCCCCTCCTCGGGCAAGGTGTCCGGCAGGTTCTGGCTGGGCACGGCCATTCCTCTGCTTCTGGCCATGCGCGACGTGGCGGAAAACAACATGGAGGAATTCGACAAGATTCTGGCCGAAGGCACGGCCCGCTTCGCGCTGCGCAGCCACCCCTGCACGCCTCAATGATAGCCGCGCTTCCGGAGCGGGCCTGCCCCCGGCTTCGGAAGCGCGTGGTTCAGGAATGAAAAAGGCGCCCCATCCTTCCGGATGCGGCGCCTTTTTTCCGTCATAAACGGTAAAGATCAATGAACGTGTTCACCGCGCTTCACACGATAGATGATGGCGCAGATCATGACGATGAAATAAATGAAGATGCAGCCCACGCCCACGAAACCCTGAGGGGTGGAATGCATGGCGCTGGTAAAGAGGGTGGTGATGAACTCTCCCATACTTGTGCTCCTCGAAAAGTCTGGACGGCCCTTCCGGTGAATGTTCCGGAATCAGCGTACATTTTTCCCCAAGCCCGGCAAAAAGTCAAGGCGGTGCGCACGCAAAAGCCGCTTGTTCCGGGCGCGCGGGGGCAGAAAAAAGAAGCCGTCTTCCGCCCGGATCAGGCATAAGGAGGGCACGACGCTTTTGCCTTTCCGAGCCACCCCTGCTATGATGCCCCATCAGCTCACAGGAGAACACGCATGGAATACAGAAGGGACGATACGCTGGAACTTGATCTGCACGGTCTTTCCCCCGACGGCCGGACCGTCGGCCGAAGCGGCGACGGATTGACCGTCTTTGTCCGCGGCGGTCTTCCCGGGGAACGCATTCTGGCAAAGCTCACCGCCGTCAAGAAGCGCATGGCCGAAGCCGAGCTTGTGCAGGTTCTCAAGCCTTCCGACGAAGAGCGCCCCGCGCCGTGCCCCCATGCGGACGTCTGCGGAGGCTGCCCCTGGCAGCAGCTGCCCTACGCCCGGCAGCTCGACTGGAAGGGGCGCATCGTACAGGATGCCCTGCGCCGCATAGGCAGGCTGGAGCTGCCGGAAGGCATTCTCCGCCCCGTGCTCTCCTGCGGCGAGCGTTCGGAGTGGCGCTACCGCAACAAGATGGAATTCGCCTTCGGCCGGGGAGACAACGGGGAAACGCTGCTCGGCCTGCGCTCGCGCGCCTCACGCAGCGTCACGGAAGTGACGCAGTGCCTTCTGCAGTCGCCGCGCACCATGACCGTTCTTGCCGCCGTGCGGGAACTGTGCCGGAAGTACAACCTTCACGCCGCCGTTTCAGAACGCGCCCCGCAGAGAGCGTCCACGCGCAAAACAGCCTTCAGCAGCGCCGTACGGCAGAACGACATTCTGCGCTTTCTCGTCGTCCGTGAGCCATGCGACGGCGGCTGCCTTGTGGAACTCATCACCCTGCCCTCCCCGCAGGAGGCGGTTACGCTGAAGAAGCTCGGCCGCGAGCTTCTGGACGGCCCCGCAGGCGTGACGGGCTTCGTGCACAGCACGCGCACGAGCCCGGCCGACGTGGCCTACGGCGAACAGACCGTTCTTACGCTCGGCGAAACGGAACTTGCTGAAACGCTGCATCTGCAGGGGCGGGACGTGACCTTCACGCTCGACCACAATTCCTTCTTTCAGGTGAACAGCCGCGCCGCGGAGCTTCTGTACAACACGGCCGCCGAACTTGCCGCGCTGCTCTTCGAGGAAGGCAAGGACTTCCGGGGCCGGGAATGCTGGGACATTTACTGCGGCGTGGGCGGACTTGCCCTGACGATGGCTCCTCATTTTTCCCGCGTCTGCGGTCTGGAAAGCGTGGCGCAGGCCGTAAAGCTTGCCGCCGTGAATGCGGAACGCGCCGGAACGGACACCTCGTTCCGCTTTGAATGCGGCGACGCCGCCAAGCTCGAGCGCCTTTTCCGCAGCCGGGGCGTACCGGACCTTCTCGTCACCGATCCGCCGCGCGCGGGCATGGATGAAAAGACCGTCCGCTCCATTCTCGATCATCGTCCGCCGCGCCTTGTGCTGGTGTCCTGCAATCCCGCAACACTGGCGCGCGATCTTGCCCTGCTCGCGCCCGCCTACCGCATCCGCGCCGTGCAGCCCGTGGATCTCTTCCCCCAGACGCCGCACGTGGAAACCGTGGCCGCGCTGGACCTTCTGTCCTGACACCGCCAGGGAGCCGCCCGTGAACGCCCCGCATGAGATCGTCATCCGAAAGGAAAGGGAAGAAGACTGCCGGAGAACCGAGGAAGTCGCCAGAGACGCGTTCTGGAATCTCTACCGTCCGGGCGCGGAGGAACACTATGTGGTCCACCGGATACGACAGCACCCGGACTTTCTGCCGGAACTCTCCTTCGTGATTGAAGTCGACGGGCTCGTGCAGGGAGGCATCTTCTACACCCGCTCAGGCATCGTGACGGAACGGGGAATCTTTCCCACCGTCAGCTTCGGCCCCGTGTTCATCGCTCCGGCCCTTCACAGACAGGGCCTCGGCCGCATGCTCATCACGCATTCCATAACCGAGGCGCGCCGCCGCGGACACGCCGCCATACTGACGCTCGGCTACCCGCATCACTACCGCCCCTACGGCTTTCAGGGCGGCAAACGCTTCGGCATCACGCTGGCCGACGGGAAATATCACATCGGACTGCTGATACTGCCGCTTCAGGAAGGCGCGCTCGACGGCGTGCACGGTCATGTTGAATTTTCCCGCGCGCTGGACGCGGACCCCGGCGAAGCCGAAGCCTTCGACGCCGCTTTTCCCTTCCGGGAAAAACGCGTTCTTCCCTGCCAGAACATCTATGAGGAAACCTGCGCCATGCTGGAAGAGTGACGGACGACGCCCCGCCCTCAGGTGCTGCAGCTTCTGCCTGCGCCGAAGGGCCAGCCCCTACCGGCATGCAAAAAAACGTGAGGTACAACCGTGAGACAATGCATGGATGCCGACAACCTGCACCGCAGACTGAAAAAGATCATCGGTCAGGTTCAGGCCATTGACCGCATGATAGACGAAGACATTCCCTGCGAAGACGTGCTCGCCCAGATCAACGCCGCCAAGTCTGCCCTGCACAAGGCCGGGCAGGTCGTGCTCGAAGGGCACATCCGGCACTGCGTCCGCGACGGCATTGAGCACGGCGACGCCGACCAGACCATCGCAAACTTCACCAAGGCCGTGGAACGCTTTGCCAACATGAACTGACAACGCCTCGAACCGGCCGGACTTCCGGCCGGTTTTTCTTTTCCCGCTTGACAAACCTATACCCCCATAGGTATCTTTACGGCAGAGTTATCGATACAGGAGCCGTCATGACCAAACACGATATGCTGTCGCTCTGGCGCGATTTCCGCACGGAAATCACCTTTCTCACGCTCTCCGGCCTGTCGCTGCTCATCAGCATGCTTGCTGCGGACACCTTTCCCGTCGATCCGGCCTGGGTGGCCATCGTGCTCTGCGGCGTGCCCATCGTCAAGAATGCCGTGATCGGCCTGGTGACGGCCTTCGACATCAAGGCCGACGTGCTGGTGGCCACGGCGCTTACGGCCTCCGTCATCACGGGTGAGGATTTCGCTGCGGGCGAAGTGGCCTTCATCATGCAGCTCGGCGCGCTACTGGAAGAAATCACCACGGCGCGCGCCCGGGCGGGAATAGAAAAGCTGGTCCGGCTCACGCCGACAAGCGCCAGAGTGCTCCGCGACGGCGAAGAAGTTTCCGTGCCCGCCGAGCAGGTGCGGCGGGGAGACCTCATCCGCGTGCTGCCAGGAGAAACCATTCCGGCCGACGGCGTTCTTCTCTCCGGCCGCAGCTCCGTGGATCAGGCCACTCTCACCGGCGAGTCCCTGCCCGTGGACAAGGCCGAAGGCGACGAAGTGTACGGCGGCACGGTGAACCGCTACGGCAGCTTCGACATGAAGGCCTCAAGGAACGGCGAGGACAGCGCCATTCAGCGCATGATCCGCCTCGTGCAGTCCGCGGACGCGGGCAAGGCGAAGATCGTGCGCATTGCCGACCGCTGGGCCACCTGGATCGTGGCGGGTGCGTTCAGCGCCGCCGTCGCCGTGTGGTTCGTCACCGGAGACATCATGCGCGCGGTCACCATTCTCGTGGTCTTCTGCCCCTGCTCGCTGGTGCTGGCCACGCCCACGGCCATCGTGGCGGCCATAGGCAATCTGACGAAGCACGGCATACTCGTGCGGGAAGGCGACGCGCTGGAAAGGCTCGCGGACGTATCGCTGTGCGCCTTCGACAAGACCGGAACCCTGACGGAAGGCAGACCGAAGGTGGTTGCCGTGCGCAGCGTGCAGGACGATCTCTCTTCGGAAGAACTGTACCGCCTTGCCGCCGGAGCGGAGCTGCGTTCGGAACATCCGCTGGGCAGGGCCGTGGTGCAGGGATTCTGCGACAGCGCTCCCGAAAAGATGCCCGACGTGGCAACCTTCAGCATGCTGCCCGGGCGCGGCGTAAGCGCCATGGTGGACGGTCGCCGCGTTCTGGCCGGAAGCGCGGACTTTCTGGCCTCGGAAGGCGCAGGCGGGACCGACCTTTCCCCGGCGGACGCCTATATCAAGGAGGGCTGCACCGTCATCCGGCTGGCGGTGGACGGCCGCACGGCGGGCTTCATCGCCCTTGCCGACACGCCCCGTCCCGACGCGGCGCGCGCCGTGCAGGCCCTGAAGGACACCGGCATTCAGCCCGTGCTGCTGACGGGCGATCACGAAAACGCCGCCCGGCACATCGCAGGAGCGCTCGGCATCGAGGAATTTCATGCCGGATGCCTGCCGGAAGACAAAATGCGCTTCATGGAGGAACACGACCGCACCTGCATGACAGGCGACGGCATCAACGACGCCCCGGCCCTGAAGAAGGCCTATGTGGGCATGGCCATGGGCGGCATGGGCAGCGACATCGCCGTGGATGCGGCCGACATCGTCCTCGTGCGCGACGGCATAGGCGAAGTACCGCACATCTTTCAGCTTTCCCGGCGCATGATGAAGGTCATACGCTTCAACCTGAGCTTCTCCATGCTTCTGAACTTCGTGGCCATCGTACTGGCGGCGCTCGGCGTGCTCAATCCCGTCACGGGAGCGCTGGTCCACAACGCCGGATCCGTGGCCGTCATCGTGCATTCGGCGCTGCTTCTTTCCTGGAAGAAAACGCAGGACTGAACAACGCAGAAAAACGCGCCAAGGGAGGCCCGGCAAGGGGCCTCTTGCTATTTTTACAGGAACCCGTAAAGAAGACTCATCATCCTTAACCTTCTTTCAGGGGTTTCCCATGCATTTCAGCTGGAAAAACGACATCAAGATCATTCTTGTCGTCTGTCTCGCGTCGGTGATCATGGCGCTCAACATCAACACCTTCGTGCAGACCGGCGGTCTGTATCCCGGAGGAGCCACCGGCCTTACCATTCTCATTCAGCGGCTTTCCGAGCGTTTCCTCGGCATTCACCTTTCCTTTGCCGTGGTCAACTTTCTGCTGAACATGATTCCCATTTATATCGGCTTCCGCTACATCGGCAAGAAGTTCACGCTCTACTCCTGCCTCATGATCGTGATCACCGGTATTCTGACCGACATCATTCCGCCCTACATCATCACCTACGACACCCTTCTCATCAGCATTTTCGGCGGCATCATCAACGGCTTTGCCATCAGCCTCTGCCTGCGCATGGATACCACGAGCGGCGGCACCGACTTCATCGCCATCTATCTTTCCCGGAAGAAGGGCATCGATTCCTGGAACATCATTCTCTACTTCAACGTGGTCATCCTGCTTGTGGCGGGCCTGTCCTTCGGCTGGGACAAGGCGCTCTACTCCATCATCTTCCAGTACACCACCACGCAGGTCGTGCAGACCCTCTACAAGCGCTATCAGAAGAAAACGCTGTTCATCGTCACCGACAATCCCCACAAGGTCTGCGAAGTCATCTATGCCATCTCCAAGCACGGAGCCACCATCATCAAGGGCGAAGGCTCCTTCCTTCACAACGAACGCAGCCTCGTCTACTCCGTGGTTTCGAGCGATGAAAGCAAAAAAGTCGTGCACGCCATACGGGAAGTCGACCCCCATTCCTTCATCAACACGGTAAAAACGCAGGAACTGGCCGGTCTGTTCTATCAGCGGCCTACGGAATAACACGACGGATGCAGGGCCGAAACGGCGCTGCATCCCCTTTCCGCCCCCGGCGGCCTCACTTACGGAGACAGCGTGTTCACTCTCATCGACAGGCAGCGCTGGGCGCGCCGCGAATACTTCGAGCACTATCTGACGGCGGTGCCGTGCCAGTACAGCATGACGACCACCGTCGACATATCCGGCATACAGCGCAGCGGTCGGAAGCTTTATCCCGCCATGCTCCACGCCCTCACCACCGTCATCAACCGGCACGAAGAGTTCCGCATGGCCTTCGATGCGGAAGGGCAGCTCGGCGTGCACGACACGCTGCACCCCTCCTACACCATCTTTCATCAGGACACGGAAACCTTCTCCTCCATCTGGACGGCGTTCGATGCCGACTACGAGACCTTTCTGCAGTCCTACCGACGCGACCTGCAGACGTGGGGCGACGTGCACCGTCTGGAAGCCAGACCCGGCACGCCGGAGAACGTCTTTCCCGTTTCCATGATTCCGTGGGAGAACTTTCAGGGCTTTCACCTGCACCTGCCCAAAGGCGACCGCTACTTCTTCCCCATCTTCACGCTGGGAAAATTCCGCGAAGAAGGCGGGCAGACGCTGCTGCCTGTTGCCGTTCAGGTGCACCACGCCGTGTGCGACGGCTTTCATGTCTGCCGCCTGCTGGACGAGCTGAGAGCGCTGATCGACGCCCTTCCTGCCGACGGGCACGCCGTCTGACACTGCAGGGCGCCGGAACCGTGCCCACGGGCACAGCTTTTTTCTTCGTTCCGGCCTACCGTCGCTCCGCAACCGGAAAACATCCGGACGGAGGACACCTTGGCATCCATTCTTCAGAAAATGCTCGGGAGCGCACAGGCTCTGCAGCGGACAGACTGGCGGGACATCGCACTTGCCTGGTTCGGCAGTTCCCTGGCCATAGCGCTCATTGCGTATCTTGAGCGCATCGTCACGGCGAACACGGGCTTTCCTCTGCTCATCGGTTCGTTCGGCGCCTCGGCGGTGCTGGTGTTCGGCGCCGTGCAGAGTCCGCTGGCCCAGCCGCGCAATCTGCTGGGCGGCCATGTGATCTCGGCGTTCACCGGCGTCAGCATCGGCCTGCTCTTTCCCGACATTCCCTGGCTTGCCGCCTGTCTTGCCGTATCCACGGCCATCGCCCTCATGCTGCTGACCAAAACCCTGCATCCTCCCGGAGGCGCCACGGCCCTCATTGCCGTAACCGGCGGAGAAGGCATCAGGCAGCTCGGCTACTGGTACGTTCTTGTGCCCTGCCTTGCCGGGGCCTGTCTCATGCTGTTGACCGCGATTGTCGTCAACAACATGACAAGGCTGCGCCGCTATCCTCTTTCCTGGTGGTAGCGAAAACAGAAACGCGCCGGACACAGCGTCCGACGCGTTTTTTTGTTCATGACTGCGGCAGAACGGAACAGTCGCTAGTCTGCCTGCCCCTTGCGGAACGAGCGCACGGGCTTGCCGTTCAGCTTCCAGATGCCGAAACCGGTCATGGCGCAGAGCAGAGAGAAGATCGGCACGAACCAGTTGAAGAAGGCATAGGGAATGAAATCATAGGCGCTTACGCCGAGAACGCCCGCGATGTAGAAGGCGTGCACGCTCCAGGGCACCAGCGGACAACCGATGGTACCGGCGTCCTCGCAGGTACGGGAGAGCACCAGCGGGCTGATGTCGGCCTTTTTGAAGGAATCGAGGAAGGCGCGTCCGGGCACGATGACGGCCAGCATCTGGCTGCCCGTGCCGAGGTTGATGAGGTAGGCAGCCGCCAGCGCGGAAGCCACCAGACGCACGGCGGAACGGGCGCCCTTCAGAATGTATTCGAGCAGCACTTCAAGCACTCTGGAGCGCTCGAGAATACCGCCGAAGGCCATGCCGGAGCACAGAAGAAGCACGGTGGACATGATGCTCATGAGGCCGCCGCGGGAAAGCAGCGGATCCAGCTGCTTGATGCCGGTTTGGGAGACGTAGCCGGAGGTCAGCATGGTGGCAAGCTTATTGAAGGGCACGCCTTCCATAACGGCGATGACCATGGCGGCCAGCAGGCAGACCAGCATGACGGGCAGCACGGGGTAGCGTCTGTAGGCCAGCACGATCATGAGCACGGGCGGAATGAAGGCCACCGGACCAAGGCTGAAGTTGGCTTCAAGGCCGGTCAGGATGGCATTCAGGCTCTCCAGAGAAACACCCTGCTGCGCAGCGACGGAGCTTCCCAGGAACGTATAGACCACGCCTGCCGCAATGAAGGCGGGAATCGTGGTCCAGAGCATGGACATGACGTGCGAGAAGAGCGGAACCTCGCAGACCGAGGCCGTGATATTGGTGGAATCGGACACGGGCGACATCTTGTCGCCGAGATAGGCGCCGGAAACGATGGCGCCCACCGTCATGTAGGCCGGATAGCCGAGCGCCTGTCCCACGCCGAAAAGCGCCACGCCGATGGTGCCCATGGTACCGAAGGACGTGCCCGTGGCCACGGAAGCCACGGAACAGAGCACCATGGCCGAAAGAAGGAAGTGTTCGGGCGCAATGAGCTTGAGGCCCCAGTAGATGATGGCCGGAATGGTGCCCGAAGCCAGCCATGCGGCAATGATCATGCCCACCATGGCCAGAATGGCAATGGCGATCTGAATGCGTCCGAGAGCCTCGAACATGCCGTCCTGCAGCTCTTCCCAGCTGTAGCCCGTTCTGCGCGCCATGACGGCGGCCAGCGCCACCGCGCCCAGAAGAGGCAGCACCGGAGGCCGCACTCCCACGACCAGGGTACCGTAGAGAATCATGGCCACGGGCAGCAGCAGCGAGAGCGCCGCCCACAGAAGCGTGGGTTTCCTTTTCTGCGTTTCCATCAGTGAATCCTTGTTGCGTATGATCCGGGGCCCTTCCGGCGGGAAGGGCCTTTCCTCTTCAGGCATGCGCGCGGGCCGCCGGGGGGCCCTCCGCGCCGCTACAGTTCCAGGCGCGTCTGCCGGCCTTCCTTCATGTCGAGCAGGCTGCGTATGCCGCAGTCCACCATGCTCACGATGGACTCTTCCGTGTAGAAGGCCATGTGCTGCGTGAGCACCACGTTGGGGAACTGGCGCAGATACACCATGTCCTTGTTCTTCAGAATGTCGGTCTTGCGGTCGGCATGATAGATGCCCTGCTCATGCTCGAACACGTCCATGGCCAGAGAGCCGATCTTTTCGTTTTCCACGCCTTCGGTCACGGCATCGATGTCCATGAGTTCGCCGCGCGCGGTATTGATGAGGATCACGCCGTCCTTCATGAGCGAGAGCGTTTCCCTGTTCACCATGTGCTGCGTTTCCGGCGTGAAGGGCACGTGGAAGGTGATGATGTCGCATTCCCGGTAAAGGGTTTCGAGATCAACGAAGGTGGCGTACGGACGAAGATCCTCGCATTCCACGAGATTGTAGGCAAGAATGCGGCAGCCGAAGCCCGACAGTTCGCGGATGACGGCCGCGCCTATGCTGCCCGTGCCCACCACGCCCACGGTCTGCCTGCCCAGGCTGCGGCCCATGAGTCCGTTCAGGGAATAGTCGTTCACGTTCTGCCGCCACATGGCGGGCTTGTAGCGGCGCAGCACGAGCAGCATGAGCATGATGGTGAAATCGGCCACGGCGTCGGGCGGATAGGCGGCATGGCTCACGCGCAGGCCAAGATCGCGGGCGGCGGCCACGTCGATGTGATCCACGCCGATGGTGCGCGTGGAAAGAAAGCGTACGCCGAGGTCCTTCAGATCCTCCAGCAGCGGACCGTCCACCACGCTGCGGCCGAGAATGGAAACGCCCTCGGCGCCTTCGGCAAGATGCACGGTTTCCGGGGTGAGACGCTCCTCGATGAGGCGGAGCGACACGGGAAGCGTACGACCGAGCAGGTCCAGTTCCTGCCTTTCATCGCGGCTGACTTCAAAAACGGCAATGTTCATGAGGGTTCTCCGAAAAAATGTCGGTGAAAAAGCGGCCTACAGGAAGGCGACCGCAAGGCCGTAGAAAACGACGCTGACAAAGAGCGAAGGGAGCATGTTCAGCGTCTTGCAGTCCTTGATGCGGAGCATGGATACGCCCGACACCAGAATGAGTATGCCGCCCACGATGGAAACTTCGGTCAGAAGATCGCGGGGCACGAAGGAACCGAGCCAGAGCCCGAGCAGGTACAGTCCGCCCTGCCAGCAGAAAAGCACGGGAGCAGCAAAGGCTATGCCCAGTCCGTAGGTGGAGGCAAGCACCATGGAGGTCACGAAATCCAGCGTGGCGTTGGTGAAGAGAAAGGTATGGTTGCCGTGCACGGCGCTCTCGATGGGGCCGAGAATGGAAAGCGTGCCTATGCAGAACAGCAGAATGGCCGTGGCAAGGCCCCTGCCCAGATCGGAGCTGCCCATGCGGCGGGCGAAGTTCTGGAACTTGCCGTCCCAGTCCCACACGGCGCCGAGAAAGCTGCCGAGCGCCATGCTGAGAATGAACAGCACCGGATAACGGCTGTTCGGCATGTTGGAAACCACGGCGTTCACGCCGATGGCCACGGCGGAAAAGCCCATCGCGTCGAAAAGAGCGGTCTGATATTTTTCCTTGATGCCCTTGCGCAGCACGCTGCCGAGAACGCTTCCGCAGAGAATCGCCGCAGTATTGACTATGGTACCTATCATATCACCTCCGAAACACTCCGGTTCTCATAGCATAGATGAGGACGGCGCGTCACCCCTTGCCCGGAGCCGTTCCCGGAGGATCCGGCATTGCCAATCCCTGTGTCTTCCTATACAAGAAACAGGCGATGCATCCTTCCAATGCATTATGGAGATATGATATGCGCAAACTCTTCATGTCCTGCCTGCTGCTGGCGGCCGCGCTCGTGCTCGGTCCCGTATCGCAGGCCCAAGCCGGAGGAAAAACCATGGTCACGCTTCAGACCAACAAAGGCGACATTGTTCTTGAACTGGATGCCGAAAAGGCCCCCAACACCACCAAAAACTTTCTGGAATATGTGAAGTCCGGTTTCTACGACGGCACCATCTTCCATCGCGTCATTCCCGGATTCATGATTCAGGGCGGCGGCTTCGACAAGAACATGGTGCAGAAGCCCACCCGCGAACCCATTGAAAACGAAGCCAACAACGGCCTGAAGAACGATACCTACACCATCGCCATGGCCCGCACTCAGGCTCCTCATTCCGCCACGGCCCAGTTCTTCATCAACGTGGCCAACAACAACTTCCTCAACTTCACCGCTCCCACCATGCAGGGCTGGGGCTATGCCGTGTTCGGCAAGGTCGTGAAGGGTCAGGAAGTCGTGGACGCCATCGCCGCCGTGCCCACCACCTCCCACTATCCCCATCAGGACGTGCCGGTTGAGCCGGTCATCATCACGAAGGCCGTCATCGACTGATGAAACTTAGGGCGGCCGCATGACGACCCGCCCCTGTTCCGAATAAAAGCCCCTCCGGTATGCGCCGGAAGGGCTTTTTCTGTTTCATGTGAACATCTGCCTACGCTTCGGAGACGGCAGCGGAAGAGGCGTCGGAAGAGGCGGCGCGCTCCCCGCCGGGGCCGGACGTGCTTTCGGAAACGGCCTTTTCAGAAGCCTCCTGCCGACGACCGGAACCGAAGGATTCCATGACCGCGTCGAAAAACACGCCTGCCGCCTCGCCGGCCTGCCGGGCATACCACTTCAGAGGATGCGGCAGAAAAAGCGCGGCCGAAAGCAGCGCGATGACAAGAACCGCCAAAGCCTGCACGAGCACGGCCAGCGCCATGAAAAGAAGCGCGAGGCAGAGCGCCCCGCAGAAGCCTGCGGCCAGAATCCGCCCTGCCCGCCTCACGCCGTTCTGAAAGGAGTCCGCCATGGCGACCTACCAGAGCGCCTTCCGGTGCGCGGCCAGATGCTGAAGGCCGGCAGCCGTGAATACGGCTCCCGCCACGCGGTGCACGGCTCCCGATCCCGTGGCAAGACCGGCAAGACAGATCAGAAAGGAAGCCAGCATGGCGCGATCCACCATGCGCGTGGCACGGCGTCCGAGCAGGCACGAAAGAACGTCCCCGCTCCGCTTCGTTTCAACCGAAGGACTCTGCGGAAGCAGCGCCGTTCCCTGCTCCGCCAGTTCCAGCAGCTTTTCCCGAGAAAGCGCCTCGGGATCGTAGAAAAGCAGCAGAGAGCCGGTCACGGGATTGACCTTCACCTCCGTCACGCCGTCTACGGCGCCGAGAGCGGCGGCCGCCATGTCGGCCGTCTCCCCATGCTTCAGCGCCGGATGGCGCAGACGCACACGCCCGTCAATTAAGCTCGTGATGCAGTCGGAAACACAGTCCATGTCATTCCTCCCTGGGAAGTGCCGGGCGCATGGCGTTCAGCGACACGCCCAGCGTGGTGAGATTGTGAAGCACCGCCGAAACGCCGGGCCTGAGCAGTCCGGTCAGCCCGCCGAACAGGAAGGCCGAATTGAGCGCCATGGTGGCCGCAAAGTTGAACTGAATCCGCCTCATGGCTCCGCGGCCGAGTTCCAGAGCCGTCACGAGGTCATGGAGCGAACCGCCCATGAGCACCACGTCGGCCACCTCCCGCGCAAGATCCGCGCCATCGCGCAGCGTCACGCCCACATCCGCGGAGGAAAGCGCCGGAGAATCGTTGATGCCGTCGCCGAGCATGAGCACGGTACGTCCTTCGGCCTTCAGCTCCCGTACCACGCGGGCCTTGTCTTCGGGAAGCACCTGCGCGCAATACTCCGTGATGCCGAGCTTTCCGGCCACGGCCGACGCCGTGCGCACGTCGTCGCCGGTGAGCATGAGAATGTGCTCCACGCCCATGAGACGCAGGCGGCGGATCAGCTCGGGGCTTTCGGGCCGCAGCGGATCCTCCATGACGATGAGCCCGGCAAGCTTTCCGTCCACGGCAAGATAGAGCAGGGAATAGCCCTCGCCGGACGCGGCCTCGATCTCCGCCTCCATGGGGGAAACGTCCACGCCCTCATCCTGGGAAAGATAGTGACGGCTGCCGAGAAGCACGCGTCTTCCGCGCCACATGGAGGCTATGCCGTGCGCCACCACATATTCCACCTCGGTATGCTCCTCCTCGTGGCGAAGTCCGCGCTCTTCGGCGCAGTGCACCACGGCACGGGCCACGGGATGGGGAAAATGCTCCTCAAGGCAGGCGGAAAGACGGAGAATGTCGTCTTCGGCATAGCCTTCGGCGGCAATGACGCGCGCCACCTGCGGCCGCGACTGCGTCAGCGTGCCGGTCTTGTCGAACACCACCGTATCCACCGTGGAAAGCGCTTCCAGAAAACGGCCGCCCTTCACCATGACTTTGTGCCGCACACCCTCGTTCATGGCCGACAGTATGGCCAGAGGCGTGGCCAGACGCAGCGCGCAGGAATAGTCCACAAGCAGCACGGAGGCGGCGCGGGTGAGGTTGCGCGTCACAAGCCAGACCAGCGCGGCCAGCCCGAAGGTGAAGGGCACGGCGCGGTCGGCCAGACTTTCAAAGCGCCCCTGAATGCCCGCCTTCATCTGCTCGGAATTCTCGATGAAGCGCACGATCTGCTGCATGCGGGTATCCTTGCCGAAGCTCGTCGAGCGGACGAAGATCTCCCCGTCCTCCACCACGGTTCCGGCGTAGACGGAAGCGCCCCGGCCGCGCATGACGCCCATAGGCTCGCCGGTCATGGAGGATTCGTTCACCGAAGCAACGCCCTCCTCCACCACGCCGTCCACGGGAACGGCGGAACCGGCCCGCACGATGACAAGGTCGCTCTCCCGCAGCTCGGAAAAGGGAATGAGCATTTCCCCGCCATCCCGGCGCACCCAGAGTCTGTCCACCTGCAGCGCCAGATGCGAGGCGAGATTTTCCAGCGACTTCTTCTGCGTATAGCGCTCCAGCGAATCGCCGAAGCCCAGAAGCAGGGTAAGCAGTCCCACGGTGCCGAAATCACGCCGCAGAAGCGATATGGCGATGGCCGCGCCGTCGAGGGCGTCCACGTCCATCCTGCCGTGCGCAAAGGACGACAGACAGCGGCGCAGATACGGAAGCGCGCCGGAAAGGGCCGTGCCCATGTTCACGACCATGGGCAGAAAAGGCCGGATGAAAAGATAACGAAAAAAAGGAAAAAGACTCGGTCGCTCGCCTTCGCGACGGCTCGGAACCGGCGCCTGCCGCTCCTTCCGTCGTTCGGCTCCACCGAGAAAGGCAAGGGCACGGCTGAGCGCCTCCTCACCGGCATAGAGCAGCAGAACGCTCCCGGTACGCGGATTGACGCGCACCCCTTCCACGCCTTCCAGGGCATCCAGACCGTCGGCCAGGGCCGTAGCCGTCGCCAGACCGAAACGTTCGGCGCTGCGCAGTCTCGCACGGCCGGGGATGCGATGGACCAGAACAAAATTCATGAACATCTCCCGAATGAGCGGAGGTTGCCCTCCGAAAAAAATCCGGCCGACACCGGATGAACGGCGACCGGCCGGATGGAAAGTCAGGCGTCACGGACAAAAAATCAGGCGTGGCTCTCTTCCTGCTGTTCGCGGCGCTTTTCGGAAGCGTGCTGAGCCTCGGCCACCAGATCCTCCACGTTCTCGCGCACGGTTTCGGCACGGGCCATGAGGGCGTCCTTCACGTCGAGTCCGCGGCTCACAAGTTCGGTGGCAAAGGGCTTGAGATCCAGCTTGCCGCGGCTCACCGCCACGGCGCCCACGGCGCCGAGAGCCACGCCGCCGAGAAAGAACAGACCGTATTTGAGATTCTCGTTCATAACCTTATCCTCCTCTTCGCAGATTCCCCTGCGTATCCTTGGCAAAAGCCCGAAAACATGTCCGGCTCATCCGGCCCGGGGCCGGAAACGCGTGCCGGAAGACTGGTGAACTATATTGAAATGGATTTTCATTGTCAACTATAAAGAAAAGGAAATTCATTATCATTTACTGAGGAACCGAATCGCATCCCCGCCCTGCCGCGGCAAGAAAACGCTCGGCAAGAATTGCGGGAGCCGCCAGACGGCGGGCTTCGTCGCCGGAACACAGGCTTTCCTCCTCGTTCATGGGAACGCTTGCGCAGGCCTCGGCCAGAAGCGCGTCGAAGGCATCCCGGAACGCCTCGAAGGACGCGCGCACTTCGGGATAGGCGTTGTTCTCTCGCCAGGGCAGACGCAGCGTCTGCGGCCAGCTTTTTCCGCGATGCGAGGGCGACTCCAGCTCGTAGCACGACATGCCTTCCGGCCCTCCGGAGCGTTCGAGACATCCCGGATAGCAGTACTCCTGCCAGGAATCCTGCGGCTCGGGAATGGTGGAACGCAGGCGCAGCGGCGGCAGAGCCAGCGCCTTTTCATGCTCTTCAAGCACCATGCTGTAAATGAGCAGCGGACGAAGGTTTCCCCTTTTCTTGGTAATCTTCCATTCTATGCGCATGACGGACTCCTTTTCTTCGGCCTGCATCTCAAACGACGGAATGTTCAGGCATGATGAGCACTTCTCCGAACGGCGGCCGGATCTTCGGTTCGGAAGGACAGACCCAGAGCACCGGACAGGGCATCTGTTCAGGAAAGCGATCGCATTCCATGTCGGTGAACCACAGAAGGCAGGCCGGCGTCACGCCGGTTTCCTCCAGCGCCTCCGCCACGGGACGGTAGTCGGTTCCGCCTCCGCCGGAAGGCAGGGGCGTGACCGGCAGATCCTGCCGTTCGTACACGGCGCGCCCCGTGACGGTCATGTCGTGCCAGAACACCAGCAGCGTGGTGTCGAACGCCTCAAGAATGCCGGACAGCTCCGTACAGAAACGGGAAAGCAGCGCCGCGTCCACGGAGCCGGAGGCATCCACCGCAAGAGCCACGGGCGGAAGACGCATTTCCCGGCGGGAAGGCAGGTACAGCCCGGCATGCACATGGCGTCGATCCGGCTGCGACCAGGAATAGTCGTTGTCCGAGCAGGACTCGATGAAACGGGAAAGCTGCTCCCGCCAGTCGATCGAAGGATACAGCCGCGACCGCACGAACCGGGCCAGACCGGCGGGCATGTCGCCCATGCGCAGCGCTTCCTGAAACGCCTGCGTCAGAGCCATGTCCGCTTCCTGCTCCGCCTTCTCCCGGGCCGCGTCGCCTCTGCCGTCACGCAGCAGAGGATGATCGCGCACCTCGCCGCAGTCATCCCGCTCCGCATCGCGCTCCCGTCCCTGTTTCCGGTCCGACGCCGAGCCTCCCCGCTCCTGCAGAGCGCCCTTCTCTTCTTCTCCGCTCTTCGGCGCGGCGGAAGACGCCTCGTTCTCCACGCCCTGCTCTCCGCCGAGGCCGTCGCTGCCTCCGCCCTCCACGGAAGCGCTCTCTTCTCCCTCCTCGGAAAGAACATGGGCGCGGTGACTCTCCCCGTCCTGAAGCACGGCAAGCCAGCCGTAAATCTCATCCGCGCTTCTGTCCGCGTATTCGGGGCGATAGAGCGCGCCTTCCGGCAGCGAAAAGCCCGATTCCAGGAGCAGATGATTCACCGCATAGTCGCAGGCCCTGTTCCAGAGCCGCTCGTCGCGCCCGGCGCGGCGCACATGATGTCCCAGCGCCACATGCAGCACCTCATGGGCCAGAGCCGAAAGCAGCGCCTTGTCGGAGGCGGCGCAGGCATACGCCGGATTGCAGCCCAGCGTGCGCCCGTCCACCCAGAGCCCCGGGCAGCTTTCATCGCAGACAGGACGAAGCCGCAGGGCAAGGGAGCCGAAAAAAGGATGCGAAAGCACAAGAGCGGCGCGGGCGCGTTCCAGCGCCTTCAGAGCCTCGACGCTCCTCTCGCATGACGACGACATGGTCGACCTCCTCACAGGAGCACACCAGCATGTTTCTGCGCCCAGTTTCCGAACGCGGCGCTTTCCACAAGACCGGGATCACGGCATACGGCCTGACGCATGCACAAAACGCCGAACTCTACGGGGAGCCTGTCGAGATACGCGCATGCCTGAGAAAAATTCTCACGGGAAACGCCCGAGGCCAGCGCCTCGCTCACGGCATACAGAGCCGCAGGTTCCGCGGGCACCGGAGCCTGAAGCGGCGCCGCCAGCACCTCTTCCACGGAAGGCAGCTCCCGCCATACCTGAAGAAAGCCCATGAACTCCGCGGCCGCGCCGTCCCCCACCGCACCGCGGTAAAGACCGTATTCCACATCGCGCGACGGACGGGCGTTCATGATCGCCGACACGAAGGCCCAGGACCGCGGGGACGCAAAGGCGCGGGAGGCGGACTGCGGGTCGAAGTCGTGCAGCAGCTTCGGCCGGAAACGAAGAAAGGCCGTCACCTCGCTGCGGATGCCGGAGCGCTCGGCCCAGGCCAGCCAGTCGTCGAGATGGACGTCGAATTCCAGATGCACCATGCGGTTGGAAAGCGCCGCGGGCATGCGATGCGTAACGGATCTGTCCTTTTCGCGGTTACCCGCCGCCACCACGACCCAGCCTTCGGGAAGCTCGTACTCGCCTATGCGCCTGTCCAGAATAAGCTGATAGCAGGCGGCCTGCACCAGAGGCGGCGCGGCGTTCAGTTCGTCGAGAAAAAGAATGCCGCGCTCTTCGTCGCCCGGGCCGGGCAGAAAGGAAGGCGCGCACCACTCCGTGGCCCCGTCGGCCGTGATGCGGGGAATGCCCCGAAGATCCACAGGATCAAGCAGCACCGCCCGGATATCCCGAAGCGCATAGCCGAGCGAACGGGCCACGGAAGCCACGACCTGACTTTTGCCCACGCCGGGCGCTCCCCAGAGAAACACGGGCTGACGGATGGAAAGAAGCGTATGAAGCGAAGAAATGATGTGCGATGGTCTCATAGTGCGATGGTTCGGCCGATGCCGGATGAAAAATGCGATGGTGCGGAATACGTTTTTTCTTCTTTATTGAAAATGAATTTCATTGTCAATATTTGTTTTTTTCATCCCCCCCTCTCGGCGTACCGGAAGCGGTCGCGGCAAAAGGCGTTCCGACGGGTTCCCTCCCCCGCATGGGCTCCTTCCGGCCGCCGCATTGTTCGTCCGCCGCCATGCACGCGCGTTTTCTGAAGGCCGTTTCGCCGCAAGACGCCGCCGGGAGCCCGCCGACCGAACGCCGGGCAATAGCGGGATCTGACCTTCTCCCTCACTGCCCGCACCGCCTCCCCCTGACCCGCAATGTTCGAAACGCTCAAACAATACTCTCAAGCTTTCAACTTTACAGCACAGCCCTCTCCTGTGATAACAAGGAAAAAAACTCTGCCCGGGAGAAAGTATGACAAGAAAATATCCGCATCTGAGTTCCCCGATCAGGCTTGGCCGCGTCACCTTCCGCAACCGCATGTTCGCCGCTCCCACCGGAGCCACCGACATCACCTGGGACTGCTGCGCAGGTCCCGGAAGCCGTGCCTTCTATGAAAACAGAGCGAAGGGCGGCAGCGCCAACGTTACCGTGAGCGAACTTGTCGTGCATCCCGCCACGGATGCCTCCCACATGCTGCATCTTGAGCTTCAGACGCCCGGTTCTCTGGCGAGCTTCACCATGATGGCCGACGCCATCCGCCGTCACGGCGCCATTCCCAGCGTGGAGCTTTCCCATTCCGGTCAGTACGCGGGCACCTATCTCGTGGACAAGGAAAAGAAAGCTTCCCTCTCCCAGTACGGCCCCTGCGACGGCGTGCGGCCCGACGGCAGACCGGTGAAGGCGCTCACCAGAGAGCAGATCGCCGAAATCGTGGCCTCCTACGGCGAAAAGGCGACTCTTGCCAAGCGCGCCGGCTTTGAAATGGTGATGATCCACGCCGGACACGGCTGGCTCATCAATCAGTTTCTCTCGCCCTATTTCAACAAGCGTACCGACGAATACGGCGGCGATCTTGCCGGACGCGCCCGTCTGCTGCTCGAAGTGGTGGACAGCGTGCGCGCCGCCGTGGGACAGGGATTCCCCATTGAAGTGCGCATGAGCGGCTCCGAGCTCTTTGAAGGCGGCTACACTCTGGAAGACGGCGTGGAAATCGCCAAACTTCTGGACGGCAGAGTCGATCTCATCCATGTGTCGGCCGGTTCCTATCAGTTCGGCTTCTTCGACACGCATCCGCCCATGTTCTCCGAACACGGCTGCAATGTGTATCTTGCCGCCGAAATCAAGAAGCATGTGTCCACGCCCGTGGCCACCATCGGCGCGCTGAACGATCCTGCGCAGATGGAGGAAATCATCGCCTCCGGCAAGGCCGACGTGGTGGAAATGGCCCGCGCGCTCATCGCCGATCCCGAACTGCCCGCGAAGGTCATGGAAGGCCGCGACGATGAAATCGTGCGCTGCCTGCGCTGCTTCGTGTGCATGGCCGAGCGTCCCACCACGGGCACGCGCCGCTGCACGGTGAATCCGCAGATCGGCCGCGAACAGGATCTTCCGCCCATGCCCGCCCGGAAGCCGAAAAAGGTCATCGTGGCCGGCGGCGGCTGCGGCGGCATGAAGGCAGCCATCACGGCGGCCCAGCGCGGTCATCACGTCATTCTCTGCGAAAAGGAAGCGGAACTCGGCGGCATTCTCCGCAGCGAACAGGCCATTCCCTTCAAGCATGAAATGTATCAGCTCGGCCTCACGCTGGCCCGGCAGATGGAAATCGAAGGCGTGGACGTGCGCCTGAACACCACCGTCACGGCCGACTATGTGGAAAAGGAAGGCGCGGATGCGCTCATCATCGCCACGGGTTCCGCGCCCATCGTTCCGCCCCTGCCCGGCATGGACGGCAAAAACGTCATCATCGTGAACGACTACTACAAAAGAAGCGGCGAATGCGCGCAGAACGTGGTGGTGCTCGGCGGCGGTCTTGCCGGATGCGAATGCGCCATTCATCTGGCGCAGGACGGCAGGAAGGTCACGCTCGTGGAAATGCGGCCCGAAGTGGCTCCCGACGCCAATATCCGCCATCGTCCCATTCTGCTGCGCAAGCTGAAGGAACTTGTGGACGTGCACACCGGCTGCACCGGCCTTGCCGTGCGCGAAGACGGCCTGCTCGCCCGCGACGCGGAAGGCAGGGAAGTGCTGTTTTCCGCGGGCACGATCATCTGCGCCGTGGGTCAGCGTTCCCTCCCCTGCGATGATCTCATCGACGCCGCGCCCTTCGTGCGCATCATAGGCGACGCCGTGCGTCCTTCCACCATCACCACCGCCGTGTATCAGGGCTATCACGCCGGCCTCGACGTGTAGTCGGCATCTTCAAAACACGAAAGGGCCGCCCGGATATCCGGACGGCCCTTCTTTTTTTTCATGATTCCATCTCAGACCGGTCTGCCGACGGCCGGAAGAAGCGGAGTCATGAAACGCCCGCTCAGCACGGCCGCCACGGCAAGCGCCATGCCGACATAGCCGAAATGCGGCTCTCCGCTCACGGCGGAAGCAAGCCCTCCCGCGCCGCCCGCGAGCATGGCCGCAAGCGCCGCGCCGGAAGGAACGGCTCCCCGCTTCATGAGCATGGCCGTAAACACCGGAACAGCCACACCGCACACATACATGTCGTTGGCCATGAGCAGAAGATCGAGAATGCCGTGTCCGCGACCGGCAAGCAGCAGGCCGCAAGCGCCGAAAAGAAGCGTCACCAGGCGGCAGAGCGCCACGCTTCTGCGGTGAAGAAGATCGTTGCACAGCACCGTGGACGCGGTGACGAGGCAGGAATCCGCCGAGGAAAGCACCGCGGAGAGCAGCGCCACCAGAAGCAGCATGCCCGCCCACGGCGGCAGCAGCGTCATGGCCGAGGAAAGCACCGCATCAGGCGCGGTACCGGCAGGCACGATGTTCCGGCACAGAATGCCGAGCGCGGTCACCACCCCTGCGGCAAGAAAAAGCATGATCACGGCAAGACCGCAGCCGCGCACGGCGCAGGCGCTGCTGCGTGCACTCAGAATGCGTCCGAACAGCATGGGACAGACAAGATAGCTGCCGCCCATGATGATCATGAAATAGGTGAAGCGGTCCGGCCCGAAGTCTTCATTGACAAGTTCCAGCGGCACGGCCCCAAGCGGCGAGGCATCCTGAACAAGCAGAAGCAGCAGAACCGCCGCAAGACCGGCAAAAAGCAGCAGGCACTGGGGCAGATCGCTGCGAATCACGGAGGCCTGCCCGCCGAGGCAGGAATACGCCACGATGACGGCCGCTCCCAACGGAAGCGCCGCCTCCGGCGCAAGGCCCGTCAGTGCCGCCGTCAGACCGCTCATGGCCGTGAACTGCGCCGCAAGAATGGCCAGCCACGCGGGCATGATGATGAAGGAAACCAGCGCCGCCGCCCGGCTTCCGAGCCAGGCGGACACGATTTCCGGCATGGTGTAGGCTTCGGATGAGCGCACCTTGCGGGCAATAAACAGCATGAGCAGGCAAAGGCCGCAGGCTCCGGAACCGAGCCACCAGAATGCGGGCGTGCCCACCTGCCAGGCCAGCCCCGCCATGCCTATGGTGGCGGAACCGCCTATGCAGGAGGCCGCAAGGGAAAAACCCGTATGCCAGGTTCCCGAGGAGCGGTCGTTCACGAAAAAGGCCGAGGAGCCGCGGCTGCGGCGCGCATCCAGCACGCCGAGCGCAAGCAGCACCGCGGCATAAAGGCAGAATATCAGCACACTTCTCTCCCCTGTTCCACAACGGGCGTTCCGCCGTTGCGGGAGGCGGAAAGCACGGCTTCGCCTACGGCACGGGTGAGCGCGTCAAGTTCGCCGTCCGAAGCAACGAAGGGCGGCATGACGTACACGGCGCGCCCGAACGGACGTATCCACACGCCTCTCGACACAAAGAAGTCCTGCCATGCCTCCACGTTCACAGGCTCCTTCGTTTCCACCACGCCTATGGCGCCGAGCACGCGCACGTCGGCCACGCCGGGAATGTTCCGGCACGGCGCAAGGCCCGCCTCGAGCTTTTCCTGAATATGCTCCACGCAGGCCCGCCAGGGCGAGGCGAGAAGCTCGTCCAGACTCGCGCAGGCCACGGCGCAGGCCAGAGGATTGGCCATGAAGGTCGGCCCGTGCATGAACACGCCCCCGCCGTGCGCCGCGTCGGCCCCGGAAATCACCTCCGCCACGCGTCGGGAGGCGGCCACGGCGGAAAGCGTCATCATGCCGCCGGTCAGGGCCTTGCCCACGCACATGATGTCCGGCGCGATGCCCGCCCACTCGCAGGCGAAAAGACGCCCCGTGCGTCCGAAACCCGTGGCGATTTCATCCGCAATGAGCAGGATGTCCAGCTCATCGCAGAGCCTGCGCAGATCCCGCAGGTATTCGGGATGATAGAACCACATGCCGCCCGCGCCCTGCACCACGGGTTCCACCACCACGGCGGTCACTTCCTGCGCATGCTCGCGCAAAAGCCGCTCCGCCGGCGCCAAACTCTCCGGCCGGTAGGGTTCGTCGAAACGGCAGGTCGGACGCTCCACAAAAAGCTGCCCGGCCAGTACCCCGGAAAAAAGCGTATGCATGCCCGTGACAGGATCACAGAGCGACATGGCTCCCAGCGTGTCGCCGTGATAGGCTCCGCGAAGCGCCACGAAACGGGTCTTCTTTTCCTGCCCTGCGGATCGGCGGAACTGCACGGCCATCTTCATGGCCGCTTCCACGGCCACGGAGCCGGAATCGGCGAAAAATATGTGCTCAAGGGAAGCGGGCAGCACCTTCAAAAGGCGCCTGCCGAGCTCCACCGCAGGCTCATGGGTAAGCCCTCCGAACATGACGTGGGAAAGCCTTGCGCCCTGCTTCTGCAACGCCTGTACCAGACGCCCGTTTCCGTAGCCGTGCACCGTGCACCACCATGAGGACATGCCGTCCACAAGGCTCGTGCCGTCCGCGAGGAAAAGACACGCGCCGCCTGCGCCCGTCACCTCCCGCACGGGAAGAGGACGCATGGCCGACGTGTACGGATGCCACAGATGTTCCCGGTCGAAGGCCAGAAGATCCGCGTCGATACCCCGGGCCGGGGAAAAGGCCGCCAGCGCGCGGGCCGCAGGTTCCAGCCTGTCTGCAAGAGCGTCCCAGAACGCGTCGTGCGCCGGGGAGGCGTTCTCCATGTAGGGAATGTCGGCCAGAAGAGGGATACCGCGCCTTTTTCCCTCTTCGGCAAGGCGGACGGCGTTGTCGCCGAGAATGAGCGCCTCGGCTTCCGCCGTGGTTCCCGCATCGGTATGTGCGGAAGGCACGGTGCGGCAGAGCACCATGCCCGCCACGGAAAGTCCCGCCATCTCCAGCGCATCCAGCGAAAGCAGCGCATGATTGATGCAGCCGAGCCGGTTGGCCACCACCAGAAGCACGGGAAGACGGAGACTGCGCATGAGATCAAGCATGCTCTCACGTTCATTCAGCGGCACATACAGTCCGCCCGCCCCTTCAAAAAGGGTCACGCCCGGCTGATTCATGCGGCTTCGGCACTCTTCGGCCACGACAGAGGCATCCAGCTCCGCGCCTTCCATACCGGCCGCCAGATGCGGCGAACAGGGAACGCGGTACATAAAAAGCGCCTCGCCCTGTCCGCCCGCGCTGCGCCAGAGCGCCACGTCGGGAGCTTCCAGGCCGTCCGCCGTTTCCGTGCAGCCCGTCTGCACGGGCTTGATCGCGCGGGCCGGCACGCCCGCCCGGGCAAAGGCGCGGAGAAGTCCGGCCGTTATCGTACTCTTGCCGGCATCCGTATCGGTTCCGGTAACGAAGAAGGCAGGCATCAGGCCACTCCGAGGGTATGCATCATGGCGCGATCCGCCGCAAAGGCCGCGCCCGAGGTGGTCAGATAGTCGCCCGTCATCATGCCGTTGGCTCCGGCGGCGTACAGCCAGCTCTGCCACTCGCCGAGCACATGAGCGCGGCCTCCGGCAATGAGAATGTCGCGGGAAGGATGCATGATGCGGAACATGGCGATGGTGCGCAAAGCCTCGGTCACTTCAAGGCGGGGCATGCGTTCAAGGCGCGTTCCGGCAATGGCGTTCAGAAAGTTCAGCGGCACGGAATCCACCCCGACCTCGGCAAGCGTGCAGGCCAGCTCCACGCGCTGCGCCCTGCTCTCGCCAAGTCCGATGATGCCGCCGGAACACACTTCAAGTCCGGCCTCGCGGGCCACGCGCAGGCTCTCCACATCCTTTTTGTAGTCATGCGTGGTGCAGATCTCCGGGAAAAAGCTCTCCGCCGTTTCCAGATTATGATGATAGCGCGTGATGCCCGCCTCGCGGTAGCAGACGGCCCGGCCGGGCGTGAGCATGCCCAGCGATCCGCATACGGAAAGTCCCGTTTCCCGGATGATGCGCTCCACCGCCCGGCACAGAGGCTCCACGTCCTCCTCGCCCAGCATGGTGCCGCTCGTTACAATGCTGAAGCGCTTCGTGCCGTGCGCCGCGGCCTCTTCCGCCTTGCGCAAAATGGTGTCCTGATCCACAAAGGGATAGACAGGCGCGGCCGTCTTGTGGTGTGCTGACTGCGCGCAGAAGGCGCAGTTTTCCGGACAGCGGCCGGACTTGGCATTGATGATGCCGCAGTTGAAGAACGACGGCGACCGCGCCGCCCGCACCGCGCCTGCTACGGCAAGCATGTCCGGCGTGGCGGCATGGGGCAGTTCCAGAAAGGCTTCGGCCTCGCTGCGGGAAAGAAGAGGTCCGTCCGCGCCTGCGGCAAGACGGTCAAGAACAAGGGAAAGAAGAGTATTCATAGGATGTTCCGGTGGGCAAAAAGGTGATGTCGGATGTCTCCTTGTACAGCCGGATATAAATATGTCAACTTAAAACAACACAAATAAAGGTTGACGTTTTTTTTCATAACGGAGCAGTGAACATGCCGCATGAAGAAGCTTCCATGCGAGAACGCATTCTGAACTGTCTTGTGCAGGAAGGGTCCGTACAGTGGCTTTCCGGGGAAAAACTTTCCGGGCAGCTCGGCATCAGCCGGGCGGCGGTGAGCAAGCACATCTCGAGCCTGCGCGAGGAAGGACACATCATCGAATCCGTGCCGAGGCGGGGATACCGGCTCATTTCCCGGGCCGATCCCTGGGCGGACAGCGACGCGGGCGAGGGGTTGCAGACGAAGATTCTCGGCCGGAACACCTGGATATGGCTCAAGGAAACAGGGTCCACCAATCAGGTGGCCGTGCTGGAAGCGCTGAACGGCGCAAAGGAAGGTCTGGTCGTGGTGGCCCGCAGGCAGAGCGAGGGGCGCGGCAGCAGAGGGCATCGCTGGCTCAATCTGCCCGGCAGCCTCTGCTTTTCCGTGATCACACGCCCCAACCTTCCGCCGGAGAAGGCGGGAGATCTGCCCGGACTCGTCATGGAAGCCGTGGCCCGCGCCGTGCGCCGAAGCGGCGGCCCGGAACTGGAACGACAGCCGCCCAACGATCTTTTTCTCAACGGCCGCAAGGTGACGGGCATTCTGGTGGAAACCATGTTCCACAACGCCGAGCTGCAGTGGGCCGTGGCGGGTATAGGTGTGAACGTGAACGTGCCTGCCGAGGCTCTGCCGCCGGAGCTTTCAGGCATTGCCTCCTCGCTGTACGCGGAAACGGGAAAGGCCTTCAGCGTGACCGCGCTTCTGCGTCACATTCTGGAAGAACTGGAAAACATACTGAGCCGTGCCAGCGCCGCTCGCAACGAAAAAAAAGGAAGCCGCCCCTGAAGGACGCTTCCTTTCCCTGAACGCTGGGGAGGGGCCGGAATGACCGGCCCCTTCTTTCATCAGCAGTAGTATTCGTTTTCCCGCCTTGCCTTCAGCTTTTCGGTGAAGGCCACGGCAAAGTTGCGGTAGGCTTCGACATCCATATTCTTTGCGCCCTTCGGGCAGATTCTGATACAGCGGAAGCAGGAAATGCACGCGTCGGAAATGGTCCGGCAGTCATCGGCAATGGCGTGCATCGGGCACTTTTTGACGCACAGTCCGCAGTTTATGCAGGCATCGGACGTCAACGGGCGGAATTTTCCGCCGTTTCCGCCCTCACGATAAGGGCGGTTTCCCGGCACCTCCAGGGCGGGAGCATCCTCTCCGCGCTCAAGGGCGCGGACGGCAAAATCCCTGTCGGCTGCAAGGTCGTTTTCGTCGGGACGATCCATCTGAATCTCGCCGTAGGTATGGCGTCCGACCAGCGCGGCCGCCCCCTTCACCTTGAATCCGTGCTTTTCCGCCCAGTCGGCAAGTTCCAGAAGCGCGTCGTCATAATGCCTGTTGCCGTAGGTCACCACCACAAGGCAGTCCGTGCCATCGCCGCTTAAGCCTTCAAGCCGCTCGCGGGCCACGGCGGGAATGCGTCCGCCGTACACGGGCATGCCCAGAAGTACCACGTCATCTTTCCCGAAGCGGCGCTCGGGAGTCTTGTCCGTCACGGTGAGATCCACCCTCTCGTCGATGCCGCCGAGTGCTTCGCTCATGGCTTCCAGGCTCTTCTTCGTGTTTCCCGTCGGGGAAAAATAAACAAGCGTTACCTTTTTCATCTCTCTTCTCCCGGTACGTTTCCAAAGCTGCGCCGTCCGAACCGACCCTTTACCGGAAGGAACGGCAGCTCTACGCTAGCCGACCTGCCCTGCTCTTTCAAGCCGTGCTCCGCGCCCGCTCCAAACTGACGGCACTTCGGCGGACAGAAAAACGCGGGGCCTGCCCGGGTACTCGTTCGTGCAATGTCCTCTTCCGGGCCGCCTCTCCCCGCAAAAAAAGCATCAGAGAACGTCCGGCAGAAGCTTTTCCGGCTCAAGGGGCAGCTCCATGATGACAAGAAGCCCCCCGTCTTTTCTGTTTTCGGCCCATATCCGGCCGCGATGGGCACGCACGGCGCTCTCGGAAATGGAAAGCCCCATTCCCGCGCCGCCGCTCGCGCGCTGCCTTGAGGCATCCACACGGAAAAACGGCCGGAAAATCTGTTCCAGCGCCGCTTCCGGCACGCCCGGCCCGTTGTCTTCCACCGTCAGTCGGCAGAAGTCGCGCTTCTTCTCCAGGCGCACGCCGATCCTTCCGTCATCCGGGGTATGGCGCAGCGCGTTGCGCAGCACGTTTTCCACCGCGTGACGCAGCATTTCGGCATTACCAGAAATCATCAGCGTTTCCGGCGCCTGCGCCTCCACCTCGCAGCCGCGTATGCTGCCCTCGAAACGCACATCCTCCACCACCTCGCGGACCAGCCCCGCCAGATCCACGCGGCTGAAAGGCTGAAGGCGGGCCTCCATGCGGGAATATTCCAGAATGCTGCTGATGAGCGCTTCCATGCGTTCCGTTTCCAGACTGATTCTGTCCAGAAATTCCGCGGGAACATGCTCGCGGCGCAGAAGCTCCACCGAAACCGAAAGCCTCGTGAGCGGAGAGCGCAGCTCATGGGACACCGCGGCAAGCAGTTCCCGTTCCCGCACGCTTTCCTGCTCGATCTGCCCGGCCATGTTGTTGAAGGCCCGGGCCAGCAGCCCCAGTTCGTCGTTTCTGCCCGCCATGTCCGGCGCGATGCGCGCCGACTGTTCGCCCGCGGCAAGCCGGTGTATCACCGACGTGAAATGCCCGATGACGTTCTTGAGCAGACCTATGAAGACAAACGCCTCCAGCGCCGCCACAATGATGGTGAACACCGCCCAGAGCAGCACTTCCTGCGTGGAGGAAAACACCAGTCCGTCACTCTGCAGAAGTTCGGCCGCCACGTATTCGCCGAACTCGCCGAGCACGGCGAACGATCCGATGAACAGAATGCCGTAGACGTATATCTTGCGAAACAGCGGCTGGGACGTCCAGAACTGCATGATCTGCCGGAGCATACGATTCATGCGCGCTCATCCTTGCGGATCACGTACAGATAGCCCGCCCCGCGTATACTGCGGATGCGCTCCGAGCCGTCCTCGTACGGCCCGAGCTTGCGCCGGACCCGGCTGATCTGCATATCAAGCCCCCGCTCCAGAGGCACGGCGTCGCGCCCGAAGACGGAACGGCTCAGCTCATCGCGCGACACCACCTGCCCCGGCGAGGAAAGAAGCGCCTTGAGCACGCGGTACTCCTGCCCGCTCAGCGCGATTTCCTCCGTGCCCTTCCAGGCCTTCATGGCGCCGTCATCCAGCCGGATGTCGCCGAGACTGTTGTCCGCCTGCGCCGGACGGGAACGGCGCAGAACCGCCCGTATGCGCGAAAGCAGCTCCCGCGGATTGAAGGGCTTGGGCAGATAGTCGTCGGCTCCCATGTCGAGTCCGCGCACCATGTCTCCGGCATCGCCCCGTGCCGTAAGCATGACCACGGGAAGCGTGTGCAGCCGGGCATCCTTCCGTATGTCGCGGAGAACCTCGAAGCCGTTGCGCTCGGGCAGCATGACGTCGAGAATGACCATGTCCGGTCTGTTTTCCCTCAGGGCGTTCAGTCCCGATTTTCCGTCGAAGGCAAAGCGGCAGGCAATGTCTTCCGGACGAAAATAATCTTCCAGCAGATGGCAGAGTTCCTTGTCATCATCAATGATCTGCAGCTGAATCATGTTCTTCCCCGTCAGGCTGGGCGGCGGAGCTGTTGCCGTGCGCTCCGCCGAAAGACTCGCCCCGCCCGTTTTTCCCGTTCATAGCACCTATGCCGCGCCGTCAGCAACGGCAGAGCCACGCCTGTTACGCTTCGTTACATAATGCCGCAACAGTGAACGTAAAAATTTTATCACAGTACCGTATATTTCAGGCAAAATACCGTTACAGTCCGTTACATTTCTCATCAAAACAGGAATATGCTTCGAAAAAATCATACCTTTGTCGGACTTCTGCGTATAATTTATTGAAAGTATTCCTGCAAAATATGTCGTTACGCTTTGTTACACGGGCGCCTGTCTCCATTTTCCGTTTTTCTCCCTATAGTTTCGGCGTTGCATTTTTCCACAGGAGACTTCCATGATCCGCTTCAGAAACGCCCGGGTTCAGTATCTCGTTCTGCTTCTTCTGTTCTGGCTCTTCGTCAACGCCGCGGTAAGAACGGTGCTGCTCGTCATGGTGCACCGCTCTCTTTCGGAGGCGTTCGGCCTGCCCTCGCTGATCGCCGTCTATTTTCGGGGAGCCGTCAACGACCTTTTCCCCTGCATCCTGCTTCTGCTGCCGCTTCTGCCGTTTCTGCTGCTGAAAAAGCGTCTCTGGGGAGGCCGCTCGGGAAAAGTGCTCGCCTCGCTGGTGTTCTGGCTGTACGGCTGCGCCTTTCTCTTCGACGCCGTGGCCGAAACCCTGTTCTGGGATGAGTTCGGAAGCCGCTTCAACTTCATTGCCGTGGACTATCTGATCTACACCACGGAGGTCATGCGGAACATTGTGGAATCCTATCCCGTGCTGCCGCTGCTTGCGGCCGTAGCCGCCTCCGCCGCCGTGTTCACGCTGATCTTCCTGCGCGGCTTTCTGAAAAGCGCCCGGCTGCCCGCCCCGCGATCCGGCGCGCTTGCCGCGGCCTGCCTTTTGCTCATCCTTGCCGCGTCCGTGTACACGCCGCTCTCTTCCGCCGACAGGGTTGAGCGGGAACTTTCGGCAAGCGGGGTCTGGTCGCTGTTTTCCGCCTATAAAAACAACGAGATCGACTACCGGCAGTTCTACCCCGTGATTCCCGAAGACCAGGCGCTTCGCCTGGTGCATGACGGACTGCGGGAGGATCAGGCCTCCTTTCCGACGCAGAGCGACCAGGAGTGGCGGCGAAAAATAACCTCTCAGCGCCGGGAATGGCGGCCCAATGTCGTGCAGATCGTGGTGGAGAGCCTGGGCAGCGGTCTGCTCGGCGAGCATACGCCGCACCTGAACGCCATGCTTAATGACGGCGTATATCTTTCCGGCCTCATGGCCACCGGAACCCGGACGGTGCGCGGCATCGAAGCGCTCACGCTCAGCCTTCCGCCCACGCCCGGAGCCTCCATCGTGCGCCGCCCGGAAAGCGAAGGGCTGTTCAACATCGGCTCCGTGTTCCGGAGCAGAGGGTACGACACCGCCTTCATTTACGGCGGCTTCGGCTACTTCGACAACATGAACGCCTTTTTCTCCGGCAACGGCTTCCGCATTGTGGACCGAGCCTCCATTCCCAAAGAAGACGTCACCTTCACGAACGCCTGGGGCGTATGCGACGAAGACCTGTTCCGCGCCGCCCTGCGCGAGGCCGACGCCTGCTTTCAGGCGGGCAGGCCCTTCTATCAGTTCGTGCTCACCACCTCCAATCACCGCCCCTTCACCTATCCCGAAGGCCGGGTATCCATTCCCTCCGGCACCGGCCGTACCGGAGCCGTGGCCTACACCGACTACGCCGTGGGCATGTTTCTGAAGGAAGCCTCCACCCGCCCGTGGTTTGCCGACACCGTGTTCGTTCTTTCCGGTGACCACAGTTCCGGAGCCGCCGGGCATACCGATCTGCCGCCAGAGCGCTACCGGATTCCGGCCGTGTTCTACAGCCCCGGCAATCTGGCCCCCGCGCGCACGGATACGCTGTGCAGTCAGGCGGACATCGCCCCGACGCTCTTCTCCCTGCTCGGCTGGACCTACGACTCCGGCTTTTTCGGACGAAATGTTCTTGACATGAAAGCCGAAGAAGGACGAGCGTGGATCGGCACCTATCAGATTCTGGGCCTGCTGAAGCCGGACAGCCTTACCGTGCTGGAGCCGCTGCACGCGCCGGTGACGGGCGTTCCCGACGCCGACGGCAGGACGCTCCGGCCCCTTGAGGACAACAAGCAGGCGGAAAAGCTCGTGGACGAGACCGTTGCCTGGTATCAGTCCGCCCACGATCTGTACAAACGCGGAGCCCTGAAGGAAAACGCTCTCCTGCGGGGAACCGGCGATGGTCGATAACGGGCCGGAGATTCCGGCTGACTGCGGTCTTATCATGCAGAAGGATACAAAAAACATGTGGCTCGTGCTTGCGCTTCTGTCCGCCGTGTTTGCGGCGCTCACCTCCATTCTGGCCAAAATCGGCATCGAGGGCGTGGATTCCAATCTCGGCACCGCCATCCGTACGCTGGTGGTCTTCTTCATGGCCTGCGGCATGGTGTACCTTACCGGCGCGAAGGTAAGCCTTGCGGAGATCAGTACCAGAACATGGGTCTTTCTCGTGCTCTCGGGACTGGCCACGGGGGCGTCCTGGCTCTGCTACTTCAAGGCTCTGCAGATAGGCGACGTATCGAAGGTGGCTCCCATCGACAAGACGAGCATCATCTTCACCATTCTCATGGCCGTCATCTTCCTGCACGAGCAGCTTACCCTGAAGGTGGCCGTAGGCGGCGCGCTCATCGCCGCGGGCACGCTCATCATGGCGCTCTGAGCCCTCTCCTCCACCCTGCCCGGAAGCCCCCGTCGGGAGGCGCGTTGACTTTTTCGCCCCAATCGTGAATTCTTGTACGAATTTTGTACGTCTTTTACAATCAAAGAGGAGCACGAATGGCGTTTCTTGAAAAATTCATCGCCCTGTCCAATGATGTCCTGTGGTCCTATGTTCTCGTCGTCATGCTCATCGCGCTCGGCCTCTGGTTCTCGCTGAGAACCGGCTTCGTCCAGCTGCGCATGGTCAGAGAAATGATCCGTCTTCTGAAGGAAGGCGTCAGTCACGACGGCGGGCACGCCCACATCAGTTCCTTTCAGGCCTTCTGCATCAGCACGGCCTCCCGCGTGGGCGTGGGCAACATTGCCGGCATAGCCATCGCCATCATGGTTGGCGGTCCGGGCGCCGTGTTCTGGATGTGGATCATCGCCATCATCGGCGCCGCCTCCGGCTTCACCGAAAGCACGCTCGCCCAGATCTACAAGGTACGCGATCCGAAGACCTTCGGCTTCCGCGGAGGCCCCGCCTACTACATCCGCAACTGCCTCGGCAGCAGCAAGGCCGCCGCGCTCTTTGCCGTGCTCATTTCCGTGACCTTCGGCCTCTGCTTCAACTCCGTGCAGTCCAACACCATCTCGCTCTCGCTGAACGCCACCTTCGGCATCGACCGCACGCTGGCGGGCGCCTTCATCACCGTGCTCTCGGCCGTGGTCATCTTCGGCGGCCTCAAGCGCATCGCGCATCTGAGCAGCTGGCTCGTGCCCGTCATGGCCACGCTGTACCTCCTGCTGGCTCTCGTCATCATCATCATGAACATCACCCACATTCCCGCCATGCTGGCCACCATCGTGACGCAGGCCTTCAGCCCCGACGCCGCCGTGGGCGGCATAGGCGCGGCCATCCTCACCGGCGCCAAGCGCGGTCTCTTCTCCAACGAAGCGGGCATGGGTTCCGTGCCCAACGCCGCCGCCACGGCCTTCGTTTCCCATCCCGTGAAGCAGGGTCTCGTGCAGGCGCTCGGCGTGTTCGTGGATACGCTTCTCGTCTGCACCGCCTCGGCCTGCATCGTGCTGCTCTTCGACGGCTATGCCGACACCGGAAAGACCGGCATTGAACTCGTGCAGCTCGCCCTCACCGAACATCTGGGCAGCCTCGCCGGCGTTCTTCTTGCCGTCATGGTGTTCATGTTCGCCTTCAGCTCCATTGCGGGCAACTACTACTACGGCGAAAGCAACATCCAGTTCTTCAGCACCAATCCCGTCTACCTGCTCGTATTCCGCATCATGGTGGTGGCCATGGTGGCCTTCGGCTCCGTGGCCGACCTGCCCTTCGTGTGGAACCTCGCCGACCTGTTCATGGCCCTCATGGCCATCGTGAACCTCGTGGCCATCGCCATGCTCGGCCACAACGCCTTCATCGCCCTCAAGGACTATCAGGATCAGAAGAAGGCAGGCGTCACCGATCCGGTCTTCCATCCGGAGCTGCTGGTGAACCGGCGCGGCATAGAGGCCTGGGACGAACCCGGCCGTTCGTGATCTGAACCGTTCAGGACCGCCTCCGGGCGGTCCTTTTTTTCTGCGCCTTCGGCGCGGGCTGAGCCTGTTCCGGCGGATTGACAAGCGCCTGCCTGAATGGGATATTTTCCCCGGACTTTCTTCCGAAGGAAAAGCGCTGAACGCTGCAAGGCAACGCCATGACGAGTTCCCTCACCGCTACATCCAGCCCGTTCGGCCCTCTGGGCGACGGCTCGAAACGACTCCCCGATATCGAAACCTGCCGACAGTATCTCTCGGGCTTCAGCAGCGAGGTTTCGGTGCCCCGGGGCACCAAGCTCACCATAGGCCGCGTCTACTATCTGCTCGAAGGCGCCGTTACACTGACGGCGCTCTCCGCCACGGGGGAGCATCTTTCCCTCGTCTATTTTCAGCCCGGCGACCTGCTCAGCTTCATTCCCGCCGTCAATCACGCCTACGCCATTCCCCACGAAGCCTTCGACCTTCTGCTGGTGAACGAAACCCTGGCCATGTTCACCAAAACGCCGTGCCGGCTCATGTGCATGGAGCCTGAGAACTTTCTCCGCCACATGGACGAGGAACCGCTGAAAACCCTGCTCGTGCACGGTCTGGCCGGAAATCTCATGAAAATCATCGTGCAGTCCGTGAACAACAGCGCGCTTCCCGCCACGGTGCGGGTATGCCGCATGCTTTCCGTGTTCATGGACAGGGAGGCACCTCACGCCCTGCCGCGTTACCTCACCTACCGGGAAATCGCCGGGCATCTTTCCATGCATGTCATGACCGTCACCAAAATCTTCCAGACACTGCGCAGGGAAGGCATTCTCGGCAAGGCAGACGGCGTCACCTTCGTGAAGGATCCCGAGGCGCTCATGAACCTCTCCTCGCAGCGCAGCCTGCTCTCCTACGTCAGAAACGAAGACGAGCGCCGCGCCTGATGCCCGGCTTTCCGCCGCTCCCCGCCCCTGCCGTTCTATCGGGCGGCCTTTCCGCTGCGCCGAATGCCGCCCCCGTTCCGTGCAACGGACTTTCTGTGAACGCGTGTCTCAAACATCCCGGAGCCGATCTGCCCTGCGTGACAAAAACCGCAGCCGGTCCTCTCCGGGCGATCGTTTACCCTTTTCATTTGCCCCCAAAAAGAACAATCTCTTTTCCTGCCGACATTTTCCAGCAAAGCGGTATTTCATGCCGGAAATGCGCCGCTTTTCCGCCTGCCGACGGACACACTCCGCAGTCTGCCGCGCCTTTTTCCGCCAGCTTTGAGTAAAAATACACAAAGATTTTCCTCGGCCCGCCCTCAAGAGACATGCTTTTCCTGCCTGAACGGGAAAAAAATCTTACGAAGCTAGTTTAGACTAGTTTTTTTTATCCACCGTCCGTCTATGTTAACCAGCATCGGCAAAAGTGTCGGGCCGCACTTTCTTTCGTTCAGGATACGGTGCCTTTCCTGAAAGGATCAGCAAAATGCTCTGCTTCATCGACAGAGGTAGCCATGTCTTCTACAAAGAAATTTCCCATAGCCACCATCGTTCATACCATTATCGGCATAGGGCTCATGATTCTCGGTCATGTGCTTCCGTGCCCTTCCATGGCCGTGCCCGTCAATGATGCCCTTATCGCCGCCGGTTTCCCCGTTGCGGACGGGCAGGCAATCATCACCATCACCCGCATGGGCATGGTCAACACCATGATCTTCCTCGGCGTGGTGTACCTGTGGACGTTCGTCGACACCCTCTGGCCGTGCTTTCTCGGCGTGCTCATGCTGGCCTTCAGCGGCTTCACCTCGGCCCCCAAGGTGCTCGGCGCCTTTCTCGGCAATCCCATGGTGGTGATGATCTTCTTCTCGCTGTGTTTCGCCACCGCCCTCATCAAGAGCAACGTATCCTCCTGGCTGGCCCAGTGGATTCTGCGCCGCGACTTCATCATCGGCCGCCCGTGGGTGTTCACCGCCGTCATCCTGCTCGCCTCCTACTTTCTGGCCTTCTTTGAGCAGACCACCATCTGCTTCCTCATCTGGCCCGTTCTCTACCGCATCTTCGATCAGGTAGGCTTCAAGCGCGGCGACAAGTACGTCGCCTCCATGCTGGTGTTCATCATTATCATGGCGCTGCTCTCCTTTGCTTCCGATCCCTTCAAGACCGGCGCCTTCGCCCTGCTCGGCAACATCTGGAGCCTCGGCGCGAACAATCCCGGCATGAACGTGCCCGCGCTGCCCGCCGCCTCCTATTTCTGCTTTGCCCTCACCATTTCCCTGGTGTCCATAGGCGCGCTGCTGCTGGCCATGCGCTTTCTCTTCCGCGTGGACGTTTCGCCCCTCATGAAGCTCGATCCCGAAGTGCTGCGCCGCGAACCGCTGCCGCCCATGACCGGCAATCAGATAGGCGTGCTCATTGCCTTCGCCATTTTCGCCTGCTGGATTCTTCTGCCCGGCATCATCGGCAAGGACACCCTCGTGGGCGCCTTCCTCAGCCGCAACTCCCAGCTCGCGCCCCTCGTGGCCCTGTTCCTCGTGGGCTTCGTCAGCCTGAACGGCCGCCCCATCGCCGACATCAGCGAAACCGCATCCGTCTATCCCTGGCGCATCTTCCTGCTCATCGCCGTGGCCATGCTGCTCGGCGACGCCATGACCGGCAAGGGCACCAATGTTTCCATCTTCATGGAATACGTTCTGCGCAATTCGCTTGCAGGCTTCGGTTACGTGCCCCTGTGCATCGCCGTCATCCTGCTCGGCATCATCTTCACCAACTTCTGCAACTCCGTGGTGCTCGGCCTCGTGCTCACGCCCGTGCTGCTCGCCATGTGCAACGCCTTCGGCATGAATCCCGGTCCGCTGCTGGCCTGCTTCATCTTCGCCGTGCTCATCGCGGCCTGCACGCCCGCGGCCTCGCCCTTCGCGGCCATACTCTTCGGCAATTCCCAGTGGCTCTCTCCCAGAGAAATCGTCACCTACAGCATGTCCGCCTCCGTCATCATCGCAGGCATCGTCATCGTTGTCGGCATTCCTCTGGCCATGATCATCTTCTAACCGGGCTTTCGGCCGCTGACCATCCGAACGCAAGGCTTTTCCTGAAGAGAAAGCCGAAACAAGAAAGGAGCTTCCCATGAACAAATACGACGTCATCATCGTAGGCGGCGGCCCTGCCGGCCTCACGGCCTCCATCTATGCCGTGCGTGCCAACATGAAAACCCTGGTGCTCGACATGCTCGCCCCCGGCGGCCAGATCATCAACACCAACGAAATCGCCAACTACACCGGCTTCGGCACCATCAACGGCGCGGAACTGGCCATCAAGATGTTCGAACACTCCCAGGAAGTGGGCGCGGAATTCGACTACAAGACCGTGACGGCCATCATCGACGAAGGCGACGTGAAGAAGGTTGTCTGCCTTGAGGACGACACCGTCTACGAAGCTTCCGCCGTCATCATCGCCACCGGAACGCGTCCCCGCCGCCTGCACATTCCCGGCGAAGACGCTCATGCCGGCGCCGGCATCAGCTGGTGCGCCATCTGCGACGGCGCCCAGTACCGCGGCAAGGACGTGGTGGTCATCGGCGGCGGCAACTCCGCCGTGGAAGAATCCATCTACCTTGCGGGCATCGTGAACCACCTCACCATCGTGACCATGTTCGACCTCACGGCCGATCCCATCGCCTGCGACAAGCTGCGCGCCATGCCCAACGTGACCATCTACCCCTATCAGGACGTGCTCGAATTCCTCGGCTCGGACAAGCTTGAAGGCGTGCGCTTCAAGTCCACAAAGGAAGACGCCACGGAACGCACCGTCACCTGCGACGGCGTGTTCGAATACATCGGCCTTGAGCCCACCGCCTCGTTCTGCGCCGACCTCGGCATTCTCGACAGAACCGGCTGCATCGTGACCGACGCCGCCATGGCCACGTCCCGTCCCGGCATCTTTGCCGCCGGCGACATCATCGTGAAGGGCCTGCGCCAGGTGGCCACGGCCTGCGGCGACGGCGCCGTCGCCGCGAACTCCGCTTCTAAGTACGTTGAAAAACTGAGAGGATAGCCTCTCTTCCGGCAACAAGCCCAGCCCTCAGGACACTCACCCACAAGGAGATCTTCCATGATCAAGGAAATCGATACCGCCGCCTACGACGGCATGGACAAGTCCGGCATCATGCTGGTGGAATTCTATTCCAAGACCTGCGGCCCCTGCAAAATGCTCTCGTTCGTTCTCAAGGACATCGACAAGAACGATCCCGACTTCCGCATCTTCACCGTGGACTTCGACGCCAATCAGGACCTCAAGGAACGCTGCGGCGTCAAGGGCTTCCCCACCATGCTGTTCATGAAGGACGGCGTGGAAGTTTCCCGCCTCGAGGGCCTCAAGCAGAAGCCCGCCATCATTCAGGAAATCGAAAAGCTCAAGGCCTAAGTACCAGAACACGCGCAACTCTCAAGCAAGGAGTCCGAACCCATGAGCAACAAAGTGATGCACACCTACAGCGACCATCTCATCACCCGCCAGAACCGCGCCGAAAAGGAATTTCTCGCGGCCTTCGAAGCGGAAAAGCCCACCCTTGAAAACGCCCATGTTCTGGTCAACCCCTACTTCATCAACCCCCTCTGCGCGCTGATTCTCTTCAAGAGCGAAAAGCCCGCCACCGCCACCATGACCCTTCACGGCAAGCGCAACGCCCGTGAAAACATCGTGCATACCTTCGCCGAGGGCACGAGCCACGCCATTCCGGTCATAGGTCTTTATGAGGGCATCGCCACCGACGTGACCGTGGAGCTTTCCACCGGCGAAAAGAAGACCTTCTCCATTGAGTCCCAGCCGCTGCCCGAAGACGTGTGCCGCTGCCGCAACATCAACACGTCCATGGACTACTTCGGCAACAACTTCATGTTCCTCACCCCGGCCGGCAAGAACCTGCCCACCGCCTACGACTACATGGGCGACATCCGCTGGCTGCTCACCGAAAACACCATGTTCGACATCAAGCGCGTGAAGAACGGCAACATCATGACCGGTTCCCACCGCTTCTGCCACATGCCCTACTGCCCCACCGGCGTCATCGAACTGAACCTGCTCGGCAAGATCTACAAGGAATTCCGCATGCCGGGCAACTATCACCACGACCACTTCGAAATGCCCGACGGCAACATTCTGGCCCTCACGCAGGACTTCCACACCGATACCGTGGAAGACATGATCGCCCTGCTCGACCGTGAAACCGGCGAAGTACTGCGCACCTGGGACTACAAGACCTTCCTGCCCCAGAACGTGGCCGGCTCCGGCTCTCAGGACGCCCACGACTGGTTCCACAACAACGCCCTGTGGTACAACGAAAAGAACAACACCATCACCATTTCCGGCCGTCATCAGGACGCCGTGGTGAACTTCGACTACGAAACCAGCAAGCTCAACTGGATCATCGGCGACCCCGAAGGCTGGCCTGAAGACATGCAGAAGTACTTCTTCAAGCCCGTGGGCGACGTGGCCAACTTCGACTGGCAGTATGAACAGCACGCCTGCGTGGTCTGCCCCGACGGCGACATCATGTGCTTCGACAACGGCCAGTACCGCTCCAAGGTGAAGGAAAAGTACATCCGCAACCGCGACAACTTCTCCCGCGGCGTGCGCTACCGCATCGACACCGAAAAAATGGAAATCGAACAGGTGTGGCAGTACGGCAAGGAACTCGGCCAGAGCTTCTTCTCGCCCTACATCTGCAACGTGGAATACTACGACGAAGGCCACTACCTCATCCACTCCGGCGGCATCGGCTGGAAGGACGGCTATGCCTCCGACAAGCTCGGCGCCTTCATCAACCCCAAGAAGGAACCCGGCACCGACATCTGCGCCAAGACCGTGGAACAGAAGGACGGCGTGGTCATGTACTCAATGGAAGTGGACGGCAACTTCTACCGTGCCGAAAAGCTCTTCCCCTATCATGACGGCGACAACGCCGCCTTCGGCGAAGGCAAGCTCCTCGGCCACCTTGACGAGACGCCCACCTTCGACACCATTCCCGACGTGCCCGAATCCCAGCAGGTCATCGACTCCTGGCATCAGGTGAACATCGAAGAAGACGAAGACCGCATCGTCTTCCACGGCCGATTCGCCCGCGGTTCTCTGGTCATGGTGCTGCTCGAAGGCGAAAAGGAAACCCGCGGCTACTTCATCAACACCGCCGCCTCCTATCACCTGGCCATGTGCTCCGGCGCCTACCTTGAAGAAGACGACCGCGTCATCAAGCAGAACATCAGCAAGGAAGGTCTCTCCGGCAAGTACGAAATCAAGGTGCTTGTGGAAGACACCAAGTATCAGACCGGCGTCACCCTCTTCTGCTGATAACTAACGACCAAACACAGGAAAAGCGCCCTTCGCATGAGGGGCGCTCCCTGAAATAAAAAAGCGGAGGCATTCCTCCGCTTTTTTTATGACTGACATTGACGGCAGACCGTACGTTCCCGCCGGGACCGTTCCGCCTCAGACCGCGTTTCCGAAGGTCGGAAAGTGAAAAGGCAGGCCCCTTCTGGGAAAAGGACGACACGGAAAAAGAGAAAAAACGCTAGCGCAAAGAAAAAAGGGAAACGCCGCCTACAGGGCAAAAAGCTTGCCGCACTTTCTGCAGCGGTACAGATGCCTGCCGTGTTTGTTGTCCATGGAGTGGCCGACCTGATGCCCCAGCGCGGCGCCCGAGGCTCCCCCCGTCAGCGCGCCGATGAGCCCGCCCGTAATCGCGCCGATGGCCGTGCCGAGCACGGGCACCACGGATCCTATGGCCGCCCCGGCCGCCGCGCCGACACCGACGCCGGAAAGTCCGGCCGCCGCTCCGCCCACGCCTCCGGCCGTGGCGCCGAGCACGCGGTAGCGGTTGTCTCTATACACGTCGGTACTTCTGCATTGGGGACAGAAAACAGCCATGGCGAACCTCGTTGTTTCCCTCGTGGGGGATGGTCATTCGTCACTTTCAGGCGGCCCGCCTGAGTCATGCCGGAAAGCTGCGTCTCCGGGCGTTCCATACGCCGTTTGCCGCCCGCGTTTTCCGGCTTTTCCGCAGAAAGGTCCGCCCCTTGTGCATACGCCAAGAGCCGTCTTCCGGCAAGAGATGCCGGGAACTCTCTCATGCAGCCGTTGAAAAACGGACGTGTGCAGCGTATAGAGAGAAGCGTATCGCAGGAGACGGGCATGGCCGAAAATTTTCTTCATTTTATGGCCGATCAGGCCGAACGCCGCATCAGGCAGGCGCAGCAGGAAGGCGCCTTCGACAACCTTCCCGGCGAAGGCAAACCTCTGGAACTTGAGGACGACAGCGCCGTGCCCGGAGAACTGCGCATGGCCTACAAGGTGCTGAAGAACGCAGGGTATCTTCCGCCGGAACTGGCGGACCGCAAGGAAATCAATACCATTCTCGACCTGCTTGAGCACTGTGAGGAAGGCGCGGAGAAAATACGTCAGATGCAGAAGCTCGACGTCATTCTCATGCGCATGCAGAGCCGTCGCGGCCGCTCCGTTGCCATTACCGAACACGATCCTTATTATGAAAATGTGGTGCGCCGCGTCACGCTGCTGAAGAAAGGGCGGCGCTGAACCCTTTTTTGTCGCACGGCCTCATGCCTGCACTGCACAAGGACAATCATGACCCCCAGAAAGACCGAGGGCCCCTGCATCCATATCGAGGGCGCCCGTCAGCATAATCTCAAGAACGTCAACGTCGACATTCCCCGCGACCAGCTCGTGGTCGTCTGCGGACCGTCCGGCTCCGGCAAGTCCACGCTTGCCTTCGACATCGTGTACGCCGAAGGTCAGCGCCGCTATGTGGAGTCGCTTTCCACCTACGCACGCATGTTCCTGCCCAAGATGGACAAGCCCCTCGTGGACAAGATCGAGGGCCTTTCTCCCGCCATTTCGCTGGAACAGCAGACCACGGCGCACAATCCCCGCTCCACCGTGGGCACGGTGACGGAAGTCTACGACTTTCTGCGCGTGTTCTTCGCCAGACTCGGCAAGGTGTACTGCCCGCACTGCGGCGCGCCCATCGAGGCCCGCGCCTCCGACGAAATCATCGCCGACATCATGAACATGAAGGAAGGCTCCCGCATCATGCTCATGGCTCCGCTCGTGGAACTGCAGAAAGGTACCCATGCCGACCGCTTCAAGAAGCTGAAGGCCGAAGGCTTCGTGCGCGTGCGCGTGGCCACGCTCGGCGAAGAGGCGCAGATCTGGAATCTGGACGAAGTGCCCGCGCTCGACAAGAACAAGAAACACACCATTGATCTTGTGGTGGACAGGCTCGTCATCAAGGACGACATGCGCACCCGCCTGGCCGACTCCGTGGAGCTGGCGCTGCGCTACGGCAAGGGCCGCGTCATCGTCAGCGTTCCCGGCGAGCCGGACATCGTTCACTCCACGGAATCCGTGTGTCCCGCCTGCCATGTGAGCGCCCCCGTGCCCTCGCCGCAGCTTTTTTCCTTCAACAGCCCGCAGGGCGCCTGCCCGCAGTGCCTCGGCATAGGCACGGTGGTGGCCTTCGACGAGGGACTCATCGCGCCCGACGAATCCCTTTCCCTCAAGCAGGGCGCGCTCGCTCCCTTCTCCTCGCCCTATTTCATGGCCAAGATCGGCAAGGCGCTGGAAGCGCTGGGTCAGCGTCAGGGCTTTACCATGGACACGCCGCTCAAAGACTTTTCCCAGAAGGCCCGGAAGGCGCTCTTCAACGGCGAAGCGGGCGGCATCACCCGCACGGGCAGCCTGCGCCGCAACTTCATGGGCGGCACGAGCCTGAACCGCGACGAAGAATCCGAACCGCTGTCCACCTCGCACTGGCCGGGCGTCATGTACCTGCTTGAGCAGCGCATGAAGCGCGGCGACGCCTGGAGCGACATTCTCAGCCGCTACAGCTACGAAGTGGAATGCCCCACCTGCCACGGAACGAGACTGAGAAAGGAAGCGCTTTCCGTGCGCGTGAACGGGCTCAACATCGAGGACTTCTGCAACCTGTCCATCGAACGCGCACTTGCCTGGGTGAAGGAACTCTCCTTCACGGGCCGTCACGCCCTCATTGCCGAACCGCTCATCAAGGAACTCACGTTCCGCCTCGGCTTCATGGTCAACGTGGGCCTCGAATATCTCACGCTGGGCCGCTCCATGACCACGCTCTCCGGCGGCGAAGCGCAGCGCATACGCCTGGCCTCGCAGCTCGGCTCCGGCCTTGTGGGCGTCACCTACGTTCTGGACGAGCCTTCCATCGGCCTGCACCCGCGCGACAACGAACGCCTCATCCGCACCCTGCGCAGCCTGCAGAGGCGGGGCAACACCGTGCTTGTGGTGGAACACGACGAAGCCACCATCTGCGAGGCCGACACCGTGCTGGAAATGGGCCCCGGTTCCGGCTCGCAGGGTGGCGAACTCGTCTTCGCCGGCACGGTCAAGGAACTCATCAAGGACGCCGACTCCCTCACCGCACGCTATCTGCGCGGCGACATGACCATTCCCGTGCCGGAAACGCGCCGCCGCTCGGATAAGTTCCTCACCCTGCGCGGCGTGACCACCAACAATCTCAAGGACATCGACTGCGCCATTCCTCTGGGCGTGCTTACCTGCGTCACCGGCGTGTCCGGCTCAGGCAAAAGCTCCCTCGTCATCGACACGCTCTACCGCCGCGTGGCGCGTCACTGCGGCCTGCGCACCGAACAGCCCGGCCCCATGAAGGGCGTGGAAGGCCTCGACCAGATCGAGCGCATCGTGTCCATCGACCAGACGCCCATCGGCCGCACGCCCCGCTCCAATCCCGCCACCTACACCAAGGTGTTCGACGACATCCGCAAGATCTTCGCCATGACGCCGGATGCCAAAAAGCGCGGCTACACCGCAAGCCGGTTCAGCTTCAACGTGTCCGGCGGCCGCTGCGAAACCTGCAAGGGCGACGGCCAGATCCGCGTGGAAATGCACTTCCTGCCCGACATCTTCGTCACCTGCGACGTGTGCAAGGGCCGCCGCTTCAACCGCGAGACCCTCGAAGTGCGCTACAAGGATCTGAACATATCCGAAGTGCTCGACCTCACCGTGCATGAAGCCCGCGAGTTCTTCTCGAGCTACCCTGCGCTCGAACGCAGGCTCGGCGTGCTCGAAGACGTGGGCCTCGGCTACATCCGTCTCGGACAGGCGGCCACCACCCTTTCCGGCGGCGAAGCCCAGCGCATCAAGATTTCCCGCGAACTCGGCAAGAAATCCCTGCCGAAAACCCTGTACATCCTCGACGAGCCGACCACCGGCCTGCACATGCACGAAGTGGGCAAGCTCATCAGCGTGCTGCACCGTCTGGTGGACCGCGGCGCCACGGTGGTGGTCATCGAACACAATACCGACGTCATCCTGTCCGCCGACCACATTCTGGATCTCGGTCCCGGCGGCGGCGAAAACGGCGGCACCATCATCGCCTCCGGCACGCCCGAGGAAATCATGGCCAGTCCCCACTCCATCACCGGAGCCTTTCTTGTGGAAGAGCGGAAAAAACGCCGCGACTTTCTGAACGCCGTTCTCAGGGAGCCATCCGTATGAAGCATCTTCTCTTCTCCATTCTTGCCGGACTTGTTCTTTCGGCGCCTGCCTCTGCCTGGGCCGTGCCTGTGTCCGTCACGCTGTATCCTTCCGGCGCGCGCGTGACGGAGTCGCTCCCGTGCCGCCCGGAAAACGGACGCATCGTTCTGCAGATTCCCGCCGGAGCCGACGAGGGCAGCCTTGAATTCACGCTTTCCTCCGGCAGAGTGACGGGCATGACGTCCGAACTTCTGGAAGGCACGCCCGCTCCCGCCTCGGCCGAGGTGATCCATGAGCTCGACAATGTGCATGCGCAGCTTGCCCTTGTGCTCTCGGAACGGGAAAATCTGGCACATCAGCGCCTGTTCTGGGCGCAGCCGCCGCTTCGCCTCACCGAAACCGGTCCCGACGCGCTGAACGGTCAGGCCTCCCTCATGGAAAACCGCCTGAAGGAACTCAGTGAAAAGGCAGCCGGACTGGAAGTCCGCATACGCGAGCTGGAACGCGCCGCCCAGGCGCTGGAAAAGCGTCTCGACGCTCTGGGAAGAGGCAACGAAAGCGTTCGCCAGTGCACCCTCGAAGTGACCGAAACCGGCGACATTCCCGTCACCGTGCTCTGGTCCTACTATCTGCGCGACGCAGGCTGGCAGCCGCGGTACCGCGTGCTGGCCGATCAGAAGGCCGGACAGGTGCGCATCTTCATGGACGCCGTCATCCGGCAGACCAGCGGCGAAGACTGGAAAAACGTGAGCATCGCGCTCGCTTCCGGCGAGGACTTCCGGGCCGTCACGCCGCCTTCCCTGCCCGACTGGATCGTCGGCGGCGAAAAGACGGCGATCATGCCCCGCGCCATGAACCTCATGGCCGCCAAGGCTCCGGTCATGGATGAGGCGATTGCGGTATCCTCAGCCGCGCCGGGCACGAATCACTCCGCCGGACGGATCTGGCAGCTCAGCAACACGGACATCCGAGCCGGAGAACAGGTCACGCGGCCCGTGGAATCCTGCGAAGTGAACGCCGCCTTCTTCCGTCTGGTCCGCCCCTTCGAGGACGCCAGAGCCTGGTTCACCGCCCGTACCGAAGAGGAGCAGCTGCCGCTTCTGCCCGCAGGTCAGGCCACCTTCCTTGTGGACGGTGTGGAAAACGCCCACGGCATCTTCCGCCTTGCGCCCGGAGAGCGTGACATCTTCTTCGGCATCGATCAGCTTGTGACCGTCACGAGCCATGTGCTGCCTGCGCTCGGCACGGAAGAGCGCTCCGGCTCGAAGGCCGATCAGTGGCGCTGGAGAGCGGACATCGTCAACGGACACGACGAGGCCGTGGACGTGCGCGTGGAAGCCTCCGCTCCCGTGCTGCGCGACACGCGCATGAGCGAAAAGGTCAGGACCAAGCCCGCCGCGGATCTGGACGAGGAACGCTCCTGCTACGTGTGGAATCTGGAGATGCCCGCCCGAAGCCGGTCGGATATCGTGTACGAGGTAACGGTGACGGCTCCTGCCGACGCGCCCCTGACCTCGAACCGGTAACACGCCCGTTCCCCTTTTGCCCGTCTTTCGGGCACGCCCGTACCGCGCCGATGCGCTTCGCCGGTACGGGCGTCCCTTTTTCGGCAAAAACTCGCGGTCGACGCCGGTTCCGGAAGGACGGAAGCGCCTGCGCCGCCGCCTTTCGGGCATTGACAAGTCTTTTCCCCGAAGGGTATCTTTCCAAGGATATCCCTGCGGGCGTGACCCGCCTTTTTTTCATCCTTCAAATTTCCATGCATCTATGAAACAGACGATAGGCATACGCTTCAGCCGGTACGGACAGGTGCTCGCCTGCCTTTATGACACGGAGCAGGACGCTCCCCTTGCCGTGGGCGAAAGCGCCATGGTCATGACGGAACGCGGCCTGAACTGCGGTCAGGTGGTCTGGCAGCGTCCCTGGCAGGAAGATATGGAGCAGGCCTTCAAGGCCGCCAACGTGGCCGTGCAGAGCATGAGCGGCGCCGATTCCGACGAAGAAGGTCAGGATTCCGGCGAAGCCGCCCCCATGCCCACGGCCAGACGCGCCACCGAAGAGGAAAAGTGCGTCGCGCAGGACAACGCCGTGCTGGCCCGGGAAGCCCATCAGTTCTGCCGCCGCTGCATTGCCGAGCGCAGGCTCGACATGAAGCTCGTGGACGTGGAGATTCTCTTCGACCGCAGCAAGATGGTATTCTTCTTCACCGCGCCCACGCGCATCGACTTCCGCGATCTGGTCAAGGATCTCGTGCGCCAGTACCGTACGCGCATCGAGCTGCGCCAGATAGGCGTGCGCCACGAAACCCAGATGCTCGGCGCGCTCGGCAACTGCGGCATGGTCTGCTGCTGCCGCCGCTACCTCCACCGCTTCGCCCCGGTGACCATCAAAATGGCCAAGGAGCAGAATCTCTTCCTCAATCCCGCCAAAATTTCCGGCATCTGCGGGCGTCTTCTGTGCTGCCTGAGCTACGAGCAGGAAAACTACGATGCCTTCCATCGCAGCTGTCCCAGACTCGGCAAGCGCTACCAGACCACGGAAGGCCCCATGCGCGTGCTGCGCAGCAACATGTTCCGCAACTCCGTGGTGGTGCTGCCCGACGGCGGACAGGAAACGGAAATGAGCCTCGAAGAATGGCAGGCCCTCAAGCCCACCAGAACCGAAGGCCCCTCCAATCCTTCCGGCAAGGAGCAAAAGACGCAGACCTCCTCGGACATGATGGTGTTCTCCACCGCGCCCGACACGCTGGATGACGATCTGGCCGGCTTCGAGCCCGTGGAAGGATCCGCCGCGCCCGCGTCCCACGAGCCGAGCATGATGAATTCCGAAGAGGCCTCGCATCGCCGCAAGAAGCCGCACCATCACCCCGAAGCGCACGACAGAAACCGCCGTTCCCGCCCCGCGCGCGAACCGAAGGAGCCCGCTTCCGGCGACAAGGAACAGGCCTGATCAGGCCCGGTGCCGCCGCGCCCGCGTTTTCCGAAGATGTATCAGGCAGGCAAAGGCCGAATCGCCTCTCTGCCGCCTCAAAATACGAAACAACGCTCTTTCAACAGGAGTCCCCGTGAAAAGCTATTACATCACAACGCCCATCTACTATGTCAACGCCCGCCCTCATCTGGGCCATGCGTACTCCACCATTGTGGCCGACACCCTCAAGCGCTTCCACCGCATGCTCGGTGAAGACGCCCGCATGCAGACCGGCACCGATGAACACGGGGACAAGATCGTCAAGGCCGCCACGGCCGCAGGCGTGACGCCGCAGGCCTTCGTGGACGACATCTCCAGCGTGTTCCGCAACCTCTGGCCCAAGCTCGGCATTGAAAACGACGGCTTCATCCGCACCACCGATCCCGATCACAAGAAGGCCGTGCAGGTGCTCCTGCAGCGCCTCTACGACAAGGACGACATCTATTTCGGCGAATACGGCGGCCACTACTGCTACGGCTGCGAACGCTTCTACACCGAAAAGGAACTGGAAGACGGCCTCTGCCCCCAGCATCAGACCAAGCCGGAATATATCAGCGAAAAGAACTACTTCTTCAAAATGTCCAAGTATCAGGACCAGCTGAAGCAGTACATTCTCGACAATCCCGACTTCATCCGTCCCGAAAGATACCGCAATGAAGTGCTCGCCATGCTGGAAGGCGGCGTGCTGGAAGACCTGTGCATCTCCCGTCCCAAGTCCCGTCTGACCTGGGGCATCGAGCTGCCCTTCGACAAGGACTATGTGAGCTACGTGTGGTTCGACGCCCTTGCCAACTACATCACCGCCCTCGGCTGGCCGGAAAACGAAAACGACGAGTCCGGAAACTACAAGAAATACTGGCCCGGCGAACATCTCGTGGCCAAGGACATTCTGAAGCCCCACGGCATCTTCTGGCCCACCATGCTCATGGCCGCGGATCTTCCGCTGTACAGGCACCTCAACGTGCACGGCTACTGGCTGGTCAAGGACACCAAGATGTCCAAGTCTCTGGGCAACGTGGTCGATCCCCTCAAGGCGGCCGAACATTTCGGTCTCGACGCCTTCCGCTACTTCCTGCTGCGTGAAATGAACTTCGGCTCCGACGCCTCCTACTCCCCCGAAGCCATCATCACCCGCGTGAACGCCGATCTGGCCAACGACCTCGGCAACCTGTTCAGCCGCGTGCTGTCCATGAACGCCAAGTACTTCGGCAGCAAGATTCCGGCCCTCGGCAATCAGCTGGAGGCGGACGACATTCTCTCCGAAACCACGGACAACGGCGCCGCCAACTTCGTGCAGCTCTTCGGCGAACTGCGCTTCTCGCAGGCGCTGGAAGCGCTCTGGCTTCCGGTGCGCGCCATGAACAAGTACGTGGACGAACAGGCTCCCTGGACGCTCGCCAAGAACGGCGATACCGAACGTCTCGGCACCGTCATCCGTACCCTGCTGGAAAACATGTACAAGGTGGCCTACCTGATCTGGCCCGTCATGCCCACGGCTTCCGCCACCATGCAGGCCCAGCTCGGACGTCCGCAGGGCACGCTCTCCGAAGACGCCCTGAACGACGTGCTGCGCTACCGCATGCACCTGCGCACCGGCCTTGAAATCGCCGCCGCCTCCAACCTCTTCCCCCGCCTCGAGCTGGAAAAGGAAGAAGCTCCGGCCAAGCCCAAGAAGGAAAAGAAGGCTCCCGCTCCGAAGGAAGCTCCCGCCGAAACCGGCCCCAAGGCTCCCATCGAGTTTGCCGACTTCCAGAAGCTCGACCTGCGCATCGGCACCATTCTGGCTGCCGAACAGCATCCCAATGCCGACAAGCTGCTGCGCTTCGACGTGGATCTCGGCGAGGAAAAGCCCCGTCAGATCGTGTCCGGCATTGCCGCCCACTTCAAGCCCGAAGACCTCGTGGGCAAGAAGGTCGTGGTGGTGGCGAACCTGCCTCCCCGCAAGCTGCGCGGTCTTGAATCGCAGGGCATGATCCTCACCGCCGAATTCGACGGCGGCCTCTCCCTGCTCACGGCCGACGCGCCGAGCGGCTCTTCCATCGCCTGATCCTGATCCCGGGCACATCCCATAAGTACCATCAAGGCGTCGCCTCCCTTCGGAAGCGGCGCCTTTTCTTTGCCTTCCTCTCGCCCGGAACGTATGAAAACGGTGGCGGTCTCCGCCCCTCGCGGGAAGGGCACGCCATCGCCCCCAACCTCTTCCCCATCTCCCCCAAAAACTCCGGTCAGATGCCCGCGCATCCGGCCCGCGCCGTTCAAAAAAGAAAGCGCCGCTCCGAATCCAGAACGGCGCTTTCTTCAATTTTTTCAACCGTCAGCCGCACAAGCTGCGGAGAACGGAGTCATTCATTAATTTCCCCAGGGAAGCATATTGTACAGGCACATGCCCAGGAGGCCGCCGATCATGGGACCGACGAGCGGCACGATGGCATAATCCCAGTGAGAGCTGCCCTTGCCGCGGATGGGCAGAATGGTGTGGGCCAGACGGGGGCCGAGGTCACGGGCGGGATTGATGGCATAACCGGTCAGACCGCCGAGGCTCATGCCGATGGAAACGATGATGCCGAACACCAGAATGTAGTTCACGCCGCCGGGCATGTTGGGCACCTGATTCAGGCCGAGAATGGCAAACACCAGCACGAAGGTTCCGATGATTTCGCTGAGGAAGTTGCGGAAGCGGTTGGGCACGGCAGGAGAGGTGCAGAACACACCGCGCTTGATGTTGGGATCGTCGGTAGCATCGAACTGATCCTTGAACAGCGCATACACAAGGCACGCGCCCACAAAGGCGCCAGCCATCTGAGCGATGATGTAGCCGGGCACCATGCCCCAGCTGAAGTAGCCGCCGGCGGCAAGGGCCACCGTAAGCGCAGGATTGAAGTGAGCACCGGAAGCGGCACCGAACGCAAAGGCAGGCAGCATGACGGCCAGGCCCCAGGCAAAGGTGATCTGAACGGCTCCAGCGCCCTTCATGCCGGATCTGTTCAGGTTGACGTTGGCCACCACGCCGTCACCGAGAAGAATCAGAATCATGGTTCCAAAAAATTCAGCAAGATAAGGCATATAAACTACTCGCGCAATATGTTTTCAGGTTGAGGGGAAAAACTCCTCCCCTTCCTGACGAAGGGGAGGATTCCAGTATGCCTCAAAGAATGCTGCGGAAAGCCTCTTACGGGCAGGACGACGCCGCGTCGGTTACCGACGGTCCGCCCCGCTTCGGAGCGCTTTCTGCCTGGTTCCGGATCAGTCTTCGTCCTTCGCCCAGTCGTAAGCGCACTTCACGGCCTTCTTCCAGCCGCGTACCTTGCGATCGCGTTCGGTACGGGTGATCTTCGGTCCGAACACCTTGTCGCTGGCCCAGTTGCGGATGACGTCTTCCTTGTTCTTCCAGTAGCCGACGGCGAGACCGGCCAGATAGGCCGCGCCCATGGCCGTGGTTTCCACGCAGACGGGACGGTTCACCGGAGCCTGGTTGATGTCGGCCTGCATCTGCATGAGCAGATCGTTGGAGGAAGCGCCGCCGTCCACCTTGAGGGAGGTCATCTTGATGCCGGAGTCGGCTTCCATAGCGCCGAGCACTTCATAGGTCTGATAGGCCAGAGACTCGAGCGTGGCGCGGATGATGTGATAGCGGTTCACGCCGCGGGTCAGGCCCACGATGGCGCCGCGGGCATAGGGATCCCAGTGGGGAGCTCCCAGACCGGTGAAGGCGGGCACCACGTAGCAGCCGTTGGTGTCGGACACCTTGTTCGCGAAGTATTCGGAGTCGGAGGCGGCATCCAGCACTCTGAGCTGGTCGCGCAGCCACTGAATGGCGGAACCGGCCACGAAGATGGAACCTTCCAGAGCGTAGTTGACCTTGCCGTCCAGCCCCCAGGCGATGGTGGTGACAAGACCGTTCTTGGAGAAGATCGGCTTTTCGCCCGTGTTCATGAGCATGAAGCAGCCGGTGCCGTAGGTGTTCTTGGCTTCGCCGGGTTCAAAGCAGGTCTGGCCGAACAGGGCTGCCTGCTGGTCGCCGGCAGCACCGGCAATGGGAATCACGCCGCCGAAGATTTCCTGCACGGTTTCACCGTACACGCAGCTCGAAGGACGGGCTTCGGGCAGCATGCTCGCGGGAATACCCATTTCGGCCATGATCTCTTCGTCCCACTTCAGGTCAACGATGTTGAAGAGCATGGTACGGGCGGCGTTGGAGTAGTCGGTGATATGCACCTTGCCGCCGGTGAGCTTCCAGATGAGCCAGGTTTCCACGGTGCCGAAAAGCAGCTGTCCGGCTTCGGCCTTCTCTCTGGCGCCGGGCACGTTTTCCAGAATCCAGCGGATCTTGGTGCCGGAGAAGTACGGGTCGATGACAAGGCCGGTCTTGGCACGGAAGGTATCGGTCAGACCCTTGGCGCGCAGACTGTCGCAGTATTCGGCGGTACGGCGGTCCTGCCAGACGATGGCATGATGGATGGGTTCGCCGGTTTCCCTGTCCCACACGATGGTGGTTTCGCGCTGGTTGGTGATGCCGATGGCGGCGATATCGTCAGCGGTGGCTTCGATTTTCGCCAGAGCCTCGGCAGCCACGGCGTACTGGGTCAGCCAGATTTCCATGGCATCATGTTCCACCCAGCCGGGATGGGGGAAATACTGCGTGAACTCTTTCTGAGCAAGGCTGCACACCTCGCCCTTTTCATTGAACAGGATGCAGCGGTTGGATGTGGTGCCCGCATCCAGTGCCATGATATACTTGCCCATGAAAAAATCCTCCTTTTTCCAATAGGATCCGTTGCCGGTCAAACCATGCAAGGATACATGAAAAAAAATCAACAGGACACGAAAAAAGCTGCCGTTTCCTGCAAAAATCATGGAAACAGCAAGATTATCAAGCTCTTTCAGCCCGTCATGCCGCAACAACAACAAACATCACTTACTGTTACTTCTATAATACAAATATTTCATGAAAATGGCAATCGAGTGAGCTTTATGCCCCGGGTTCATTTGTCTGCAACATTCGCCATCAAGAACGCTTAAATGAAGGAAAAAATAAACGATGTTGGAGAGATAAAATGCAAATTCAATGAGCATATAAAGAAAGGCCGCTTCTTTTCACCGAAGCGGCCTTCATGCATGACCAACGCACATACGGACAAATGAGAAGAAAAGCGGCGTTCCGCAGACAGCTGTAATGCCTTGAAAAAACGCGCCGCAAGCCGTCTGATCCGTACCGAAAAAGAAAAAGGCAGAAAGGAGCGGGCGTATCCCGCAATCCTTCCTGCCGGGGAAATGAAGAACCGGTGACGAGCCGGTCGTCGTGCCGGAGCCTCCGAAGAGTCTCCCGCACAGATTAAAGAACCTGATTCAGGAACTGCTGCAGTCTCGGATGCTGAGGCCGCTCGAAGATATCTTCAGGCTTGCCCACTTCAAGAATCTGCCCCTTGTCCATGAACACGACCACGTCGGCCACGGTACGGGCAAAGCCCATTTCATGGGTGACGCAGATCATGGTCATGCCGTCGCGGGCCAGATTCACCATAACGTCGAGCACTTCGCCCACCATTTCGGGGTCCAGCGCCGAGGTCGGTTCGTCGAAGAGCATGAGTTCCGGCTGCATGGCCAGAGCACGGGCAATGGCCACGCGCTGCTGCTGACCGCCGGAAAGCATGGCGGGGTAGACATTGGCCTTGTCGCTGATGCCCACCTTGTTCAGCAGCCCGAGCGCAAGCTCCTCGGCCTCCTTTTTGGGCATGCCGCGCAGCTTGCAGGGAGCCATGGTGAGGTTCTGGAGCACGGTCTTGTGCGGGAACAGGTTGAACTGCTGAAACACCATGCCCAGATTCTGACGAATCTTGTTGATGTCGTTCTTCGGATCGTTGACGTCGATGCCGTCCACGGCGATGAGTCCGCTGTTGATTTCCTCAAGTCTGTTGATGGAACGCAGCAGGGTGGACTTGCCGGAACCGGACGGACCGATGATGACCACGCGCTGTCCCTGATAGACGTTCAGGGAAACATCCTGCAGGGCGGGCAGCTCACCGAAGAACTTCCACACATGTTCGATGCGGATGATGGGGTCCGCGCTATTTGCGTTTGTCATAGTAGTTCAGCCTGGATTCCAGAATGCTGACCGCCTTGGAGAGCAGCAGCGTGATGATGAGGTAGATCAGCGCAATGACGGTGTAGGTTTCAAAGTACAGATAGCTCTTGGCGGCAAAGCTGCGTCCGAACTGCATGAGGTCGGGCATGGCCATGACGGAAACCAGAGAGGTGTCCTTGAGCATGGCGATGCACTCGTTGCCCACGGGAGGAACGATGGTGCGCAGCGCCTGCGGGAGCACCACGAAAAGCATGGTCTGCACCTTGTTGAAGCCCAGCGAACGCGAGGCTTCGGTCTGGCCCTTGGGAACGGCCATGATGCCGGCTCTGAACACTTCGCCCATGTAGGCGCCGTAGCAGAAGCTGATGGCAATGACGGCGGAAGTGAGACCGCTGACCTGAAGGAACTTCGCCAGCGCGTAATAGATATAGAAGATCTGCACCAGCAGGGGAATGCCGCGGATCACTTCCACGTAGGTGGAGGCGATGAGGTTGATCACCCTGTTGCGCGAAAGGCGCCCCAGTCCCGTGAGAAGCCCCAGAGGAATGGCGCAGATGATGGAAAGAATCGTCACCTCGAACGTGACGACCAGCCCCTCCGGCAGGAATCGGAGAATCTCGAGGTAGGGATCGGGCCATACGGTGCAGAGCACCGTGAGCACGACGACGGCTCCCACCAGCGACAGGGACCAGGCATTGACCAGTCCCCCCTTGTCGGAATCGGGCAGCACGAGGCCGCCCGCCGGAACCTCTATCTTTCCCTCCGGGGCGATGCCTGCCGGAAGAGCGTTTTCTTCATTCTCACGCATAGTTCACAATATCCCGGAACTGAAGGTGAAATCTGCGGACGATACGCCCTATTCGCCCATCCACTTGCGGATGAGTTCAGCCTCAATTCCCTTGGCGCGCACGGCGTCGATGCCCTTGTTCAGGCGTTCGACGAGGTCCTTGCTGCCCTTCTTCGCCACAAAGCCGAAGGATTCTGTGGCTTCGGTGCGGAAGGCGATGGAAAGATGTTCCGTGAAGCCTTCCTTCTGGTTGGCATAGTACAGGGCCACGGGAGAGTCGCAGATGACGGCGTCGATGCGGCCGTTGAGCAGGTCCTGCATGGCGAGGCCCACGTCGTCGTATTCGCGCAGGGTCATGTCCACGCCGCTCTTCTGAGCCACGAACACGCCGGTGGTGCCGATCTGGCCGCCCACGGTACGGCCCTTGAGCGCTTCAAAGTTGGCGGCGGTGTCGCCCTTCTTCACCACCACGATCTGCTGCACGTCATAGTAGGGCTTGGTGAATTCAAAGGCGCGCTGACGTTCGGGGGTGATGGTCACGCCGGAGGCGATGACGTCGTAGTTGCCCGCGGCCACACCGGCGAAAATGCCGTCCCAGGCGACCATGACGACGTCCACATCCAGACCGGCTTCCTTGCCGATGGCGCGGATCATGTCGATGTCGTAGCCGATGATGTTCTTGTTGTCATCGAGGAATTCCAGGGGAGGCCAGGTGGGGTTGGTGGCCACCACGATCTTTTCCGCAGCGGCGGCGGAAGAGCACAGAAGCGCAGGCAGCAGAAGAGCGCACAGAAGACGACGAAGCATGGATACTCCTTGCGGGCAAAAAGTACAGAAAAAAGGCTGAATCAACAGCCTGCCTCATGTTCCTGCCGGCACGCGCTCCTCAGGGACGCCTGCCGCCGGCACGGGAATCAATCAAATAATGTCCGCCAGTATGGCGGATACAGGGGCCTCATGTCAAGGAAGGTTCGCCGAACGGCCCTGCCTCCGGGGCAGAAAACGCCCGCCGCTCCGGCCTCCGGCGCTGTCGATTTTCTCAATCGAAAAGGAAAATGCCGCGGGAGCGGAAGCCGGGCAGCCTCCGTTTTCCGCGCCGAGCAAAAGAGGCCGCCTTCCCGGAGGAAGACGGCCCCTGCTGCAATATGAAAGCGGAAACTATTCCAGACCCATCTTGCGGGCTATGCTCTGCGCGGCACGACGGCCCGCGCCCATGGCCAGAATGACGGTGGCCGCGCCGGTCACGATGTCGCCGCCGGCGTAGACGTTGGGAATGGAGGTCTCGCCGTTTTCATCCACGGCAATGTAGCCGCGCTCCGTGAGCTTGAGGCCCGGCGTGCAGTCCAGCATAAGAGGATTGGAGCGGGTGCCCAGAGCCACGATGGCAAGATCGGTTTCCTGAATGAAGTTCTGTCCTTCCACGGGGCGCGGACGGCGGCGGCCCGAAGCGTCGGGTTCGCCGAGTTCCATGCGCTGCAGCTCCACGCCGGTGAGATGATTTTCCTCATCGGTGATGAAGCGCACGGGCGCGGACAGTTCGAGGAGCTTGACGCCCTCTTCCAGCGCGTGCTCGATTTCCTCGCCGCGGGCGGGCATTTCCGCACGGGTGCGGCGGTACACGATATGCACGCTCTCCGCGCCGAGACGGAGCGCCGTACGGGCGGCGTCCATGGCCACGTTGCCCGCGCCGAACACGGTGACGTGTCTGCCCGGAGCCACGGGCGTGTCATAGTTCGGGAAGGAATGCGCGCGGCCCAGGTTGACGCGGGTCAGATATTCGTTGGCGGAGAACACGCCGATGCAGTTTTCCCCGGGAACGCCGAGGAAGTGCGGCAGGCCCGCGCCCACGCCGATGAACACGGCGTCGTAGCCTTCGGCGAGCAGGCCGTCCACGGTCACGGTGCGGCCGCCCACATAGTTGAGGCGGATGTCCACGTTCATGGCGCGCAGGGCGTCGAGTTCGTGCGCCACCACGTCCTTGGGCAGACGGAAGGCGGGAATGCCGTAGATGAGCACGCCGCCCGCCTCATGCAGACCTTCAAACATGGTCACGTCCACGCCGAGACGGGCCAGATAGCCCGCACAGGTGATGGACGAAGGGCCGGAACCGATGCAGGCCACGCGACGGCCGGTCTTTCTGATTTCAGGAGCTTTTTCGGCGGAAGCGTGGTCGGCCACATAGCGTTCCAGACGGCCGATGGCCACAGGCTGTCCCTTCTTGCCGAGAATGCACCGGCCTTCGCACTGCTTTTCCTGCGGGCACACGCGGCCGCACACGGCGGGAAGGCTGCTCGACTTGTGAATGATGCGGCTGGCTTCGTCGATATTGCCCTTCACCACTTCGGCTATGAAGTCGGGAATAGCGATGTCCACGGGGCAGCCCGTACGGCAGAGAGGCTTCTTGCACTGCAGGCAGCGCGTGGCTTCCTCGTAGGCCATTTCGGCGGTGTAGCCGAGGGCCACTTCCCCGAAGTTTTTGATGCGTTCCTCGGGAGCCTGACAGGGCATATCATGACGGGGAATCTTGGCCCCGCGGGTGACTTCCTGGCTCATGATCAGGCCTCCTTCCTTTCAATCTTTTCAAAGCAGTTGCAGCGATGATGTTCCCGGGCCTGCGCTTCCTGCGTGCGGAAGGATCCGAGACGGCTGCGCAGTTCCGCAAAGTCCACCTTGTGACCGTCGAATTCCGGGCCGTCCACACAGGTGAACTTCATTTCTCCGCCCACGGTCACGCGGCACGCGCCGCACATGCCGAGGCCGTCCACCATGAGGGAATTCAGGCTCACCGTGGTGGGCACGCCGTATCCGCGGGTCAGATCGGCCACGGCCTGCATCATGGGCACGGGACCCACCGCCACCACTTCGGCGATGTTGCCGCCCTCGCTGTCGAGACGGTTACGCACAAGATCGGTCACAATGCCCTTCTGCCCTTCGGAACCGTCGTCCGTGGAAACGAGCACTTCGTCGCAGAACAGGGAAAGTTCCTTCTGGAAAAGCAGAAGATCCTTGTTGCGGGCGCCGATGCAGGCAATGACGTAGTTGCCGGCATCGTGATGGCCCTTGGCGATGTGATGCATGGCGGCAACGCCCGTGCCGCCGCCCACGCAGATCACCTTCTTCGGCGCTTCAAAGCGCTCGATGCACGTGGCGCGGCCGAGAGGTCCGCACACATCGTGAATGAACTGGCCTTCTTCAAGTTCCTCAAGCATCTGAGTGGAACGACCGAGCACCAGATACACGATGGTGATCGTGCCGTGTTCCTTGTCGGTATCGGCAATGGTCAGCGGAAAGCGCTCACCCTTCTCATCCACGCGAAGAATGACGAAATGGCCGGGACGGGCCGTAGCGGCGATCTGCGGAGCGTCCAGCACAAGCTTGCTGGTGCGCCCGGGAATCAGCTTTTCCTTATGCAGAATTTTCGTGGGCATAAAACCTCCATGCCTCCTTGGCGGAAACAGGCTTCAGCGCGCCGAAAGCACAGACGCATCACGGCGGCCATGCGCGCATCGCCGAAGCAACATCACGCGAGCCGCAGAGCGGAGGAAGGCGTCTGCATCATAAAACGTTCTTAAAGCCTTTCCGCTATCCTTAAAAGCAAAACCGCTTCGCGTCAATGGTCCCGGCCTGTCACAATCGAAAGACGGCCTTCTTTCTTTCCATAAAAAACAACGGATTGAACGAAAGACTCAGCGATGCCTCGGCGAAGAGGCCGGAGAAACGTGACCGACCGGAGCAGCCCCCAGTCTGGGACGCCCCACCAGAGGCCGGAACGCCTTTTCCACAGCGTCGTATTCCAGAAGCTCGCCGCTCTGAAGATCGAAATACCATCCGTGCAGGGAAAGGCTGCCCTCTTCCACGGCGCTCTTCACCCAGGGAAAGGTGAGAAGATTTTCCAGGGAAAGGCGCACGTTCCACAGCTCGCAGGCCCGCGCGCGATCCGCCCTGTCCGCGCCGGGCATGGCCGCGTCGACCTTCTCCAGCGCGGAGCGCGCCACGTCTACCCACGGCCCGATGAACTCATCGCCCTCGCCGGACTCCTCACCGGCCACAAGCGCCTGTATGCCGCCGCAGCAGGCATGCCCCATGACGATGACGTCCTGCACATGAAGATGCTTCACCGCATACTCGAGCGCGGCGCTCACGCCGTGCCGCCCGCCGTCGGGCGCATACGGAGGCACAAGATTGGCGACATTGCGCACCACGAAGAGATCTCCCGGGCGGCAGTCGGTCAGAAGCACGGGATCCACCCGCGAATCGCAGCAGGCAATGACGAGCGCCAGCGGGTTCTGGCCGTTTCTGAGCGCGTGGAACAGGGTTTCGTCCGGATGAAACCAGCGGTGCTGAAAACGGCGGAAACCCGAGGCAAGACGAAAAATAAGCGGGTGCTGATGCCCCGCACGATGCGTGCGAATGATATAAAAAGACATGATTTCCTCACAGAATATACGCTCTGTACGAGCGGGCCGAGTGTAGCGCCGCCGAACTTCTCAGGCAAGAGGCACATACGCCCCTTGACAGCGGGGGGAACTTCGAGTATTTCGAAAGGAACGCAAAGGGGAGTAACTGGGATCTAGAATCCTAGGCAATGTCAACAGCATGAAGCTTCCGCTTCTGGCATTGTCGTCAGCCCGTCTGATGAGTGAGACCTTGCGGCAATAAACAGTATTGCCGGAAGGTCTTTTCTGTTTCTTCCGGCAGAACGGAAAACTCTGGAGGATACACGGTATGTTCGGACACTCCCTTGTAGAAGTGGGCGTCTTCTCTCTGGTCATCATCATCTGCATGTGGATCGACCTTCGGTCCCACAACGACGACAAGCCCGTCACCGCCCGCAACGCGGCCATGTGGTCGGCCATCTGGATTTCCCTCGCCTTCGCCTTCGCAGGCTACATCGGCTGGAACGAAGGCCCTGCGCAGATGCAGCTGTTCATCGCCGGCTATCTGCTTGAGGAATCCCTTTCGGTGGACAACCTCTTCGTGATGATGGCCATCTTCACCTCCTTCGGCATCAAGGATGCCTATCAGCACCGCGTGCTCTTCTACGGCATTCTCGGCGCCGTCGTCATGCGTCTTCTCTTCGTGGCCGCGGGCAGCTCGCTCATCAAGCTCTTCGGCCCCTACGCCCTTGCCGGCTTCGGCGTGTTCGTTCTGTGGACGGCCTGGAAGATGTTCCAGTCCCTCGGCAAGGAAACCGATGAAGACATCGACTACTCCAAGCACTGGGCCGTGCGCTGGACGCAGAAGTTCATTCCCGTCCATCCCCACCTGCACGGACACGACTTCTTCGTGCGTACCGATGAAAACGGCCACGCCGTGGAAGCTCCCAAGAAGCACGTGGAAGGCAGCACCGTCACGCTGGCGGAAAAGCCCGTAGGCAAGATCATCTGGCGCGCCACGCCTCTGTTCCTCTGCCTCATGGTCATCGAAATCTCCGACATCATGTTCGCCTTCGACTCCGTGCCCGCCGTTCTCGCCATCACGCCCGATCCCTTCATCGTGTACACCAGCAACATCTTCGCCATCCTCGGCCTGCGGTCCATGTTCTTCCTGCTCGCCGCCGCCAAGCGCTACCTGCGCCATCTGGAAAAGTCCGTCATCGCCATTCTGGCCTTCATCGGCGCCAAGATGCTGCTCGACGTGGCCGGCGTGATCCATCTGCCCGCCATGGTCTCCCTGAGCGTGGTGGTCGGCTTCCTCGCCCTCGGCATTCTGGCTTCCTTCCTGCCTGAAAAGAAGGCCTGAGCCTCAACATCCTCATCATAAATATAAGGGCGACGCTTTCCGAAAGGGGCGTCGCCCTTTCCTTTGCCTTCGCGCCGGACAAGCCTGCCGGAACAGCCCCCGATTTGTCTGCCCGCCGGAGCCGAAGCCGTCATGGGCGATGGAGTACGAGGCGGCGCGGCGGAACGGGCGGAAAAACGCGCGGCTCCCCGGCTCCGTTTCCGGAGCTTTCCACGGGCCGAACGGGCCACCCCGCGCCTTCCCCGGCCTTTTCCTCGGGCAGAACAAAGGCCCGGCGCTGCCCCCGCCTGCTTCCGGACGCCGGGCGGTCGCCGTATGCTCCGATTCGTCGCCGCCCGCTCTTCCGACAGGCATGAAAGAAGGCCCGCTCCCTTTCGGGGAACGGGCCTTTCTGCAATACAAGGAGAATGTGCCGCGCTAGGCCTTTTCCAGCCAGGCGTTCAGGCGCTCGTCGTATTCCTCGTCGCTCCAGAGGCGCTTTTCATACATGCCCGCCAGAGCGCGCTGACGCGAGGCTTCCGCCAGCATGAGCGCCGAGGCCACGGACACGTTGAAGCTCTGCACCATGCCGTACATGGGAATGTAGACCTCGCCGTCCACCAGAGGCACAAGTTCCGGCGACACGCCCGAGTGCTCGTTGCCCATGATGATGGCCGTAGGCCGCGTGAAGTCGTATTCGGTCAGGGGGCGCGAGGACGGCGAGCAGCTCGTGGCAAGCACCTGCATGTTCTGCGCGCGAAGCGCCGCCAGCAGCTCTTCCTTGCTGGAATGACGAACGGTATTCACCCACTTGAAGGCGGAAGCCGACGTCTTGCGGCTGAGCTGAGGGAAGGCGCACTGCGTGTAGTAGAGATGCACTTCCGGCACGCCGAAGGCATCGCAGCTGCGGTATATGGCAGACACGTTGTGGGGGTCCCACACGTTGTCCATGACAAGGGTGAGTCCCTTCTGGCGCTGCGACAGCACCTTTTCAATCTTCGCCCTGCGGCGTTCGGTCATGACTCTCATCAGAACTCCAGAGATCCCGTGGTACGGGGGAACGGCAGCACGTCACGAATGTTGGCAATGCCGGTGAGCAGCATGATCATGCGCTCGAAGCCCATGCCGAAACCGGAATGGGGCACGCTGCCGAAACGGCGCAGATCAAGATACCACCAGTAATCCTCGGGCTTCTGTCCCAGTTCCGCAATGCGGGCGGAAAGACGGTCCAGACGTTCCTCGCGCTGACTGCCGCCCACAAGTTCGCCGATACGGGGCACCAGAAGGTCCATGGCGGCCACGGTTTCGTTGTCGTCGTTCATGCGCATGTAGAAGGCCTTGATGTCCTTGGGGTAGTCGTACACCGTCACCGGGGAGCGGAAGTACTCTTCGGCAAGGAAGCGTTCATGCTCGGTCTGAAGGTCGGTACCGAAGGACACGGGATATTCAAACTTCTTTCCGCTGTCCTGCAGAAGCTTCACGGCATCGCGGTAGGAAATGCGGGCGTACTTCTTTTCCGTCATGTCGCGCAGGCTGTCCAGAAGTCCGGGAGCCACGAACTTGTCGAACAGGGCGATGTCGTCGCCGCACTTTTCCACGGTGTGGCGCACCACATGGCGGATCAGGCCTTCGGCGAGTTCCATGTTGTCCCAGATGTCGTTGAAGGCGGCTTCCGGTTCCACCATCCAGAACTCGGCGGCATGGCGCGGCGTATAGGAGTGTTCGGCGCGGAACGTGGGACCGAAGTTGTACACGCGGCCCAGCGCGCAGGCAAGCGCTTCGGCTTCCAGCTGGCCGGACACCGTAAGGCTGGCCTGCTTGCCGAAGAAGTCGTTCTCAAAGACGTTGCCGGATTCCGGCTTAGGGCCGCCGTCCACGGGAAGCGTGGTCACGCGGAACATCTCGCCGGCGCCTTCGCAGTCGGAACCGGTCAGAATGGGCGCGTGGACATAATAGAAGCCGAGTCCGCGGAAATAGTCATGCACGGCAAGGGCGGCTTCGGAACGGATGCGGAATGCCGCGCCGTACTTGTTGGTACGCGGACGAAGATGCGCGATGGTGCGGAGAAATTCGTCGGAATGACGCTTCTTCTGCAGGGGGAACGTGGCCGGATCGGCCAGACCGAACACCTGCATGGTTTTTGCATGCACTTCCCACTTCTGCCCCTTGCCCGGAGATTCCACCAGATCGCCGGATACGCTGACGGCCGCGCCCGTGTTCACGCCTTCGAGGCAGTCCCAGGCAGGCGTGCCTTCATCCACGATGCACTGAAGATTTTTGAGGCAGGAGCCGTCATTGAGTTCAAGAAAGGCAAATCCCTTGGAATCGCGGCGGGTTCTCACCCATCCGCACACGGTGATGCCGTCGCGCGGCCCGGCGGAGGCCAGAGCTTCGCTAATGCTGGTACGCTGCATAGGAAATCTCTCCGGAAAGGAATGTTGAAAAGAACGTGAGGCAGCATACGCCATAGAGGCCCGCTCTGCAACCGGCCCGCCTCCCGCCCCAGCGCCAGGCCCGGTCCTTCGCCCCCGCGCGACCGCTCGGCATGACCGGACTGAAAATTTCATCTTTCCGGCCCCTTGCCTGCGCCATGTCCGGCCGCTATACTGCCGCAGCCTTTGTCCCTTACCGACGAAGGCGGAACAATGAGGTCGGCATGAGCATTATCGGCAACATACTCTGGATCATTTTCGGCGGCTGGTTCACGGCGCTGCTCTGGCTTCTGGCCGGTGTGCTGGCCTGCATAAGCATCATAGGACTGCCCTGGGGGCGCGCCTGTTTCGTCATGGCGGGGTTCGCCTTCATGCCCTTCGGCTACGAGTCGATTTCCCGCGAGCTGCTCTACGGCAGAAACGACATCGGCACCGGCATTCCCGGCGTGATCGGCAATACGATATGGTTTCTCTTTGCCGGGCTGTGGATAGCTCTGGCCCATGCGGCCACGGCTGCCGCCCTGGCCCTGACCATCGTGGGCATTCCCTTTGCCTGGCAGCACATCAAGCTGGCGGAGCTGGCGCTTTTCCCCATAGGAAAAACCATCGTTCCCTGCGAGCTCGCCGCCGAAGCCAGACGCCGTCGTGCCGCGGAACAGTTTGAACAGAAAAGGAAAAACGCATGAAATGGACCACGCATCAGGCCATGTCCCTCATGGCCGCCTTTGCCGCGGGCTTTTCCCTCGTCGGCATGGCGGCGGCATGGGCCGGATCCGTCTTCCCCGACGTGCTGGATCAGCGCGCTGCCCGCAGAGCCTTCTTCAGGCAGAAAAAATTCAATCAGGTTCACCGGCGCTCGTCGCACTGGTTCGGCTGGTGGCTGGCCATATGGGCATGGTCCATGACCGGCCAGCTCGGCCCGCTGCCCGACGCCGTCGTCGGAGGGTTCGGCTTCGGCGCGCTCACGCACGTTCTGCTCGACATGTGCACCACGCACGGCGTTCCGCTGCTGCCCTTCGCCGGAAAACGCTTTTCCCTGAAGCTGTGCAGCACCGGCAGCCTTGGAGAGTACGCGCTGCTCGTCATGTGCGTTCTTCTGTTCTGGATCATGGAAAAGCCGGAACTCATACGCTTTGACGTGCCGCTCTACTGACGCCGGAAAAGGAAAACACAAGGCGGACCGATGCCCGGCATCGGTCCGCCCTTTCTTTTTAAACATCGCGGCAGCAGACGCCGCCTTCACGCGGAATCATCCTTCCGCGCCGCGCTGCCCCGCCTTTTTCCGGCCAGAGGTTCCAGTTTCTGCCCCGGGCGCTGCACTTCCACCCCCCGCCCCGTGGACGGAGCCACCAGCACCAGCCGGGACAGATCGAACCCGGCGGACAGAGGATCGCCCGCAGGTACGGACACGCGGCAGAAGAAAAGCACATCCTCATCCTGCGCCTGCGCTTCAAGGCCGAGCGCCTCGCGCTCCTGAGCCGACAGGGTGCAGGGCACGGAAGGAAAAGCCCGGCGCACATCGCCGAGAAGCAGACATTCGCCCTCCGTTTCCAGACTGCAGAGCAGCACGGAGGGAGCGCTTTCGGCAAGGCGCAGCATACGGCAGCGACACGCGCCGTGCAGCGCGGTCATGCCCGGAACAAACGTGACGTCACAGGATTTCATGCGGGAAATGTCGCATAAAAGCAGGCCCCGGGCAAGCAACTTAAGTAACAAAAAATTATTTATATCAACCCATTCATATCATATACAAATAATAAAAAATATAATATTACATAAAAATAAATTTATACTAATATATCTATTTTATCATAAGTTACATACCCTTTATTATCAATACATTCTATATTATGAGCTGTAATAATAAATTCTTTATACTTGTTTGAAATTAATTTAATACATTCAATTATATATTTAGAATTTACATTTAAAACTATTGAATCTAACAACTGACTTCCACTTTCTGTAAAGAAGTAACATGGCAAAACTATTTTTTTAAGATTATCTTCCTTTCCCTTAATTACACCAATAATTTTTGAATTATATATAAATTCATATTGACTATTAGAAACTTCAAGATTTAATGATAATGATTGAGAAGTCATTAATCCACATTCTTCAAGTTTTAAAATATAACCAAAATAAACATTATATTTATTCATTAAATCTTTATTGTCTAAAATAAAATTTATATTACTATTTTTTAATACCAATGAAGAAACTATTTGAAAATATTCTACTTCTTTCTGAGTCATATTTTTTAGTTTTTCTAATGTACGATATGAGTAGCTATTTGGTCTTTTAATTTCTCCTGCTAAAATGCGACCCCAAATTTTTTGCAGGCTTTCATCACTTATATCTTCTACAGAATTAAAAAAACGAATCATCCAATCTGAATTTATAGGATCATCACTAACACTATCTACTTTTTCTAATTCTTCATATGCATTATCAACAACAGATTCTATATTTTGTTGTTTTATTATTTCTTGATATGCTAAACGACTTGATGCGCGTTTAGCTATTTCTTCATAATTTCTTGTATCTATAGATATACCTTCCGAGTTATAAACAATTGGAATATCACTATTATTTCTAATTATTTCCGAAATCCGTTTAATTTCATAAGATTTAGCATCTGCCATTTCTCTAATATGTTTTGGCTCATATGCCTTTCCTATAGCTCTAGACACCGAATCAATTAACTTATCAATAGGATCAGAAAAAGCCTTTACCACTTCTATCATATCCATTACTACTTTTCCTTTATCTCTGTTTACAGTTTTTATACAAATTAAAATAAAAAATTGACCTGATCAATATTATAATCAAAAAATTAGTAATGCAATATTTTTACTGTATCTTATTGTTGTATATATAACTATTTAATATTATTCATTAAATAATTGTATATTATTTTATTATTAGACATTACGTTTATTATCACAAGTATACCGCATTATTATTCCTATTGCTTGTTTACATCATATACTTATATGAAAATGAAAATCACATTCATCAAACAAGGGAAAACAAGTAACTTCGCGCTCTGGACCGGGCTCGCCCCCCCAAAAAAACGGGACACAGCCATAGGCTTTCCCCGAGCACAGCGAGGGCCGGCGCGCAGGTTCCGCAACTATCGACGTTCAGCCGTTCCGTCGCTGCTCAAGAGTAGTCTGCAGAAGTTCCAGCGCCCTCTGCATGCCGCGGGCGGAGACGGACAAAGGCTGCTCTTCCGGCATGAGGCGCCGCAACAGCATGCTGCCCAGCATGCAGGCGGTGAGCACTTCCACTGCGGGTACGGCCTCCGCGCCTTCGGTTTCCGCCATGTCGGCAAAAAAGTCCGTCATGCGCTTCTGAATGACGGGAAGAGCCTCCGGCGACTGCGAGGAAAGCATGAGAATGTTCAGGATGGAAAAACGGTTGTCGTCGCCGCTGCCGTCCTCAAAAAAGCGGACGATGCGCTCCGCCAGATCCCCGAGCCGGTTTTCCGGCGCAAGAGGACGGCTCCGGGCGAAAATGTCGTCGAGCACGGCGCAGAACAGTTCCTTCTTCGAGCCGTAGTACCGGCCGATGAGCGCAACGTTGATGTCCGCCATGGACGCTATCTGCCGCAGCGTCACCAGCTCATAGGGATACGAGGTGAAGAGTCGTCCTGCGCTCTCAAGTATCCTGGCCTTCGTGCGGGCGGCGTTTCTGCTCTGCCCGGCCTTGTATCCGTTGCCGAAAGACACGGCGTTTCCGTCTGCTTCCTTCATCTTCGTCCGTTCCGAAAAAATATGTGACGACAGTATGTTCCATTGTAGCGCGCCGCCTGTTCAAAGACAAGTAAACGTCTGTTGACTTAAATCGGAAAACGCTATATCCCCTCCCCAGCATCATCAAGGAGGAGAGTTTTCATGTACTTGCGCATCTTCATTCTTCTGGCGGCCGTTCTGCTGCTGCCCGTAAAGAACGCCGCTGCCCAGCAGCTTTCCCTGAGCGCGGGCGTGTTTTCCGTGCAGTCGGAATATAAGGGGTCCGACGCCAGAGTGCTGCCCATGCCCATCATCAACTACGAAGGAGAGCGCTTCTTCATCAGGAACACGGAAGCGGGCGTCTGGCTGTGGAACGACGGCACGCAGAAGGTCTCCATCGGCGCCACGCTGCTGCCGCAGTATTTCCGTTCGAGCAAAAGCGACGATCAGGCCATGAAGCGGCTGGACAACCGCAACATCATCGTGCTCGGCACGCTGGGATACGAGCTGAACACCGACTTCGGTTCGCTCAAGCTGAATGCTTCGGGCGACATCACCGGCACCAGCGACGGCTTTCTGTTCAGCGCCGCCTACACCTACCCCATCATGCTCGGCGACCTCACCCTCATGCCCAACGGCGGCCTTCTGTATTCCAGCTCCGACTTCAACGACTACTATTACGGCATCAGCCACGGAGAAGCTCGCCGCAGCGGTCTTGCCGCCTATTCCCCCGACGGCTCTCTGACCCCCTTTGTCGGCGTCAGCGCAAGCTATGCCGTCACCAGCCACTGGAGCCTCTTCGCCAGCTGGAAGGTCACCTTCCTCGGCGATGAAATCAAGGACAGCCCCATGGTGGACAGAAGTGTCCAGAACATTCTGGGCGGCGGTCTCACCTACACCTTCTAGCGCCACCGGAAAATCCCGAACATCGACGCGCCCCACGCAGCATCCGGCCCCCTCTTGATCTGCCCGCAACGCAGGCAGTGCCGGATCATCCCCTTCCCTTCCGGGAGTCAGAAGTCGCCCTTCTCCATGAAGAGCGCATGAAAAAGGCGGAACCGGCATCCCCGGCTCCGCCTTTTTTGTTATCTCCTTACCGGCGCTCTCTAGCGCTTCTTTTCTTCCATGCACACCACGCGCACGCCGGGATGCCCTTCCGTTCTCGAGGCCTGAGCCTTGAACACGGCCAGCCAGTTCTTGCCCAGCAGCGTTTCCGCCAGCCATTCGGCGTTGTGCAGCACGGGACGGTGCGTATCGATCACCGGCGCGTTTTCCACGCTCTCGCCCTTGCCGCGGGCGGGATGCCTGGCATCCATGGTCATGAGCGTGCGGGCAATGCCGATCTTGCAGGAGGGGCAGCCCACCAGAATGGGCGCGTCGGCCCGGTATCCGGCAAGAGCGCTCTGCAGGCGTTCACGCTTGCGCTCGCGCAGCACGTTGTAGATGTCCGGACAGGTGTAGGCTCCCGCGCCGGATTCGCCGCAGCAGCCGGGATTGAGCAGAATGGAGGCGCCGGTCATGCGTTCCAGCGCACGGGCCACCTTGCCGCCGTCCTTGGTGGCCTTCACGCCGGACCAGGCGGGATGGCACGAGGAATGATAGATGATGCGCTCATCGCTCACGCTCACGCCGTGCGGCAGACGATCCACCAGAAGCTGCACGATGTCGTTGTGCTCGAGCAGATTGCCGTCGAGGCCGGTAAGGCCGTGACGCAGAAGCGACTCGCGGCAGGAACCGCAGGCCGTGACGAACATGTTCACATCGAAACCGGCTTCGGCAGCCGCCTGAAGCGTGGAGGCGATCACCTGCCGGTTGCGCTGGAGATTGGCCTCGTACTGATCGGCCGAACCCGCGGCCAGCAGAGGATAGCCGCAGCACAAGTGTCTGCCGGGAAGCACCACGGGCACGCCGGCATGCATCATGAGCGCGATGGAGGCCAGCGCGATGCGGCGATAGAACAGGCTTCCGCCGCAGCCGGGGAAGTACAGCACCGCGGGCACGCGTCCCTCCAGAACGCCCTGCGCCGAAATGTCGCCGCTTACGGGCAGGAACAGATGCGCGGCGGCGTTTCTTTCCAGATGCAGGCTCTCATAGATGCTCACCATGCCGAGCGCCGGGCCTCTGCCGGAAAAGAGCGGGCTGCTCATGCGCCTGCGCCATACGCGCGGCACGAGCGGGATGAACTGATTCATCACGTTCTGACCCAGCGCGGCCATTTTGGCAAAGGCGGGCACGCGCTTCGAGGGATCCGAAGAAAGCACGTTGAGCACCTGAGACTTGATGGGATGCCCGCCCATGCCTTCCCGCTTCACATAGGCCAGCGAGCTGAGCGCCACTTCCGGCGATTCGATCTTCACAGGGCACACCGAGGTGCAGCGGCCGCAGCCCGTGCAGTGTTCCACCAGATGCCGCAGTTCCTCGAGCAGTTCGGGCGAAGGTCTGCCGCTCGTCACCTGCGAGTAGTAGATGGCTTCGGTCAGCGCGCCGAGAATGAGGTTCTTGTTGCGCGGATTGTACTGGAAGGAGCGCTCGGGATAGACCATGGGACAGACCTGCTTGCACTTGCCGCAGCGGGTGCAGGTCTGCACCTGCGAAAGCAGACGGATAAGGCATTCCTTGTCCGGCAGGCCGGATTCCCTGATGTCCTCGATGAGTCTGTTGAAGGAGAAGGTGAACGGACGGACCGGAAGCTTGCGGGTGATGAGCTTGCCGGGATTCAGAAGATCGCGGGGATCCACGCGCATCTTGAACTCGCGCAGACTTTCCATCTGCCTGTTGTCCAGAAACGCGATCTTGGTGATGCCGATGCCGTGTTCGCCGGACACCGCGCCGTCAAGTTCCTGCGTCTTGGCCATGACCTGCATGGCGATGTCCTCCGCGTGTTCCATCATGCGGGGGTCATTGGAGTTGACGGGAATGTTCACGTGGCAGTTGCCGTCGCCGGCATGCATGTGGCTGGCCACCACGATGCGGCTGCTCTTCATGTAGTCCACGATGGCGTCGATGCGGGAGGCCAGACGGGGGAAACGCTCCTTCTGCGCCAGAAGCCAGCGCTCGGCGCGCGCCGCGACTTCCTCATCCACCAGTTCGGGGTCCAGATTGGATTCGTCGCTGGCCGCCGTATGCGAGGCAAAGGAGAATTCCTCGCTGAAGGCCGGATCCTCCATGGGGAAACCCTGAAGGCGGGAAAGTTCCTGCAGGGCGAAGCGGTAGGCTTCGGCTGCGGCCGTCACGTTGAGCGTTTCAAGATAATGGGCGAACTCGGGGATGCTCTTCATGGGGAGCACCACGTCCTCGTTCATCTTGAAGCCGGACGTGCGCTTGGCGATGGCCGAAAGACGATGCCTGTCCTCCCAGAATTCCGCAGCCTGCTTGTCGTCCTTTGCAATGGCGGCAAACACATGGGGATCGTCACCGGCAAGCGCGTAGATGGACTGCACGGTGTCGTCGAGCACATAGGCGTCGTTGCCGTCCACCTGCACGATGATCACGGAAATGGGGCTGCCCTTGTGCCTGTCGGACTTGGGCTGATAATTGATGGCCTGCACGTACTTGGAGTTGAACTCCTCCAGCGCCGACACGCGCACGTCGCCGCCCTGCTCGCGGATTCTGTCGCGCAGGTTCACGATCTTGCGCACGAGCTGCGCCGCGGGCACCATCGAGGTGCCGTAGAATTCCAGCACCATCACGCGGGAGAGCGAGGGCTTCGGATGCAGGAGGAACGTGGCCTCGGTGATGATGCCGTCGATGCCTTCCTTCTGCATGCCGGGAAGGCCGTCGAGCAGCTTGTTGGTCACGTCCTTGCCCAGGCCGTCGTGGCGAACCTCGTTGCCCTTCAGGCGCACCACGTTGCGCATGCCGCCGGAAAGGTCCTTCACCTCGAAGACCACCGTTTCCTCGGGCATGATCTTGTGGCCGGGATGATTCACGCGCTCGATGCGGATGATCTCGCCCGTGGGCGTGACCATGCTCCACGACAGCAGGTTGTCGATGGTGGTGCCGTATTCAAAGCAGAAGGGACCGCCGGAGTTTTCCGCCACGTTGCCGCCGATGGTGGAGGCGGTTTTCGAAGCCGGATCCACGGTGAAGAGCAGTCCCTTGGAGGCGGCGAAGTCGATGGCATCCTGCGTGAGCACGCCCGCCTGGCAGGTCATGGTCCGGGCCGCCTTGTTCACCGATTTTGCCGTAAGGCGCGTGGTGCTCACCACCACGGTACGCTTGCGCGCGGGAACAGTGCCGCCCGTCAGCCCCGAGGCGCCGCCGCGGGGAATGATGGCGAACTTCATTTCGTTGGCCAGCCGGATGAGCGCGCTGATCTGCTCCGGCGTATCCGGTTCCACCACCAGAAGCGGCAGCTCCATGCGAAGGTCGGTGGCGTCGGTGGCGGCGGCCACCAGCGCACCGCGACGGCGCAGGATGCACTCGTCGGGCATGATGGAGGCAAGGCGTCCCACAAGCTCGCGGCAGAAATCCTGTTCGGCCTCGTGGGCGCTCCAGAACATGGTGATGCCCTCGCTTATGGCGGTGGCATACTGATGCGCAAGGGAAGGAGACTCGGCCTGATAGTGCTCGTTGACGCTCTTCTTCACTTCCGAGGCGGAAATGAAGGGATTGTACGCCACAAGAAACAGTTCTTCGGCAATGTCGATGGCCAGCTGCCGCACGCTCTGCGGCCAGCGCTCGAATTCGTCAAGATTGATGCGGAGAATGCGGTTGACGACATACTCGGCCGAAATGGAAATGTGTGGCCCTTTGTGGGGCATGGCGGTCTCCTTGGAAACGGGAAAAAAGGAAGGCCCGGCAGGGCATGACTGCCCTGCCTGGGGCCTGTGGTCTTCCTTCGGGGCAGAACGCCCCGAAAAAACATGCTACAGAGGAGTGTTCAGGCGGGAGGTGATGTTGTTCTTCACCCAGGAGGCGTCCAGCCACTCCAGAGGCTGCACCGGCACGCCGCCCACGAGCACGCCGAAGTGCAGATGATCGCCTCCGGCAAGGCCGCTCGTTCCGGTACGGCCGATGATCTGTCCGGCCTTCACCACATCGCCGACCTGCACGGCGTACTCGCTCAGGTGGGAGTACTGCGTCATGAGCCCGAGGCCGTGTTCGATGAGGATCATGTTGCCGTGAATGCCGAGATAGTCCACCCATACCACGCGGCCGTCCTGCGAGGCGGGAACTTCGGCTCTGGCCACGGAGGCGAGATCCAGGCCCATGTGGGTCTGCTCGTCGATCTTCTGCTTGTTGCCGTCCACATAGGTACGGAAGTCGCCGAAGTTGGCCTTCACCGCCGAACGGGGCAGGCTGCGGAAGCTGCCCTTCCACAGGAAGCGGGGCGAAACGTTGGCCGGATCGGAGGCCACTTCGATGAGCTTGGCGTCGTTGCCGATGCGCACCTTGTTGTTGGCGCACAGGTACTGGGAAAGCGGCGTGCTTTCCTCGGGGCAGAGCTGGGCCAGTTCATCGGCCTTGAAGTTCAGGAAGGACTCGGGAATGTTCAGGGTGTCCGAACGGTAGTTGCGGTTCATCGCCCGCACCAGCAGGCGGCTGGAGGTCACGTTTCCGGCCAGGTCGCGGGCCATGATCTCGGGCTGGAAGCTGCTCGTGGTCATGGTGATGGGGAAGGGGAACAGGCAGGCGTAGGCGCCGTTGTCCTGGCGATAGCCGGGGAAGAACAGTTCGCCCACCTGCACGCCGGTCTTGTCCACATCTTCGGAAACGGTATAGAGGATGAGCCCGCTGCCGCCTCTGTGCAGGGCCGGAGGAACGGTCTTCACGGCGATGCGCGGAGCCTGGGAGTCGAGAATCATGGGCAGATTCAGCGTGGTGGTGTTGCCGCGTCCGAACCCGGCATAGGAGCCGTCGGCCACGCGGATCTCAAGCTCGAAGGCGCCTTCAGGCAGCTTGGTGCTCTTCAGATTGAAGGAAACCTTCTGCCGCTGTTCCAGCGTGGGGAAGGTCTGCTGAAGCACGGTCATGGACTGTTCGCCGCGCTTCACCGTCACCGACACGGACTGAATGCCGGACTTGTCGGACATGTCCAGCTCCATGACCTGGGCAAGTCCCACGCGCCCCGTTTCGGCGGGAGAAAGCGTCACGGCGGGCCCGCTCAGGTCGCGCATGAGAAAATACGCGCCGACACCGGCAAGCGCCAGTATGAGCAGCATGACAATAACGGAAACACCGGAAGAACGCCGGGACGAGGAACGATAGGAAATTTGTCTTCTTCTGAACAAGGCTGCATCCTTTCCGGGCGAAAGGCCCTCGGTATGGCCGCGCCACCAGCTGGAACGGCAGAACGTATTTTTTCGCATACTCGGCGGACAAGTCAAGAAGCCTCGGGAGACATTTTTGTTTCATTCTTCCGCGGGATGCCGCGCCGCTGATATTCTGCAAAGGCATGCCCTTTTTTCTCCGTCCGCGCCCCCTTGCGCCTTGCCGCGCCGCCCCTGTTTATGATAAGCCCTATCCCAAGATACGTTCTTGTGCGGGAGAAAAGATATGTTTTTATCGGACATGATGCAGATATTCGGAAAAATGGGCTGGGCCAACCGTATCACCATGATGCGCATAGGCGCCGTGCTGCCCATTCTTCTGCTCATTCATTTTCCTAACGTCTACACCTGCTGGATCGCCATGATTCTGTTCGTGGCGGCCGCCGTGACCGACTTTCTCGACGGCTACATCGCCCGCCGTGAAAAGCAGGTCACGAACTTCGGAAAATTTCTCGATCCTCTGGCCGACAAGCTGCTCATCTGCTCCATTCTCATCGAAATGGTAGGCCTCGGCTGGGTTCCGGCGTGGGTCGTCATCATCATTATCATGCGTGAGCTCGCCGTCACGGGTCTGCGCGCCGTGGCCGCCGACAAGGGCGTGGTCATCGCCGCCGACTGGTACGGAAAGTGGAAGACGGTCTTTCAGATCATCGCCATGGTGCCTCTGCTCATCCACTTCCCCTTCCTGGGCCTGCCCGTGCATCTCATCGGCACCGTAGTGCTCTACATCGCCCTCGTGCTGACCATTTTTTCCGGCTGCAACTACTTCTACCTGTTCTATCGTCAGTGGCGCGATCATCTGGCGGTCAACAACTAGTCAGAACACAAGCTTCATGAATCGTCGAACGTCCTCCAACAAGGCCTTCTGGTGGAAGCTCTCGCTGCTCGTTCTCGCGGTCCTGCTCAACTTTGCTCTGGCCAGCCGCATCGTGTGGGGTTCCCACAGCCTGTACACGTGGCGCGTGCTCAAGGAAAAGCAGAGCGAGCTTTCCGAGGAGCTTGCCGCGCTCGATGAGAAGCGCGCGGCCCTCTCCCGGGAAATCCGCCTGCTGAAAACCGATCCCGCCTATGTGGAAAAAGTGATTCGCCAGCGTCTCAACTATGTGAGAAAAAACGAGATTCTCTATCTTTTCGACAAGAACAGGGAAAACTCGGCCTGGCTCGACGCCGGCTCGGACAACAGGAATGACTGACACTCCTTCCCCCATGAACTCTCCGCTTGCGGAAAACTCCCCGCCGGAAAAGGCGCTCTGGTATCAGGAAGTTCTGTCCCTCGATCCGTCCTCCCGCATATTCTTTCCCTACGCCCGTCTTCTCGCGGAAAACGGCCGCAGAGCGGAGGCCGTCGAGGTGCTCAGGTCCGGTCTGACCCGGCATCCCGAATTTCTGGACGCGCGCCTGCTGCTCATCGACCTGCTTCATGAGTCCGGACAGGATGCCGCCGCCGGTCTGGAGGCTTCCGGCCTCATCGAATCTCTGTCCCAGTGCAGCGCGCTCTGGGAAATCTGGAGCCGTCTGCCCGGCGTGCGGGCCGATCAGTCCGCGCTGCTGCTCTTCTTCGGCGCCACCTTCCGCCGGGGCGGTCCCAGCCTTGCCGACGTGTTTGCCGCCGGCATGAAGGCCATGCAGAGCAGCGGCAGCCTCGGCACCCGGCAGGAGCAGACGCAGCCCTCTGCCGCCACCGCCACGCCTTCCGTCACGCCTGCCGCCCCCGCAGACGCTTCCGACACAGCTTCCGACGCATCCGCCGAAACGGTTGCCGTCTCCGCACAGCCGAAGAGCGAAGAGCAGCCTTCCGGCCGCTGCTTCGTCATGCCCGACGACGCGCCCTGGTACAGCCTCGACTCCGTGCCCGAAGACGACGATCTGGACGATGAGGATGACGCCGCTCCCGCCCTTTCTCCGGCCGTAGCCCAGCTCATCATGGCCGGGCAGCACGCTGAAGGCTCGCAGGAAACGCCGTCGCAGGACGACCGCGTTCCCGCCGTTCATTCCGTTCCCCGCTCGCCGCTGGAAGGTAAAAGTTCCCTGTGCACCCGCTCCATGGCGCACATTCTGGAAGAACAGGGAGCCACCGGGGAGGCGGCCGACATTTACCGCGAACTTCTCGAAGTCAGCTCCTCGCCCGAAGAGAGAGCCGAACTGAACGCAAAACTGGACAGCCTCATGCAGGGAACGGAAAACGCCGCTCCCGCGCAGCCCTCGGCTTCCGGCATCATGGACATGCTGGAAACTCTGGCCGTCAGGCTGGAAAACAAGTCCCGCGCCTGACGCGCGACAGGAGATACCATGCGTAGCCGCATATTTCCTCTTTTCCTCTGTCTTCTTTCCGTCTCCTCGCTGACGCTTTCCGGCTGCGCGCAGATGAAGGGCGCCTACAAGGAAACCAAGACCTTCTATCATACCCACATCAACCGCCCCTCGAAGCTCGACATGACCGAACGCCCGGAACTGGCACGGTCTCAGCGCGACCTCGTGCAGAGCATCATGCCCATCGACGAGGAACTGACCAGGCTTGAAAAGGCGCTGGACGCTCTCGCCACTCCGCCCGATGCGCAGGCCGCGGCCGATCTTCTGCGCCGCTTCCCCTGGCTTTCCGGCCTGTCTCTGATCGCTCCGGACGGCACGCTCGGCGCCTCCGTTCCCGGCACGCCCCTCAAGCAGCTCGACTACACGCCGCTTCTGGAACTTGCGCCCAAGGCTCTGCCCCGCGACCTGCGCGCCTCCGTGCAGGACACCCCGCTCGGACCGGAAATTCTTCTTGCCCGGCCTTTCCTGCAGGAAGACCAGCTGCAGCTTCTTCTGGTGGCCACCTTCGACTTCCGCGCGCTTCTGCCCTTCGCCTCCTCGCCCGGCGACTTCATCGTGCGTTCCGGCGACGTGCTCATCTGGAGCGGCGACATGGACTATTCCGCCACGCCTCTCGCTCCCATTGACTGGATGGAATACCTCAAGGAGCATTCCGACGGTACGCTGACCAATGATAACGGCTCCATGATGTGGATTTCCCGCTATATTGGCGGCATTCCTCTCGTGTTTGCGGCTCCTGTCCAATAACGTCTCCTATGTATTGATTTTGCATTGCATTTTGATCCTTATTGCACATTCAGCCTTTTTTATGCTATAGGTACGGTCAAATAACAGAAGCTCCGCGCCTTCCGCAGAGCGTATGTCCAATGCGACAGACCGGAGCCGACACCAAGGAGCCTGTATATGTCTGAAGTCACTGCAATCGAACACCTCATCGCATCGCAACGCAGATGGTCACCGCAGGCGACGGGGCAGTTCACCTCGCTGATGCATGACCTTATCCTTTCGGCAAAAATCATTTCCAGAAACGTGAACCAGGCCGGCCTGGTCGATATTCTGGGAGCGACCGGGGCCGTCAACGTGCAGGGTGAACAGGTGCAGAAACTCGACACCTTCGCCAACAACACACTGGTCTACAGAATGCAGAGTTCCGGCGCGGTCTGTGCCGTCGGTTCCGAAGAAATGGCCGAACCCTTCTTCGTGCCGGAAAACGAACCGCACGGTCATTACGTCATTTTCTTCGATCCGCTGGACGGCTCCTCGAACATCGACGTCGGCGTGAGCATCGGCACCATCTTCTCCATCTACCGCCGTGCCGAAACCCAGAAGTACTGGGAACTCAACGCCGAAGCCCTCATGCGCCCCGGCCTCGAGCAGGTGGCGGCAGGCTACTTCCTGTACGGCTCCTCGACCATGCTCGTGTACTCCACCGGTCACGGTGTCAACGGCTTCACGCTGGACTCCTCCATCGGCGAATTCCTGCTGACGCATCCCAACATTCAGATTCCGCGCGTGGGCAAGTACTATTCCGCCAACCACGGCTACTACAATTACTGGGATGAAGCCACGCAGAAGGCGGTGCATTCCTTCTCCAGACCGGAAGGCATGCCTCCCCGCTCCACCCGCTATGTGGGTTCTCTGGTGGCCGACTTCCACCGTACCCTGCTCAAGGGCGGCGTCTTCTTCTACACCGAAGACACCAAGCACCCCAACGGCAAGCTGCGCCTCATGTACGAAGCCGCGCCCATGGCCTTCCTTGCGGAACAGGCGGGCGGCAAGGCCACGGACGGCAGAATGCGCATTCTGGAAAAGGTGCCCACCGCCATCCATGAGCGTACGCCCCTCATCATCGGCTCCGCCGACGACGTGGATCAGGTGATGGAAATCTACAGGGAAAGCGGCAAGATTTAAACGCGTCCGCTTTCTGAACGTCTATGTCAGCCGCGTGCCGGTTTTCCGGCGCGCGGTCTTGTTCTCTCATGAAGGCGGCAACGCCGAAAACGCATCCGGGTCGATCATGCTGGTTCTGGGAATAGAAAGTTCTTGTGATGAAACCGCCCTCGCTCTTGTGGACGACGGCGGCGTCCGTGCGGCCGTCATTTCGAGTCAGGCCGACATTCACGCGCTCTTCGGCGGCGTGGTGCCGGAGCTGGCCTCCCGCGAGCACGCCCGCCTCATAGGGCCGCTGCTCGACAGTCTCTTCCGTCAGGCCGATCTCAGCCCGGATCCGTGGAAGGCCATCGACCGCATCGCCGTCACGCGCGGGCCGGGCCTCATGGGCAGCCTGCTCGTGGGCGTGGCCTTTGCCAAGTCTCTGGCGCTTGCGCACGACATTCCCCTTATCGGCGTCGACCATCTGCAGGGGCATCTGCTGGCCGCGGAGCTGGAAAACGACATCGCCTGGCCTGCGCTCGGCGTGCTCATTTCCGGCGGCCACACGCACCTGTACCGCATGGACAGCCCCGTGGACATGACCGTGCTCGGCAAGACCGTGGACGACGCCGCCGGCGAAGCCTGCGACAAGTTCGCCAAGGCTGCGGGTCTCCCCTATCCCGGCGGCGCCCTGCTTGACGCCCTCGGCAAAAAGGGCCGCCCCGATCCGCATCTCTTCCCCCGCCCCTACACGCACAACGACAATCTCGACTTCAGCTTCAGCGGACTCAAGACCGCGGGCGCGCTCTGGCTCTCCCAGCATCCGGAAGCGCACTTTCCCGCAGGCGACACGCCCGCCCGAGAACGCCTGAACGACGCTTCGGAAAAGCTGTGCGACGCCGCGGCCTCGTATCTTCTCGCCGTGGCGGAAACGCTCACCATCAAGGCTGAACGCGCCCTTCGCCTGTTCCGGGCGAAAAGCATCGTGGTGGCCGGAGGCGTGGCCGCCAACAGCGTGGTCCGCAGCGAATTTGCAAAGCTCGCCGAAAAGCATGCGCTGCCGCTCATCATTCCCCGCCTTGCCCTCTGCGGCGACAACGCCGTCATGATCGCCAAGGCCGGATGGCACATGGCAAAAGCCGGAAGAGTGCACGATCTTTCGCTCTCGGCCATTCCCCGCGGGCAGACCATTCCGCAGGACTGGAAGACTCTCTGAGCCTCTCCGCCTTGACAGCGGCATACCCTGCACCTACAATCATTCCGCATCATTTTTTTTCATGATACGACGGAGACGGACCGGCACATGCCGTCCGCTTCCACAAGCCTATTTCATAAAGGAGTTCCCCAATGTCCACTGCCGTTACTGATGCCACTTTCGAAAGCGTTGTCATCAAGTCTTCCATTCCGGTTCTCGTCGACTTCTGGGCTCCCTGGTGCGGTCCCTGCCGCGGCATCGGCCCCATCGTCGAGGAACTTGCTGCCGACTACGAAGGCAAGGTGCTCGTGTGCAAGGTGAACGTGGATGAAAATTCCCGCGTTCCCAGCCAGTTCGGCATCCGCGCCATCCCCACGCTCATTCTCTTCAAGGATGGCGAAGTCGTTGATCAGGTGACCGGAGCCGTGGCCAAGTCCCACCTCGTGGGCATGATCGAAAAGGCTCTCTGATGCTGTACGATGCCGTAGTCATCGGCGCAGGGCCTGCGGGCATCACCGCGGCCCTGTATCTTGTCCGCTCCGGCGTGAGCGTGGCGCTTGTGGAAAACGGTGCCCCCGGCGGACAGATACTCAGCACCGCCGAAATCGAGAACTATCCCGGCTTCCCCAAGAGCATCAAGGGCTGGGAACTGGCCGATCTTTTTGACGCACACCTTGCGGACTATCCGGTCGTCCGCGTGCGCGGACAGGTCACTACCGTCAGACAGACGGAAGGCCGGACCTTCACGCTCGATCTTGCCGAAGGCGAAGCTCTGGAAGCCAAAACCGTGGTGGTCTGCTCCGGCGCGCATCACCGCAAGCTCGGCGCTCCCGGTGAAGACACCTTCAGCGGACGCGGCGTTTCCTACTGCGCCGTGTGCGACGGCAACTTCTACCGCGGACGCGACGTGGTCGTGGTGGGCGGCGGCAACTCCGCCCTGGAAGAAGCGCTGTATCTCTCGCGCATCGTCAACAAGGTCTATCTCGTCCATCGTCGCGACAGCTTCCGCGGCGCCATGGTCTACCAGGATAAGGTCCGCCAGGCCGAAAACATCGAACTTGTGACCGGCAGCGTGGTCGACGAAATCCGCGGCGGCAGCGCAGGCATGGATTCGGTGATCGTACGGCACCTGGAAAGCGGCGACATCCGCACCATTGCGGCGGACGGCATCTTCATCTATGTGGGTATGGAGCCGCTGAGCGGCTATCTGCCTGAACAGGTCAACCGCGATGCCGCCGGCTTCGTTATGACGGATGCCGAAATGTGCACCAGCGTTCCCGGCATCTTTGCCGCCGGCGACGTACGTTCCAAACGCTGCCGCCAGGTCAGCAGCGCCGTAGGCGACGGCGCCACGGCGGCGACTGCGGCCTCGTCTTATCTGGAGCAATGGAATGCGTAAACTGCTTCTTATGGGAATGCTTGCCTGCACCCTCTTCCTGAGCGGCTGTTCCCTTGTGGACGAATACTTCCTGCCCCCTGCCGACGACACCGTGCAGGAAATATTCGAAGCCGGCAATGACGCCATGCGTGAAAAGAACTACTCGCAGGCCATTGTCTACTATACCCGCATCAAGGATGAATTCCCCTTCAGCCCCTATGTCATAGAAGCTGAACTGGCGCTGGCAGACGCGCAGTATCTCGACGGCGAGTATCTGCTGGCCGCGGACGCCTACAAGGACTTCGAGACGCTGCATCCCCGGCACGAAGCCATCCCCTATGTGCTTTACCAGATCGGCATGTCCCTGAAGAATTCCTACACGTCCATCGACCATTCCGCCACTCCCGTCAGCGAAGCGCTGGAATACTTCACCAGACTTCAGCAGGAGTACCCCGACACGGAATACGGCAAGGACGCCGCGGTACAGATCGCCGCCTGCCGCAAAACGCTGGCACAGCGCGAGCTGTTCATCGCCAACGTCTTCTGGGGCATGGAAAACTATCAGGCCGCATGGACCCGCTACCAGTATGTGGTACGCAACTATCCCGACGTGACGGAAGAAGCGGAATATGCCCGAGTCAAGGGCGAAGCCGCCTTCCTGAAGTACCGCAAGGAAGATGCGCAGAGCATGCGGGAACATCAGCAGGGTTCCTGGAAGGACTGGTTCCGCTGGCTGTAGGCGGAGCGTTCCCCGGATATCAGTACACAAAAAGCGCCGGTTGCCGAACCGGCGCTTTTTTTATGTCCGATCGAACTCTATGTCCCCAAAAGAGGCACAATTCGCCGCGCAGCCGCAGCGCAGGCCCAAAACGGCCGGAACTCCTCTCCCCGGTTGCGGCACTCTTCTCTTTTCCCGACCTTCCGGGATGACCGGAGTCGGAAACATCCAGAGCCGCTCCCCGAAAAGACAGATACAATGCCGCAATAACGCCTGCAAATACTGGACAGACCGATCTAATGACTCTAGTGTGAAACCACTTTACATACCAAGTTCAGGAGGAACCTCCCCATGGTCAAGAAAATCCTTATGGCTTCTCTGCTTCTTGCATCCGTCACCGGGCTCGCCGTCAGCGACGCACAGGCCAGAACCCTTGAGGCCATCAAAAGCAGCGGAACACTTCTGGTCGGTACCACCGGCGACTACAAGCCCATGAGCTACCTCAACAAGGAAACGGGCCGGTACGAAGGGTTCGACGCTGAAATGGCAGACTCTCTGGCCAAGAAGCTCGGTGTGAAAGTCTCCTATGTTCCCACCACCTGGAAGACCCTTCAGGCCGACACGCAGGCCGACAAGTTCGACGTGGCCATCTGCGGCATCACCGTGACCGACGCCCGCAAGGAAGTCATGGCCATGTCCGACCCGTACCTCACCTTCGGCAAGACCATTCTCGTCACCAAAACCAAGGAAGCGCAGTTCAAGACCCTGGACGACGTGAACCAGCCCTCCGTGCGCGTGATGTACAATCCCGGCGGCACCAATGAAAAGTTCGCCAAGGAATCCACGCCCAAAGCGCAGCTCATCATGCACGAACAGAACGCCGAAATTCCCGGTCTCGTGGGCGAAGGCAAGGCCGACGTCATGATCACCGAAACCATGGAAGCCGTACGCTACGTCAAGGACAATCCCAAGGTGGCCGCTCCTCTTGTGGACAAGCCCTTCACCGAAAACCACTTCGGCGTGCTCATGAAGAAGGACTATACCGACCTGCTCAAGGCCGTGAACGACTGGATGGCCGGCATCAAGGCCGACGGCACCATGGACAAGTGGGAAAAGCAGTACATCAAATAGCATGAAAGCGCAGCCCGAAGCTGATGCGTGACGCATTCCGGGCAGGCAAAAACGACAAAGGCCGGACGCAGGAACCAACCTACCCGGCCTTTGCCGTATGAATCGCTTCACATCGCACAGCGTTTCACGTCACACAAGGGCGACACCGCCCTACCACATGTTGAACAGGGGGCACTCCGGCTTCTTCCGCCCGCAAAAGGCCCTCGACAAAAACCTCGCGCCCGGCCGCCCTGTTCGGTGGCAGGCAAAAGGCCCGGCGTACCATTTCCGGTCAGCCCTCCCGTATGCCGCAGGACAAGCATGCGGAGCCCCCAGCGCGAAGCCGCATCTTCCAGATGCACGGCGGCATGGAGCGCCGCCTGCTTCATGCAAGCAATCTCCGAGCGCTGCCTAAGATCAAGCGCAGCCGGGTTCCCCTCCTGAACCGAAGCAGGACCTCTTCAGGCCTTCGTCGTTTCCGTTTCACTCATGGCACAGAAGGACAGCGACATGGTGGCTCCGGCTCCCGGTTCGGAATACACCTCGATTTCGCCGCCGTGCAGTTCCACGATATGGCGCGAAATGTACAGGCCGAGTCCGAAGCCCTTGGAGCCCTTGGTGGAGAAGAAGGGATCAAAGATCTTCTTCCGGTTTTCTTCCCGAATGCCGCTTCCGCAGTCGGAAATGTCGAGCACCACGCGTCCGCCGGGCAGACAGCGTCCTTCAAGGGTCAGCGCCCGACAGGCATCCTTTTCACCGTCCATGCTGTCCAGCGCATTGATGAGCAGGTTCAGCACCAGCTGCTCCAGAAGAATGCGGTTGCCGCGTATGGACAGATTGTCGGGCATCAGGCTGTCGTCCACCCTTACGGAACGCAGGCGCGGCTTCAGGAAGAACAGCGCCTCGCGCACGATCTGGGCAAGATTCTGTGCCTCATACTGCACGGAATCGAGCAGCGCAATGTTGAGCAGTCGCCGCGTGGTGTTCACCGCCCGCTCGCCGTTGCGGTAGATGGCGCGCAGCAGCGGACGCAGCGGGCTGTCTTCCGGGCAGTCCTCCAGCGCCAGTTCCGCATTGGCCATCACGATGCCTATGGGGTTGTTGATTTCATGCGCCACGCCTGCGGCCAGCTTGCCCAGCACGGCCAGACGCTCCATTTCCATGACCTGATGGTCCAGCCTGCGCCGCTCGGTCATGTCGCGTCCGATGAGGCATACCGCATACGGCGACGATTCCATGTCCGTCATGAACAGGTTCACTTCCAGCACCAGCTCATCGTCGGTGCCGGGAGCCAGCGTGATCTCCCTGCGCAGCGCGCCCTGCTGGGGAATGAGTTCCACAAAGCGCTCAAGGCAGCCGCTCGTTTTGCTGCACAGCGCTTCCATGAGCATGCTGGAGCTGTTCCCCGTGCCGGAAATATGCAGCGCGCTTCGGGCGGCCCGGTTGCAGAGCCCTATGTGACCATATTCATCGAGCAGCAGAATGATGTCCGGCGATTCCTCAATGAGATCGCGGTATTTTCTTTCCGAGCGTATGAGTCGGCGTGAAACCTTGCGGACCTGCCTCTTCAATGCGTAAATCCAGGTGACCGATGCCAGAAACACGCAGACGATGAGAATAATGCCGCAGAGTATATGATACCGATACAGTTCCCAGAGACTCGGTATGTACAGGGAACGGCCCAGCCATTTCGCACGCAGCTTCTCCACCTCGCCGCTCTCTTCGAGATGCACGAGGGCGCTGGACATACGTTCCAGAAGGCCGGAACGCCGCCCCACCATCATGACCATGGGAATGCGCTCCAGAGAACCGCCGATGACTCGTATGTTCTTGTAGGCCTTGCTCTGCACGATGTGGAAGGCCACTTCCACGGAACTCGCGATATAGGCGTCGGCCTGACCGGCAATCAGGCGGTTGAGCGCGTTCGTGATGGAGTCGGCCTGTATGATGGTGCAGCCGAGGTTCAACATTTTGGGAATATAGGTGTCGCCGCGCTGAAGAATCACCTTATGCCCGGCCAGTTCGCTTTCCGTTGTGAACTGATGCTCCTGACCGGCCACGAGTATGGCGCGGTTCAGGGCCAGCGGGGTGATCAGCACGTCTGAAAAGTCGTTCTGAAGATTCACGGGCATGAGGCCCACCACGGCGTCTATTTCGCCGCGCTGCAGCTTCTGCTCCAGCTTTCGGGCATTGCTCTGCACGAAAACGATTTTTTTCCCAAGAACCTCGGCCATCTTCACGCTGAGATCCACGGCGAGTCCCTGCAGACCGTCGCGAGTCTCGTTCAGGAACGAAAGAGGGGCGGAATTGGGCGGTACGCCGATGATGAGATGCTCATCCCTGTCTGTCGAACAGACATGCGTTCCCCAGGAGGACGAACTGGAACAGAGCATGAGAAAAAAACTCAGGAAAACAACCAGACAGCGCATATCAGAACTCCTTGAGGAAAATAAAACACCATCCCACCGTTCTCCGCAAGGAAGAAAAGCGTGCGATTTCTCGCACATTACCCTTTCAGGTGTGCGGCTCTTTTCACGCACAGAAAAAAAACTTTTCACAATCTCCTTGATATTACAATAAAAAATAATCTGGCACAGTCTTTGCTAGGTTTGTTGTTGAATTACTCCGGCCTTCAACCTCATAAAGGAAGTCACATGAATCGTCGTCAATTCCTCATGGGTCTGTCTGCGGCCGCCGCTGCCACTGCGGCGCCTTCTCTGAGCTGGGCTTTTCCTTCCGTGTTCCCTCACGGTACCACCATCTACAAGCCTGAAAAATGCTGGAACGGCTACACCGTGTTCGGCGTGGAAACCAAGGGCCAGGGCTGCGTGCTCATCGACATGAACGGCAACGTCGTTCACGAATGGAAGCACGTCAGCGAACTGGAACACCCCACCAAGCTGCTGAAGGGCGGCTATGTCATGGGTGCCACCCGTCAGAAGCCCGAAATGGTCGGCCGTACCTACGGCGATCCCATGTCCGCCGACCTCTCGATCTGCGACTGGGACGGCAAGATCGTGCGTAACATTCCGCTCGCCGGCATGCATCACGATTTCCAGGTGGAAGGCAACCCCGTCGGCTACTACGCTCCCGGCATGGACGTAGAATACAAGCCCGAAGGCAAGATCATGGTCCTCTCCCACCTGTTCACCGAAAACCCCGCCATCACCAACAAGAAGCCGCTTGATGACGACTACATCTTCGAGGTGGACAAGGACAACAACATCCTGTGGGACTGGAAGGCCTTCGAACACTTCGACGAACTGAAGCTCCCCGAAGATCTCAAGAAGTCCATGTACAAGTTCCCCACCTGGCAGATGACCCGTACCCCCGGCGTCAAGGCTGCCGACTGGATGCACATGAACTCCGCTTCCTACCTCGGCCCGAACAAGTGGTATGATGAAGATCCGGTCAAGTACGCCGTCTTCCATCCCGACAACATCATCTGCTCCTGCCGTCAGCTCAACACCTGCTTCATCATCGACCATGCAACCAAGAAGATCGTGTGGCAGATCGGCCCGACCTTCTACCCCGACGACAAGTGGGTGTTTGCCGGCAAGGAATACAAGCGCGCCCTGTACAAGCTCGGCCAGATCGTCGGTCAGCATCACTGCTGCATGATCCCCAAGGGCCTGCCCGGTGAAGGCAACATCATGCTGTACGACAACGGCGGCTTCGCCGGTTACGGCGATCGCAACCCCACCTCTCCCATGGGTTGGAGCAACGCCCGCCGCGACTACTCCCGCGTCATCGAATTCGACCCGGTCACCCTCAAGAAGGTGTGGGAACACTCCTCCGCCGCCATGGGTCTGCGCGAAACCTACAAGTTCTACAGCGACTATGTCAGCTCCGCTCAGCGTCTGCCCAACGGCAACACCCTCATCACCAACGGTGCTGTGGGCCAGTTCCAGGAAGTGACCCCCGACAACGAAATCGTCTGGGAATACATCAGCCCCTGGTACAACCCGAACGGCAAGTTCAACCTGGTATATCGCTGCTACCGTGTGCCTTACGACTACGTTCCTCAGCTGAAGAAGCCTCAGGAATTCGCCGTGACGCCGCCTGAAAACATCACCTTCAAGATTCCTGCCAGCAAGACCCCCTATAAGCCTGGCAAGTAACGGAGCTATCATGAAAAAGATTCTTTCCTCCCTTTCTCTTTGCGCCCTCCTTGCCTGTGCCGCTCCTGCCATGGCTGACGACGACATGGTTCCCGGCGAAGGTGCTTTCGATCTGAACACCGCCACCGTCGAGCAGCTCATGTCCATTCCGGATGCCAACATCACCCAGGAAATGGCTGAAGCCATGGTGAAGATGGCCAAGGAAAAACCCTTCGCCATTTCTGAAGACCTCCTCAAGGTGCCCGGTCTCGACAACAAGACCCTCGAAGCCATCAACCCTGTGGAAGAACAGAACAGCCTCTGGTATGATCCTGACAACGCCGAAATGACGCTTGCCCCCTCCAAGTGCTGATTTTAGCTGAGATATCAAGGAGTAAAAAAATGAAATTCGCTCGTACTCTCGTTCTTACCCTCATGGCTTGCGCCATGGCCGCTCCTGCCTACGCCGGCGCCTTCAGCTTCAACAAGGCTCCCGCTGAAAAGATGGTTGCCGACTGCAAGGATGAAGGCATCGAACTCTCCATGGAAGAAGCCAACGCCATCGTTGCCGCTCGCGCCAACAAGCGTTTCACCTCCGTGGAAGACCTGGAAGGCGTTCTCACCGGCCGTAAGATTGCCGAACTCGATCCCATCGAAGAAGATGACGACCTCATCTTCAACCCCAACGCCATGCCCGGCATGAAGGCTTACTAATCTAAGCTGAATCCTTGAAATGAAAGGCGGCCCTTCTTCGGAAGGGCCGCCTTTTTATGTTAATGCCTTTGCCGAGGCGAAATTTAAGAGAACTGAAACAGAAAAATCCGTTGAACGAGGGGCGGCTGAACGAGCCCTTTTCATGCGGAAAACGCGCAGCGCTCTTTCTGAGCGACTAATGCAAAAGACAACGCTCCGCATCGCTCAGGTCTTTTCCTTTTTTCCGACTGTCCGGCGATAACCACTCTCCCCCCAGCCCCTCATTCCGCGGAGAATAATTCCGAGCCTCGGAACTCCCCATTCGTTTTTATGCGATTTTTTCGGTCGCAAAGGCTGATCGCACTCTGAGCAGACACTCGTGTGAGCTTCAACAATACCGAAAAAAGCTCTTGTTATCCTATGGAACAAAGTCCCCCGAAATCGCCTCTGCAGATCTCCCGTTTTTTTGGGGACATCATACCCCTTCTCAGCACGAACATTCTAAAAAAAGAACTCAATTGTGATTTTTTCTTTACTTCTCCCATAATTCATGTATTTATTATTAATTAACATTTATATTATGTACGATATCAAACATTATCATTATAACTTTATAGTCAGATATCGTACTTTTTCTTTTAATAGTACGCTTTTCCGCACAGTACACACTTCTCAATCAGCATATTCCGACTGTTACAATCTGTAATATATTGAAAGAATAAACTTTCAAAATTGTGGTACGCTTCTTGCATTATATTTCTCAAAATAGCGACCGAAGAGGATCGGCCGTTCCGTTTTCCTTTTTCCAAGGAGTTTTTATGCATCTGTCCAAAACTCTCTCCGTTACCTGCGCCGCTCTGCTGCTCGCAGCCGGTGTTGCCCAGGCAAAACCGCAGGTCTATGTCACTGGTACCGTGAAGTACGATCCGGCCAAGACCTTCAATTCCTATGTCATCATGGCCACCCAGGGTACCACCAAGATGATCGACCGCAACGGCAATCTGGTGAAGGAATGGGACAACAAGAGCAAGGGCTACTCCATGCCTGCCAAGGCCTTCCCCGGCGGCATCGTGGGTACCACCTGGTATGACTCCCTGCCTACCGGCGCTCAGGACAACAACACGCTGGTCTTCCTTGACTTCGACGGCAACGTCGTGCGCAAGTTCAACAGACTTGAAAAGGTGGACGAAATTCCCGGCACGCCCAAGGACAAGAACGGTGAAACCTGGGTTTCCCGTCAGCATCATGACTTCCAGATCGAAGGCATGAGCACGGGCTACTATGCTCCTGGTCAGACTCCGAAATGGGACGGCAAGTTGCTGGTGCTGGCGCATGAAAACTCCAAGCACCCCGGCATCAACCCGAACGTTCTTCTCGACGACGTGATCGTCATCGTGGATAAGGACGAGAACATCATCTGGAAGTGGGCTGCTGCCGACCACTTTGAAGAACTCGGCTACACCGAAGACGCCATCCATCGCACCAAGTCTATGGGACTGCCCAGAAATGCTCAGAAGCATCAGGGCATCGACTGGCTGCACATCAACTGCGCCTCCTGGCTCGGCCCGAACAAGTGGTATGACGCGGGTGACAAGCGCTTCCATCCCGACAACATCATCTGCGACAGCCGCAACACCTCCCACATGTTCATCATCGATCATGAAACCGGCAAGATCGTGTGGCAGGTCGCTCCGCCTTTCGTGGGTGAGGACGCCCATCTCGGCAAGTTCGCCGGCATCCATCACACGCACATGATCCCCAAGGGTCTGCCTGGTGAAGGCAACATCATGGTGTTCGACAACGGCGGCACCATGGCCAACAACAAGTACATCGACCAGAACCATGCCTACAGCCGCGTGGTGGAATTCAACCCCGTGACCAAGAAGAAGGTTTGGGAATACTCCGGTCCCGAAGTCGGCGTCGGTGAATCCATGGCCGACAACCTGTTCTACAGCGCCTTCATTTCCGATGCTCAGCGCCTGCCCAACGGCAATACGCTCATCAACGAAGGCTCCTCTTCCCGCATCTTCGAAGTCACTCCCGAGAAGGAAATCGTGTGGGAATATGTGAACCCCTACAACGCCAACGCAAAGGGCGCATATCTCGGCGGTTACACCTATCGTTCCTACGCTGTTCCTTACGAATTCTTCCCCCAGCTGAAGAAGCCCACGGAAACGGCTGTTGTTCCTCCCAAGCACGGCGCCATCGTCATGCCTGACGTGAACGGCAAGCTGCCCAACATCCAGCCCGTGATGGACAAGAGAGAACCCGTGCAGTTCGGCGAACTCGCTCCTGTGGCTACTCCCGCCTGGAAGAAGGCTGCCAAGTAACGCAGCGCCTCTCATAACCCACTGATACATAGCCCCGAACAGTCATCCGTATTGTTCGGGGCTATTATTGTACAGGCTGAGGCGGTCCATTCCATTCAACAGTTTCCAGCTGAAGGAGTTCTCATGAACATTTCCAAAGCTCTTGCCATGACCTGTGCCGCCATGCTGCTCGCCACCGGCATGGCTCAGGCGAAACCGCTGATCCAGATTACCGGCACCGTAAAGTACGATCCGGCAAAGACCTTCAACTCCTACGTCATCATGTCCACCAAACGAACCACCAAAATGATCGACCGCAACGGCAATCTGGTGAAGGAATGGGACAACATGCAGGCGGGAAATACCATGCCGGCCAAGGCCTTTCCCGGCGGCTACGTGGGCATGAGCCTTTACACCCAGCTGCCTACGGGCAACCAGGATCACAATACGCTGGCTATTGTCGATTTCGACGGCAATATCGTGCGTCAGTTCAACCGCTTTGAAAAGGTGGACGAAATTCCCGGTACGCCCAAGGACAAGAACGGAGAAACCTGGGTGGCCCGCCAGCACCACGACTACCAGATCGAAGGCATGAGCGTGGGCTACTACGCCCCCGGTCAGACGCCCAAGATGGACGGCAAAATGCTGATTCTGGCACATGAGAACTCCAGGCATCCCGGCATCAATAAGGACGTCCTTCTCGACGACGTCATCCTCATTGTGGACAAGGACCAGAATATTCTCTGGAAATGGGCCGCGGCCGATCACTTTGAGGAACTCGGCTACACGGACGACGCCATCGCCCGTACCAAAGCCATCGCCCTGAGAAAGAATCACAAGAAACATCAGGGCGTGGACTGGCTGCACGTCAACTGCGCCTCCTGGCTCGGCCCGAACAAGTGGTACGACGCAGGTGACGAACGCTTCCATCCGGACAACATCATCTGCGACAGCCGCAACACCTCCCACATGTTCATCATCGACCACAAGACCGGCAAGATCGTGTGGCAGGTGACCCCGCCCTTCGTCGGCGAGGATTCCAGACTCGGCAAGTTCGCGGGCATCCATCACACGCACATGATCCCCAAAGGGCTGCCCGGTGAAGGCAACATCATGGTCTTCGACAACGGCGGTACCGACATCGACAACATGTACATCGACCAGAACCACGCCTACAGCCGCGTGGTGGAATTCGATCCCGTAACCAAGAGGAAGGTCTGGGAATACTCCGGTCCCTCCGTGGGCGTGATGGAAGCCATGTCCGACAACTTCTTCTTCAGCTCCTTCATTTCCAATGCCCAGCGCCTGCCCAACGGCAATACGCTCATCAATGAAGGCTCATGCTCCCGCATTTTCGAAGTCACGCCCGACAAGGAAATCGTGTGGGACTACATCAATCCCTACAACGCCAACGAAAAGGGAGCTCTCATTGCAGCGCTGACCTACCGCTCCTATGCCGTGCCCTACGAATTCTTCCCCCAGCTCAAGAAGCCCGTGGAAGCTGCCGTTGTTCCGCCCAAGCACGGCGCCATCGTTCTGCCCGACGTGAACGGCAACGTGCCCAACATTCAGCCCGTTATGGACAAGGGCAAGGCCGTGCAGTTCGGCAGACTCGCCCCCGTGGCCACGGAAGCCTGGGAAAAGGCCAGCAAGACCGGTAAATAAGAAATCCATGTCTGACCAGCGCCATGTGCGCCATGATGGCGGCTCTTCTTCGGAAGAGCCGCTTTTTTATTTAATCTCCCCGGAAAAACGTATCGAGAACAAAACAGCATTCCCCCAAAAAGCAGACCAAACAGTACGAACGTCGTTTGCCTTCGGCAGTGAAGGCGCGCCGGGCTTCATGTTTCTGTCTCTCATGGAAAAGCACCGATATCTCTGCCATGGGACTCACACAGAGAAAAATTCTGCCAGATGAACATTTATTTATACCACATTTATAAACATTTTATTTGCATATTATTATAATATTATTAACATATAGTAAAAAGCTCTCAACAGCAATGCTTATCTATATTTTCCAGAATTTGTGTACTCTTTTACGGCTCTTATATTTTCATGACGCCCATTTTCTTCGCCTTTTCCCTTTTCCCGCAGGATTATGCAACCTGTTCGGAGCCTTCGATCCGGCTTGTACGAAAATTCGCACACCTTGTTAAAAAAATATCCTGTAACATGCCTTGCACCTTTTGTAACATACTGAAAAAAAACTGGTTCTATTTCATGGTACGATTTTTGCAAGATTGTTTTCAATGTAACGATCAGGTCAGGATCGGAAAATCTCCGTAGAAACAATATAATTTTCTACCAGAGTCCGATGCTCATGTTTTTTTTTCATAAATACCATAAAGGAGAATGAGGAAGCCCGGTAAGTATACAAGAACATCATGTCCATGTCGTTGACGGGAACACCAAACTGCAAGGCACGGCGTCCCCCTTTTTTGCAGAATTGATCTCCGTGGAGGAAACTATGAATAAACTGCTTGGTACTATGGCCGCGGTGCTTCTGAGCTCCATCGCATTCGTCCCCGCCGCTCAGGCCTATGAAGGCTTCAACGGTCCCCTTGGTGTTCTTACGAGCGAAAAGCAGGCCATGCAGGGCTACACCCTCATTGCTCCGCAGAAAGCCAAAACCACCTACCTCATGGATATGACGGGCAACATCGTCAAGGAATGGAAGAGCGAATATGGCTGCTTCTTCGCCATGCTCGACCCCAAGACCGGCAACCTGCTGCGTCACGCTACCGCTCCTTCCGGCCTCATTCCCTTCGGCGGCCAGGCCGGTATTTTTGAAGAATTCGACTGGACCGGCAAGAAAATCTGGGAGTTCAACACCGTCAAGCCCGGCGAAGAACTCTCGCACCATACCTTCAACGTCATGCCCAACGGCAACCTGCTGATTCTGGTGTGGAAGCACCACAGCTATGAAGACGCTCTGGCCAAGGGTCTCGATCCCGACAAGCCCGGCCGCATGATGTTCCCCAGCGGCGTGAAGATGGGCCCCAAGGGCGAACGCGTGAAGGGCATCTGGGTGGACGTGATTCGTGAAATCGAACGCGGCACCGGCAAGACCGTGTGGGAATGGGACGTGTGGGATCACATCGGCACCAACCCCGATCAGCTCGACATCAACGTGTTCTGCACCGCCAAGATCAACCGCGGCTACGCCGGTCCTGACTGGACGCACTTCAACGGCCTCTCCTACAACCCTGAAAACAACGAAATCTGCTTCACTTCCCGTCAGCTCTCCGAAGTGTACTTCATCGACTACGGCAAGGACGGCGGCATCAAGTTCCGCTGGGGCAACCCCGCCAACTACGGCAAGGGCGACGCTCCTGCCGGCTACTGCGACGACGGCGATCAGAAGCTCTTCGGACCTCACGCCTGCGTGTGGACCAAGGAAGGCACCATCACCATCTTCGACAACGGCAACAACCGTCCTTCCGGCAACTACAGCCGCGCCGTGGAAATCAACCGCGAAGGCAAGCTGCTGCGTGAATGGAAGGCCTCCATGTCCGGCTCTTCCGACTGGAACTTCTACACTGCCTTCCAGGGCGGCCTGCAGAAGCTCGACAACGGCAACTATCTGATCACCTCCACCAACACCGGTCACATCGTGGAAGTGACGCCTGAAAACAGAATCGTGTGGGAATTCATCAACCCCATGGGTGCTGACGACAAGGTCTACTCCAGCGCCAGCAACGAAGGCTTCTCTCAGCAGTTCTCCGTGCATAAGGCCTGGCGCTATGCTGCCAATTCCCCCGAACTCAAGGGCAAGGATCTCTCCGTCAAGCGCGCCCTCATGCCCGAAGGCACTCCCAACTGGCTCGAACTCCTGAAGGCCGGTGTCGACGGCCCCGTGGCTCCCGCGCTGCTCAAGAACGACAAGAAGTAACGTCTCCCCTTAACTTCTGACCTCTCTCCTTTTTCGTCAGTCCCGGGTCTGATTCTCTTCAGGCCCGGGACTTTGTGTTGCGTTGTCCGTCTTCGATGGAACGCAGACGGAGATTCCGGCCCGAACGACTTGCTCATTCCCTCCTCAGCAGGCGCCTTTCGTACCGTTTTGCAACATACCTCACGTTTCTGCCGACCAAAATTCGTGCGGCCTTTCGCACAATCGTCCCCATATTCACAATATTATGAATGTTTCATGTCTGCAATATATTGAAAGAATAAGAAATTTATCAACATGGTATGATTTTTGCAGTTTCTTCAATGGCAACAGCACATTATGTCTGTTTTTCCAGTGTATTTCGGCAAAGGAGCGATGGTTCACTTTTACTGCGGCTCACGGAACTGAAATCTTTTCCCCTCGCACATCATTCGAGCTTCGAATGGAACTGCTGAAGATGAAAATCCGTTGCCGGCCGAGTTAAATTGTTTTCATTCGCGACAAAAAACTTCACAACCCTTTTACAGCTGGTTCAGTAAAAAACGCGTTTACAGGAGAAAAAATCAAAAAAGACGAGGCCTTGGTTTTTAGCAGTTTCATCAACGGGTAAAGATGCGCTGAAAGGTGCGGATTTTCCCAAAGGGTACACATTTACTGGGTAGAGGAAAAATATGAACAAACTTCTTGGTACTATGGCCGCGGTGCTTCTGAGCTCCGTCGCCTTTCTCCCTGCCGCTCAGGCCTATGAAGGATTCAACGGTCCCCTCGGTGTTCTTACCAGCGAAAAGCAGGCTATGCAGGGCTATACGCTCGTAGCTCCTCAGCAGGCGAAGACCACCTACCTCATCGACATGACGGGCAACGTCGTTCAGGAATGGAAGAGCGAATACGGCTGCTTCTTCGCCATGCTCGATCCCAAGACCGGCAACCTGCTCCGCCACGCCGTGGCTCCTTCCGGGCTTGTTCCCTTCGGCGGTCAGGCCGGCATCATTGAAGAATTCGACTGGACCGGCAAGAAGATCTGGGAATACAACACCGTCAAGCCCGGTGTGGAACTCGCCCATCATACCTTCAACGTCATGCCCAACGGCAACCTGCTGATGCTCTTCTGGAAGTATCACAGCTACGATGAAGCCATCGCCAAGGGCATGAATCCCGACAAGCCCGGCCGTATGCTGTTCCCCAACGGCATCAAGGTCGGTGCCAAGGGTGAACGCGTGAAGGGCATCTGGGCCGACGTGATTCGTGAAGTCGAACGCGGCACCGGCAAGACCGTGTGGGAATGGGACGTCTGGGATCACATCGGCACCAACCCCGACCAGCTCGACATCAATACCTTCTGCACCCCCAAGGCCGCCCGTTACTTCGCCGGTCCTGACTGGACGCACTTCAACGGCCTCTCCTACAACCCTGAAAACAACGAAATCTGCTTCACTTCCCGTCAGCTCTCCGAAGTGTACTTCATCGACTACGGCAAGGACGGCGGCATCAAGTTCCGCTGGGGCAACCCCGCCAACTACGGCAAGGGCGACGCTCCTGCCGGCTACTGCGACGACGGCGATCAGAAGCTCTTCGGACCTCACGCCTGCGTGTGGACCAAGGAAGGCACCATCACCATCTTCGACAACGGCAACAACCGTCCTTCCGGCAACTACAGCCGCGCCGTGGAAATCAACCGCGAAGGCAAGCTGCTGCGTGAATGGAAGGCCTCCATGTCCGGCTCTTCCGACTGGAACTTCTACACTGCCTTCCAGGGCGGCCTGCAGAAGCTCGACAACGGCAACTACCTTGTGACCTCCTCCAACACCGGCCACATCGTGGAAGTGACCCCCGAAAACAGAATCGTGTGGGAATTCATCAACCCCATGGGCAAGGACGACAAGGTCTACTCCAGCGCCAGCAACGAAGGCTTCACCCAGCAGTTCTCCGTGCACAAGGCCTGGCGTTACGCTGCCAACTCCCCCGAACTCAAGGGCAAGGACCTCTCCATCAAGCACACCCTCATGCCCGCCGGCACCCCGAACTGGCTTGAACTGCTGAAGGCCGGCGTCGACGGTCCTGTCGCCCCCGCTCTGCTCAAGAGCGACAAGAAGTAAAAAGCCTCCAACACGGTTTCCATCAACCCTTTTACCGGGTCCCGGGCTTTCTGTTCAAGCCCGGGACCGTTGTGCAAAAAACTGCTTCCCCCAGTGAATGCCATGACTGAAGTACAGTCATGAAAAAACAACCCCGTAACCTTTAACAAGGATGATCTCATGAACAGATTCATTGCCTCCTCCCTGGCCGCAGCCCTGCTCATCGGAGCAGGTGTCCTGGCACATCCCCAGACCTCCGGCGCAGTGGAAGTCATGTCCGTGCCTACCGGAGTTCTGGTGTACGACAAGGCTAAAGCCCTGGACGGCTACACGCTGATCTCTCCCATGATGGGCTTCTCCTCCTACCTGCTGGACATGGAAGGCAATATTGTCCACGAATGGAAGACCGCCGGTCGCCCCGGTCTCTACGCGGAACTTCTGCCCAACGGCAACCTGCTCCGCGGCCTGCGCTACGAAAACACGGTCCCCTTCGGCGGCATGACCGGCTGCCTGCAGGAAATCGACTGGGACGGCAACGTGGTGTGGGAACACAAAATTTACAACGACAAGCAGCTGAGTCATCACGCCTTCGACCGCATGCCCAACGGCAACACCCTCATCGTGGCATGGGAACACAAGACCTATGACGAAGCCATTGCCAAGGGCCGCAAGCCCGGCACGCTGCCCAAGCCCGGCACCGAAACCGGCCACAAGCCCAACTACGACGGCCTGTGGGCCGACTACATCGTGGAAGTCGATCCTCAGGGCAATGAAGTCTGGTCCTGGCATGCCTGGGATCACATCGGCACGGGCAAGGATCAGTTCGACATCAACTATCGCCTGCCCATCAAGAACTACTACGGCGACTCCGACTGGATGCACATCAACAGCGTCCGCTACAATCCCGAAACCAATCAGGTTCTGATCAGCTCCCGTAACTTCGGCGAAGTCTTCATCGTCAACCACGACAAGAGCGGCAAGGTCGTCTGGCGCTTCGGCAACCCCTCCAACCACGGTGAAGGCGCTCTGCCCAGCTTCTGCGACGACGGCAGCCAGATTCTGTTCGGCAACCACGACGCCACCTGGATCGGCAACGACAAGGTTGCTCTGTTCGACAACGGCTGGCAGCGTCCTCAGGCCAACCGTTCCCGTGCCGTGATCGTCGACATCAAGACGAACAAGATCGAATGGGAATACGCCGCCAAGAACCTGAACTCCTTCTACAGTGCCTATCAGGGTTCCACCCAGCACCTGCCCAACGGCAACACCCTCATCACCTCCACCGCCAACGGCCACATCTTTGAAGTGACCAAGGACAAGGAAGTCGTGTGGGAATACATCAACCCCTTCGTCCGCAAGGGTGAAGCCAGACCCATGATGAGCGAAGTCGAGGCCATTCCCGATCCTCAGGGTATCGAAGACATCAACGCCACGTTCAACATGGTGCATCGTGCCTTCCGTTACACCGCCGACTATCCCGGCCTCAAGGGCAAGGACCTCTCCCACAAGACCGTCGTGTTCCCCGACGCTCCCAAGTGGTATGAAGTGTTCGACAAGGCGTTCCTCTACAAGAGCGCGCTGAAGAAGTAACCGTCTGATAAAAAAGGCCTGTGCCTTTTGATAAAAAACCACCTGCATGCTGTGCAGGTGGTTTTTTTGTGCCTCATGTTCCTCTGCAGGGCATGGATGAAAACGATAGTTCCAGCCCTCTGCCTGTCGCCGGGGCAGATCGGCTTCCGGTCATCGCTCTTGCCATGCCTCAGCAGGAAGCTCTCTGCAACGATGAAGGAAACGAAAAGAAATCATCCGCCGATACTATGCCTCCGGTACCTCGGCATAAGGCGGAGAAAGACAAGGCCCGAATAGACATGCGCGGCTTTTCATATCCGCTGAAGAGCGCTCCCGCCATGCCCTTTCCCGAATCCGCCGACAACAGCTCGCCCTCACAAGTATCACGCGTTTCACGGCAGCAGAGCTCCTTCCCTCCTTGATTTTATAAAATATTTTTTATTCCCTTTCCGACCGGGATCCTGACTAGAAAATATATCGTAACTCAATGAAAAATAACTACTTATCTTCTTACTTATACCCGCAGCGCCCTTGCCGTTCATCAGAAGGAGCACTTTTACAAAAGGCTATGTCACAACAAACAGTTGATAAATAGCCATTTTTATAGGGGAGTATCAGAACTCCCCTACAAACTGTTATTTGCAGTTATCTATACTCATTTGGAATTTCGATATGAAATGTCTCACACAATAACTTCA